>JBDZVS010000002.1:0-224750 GCA_040255825.1 Hyphomicrobiales bacterium | reverse complement strand
CGAGCCATTTAAAGAATGAACGCCCGGCAGCGCGCTCGTGTCTTCAGAGGCTCCCCTTGCTCGATGGGCTGGCTCCGTCGAGGCGACCCGCGAGCGTATGCGAGCCATTTAAAGAATGAACGCCCGGCAGCGCGCTCGTGTCTTCAGAGGCTCCCTTTGCTCGACGGGCTGGCTCCGTCGAGGCGTTCATCGGGCGTCACTGCCTGCCGCAGCGCCCGCGCCAGACCCTTGAAGCAGGTCTCGACGATGTGGTGGCTGTTGTCGGCATAGAGGTTTTCGATGTGCAGGCACACGCCGGCATTCTGGGCGAAGGCCTGGAACCATTCCTTGAACAGCTCGGTGTCCATCTCGCCCAGCTTGGGTTTGGGAATCTCCACCCGCCAGATCAGATAGGGCCGGTTGGAGATGTCGATGGCCACGCGCGTCAGGGCCTCGTCCATCGGGATCAGGGCGCTGCCAAAGCGGGTGATGCCGGAAAAATCGCCCAAGGCCTTCTTCACCGCCTGGCCGATGACGATGGCGGTGTCCTCGGTGGTGTGATGGAAATCGACATGCAGGTCGCCCTGGGCGCGCACCTTCAGGTCGATCATGGAATGGCGCGCGAAGCTTTCCAGCATGTGATCCAGAAAGCCGATGCCGGTGTCGATGTCGGCTTCGCCGGTGCCGTCCAGGTCCAGCGAGACGGCGATCTCGGTTTCGCGGGTTTTGCGTTCGACGGTGGCGGTTCGCATGGCGCTTCCGGTGGGAAATCGGGTTCCCCTCTTATAGCAAGGCGGCCCCCCAAAGGTTAACTGGCGGATTCCGCGCCTTAAATACCTGCGACAATAGGGGATATGTCAAAAATTGCATATGTCTCTTTGACCCCCGCCGGATTCGCTGTAAACAGGCCGCGGCTTCCCACAAAAGGACCTCAGGCATGGCGCGGCAGAATTATCTCTTCACTTCCGAGAGCGTTTCGGAAGGCCATCCCGACAAGGTCTGCGATCGCATCTCCGACGAGGTGGTGGACCTGTTCTTCCGCGAGGGCCCGCGCGAGGGCATGAGCCCGTGGGACATCCGCGCCGCCTGTGAAACCCTGGCCACCACCAACCGCGTGGTGATCGCGGGCGAGACCCGCGGCCCCAAATCGGTCGGGGCTGCCCAGGTCGAGGAGGTCGCCCGCCAGGCAATCCGCGACATCGGCTATGAGCAGGAGGGCTTTCACTGGAAGACCGCCCAGGTCGAGGTGCTGCTGCACGCCCAGTCCGCCCATATCGCCCAGGGCGTCGATGCCTCCGGCAACAAGGATGAAGGCGCCGGCGATCAGGGCATCATGTTCGGCTATGCCTGCCGCGAGACGCCGGCGCTGATGCCGGCGCCGCTCTATTACAGCCACCGTATCCTCAAGCTGCTGGCCGATGCGCGCCATGCCGGCAAGGAGCCCAGCCTGGGCCCCGACGCCAAGAGCCAGGTCACCGTGCGCTACGAGAACGGCCAGCCGGTGGAGGCGACGCAGATCGTGCTCTCCACCCAGCACATGGACGAGAACCAGACCTCCAGCCATATCCGCCAGATCGTCGAGCCCTATATCCGCCAGGCGCTGCCCAAGGACTGGATCACCCCCAAGACCGTCTGGCATATCAATCCCACCGGCGCTTTCGTGATCGGCGGGCCGGACGGCGATTGCGGCCTGACCGGCCGCAAGATCATCGTCGATACCTATGGCGGCGCGGCCCCCCATGGCGGCGGCGCCTTCAGCGGCAAGGATTCCACCAAGGTGGACCGCTCGGCCGCCTATGCCGCGCGCTACCTGGCCAAGAATGTGGTGGCCGCCGGTCTCGCCGACCGCTGCACCATCCAGATCGCCTATGCCATCGGCGTCGCCGAGCCGCTCAGCGTCTATGTCGATACCCATGGCACCGGCAAGGTCGATGAGGCCCGGCTGGAACAGGTGCTGCCGCAGGTGATGAACCTGAAGCCGCGCGGCATCCGCGAGCATCTGAACCTGAACCGCCCGATCTTCGCGCGCACCTCTGCTTACGGCCATTTCGGCCGCGAGCCCGAGGCCGATGGCGGCTTCTCGTGGGAGAAGACCGACCTGGCCGACGCGATCAAAAGCGCGCTCTGATCCCGCTCCCCCTTCGGCGCGTCAGCGCCTGGAAGGGGGAGATGTCGCAGCGATGTGTCTGCGGCACGCAGACCGAGCTGCGACAGAGGGGGTTCAGAAAAGTAATCGCAGCGACACCAGCAGCAGCACGCCGGCCAACGCCATGCGCAGCGCCTGCTCGGGCACGCGCGGGGCGATGCTGCCGGCCAGCACGATGCCGGGCACCGAACCCAGCAGCAGCGAGCCCAGCATGCCAAGATCGGTCTGGCCCATCGCCAGGTGGCCCGCCCCCGCGATCAGCGTCAGCGGCACGGCATGGGCAATGTCCGAGCCGACGATGCGCGCGATCCCGTGGCGCGGATAAAGCAGCAACAGCGCGGTGGCGCCCAGCGCGCCCGCACCCACCGACGACAGGGTGACCAGCGCACCCAGGATCGCACCCACCAGGATGGTCAGCCGATGGACCGTCCGCCCCTGAAGGCCGGCAAGGCGCGCGGCATAGCGGTTCAATATCCGGCGCCGCATCAGGACGGTGATGGCCGTGGCGGCCAGCGCGATGCCCAGGCTGCGGGTGATGAGCGTATCGGCGCGGTGGCTATCCATGCCCAGCCACCACAGCGCCAGCAGGCACAGCACTGCCGCCGGCAGGCTGCCCATCGCCAGCCGGCCGACCAGTGGCCAGTCGATATTGCGGTGGAGGCCGTGGATCGCGGTGCCCGCCATCTTGGTGCCGCCGGCATAGAGAAGATCGGTGCCCACCGCCGTCGCCGGATGCACGCCGAACAGGAAGATCAGCACCGGCGTCATCAGCGAGCCGCCGCCCACGCCGGTCAGGCCGACGACGAAGCCCACGGCGAAACCCGAGGCGACGAACAGCGGATCGAGAAAGTCTGGCAAGGCGGCCCCCGGCGTCGGGCGCGGATACACTCCTTTATTCCTATCAGGTCAATAGGAATTGATGGCGCATGGACAGCCGGCCCCGCTTCCGCGAAAAGGCCCGCCCATGACCGATCCCAAGACCGACGCCACCCGATCCGACATGGCCCCGCCACAGGCGCGGCGCCGCAAGCTCTATGGCCGCCGCAAGGGGCCCCGGCTGTCGGCCCGGCAGGCGGGTCTGCGCCGGACCTTGCTGGCCGAATTGACCTGGAAGGTGGGTGAGGAGCCGTTCGGGCAGTTTGCGAACAACGTTCAAGAACTCTGGCTGGAGGTTGGATTCGGCGCCGGCGAGCATCTGCATTGGCAGGCGGCGCATCATCCCCAGGTCGGGCTGATCGGGGCCGAACCCTATGAGATGGGGATGGCCAAGATGCTGACAAAGCTGGAAGAAAATCCGCTGAACAATGTTCGTCTGCACGAAGGCGATGGCCGCGACGTGATCGAGGGGCTGCCCGACGGCTCGCTGGCGCGCTTCTTCCTGCTCTTCCCCGACCCCTGGCCCAAGACGCGCCACCACAAGCGCCGCTTCCTGCAGATGGAGATGCTGGACCTTCTGGCGCTGAAGCTGGTTCCCGGCGCGGAACTGCGTTTCGCCACCGACGACAAATCCTATCTGCCTTACGCCCTGGAGCGGCTGATGGCCCATCCGGCCTTTCGCTGGACCGCCGAGGGACCTTCGGACTGGAAGTTCCGCCCCGCCGATTGGCCACCCACCCGGTACGAGACCAAGGCAATCAAGGGTCCGCCGACTTTTCTGCGGTTCGTCCGCCGCTGATGACGCAGTTCCATGCTGGCGCATTTTCACCGGCCTTGCTTTCCCCCGGTGCGCGCCGGGAGTACAAATCACGCATGAAATTTTTGCCACGCAGCCGCAAAAAGGACGATGACGACGGGGACGGTCTGTTCCACGGCGTCCACCCCACCGACCTGGGCGTGGTGATCGTCGCCCTGGTGGTCACCTTTGGCTTTTTCTATATGCTGCTGGTGCCCCAGAACTGGAGCGCCATCGACCGGGCCATGGCCCCCGATCCGCCCAAGCCCCCGCCCCAGGTGCACAAGAAGGGCGAAACCCAGATGCTCCTTTTCGACGCTCAAAAGGAATAGTTAAGCGCAACCGCTTCCCCCCTTCGGCGCGCAGCGCCAGGAAGGGGAGGCGTCGCAACGATGGGTCGGCGGAGCCGGCCGAGTTGCGACGGAGGGGGATTGTCTTTGATGCGCCGAAAGGGGAGGGAGGCTGGGGTTGCGTCGGCACCGCTTGAATTAGGTCCTTGCGGGGCGTATATCCCCCACATCCCCAACAACAAGAAACGGTTGTGTGGCGGTCCGGGAAGGACCGCCGCGGGGGAAAGGCTTTTGCTTACCCGAAGGAATTCATGGTCGTTCAGGCCGCCGCGCATCTGGAACCGGTGTTCGAGCCCGTCATCGAAAAGGCGGGCTTCAGGCTCGTGCGCCTGCGCATCATGGGCGGGGCCAGCCGCACGCTGCAGGTGATGGCCGAACGTCCCGACGGCAGCATGGATGTGGAAGGCTGCACCGCGCTTTCCCACGCACTGCTGGACTTCATCGAACAGCAAGACCCGATCGAGGGCGATTATGAGATCGAGGTCTCCTCGCCCGGCATCGACCGGCCGCTGACCCGGCTGATGGATTTCGCCCGCTGGTCCGGCCATGAGGCCAGAGTCGAACTGCATGCGCCCGTTCCCACACCCGCCGGAGAAAGGAAGCGCTTCCGCGCCCTGCTGCTGGGTATCGATGGACAGGACGTCATGATCCGCGCCGACAATGCGGACGTCCGCTTCGCCTTTCGCAATATCGCCAACGCCAAGCTGGTCCTGACCGACAAGCTCATCGCCGAAGACCTCAAGGCCCGCAAGGCCACCGCCCAGGCGCTGGCCGCGGCGCAATCCAAAACCCTCCCAGGAGAAGACTGACATGGCCTCCACCGTAGCCGCCAACCGGCTCGAACTGTTGCAGATCGCCGACGCCGTCGCGCGCGACAAGTCCATCGACAAGCAGGTGGTGCTGACCGCGATGGAAGAAGCGATGCAGCGCGCCGCCAAGGCCCATTACGGCGCCGAGAACGACATCAAGGTCGATATCGACCCCAAGACCGGCGAAACCCATGTCTCGCGCTACCTGCATGTCGTGGAGCTGGTGGAGAACGATAAGACCGAGATCAGCCTGGCCGATGCGCGCCGCCGCAACCCCGACGCCCAGATCGGCGACATCATTGCCGAGACCCTGCCGCCGGTGGATTTCAACCGCATCAACGCCCAGAACGCCAAGCAGGTGATCGTGCAGAAGGTGCGCGACGCCGAGCGCGAGCGCCAGTATGACGAATACAAGGACCGTATCGGCGAAGTGGTGCACGGCGTGGTCAAGCGCAGCGAGTTCGGCTCGGTGGTGGTGGACCTTGGCAAGGCCGAGGGCGTGGTGCGCCGCGACGAGATGATCCCGCGCGAATCCTTCCGGCCGGGCGATCGCATCCGCGCCTATATCTATGACGTGCGCCGCGAGGCGCGCGGGCCGCAGATCTTCCTGTCGCGCAGCCATCCCCAGTTCATGGTGCGCCTGTTCGCCCAGGAAGTGCCGGAAATCTATGACGGCGTGATCGAGATTCGCGCCGTGGCCCGCGATCCGGGCAGCCGCGCCAAGATCGCCGTCATCAGCAAGGACAGCAGCATCGACCCGGTCGGCGCCTGTGTGGGCATGCGCGGCGTGCGCGTGCAGGCGGTGGTGCAGGAGCTGCAGGGCGAGCGCATCGACATCATTCCGTGGAATCCCGAACCGGCGACCTTCATCGTCAACGCCCTGGCGCCCGCCGAAGTCACCAAGGTGGTGCTGGACGAAGATACCCATCGCGTCGAAGTGGTGGTGCCCGACGAGCAGCTTTCGCTGGGCATCGGCCGGCGCGGCCAGAATGTGCGCCTGGCCAGCCAGCTTACCGGCTGGCAGATCGACATCCTGACGGAAGCCGAGGAGTCGGAGCGGCGCCAGAAGGAATTCGTCACCCGCACCGAACTGTTCATGAACTCGCTGGACGTGGACGAGACGGTGGCGCAGCTTCTGGCCTCTGAAGGCTTCGCCACCATCGAGGACGTCGCCTATGTCGAGCTGAACGAACTGGCCCAGATCGAGGCCTTCGACGAGGAGACCGCCCAGGAACTGCAAAGCCGCGCGCTGGAGTTCATCGAGGCCCGCAACAAGGAACTGGACGACAAGCGCCTGGCGCTGGGCGTCGAGGACGCGGTGCTTGAGGTGGAAGGGATCACGCCCGCCATGGCCGTCGCGCTGGGCGAGCACGAGATCAAGACCCTGGACGACCTGGCGGGCTGCGCCGGCGACGACCTGATCGGCTATTACGAGCAGAACAAGGACAAGGAGCGCGTGCGGGTGCCCGGCGCGCTGGAGGGCTTCAACCTCTCGTCCGACGACGCCAACGCCATCGTGATGGCCGCGCGCATCAAGGCCGGCTGGATCGAGCCGGAACCGGAAGTGGCCGAGGACGAAGCGGTCGAAGGCGAGACGGAGAACAGCGAAGCCTGATGACCGTCGTGGCGCACAGGAAAACACCGGACCAGCCTCTCCCGCGCGCGCGCAACCGCGCAAGCGGGGGAGGTGGTTTCAGCGAGCGAGGCGCGCGTGGGCCCGAAAGGGCGCACGGCCGAGCGGAAGCTGAAACCGGAGGAGATGAGAATGTGCGCGAAAGGCGTGACATCGTGTCGGGTAAGGTCATGCCCGCGCATCGCCTGATCCGTTTTGTCGCCGATCCCGACGGCCAGGTGGTGCCCGACATCGCCGCGAAGCTGCCGGGGCGCGGGCTGTGGGTGCAGGCCCATGCCGCCGCCATCGCCAAGGCGGTCGAGAAGAGGCTTTTTTCCCGCGCCGCGAAGCGACAGGTCTCTGCAACCCCCGACTTGCCGGCGCGCGCCGAAAAGGCCCTGGTCCAGCGCATGCTGGGCGACCTGGGGCTGGCACGGCGCTCGGGCGCGCTGGTCCTGGGTTTCGACAATGTGCAGCGCGCGCTCGATGGCCATACCCCGCCCAGGGTGCTTATCGAAGCGTCCGATGGCGCGGCGGACGGCAAAAGAAAGCTTTATGCCGCCGCCTACCGCCGGCATATGGGCTGTGCCGTCATCGAATGCCTCACCAGCGCCGAATTGGGCTTGGCGCTCGGACGCGAGAATGTGATACATGCCGCCATCCAGCCGGGTGGCCTGGCCGACAGACTTGTCTTCGATGCGGAGCGCCTTGCCGGCCTCCGCCCCAAGAAATCCCACCTCGAACCCGGCACGGACTGAAAGAGATTTATGACCGATACCGATGAAACCAAGCGCCCCAAGACGCTGTCGCTGAAGAAGACGGAAACCTCCACCGTCAAGCAGAGCTTCAGCCACGGCCGCACCAAGGCCGTGGTGGTGGAGAAGAAGCGCACCGTGGGCGCCCCGCCAGCCCGCAGTCCCATGAAACAGGCTGCGCCGGCCGCGCAGAAGGCCGCGCCCAAGGCGCCGGAAAAGGCCGCGCCGGCCGCCCCTGCGCCGCGGGGCGTGGTGCTGCGCCAGTTGTCGGAAGAGGAAAAGGCCCGCCGCGCCGCCGCCCTGGCCGAGGCCAGGGTCAGCGATGCCGAAGCGCGCCGCCTTGCCGAGCAGGAAGCCGAGCGCCGCGCGCGCGAGGAGGCGCAACTGGCGGCCGAACGCGCCGCCGCCGAAAAGCGCAAGGTCGAGGAGGAGGCGCGCAAGGCCGCCGACGAAGTGGCGCGCAAGCGCGCGGAGCAGGAAGCCGCCCGCCGCCTGGAGACGCCCAAGACCGCAGCGGCCGCGCCCGGCGAGGCGCCGCGCCGCCGGCTGGAAAACGAGGAAGAAGAAGAAAGCAGCGCCAAGAAGGGCCCCGGCGGCAAGCCGGGCGCCGCCAAGGTGCCTGCCTCGCCCAAGAAGGCCGAAGGCGAGCGCCGTCGCGGCAAGCTGACCGTCACCCGCGCCCTGGAAGGCGATGACGAGCGCATCCGCTCGGTGGCGTCCTATCGCCGCCATCTGCAGCGCGTGAACAAGGGCCACCAGGTTCAGGCCGGCCCCGCCGGGCCGCGCGACATCACCATTCCCGAAACCATCACCGTCTCGGACCTTGCCAATCGCATGGCGCGCCGCGCCGTCGATGTGATCAAGGTGCTGATGAAGAACGGCATGATGGCGACGCCCGCCGACATCATCGACGCCGACACCGCCGAACTGGTCGCCACCGAGTATGGTCATGTGGTCAAGCGCGTGGCCGAAAGCGACGTGCTGGAAGGATTGACCGGCGCCGCCGACGAGGAAACATCGCTTCAGTCGCGCCCCCCGGTGGTCACCATCATGGGCCATGTCGACCACGGCAAGACCTCGCTGCTGGACGCGCTGCGCAAGACCGACGTGGCGGCGGGCGAGGCCGGCGGCATCACCCAGCATATCGGCGCCTATCAGGTGCAGTTGAGGTCCGGCCAGAAGATCAGCTTCCTGGACACGCCCGGCCACGCCGCCTTTACCGCCATGCGCGCGCGCGGCGCCAAGGTCACCGACATCGTGGTGCTGGTGGTGGCGGCCGATGACGGGGTGATGCCCCAGACGGTCGAGGCCATCGCCCATGCCAGGGCGGCGCATGTGCCGCTGATCGTGGCGATCAACAAGATCGACAAGGGCGACGCCAATCCCAACCGGGTCAAGACCGAGCTTCTGCAGCATGAAGTCCAGGTCGAGGACATGGGCGGCGAGGTGCAGGCCGTGGAAGTGTCGGCCATCAAGGGCACCGGCCTGGACAAGCTGGAGGAAGCCATCCTGCTGCAGGCCGAAATCCTGGACCTGAAGGCCAATCCCGACCGGCCTGCCGAAGGGGCGGTGGTCGAGGCCAAGCTGGACAAGGGCCGCGGCCCCGTCGCCACGGTGCTGGTGCAGCGCGGCACGCTGAAAGTGGGCGACATCGTGGTCGCCGGCAGCGAATGGGGCAAGGTGCGCCTTCTGGCCAACGAGCGGGGCGAGACGGTCAAAAGCGCTGGGCCCTCCACGCCCATCGAGGTGCTGGGCATCTCGGCGCCGCCCGAAGCGGGTGACGAGATGGTGGTGGTGGAATCGGAGGCGCGCGCGCGCGAGGTGGCCGAATACCGGGCCCGCAAGCGGCGCGAGCAGCGCCAGGCTTCGTCCAGCCGCCAGACGCTGGACCAGCTTCTCAAGACCCGCGAGGCGGGCGAGCGCAAGCTGTTGCCGCTGGTGCTGAAGGCCGATGTACAGGGCTCGTCCGAGGCCATCCAGGGCGCGCTGGCCAAACTCAACACCGACGAGGTCGCGGTGCAGGTGCTGCAGTCGGGCGTCGGCGGCATCACCGAAAGCGACGTGATCCTGGCCCATGCCAGCGGCGCGGCGGTGATCGGCTTCAATGTCCGCGCCAATGCCCAGGCCCGTGACCGCGCCAAGCGCGACGGGGTGGAGATCCGCTACTACAACATCATCTACAATCTGGTGGATGACGTGAAGGCGACGCTGTCGGGTCTTCTGGCGCCGGAAACGCGCGAGAAGTTCCTTGGCAACGCCGAGATCCTGGAAGTATTCAATATCTCCAAGGTGGGCAAGGTCGCCGGCTGCAAGATCACCGAGGGCGTGGTGCGCCGCGGCGCCAAGGTGCGCCTGATCCGCGATAATGTCGTGATCCATGAAGGCGAGCTGTCGACGCTCAAGCGCTTCAAGGACGAGGTCAAGGAAGTCCAGGTCGGCCAGGAATGCGGCATGGGCTTTACCAACTATCAGGACCTTCAGAAGGGCGACGTGATCGAGTGCTTCGAGGTCGAAACCGTCCAGCGCGCGCTGTAACAGTCCACGGCCCTGACCCTTCGACAAGCTCAGGGTGAGGGCCTCCTTTCAATCCTCATGCTGAGCCTGTCGAAGCATGAGGGTGGGTTTGCCAATGTCCCGCCGTCCACCCAGCCATTCGATCCGTCACAGCGGCGCCCGCCGTCCAAATGGGCGTGGAGCCCGCCATGACGGTCATTCCGGCCCCTCGCAGCGCCAGTTGCGCGTGGGCGAGGCGCTGCGCCATGCCCTGGCCGAGGTGCTGCGCGACAACGAAATCCGCGATCCCGACCTGGAAGGCGTGTCGGTGACGATAACCCAGGTCAAGCCCTCGCCCGACATGCGCCATGCCACCGTGTTCTGCGAGCCTTTGGGCGGCCAGAACGCCAAGGCGATCGTGGCGGCGCTGAACCGCCACAAGGGATTCCTGCGCGGCGAGATGGGCCACCGCATCGCCATGAAGTTCACGCCCGATCTGCGCTTTGTCGAGGACGAAAGCTTTGCCGAGGCGCAGAAGATCGAAACGATCCTCAAATCGCCGGAAGTGCAGCGAGATCTGCACGCCCATCCCGACGACGAGAGCGACAGCGAATGATGCCGCAAGCTCAGTCTGCCTCCCCCTGCGGCGCGCAGCGCCCGGCGGGGGGAGATGTCGCAACGATGGGTCGGCAGAGCCGACCGAGTTGCGACAGAGGGGGGTACTAGGATGGCCCGCCGCAAGAAGGGCCAGCCGGTTCACGGCTGGGTGATCCTGGACAAGCCGCCCGGCATGGGCTCCACCCAGGCGGTCGCCGCCGTGCGCCGCATCTTCGATGCCCAGAAGGCCGGCCATGCCGGCACGCTCGATCCCATGGCCACCGGCATCCTGGCCATCGCCCTGGGCGAGGCGACCAAGACCGTTCCCTTCGCGATGGACGCCGACAAGACCTATCGCTTCACCGCCCGGTGGGGCGAAGGGCGCGACAGCGATGACGCCGAGGGCAAGGTGACCGGCACATCGGACGCGCGCCCGACCGCCGAGGCTATCGAAGCCATGCTGCCCCGCTTCACCGGGGTCCTCTCCCAGGTGCCGCCGACCTATTCCGCCGTCCGGGTGGGGGGCGAGCGGGCCTATGACCTGGCCCGGGACGGGGAAACCGTCGCCCTGGAAGCACGCGAGGTCGAGGTCTTCGAAGCCCGTCTCCTGAACGCTGTTCAGGACAGCGCGGAGTTCGAAATCACTTGTGGAAAGGGCACTTACGTCCGCTCCTGGGTCCGCGACATCGCCCAGACGCTGGGCACCCTCGGCCATGTCACGGCCCTGCGCCGCACCCGGCTGGGCGGCTGGGAAGAAAAAGACGCGGTGACGCTGGAAACCCTGACCCCTTTTATGCATAGTCCCGCCGCTTTTGGGTATCTGAAGCCCCTTGCGACCGCGCTGGACGGCATCCCGGCGCTGGCTGTTTCGGGCAGCGATACGGTTCGCATCCGATCCGGCAATCCCATCCTCATCCGCAGCAGTCTTTATGCCCGGATGAAGGACGGATTGGGGGAGGGCGATCTCACCGGGCAGGCCGTCTATCTGAAGGAAGAGGATGGTTCGCCCGTGGCACTGGCCGAAATCGCCGGCGGGGAACTGCGGCCGTTTCGCGTCTTCAATTTTTCATAGGAACCGATGACCGATGATTACCCCTGAACGCAAGAAAGAGCTGATCGCCGAATACGCGACCGGCGAAAACGACTCCGGCTCGCCGGAAGTGCAGATCGCGATCCTGTCGGAGCGCATCGCCAACCTGACCGAGCATTTCAAGACCCACGCCAAGGACAATCATTCCCGTCGTGGAATGATCAAGATGGTATCGCAGCGCCGCAGCCTGCTGGACTATGTGAAGTCCCGCGACGTCAAGCGCTATGAAGCCCTGATCGGTCGCCTTGGCCTGCGCCGCTAAGAGCCCCGGGCCGCTGAAATCGAGAGCCAACAGAATTGGCCACGGTATGCGCGAAGACGCCATGCCGTGGCTTTGCCCTGCGCGGATCATCCGCGCCAGGGTTTGCTTCTCACGCGGATGAGCCGCGCGAGAGGCAGGTCCCATAGGGGGGCCAATCACGCCCCGGCGGCAATCCGGCTCCGGGCAGGACGAAAGACGTAACCGATGTTCAATATCGTAAAGGAAAGCTTTGAATGGGGTGGGCGCACCTTCACCCTTGAGACCGGCAAGATCGCGCGTCAGGCCGACGGCGCCGTGCTGGCGAGCTATGGCGAGACCGTCGTGCTGGCCACCGTGGTCGGCGCGCCGAACCCCAAAGAGGGCGTGGACTTCTTTCCGCTCACCGTGAATTACCAGGAACGCTATTACGCCGCCGGCAAGATTCCGGGCGGCTATTTCAAGCGCGAGCGCGCGCCGACCGAGCGTGAGACCCTGATCTCGCGCCTGATCGACCGGCCCATCCGCCCGCTCTTCGCCGATGGCTACCGGAACGAGACGCTGGTGGTGGCCCAGGTGCTCAGCCACGATCTCGAGAACGATCCCGACATCGTCGCCATGGTCGCGGCCAGCGCGGCCCTGACCATCTCGGGCATTCCCTTCATGGGCCCGATCGGGGCGGCGCGCGTCGGCTATATCGACGGCGAATATGTCCTCAATCCGCCGATCGACGACATGGTCAATTCCCGGCTCGACCTGGTGGTGGCCGGCACCCGCGACGCGGTGATGATGGTGGAATCCGAAGCCCAGGAGCTTTCGGAAGAGGTCATGCTGGGCTCGGTGGTGTTCGGCCACAAGCAGATGCAGACCGCCATCGACGCCATCATCCGCCTGGCCGAAAAGTCGGCCAAGGACCCGCGCCCGGTACCCGAAGACATCCACGCCCCCGTGCGCGAGAAGCTGAAGGTTGCGGCCCATGACGCGCTGGCCAAGGCGTTCCAGATCGCCGACAAGCACCAGCGCCGCGACGCCATCGCCGCCGTGCGCAAAACCTTTGCCGAAACGTTCGTCGGCGAGGGCGAAGGCAAGGTGCCGGCCAACGTCTATTCCGGCCTGATGCATGACGTGGAAGCCCATGTCATGCGCTCGGCGGTGCTGGACACCGGCCGGCGCGTCGATGGCCGCGACCTCAAGACGGTGCGCCCCATCGTGGCGGAAGTGGGCGTCTTGCCGCGCACCCACGGCTCGGCCCTGTTCACCCGCGGCGAGACCCAGGCACTGGTCATCGCCACCCTGGGCACCGCCGAGGACGAGCAGTTCATCGACAGCCTGACCGGGACCGCCAAGGAAACCTTCATGCTGCACTACAACTTCCCGCCCTATTCGGTGGGCGAAGTGGGCCGCATGGGTTCGCCCGGCCGCCGCGAGATCGGTCACGGCAAGCTGGCCTGGCGCGCCATCCATCCGATGCTGCCCAAGAAGGACGATTTCCCCTACACGATCCGCGTGGTGTCGGAGATCACCGAGTCCAACGGCTCTTCCTCGATGGCCACGGTCTGCGGCACGTCGCTGGCGCTGATGGACGCGGGTGTTCCCATATCCAAGCCCACCGCCGGCATCGCCATGGGCCTGATCCTGGAGGGCGACCGCCACGCGGTGCTGTCCGACATCCTGGGCGACGAGGATCACCTGGGCGACATGGACTTCAAGGTGGCCGGCACCGAGGACGGTGTCACGTCGCTGCAGATGGACATCAAGATCGCCGGCATCACCGAGGAGATCATGAAGGCCGCGCTGGCCCAGGCCAAGGGTGGGCGCATGCACATCCTGGGCGAGATGAACAAGGCCCTGACCGGCGCCCGCGCCGAACTGGGCGAGCACGCTCCGCGCATCGAGCAGCTCAAGATCCCGACCGACAAGATCCGCGACGTGATCGGCACCGGCGGCAAGGTGATCCGCGAGATCGTGGAAAAGACCGGCGCCAAGATCAATGTCGAGGATGACGGGACGGTGAAGGTGGCTTCGGCCGATGCCGAGTCTATCCGGGCCGCCGTGAAATGGATCAAGTCCCTCACCGCCGAGCCGGAGGTGGGCCAGATCTATGACGGCAAGATCGTCAAGGTGATGGATTTCGGCGCCTTCGTGAACTTCTTCGGTCCCAAGGACGGCCTTGTCCATGTCTCCGAACTGGCGCAGAGCCGCGTCGCTTCGCCCAAGGACGTGGTCAAGGAAGGCCAGGAGGTGAAGGTCAAGCTGCTGGGCTTCGACGATCGCGGCAAGGTCCGCCTGTCGATGAAGCAGGTCGACCAGGCGACCGGCGAGGACCTGAGCAAGAAGGCGAAGAGCGCCGCTCCGGCCGGCGATACCCCGGCGGAATAAGCAGCCCTGCCATTTTCGCGCTCCGTTCCGCGAATGCGGAACAAAGATGCGGGAATCCAACTTCAAAAGAACACCCGCGAGGCTCATGCTTCGCGGGTGTTCTATTTGGGAAATGTCCATGCCCAGGATCGACGTCGCCACCGCCCCGGTGCGCACCGGCACCGGCTATCCGCCGCCCTATGACCAACCCTGCCGGATGCGCCATCGCGTGCGGCTGGGCGATGCTGCCGGGTTGACCCAGTTCGGCGTCAACCTGCTGACGCTGGGGCCCGGCGTCTGGTCCAGCCAGCGCCACTGGCACCGTCTGGAAGATGAATTCGTCCATGTCGTCTCGGGCGAAGTGGTGCTGGTGACGGACCTGGGCGAACAGGTGCTGCGCGCGGGCGACTGCGCCGCCTTTCCGAAAAATGACGGCGACGGCCATCATCTGGTCAACCGTTCGGACGCCGACGCGGTGGTGCTGGAGGTCGGCGCCCGCGTGCCGGGCGACACCGTCGTCTACCCCGACATCGACCTTCTGTTCGACGGCAAGGGCTATACCCATCGCGACGGCACACCCTGTCCCGCCAAATAGGGCTTATTCTTGTGCGCCGGGCCGCCCGCGCGCTATGGAAAGACATGGCCGTCCTGATGCGTCTTGTCAGCCTGATCCTCATCATCTGCGCCCTGCTGCTGCTGGGCGCCGACGCGATCACCAGTCTGGAGAGGGGGGGAGAATTGACGGTGCGCAGCCTGGGCACGGTGTGGGCCATCCTGGATGCCGCCAGCCTGAATGATTTCAAGATCTGGCTGCACGATCACGCCCGCTTCGCCGCCCAGCCCATCTATTCCTTCCTGGCCTCGCCCGGCTGGGGCGTGACCGGCGTGGTGGGCGTCATTCTCGCCTTCATCTTCGGCAAGCGTCTCGGGCCTGAGTAATCGTTCGGCGCATTCTTTTGCGCCGCGGGTTGGTTGCGCGCCGGGCTATTCGCCAACATCGGGTTCGCGAGACGCGCCCGGCACCCACAGCACATCGCCGGCGCCGTCCGCATTGGCGGCGCGCGCCATCACGAACAGGTGGTCGGACAGCCGGTTGATGTATTGCAGCGCCGCCGGATTGACGGTCTCGGCCTCAGCCAGCGCCGCCATCCGGGTTTCCGCCCGCCGCGCGACGGCGCGGGCCATGTGCAGATGCGCCGCCAGTGCCGTGCCGCCCGGCAGCACGAAGCTGGTCAAGGGCGCCAGGCGCCGGGTCATGGCGTCGATCTCCACCTCCAGCCGCGCCACCTGGGCCGGAGTGACACGCAGCGCGCCCTCAGCCTTGCGGGTATTTTTTGATTCTCTGGCCTCGGGAACACAAAGGTCCGCGCCCAAGTCGAACAGCTCGTTCTGGATGCGCGCCAGCATCGCATCCGTTTCGCCCTCGGCCGACAGCCGGGCGATGCCCATGGCCGCATTGGTTTCATCCACCGCCCCGATGGCGGCGATGCGAAGGCCCGCCTTGGAGATACGGCTGCCGTCGCCCAGGCCGGTTTGGCCCTTGTCCCCGCCCCGCGTGTAGATTTTATCGAGCTTGACCATGGGAAAATCTGTCGCTTGCCCCCCCGATTCCAGCCTGTATGATCCGCCCATATTATCATCTCCAGCCCGCGAATCTGTCGAGACTCCCATGCCGGTAGAGGCCCCTGAAACCATCGAAGTGACCAGCACCCGTGTCGCCTGTGACGGCAATGGCGGCGCCCTGGGCCATCCGCGCGTCTGGCTTGAGATGGGCGATGAGACTTTCGTCGAATGCCCCTATTGCGACAGGCGCTTCGTCCTCAAGGACGGCGCGACAGGGCACCATTGACGTCGGGTCAGAGGGGTCTGAAGAAGGGGGATCATCTCTATCTCGTGGACGGCTCGGGCTATCTGTTCCGCGCCTATCACGCCTTGCCGCCCCTGACGCGCAAGTCCGACGGCCTGCCCACCGGGGCGGTTTCGGGCTACTGCAACATGCTGTGGAAGCTGCTGGAGGACCTCAAGGGCGGCGAAGCGCCGACCCATCTGGCGGTGATCTTCGATGCCGGCGAAAAGACCTTCCGCAACGACTTCTATCCCGAATACAAGGCCAACCGGCCGCCGCCGCCCGAAGACCTGATCCCGCAATTCCCGCTGGTGCGCGACGCCACCCGCGCCTTCGGCGTGTCCTGCATCGAGATGGCCGGTTATGAGGCTGACGACCTGATCGCCACCTATGCCCGGCTGGCGCGCGAGGCCGGCGCCCGCTGCACCGTGGTGTCGTCGGACAAGGACCTGATGCAGCTGGTGTGCGAGGGCGTCAGCCTCTATGACACCATGAAGAACCGGCGCATCGGCGACGCCGAGGTGCTGGAGAAATTCGGCGTCGAGCCCTGCAAGGTCATCCATGTCCAGGCGCTGGCGGGCGATTCCGTCGACAATGTGCCTGGCGTGCGCGGCATCGGCATCAAGACCGCGGCCGAGCTGATCAACACCTATGGCGACCTTGAAACGCTGATCGCCCGCGCGGGCGAGATCAGGCAGAACAAGCGCCGCGAAAGCATCATCGAGCAGGCCGCGAATGCCCGCATCTCCCTGCGCCTGGTGACGCTGGACGATCATGTGCCCCTGAAGGAGCAGCCGGAAGAATTCGCGGTGAACGAGCCGGAACCGAGGGCGCTGATCGCCTTTCTGAAGGCGATGGAATTCACCACCATCACCAAACGCGCGGCGGCGCGTTTCGGGATCGAGGACCTGGACGCCATCGCCGCCGATCCGGGGGTGGCCGGCCCCGCCCACTTGAAAATCGAACTGCCCGCGCCGGCGGCGCCGGCGATCTCACCGGTGGAAGAGGCGATCCGCAAGCCAATCGACCATGACGCCTATGTCGCCGTGACCGCGCCGGGCGAATTGGACAAATGGATCGCCCGCGCGCGCGCGACCGGTATCGTCTGTGTCGATACCGAAACCACCTCTCTCGATCCCATGCAGGCGGCGCTGTGCGGCGTATCGCTGGCGGTGGCGCCGGGCGAAGCCTGCTACATCCCCACCGGCCACCGCCGCGGCGAAGGCCTGTCGCTCGACGGCGAGGGCGAGATCGACCAGATGCGCGAGGCCGATGTGCTGGCGCGCCTGAAGCCGCTGCTGGAAGACGACGCCGTGCTGAAGGTGGGCCAGAACCTGAAATACGACGCCGCCATCTTCCTGGCACGCGGCATCCGCCTTCATCCCATCGACGACGTGATGCTGATCTCCTATGTGCTGGAAGGCGGCCTGCACGGCCACGGGATGGACGAACTCAGCCAACTACATTTGTCGCACACCCCCATCGCCTTCAGTGAAGTCGCCGGCAAGGGCAAGGACAAGATGGGCTTCGACTGTGTCCCGGTGAAGGAGGCGACGCGCTATTCCGCCGAGGATGCCGACGTCACCTTGCGCCTGCACATGCTGCTCAAGCCGAAGCTGGCCGAAGCGGGCAAGCGCGCCGTCTATGAGACGCTGGAGCGGCCGCTGGTGATGGTGCTGGCCGACATGGAGCAGGCCGGCGTTTCCATCGATCCGGGCCTCTTGCGCAAGCTGTCCAACGATTTCGGCAAGCAGCAGGCGGCGCTTGAGACCAAAATCCACAAGCTGGCCGGCGGGTCCTTCAACATCGGCTCGCCCAAGCAGCTTGGCGACATCCTGTTCGGCAGGATGGGGGTGGAAGGCGGGCGCAGGACCAAGACCGGCGCCTGGTCCACCGACAGCGATGTGCTGGAGGATGTGGCCGCCCAGGGGCACGAGATCGCCAGGCTGGTGCTGGACTGGCGCGCGCTGGCCAAGCTGCGCGGCACCTATACCGACGCGCTGCCCGGCTTCATCAACGCCAGGACCGGCCGCGTGCACACGTCATACGCGATGGCCTCCACCTCGACCGGGCGGCTGGCTTCCAGCGATCCCAACCTGCAGAACATCCCGGTGCGCACGGAAGAGGGCCGGCGCATCCGCCAGGCCTTTGTCGCGCCCAACGGATCGAAGCTGATCAGCGCCGACTACAGCCAGATCGAGCTCAGGCTCCTGGCGCACATCGCCGGCATCGCGCAGTTGAAGACAGCCTTCGCCGAGGGGCTGGACATCCATGCCATGACCGCATCCGAAATCTTCGGCGTGCCGGTCAAGGACATGCCCGCCGAAGTGCGCCGCAGGGCCAAGGCGATCAATTTCGGCATCGTCTATGGCATTTCCGGTTTCGGCCTGGCCAACCAGCTCGGCATCGCCCAGAGCGAAGCCTCGGACTATATCAAGAAGTATTTCGCCCGCTTCCCCGGCATCCGCGACTATATGGAAGACACCAAGCAGTTCGCGCGCACCCACGGCTTTGTCGAGACGCTGTTCGGCCGGCGCATCCATGTCCGCGAGATCAACTCCAAGGTGCCCGGCTTTCGCGGCGGGGCCGAGCGGGCGGCGATCAACGCCCCGATCCAGGGCGCCGCGGCCGACATCATCCGCCGCGCCATGGTGCGTCTGCCGCCGCTCCTGCCCAAGTCGGTGAAGATGCTGCTTCAGGTGCATGACGAGCTGATCTTCGAGGCGCCGGAAAAGGATGTGGCGAAAGCCTCGAAGATCATCGTGGGCGCGATGGAAAAGGCCGCGCTGCCAGCGGTGGAAATCTCCGTGCCGCTGGTGGTGGAAGCCCGCGCCGCCGACAATTGGGACGCCGCGCATTGAACCGTATGCCGGATCGCGTCCTGGCTTTCAGCACGGCCGCACTCTCTTGATGGCGGTGCTGGTCGTGGTCAGTGCCGGGGTGGCAGTACTGGCCTGGCGGGCGGCGTCGCGGCTGAACGCTGTCGCCTTTGGCCTGGTCCTGGATGGGACGCTGGGCAACCTGATCGACATCGCCATTTCGGCCGGCGCGGTGCTGCTGCTAGCGGAAGCGATCCGGCCGACTGCTGCAGAAGGCACAGGCCCGCCTCCCCCTCATGCGCGTTAGCGCATAGGAGGGGGAGGTGGCCGTAGCAACGCGCCAAGCAAAGTTGCGAAGGCCGGAGGGGGTTGGTCTAAGCCGCTATGCTCTTCAGCCCCGTCTCCGGCGTGATGCCGGCCTTGGCCAGCGTATCGATCAGCTCGGCCATCAGGACCTGGCTGTCGGGCTTTTCGGCGCCCGGCTGCGTGTTCGCGGTCTGGGCCGCCAGATAGCCGGTCAGGAATCCGGGCCTGGACAGATGGCTCAGGATCAGTTCGCGCGCCCGCCCCGACAGGGTGCCCTCGGTCAGCACGCCCCCGGTCGCCAGCCGCAACAGGGTCTGTGCCTTTTCGACATGGCTCACATTGCGCGCCTCGATCGCGTCCAGCACCCGCCCGCTCGCCGCGATGCGGGCGGCGATGAAATCCAGCTTGGCGGCCAGCTCGCTCCGGGTCACATCGATGAAGCCGCTGCGCAGCACGCGCGCCTGAAGCTGGGCCAGCCGTTGCAGCCGCGCCAGGACAGGCACCTTCGGATCGGAGAATTGCGCGTCGAAGGCCGCCGATGTCAGAACCGGCATCAGGAACTTGGCAAGCTGGCGCTTGTTCTCGGCGCCGATGATGTTTTCCTCCACGAACAGAAGCTGTTCCAGCTTTTCATCCGCGGGCGCGTCGCCGATATGGCGGCCCAGGCCCTCGGCCGTCACCAGCCGCTTGGACCTGAGGGTGAAGGCGGCGATCAGGTCTTCGTGGCTCAGATATTTGCCGATGCCCAGCACGATGCTGTTGGCGATCACGCGCAGGGTCTTCAGCTCCTCCACCATGGAGTGCGGGCACAGCCGCTTGTTGCTCTTGAACTCTGCCACCAGCCGCGCGGCGACGGCGGTGCGCGAATTGGGCAGGGTGTCGGCGGCGAAATGCCCGGCCAGCGCCAGAAGGCCGCTCCTGGCGCCTTCGGCGGGCTTGCCAAGGAACAGCGATACCAGCCGCTGCAGCGCCTGGCCCAGATTCTCCGCGCCGCCGATCAGTTCGTGCAGCGCCGCCGACCCGCTCAGGACTTCGGCCATGATCGCATCGACGGATGCCATCACCAGCTTGCGCGGACCTTCTTCCTCCGGCGCCTGCTCCATCACGGCGATCAGCATGAGCACTTTTTCGTCCCAGCCATCGGCATTCCTCAAATGCCCTGCCAGCGCGCCATTGAACAGATAGGCGGCGCCCGGCTCGGCATAAAGCCGGCGCGCCAGTTCGCCGAACCGGCCGTCCGGGGGCTCGGGAAACAGGCCGGCGCGCTGATCGCGATAGACGCGGTGGATGGCCTGGGTGGTCAACTCGTTCAGGTTCTTGATGATCTGCTGCACGGGAGTCTTGGTGGACGAGGCTTGCGCCACCGCCACCTTCTGGATGGCGTGCTGATAGGCGGTGCCCGTGGCCTCGAACTTCTCCAGCATGTCGGCGCGGTGGATCAGTTCGGTGATGGTGATCTTGTTGCGCGCCAGAAAGTCGCCCAACAGGCGCGTCATGGTCTGGCGCGCGTGATAAGAATAAAGGTCGTCCGCCTTGAAGCAGGGCAGGGCGTGGGGAACGTCCTCCTCGGCGGACGCGATCTTCATCTGG
This sequence comes from Hyphomicrobiales bacterium, assembly GCA_040255825.1. Taxonomy (GTDB): domain Bacteria; phylum Pseudomonadota; class Alphaproteobacteria; order Micropepsales; family Micropepsaceae; genus Rhizomicrobium. Next base: position 204,090 of record JBDZVS010000002.1, on the reverse strand, counting down.
TTGTGGCCGTCCTCGAAGATCTTCAGGGTCAGGTAATCGCCGGTCTCCTCGTTATAGGTTTCCTTGACGACCTTGACGCCGGTGGCGTCCTTCCCGCCCATCAGATCCTGGGCGATGCGAAGGGCGTCTTCGCGGTTGGAGCGCACCTCATGAAGCGTCCAGCCACCCCGGGCGCCGACGCGCCGGAATATCTCGTAGTGAATTTCCTGTCCCATTTTCGGGACATTGCCGCAGGCGGTTTTAAGCCGGGGTTAAGCTTCGGGCCGCCCGATGGCGGGATTGGAGCCGCACAGCGCACAGGCCGGATCGGCGGGTACCGCCACGGTACGAAAGCGTGCGGCCAGCGCATCGTAAATCATCAGCCGGCCCGCCAGCGAGGTTCCGAGCCCGGTGATTTCCTTGATGACCTCCAGCGCCTGAAGCGATCCCATCACGCCGGTGGCGGCGCCCAGCACACCGGCCTGCGAACAGTTGGGCACGCTGCCGGGCGGCGGCGGCGCGGCGAACAGGCAGCGATGGCAGGGCAGCGTGCCGCGCGCCGCATAAGCCTTCCAGGTCGCAAGCTGGCCTTCGAATTCGGTCACGGCCGCGGAAACCAGCGGCTTGGCGGCCCAAAAACAGGCGTCACCCAGAAGAAAGCGCGTGGGGAAATTGTCGCTGCCGTCGGCGATCACATCATAACCGGCGATCAGTCCGGCCACATTGTCCGCCGTCACGCGCAAGGGGTGCGCCACCACGGTCACGCCGGGATTGAGCGCCGCAAGCGCGGCCGCGCCTGCGTCCACCTTGGGGCGGCCAATATCGCAAGTGCGAAACAGGATTTGCCGCTGCAGGTTCGACAGGCTCACCTGGTCGTCATCGACCAGGCCAAGGGTGCCAACCCCGCCCGCCGCCAGATAAAGCGCCAGCGGGCTGCCTAGTCCCCCGGCCCCCACCACCAGCACCCGCGCGGCGCGCAGCTTGGCCTGGCCCGCGCCGCCCACCTGGCGCAACACCAGATGGCGCGCATAACGGTCCAGTTCCTCGTCGCTCAGCCCAATCATCGCCTTACCCAGAAATGGGGTCCTAAAACCCGCCGCATCCGGTGACAATGGCGTGACAAAGGGCCGCCCCGCGCAGGGGTTGTCCGAAAAAGCCTAAGCCATTGAGGGAAAGTCATTTCGCCTCGACTGTATACATTTGTGACGGCCCTTGCGGGAGGGTAGGTTTCAAGGACTTTCCGCCGTTTTCCGCCGCCGCATAGTTCTGGAGTTCTCATGTCCGACAACAGCCTTTCCCGTCACGGTCTGCGCAATCTGGCGCGCGTCAACTTCAACCTCAGCGCGCCCGCCTTGTATGAGGAAGCCGTGCGCCGGGGCGAGGGCCATGTCGCGGAAAACGGCCCGCTGGTGGTGCGCACCGGCCAGCACACCGGCCGCTCGGCCAATGACAAGTTCACCGTCCGCGACGAGAGCACCGACAAGACCGTGTGGTGGGACGCCAACAAGGCGATGAGCCCGGCGCAGTTCGATCTGCTGCATGCCGACATGATGAAGCATGCCGAAGGCAGGGAGCTGTTCGCCAAGGACCTGTTCGGCGGCGCCGACCTGACGCACCGCATCTCGGTGCGGGTCATCACCGAATATGCCTGGCATTCGCTTTTCGTCCATCACCTGCTGATCCGCCCCACCGCCGAAGAACTGAAGACGTTCGACCCGGAATTCACCGTTATCGACCTGCCCAGCTTCACCGCCGACCCGGCGCGGCACGGCACCGCCAGCGGCACGGTGATCGCGGTGAACTTCGCCAAAAAGATGGTGCTGATCGGCGGCACCTCCTATGCCGGCGAGATGAAGAAGTCGGTCTTCACCATCATGAACTATCTGATGCCGGCCAAGGGCGTGCTGACCATGCACTGCTCGGCCAATGTCGGCGCCGACGGCAAGTCGGCCATATTCTTCGGGCTTTCCGGCACCGGCAAGACCACGTTGTCGGCGGATGCCTGCCGCACCCTGATCGGCGATGACGAGCATGGCTGGAGCGAGAACGGCATCTTCAACATCGAAGGCGGCTGCTATGCCAAGGTGATCCGCCTGAGCAGGGAGGCCGAACCCGAAATCTTCTCCACCACCGAACGCTTCGGCACCGTGCTCGAGAATGTGGTGATGGACGACGCCAGCCGCGCGCTCGACCTGGATGACGCGACCTATGCGGAAAACACCCGCGCCGCCTATCCCATCGGCTTCATCCCCAACGCCAGCACCACCGGGCGCACCGGCCATCCCAGCAATGTGATCCTGCTGACGGCGGATGCCTTCGGCGTCCTGCCGCCGATCGCCAAGCTGACGCCCAGCCAGGCGATGTACCACTTCCTGTCCGGCTTCACCGCCAAGGTGGCGGGCACGGAAAAGGGCCTGGGCAAGGAGCCGCAGCCCACTTTCTCGACCTGTTTCGGGGCGCCCTTCATGCCGCGCCATCCGTCCGAATACGGCAACCTGCTGCGCGATCTGATCGGCCTGCACCAGGCCGACTGCTGGCTGGTCAATACCGGCTGGACGGGCGGGGCATTCGGCGTGGGAAAGCGCATGCCGATCAAGGCCACCCGTACGCTGCTCAATGCCGCTTTGGACGGCAGCCTGGCCGGGGTGGAGATGCGGATCGATCCGCACTTCAAGTTCCGCGTGCCGGTGGGCGCGCCCGGCGTCGATGCCGCGATCCTCAATCCGCGCGACACCTGGGCCGACAAGGCCGCCTATGACGCCCAGGCGCACAAGCTGGCCCGCATGTTCCGCGACAATTTCCAGAAGTTCGAGGCCCATGTCGGCGACGATGTGCTGGCCGCGGCCCCCGTCCTGGCCGAAGCGGCGGAATAGCAGCGATTTCAGCCATTTACAGTGCAATATGAGGTGCGGCTTTACTTCAACCGCACCTCATGGTCGCTCCTTTGGATAACATGGGGATATTTACCCCAAGGCATCCAGAGCAAAGCTTCAACGAGCCCCTGGAATCAGTGATTCGAAAAGCGCACCTTTAGCAACCGAATCATTCATTGGAGAATTTAATGGCGAAGGCAAAGCCAGCTCTTAATTCCGAAAAGGGTCATTTCTCCAATCACAAATTCGATACCTCAAAATATGTAATTTTGAACTTCGGTGTTTCTCGCGACGTGAAAACGGGTCAGCTAATATCCCGCGACGCGAAGGGCTCTAAATCTAAGAAATAACTATATGCCGAACGTTGCAATCGTTTGGGACTTCGATGGAACGCTTACCCCGATAGACAGCACCACCAAAGCTGTCGAAGTTATACAGGGGGGCCGCCAGGCAGCGGAAGCGAGTTTTGGCGAGGTGTAAAAGCGCTTCGCGGTGATCAGAAGCGTCCTAAATGGGAGCATGTACTCGCTAGCGATGCCCCTATATGGATGTATGTGCTATCGAGACTTGCGTTTAAAAAGAAAATTCCCTTAAACGCGGAGTTCTTTCAAAAATTTGTGGTTCCTGAGGTGCCCCTTTACGAGGGGGGCGCGGCATTTCTGCGCAAACTGAAGCTTTTAGAAGAAACAGCGCTCTTTAAATCCACCAAGGTTTCAATTCATCATTTTATCGTCACTGCAGGGCTGAAGGAGCTGGTGGAGCTGGTCCTACCCGAGGGTCTGATAACTTGGACGTTCGGATGCTGCTACAAGATTGTCGTTTCGGACGAGAAGGGTGCCGAGCCTGAGAGCGTTCCCGTGTTTTGCATGGACGAAACCATGAAAACCAGATCGATATTTGAGATTTGCAAAGGTTCATTCAGGGAAAGGGACAACACAGTAAACCGCCGCGTTCCTAAGGAAAAGCTATGGGCCCCATTTGAAAACATCATTTATATCGGTGACGGTGACACCGACGTACCGGCCCTTTCACTCGTTCGAAGCCGGGGCGGTATTGGAATTGCGGTCTTTGATCCGTCTAAAACACAAAAGCAGATCGATGAGCGATTAAAGAATATGCGCTTAGACAAGCGCGCCGATCTCATTACCGCCGCTGACTTCTCACCCAGAGGCGAGCTGTTTGAATATCTGACAACTCGCTGCAAGCAGATCGCGCAGCGGTATCGCGCAGAACAAGCTCTGTAGTTAGGCTTTCCGGTACACCCACACCCGCGCGGGCGGCACATTGGCCCACACCATCGCGGCGCGGTGCACGGAAAATCCCTTGGGCGCGGCGACCGGGGCGTTGGTGCCGTACGAGAACTGGATGATGGGCGCGCCCGGGCCCAGGCGCCGCGCCAGTCCCTCCATGAAATCCTGTCGCCGCGTCACCGGAAAATTCAGCAGCGGCAGGCCGGAGACGATGGCGGCGAACGGCACGCGCGACCGGGTTCCCAGTGTCCGGGCCAGGTCGAAGGCGTCGCCGTGGATGACTTCCACCGCCGGATAGCGGCTGGCCAGTTCCGCCGCCAGTTCGGGGTCGTACTCCACCGTCGTCAGCCGCTCCGGCGGCACCCCATGCGCCAGGATGGCCTCGGTGATGGAGCCGGTGCCCGGGCCCAGCTCCAGCACCGGCCCCTGGCGGGGATCGCCGATCTGCCAGGCAATGGCGCGGGCCAGCGCCGGGCTGGACGGCAGCACCGCGCCGATGTTCTTGGGCCGGGCGATCAGGGCGCGAAGAAAGCGCAGATTGTCTGCCAGATTGTTCCGAGGCGCTGGTTTGGAGGCGGTTCTGGCGGTCAACAAGGGGGCCCTTTCGCGCGGCAGGCGGACGAACCTTAGGCCAAAGGAACAATCAGGCGAAGGGGTTAGTTGCAGCCGGCGCGAATCCTCCCCTTTAGGGGCATAGCCCGGCAAGGGGGAGGTGTCAGCAACGATGTGTCTGCCGGAGGCAGACCGAGTTGCTGACGGAGGGGGATGAATTCCAGAGACAGAGGGGGATCAACCAATCAGTCCCCCTTCCAGAATTCCTTCAGCCGGGCCAGGAAGCCTTCGGCCTCCGGCTGGCAGCCGGCCTGGCTCTCGCCCTCGAATTCGCGCAGCAGTTCCTTTTGCCGCTTGCTCAACTTGACCGGCGTTTCCACCGCCAGTTCGACATAAAGGTCACCCCGCTGGGCGCTGCGCAGGACCGGCATGCCCTTGGACCGCAGGCGGAACTGGCGGCCCGGCTGGGTGCCTTCGGGAATCTTCACGCTGGCGCGCCCGCCATCCAGGGTGGGCACTTCCATGCTGCCGCCCAGCGCCGCGGTGACGAAGCTCACCGGCACGCGGCAGTGCAGATCGTGACCGTCCCGTTGGAAGATCGGATGCTCGGCCACCGACAGGAAGATATAGAGATCGCCGGCCGGACCGCCGTTCAGGCCGGCCTGGCCTTCGCCCGACAGGCGGATGCGGGTGCCTTCCTCCACGCCGGGCGGCACATCGACGCTCAGCATGCGTTCCTTCTGCATCAGGCCGGTGCCGCGGCACGTCTTGCAGGGGTGACGGACGATCTTGCCGGCGCCCCGGCAGCCTTGGCAGGTGCGTTCGATGGTGAAGAAGCCCTGGGTGGCGCGCACCTTGCCCTGGCCGCCGCAGGTGGGGCAGGTCTCGGCGGCATGGCCGGCCTCGGCGCCTGAGCCGCCGCAGGCATCGCAGGCCAGCTGGGTCGGCACATTGATCTGCGCGGTGCGACCCCGGAAGGCGTCTTCCAGCGTGATCTCCAGATTATAGCGCAGGTCGGCGCCGCGATTGCGGCGGTTTGCCCGCGCCCGCCCGCCCATGATGTCGCCGAAGAAGTCCTCGAACACTTCGCTGAACGAGCCGGCGAAATCGCCGAACGGGTTGCCGGCGCGCGCACCCGCCGCGCCCCACATGCCGGCCTGACCGTTCTCGAAGGCGGCGTGGCCGAAGCGGTCATAGGCGGCGCGCTTCTGCTCGTCCTTCAGGACGTCATAGGCTTCGTTGATTTCCTTGAACTTGATTTCGGCGGTGTGGTCGCCGGGATTGCGGTCGGGATGAAACTTCATCGCCAGCTTGCGATAGGAAGATTTCAGGACTTCCGGGCTGGCACCCTTGGCGCATTCAAGGGTTTCGTAATAGCAGCGCTTCACGCTCATTGCCCCAAGCTCATACCTTCCGACCCCCGCCGGAGACAAGAGCCCTCATGCGCCGGAACGCATGAGGGTCGATGCTCTGTTATGCTGCGCCCTTCTTGGAATCGTCGACTTCCTCGAAGTCGGCGTCCACGACATTGTCGTCCTTGCCCGCGCCGGCGGCGCCCTCGGCGGCGGCTTCCGCGCCGCCCTCGGCTGCCTGCTGCGCCTTGTACATGGCCTCGCCCAGCTTCATCGAAGCCTGGGCCAGGGTGTTGGTCTTGGTCTTGATGTCGTCGACGTCATCGGCCTTGACCGCGTCCTTCAGCGCGGCGACGGCGGCCTCGATATTGGTCTTTTCGTCCGCGCCGACCTTGTCGCCATGCTCGGACAGCGCCTTCTCGGTCGAATGGATCAGGGCGTCGGCCTGGTTGCGGACCTCCACCAGCTCCTTGCGCTTCTTGTCCTCGGCCGCGTGCTCCTCGGCGTCCTTGACCATCTTCTGTATGTCGGCGTCCGACAGACCGCCGCTGGCCTGGATGCGGATCTGCTGCTCCTTGCCGGTGGCCTTGTCCTTGGCGGTCACACTGACGATGCCGTTGGCGTCGATGTCGAAGGTGACCTCGATCTGCGGCACCCCGCGCGGCGCCGGCGGAATGCCGGTCAGGTCGAAGCGGCCCAGCGACTTGTTGTCGGCCGCCATCTCGCGCTCGCCCTGGAAGACGTTGATCGTCACCGCGGTCTGGTTGTCCTCGGCGGTAGAGAAGATGTTGCTCTTCTTGGTCGGGATGGTGGTGTTGCGGTCGATTAGGCGCGTGAAGACGCCGCCCAGGGTCTCGATGCCCAGTGACAGCGGGGTCACGTCGAGCAGCAGCACGTCCTTGACCTCGCCCTTCAGCACACCGCCCTGGATGGCGGCGCCGATGGCGACCACTTCGTCGGGATTGACGCCCTTGTGCGGCTCCTTGCCGAACAACTGCTTCACCGCTTCCTGGACCTTGGGCATGCGGGTCATGCCGCCCACCAGGATCACTTCGTCGATCTGGCTGGCGCTGACGCCGGCATCCTTCAGCGCCTGCTTCACCGGGCCGACCGTCTTCTGGATCAGGTCGTCGACCAGCGCTTCCAGCTTGGCGCGGGTGATCTTGATGGTCAGGTGCTTGGGGCCCGATGCGTCGGCGGTGATGAAGGGCAGGTTGACTTCGGTCTGCTGGCTGGACGACAGCTCGATCTTGGCCTTCTCGGCGGCATCCTTCAGGCGCTGCAGGGCCAGGCGGTCGCTGCGCAGGTCGATGCCGTTCTCTTTCTTGAATTCGTCGGCCAGGTAGTTGACCACCCGGGTGTCGAAGTCCTCGCCGCCCAGGAAGGTATCGCCGTTGGTGGACTTCACCTCGAACACGCCGTCGCCGATCTCGAGGATCGAGACGTCGAAGGTGCCGCCGCCAAGGTCATAGACCGCGATGGTGCCGCTGGTCTTCTTGTCCAGGCCATAGGCGAGCGCGGCGGCGGTGGGCTCGTTGATGATGCGCAGCACTTCCAGGCCGGCGATCTTGCCGGCATCCTTGGTGGCCTGGCGCTGGGCGTCGTTGAAATAGGCCGGCACGGTGATCACCGCCTGGGTGACCTTCTCGCCCAGATGGGCCTCGGCGGTTTCCTTCATCTTGGTGAGGATGAAGGCGGAGATTTCGGAGGGGCTGTACTTCCTGGCTTCGCGGCCCTGGACCCAGGCATCGCCATTGTCGCCGCTGACGATCTTGTAGGGGACCATGCCCATGTCCTTCTTGGTCATGGGATCGTCGAAGCGGCGGCCGATCAGGCGCTTGATGGCGAAGAAGGTGTATTCGGGATTGGTGACGGCCTGGCGCTTGGCGGGCTGGCCGACCAGCCGTTCGCCATCGGGGGCGAAGGCGACGATGGAGGGAGTGGTGCGGGCGCCTTCCGCATTCTCGATGACCCGGGGGGCGGTTCCTTCCATCACCGCGACGCAGGAGTTGGTCGTGCCCAGATCGATGCCGATTACTTTTGCCATGACATGTTCCTCTCGAACGGGCATGGGATCCTGGCCCCTGTAAGGCGCCCTCCGGTCCATCCCATTGAATTCCTTGACAGATACGCAAGGCCCCAAAACCCTTGCGCATCACAGGGGGTATATAGGCAGGGGCTCCCGCCTTGCCAAGGCTTTGTGCCGAATCAGACCCGTTTCAGGGGTTCAAACGCCAGAATTCGTAAATGAGCAGGCTCGCGAAGCAGGTCCAGCCCAGATACGGCGCCACGATCATGCCCGCAATGCGGTCGCGGCGCCAGAACAGGACCAGCATCGCCAGCACCGCCAGATTCAGCAGCAGCGATTCCGCAAGTGCGAAGCCTATCTGCCGCAGGCCGAAGAAGATGCCGCTCCAGCAGAAATTCAGGAAAAGCTGCAGCCAGAAGGCGAGCATTTCCGGTCTAATCCCTTCCCCCTTTGAGGCGCTTCGCGAAAAGGGGGAGGCGGGTATGGGATGCATCACCATCCACACCCGCCAGGCCGCCACCGCCATCAGCACATAGAGCGCGGTCCAGACCGGCGCGAATAGCCAGTCTGGCGGGGCGATGGCCGGACGGATCAGCGACGCGTACCAGGTGGGGATGGATGGCCCGGTGAAAAGGCTAGCCGCCGCGCCCACCGCCAGTGTCGCCAGCAGGAACTGGCCCAGCGGCCGATAGCGCGCGCGCCGGTCATCTCGCTCCTGGGTCCACGCCATGATCCTGAAATTCCTGTATTGCGCCTTTGGCGCCAAGGATAGGCTCCGGTGCCTCAGCCTGTCACGCTGACGCCGGAGCCGTCATGGAGAATGTCACCCGCCGCGCCGGCCTCGCCCTGATGGGATCGGCAACCCTTGCACCGTTCGCGCTGCGAACGCGCGCCGCCACCGCGGCCGACGCCGCCTTCGGCGCCCTGGCCGGGCGCTGGCTGGAAAGCTGGCTGTCGCTGCAGCCCATCACCGCCACCATCGTCGGCGACCACCGTTTCGACGGCCAGATCGACGACATGACCCCTGCCGGCCGGCAGGCGCGGACGCAGCGCTGGCGGCAACTGCTGGCGGCGCTGGCAACGATCGACCGCGCGCAACTGTCCCGCGACGACCAGGTCGATGCCGCGATCCTGAAAAGCCAACTGGAATACGCGATCTGGGATGACGAGCGCCTGCAAAGCTGGGCGTGGGACGCCTATGGCTGGTCGCAAGCCGCCGGCAACGCGCTCTATCCGCTGATGGCGCGAAACTTCGCGCCCATGCCGGCGCGGCTCAGATCGGCCACCGAGCGCATGAAGCGGCTGCCGTTGCTGCTGGAACAGATGCGCGCCGCGCTGGTGCCGGAACGGGTGCCGCACATCCATGCCGTCACCGCCGCAAGGCAGGCCGGAGGGCTGACCGACATCGTCGATACCATGATCGTGCCGGCGGCCGGGGCGTTGCCGCTGGAGGACCAGGCGGCGTTGAAGACGGCCGCCGATCTTCTGCGCGGCGCGATCAAGATGCATCGGCAATGGCTGGACAAGGTGCTGGTGCCGGGCGCCAGGGGCGACTTCCGCCTGGGCGCCGAACTGTTCGACCGGAAGCTGGCCTTCACATTGGATTCCGATCTTTCGCGCAGCGAAATCCGGATCCGGGCGGAGGCGGCGCTGAAACACACCCACACGCGGATGCATGAACTGGCCAAACAGGTGCTGGCGTCGCGCCATGTCGGGGGCGCTGCGGCGCTGGACGGGCAGGCGGCGATCCGTGCGGCGCTGGACATGGCCGCCGCCGAGCGGCCCATCCCCGATCGTCTGGTGGAAACCTCGCGCAACGCGGTGGCGATGGCGACGAAATTCGTGCGCCAGAAGAACCTGATCACCCTGCCCGACGCCCCGGTCGAGATCATAGTGATGCCCAAATTCCAGCAGGGCTTTTCGGTCGCCTATTGCGATTCCCCCGGTCCCCTGGACAAGGCGCTGCAGACTTTCTACGCCGTCTCGCCCATTCCGAAAGGCTGGACGAAGGCGAAGGCGGACAGCTTCCTGCGCGAATACAATAACCGCGCCATCGCCGATATCGCCGTGCATGAGGCGATGCCTGGCCATTATGTCCAGCTCTGGCACGCCAACACATGCCCGTCGATGATCCGCAGCGTGCTGTGGTCCGGCAGCTTCGTCGAAGGCTGGGCGGCCTATGCCGAGAACATGATGGCCGAGGCGGGCTTCTATCACGGCGATCCGCTCTACCGGTTGACGCAGCTCAAGGTCTATTTGCGCACCGTCACCAACGCCATCCTGGACCAGGCCATCCATTGCGAAGGCATGAGCGAAAAGGATGCGATGGCGCTGATGACAAAGGCCGCCTTCCAGGAAGAGAGCGAGGCGGCGGGCAAATGGACCCGGGCACGCCTCTCATCGACGCAGCTTTCCACCTATTTCGTCGGCCGCGCCGAGCATGACGCCATCCGCGCCCGTGCCGAGCGGGAAGACGGCTTCCACCTGAAAGCCTATCACGACCGGGTGCTGTCGTTCGGCTCGCCGCCCGCCCGCTTCGCCGAGGCGCTGATGTTCGGGGACCCGATATTGTAGTTCCCACCATGGGCGGACTTGATCCGCCCATCCAACTTGCGTCATGCGAGATTAGTTGGATGGCCGGCTGGTTTACCCCACGGCCGCGCTTCGCGCGGTCCGGGGGGCCGCCCATGGTGAACAGGGGTGGGTCTCACTTCGGCAGCGCGAACGCCACCGGGCTGTCGCCGCCCGATTCCCAAACCGTCATGGCCCACTTCATGTGGGCCATCCAGTTGCTGAGCCGCCCCGTTGCCATGCCACCTGGGTGGCCCGCGAGTTTATCCTCCGGCTGCGCGAAGCGCAGTCCGGGGGACGGGCCATGACATGCATGGCTTACCGCGCCCCATGATCGGCCAGCACCTGCGCGATGCAGGCGGCAATCTTCTTGGCCATGCCGATGTGCAGGAATTCGTTGGGGCCGTGGGCATTGGAGTGCGGCCCCAGCACGCCCGTCACCACGAACTGGGTGCCGGGGAATTTCTCGCCCAGCATCGCCATGAAGGGGATGGAGCCGCCTTCGCCATGGAACGCCACCGGCCTGCCGAAGGCGGCGTTGCTGGCCTTGTCCAGCGAGGCGGCAAGCCACGGCGCCAGCGGCGGCGCGTTCCAGCCATTCTCGCCGCGCGGCGCCTCGAACGTCACCTGGGCATCGTAAGGCGGATCGCGCTCCAGCGCCGCCTTCACCGCCTGTCGCGCGCGTTGCGCCTTCGCGGTGGGCGGCAGGCGCAAGCTCAGCTTCAGGGTCGAGTAAGGCAAAAGGACATTGCCGCCATTTTCCGGCAGCGGATAACCCGCGATGGCGGTCACCGCCAGTTGCGGCATCCAGGTCTTCTCCAGGATGCGCGCGGCATTATCGGCAGCCATGGGCTTCGTCTCGCCGGCAAACGGCAACTCGGTGAACACGGTGTCGCCCAGGATGTCGGCAGTCGCCCGGGCCTGCTGAACGCGCTCGTCGGGAATGGGCGCGAACAGTTCGGGCAGCAGCATGCGGCCGCTGCTCTCGTCCTCGATCCGGCTGATCAGGCCGCGCGCGATGCGGAAGCTGGACGGCACGATGCCGCTGGCGGCGCCCGAATGCACGCCCTCGGTCAAGACGCGCACCGTCAGGTTGCCGATCACCATGCCGCGCAGCGACGTGGTCAGCCAGAGCTGCTCGTAATTGCCGCAGCCCGAATCCAGGCACACCACCAGGTCCACCGTGCCGATCCGCCCCGCCAGATGGTCGATATAAAAGGGCAGGTCGGGCGAGCCGGATTCCTCGCATGCCTCGATCACGATCACCACGCGGGCGTGGGGCGTATTCTGCTGTTTCAGCGCCAGCAGCGCCGAGATCGCGGCGAACATGGCATAACCGTCATCGGCGCCGCCGCGCCCATAGAGCTTGCCGTCCTTCAGCACCGGCGTCCACGGACCCAGGCCGTCATCCCAGCCGGCCATCTCCGGCTGCTTGTCGAGATGGCCGTACATCAGAACAGTGCCGGCCGCTTCGCCCGGAATTTCGATGAAGATCAGCGGCGTGCGGCCGGGAAGCCGCATCACCTCAAGCGTCGCGCCCGGGAGCTGCGTCAGCTTTTCCCTCGCCCAGACGCTGAACATCTCCACCACCCGGTCCATGTGGCCGTGGCTCTCCCAGTCGGGATCGAAGGCCGGGCTCTTGTTGGGGATGCGGATGTAATCGGACAGCGTGGGGATGATCTCGCCATCCCAGATGCCGTCCATGAAGGCCGTGACCTTGGAAAAGTCCATGACGCTTGCGGCTACCTGTTGATGTCATAGGCCGCGATCACCGCGGCATTGTAGATTTCGCTCATGCGCGCGCCCAACGGCGCGATCTGGACCGATTTCTCCAGCCCCACCAGCATCGGGCCCATCACGCTGGCATGGCCCATCTGCTGCAGCAGCTTGGTGGAGATCGAGGCCGAATGCAGCGCCGGCATGATCAGCACATTGGCGGTATCGGTGATGCGGGCAAAGGGGTAAAGCGCCAGCTTGTCCTTGTCCAACGCCACATCCGCCGCCATTTCGCCGTCATACTCGAAATCGACGCCGCGATTTTCCAGGATCTGCACCGCTTCGACGATGCGTTCGCTGCGCTCGCTGCGCGGAAAACCGAAGGTGGACGACGCCAGCAGCGCCACGCGCGGCGTCAGGCCGAAGCGCTGGGCGGTGGCTGCGGCCTGGATGGCGATGTCGGCCAACTGCTCGGCGGTGGGCATTTCCGTGACCGCCGTGTCGGCGATCAGCACCACCCGGCCCCTGGCGAAGATCACCTGCATGCCCATCGGCCGCTGGCCGGACGGCGCGTCCAGCACGGTGCGCACATCCGCCAGCGCCTGGGCATAGTTGCGCGTCACGCCCGTGACCATGGCGTCGGCGTCGCCCGCCTTGAGCATGGAGGCGGCATAGATGTTGCGGTCGTTGGTCACCATGCGCACGGCATCGCGGTAAAGCCCGCCGCGCCGCTGGATGCGCTTGTAGAGCGCGTCGATATAGGGCTTGGCCTCTTCCGCCGAGAACGGCACGCAGACCTTGAGCAGGTCTTCGGCCAGGCCCGCCTTGCGCAGACCCGCCTTGATGATTTCGGGCCGGCCCACCAGCAGCGCCTTGCCCAGCCCGCCGTTCTGGAAGGCGGCGGCGGCGCGGATCACGCAATCCTCCTCGCCCTCGGCGAACACGACTCGCCGCGGCTTGGCGCGCACCGCGCCGCTGACCATCTGGAACAGGCCGGCCGACGGGTCCAGCCGCGCCGACAACTGGTACTCATAGGCCTGCATGTCGTCGATGCGCTTGCGGGCCACGCCCGTCTCCATCGCCGCCTTGGCGACGGCGGCCGACACTTTCGAGATCAGGCGCGGATCGAAGGGCGAGGGGATGATGTAGTCGGGGCCATAGACCGGGCGGGCGCCGCGATAGGCGGCGGCGACCTCGTCGGGCACGTCCTCGCGCGCCAGGGCGGCGATCGCCTCGGCGGCGGCGATCTTCATCTCCTCGTTGATCTGGGTGGCGCGCACGTCCAGCGCGCCGCGGAAGATATAGGGGAAACCCAGCACATTGTTGACCTGGTTGGGATAGTCGCTGCGCCCGGTCGCCACGATGCAGTCGGCGCGCACCGCCTTGGCCTCCTCGGGCGTGATCTCCGGGTCGGGGTTGGCCATGGCGAAGATGATCGGGGCCTTGGCCATAGAGCGCACCATGTCGGCGGTCAGCGCGCCCTTGGCCGATAGCCCCAGGAACACGTCGCAGTCCACTATCGCGTCGGCCAGGGTGCGGGCCTTCGTCTCTACGGCATGGGCGCTCTTCCACTGGTTCATGCCGTCGCTGCGGCCGCGATACACCACGCCCTTGGTGTCGCACAGGATCACATTGTTCGACTTCACGCCCATCGACTTGAGCAGCTCGATACAGGCGATGCCGGCGGCGCCCGCGCCGTTGCACACCACTTTCAGGTCCTCGATGCGGCGGCCGGTCAGGTGCGCGGCATTGATGACGCCTGCCGCGCTGATGATGGCGGTGCCGTGCTGATCGTCATGGAACACCGGAATGTCCATCATCTCGCGCAGCTTCTGCTCGATGATGAAACAGTCGGGGGCCTTGATGTCCTCCAGGTTGATGCCGCCGAAGCTGGGGCCCAGATAGCGCACCGCGTTGATGAAGGCGTCCACGTCCTTGGTGTCCACCTCCAGGTCGATGGAGTTGACGTCGGCGAAGCGCTTGAACAGCACGCTCTTGCCTTCCATCACCGGCTTGGAGGCCAGCGGCCCCAGGTCGCCCAGCCCCAGGATGGCAGTGCCGTTGGAGATCACCGCCACCAGGTTGCCGCGGGTGGTGTAGTCGAAGGCCAGTTCGGGATTCTGCGCGATCCGCAGCACCGGCACCGCCACGCCCGGCGAATAGGCCAGGCTCAGGTCCCGCTGGGTCGCCATCGGCTTGGTGGGAACGACCTCCAGCTTTCCGGGCTTGGCGCCGGTATGGAACGCCAGGGCTTCATCTTCGGTGAAGGATGGGCGGGACATGCTTTTTGCCTGTGTGATTTTTCGCTTCTTGGTTCTCGGGAATTTTCCACAGAATAACCATGCGTGCGGCCATTGCACCACGCTTCCGTGGAAAGCACGACGCCGCAGGTCTGCTATGTTCGCCGCATGAGCGAAACATGCATCGGTATACAGTCTGCGGATGGCGATCCTTCGGCGGCCTCACGGATGAATGAGGTCACCCCGATGATGGCGCAATACCTCGCGATCAAGGCGGAGCATGCCGACTATCTGCTGTTCTATCGGATGGGCGACTTCTACGAGCTGTTCTTCGCGGATGCAGCAAAGGCGTCGGAGGCGCTGGACATCGCCCTCACCAGACGCGGCAAGCATCTGGGCGAGGACATTCCCATGTGCGGCGTGCCGGTACATGCCGCCGAATCCTATCTGGAGAAGCTGATCCGCAAGGGCCACCGCGTGGCGGTGTGCGAGCAGACCGAGGATCCGGCCGAAGCCAAAAAGCGCGGCTCCAAGTCGGTGGTGCGGCGGGAAGTGGTGCGGCTGGTCACGCCCGGCACCCTGACCGAAGAGGCGCTGCTGGAGGCGCGCAGCGCCAACCTGCTGGCGTCATTGGGGCGCAGCGGCGGCGATTTCGCCATCGCCGCCGCCGACATGTCGACCGGCGAGTTTTCGGTGGCGCAGGTGACGCGCGAGGAGATCGGCACCGAACTGGCGCGGCTGTCGCCCCGCGAACTGCTGCTGCCGGATTCGTTATTGGCGAGGAGCGTTGGCGAGAGCCAGAGCGACCAGAAGAATCCGAGGAGCGTTGGCGAGAGCCAGAGCGACCAGAAGAATCCGAGGAGCGTTGGCGAGAGCCAGAGCGACCAGAAGAATCCCGACCTGGCGGCGCTGTTCAAGGCGCTGGGCACCGCACTGTCGCCCCTCCCGGCGTCGCGCTTCGATTCCACGGCGGGCGAACGGGCGCTGAAGGCCCATTACAACATGCTGTCGCTGGACGGGCTGGGCAGCTTTTCCCGCGCCGAACTGTCGGCGGCCGGCGCGTTGATCGCCTATCTCGACCTGACGCAGAAGGGCCGCAAGGTGACCCTCCAGCGCGTGCGGCGCGAGGCGCCGGCCCATTTCATGGGCATCGACGCGGCCACGCGGCGCAACCTGGAACTGACCCAGACCCTCAGCGGCCAGCGCGCCGGCTCGCTTTTGGCTGGGATCGACCGCACCGTGACGGCCTGCGGCGCGCGCACATTGGCACAAAGGCTGGCCGCGCCGCTGACCGATGTCGCGGCGATCGAGGCCCGCCATGACGCGGTGGAATGCTTCGCCGCCGATTCCGAACTGCGCCGCCGGGCGCGCGAGACGCTGCGCGCTGCGCCCGACATCGCCCGCGCGCTGGGGCGTCTGTCGGTGGCGCGCGGCGGTCCGCGCGACCTGGCCAATCTGCGCGATGGCGTCAAGGCGGCGCGGGTGCTGCGCGATCACCTGAACGGGCAGGCCTTGAAGGGCGAGGCGCGCGCCGCGGTCGATGCGCTGACCGGGAACATCGCCAGTGTGTCGCGATTATCGGACCGGCTGGAATTCCTGCTGGTGGAAGAGCCGCCCTATCTGGTCCGCGACGGCGGCTTCATCAGGAAGGGCGCGCAGGCGCCGCTGGATGAACTCAGGTCCTTGCGGGATGAATCGCGCCGGGTGATCGCGGGGCTGGAAAGCAGATACCGCAGCGTCGCCGGCATGGCGCAGCTCAGGATCAAGCACAATGGCGTGCTGGGCTACTTCATCGAAGTGCCCCAGGCCCATGCCGACAAGCTCATGGCGGACAAGAACTTGTTCCGCCACCGCCAGACCATGGCGGGCGCGGTGCGCTTTTCCACCGACGAACTGGCGACGCTCGCCGGCCGCATCAGCGAGGCCGCCGAACAGGCGCTGGCGCTGGAATCCAGCCTGTTCGACGAGATGGCGATGCTGGCGCTGGAACATGGCGAGGCCCTCAGCGCCATCGCCGAGGCGCTGGGCGTGCTGGATGTCAATGCGGCGCTGGGCGAACTGGCGGTGGCGGCGCGCTATGTGCGCCCCAGGATGGACGCGGGCCTTTCCTTCAGGATCGAGCGCGGCCGCCATCCGGTGGTGGAAGCGGCGCTCTCCGCGGCCAATGCCGGCCCTTTCGTGCCCAATGACTGCGACCTGTCGTCCAACACGCAAAAGACGAATGCCGCGCGGCTGTGGCTGGTCACCGGCCCCAACATGGCCGGCAAATCCACCTTCCTGCGCCAGAACGCGCTGATCGCCATCCTGGCGCAGATGGGCAGCTTCGTACCGGCCGAGAGCGCCCATATCGGCGTCGTCGACCGGCTATTCAGCCGCGTCGGCGCGGGCGACGACCTGGCGGCGGGGCGTTCGACCTTCATGGTCGAGATGGTGGAGACCGCCGCGATCCTCAACCAGGCGACGGCGCGCTCGCTGGTGATCCTGGACGAGATCGGCCGCGGCACCGCGACGTACGACGGCCTGGCGATCGCCTGGGCCGCCGCCGAACACCTGCACGAGACGAATAAGAGCCGCGCGCTGTTCGCCACGCACTATCACGAGATGGTGGCGCTGGCCGAGCGGCTGCCATCGATGGCGGCCTGGACCATGAAGGTGCGCGAGTGGAACGACAGTATCGTCTTTCTGCATGAGGTGGTGCCCGGCACCGCCGACCGCAGTTACGGCATCCATGTCGCCAAGCTGGCGGGCCTGCCCGACGCGGTCGTCGCGCGCGCGGGGGAAGTGCTGCGCGCGCTGGAAGAGGGACGCGAGGGTCACAAGCCGCTGGCGCGGATCGACGACCTGCCGCTGTTCGGCGCCTCCGCGCCGGCACCGAAGACCAGCGCGGTGGAAGATGCGCTCAAGGCCATCGAGCCCGATGCCCTCTCCCCCAAGGAGGCGCTGGAAATTCTTTACGTGCTCAAGAAGAAGCTACCCTCCCCTTGAGGGAGGGTGAAAAGGAGGCGGCGATGCGTTAGCGTGCCGCCCCGATGAGCAACCCTGCCTCCCGCGCGCCCCGCAAGTTCCTGGTCGTCATCGACAAGACCCCGGAATGCAAGGTGGCGCTGCGCTTCGCCACCCGGCGCGCCCAGCACACGGGGGGGCGCGTCACCCTGTTGTGTCCAGCCACGCCCCCCGACTTCCAGCAGTGGCGCGGGGTGGAAGAGATCATGCGCGACGAGGCTCATGGCGAGGCCGAGGCCATGCTGTTCGACGCCGCCAGGCTGGTGAACGAGGTGGGCGGCATCATTCCCGAACTGGTGATCCCTTACGGGCATGTCATGGAATGCCTGCCCCAGCTTCTGAAAGAGGACAAGGACATCTCCATCCTGGTGCTGGCGGCCAGCGCCGCCAAGGAGGGGCCCGGTCCTCTGGTCACCCTGTTCGGCAGCGCGGTCCAGACCATTCCCGTGACCATCGTGCCAGGCAATTTCACCGACGAGCAAATCGACTCGCTGGCCTGACCGCCTGCCGTGTCATGGCCCGGCCTCATCCTTAGCCTTCGAAGGATGGGCGGGCCACACAGCCGCCCGCGTCCGCGCGGCGAAATGAACCTTTCCCGCCTTTCCGGGAAAGCGTAAGACCCGCTTATGGGCAAAGCTCTGGTCGCCGTCGCCGTCGGCATTGTTTTCCTGGTGCTCTGCATGGGGCTTTACACCCTGTGGAAGGGGGGCACGGCCTCGGCCACCTGGTCCAACCGGCTGATGCGCATCCGCGTCCTGGCCCAGTTCGTCGCCATCATCATCATCATGCTGGTGCTCTGGCTCAGCCAGAACCATTGAGCCGCCGGATTTGAAGATTTCGCCCCCGCCCTTTATGTAAGCGCCCGTCAGGGGCCACCGGCCGGCAGGCTCGGGGGAGGGGGTCCCCCGAAAACCGTGGTTCAATTGGGCATGTCCCAATAAAAACAAAGAGTTAGGCTAATGGCCAAGACGCTATACGACAAGATCTGGGATGCCCATCTGGTGGCCGCGCCGCCCGGCGAGACCCCGATCCTCTATATCGACCGCCATCTGGTGCATGAAGTGACCAGCCCCCAGGCTTTCGAGGGCCTGCGCAACAGCGGCCGCAAGGTCCGCCGCCCGGAGCTGGCGCTGGCCGTGGCCGACCACAATGTCCCTACCAAGGACCGGGACAAAGGCATCACCGAGCCGGAATCCAGGCTTCAGGTCGAGACGCTGGAAAAAAATGCCCGCGACTTCGGCGTGGAATATCTGCCGATGAACGACGTGCGCCAGGGCATCGTGCACATCATCGGCCCGGAGCAGGGGTGGACCCTGCCGGGAACCACCATCGTCTGCGGCGACAGCCACACCTCAACTCACGGCGCTTTCGGCGCCCTGGCCTTCGGCATCGGCACCAGTGAGGTCGAGCATGTGCTGGCCACTCAGACCCTGCGCGCCACCCATTCGAAGAACATGCGCGTCAACGTCAACGGCAAGTTGCCCGAGGGCGTGACCGCGAAAGACATCGCGCTGGCCGTGATCGCCAGGATCGGCACCGCCGGCGGCACCGGCTATGTCATCGAATATGCCGGCGAGGCCATCCGCGGCCTTTCCATGGAAGGGCGCATGACCCTGTGCAACCTGACCATCGAAGGCGGCGCCCGCGCCGGCCTGATCGCGGTGGACGACACGACGCTGAACTATGTGAAAGGCCGCCCGCGCGCGCCCAAGGGCGCGGCCTGGGAGGCGGCTGAAACCTATTGGCGCACCCTGCACTCCGATCCGGACGCGAAGTTCGATGCCGAAATCACGCTGGACGCGCGCGACATCGTGCCCATGGTCACCTGGGGCACCTCGCCCGAACAGGGCCTGCCGATCACCGCCAATGTGCCCGATCCGGCCCAGATCGCCGACGAGCACAAGCGCAGCGCCGCCGAGCGCGCGATCGACTATATGGGCCTGACACCCAACATGAAGCTGACCGACATCAAGGTCGATCACGTCTTCATCGGGTCGTGCACCAATGGCCGCATCGAGGATTTGCGCGCCGCCGCCGAAGTCGCCAGGGGCCGCAAGGTCGCGGCCGGCGTCAACGCCATCGTGGTGCCGGGCTCGGGCCTGGTGAAGGAACAGGCCGAGGAAGAAGGCCTGGACAAGGTGTTCGTCGAGGCCGGCTTTGAATGGCGCGATCCGGGCTGCTCGATGTGCCTGGCGATGAACGCCGACAAGCTGAAGGAAGGCGAGCGCTGCGCCTCGACCTCCAACCGCAATTTCGAGGGCCGCCAGGGCCGCGGCGGGCGCACGCATCTGGTCTCGCCCGCGATGGCCGCCGCCGCCGCCGTGACCGGGCACCTGACGGACGTGCGCACGCTTTAGGCGCGGTCCTTTTGCGTCGTGAGTTCGTCGCGTTCGTACGCTGTCGCTACTCACCGCTCGTGTAGGTCTTGTACACGTCGCTCGACGCTCCTGCTCACGCCACAGAATCCCTCGCGCCTCTGACCGTTATTCAAGGCTGCCACCCCGGGCGCGGTGCACCGCAGACCGGGGATCCAGTGGGACGAAAGAGTGGTTACGCCGCCTGTTCCCAGGTGGCGACGACCATCTGGCGGACCGCGACATTCATCCGGTTCCACAAATTGATTTGGGCGATGTTGATCAGCAGCGACGCGATCTGCTTCTCGTCGAAGTGACGCGACACCTGCCGCCACAGCGGATCGGGCACCGGGTCCGACGTGTCCGCCAGCCGGGTCAGCGCCTCGGTCAGTTCCAGCGCGGCGCGTTCGGCCTCGGTGAAGAAGGGCGTATCGCGCCAGGCCGCCACGGCGAAGATATGTTCCTCGGGCGCGCCGGAGCGGAACAGTTCGCGCGCATGCATGTCCACGCACACGCTGCAGCCATTGATCTGGCTGGCGCGCAGGTGGACGAGCTGGCGGGTCCGCAGCGGCAGTTCCGCCTCGGCCGAGGCATTAAGCTGGATGAGCGCCGTCATGGAATCGGGCAGGATGACGACGGGATGGGTCATGCGGGCTTGCATACGAAGTCTCCTTGGCAAAAAATTCCGGTCTTCGGCGCGATCGCTGTCACAACCGCCGCGCCGGATCCGTCATGGGCATGACGAAGCCCGGATGCAGGACGTGACAGATGGATTCGAAAAATTTCCTGGCCAGTGATTTTCTGGCCAACCAGTTCCAGGCCAACCGGGCTCACCTCGGCGCCGTGGCCTATCGCATGCTGGGCTCGCGCGCCGAGGCCGAGGACGCAGTCCAGGAAGCCTGGCTGCGTGTCGACCGCGCCGGTACCGACGGCGTCCAGAACCTGTCGGGCTGGATGACCACCATCCTGGCGCGCATCTGCCTGGACATGCTGCGCGCCCGCAAGACGCGCCGCGAGGAACCGGTCTCGCTGGTGGACGCGGTCGCCGAGGCCCATGCCGATCCCTTCCGGGAACGCGAGCTGGCCGATTCGGTGGGCACCGCGCTCCTGGTGGTGCTGCAGGCGCTGGAGCCGGCCGAACGCATCGCCTTTGTCCTACACGACATGTTCGACCTGCCGTTCGAGCAGATCGCGCCCATTGTGGGCCGTTCCAACGATGCCACGCGCCAGCTTGCCAGCCGCGCGCGCAAGCGCGTGCGTGGTATCCCACGCGATGAAACCGTGAGCGCCGGGCGCTCTGTGGTCGAAGCCTTCCTGGCGGCATCGCGCGATGGCGACTTTCAGGGGCTGCTGGCGGTGCTGGACCCGCAGGTGGTGGCGCGCTGCGATGCGGCGGCCGCGGCTTTGGGCGCGCCACGCCGCATCGAAGGCGCGATGGAATTGGCGAAGATGTTCCAGGGCCGCGCCCAGACCGCGCGCCCCATCCTGATCGACGGGCGGGTGGGCATCGCGGTGGCGCCCATGGGCCGCCTGTTGCTGGCGCTGGACGTGGCGATCCGCGATGGCCGTATCGCCGCGATGGAGGTGATCGGCGATCCCGCACGGCTGGCCGGCTTCACCTTCACGCTGCTGCCGGAACAAGGAGCTGGCTCGCCAGTCCCGTGATTTCTGTTCGTCATGGCCCGCCTCGTGCGGGCCATCCAGTTCCGTCCGGCGCACGGCGGTTCAGACCGCATATCGAAGCAGCGTAAATCAGAGTCGTTGCAACTGGATGCCCGCATTTCGCGGGCCATGACATCGTGTCAGAAGAACGACACCGGATCGACATCCACCGCCACGCGGACGGCGGACGGCACCTTCACCAGCGCCAGCCAGGCTTTCAGATAGGCCTGCACGTCCACCGATTTCGCCGCCTGCACCAGCAGCCGTTCCCGCGTCTGGCCGCGCAGCAAGGCATAAAAAGCGGGCGTCGGCCCCCACACTTTCACGTCCCTGGCGGCCGGCGCGGCCTTGCCCAATGCGCGCGCGACGGCCCGCACCTGCTCGCCATCGCCGCCGCTGACCACAATGGCGACCAGCCGTCCAAAGGGCGGCGCCGCCGCCGCCTCGCGGAACATACGCTCCTGCTCGTAGAAGCCGTCGCGGTCGCCGCCGGCCAGCGCCTGCATCACTGCGTCTTCGGGATTGCGGGTCTGGAGCAGCACAAGCCCCGGCTTCTCGGCGCGCCCGGCGCGGCCCGCCACCTGATGCAGAAGCTGAAAGGTCCGCTCGCGCGCGCGCACATCGCCGTCGCTGCCGCCCAGATCGGCATCGACCACGCCCACCAGAGTCAGTTGCGGAAAGTGATGGCCCTTGGCGACGATCTGGGTGCCGATCAACACGTCGATCTGGCGCTTCATCATGGCGCGGATGGCGGCCTGGGTCTGCGCGGGTCCATGCAGCGTGTCGGACGAGGCGATGGCATGGCGCGCGCCCGGAAAGAATTGCGCGAACTCCTCCGCCACCCGCTCCACGCCCGGGCCGCAGGGAATCAGCGTGCCGCTTTCATGGCATTCAGGACAGTCCGAAGGCATCGCGATCTCATAGCCGCACTGATGACAGGCCAGGCGCCGGCGGTATTTGTGCTCCACCAGCCAGGCCGAACAATGCGGACAGGTGAATTTGTGGCCGCAGGCCTCGCACAAGGTCAGCGGCGCATAGCCGCGCCGGTTCAGGAACAGCATCGCCTGCTCGCCGGCCGCCAGCGTCTTTTCCAGGGCGGCGCGCAGCGGCGGCGACAGCCATTGGCCGCGCAGCGGCTCATCCGGCGCATCCCGTTCCTGACGCATGTCGATCAGCTTCACCTGCGGCAATTCGGCGATGCCGTGCCGCCCGCGCAAAACCAGATGGCGATAGCGTCCCGTCGTGGCATTGACGAAGCTTTCCAGCGACGGGGTGGCGGATGCCAGCACCACCGGGCAATCCTCGATCCGCGCCCGCACCACCGCCATGTCGCGGGCATGATAGATGGCGCCGTCCTGCTGCTTGAAGGCCTGTTCGTGCTCCTCGTCCACCACGATCAGGCCCAGTTCGGGAAAGGGCAGGAACAGCGACGAGCGCGCGCCCACCACCACACGCGCCTGGCCCTTCATCACCGCGCGCCAGGTGCGCCGGCGCTCCTTCTGCGACAGGTCGCTGTGCCATTCGGCGGGGCGCACCCCGAAGCGCGCGGCGAAGCGGTCCAGGAACTGCACCGTCAGCGCGATCTCGGGTAACAGGATCATCACCTGTCTGCCCGCCTTCAGGGCCGCGGCCACCGCCTCGAAATAGACTTCGGTCTTGCCCGATCCGGTGACGCCGTCCAGCAGATGGGCGCAAAAGCTGTGCCCCGCCGCCGCCGCGCGCAGCACCGCCGCCGCCTGTTCCTGGTCGCCGCTGAGGGTGGGCGCGGCAAACCCCGGATCGGGCGCGGGAAAGGGGGCGAACTCCGGCAGCTCGGTCGGTACCAGCGCCCCTGCCTGGATCAGCCCGCGCACCACCGCGGCGGACACATTGGCGTCCTCTGCCAGGCCGGGCACGCTGCGCGCCAGCCCGTCGGCGGCGACCTCCAGCGCCCGCTTGCGCGCCTGCGACAGGCGCGCGGGCACGACATCGCCCTTCACATAGGCGATGCGGCGCGCCTCGGGTTCGAAGGCGCCCCGGCTGCGCAGCGCCATGGCCAGGATCGCACCAGGGGGATTGAGGGTGTAGTCGGCCACCCAGTCGATGAAATCGCACAGTTTTCCCGGCAGGACCGGCGCGCCTTCCAAAGGCTCGGCGATCTTCAGGCGGTTGTCGCCGACCGTTCCCTCGGCCGCGCCCCACACCACGCCCAGGACCTCGCGATTGCCCAGCGGCGCGGCAACCACCAGGCCCCGCACCGCGTTGCAATCGGGCGGGAGCTTGTAGTCATAGGCGCCCGCCAGCGGCAGCGGCAGAAGCACCCCCATCACCGGCCGGCGGGGCAGGCCGGCAGGCGCGAACAGGCTCGCCGGGCGGAGTTTCAGCCTTGTCATTGTGTATGGGGCCTCATGGAGTAGACTTGGGGCCGCTCCTCACCCATCGTCAATCAGAAGCGCAACGGAACCGCCATGAAAATTTTCCTCGATACCGCCGATGTGGCGGAAATCCGCGAATACGCCGCCAGCGGCCTGGTCGACGGCGTCACCACCAATCCGTCGCTGGCCGCCAAGACCGGCAAGGACTATGTCGAATCGCTGAAAGAGATTTGCGCCATCGTGCCGGGCGCGGTCAGCGCCGAGGTGCTGGCCACCGACTATGACGGCATGCTGAAGGAAGCGGCGGTCTTCACCAGGATCGCCAAAAACATCGCGGTCAAGGTGCCGCTGACCTGGGACGGGCTGAAGGCCTGCGCCGCCCTGTCGAAACAGGGCACCATGGTCAATGTCACGCTCTGTTTCTCGCCGGTCCAGGCGATGATGGCGGCCAAGGCGGGCGCCAGCTTCATCTCGCCCTTCATCGGCCGGGTGGACGATATCGGCGAGGACGGCCTGGGCCTGATCCGCGACATCCGCGCCATCTATGACAATTACAATTTCAAGACCGAGATCCTGGCCGCCTCGGTGCGCCATGTCATGCATGTGCGCGAGGCGGCGCTTTTGGGCGCCGACATCGCCACCATTCCGACCGGCGTCTTCAAGGCGCTGCTCAACCATCCGCTGACCGACAAGGGCCTGGCCGCTTTCGTGGCCGACGCCAAGAAGGCGGGCATCGTGATCAAGAGCTGATGCAGGCCGATGCCCTGCGCCGGCGCTGGCTGGACGCCCTGGCGCATGAGCGCCGCGCTTCACCCCACACGCTGCGCGCCTATGGCGACGACGTGGCGCGCTTCCTGGGTTTCACCACCGGCCATGTCGGCGGCGCGGTCAGCGACAGGACACTGGCGAAACTGGCGCCCGCCGACATCCGCGCCTTCATCACCCATCGCCGCGCCGAAGGGCTTGGCGCGGGCGGGGTGCAGCGGGCGCTGGCGGCGGTCCGCAGCTTCTACAAGTTTCTGGCGCGCGAAGGCGTGCTGGAGAATGCCGCCCCCAAGGCGGTCAAGACACCGCGCGTGCGCCGCCCGCTGCCCAGGCCGCTGTCGGCCGACGACGCCCGGCGCGCCATCGACGTCGCGGGCGAACACAATGTGGAATGGCTGGCGGCGCGCGACGCCGCGCTGCTGACGCTTTTGTATGGCGCGGGGCTGCGCATTTCCGAGGCGCTGGCGCTCAAGCGCGGCGACGTGCCGCTGGGCGCGGTCCTCAGCGTGATCGGCAAGGGCCGCAAGGAGCGCGCGGTGCCGGTATTGCCGGTGGTGGCCGCGGCGCTGGCCGACTATGCGGCGAAGATTCCCTTTACCGGCGCGCCGTCATCGCCGCTCTTCCTGTCGCGGCGCGGACGGCCGATGAGCCCGCGCGAGGCGCAGGGCCTGATGCAGAAGCTGCGCGGGGCCCTGGGCCTTCCCGAGCGCGCCACGCCGCACGCGCTGCGCCATTCCTTCGCCACCCATATCCTCCAGGGTGGCGCCGACCTCAGAAGCGTGCAGGAGCTTCTGGGCCATTCCTCGCTCTCGACGACACAGATCTATACCGCCATCGATACCCGCCAGCTCCTGGATGTCTATTCCCGGGCTCATCCGCGCGGCGGCCGCGCCTGACCGTTGCCAGGCTTTGCGGTTCCAACTGGCCCTGACTTGCTCTAACGTCCCGGCAAACATATCCGAGCGGGGAAAGGGAATGATCAGGATCGCGTTGCTGGCCGCGGTGGCGGCCATCGCGGTGGCGCCGGCCGGCGCCGCCGAGCCGGACGGCCTTGTGCTCCCCCCGGGCTTTCATGCCCAAGTCGTTGCCGATGGCCTGGGCCCCATCCGCCACATGGCGCTGCGCGGGCATGACATCTATGTCTCCACCCGGCACGGCCGCGACCAGCCTTCCGTCGGTATCGTGGCGATCCGCCTGGGCCCCGACCACAAGCCGTTCCAGACGGCCCATTTCAGCAAGGTCGATCAGGGCACCGGCATCCGCATCCATAACGGCGCGCTCTATGCGGCGTCCGGCACCGGCATCTGGCGCTACAAGCTGGATGACATGCTGGTGCCGACGGCCGCGCCCGAGCAAATCGTCACCGGCCTGACCGCCACCAACCATCCCATCGCCTTCGACGCCAAGGGCAACCTTTACGTCGGCATCGATGGCGGCGGCGGCGCCAGCAACTGCCCCGATCCCAATACGCCCAAGGGCGAAAAGCCCAAGGGCCTCGATCCTTGCCCGTTGCTGGAAACGCGCGGCGGGGTATGGCGCTTCGATGCCGACAGGACGGGCCAGACCCTGGCCGACGGCACCCGCTTCGCCACCGGCTATCGCAACATGAGCGCGATGGACTGGAAGGCGGGCGACACGCTCTATGGCGCCTGGCATGGGCGCGATGCCACCCACAAGACCTGGCCCGACCTTCTGACCCAGGCCGACGACGACCATATCGCCGACGAGATGCACCGCATCGTCCAGGGCACCGATATGGGCTGGCCCTATACCTATTGGGACGGCGCGCGGCATGAGCGGCTGGTGGCGCCCGACTATGGCGGCGACGGCAAGACCGCCGCGCCCAAGGGCAAATATGCGGCGCCGGTGGTGGCGTTCCAGCCCATGCGGCCGGCGGTGCTGGACCTGGCCTTCTATGACGGCACGGCCTTTCCGGCGAAATATCGCCACGGCGCTTTCCTGGCCATGCATGGCGGCGGGGCGGACGGCACCATCCTGCCGGGCGGCCACAATGGCTATTCGGTGGTCTTCGTGCCGTTCGGCGGCGGCAAGGCCGGTAAGCCGGAGGACTTCATCACCGGCTTCGCCGGGCCCGAGCCGGCGGACCGCAACGTCAAGAAGGCGGCCTATCGCCCGGTGGGCGTGGCGGTGGGACCGGACGGCGACCTGTATGTCGCGGACTCCAACAAGGGCCGGATCTGGCGGGTTTCCTACGGAAAATAGGCGACCGCCCCGCCGTCCCGGCCCAGTGGGACGGTGTTTGATCAGCCTTTGTGCCTTGCAGTCCGGGATGGGGACGCTTAGAACCCCGCTTCCCGCAAACGGGGCGGGCCGCCTTAGCTCAGCCGGTAGAGCACATCATTCGTAATGATGGGGTCGCGTGTTCGAGTCACGCAGGCGGCACCATTCCTTTCCGGCGCTCGAGCCGGAAAGGAATGCCAAGCGGCCTCAGCCGGAAAGAATTGGGTCAAAGAATTGGGGTCAGAGTAGATTTAATCGGCCCGACTTAACTGACAGAACGACCTGACCGCCCCAGGCTTGGTCATGGCGCGGATCGCCCAGTACGGCACAGCGCCGGTGGGCCGCCAGGCGCCCAACGGCTATGGGCCCTTCGCCGGCGGGGCGGCGACCGGCAGCCCCTATGCCGACTTCGACCAGAGCTACAATCCCATCAGCGGCTACGACGCCGAGACCACGGCCAGCAACTATTCGGTGCGCTCGGGCGATACGCTGACCAGCATCGCGCTGGCGCTGTGGGGTGATGCCAGCGCCCTTCGGGCCTTCTTCACCTAGATTTGGTCCGCAGGACCAAATCTTCGCTGCGCGACCGGCTACGAAGGGTACCTGATCGCCCAGGCCAACGGCATCGACGCGACGACGCTGCTACAGCCGGGCCAGAGCCTGGTCATTCCCAACAACCGGGTTCACAATTTCCACAACAGCTCATCGACCATCAGCGTCTATGACCCGAACAAGGCGTTCGGCGACACCGCCCCGACCGCGCCGGAGATCCCGGCGCCACCGCCACCACCCCCGCCGGCGCACCACCATGGCGGTTGCGGCATCTTCGGGCAGATACTGCTCGCGGCCGTGGCGGTGGCCGTGGCGGTGGCCGTGGCGGTGGTCACAGCCGGTGCTGCTGCGGCGGCGATTGGTGGTTTGCAAGGTGGCATCAGCGCCGGCCTTGGCGCGATCGCCGCGGGAGACGCGGCGATTGGCGGTGTCGCGGGCGCCATCGGTATCGGTGCGGCTGCTGGCGCGGTTGGCAGCATGGTCAGCCAGGGGCTGGGCGTTGCCACCGGCTTGCAGGACAGCTTCAACTGGAGCGCGGTCGGCATGGCCGCTATCGGTGGCGGTGTGGGCACGGGTCTGGTGTCCACCGGCGTGTTTGCGGACCTGGGGATTGCCGGCGGCGACTTCGGCAGTGCCGTGGCGCGGGGCGCGCTGACCAGCGTGGTGGACCAGGGCATCGGCGTTGCCACCGGCCTGCAGAGCCACTTCGACTGGACCGGTGTTGCGGCGGCTGGCATCGGGGCGGGCGTTGGCTTCTCTGTCGGAAAGGCCATCCAATACAGTCCGTCGGCGGCGATCAGCGACATGCACAACAACCTGCTGGGTGGGGTTGTCGGCGCGGCCAGCCTGGTCGCCAATGCCGCGACGCGTTCGTTGGTCAGCGGCACCGACTTCGGCGACAACATCATGGCCGCTCTCCCCGATACCATTGGGCAAACCATCGGAAATATAGCGGCAGGGGCAATCTCAGGAGAGAGCGACGGGCAAAAATTCGACCGATTGATCAATAAATTATCTGCGGAATACGAGGCGTCCTCGCCGGGTATGGCGGCAGCGCCTATATCAAACCAAACAACCGCATCCAACATTGTCGCGAGCGATTCAGGCAGCGTAGCGGCCGGATCGGGTTGGACGAGTGAAGGTACGACTGGCGCTACGATCCACGATATACCGGTGCAGGTTGGGCAGCTTCCGCGATACCGGGCTATAATCAGTACGGTCAGCCTTACGATCCCAGTTGGAACGGTGCCACGCTCAGGGAATATAGCCTTTCGGATTCCATCGAAGGCACTCTGAACGCCCAAATTCCATTGGGTCAGAAAATTGGCCTTTTGTACGACAATGTTAGGTTCGGCGTCGGGGCTTGGTGGAACCGAGACTCCGGGGTCGATGTGCCCGCTTATCACATTCCGGATGAAGTGGGCGCGATTGACCAATCGAACGTCCCGATGGTGCGGGCGACGAATGGACAGCTTTTAATGGGCACCGTCGGCCCGGTGATCGACGCAGCGAGCGTCGTCTTCCCCGAAGCTCTTGCAGCTAGAGCT
Organism: Hyphomicrobiales bacterium; assembly: GCA_040255825.1. GTDB lineage: Bacteria > Pseudomonadota > Alphaproteobacteria > Micropepsales > Micropepsaceae > Rhizomicrobium. The sequence continues at coordinate 175,050 of JBDZVS010000002.1, read as the reverse complement.
AAGGTGCTTGTTGAAGGGACGGAGGCACTTTCGTCGGCAAGCCGGATCGGTCGTTTGGGCCTGGACGCCGCAGAAGTAGGGGGAAGCCGAGCGTCATTTTACGTCACATCGGGCGGTGTTGCAGTTCCCAGTACCGGCTATCGCGCAATAACTGGCGATGCAGCGGTTGCCGAAGTCTTGGAAGGAAGTATCGCTCCTAGACCTAACGGAACTTACGTGACCTTTAATGACATCACCGAAATGTCTCCATCCGAAGTCGAGGGACTGCTCCAATTGCCACGCACTCCATCTCATGTCGCAACCTTCGATACTTTGCCCCATGTCGAAAGCTTGCAAATACCACGGGAGTATTACGGAAGTGGGCTATTTCCGGAACCGATGACCACCTCTTATCCGAAGTTTGGCCCGGGAGGAGGCACCCAAGCCACAACGGGCTTGCCCATTATCCCACTTTCGGTCAAACCTTTACCGACTTGGTAGGGGGAGCCGTTGAAGTCGCTTGATGATTTCCATGAATGGTTCCGCAAGGAAGCCTATCTGCTCCCGGAGCAGACCAAGGGGGCCGCGTATAAGGCTTTAGAGACTAAGAACCCTCGCCAGATATTCGTCGAGCTAGACGAGTTAAGAAAGGCCGGAAAACTGCCAGCAAGCTGGGGTGGAGTCTTGGATTTATACTACAGCAAGTTTTTCTGAGATGAATGGATCACTGGACACAGATTTGACTACGACAAACGATGCTGAGCATCTGTATGCCGCCATTGTTAAACGCTTGCACGACAATAAATTAGCTAACTTGTTGGATGCAGCAGAACGCCTACAAGTAATAGACCCGGATCGGGAACGGGCAGCGATCACATATGGGTTGATTTTCTTGTGTTCCGGAAAATTTTCAGAGTCGGCGCAAGTCTTTCAGAACGTCTTGCGCGAATTCGGTGAATCCGGTTCTGCCCTGACAAATTTGGCAAAAGCATATAATGGTATGGGCGAGCCAGAGCTTGCTTTATCAACATTGAAAAGGTCTCTTTGCGTGGACCCTAATCAGACTGCCGGTTTGATGTGGTATGCGAAACTGCATCACGCGCAGGCGGGCACTGACGGAATGACTTCGGCCTTTCGAGAGATTGCGGAGCAGCCGAATAGTTGGCGGTCGTTATTGTGGCTTGCGAGGACTCGTTTAGCCCAAGGACAACTTCCAGAAGCTATCGACCTTTATAAGAGAGCCCTCCGTATCGGATATGATTCGGATGCTCTCTTGATGATTAGTGGTGATCTCGGAAAATATCACTATGGCAGCCATGCTATTGCGCTTATCCAGCCACTGTACGACCCCCGTTCCGACAATGTGCATATAGGGATTAATCTTCTGCAAAGCTTGCTAGAACTCAAGCTACCAAAGGAAGGCAAGGAGTTGTTGGAAAAAATCCGTCTTCATGCGCCCAAAGAAATGCTCCCACAACTTAGTTGGTATGCGGAAGAATTTTCTCGTTTGCAATTCTGAGCCTCTAAGTTGTCAATCTCGTACTCTTGTTACCGGTCGCTACTGAGTGACATACGGTGCCGGAGCTTTATATTCCGAACTTTAACCGTGAAAAAAACACAATATCAGACGATGTCTCATGGGTGCAAATCCGTGGGAATATTGCCTGATCCACGACCGCCGTCGCGCCTCTTCCCCTTCAACCCCTTCGTCGGCGGCAACACCGTAATCACCCGCCGCGCGCCCACCGCCAGCACATACACCCGGTCACCGGTTGACGGGACGCGCGCCCAATAGGTGGCCGGCAATCGAGTGCTGCAGATCAGCGCCGCCACCGGCGGCGACCGCTACGAAAAGTACCAGTACACGGCTGACGGCTTCCTGGCCGAGGTCGATTATTCGACGGACAACGTCAACTTCTCGTCGGTCGCGGAATATTCGCTCGACGAGCAGGGCCGGGCTACCGACTACAAGGAGTACGGTATCCTCAACAGCAGCAATACCCATGCGGTGTTGTATGAGCGCACTGCCAGCTATGACGCGATTGGCCAGGTAAGCAGCGATACCGTTTCACGGCAGATGAGCGGGTCGAGCGGCACCCAGTCCTTCGTCATCAACGGCACCTATACCTACACCGACACCAATGGCCACTGGCTTGGCGGCGATCTCGATCTGCGGCGCGGCGCCTGGCCTGCGCTCTCCCCGTTTCCGTTCCAGCCAGTCCCGTGTTCTCGACGCGGTGCAACGGGCGATGGCATCCATCGGACGACGGGGCATGACAGATACCGGCCGCTGAAGGCGTGCGGGCCGCGCCATGGCGTCATCCGCGTTGTGAAAATTGCCGTCTAATTCGAAGCAAATTGCGCCGTCCGGCTTCAGTTCGCCGCAAGGGCCTGGGGCGCATAACCGGTCCCGCGGATCGGGGCGTGGCACGCATGTACACCATCGTGGCGGCATCTCAGAAGGGCGGCTCGGGCAAGACGACCTTGTCCGGCCATCTCGCGGTCGAAGCGCAACGCGCCGGCGCCGGCGCGGTCGCCCTGATCGATACCGATCCGCAAGGCAGTCTGGCGCTGTGGTGGAACGCCCGCCAGGCGCCCGAGCCGCATTTCGTCAGGGCCGGGGTGATGGACCTGGAAGCGGCGCTGGCCGAACTGGAGCAGGCGGGCGTCAGGATCGCGGTGATCGATACGCCGCCTGCCATTACCCAGTCCATCAGCCGGGTGGTGGCCCATGCCGATCTGGTTCTGGTGCCCACCCGCCCCAGCCCGCACGACCTGCGCGCGGTGGGCGCGACCGTCGATATCGCCGAACGCCATGGCAAGCCGGTGGTCTTCGTCATCAACGCGGCGACGGCACGTGCGCGCATCACCGGCGAAAGCGCGGTGGCGTTGTCGCAGCACGGCACGGTGGCGCCCGTCACCATCCATCATCGCGTCGATTTCGCCGCCTCCATGATCGACGGGCGCACGGTCGGCGAGGTGGTGCCCGGCTCGGCCTCCGCGCGCGAGATCAGCGACCTGTGGGTGTATCTGCAGGACAAGCTTTCGCGAATCGTGCGCGACCCGGCGCTCCTGCCCGAGGTCAGGCCCGACCATCTGGCGATCAGCTCGCTCCTGGAGCCGGAAAAAGACGCCCTTCCGCCGGTCGTGACGCCGCCGCCGGCCTATGACGGACCGGAACGGCGCGACGGCGTGGAGCGGCGCGTCCTGCCGTCCAATCCCGCCTATCGCGGTCCCGAGCGGCGCAGCTTCGGCCGGCGCCAGGCCGACACCGCCTGGGCCAAGTGAGGCTGCCATGAGCTATGGACGGTTCGCGCCCATCACCTCCGACCTCCTGGCGCGCAAGGGAGAGGCGCGGCCCTGGGCCGCCGTTCCGGCGGAGCCGGTATCGAACCGCCCGCCCCCCAGGCCCGATTTGGAAAACCTTCCGCCACGGGTGACGGCGGTCCTTGCCGGGCCGGTGCCGCGCCCTGTCGCGGCGGGCAGCCCCCCTCCTGCAGTTCCCGCTGTGCGCAAATGCACCATTCGCATGTCGGCGCATGATTTCGAGCGGCTTGGCATCATCGCGGTGAAGGACGACACCACCCGCCAGCACCTGTTGCAGCAGGCGCTGGCCGATCTGCTGGCGGCCAAGGAGCGGCAGTATCGGGCCGCGTGCCGGTGCATGGCCGCCGATCCCGGCGACGGCAAGCCGTGCGGGACGTGCGGGCCTTAACAGGCCGGCATTCAGGCCCTCCATTCCGGCAGCTTGCGCATCGACCGTTTGGACGCCACTCTCGCGTCGGCCGGACTCCCCGGCCGGACAATAAAGACAGCCTGCCGCCGGGATGAAGATCAGCAAGCTCATCACCTATCAGGTGCCGCCGCGCTGGCTGTTCCTGAAGGTCGAGACCGACCAGGGCCTCGCCGGCTGGGGCGAGCCGGTGCTGGAGGGCCGCGCCGATACCGTGGCGGCCTGCGTGGCCGAGATGGCCGATTACCTGGTCGGCAAGGACCCCGCGCCGATCGAGGATCACTGGACGGTGCTTTATCGCGGCGGCTTCTATCGCGGTGGCGGCATCCATATGAGCGCCCTGGCCGGTATCGACCAGGCGCTGTGGGACATCAAGGGCAAGGCGCTGGGCCAGCCGGTACATGCGCTGCTGGGCGGGCCGGTGCGTCGCAAGATGCGCGTCTATCATTGGGTGGGCGGCGACCGCCCGGCCGATGTGGTGGCCGGCGCCAGGGCAGCCGCGGCCAAAGGCTTCTCCGCCATCAAGATGCTGGCGACGGAAGAGATGGCCTTCCTGGACAGCCATGAAAAGCTGGATGCGGTGCTGGCGCGGGTGGCGGCGGTGCGCGAGGCGATGGGCCCCGGTTTCGGCATCGCCGTGGATTTCCATGGCCGCCTGCACCGGCCGATGGCCAAGGTGCTGGCGCGCGAGATCGAACCCTACCGCCTGATGTTCATCGAGGAGCCGGTGCTGAGCGAGCATGTCGAGGCGTTGAGAGAGATCAAGGCCCAGACCGGCACCCCCATCGCGCTGGGCGAGCGGCTCTATTCCCGCTGGGATTTCAGGACCGTCCTGCAGGAGGGCCTGGCCGACATCATCCAGCCCGATCCCAGCCATGCCGGTGGCATCACCGAGACACGCAAGATCGCCGCGATGGCCGAATGCCATGACGTGGCGCTGGCGCTGCATTGTCCGCTGGGTCCCATCGCGCTGGCGAGCTGCCTGCAACTGGATGCGGTCTGTTACAACGCCGCCATCCAGGAACAGAGCATCGGCATGCACTACAACATGGACACGGACGCACCGGCCTATCTGGCCGACCCGTCCGTCTTCGCCGCCACGGACGGCTACATGGCGATCCCTGACGGACCGGGCCTTGGCATTTCCATCGACGAGGACGCGGTGAGAAAGGGCGCCCGGGCCGGTCACCGCTGGCGCCCGCCATTGTGGCGTCATGCCGACGGGTCTTTCGCGGAATGGTGATGCGGGCAACCTACACACGCTATGGCGTCATGCTGATGCTGTTCGTCAGCGTGGTCGTCACCTATCTGGACCGTTCCAACCTTTCCATAGCCGCGCCGGCGATGCGCGCCGAACTGTCCATCGACACGGTGCAGATGGGCTGGATCCTGTCGGCCTTCGGCTGGACCTATGCCTTCTGCCAGATTCCGGGCGGCTGGCTGGTCGACCGGATCGCGCCGCGCTTTCTCTACCCCGCCGTGCTGATCCTGTGGTCGGTGGCGACGGTGTGGATGGGGCTGGTGGGCAGCGTGGCGGCGCTGATCGCCATCCGCCTTGCCATCGGCCTTTTGGAATCGCCGTCCTACAGCATCAACAACCAGGTGGTGACGAGCTGGTTTCCCGACCGCGAGCGCGCCGGCGCCATCGGTTTCTATACCTCCGGCCAGTTCGTGGGCCTGGCCTTTCTGACGCCGGTCCTGCTGATCCTGGAGGAAAGCCATGGCTGGCGCAGCGTGTTCTATACGACGGGCGTGGGCGGACTGCTGTGGGGGCTGTTCTGGCTTCTGACGTATCGCAGCCCGCGCGAGTCGCGCGCCAACCAGGCCGAGATCGCCCATATCGAGGCGGGCGGCGCGCTGACCGAACTCGGGTCCGGCGGCGCGGCGCGCAAGGCCAAGACGCACGCCAGCTTCGCCGACTTCCTGACCGTATTCAAATACCGCAAGCTCTGGGGCGTCTATATCGGCCAGTTCGCGGTGACCTCCTGCCAATGGTTCTTCCTGACCTGGTTTCCCACCTATCTGATCGAATTCCGCCACCTCAGCTTCGTGAAGTCGGGATTCTATGCCGCGGTGCCGTTCCTGGCCGCCTTTCTGGGGGTGCTGTGTTCCGGCTTCCTCTCCGACCGCATGCTGCGCGGCGGCGTCAGCCTGGGGACGGCGCGCAAGGCCCCGATCATCGGCGGCCTTCTGCTGTCCAGCGTGATCGTGGGCGCGAACTTCGTCGATGATCCGGTACTGGTGGTGGGCTTCATGGCGCTGGCTTTCTTCGGCAACGGTCTGGCTTCCATCGGCTGGGTGCTGATTTCGTCGCTGGCGCCCAGCCGCCTGATCGGATTGACCGGCGGCACCTTCAACTTCATCTCCAACCTGTCGGGCATCACCACGCCGCTGGTGATCGGCTATCTGGCCCAGGGCGGCAATTTCGCGCCGGGCCTGACCTATATCGCGGTGGTGGCGGTGATCGGCGCACTGGCCTATATCCTGATGATCGGCAAGCTGGAGCGGGTCGAGGACTAGCACCCGCGCCAAAGAAAAGGGCGCCGCGACCGCGTGCGGCGCCCTTTCCATGACATGCCGGCGGGTTCAGACCAGGTGCTGCTCGGCCTGGATCAGCCCGCGGATATAGCCGAACTCGAAGGGGAAATTCTCGCGCCAGGCGTTGGGCTGGCCGGGCACCCGGGGCGCGTGGTCGGGCATCAGCAGGTAGGGATACTGAATCTCGCGATAGACCTTCAGCATCTTGACGAAATCGATGTCGCCTTCGTCAGGGAACATCTCGGCGACGAAATCGCCGCGATGGCCGCGGATGTTGCGGAAGTGGATGTTGAACAGCTTCTTGCGGGTGCCGAACCAGCGGATGCAGTCCGGCAACTGCTCGCGCGGATTCTCCAGATTCTCCGACAGCGTGCCCTGGCACAGGTTCAGGCCGTGATAGGGGCTTTCATGCATCTGCACGAATTTCTGCAGGCCCTCATAGGTGCCCAGCACGCGGTCCACGCCGCGATAGCCGCCCGGCGGCGTGCCCGGGTCCTGCGGATGGCAGGCGATCTGCACTTTGTATTCGTTGGCCACCGGCACGACATGGGACAGGAAATAGTCGATGCGCTCCCAGAAGGCGTCCGCATCGACCCGGCCGGCGCGGGTCAGCGGCGGGTTCTTGGCCAGCGCCTCCTTGGCGTTCCACTTGTTGTAGACGGTGTCGCCGCGGCCCGGCACTTCTCCGCTGCGCAGCACGCCCAGGATGGACATGTTGTACTTCAGGGCACGGATGCCGGTCTGGGCGCAGGTGCGGATGTGGTTCTGGAACGCCTCGATGTCGCGGTCGCGCTCGGGGCTGTCGGCCAGCATGATCGCCGGATGCTTCTCGCGATCGATCAGGGACGAGCGCAACAGGATGCTGTCCACCAGCTCGACCTTGAGCTTCCATTTGTGGGCCAGGTCCAGCATCGCGTTCATCTCGTCCGCCGTCGGATAGAGACGGCTGGGGTCCTTCTGCTTGGGGCTGGTGCAGATCGCATCTACCCCATAGCGCGCCACCCAGGCGGCGGTGTCGTCGGTCAGGGTGCCGAACTGATGGCCCAGCCGCGCCTTCAGCGGCGGCAGCTTGGCGCTGGCGCAGGCGCCGCCGGGCATGGCGGGCTGTGCCTCGGCCACCGGCGTGCCGGCGGCGATGCTTCCGGCCGCGGCTGCGGCAGCCCCCGCACCCGTGACCGAGAAGAATTTACGGCGATCCATGGAACGTCTCCCTCTGATGTTCTTTTCGGCGCTTGCGGCCGGCCCACCGCTGTCGCGGCTCCTTCGGACCGCACGAAGGTTGTCCAGTGGCGCGTCCCGCGTCCAGTTTATTTTCAGCATGGGTGACAAGGAAAACTGCATGAATTCACTGCCGGGCGGCGAAAGCCCTTATGGCGCTTTGCCGTGTTGCGCCCGAACGGGCAGCGCTTTATCAGGAATGCAGGGTTGGGCATGAGGGAGACAAGCGTGAGAGCAGCAGCTTTCGCAGCCGCAGCATTTGCGGGGCTTGCGCTGGCGCCATCTGGGGCCGCCGCGGCCGACAGGACGCCGGAATTCACCACCATTCTTCTGGAGAAGGTGGTGGACCGCAGCCCTGACCAGGTCTGGGCCAGGATCGGGCCTTATTGCGCCATCTCCCAATGGCTGAACGTGCCCTGCCAGATCACCGCCGGCAACGGCGTCAGCGTGGGCACCAACCGGCGATTGCGTGGCACCACCGACGAGGTGATGGTGGCGGTGACCTCGCATTCCTACACCTATGCCCAGCCGCAATCGCCGATCTTCTATCACGGCACCCTGGCGGTGGAGCCGATGGACCGGGGCCGCGAATCCAAGATCGTCTATACGCTGTTCTATGACGTCTCGCCGCTGACCACGGCCGAGGCGCGCCAGGCCGACCGCAAGCAGCGCACCGACCGTTTCAGCGCCGCCCTGGAGAAGATGAAGGAGATGGCGGAAGCGCCCTGACCCATGACCATCGACATTCTGCAATTTGTGCCGCTGCGCCCGGAAGTGCAGCGCGAGCTGGAAGCGCGTTATCGCGTGCACAGGAAAGACAGGCTTGACGAAGTCGCTGCCGTTGTGCGCGGGGTGGTGACCAATGGCCATTCCGGCCCGCCGCCCGAAATTATCGACCGGCTGACCAAACTGGAAGTCATCTGCTCGGCCTCGGTGGGCTATGACGGCATTCCGGTGGAGTATGCGCGCTCCAAGGGCATCCCCGTCACCAACACCCCCGAAGTGCTGAACGACGATGTCGCCGACCTGGCCATCGGGTTGATGATCATGACCGCCCGCCGCCTGATCCCGGCGGACCGCTATATCCGCCAGGGCGAATGGCCGCGGAAGGGCGAGTTTCCGCTGGCCAGCCGCGCCAGCGGCAAGCGGGTCGGCATCCTGGGCATGGGCCGCATCGGCCGGGAGATCGGCAAGCGGGCCGAGGCGATGAACAACACCATCGCCTATCACAGCCGCCGTCCGGTCGCCGAACTATCCTGGCAGCACTATCCCGACCTGGTGGCGCTGGCCAGGGACAGCGACTTCCTGATCGTGATCATTCCCGCCACGCCCCAGACCGACAAGATCGTCAGCCGCGACGTGATCGCGGCGCTGGGCCCCAGCGGCATCCTGGTCAATGTCGCGCGGGGCGCGGTGGTGGACGAGGAGGCGCTGGTTGCGGCGCTCGCCGCCGGCAAGCTGGGCGGCGCCGGCCTGGACGTGTTCGTGCATGAGCCCCAGGTGCCCCAGGCCCTGTTCGGCATGGACAATGTGGTGCTGGCGCCGCATGTCGGCAGCGGCACCTTCGAGACCCGCCGCGCCATGAGCCAGCTTGTGCTGGACAATCTGGACGCACATTTCGCGGGCAGGCCGTTGCTGACACCGGTTCTCTGAGGGCGATAGCGGCTCATTTCCGGCGGCGGTTACTGCACCAGCCGGGTCGCCAGCCACAGAAAGGCCGCGCCCGCCAGCGTGGCCAAGGTGGTGGACAGGCGCGGCCGCGCCCGATGGCTTTCCGGCAAAAGGCCGCTGGCTCCGATATGCAGGAAGAAGCCGCAGAACAGCGCCAGCAGCAGCGCCAGCAGGTCGGGCCGTGGCCTGACCAGAAGACTCAGCGCCGCGCCCAGCAGCGGAGCGGCGGCATCCATCGCCAGCCAGCGCAACGCCCACCCCCTGCCGCCGCCATTTTTCGACACGACATTGACGGTGTTCAGTCCGTCGGCGAAGTCGTGCGCCAGCACCGCGGTCGCCACGATCAGCCCGACCTGGCTGCCGGCTTGCAGCGCAATGCCCATCGCAAATCCGTCCAGCACGCTATGGGCGGAAAAGCTGGCCGCGCCGATCAGCCCACGCGTCATGTTGGGCTCGCCCTCGCAGTCATGGCGCGCCACCAGCCGGTCGATCACCACATACAGAAAGAAGCCGGCCGCCGCGACCGCCAGCAAGGATCGCGCATCATAGACGCCCCGGCCGGCGGCGATCGCCTCGGGCGCGAGGTCGAAAAAGGCCACGCCGATGACCGCGCCGGCGGAAAAGCCCAGCACCAGCGGCAGGCGCTCCGCCAGCTTCAGCGCCAAGAGGCCGCCGGTCATGGTCGCGGCGGTCGCGCACAGCGCCAGGCCCAGAACCAGAAGGGATGTCATCAGGGGAAGGTCCGCCGCCGGGAAACTGTCGAAGCTGCGGCCGTCTTATCGCGTGCCCGCGAAAGGGGCAACAATCGCCGGGATCGGGCGGCGCTGTTCCGCAAGCCAGGAATGGCTTCAGCCGGGATGGGCGTTCGGGCGCGGCGTCGCCGTCAGGCCCGCGACATGTTCCTTGGCGGTCTGGATGGCGCGCACGAAGCCGACCGGATCGGCGATTTCCGGCGTCGTCACCGAATCCACGCCGGTGCCTTCGATCCGCACCGTGCCGTAATCGAAGATGCGGCCGGGAAGGCTCTGGTGGATTTTCACCCCTTCGATATTGGGCAGCGCGATCTCGTTGGTGCGCATGGTGAACAGGCCGTATTTCTCGACGAAACGGTGGCTGGTCACGCCCAGCTCGGTGGTCCATTTGCGCACCATCAGCTTCAGGAAAATGCACAGCCCCACAACCAGCAGCACCACAAAGGCGACCGCGACAGTGCGCCAGATGTCCTGGTTGGTGGGGTCCTTGTTGGCATAGATGATGGCGGCGGCCAGCCCCGCCAGCGGCACCGCGACCCAAAGCCAGGCGCCCAGGCTATAGAGCCAGTGGAATTGCGCCCGCCGGATCACGGTCTCGCCGTCGCCCAGCGACTTGTCGATGTAGGATGCCATTCTGCGCCCCGCTTGGCCTGCCGCGCCGGCCGCTATGGCCGGATCATTGCAAGCGGACTTTTACGCCATTTCGCGGCAGGCGGGGAGTGGCGTTCAAACGGGAAGGCGCGCGCCGACCTCAACACTTACCGCTCTTCGTGATCCGGCAACAGAACCTCCCGCACGCCCTCTTTTTCGCTCACGGCGAGCGCGCTCGCGCGCCGCCTCCGCGAGGGCGGCGGACTCCCGCCGGGGCGCGGTCGCGCCCTGGGAGCGGCTTACCGCTCTTCGTGATCCGGCAACAGGACTTCCCGCACGCCCTTATGGTTGGGCGCGCTGACCACGCCCTCATTCTCCATGCGCTCGATCAGGCTGGCGGCGCGGTTGTAGCCGATCTGCAGCCGCCGCTGGATATAGCTGGTCGAAGCCTTGCGGTCGCGCGCCACCACCGCCAGCGCCTTGTCGTACAGGTCGTCGCCCGAATTGCCGTTCCCCTGGCCGAACATGGCATAGGGATCCTCGCCGTTCTCGTCCGGCTCTTCCGTCACCGCGTCCAGATATTCCGGCACGCCCTGCGACTTCAGGAAGCGCACGATGTCCTCCACCTCATGGTCGGACACAAAGGGGCCGTGGATGCGCCGGATGCGCCCGCCCGCGGCCATGTAGAGCATGTCGCCCTGGCCAAGAAGCTGCTCGGCGCCCTGCTCGCCCAGGATGGTGCGGCTGTCGATCTTGCTGGTCACCTGGAACGAGATGCGGGTGGGGAAGTTGGCCTTGATGGTGCCGGTGATCACGTCCACGCTGGGCCGCTGCGTCGCCGCGATCAGGTGGATGCCCGCCGCGCGCGCCATCTGCGCCAGGCGCTGGATCGCGCCTTCGATCTCCTTGCCCGAGATCATCATCAGGTCGGCCATTTCATCGACCACCACGACGATGAAGGGCATGACCTCGAATTCCAGCGTTTCATCCTCATAGATGGGCTTGCCGGTCTCGCGGTCGAAGCCGGTCTGGACGGTGCGCTTGAGCACCTCGCCCTTTTCCTTGGCCTTGCGAACGCGGTCGTTGAAGGCTTCCACGCCGCGCACGCCCATCTTGGACATCTTGCGGTAGCGATCTTCCATCTCGCGCACCGCCCATTTCAGCGCCACCACCGCCTTGCGCGGATCGGTCACCACCGGCGACAGAAGATGGGGAATGCCGTCATAGACCGACAGCTCCAGCATCTTGGGATCGATCATGATCAGCTTGCACTGCTGCGGCGTCAGCCGGTAGAGCAGCGACAGGATCATGGTGTTCAGGCCCACCGACTTGCCCGAACCGGTGGTGCCCGCCACCAGAAGGTGGGGCATCTTGGCCAGGTCGGCCATCACCGGCTCGCCGCCGATGGTCTTGCCCAGCGCCACGGTCAGGGGCGCGCGCGCCTTCTCATAGTCGCCGGAGGCGAACATCTCGCGCAGATAGACGGTCTCGCGGTGCTGGTTGGGCAGCTCGATGCCGATCACGTTGCGGCCCGCGATGGTGGCGATGCGCGCGGCCACCGCGCTCATCGAGCGGGCGACATCGTCGGCCAGGCTGATCACGCGGCTGGATTTCACCCCCGCCGCCGGCTCGAATTCGTACAGAGTCACCACCGGGCCGGGACGCACGGCATGAATGCGGCCCTTGATGCCGAAATCGGCCAGCACCGCTTCCAGCATGCGGGCATTTTCCTCCAGCGCCTCGTCGGAAAGCTGGTGGCTCTCCTTGCTGGGCGGCGGCTCGGCCAGAAGCCCCAGCGCCGGAAGCTGGTATTCGCCGCTGGCCAGGTTCAGCGCCGGCTGGCGGTCTGCGCGCCGGGGCTGGGGCCGCGCCGCCTCGCGCTTCACGCGGCTCTTGCGGCGCTCCGCCAGACGTTCCTGAAGCCTGGTGGCGGCGATGGGCTCGGGCCGCAGCGATCCGGGACTGCCTTCGCCTTCTTCATCCTCATAGCCGGCTTCGTGATAGGCGCCTTCCTCATCGTCATCATATTCGCCGTCATCGTCCTCGGCATGGTCATAGGCGCCTTCATGCGGACGGCGGACCAGGCCATACAGCCACATCCCCGCCGCCGGAATGTTGGCCAGTCCGCGCGCGATGGGCATGAAACGCAGCCCGGTGGCCAGGAAAGCCAGCGGCAGTCCGGCCAGGAACAGGCCCAGCGGCAGCGCCCAAGCGACGATGGGGCTGTGCCACACCTGTGCGGCATGGCCCGACAGGCCCGCGGCGGCGATGCCAATCATGCCGCCCGCGCCGGCGGGCAGGTTGGCGGGCTGGGGCAGGATGCCCAGCCCCGCCGCGACGGTGAATGTGCCCAGCGGCCAGGCCACCAGCCGCCACATCGCGTATTTCAGGTGGCGGCCCATCAGCGCGCGCGTGCCCCACACGAACAGCGGCGCCAGGAAGGCCAGGGCGGCGATGCCGAAGATCTGCAACAGAAGGTCGGCGGCGACTGCGCCATAGGGCCCCAGCAGGTTGTTCACCGGCCGCAGCGTGGCGTTGTTCAGGCTGGCGTCGTCGGAGGAATAGGACAGGACCGCCAGCAGCGCCGCAAAGGCCGCCAGGATCAGCAGCAACCCCGCGCCGCGCAGCGCCGCCGTGCGGGCCAGCCGGGCCAGCGCGCGGCGCGCATCCGCCAGCGCGTCCGTCATCGCGCTGCCCCTGGCACGCGGGTGATAGACGCCTCCGACCATTCTTCCGGCCATAACTTCAACCCCCTCCGGCCTTCGCTTCCTGTCGTCACGCGCGGCGCCGGGCGCCGCGCATTCCTAAGTCGCTGCGGCCACCTCCCCCTTGCCCGCGCGTGCCGCGCGGAAGGGGGAGGCAGGCCTGTGCTCGCTGGACCGCCCGAACGGCGGCTCAGAGAATTTCTTTCAGTCTTTCGAGTGCGGTAAGAATGGTTGACAAATTGCTAACGAGGGCCACCCGGACGTAGGAAAACCCGGGGTTTGACTGGGTTTTTCCTGGTAAAGATTCTCTTCCCATATAGGCGCCGGGCAGCAGCCGCACCCCCTGTTCCCGCCATGCGCGGCGGGCGAAATCCTCACCATCGCCCACCTCCAGCCACAGGAAGAATCCACCCCCCGGCCGGGTCATGCGCGCGCCCAAATTCCTCTCGGCCGCCGCCATCTTCTCCTGATAGCCGGCGCGGTTGGCCGCGACATGGGCCTCATCGGCCCACAGCGCCGCCGACGCCGCCAGCAGCGGACCGGCCACGGTGGGCCCGGCGACATTGCGAAAGGCGCGCAACCTTCCGATCAGCGCCCGCTCGCCCGTCACCAGCCCCGAGCGCATGCCCGGAAGACCCGACCGCTTGGAGAGCGAGTGGAACGACAGCAGCCGCGACAGCCCGCCGCTTTGCATCCGCCGCGCGCTCAGCGCCGACAGCGGCGGGGCGTCGTACCAGATGTCGGCATAACATTCGTCCGCCAGCACCAGGAAGTCATGCCGGTCCGCCAGCGCGAACAGCGCGCGCCAATAGGCTTCATTGGCCACGGCGCCCTCGGGGTTGGACGGGCTGCAGATATAGACGGCGGCGATGCGCTCCAGCGTCTCGGCGGGCAGTGCCGCATAGTCGGGAAGAAAGCCGTTCTGCTTGCGCGACGGCACATAGAGCGGCTCGGCCCCCGCGGCCAGCGCGGCGGCGGCATAGCACTGATAGAAGGGATTGGGCATGGCGACGACGGGCTTCGCGCCCGCCTTGGTCCGCGGCATGAAAGGGAACAGCGCGCTGAACAGCCCTTCGCGCGTGCCCGCCAGCGGCAGCACGTCATGCTCGGCCTCCACATCCAGGCCGAAGCGGCGGTTCAGCCACCCTGCCGCCGCCTGCCGCCAGACATCGGTGCCGGCGATCGGCGGATAATTGCCGAAACCGGCCATCGCTTCGTCGATGGCCGCCCGCGCGAAATCGGGCACCGGGCCGGAAGGGTCGCCCACCGCCAGCGAAATCGGCGGCTTGCCCGGCTCGATGCCGCTCAGCAGGGCTGCCAGGCGGGCGAATGGCCCTTCGGGCAGGGCTGACAGAAGCGTGTCGGACAAGGCGCGTCTCCGGCGAAAGCGGCGCAAATCTAGCGGAATCGGGACACTAGTGGCACGCGCGCGCCGGGGCCAGAAGATATGCGGCTGGCAGGCACCAGGGGCCCATGCCAGCATGGCGCATGGCAATCGGCAAATCCGGGATGGTGTTGCTGGCGGCGCTGCTCGCGGGCGCGATCCCGGCCCTCGCGCAGGCGCCCGACAGGCCCGCGCCGGAAAGGCCGGTTGAAGTATGGTCCAGCAGCCTGCCGGCAGACAGCGTGGAAAGCGTCACCGTCACCGCCGACGCGAAGGGGCCTGCCATCTGGCGGCTGACGCGCGGCCAGGGAGAGGTCTGGATCCTGGGCACCATCGGGCCGATGCCCGAAGACCTGGCGTGGAATCGCGACAGTCTGCAACGACTCGTGGCCGGCGCGCGCCAGCTTCTGCTGCCGCCCGCGCCCGATGTCGGGATGGTGGATGCGGCCTGGTTCTATCTGTGGCATGGCGACCTGCTGCGCCAGCCCGGTGGACGGACGTTGCAGCAGACGCTGCCGCCGGCGCTCGCCGCGCGCTTTGCCCAGGCCGCTACGCTGGCGGGCAAGACGACCGCCGATTATGACGGCGACGCAGCGCTGGTCGCGGCCATGCGGCTGCAGCGCGACTTCCTGTCGTCGCGCGACCTGACCCGGCGCGAGCCGCGCGAAACGGTGGAGCGGCTGGCGCGCCGCGCCCGCGTGCCGGTGCGCCGGATGGGCGAATTCGACCTGATGCCAACGGTCCGCGCGGTGCTGGCCCTGCCGCAGGATCGCCAGCAGCCCTGCCTCGCCCAGGCGGTGGACGATACCTTCCGCCAGGCGCGCGATGCCGTGGCCGCCGCCGATGCCTGGGCCGATGGCGCCGTCGAACAGGTCAAGGCCCATTATGCCGAGACGAAATTGCTGGAATGTGTCACCGCCATTTCGCCCCAGGCGGCGGGCGTCAACGCGCTCAGCGTGTCGCTGATCGTGAAAGGGTTGGACCAGGCCCTCAATGAACGCGGTAAGAGCGCGGCGGTGATCTCCATCGGCCCGCTGCTGCGCCAGGGCGGCGTACTGGAACAGTTGGCGGCAAAAAATGTGACCATCTCTCATCCAGAATAAAGCCGTTACGAATTCCAGAGACCCGCCTCCCCCTTCGTGCGAAGCACGGCAAGGGGGAGGTGGCCGTAGCGACTTAGGAACCCACAACGCTCGGCGTTGTGGGTGACGACAGGTAGCGAAGGCCGGTGGGGGTTGAGATAGCGAGCAACAAAAAGGCGCCCTTGCGGGGCGCCTTTTCTGGTTGCGAGCGAGTCGGCTCAACTATGCACCGTCTCCCCGTGCAGGTTGATATCCAGGCCCTCGATCTCGACCTCTCGCGGCACGCGCAGGCCGATAACGGCGTCGATGACCTTCAGGATAATGAAGGTGCCCACCGCGCACCACACGAATGTGACGGCGATGTCTGCAAGCTGGATCGGCATCTGGGCGAAGTTGCCGTCGATCAGCCAGCCCTTGCCGGCGCTGTTGATGGCGCTGTTGGCGAAGACGCCGGTCAACAGCGCCCCCAGCGCCCCGCCCACGCCATGCACGCCCCAGGCGTCCAGGCTGTCGTCATAGCCCAGGGCCCGCTTCACCCACACCGCCGAGACATAACAGACCACGCCCGCGGCGACGCCGATGATCAGCGCGCCCAGCGGATCGACAAAGCCCGACGCCGGCGTGATCGCCACCAGGCCCGCGACCGCGCCCGAGATCATGCCCAGCACCGACGGCTTCCTGGCGATGATCCATTCGGCGGCGGTCCAGGCCAGCGCCGCGGCGGCGGTGGCGATCTGGGTGGCGGCGGCGGCCATGCCGGCGTTGAAGCCGGCGGTGAGGGCCGAGCCTGCGTTGAAGCCGAACCAGCCCACCCACAAAAGGCTGGCGCCGATCACCGACAGCACCAGATTGTGCGGCGACATGTTCTCGCTGCCGTAACCGATGCGCTTGCCTAGCACCAGACAGGTGACCAGCGCCGCGGTGCCGGCGTTCAGGTGCACCACGGTGCCGCCGGCATAGTCCAGCGCCCCCATGGCGAACAGGAAGCCGCCGCCCCATACCATATGGGCGATGGGGCAATAGACGAAGATCAGCCACAGCCCCATGAACCACAGGAAGGCGGAAAATTTCATGCGGTCGGCCAGCGCGCCCGCGATCAGCGCCGGGGTGATGATCGCGAAGGTCATCTGGAAGAACATGAAGACCGACTCGGGGATGGTGCCCGACAGGGTGTTCACGCTCATCGGCCGCAGGAACAGGAAGCTCAGGCCGCCTATGATGTTGTTCAGGCTGGCGCTGCCGTTGGCCTTGAAGGCCAGCGAATAACCCAGGATCATCCACAGCACGCTGATCAGGCAGGTGGCGCCGAAGCTTTGCGCCAGCGTTGCCAGCACGTTCTTCTTGCGCACCATGCCGCCATAGAAAAGGCCAAGGCCCGGGATCGTCATCATCAGCACCAGCGCCGACGAGGTGATCATCCAGGCGGTGTCGCCCGCATTCAGCGCCGGTGCATCGGCGGCGAAGGCGGCGCCGCCGCTCAGCGCCAGCGCGCCAAGCCCGGCGAACGCGGCAAGGCCTGCTTTCTTCAAAATCTCGATTCTCATCTCATGTCCCCTTGTGTGTCGCGCCAGGCTTCGGGCCTAGAGCGCGTCGCCATCCGTTTCGCCGGTGCGGATCCGCACGACCTGTTCCAGCGGTGTGATGAAGATCTTTCCGTCGCCGATCTGGCCGGTTTTTGCCTTGGCGGTGATGGCCTCGACCGCCGCCTCCAGCATCTGGCTCTTCACCGCCACTTCGAGCTTGAGCTTGGGCAGGAAGCTCACGGCATATTCGGCGCCGCGATAGATTTCGGTATGCCCCTTCTGCCGCCCATAGCCCTTGACCTCCGTCACCGTCATGCCCTGGACGCCGAGCGCCGACAGCTGCTCCCGGACCTCGTCGAGCTTGAAGGGTTTGATGATCGCCGTGATAAGCTTCATCCGCCGTCCTTCCATGGTTGCCACGCCGGACGCGAGGGGTCCGGCTTCCGGCAAATATCAAGAAGCGGGCCAGCTTCCGGATTTTCCGCAAAGGTTTGAGCTAAAATGGTTTTTGGCGAAATTTGCCGGCTGGGAGGGGAGGGCCTGAGGCCGCGTTTCTGCCTGATTTTCGGGCATGACACCGCAGCTGCTCAAAAAATCATCATGGCTGGGTTACGGGCATGACGATACGCAAGGTCGATGTCCTGATCGCGGGTGGCGGCCGCCTCCCCCTTCGCGCGCAGCGCGGCAAGGGGGAGGGTCCCGTAGCGGCGCATCGCGTCGCGAAGGGGGGAGGGGGTTGGGCATGACGATACGCAAGGTCGATGTCCTGATTGCGGGTGGCGGAATGGTCGGTCTTCCGCTGGGCCTGGCCCTGGCGAAGGGGGGCTTGGCGGTGGCGGTGGCCGATGCCGCGCTGCCGGCCCGCTCGCTGGACCCGCGCTTCGACGGCCGGGTCTCGGCCCTGGCCTATGCCAGCGTCCGCATGCTGTCGGCGCTGGGGGTGTGGGAGCGGCTTCAGCCTCATGCCCAGCCGATCCATGAGATTCTGGTGAGCGACGGCGCGATCGGGCGGGCGCCATCGCCCTTCTCGCTGCATTTCGATGCCGAAGAGATCGGAACCGCCGCCCTCGGCCATATCGCCGAGAACCGCCATATCCGCCTGGCCCTGCATGACGCGGTGGCCGGGATGCCGAAGCTGTCGCTGATCGCGCCCAACGCGGTGAAGGCGGTCACGATCGAAGGCGGTAGCGCCGTCGCCACCCTGGCCGATGGCCAAGCCGTCGCCGCCGCACTGGTGATCGCCGCCGACGGGCGCGAAAGCCCGCTGCGCGAACAGATGGGCATCGGCAAGGTGGGCTGGTCCTATCCGCAGACCGGCATCGTGGCGACGGTGGCGCATGAAAAGCCGCACAACGGCGTCGCCTATGAGCATTTCCTGCCCTCGGGACCCTTCGCCATCCTGCCGCTGCCCCCCGACGGGCGAAGCGAGGACGCAAACGATAAAGCCAACCGTTCCTCGCTGGTGTGGACCGAGACGAACAGGCAGGCCCCCGCATTGCTGGCGCTGGATGAAGCAGGCTTCAACGCCGAGCTGGCGCGCCGCTTCGGCGATCACCTGGGCAGGGTCCATGCCGATGGCCCCCGCTGGTCCTATCCGCTTTCCTTCCATATCGCGCGCGATTTCGTGGCGGATCGCTTCGCACTGGCGGGCGATGCCGCCCACGGCATCCACCCCATCGCGGGGCAGGGACTGAACCTGGGGCTCAAGGACGCCGCCGCGCTGGCCGAAGTGCTGCTGGATGCGGCGCGGCTGGGCCAGGACATCGGCGCGCGGGATGTGCTGAAGCGTTACGAGCGCTGGCGCCGTTTCGACAGCGTCACCCTTGCGGCCTCGACCGATGCGCTGAACCGGCTCTTCTCCAACGACATCGCGCCCATCCGGGCGCTGCGCGACCTGGGGCTGGGCATCGTCGATTCCATCGGCCCGGCGCGGCGTTTCTTCATGCGCCATGCCGGCGGCGATGTCGGCAAACTGCCGCGCCTCATGAAAGGCGAGGTAGCCTGACGCGATCTTTTGCCCTCCGGGGCGTCGCTTCGTCGCTCATGGGCGTGTTTGCCCACATCGCTCCTTGCTCCAGCCCGGCGGGCAAAACCCCTGCGTCAGGTTTGCTTATGGGCAGCGCGCAGGATCAGCCCGCCCGTCATGCAGGCGCCCACCGCGCCCGCGGCACAGGCGATTAGCAGCGGCACCGCGATCCCGTCCTCGGCCCCGGCATAGAAGGGAAGCTGCACCAGCGCGGTCAGGGTAAAGGCGATGGCCCCGCCCATGCCCGCCGCCAGCGCCACACGCCGCGCCCTGGCCATCGGCACCTGGGTCAGCGCCACGCCAAGCCCCAGCGCCGCGGCGGCAAGGCCGGCCAGCACGCCCAGCAGCACGACCACCAGAACGCTCATGTCATTCCCTCAGGTCACCATGGGCGGGCTTGACCCGCCCATCCAGCTTCCTTGTTGCGCCCGCGCTTCTCAATGGATCGTCCGCTTCCAGCGCGCGCTGGCGCGCTCGCGCGCCGACAGGGGCGAGCGCGGGCCGCCTTCGCCGCGCGCCATCAGGGCGGAGGGCAATTCCTCATAGAAGCGGCGCGCCACCACGCCGACGCGGCGGGCGCGCATTTCCTCCGCCTCCTGGCGGGTGGCGAACACTTCGGCCTCAAACAGATAGTGGGTGACGCTTCCGACCTTGACCTCCTGGATCTCCTCCACCTGCTCGTCGGCCACCTCCAGGGCATGGCGAATATGGGCGTTGGCGTCGTTCCTGTCGCGGAATTCGCGCTCGATCCGCGCCCTGTTCTCGGCGTCGAATTTCTTCAGCCGCGGCCAGCCGAAGCGATAGGCCAGGATGCAGGCCAGGACGAAAGCGCAGGCCCAATAGACGTCTTGCATCTCTCACCCTCCTCCGTCGCAACTCGGTCGGCTTTGCCGATCCATCGTTGCGACACCTCCCCCCTCTGGGGTTTCGCCGAAGGGCGGAGAGAGCCGGTGTATCCCACGGCCTTTGCGCAGATAGTCCTCGCCCTGCATTTCGGCAAGGCGCGAGGCGGTACGGCGGAACGCCTCGGCACCATCGCCTCCCGGATAAACGTCTTCGGGCGCGGCGGCGGCGCTGGCGACCAGCTTGACCCCTTCATCATACAGCGTGTCGATCAGCACGGTGAATCGCCGCGCCTGGTTGCGCATGTCCGGCGTCATCTGCGGCACATGGTCGATCAGAACCGTGTGGAAATCGCGCGCGATGGCCAGGTAATCGGCCGCCGCCAGCGGCTGCTCGCACAGGTCCGCGAAACTGAAGCGGGCCACGCCTTTCGCCGCCTGGGGCACCACCAGTTTGCGGCCCAGAACGGTCAGGATCGCCGGCCGCCCTGCGCGCGTGCCGGTCAGCCGCTGCCAGGCCGCGTTCATCGCCGCCTCCGTTTCGTCCGACAGCGGCATCATCCATGTCCTGATTTGCGCCAGCGTCTGCGTCCGGTAGTCGGTCGGGCCGTTCAGCGTCACCACCTCCAGCCGCTTTTCGATCTGTGCGATGAAGGGCAGGAAAAGCTGGCGGTTCAACCCGCCTTCATACAGATGCCCAGGCGCGGTGTTGCTGGTCGCCACGACGGTCACGTTCTCGGCGAACAATGCCTCGAACAGCCGGCCCAGGATCATGGCATCGGCGACATCGGTCACCTGGAATTCGTCGAAGCACAAAAGCCGCGCCTGTGCCGCCAGCTCGCGCGCCACCGGCGCGATCGGATCGGCCGTGCCGGCGCGGCCGCGCATCGCATGGATGCGCGCATGCACGTCCACCATGAAGCGGTTGAAATGGGTGCGGCGCTTGGCTTCCACCGGCGCGGCGGCGAAGAACAGGTCCATCAGCATGGTCTTGCCGCGGCCCACATCGCCCCAGATGTAAAGCCCGCCCGGCGGCGGCGCGGCGCGGCGGAAGAGCGAGAAGCCCTGTCTTTCCCGCAACGCCTCGCACAGCGCGTCCAGCCGCCTGGCCGCCGCCTCCTGCGCCGCGTCGGGCTGCAACCGGCCTTCGGCCACCCTGCGGCGCCAGGCATCCAGAACCTGTGTCATGTCGGGCCCGGCGGGACGCGGGCTATTCGGCGCCTTCGACGAGCACGAATTCGCCCACACCGGCCCTGCTGCGGAATTGCCGGGCCTTGGTGTATTCGGGCGAATGATAGCAATCATGCGCATCCTGCATCGAGGCGAATTCGATGATCACGTTGCGGGCCCGCGCCTGGCCTTCCAGCACCTCGGTCTTGCCGCCGCGCGCCAGGAATTTGGCCTTGTAGCGCGCGAAGGCGGGCTTGGCGGTCTCGACATAGGATTTGTAAATTTCCGGGTCATGCACATCGACACGGGCGATCCAATAGCATTTCGGCATTACTCTTCTCCTTATTCCCGGCTTGGCGAATTCACGCCGCCGTCAAAAGCTTGCGGTTGACCAGGCTTTCGGCGATCTGCACCGCGTTCAGCGCCGCGCCCTTGCGCAGATTGTCCGACACGACCCACAGCATCAGCCCGTTCTCGACACTCGGATCCTTGCGGATGCGGCTGACAAAGGTCGCATCCTCGCCGGCGCATTCGATGGGGGTGACATAGCCGCCGGCCTCGCGCTTGTCGACCACGAGCACGCCGGGCGCGGCGCGCAGCAATTGCCGCGCCTTTTCCGCGGTCACGGGCTTTTCGCATTCGATCGACACCGCCTCGCTGTGGCCGACAAAGACCGGCACGCGCACGCAGGTCGCCGTCACCTGGATGTCGGGGTCCAGGATCTTCTGCGTCTCCACCATCATCTTCCATTCTTCCCTGGTGAAGCCGCTGTCCAGGAACGTGTCGATATGGGGAATGACGTTGAAGGCGATCTGCTTGGGAAACTTCTCAACCTCCACCGGATCGGCCACAAACACCGCGCGGGTCTGGCGGAACAGCTCGTCCATCGCCTCGCGCCCGGCGCCGGAAACCGATTGATAGGTCGATACGACGACGCGCCTGATGGTGAAGGCGTCGTGCAGCGGCTTCAGCGCCACCACAAGCTGGGCGGTGGAACAGTTGGGATTGGCGATGATGCCCCGGGGAATTTCCAGAAGCGCGTCGGCATTGACCTCGGGCACCACCAGCGGCACCTGCCGGTCCATGCGCCAGGCGCTGGAATTGTCGATCACGATGCAGCCCTGGGCGGCGATCTTGGGCGCCCATTGCCGGGCGACGTCGCCGCCGGCGCTCATCAGGCAGATGTCGGTGCTCTTGAAATCGTAATAGTCCAGCGCCTTGACCTTGATGGTGCCTTCGCCGAACGACACCTCGGTCCCGACCGAGCGGGTGGAGGCCAGCGCCGCCACTTCCGAATAGGGAAACTGGCGCTCGGCCAGCACATTCAGCATTTCGCGCCCGACATTGCCGGTCGCGCCCACCACGGCGATCTTGTAAGCCATGCGCCATCCTCTGGAACCGTCAGAGGAATACTAGACCCGGCCGGGATGGGAAAGGTTCAGCGCCATTGCAGGCGGATCATGGCGCCGCCCTTGTCCACCCCGCCGCGCAGGGAAGGCATCAGGGGGCTGGAGGAAGAGGTGCCGGTGTCGAACACATCCCAACGGCCGCCCTTGACACCCAGCGACTGGGCGGCCTCGTCGGCATAGTTCATCGGATAGGGCGGTTGCGGCCGGTCCGCCATCAGCGAGGCGATCTGGTGCTCGCTGGGAAAAGCAGGGGCGGCGGCGGGAAACCGGTGTCGCGCCAGGGCCGGCGTGGCGAAAAGCAGGGCAGTTCCCAATAAAAGCAGACGGCGCCACATGGCGGGCCTCTCTTACAAAGCAAACGCGCTGAGGGCCTGCCGGTATCCGGGCCATCGGCGGCCGGCCGCCAGGGGGCGATAAAGTTCCCATGTTACAAAGGCTTGGCGGGCAGGCGGCGATCCGGCTATGGTGCCGCGCCGGATCGGACCGGACCTCTTGGAGAGACTTTCCATGACCGCATGCAAGCTGGGCGTCTGCCTGCTCGCTCTCAGTGTGGCTGCAACCGGCGTCGCCGAAGCGCGAGGCTGCGCTTCGCAGGCGGAGATTTCCGCCATCCAGATTTCCGCCGTGCAGCAGGAGCTGACGGACGCCGCGCTCGCCTGCGGCCCGCGCGAAGTGGCGCTGTTCAACCGCTTCCAGACCGTGTTCAGGGCCGAGTTGCGCCAGTCCGACGCGCTGATGTTGCGCATGTTCAAGCGGCTCAACGGCGCATCCAAGGGCAATGCCGCCTATGACGCCTACAAGACCCGCGCCATCGCCCACGCCGAACAGCGCCGCACCAAGCCGGGCGCGCACGACAATTTCTGCAAGACCGCCGACGTCGTTTTCGCCGCCGCGCTGGCGCCTGACAAGCCGGTGCTGGCGGACCTGGTCTCGGGGATCGACGTGAAAGAGGCCTCGCCCGTCGATGCCTGCGAGATTCGCGTCGCCGTCACGCTCGAAGGGGTGAAGGCGGGTGCCGATATCGTGCCGACTCCGCGCCCGGCCCAGCCGGGGGATGCGCCGGAAAGCGGCAATCAGCCGGCGGTGCGGCTGCTGCAATAGCCGATCGGGAAGATTTCCAAAGGCCGGGCCGGAAGGTCCGGCCTTTTGTTTGCGGCGATTGCGGCACGAGCAGCCGCGCGGAACAAAAGAAAAAGGGCCAGTCCTTCGACCGACCCTTTCTCGTTTCATTCGTCAGGCTATTAGCCGCCCGGATCGATGACCGCCTCCGGCCGCGTCAGCGGCCAATGGGAAAAGCAGCCGCGCGGAACAAAAGAAAAAGGGCCGGTCCTTCGACCGGCCCTTTCTCGTTTCATTCGTCAGGCTATTAGCCGCCCAGATCGATGACCGCCCCCGGCCGCGTCAGCGGCCAATGGGAAAAGCAGCCGCGCGGAACAAAAGAAAAAGGGCCGGTCCTTCGACCGGCCCTTTCTCGTTTCATTCGTCAGGCTATTAGCCGCCCAGATCGATGACCGCGCGGCGGTTCTTGGGCTCGCGCACGCCCGGCCCGGTCGGAACCAGCGGGTCGTGGAAGCTCTTGCCCTCGATCGCGATCGAGTCGGCGGTCAGACCCTGACGCACCATCTCGTCCTTCACGGACTGGGCGCGGCGAACCGAAAGCGCCTGGTTGTAACGGTCCGAACCGACGGTGTCGGTGTGGCCGGTGACCATGACGCGGACGCTTCCCAGCGTCTTGGCCGCGGACACCGCTTCGGTGACCGTCTGCTGCGCTTCCGCCGTGAGGTCCGACTTATCGAAGTCGAAGAACACGATGTAGGTCTTCGCCGGCGGCGGCGGAGGTGGCGGCAGGGGCGGCGGCGGCGGGGGAGGCGGCGGCGGCGGGGGGGGAGGCGGCGGCGGGGGCGGCGGAGCCGCCGGCGTCATGTACCAGCGCACGCCGAACATCGCGACCTGCTCGGCCGCATTGTCGACATGCCAGTTGCCGACGCCCGGCAGCGACGCACGATAGGTGTCGTCCACCTCGTTGCTGCGATAGCGGTATTCGCCGAACAGATCCATGTCGGGCGCGACCGCATAGCTCAGGCCGATGATGCCCTGCCACTGGAAGCCGGCGTCCGCGCCGTCCAGCAGCCAGTAGTTGGGCTGGGCATGCAGGTTGGCGATGCCGATGCCGACACCACCGCCCAGGGTCAGTTTCCACTGATCCGAAAGCGGGATGTCATAGAGGACATTGACCATGTCGGCCCAGTTGCTGGAATAGGCGCTGACCGTGCTGCCCCAGGCGGTACCGTCATGCTCGGAGAAGCTGATCTCGTTTTCAATGCGCCAGTTGTTGCCGAAGGAGTAGCCGATCGAGGCCGCCCCGACCCATCCTTCCAGCGACGTCATGTTGAGGTTCGTGCCGGCGGGATTGGACATCGCGCTGATGTCTTCACCGTGGCTGTAACCGGCACCCAGGCCAAGATACCAACCCTCAGCGGCCGAGGCCGGCACGCTGAACGCAACGGCGGCAACCGTCGCCAAGGCGAGCAATCGAAGCTTCATTTTCTCTACCCTCGCTAGAAAATCACGACGGGCAGATATCCCCCCGTCTGTTCATAAGAACTATGCGGCGTTTATAACGGTGAACCGGGGGAAAGTCTCCATGTCCGGTGCTGCTTTGCGAAATCAGCTTGTATCCGAAGCCGGTTTTCGCGGAGACGTGTGACCGCATAGCAACATGCAAAAGGCGAAATGTTCCCAAAAAACCTTTCCGCGCCACAAATCCGCCGCGAGTTGCCAGCGAAAGCGGCAGCAAATAAATCCATTATGTAACAATGTGTTACGCAATCCGCGTGCGGAAGGCTCGCCATGACCCAGCCGGCCGTTGAGCGGCTCCTGAGCCTTCTGGACCTGGAGAAGATAGAAGAGAACATCTTCCGCGGCACCTCGGCGGACCATCGGGTGCAGCGCGTCTTCGGCGGTCTGGTCCTGGGCCAGGCGCTGGTGGCGGCCACCCGCACCGTCGATCCGGCCCGGCACTGCCATTCCTTCCATGCCTATTTCCTGCGCCCTGGCGATCCGCGCCTGCCGATCCTCTATCAGGTCGACCGCAGCCGGAACGGCGCCAGCTTCACCGCTCGCCGGGTGGTGGCGATCCAGAACGGGGCGCCCATCTTCACCCTCGCGGCGTCCTTCCAAATCGTCGAGCCCGGCTTCGACCATCATGCGCCCATGCCGGACGTCCTGCCGCCCGAGGCGCTGGAGGACGAGCAACAGGTGCTGCTGCGCGATCCGGGCCTGTCGGCCGAGATGCGGGCCTGGGTCGCGCGCGAGCGTCCCTTCGAGATACGCGCCGCCGCCACCCGTGGGCTGGGCGACCGGCCACCGCGCCCGCCGGTGGACTATCTGTGGCTGCGCGCCCGCGGCGCCTTGCCCGACGATCCGGCCATCCACCGCGCCATGCTGGCCTTCGTCTCGGACATGACCTTGCTGGACACCGCGCTGCTGCCGCACGGCAAAAGCATCTTCTCAAAAATCCAGGTGGCCAGCCTGGACCATGCGATGTGGTTTCACCGCCCCTTCCGTGCCGATGAATGGCTGCTCTATGCCCAGGACAGCCCCAGCGCCTTCGGCGCGCGCGGCTTCAATCGCGGCACGCTCTTCACCCGCGACGGGCTGCTGGTGGCTTCGGTGGCGCAAGAGGGACTGATAAGACCAAGGTGAACCCCCTCCGGTTTCAGCTTTCGCTCGCCTTCCAGGAGGTCGGCTTCGCAGGCTGAAACCACCTCCCCCTTGCCATGCTTCGCATGAGGGAGGCGGGCCTGTGCTTGCTGCTTCACTAAGGACAGGAGGCGGGTCCGGTGATCTGTGCCACCCGCCGCGGCTTGGCATAGAAGGTGTTGGTCATGGTCATCGGGCCGGTGATGATCTTGGTGGTCGGCGAGGCATAGGTATAGGTGACCTCCGACATGATCACGCTGCCGTTGGCCGTCATCAGCCCGGCCGGCAGCGTGACCGTGTCGCCGGGATTGCGCGGCGTGCCGTTCCTGGAACAGCTCCACGCGACCTTTCCCGACCCCAGGCTCTTGGTATCGGTGTCGTAGTTGATGCTGGTGACCGTGATCCTGGCCGAAGCGGTGTCATAGGGGTAAAGGACCGCGCTGGCCGCGTTGAACACGTTGCTCATGTCGGACGTGGAGATCGTCGTGGCCTGGGCCGTCAGGTCGGCGGTGGTCGAGGCGACGTTGGTCACCGCCGCCCGGCAGTTCACCGCCATGGAAAGCTCCACCACGCCGAAGAACATGGTGATCATCACCGGCAGCACGAAGGCGAACTCCACCGCGGCCAGGCCGCCCTCGGCCCCGGCGAAGCGGCGAAGCATGGAAGCCCCGCCCATCAGCAGCCCGCCACATTGTTGGTATAAGGCTCGTTGCGGAACGCCGACGCCGCCGACAAAAGATGATGGTTGCCGGCCATGTTGACCAGGAACCAGTTCAGCCCAGGCGTGAAGACTGGCCAGGTATAGAAACCGCGCACCAGCACCACGCTGCACGGCGCGCCGGTGGAGAAATTGTTCATCCCGGCATTCAGCGTGCCGTTGCCGTTCAGCGGCGAGCCATAATTGACGCTGCCGTAGTTGCCGAAGCTTTCCACGTCGATCAGCAGCTTGCTGTCGCAGGCCAGAAGCGGCGATACCAGGCTGCAAACCTTGTTGCGGAAATCGGCCTGGCTCATGCTCTCGGTCTGCACCTGGCCGGTGCGCACCA
This sequence comes from Hyphomicrobiales bacterium, assembly GCA_040255825.1. Classification (GTDB taxonomy): domain Bacteria; phylum Pseudomonadota; class Alphaproteobacteria; order Micropepsales; family Micropepsaceae; genus Rhizomicrobium. Next base: position 147,679 of record JBDZVS010000002.1, on the reverse strand, counting down.
TGCGGCCGGCTTCGTTGATCGCGTTCTGCAAGGTCGCCTGGGCGAAGAAGACGATGCCCGCTTCGATCGTGCCCATCAGCAGGACAAAGAACACCGGCGCGACAAAGGCGAACTCCAGCGCCGCAGAGCCTTTGTCGGCATCGCGTCGCAGGCGCCGCAGGAACATCCTGCTGCGCGATCCGGGTTTCATGGTCGAGCGCACGGCACGGTTAAGGCTTTAACCCGCTTCCTTTCTAGGCCCGCGAGGGCGTCCGGCGAAGATAAAGCCCCTTTCTTGCTCAATGCCCGGTTAACGCGGTTGACGAGACGTTAATGGCCGCGCGCCATCCGCGGTGCCCTCCCATAAACTGCGCTTAAACACCGCGTAAACGGATGGCCGGCGTTGTTAAAGGCTGCATAACCAAGCCTTGTGAAAGCAACGGCATTTTCATCACTTCGCGCCAATATGAAGGCGCAACAGTGGGCAATGCCGCCGTGATGGGCAAGACAATGGCAGGCTTCTTCGCGCGGCTGCGCGAATTGACGGCGGCGCGCGGCGGCAATGTCGCGATGATGTTCGGCCTGGCGCTGGTGCCGCTGACCATCGCCGGGGGCGTGGGCCTGGACCTGGCGCGGGGCATGATGGTGCGCTCGGCGATGAGCGAGGCGCTGGACGCGGCGGGCCTGGCCGTGGGCTCCAGCCCGGGTCTGGATCACGACAGCGCGCTGGCCCTGGCGCGGCAATATTTCAACGCCAACTACAAGGGCGATGCCGCCTATGGCACGCCGACCCTGTCGATCGCCGACAACGGCTATAATTCCAATGGCTCGGTGACCATCACCGCCACAGACCCGATGCCCACCACGCTGATGAAGATCGCGGGCTTCCACACCATCCCGATCGCCACCTCCACCACCGTGGTGTGGGGCCAGAGCAAATTGTGGGTCGCGCTGGTGTTGGACAATTCCGGTTCGATGGCCCAGGGCGATTCCAGCGGCTCCAAGATGGATGCGCTGAAGAACGCTTCCCAGCAGCTTCTGACGACGTTGCAGAACGCTTCAGCCCGCCCCGGCGACGTGCAGGTATCGATCGTGCCCTTCGACCGCACCGTCAATGTCGGCACCTCCAACGTCAATGCCAGTTGGGTGGGATGGACACAGTGGGAAGCCCAGCCCGCTAATGTCGACCTGGACGGCAAGACCGACCTGATCGGGCCGGGCGATTCCTGCCCCTTCACCACCTCCAGTAACAGACGCACGAGCCCGTATGGCTATTACTGCACCAAATCACCGTCCAACGGCTCGTCCACCACCTCCACAATCCCTTCCAGCGGCACGTACGCAGGCTATATCTGCCCCGGCATCGATTCGGGCGATTACAACACCGACCATCGCGACCAGTACTATAACGGCTGCTACACCAGCACCGCGACCGGCAAGACAAAGACGGTATCGACCGGTACTTACGCGACCTGTGACGGCTATGCCAACTGTTCCTGCTCGGGCAAGAACAGCAAGCGCAAATGCAACGCCGCCTATTTCCAGCACAGATGGGTGGTGAACGCGCATTCCACCTGGGGCGGCTGCGTCATGGACCGCGACCAGGACTATGACATCAAGAACACCACGCCCGGCGGCGGCGGCACGCTGTTCCCGGCGGTCAATCCCTCCTCCTGCCTGGGCGCCACCGTCACCACCCTTGGCTACAGTTGGAGCGCGCTGAGCAGCCAGATCACCGCCATGAGCCCGTCCAGCTCGACCAACCAGGCCGAGGGCGTGGCCCATGGCTGGCAGACCATCACCACCGGCAACCCTTACGGCGCGCCGGCGCTGCCGGCCAACACCGCCCGTTACATCATCCTTCTGTCGGACGGCCTGAATACCCAGGACCGCTGGTGGGGCAACGGCTCGACCGAAGGCACCACGGAAGACGGCTATATCGACGACCGCGAGAAGAAGACCTGCGACGCGGCCAAGGCCGACGGCGTGATCATCTACACCATCTTCCTGGACATCGGCGGCGCCCATGGCGATTCGGCGCCTCTGGAATATTGCGCCAGCGACAGCAGCAAGTATTTCGACCTGACCAGCACCAGCGCGGTGGTGACGACCTTCAACCAGATCGCCCAGCAGATCACCAATGTGCGCGTGAGCAGGTAGCGCCGTGAAGCTGTTCGTCGAAGCCACCGAGCAGATCTTCATCACCCTGTGGCACGTCCTGCCCTGGCTGGTGGGGCTGGGCGTGGCCTTTGCGCTTCTGTCGCGGCTTTCGCCCTGCAACGAAGGCCGGCCCTGGTGGGAGAAGCGCGGCCTGTTCACCGACCTTTGCTATTGGATCTTCGCGCCGCTGTTCATGCGCTACATGCGAATCTGGGTGACGGTGCTCTTCACAATGTGGATATTCCACATCACCGATGGCCAGCAGATCGCCGACTTCTACCTGCACGGCCATGGCCCCGTCGCCACGCTGCCGCTGTGGCTGCAGACGTTGCTCTATCTGGTGGTCACCGATTTCCTGCTCTATTGGAGCCACCGCATTTTCCATCGCGGCTTCCTGTGGAAGTACCACGCGGTCCATCATGCCCCGCGCGAGCTGGAATGGATCAGCGCGGCGCGCTTTCATCCGGTCAACCTGGCGCTGGGCACGGTGGCGGTCGACATCGCCGCGCTGCTGGCCGGCGTTACGCCCGACATCTTCATCTTCATGGGGCCGTTCAACATCATCACCTCCTGCATGGTGCACGCCAATCTGGACTGGCGCTTCGGACCCTTGGCGCGGATCTTCGTCAGCCCGGTGTTTCACCGCTGGCACCACGCCCTGGAGGTGCGCGACGTGAATTTCGCCAGCACCTTCTCGCTATGGGACTGGATGTTCGGCACTTATCACATGCCGGCGCATCGCCTGCCGCGCCAGTACGGCATCGACGATACGGCCATGCCCGAAGGGCTGATGCCGCAACTGGTCTATCCCCTGCTGCAAAAGGCCTGAACGCAAAGGACCTGAACGCAAAGGACCTGAACGCAAAGGAAAAGGCCGCGCGGGTTCAATCTCGCACGGCCTTCTGTTCCCCCCGACCCGGATCGGTGCTTTGCTTCAGCCGGCGTGTTTCAACCGCCCGTGGCCGCCGCCTTGCGGGCGGCATCCTGATGAACGCCGATCTGGGTATTCTGTGCCTCGAAACTGTCCTTGCCGTCGCCGGGCATGGGCGTGGGCTCGCACCGCGTCTCGGTGCAGCTATAGGTGACGCGCTGGGCGCCGCGGTTCAGCACCACCATGTCGCCATGGTCGGCGCCGATCACATTGACGAAGGCGCCGAACACCTGGCTGCCGTTCTGGTTCAGCGCCACGATGTTGGTGCGGCCATAGCCCTTTCCCTGTACGAAGGCGTGCCGCGAATCGACCATGGTGATGTCGGCGATGGTGGGATTGCCGACATAGACCGTCGCCACAGGGCTGCGGAAGGTCAGGGTATGGACCTCATCCAGCGCCAGATCGACTTCGCCGCGCCCGGCGGCCGGACCGGCCTGGGCCGGAATGATGACGGCGCTCAGGAAAAGCGTGGCGGCGATGGCGGTGCGGCGCATGGCGGCAGGTCCGGGAAATTGCACGGCAATGCTAGGCCGGCGGCGTAAAGGAACGTTTAAGAGTGCGGCCGCGATTGCAACCGGCGCATCTCGCATGGCTCTTGCAACGGCCTGTTCAACAGCGATGCATCTGTCGCGAAACGGAGCGGCGCATCAAAAGCGCGACCGATATCGAAATCGCGGTCCCGGATTTGCGCGATCATACTGCTTTGCCGCGCCGGTTTCGGCGCGCATGGTTAATGAAAGTCGAAAAATTTACCGCAACAGCGACATATTCCGCGCTTTTTTGTCCCAGCGCGAAACGCCTGCGGCACAATGGCCGCGTCCGCGATTAAGCCGCCATTAAGCGCCTTCGCCTAGACTGCCCGTGTCCGGCAACGACAAGCGCGTCGGGGCGGGTATCCAAGGGTGTCATTCAAATTCGGAGACTCACATGAACATTTTCTCGCGGTTCGTTCGCGATGAATCCGGCGCCACGGCCATCGAATACGGTCTGATCGCTGCTCTTATCGCTGTCGTCATCATCAGCGCGGTCAGCGTGGTCGGCACCAGTCTGTCGACCACCTTCACCACGATCTCCGGCAACATCAAGTAAGGTTCGCCGAGATTTCGCAGAAACGAACGGCCGCCTCTCGAAAAGGCGGCCGTTCGCATTTCAAGCCCGCTTTTGCGTCTTGCCCCTGCCGGTCCGCACATGCTTGCTGAACTTCTCGTCCTTGTCGCACTGCCCGCGCTCCTGGCCGCCGCCGCCGGCTGGGACGTGGCCAGCTTCACCATTCCCAACCGGCTGCAACTGGCGCTGCTGGCGGCCTTCGCGCTCTTCGCGGCGGCGTCGGGCATGACGCTCTCCATCCTTGGCTGGCATCTGTTGGCCGGGCTTGCCGGCCTGGCGATCGGCTTTTCGCTTTTCGCCGCCGGCTGGATCGGCGGCGGCGATGCCAAGCTGTTCGCGGCCGTGGCCCTGTGGCTGGGCTTTCACGACATGATGCCCTACGCCTTCCTCGCCTCGATCTTCGGCGGCGCGCTCACGATCGCGTTGGTGATTCTGCGCGGCTGGCCGCTTCCGGCATTCCTGGCGCGCTATCGCTGGGTGCTGCGCCTGCATGACCGCCGGTCCGGCATTCCCTATGGCGTGGCGCTGGCGGCGGGCGCTTTCCTGCTTCTTCCGCAGACGGAGGTTTTCCGTCTTGCGGCCGGTGCCTGAGACAAGGCCCGAGATAAAGCATCCTGGACAAGGCGCGAAGTAACGGTTCTCAAACCGTCAACTCCAGCATTCCGCAGCGTCTCATTAAGCAATTTCTAAAGGGTTGCGTGGTGAATTATCGCCAAAGGAGCTGCCCCCCATGAACACCCGACGCGTGATCGTACTTGGCCTTGCCCTTGTGGCGGCCGGCGGCGCCGCCCTTCTGGTGCGCGGCATGATCGGCGGCGGGACGCCCGCGGTTCAGGCAAGCACCGCGCCGGCGATCGCGATGAGCGAGGTCCTGGTCGCGTCCGAGAATCTGCAACCGGGCCAGGCCTTGAAGCCCGAACAGGTGCGTTGGGAAAAGTGGCCGTCCAGCGCCGTCGATGCCAGCTTCATCAGCCGCAGCGGCAACGTCGACACCGCCGACGCGATCAAGGGCACGGTGGTCCGCAGCCCCATTCTTGCCGGCCAGCCGGTCGTCAACACCGCGCTGGTTCATGCCGACGCCGCCGGTTTCATGGCCGCGATGCTGACGCCGGGCATGCGCGCCGTCTCCATCGTCACCTCGCCGGAATCGGGCGCGGCCGGCTTCATCCTTCCCAACGACCGCATCGATGTGATCCTCACCCGCAAGGTCAACGGCGATCCGCCGCGTGTCTCCTCCCAGGTGATCCTTTCGAATGTGCGTGTGCTGGCGGTGGATCAGACCTTCAAGCAGGAAAAGGACACCAAGACGGTGATGGCCAAGACCGCCACCGTGGAAGTGACGCCGGAACAGGCCGAGATCCTGTCCACCGCGGCCCAGGCCGGCCAGCTTTCTCTGGCGCTGCGGGCGCTGGGCGACAACCAGGCGGTGGCCACGGCATCGCGCCGCCGCACCGGCCCCTACACCACCGGCGGTCAGGTGTCGGTGATCCGCTATGGCGTCGTCGCGGACAACCGCTCGCGCCAGCATGGAGAACCCCAGTGAGCGCTTCTTCCGTGACCGTGACCGCTTCGCGCGCCGTCCTGCCGCGCATGACCGGCCTGGCGGCCCTCTCCGTCTTTCTCATCCTCTTCCTCGGGGTGCTGGCGCGCACCCCCGCCGCCGCCAAGCCGCGCCCGATCGACGAGGCCGGCGCCCAGCACCTGACCATCTCCACGCGCGGCGCCCCGGTTCACCAACGCCTGACCCTGTCGCTCGACAAGGCCGCCATCATCCAGCTCGATGCCGATGCGCGCGACGTGCTGGTGTCCAACCCCGAACTGGTCGACGCGATCGTGCGCACGCCACGCCGCATCTTTCTTCTGGCCAACAAGGTCGGCCAGACCAACGCCTTCTTCTTCGACGGCAATGGCCGCCAGATCCTGGCGCTCGACATCCGGGTCGAACGCGACGTGACCGACCTGGCCGCGATGATGCACGCCTCCATGCCCAATTCCTCCATCAAGGTCCAGGCGCTGAACGACAATGTGGTGCTGACCGGCTCGGTCTCCAGCGCCATCGAGGCGTCCCACGCCGCCGACCTGGCGGCGCGCTTCGCCGGCGATCCCAAGAAGGTGGTGAACATGCTCACCGTGGCCGCCGGCCAGCAGGTGATGCTGAAGGTCCGCATCGCCGAGATGGACCGCAACATCGCCAAGCAGTTCGGCATCGACCTGACGGCCGCCGCCAAGATCGGCGGCGTGCCGGTCGTCACCTCCACCTCCAATCCCTACGGCCTGCTCGGCCGCGCCCTGTCCGACATGTCGGGCAGCCAGATCGGTTCGGTCTGCCCGCAGGCTTTCGATCCGACCCGCACCACCAACATCAATTCCAGCCAGACGGCGGGCAACAACACCGTGACCACGATCACCAACGGGGTGGCCACCACAACCCAGACCATTACCAGCGGGCTGCCGACCGTGACGGGCACGGTCAACACCTCTATCCCCTGCTCCAGCCCCAACAACGCCCAGGGCGTGCTGAAAGCGCTGGAACAGGTCGGCCTGGTGCATATGCTGGCCGAGCCCAACCTCACCGCCGTGTCGGGCGAGACCGCCAAGTTCCTGGCCGGCGGTGAATTCCCGGTTCCCGCCAGCCGCGACCGCGACGGCAATGTGACCGTGGTGTTCAAGCAGTTCGGCGTCGGCCTGTCCTTCACGCCGGTGGTGCTGTCGCCGGGCCGCATCTCCATCCAGCTTTCCAGCGAAGTCAGCGAACTGTCCAACACCGGCTCCTTCCTGCTGAACGGCTCCACCTCCGGCAACGGCCTGAGCATTCCGGCCCTGTCGGTACGCCGCACCGAGACCACCATCGAACTGCCCTCCGGCGGCAGCTTCGCGGTGGCCGGCCTGATGCAGCACAACACCAAGCAGGTGATCGACGGATTTCCCGGCGTAAAGGACCTGCCGGTGCTGGGCGCGCTGTTCCGCAGCCGCGATTTCCAGAATGACGAGACCGAGCTGGTGGTGCTGGTCAGCGCCTATCTGGTCGAGCCCAAGGCGGAAAGCGCCTTCGCCGCGCCAACCGACGGCTTCGTGGCTCCGACCGACCCGGAGACCATGCTGCTGGGCCGCCTGAACGCGGTCTACAAGAAAGACGCCAAGCCCGTGACGCCCCAGGCCGCCGCGCCGGTCGGCTTCGTGGTGCGATAGGAGGACAGGATGACACTGCAGGACATCGTTCGCGCGGGCGCCCTGACCGGGATGCTGGTCGCCGGCAGTTGCGCCGCCCCCACCGCCGATCCCAATGGCATCATGGAGGACGGCGCCGTCAACCACCCCATCCTGGTCGAACCGTCCTTCCGCGATCTAAAGGTCGGTTATGCCGGCGCGGGCATGAGCGACCAGGACGCGGTCAAGTTCGACCTGTTCCTGGCCGATTACCGCGCCCACGGCAACGGCTCGCTGGGCATCAGCGTGCCCAGCGGCGGCGGCTCGCGCGATGCCATCACCTATTTTGCGGAACGGGCGGCGGCCACCGGCATTCCGCGCGACAGGATCCTGGTCTCGACCCATGACGCCGCCAATGGCGACACGCGCGTGGATGTCAGCTACATCGCCTATACCGCCCACACCGACAAATGCGGCGACTGGTCCGAGAACCTTGCCTACACCGCCGACAACCAGACGCCCCGCAATTTCGGTTGCGCGGTGCAACAGAACATCGCCGCCATGGTGGCCGATCCGCGCGACCTTCTGGGTCCCAGGCCGATGGACGCTGGCGACACCGCCCGCCGCATGACGGTGATGGGCAATTACGAACAGGGCAAGATCACATCGTCCGAAAAGCGCAAGGGCGACCTCGGCAACGAACAGTCCGCCAGCGTGACCTCGGTGGGCAGCGGCCAATGACCGGGATCGCACCTGCTTGCAACCAGGCCGGCACGACTTTGCCGGCAACCGTATAGGGGACTGCCGCATGGCCAAACCGCCTGTCGTGGAAAGCTTCGGCGCCGCGCCGCACGAGCGCCCGGTGCCGCGCATTTCCATTCATGCCTTCTGCGAATTTCCCGACACCGGCGCCGCCCTGCAGCGCGCCGGCGGCGACCGCCGGCTGGCCAAGGCGCACTTGACGGTGCAGCTGGGCGGCATCGCCGCGGCGGTGGAGCATTACACCGGCCAGGTCACGCCCAATCTCCTGATCGTGGAGACGCAGTTGAATGGCGAGGAGGCGCTGGCCGAGCTGGACCGGCTGGCCGAAGTCTGCGATCCCGCCACCAAGGTCATCGTGGTCGGTCGCGTCAACGACGTGGAGCTGTATCGCGAACTGATGCGCCGGGGCGCCTCGGAATATCTGGTGGCGCCGCTGTCGCCCTTGCAGTTGATCGAGGTGATCTCGGGTCTTTACTTAGACCCCGGCGCCACGCCCATCGGCCGCGTCGTGGCCTTTGTCGGCGCGCGGGGCGGCGCCGGTTCTTCCACCCTGGCCCACAATGCCGGCTGGTGCATCGCCGAGGAACTGGGCATCGACACCACCATCGTCGATCTGGACCTGCCTTTCGGGACCACCGGCCTGGACTTCAACGACGAGGCCAGCCAGGGCGTCGCCGATGCCCTGGGCGCGCCCGAGCGGCTGGACGATGTGCTGCTGGACCGGCTTCTGCTCAAGCGCGGCGACCACCTGTCGCTGTTCACCGCTCCCGCCACGCTGGAGCGCGACTATGACGCGGTGCCCGAAGCCTATGAATCGGTGATCGACGCGGTGCGCCAGACCACGCCGTGTGTGATCCTGGACGTCCCGCATGGCTGGCAGCCCTGGATCAAGAACACGCTGCTGAGCGCCGACGACATCGTCGTGGTGGCCGCGCCCGACCTGACCAGCCTGCGCAACGCCAAGAACATCATCGAGCTGGTCAAGGCCGCCCGTCCCAACGACACGCCGCCCCGGCTGGTCATCAACCAGGTGGGCATGCCCAAGCGGCCGGAAATTCCCGCCAAGGATTTCGCCGAGACGATGGGCATGGAGCCCGCCGCCGTCCTCTCCTTCGATCCGGCCCTGTTCGGCCAGGCGGCCAACAACGGCCAGATGGTGATGGAAGTGACGCCCAAGGCGGCGGTCTGCGAATCCATCCGCGACATGTGCCGCGCCCTGACCGGCCGCAGCGCCGCTCCCAGCCAGGGCGTCACGACCTCCATCCTCTCCTTCCTCAAGGGCAGGAAGTCGGCATGAGGGGGCAATAGGTTCTCCGATGTTCGGCAAGCGTACCCAGTCTGAACCCGCTTTCGGCAAGACGTCTGCTGCCGCGGCGCGGCTGCCCGCCGCCGCCGGGGCGCCGCCCGTGCCGGCGCAGCCGGGCATCCCGTCCGCCTCCGCCGCGAGCGCGGCGCCGGTCCCGCCGCAGGCCGCGCCGCAGCCTTCCGCGCAGCCAAGGCCGGTGGCGCGCACCATCGTCGATACCCGCTCGGATGACTATTACCAGATCAAGTCGACCATATTTAACGCCCTGATCGACACCATCGACCTGGCGCAGCTTGCCCAGCTCGATCCGGAATCGGCGCGCGAGGAAATCCGCGACATCGTCAACGAGATCATCTCGATCAAGGCGGTGGTGATGTCCATCGCCGAGCAGGAACACCTGCTCCAGGACATCTGCAACGACGTGCTGGGCTATGGCCCGCTGGAGCCGCTTCTGGCGCGCGACGATATCGCCGACATCATGGTCAACGGCGCCAACCGGGTTTTCATCGAAGTGGCCGGCAAGGTCCAGCTCACCAATATCCGGTTCCGCGACAACGCCCAGTTGATGAACATCTGCCAGCGCATCGTCAGCCAGGTGGGCCGCCGCGTCGATGAATCCTCGCCGATCTGCGACGCGCGCCTGCTCGACGGCAGCCGCGTCAACGTCATCGGCCCGCCCCTGTCGCTCGACGGTCCCACCCTGACCATCCGCAAGTTCAAGAAGGACAAGCTCACCCTCGAGGACCTGGTCAGGTTCGGCTCGATCAGCCCCGACGGCGCGCGCGTGCTGCAGGTGATCGGCCGCTGCCGCTGCAACGTGCTGATCAGCGGCGGTACCGGCTCGGGCAAGACAACGCTGCTCAACTGCATGACCGCCTATATCGACGCCGAGGAGCGCGTTATCACCTGCGAGGACGCCGCCGAGCTTCAGCTCCAGCAGCCGCATGTCGTGCGTCTGGAAACCCGCCCTCCCAACCTGGAAGGCCAGGGCCAGATCACCATGCGCGACCTGGTCAAGAACTGCCTGCGCATGCGCCCCGAGCGCATCATCGTCGGCGAGGTGCGCGGCCCCGAGGCCTTCGACCTGCTTCAGGCCATGAACACCGGCCATGACGGCTCGATGGGAACGCTGCACGCCAACAGCCCGCGCGAGGCCATGAGCCGCCTGGAATCGATGATCACCATGGGCGGCTATGCCCTGCCGATGAAAACCATCCGCGAGATGATCGTCGGCTCCATCGACGTCATCATCCAGGCCGAGCGTCTGCGCGACGGCAGCCGCCGCATCACCAAGATCACCGAGGTGATCGGCACCGAGGGCGAGGTCGTCATCACCCAGGACCTGGTCAATTACGAGGTTCAGGGCGAGGACGAAACCGGCCGCCTCAAGGGTCGCCATGTCGGCACCGGCATCGTGCGCCCCGCCTTCTGGGAACGCGCCCGCTACTACAATCTGGAAAAAGAGCTGGCCGACGCGCTGGACAAGGTCAACCAATGATGGTGATGGCCGCCATCCTGCTCACGCTGGCGCTGGGCGGCCTGGCCTATGCCTTCGTCGGCGGCGAGCAGGCGCCTCGAAAGCGCGTGCAGGCCGTGGCCGGTCCCGCCAAGACGCGCGGCCGTCCCGTCGACAATGCCGCCCAGAAGCGCAAGAACGTCGCCGCCCTGCTCAAGGATGTGGAAAAGAACCGCGCCGCCCGGCGCGAACGGCCCACCATGCGCCGCCGCCTGGAGCAGGCCGGATTTCCCCGCACCAATCCGCGCAATTTCTGGCTGGTCTGCGCCGGCCTGGCGGTCATGGCCGCGCTTTTCTGCCTGGCCACCCGCCAGAGCATCCTGATTACCCTCATGGCGGCCTTCGTGGTCGGCCTGGGCCTGCCGCGCTGGGTGCTGGGCTTCCTGGCGGCCCGGCGCCGCAAGAAATTCACCGAGCATTTCGCCAATGCCATCGACGTGATCGTGCGCTCGGTCAAGTCGGGACTTCCCGCCAACGAGGCGCTGCGCATCGTCGCGCGCGAGGCGCCCAATCCGGTCGGTAGCGAGTTCACCGCCCTGGTGGAAGGCCTGAAGGTGGGCGTGAGCCTGGAACAGGGCCTCAAGCGCATGCTGGAAAGCATGCCCACCCCGGAAGTGGGCTTCTTCGCCATCGTGATGACCATCCAGGCCCGCTCGGGCGGCAACCTGTCCGAGGCGCTGGGCAATCTGGCCGGCGTGCTGCGCGACAGAAAGCGCCTGCAGGGCAAGATCAAGGCGATGAGTTCGGAAGCCAAGGCCTCGGCCATGATCATCGGCTCCCTGCCGCCCGGCGTGATGGCGATCGTTTATGTCACCACGCCCAAATACATCTCGCTGCTGTTCACCGAAAAGTCCGGCAATCTGATGCTGGCGGTCTGCGTCGTCTGGATGTCGATCGGCATCATGGTGATGCGCAAGATGATCAACTTCAAGCACTGAGGGACGGCATGATCCAGCACATCATGACGCTTCTTTTCGAGCGCGACTTCCTTGTCATGCTGCTGGTGGGCATTCTGGCTTTCGCCACGGTGGTGACGCTGGGCATCCCGCTGCTGGAGCGCAGCAACCTGGACGACCGTCTCAAATCGGTGGCGCGCCGGCGCGAGGAATTGCGCGCCCGCCACCATGCCGCCCTGAGCGGCAAACGCGCCAGCCTCAGGGTCGAGCCGGTCAGCTTCATGAAGAACACGCTGGACAAGTTCCGCCTGGCCAACCTGCTGGAAAGCGAGAACACCCGCGAAAAGCTGGCCTCCGCCGGCTATCGCGGCCAGGCGCCGCTGATCGCCTTCATGTTCTTCCGCTTCGTGATGCCCTTCATCGTGCTGGCGGTGGCGCTGTTCTACCTGTTCGTGATGACCCATTTCCAATGGACCGGCCTGCAAAAGGTCCTGGCGGCGGTGACAGGCGGCCTTCTGGGCTACTATCTGCCCGACATTTTCGTCTCCAACATGATCCAGAAGCGCCAGCAGTCGATCATGCGCGCCTTTCCCGACGCGCTCGACCTGATGCTGATCTGCGTGGAATCGGGCATGTCGATCGAAAGCGCCTTCACCCGCGTCTCCGCCGAGATCGGCGCCCAGTCCCCCGAACTGGCCGAGGAGCTGGCCCTGACCACCGCCGAGCTGTCCTACCTGCCCGACCGCCGCCAGGCCTTCGACAATCTGGCCAAACGCTGCGGCCACCAGGGCGTGAAGGCCGTGGCCACCGCCCTCAACCAGGCCGAGAAATACGGCACCCCCCTGGGCCAGGCCCTGCGCGTCACCGCCAACGAGAACCGCGAGATGCGCATGCAGGAAGCCGAACGCAAGGCCGCCTCGCTGCCCGCCAAGCTCACCGTGCCGATGATCCTGTTCTTCCTGCCCTGCCTGTTCATCGTGATATTGGGGCCGGCGATCATCCAAATCAAACACATGATGTAAATTTTGGGTCGTGGGTACGTCGCGGAGCCGCTCATGGGCCTTTCGCCCACATCGCGTCTCCACTCCTTCCCACGCCCCAAAATTCCTGACGCAGATGCAAGCAAACGAAAAGACGCCGGAGAGATCCGGCGCCTTTTCGTATCGGTTGTGGCGTTGCTAGAGCAAATTACGTTCAGACGTACCCACGCCGTCCTCATGCCCCCCGGACCGCGCGAGGCGTGGCCGAAGGCTAGACTTCGACAGGCTCAGCATGCGGATTTCGAATAATCTCCTCACCCTGAGCTTGTCGAAGGGTGAGGAGAATTGATTCGATCAGAACGCATTTTGCTCTAGGACCAATCGACATTCGTGAAATACAATTTTCCTCTCCCCTTGCGGGAGAGGACGCAAAATCTTGCACTTTGGCGAAGCGTTAGCGAGCCAAGTGCTTAGATTGGTGAGGGGTTACATCCCAACTTGCTAGTAGGCGTTGGCCGACAGGCGCAGCGCCGGAACGCTGTCCTTGACCGGTTTGGCGGCCTTCGCCTGCGCGGTCTTCGTCTGCGCGGCCTTGGCATCCGGTTTATGTGTTTCGGCCTTGGCGATCTGTGGCTTGGGATACTTCTGGGCGGCCTGTGCTTTTGCTCCATCCGGCTTGGCGGCCAGCTTGTTTGGCGCCGCCTTCACGGTTTCAGCCTTGGCGGCGTCCGACTTGTGCGCGGCCGGCAGGTCTTCGGCTTCGGTGCCGGGCTTGTGCGGTTCGGCGGCGGCCGCTTTCGTCTCGGCCTTCGCGTCGGCTCCATGCGGCGCGGCGGCATGTACCGGCCCGGCCAACGGATCGAACGGCACCTTTTGCATCACCACGCCATGCGGAGAACTGACTTGCCGCGGCTCGGCGGCCGCCACGGGCGCGGGCGCAAGCGGGCGCGGCATGCCGGTGGCCACCGGCGCAGCCGGCTTTGCGGGTTCACTCCCGGCCGCCGTCTTTGCGGGGGCTTTCGTCGGCGCAGCGGCCTGTGCGGGCGCGGGCGCCGATGCGGGCGCGGCTGCGGGCGGCAGCGACGGCTTGCCCGCGACCGGCTTGGCCAAAGGCGCGGCCTGGACCGGTTGGACCGGCGCGATCTTGGCCACCGTGGCAGCGGTCTTCCCGCCGACCTCCGCGGCCACCTTCCCGCCCGTCTTCGCGGGCGCCATGTCCTCGATCATGGCCAGGTTGCGCTTGATCTTGGGGTCGGCCTCGCCGCCGGCGGCGCGCGCCTGGTCGGCCAGCCGCCGCGCGCCCTCCGGGTCGTGCGCCAAAAGGCGCGACAGGGCATAATTGTTCAGCACGCTGGGCTCGCCGGGCTTGAGCGACAGCGCGTGGGTATAGGCGGCCTGCGCCTGGGCCTGGTTGCCCAGTTCGTCATAGGCCACGCCCAGCGCGGAATAGACCGACCAGTCGGTGCCATTCAGTTGCTGGGCGCGAGTCAGGAACTGCACCGCGTCCTGGGCGCGGCCCATCTCGGCCAGCGTCTTGCCATATTCGCCCACTACGCGCGCATCGTCGGATGCCACCAGCATCAGCTGCGACAGGTGATGGATGGCTTCCTCATAGTTGCCGGCCAGGCGCAGCATGCGCGCCTGGCGTACATTGCCTTCGACATCGGCGGCGGGCGCGGGCTTGGCCGGCGCGGCATCCCGGGGCGCGGCGGCGGCCTTGGCGGCATCGTCATCGCCGCCGAACAGCCATCCGGCATGCGCCGGCGCCGACAAAGCGGAGCAGCCAAGCATCAATGCGATCAGCGATGGCGCGAAGCGGCTGGAGGAAATGGTCATGCTGCGACAGCCTTCGAAATCCGGTTCCGATCCTGCCAGGGTCCAGTCAACAAACCCTTAAGCATATGGGCCGGATACTGCGCCGGGGACCGCGCCAACCACTTTCCGGTTTTTCACATTGTTCGGTCGGGCGATGGCCGTCATCCTGACGCAATAGGGGGTTAACCATCCCGCCCATGTTCTCCCAGCGCGTCGCCGCCCTGATCGCTCTTTTCGCTTTCGCCGTGCTGGTGGTGGGTGCGCTGGTGACGGGTGGCAACCTGGGACTGGCCGATCCGTCGGCCGGCCGCATTTCCTTCCAGATCGCCACCGGTTCCACCGAAGGCATCTATTTCCCCGTGGGCCAGGCGATGGCGGGCCTCATCAGCCATCCTCCCGGCGTGGGCCGCTGCGAGATCGCCACCGTCTGCGGGCCTTCCAACGTCATCCTGTCGGCCCGCACCAGCGGGGGCGCCGCCGACAATCTGCGCGCCGTGAACCAGGGCCTGGTGGACAGCGGGCTGGCCCAGGGCGACACCGTGGCGGCGGCGGTGGCGGGAAAGGGCGCCTTCCGCCGCACCGGCAAGCTCGACCATCTGCGCGTGATCGCCGCCCTGTTCAATGAGGAAGCGCAACTGGTGGTGCGGGCCGATTCCAAGATTCAGACCGTCTCCGACCTGCGCGGCAAGCGGGTGATGATGGGCGCCGAAAACTCCGGCGCGCTGGAGCGGTCCCACCAGATCCTCACCGCCTTTCACGTACCCTGGTGGCGCGTGCGGGCGGTGTCGCCGGACCAGGGCGATCCTGCCCAGCTTCTGCGCGAAGACAAGCTGGATGGCTATTTCGTCGTCTCCGGCGTGCCGCTGGAGTCGGTCGCCGCGCTGATCCGCGAGCGCGCGGCGCGGCTGGTGCCCATCGATGGCGAAGGCCGCGACCGCCTGATCAAGGCGGTGCCGCAGCTGGTCCCGGCTTTGATCGCGCCCGGCGTTTATCCGGGACAGGGCGCGGTCGAGACAGTGGCCACGCGCGCCTGGTGGGTGACGCGCGACAGTGAATCCGATGGATTGATCTATGGCATCACCCGCGCGCTGTTCAATCCCGCCAATCGGGGCGAACTGACCGCTAGCCATCCGGCGGCGCGCGACATCTCGCTGGCCTATGCGGCCGATCATCCGCCCGCGCCCATCCATGCGGGTGCCGCGCGCTTCTATCGCGAGATGGGCAAGCTGGCGCGGTAGAGCAAGTCAGGCGATGCCGCTATCGACCTCCTCCTGCGCGGCCTTGCCCCAGGCCGTCATGGCCGGCAACGCCATAACCCGGTCCATATAGGAACGGATGACGGGCGGGACCTCCACGCCATAGGTGACGAAGCGCGACACCACCGGCCCGAACATGGCGTCGGCGATACAGAACGGTCCGAACAGGAACGGCCCGCCGGACTGCGCCAGCGCCTGCTGCCAGGCTTGCTGGACGCGCCCGATCTGCCGCTGCGTCGCCTCGCGCAATGGCGGCAGCGGCAGGCGGCGCGCGAAATCCATCGGCAACTGCTCGCGCAGGTCCGGATAGCCCGAATGCATTTCCGCCGACAGCGCCCGCGCCGTGGCGCGCGCACTCTCATCCTTGGGCCACAACTGCGCCTGGGGATGGCGCTCGGCCAGGGTCTCGCAGATCGCCAGGCTGTCCCACACCACCAGGCCTTCGCCGTCATCGATCTTCAGCACCGGCACCTTGCCCGTCGGCGAATGCTTCTGGATCATCTCCGCGGTGGTGGGATGGTCGCTCTGACGCAGGCGGATCACCACCGTCTCGAACGGCGCGCCCGTCGCCGACAGCGCCAGGAAGGGTCGCAGCGACCAGCTCGACCAGTTCCTTGTGCCCACCACCAGCGTATAGCCTGCCATGCCATCCTCCCGCGCTTGCGGCCGTCCGGCCGCATTCATAAAGTCCATGGCAGCACAACACCATCGCAATACGGCAATAAGAGTCCTCACATGCATGCAAGCCTCGCGCGCAGCGCCCGCGGTGCCATCCCCCTTCACGCGGTCAGCGCCGCCGACGCGCCGGCCTGGCTGACCGGCCGCAGGGACGTGGCGCTGCTGAAGGCGTCCGGCTTTGCCGGCGCCGAAGGCGCGCTGGCCGCGATACCCGACGGCAGGGGCGGCATCGCGGCCTGGGTGCTGGGCCTGGGCCATATGGGAAAGGGCCGCGACGCGTTCGCGCTGGCGGCGGCGGCGGAAAAGCTGCCCGCCGGCACCTACCGGCTGGGCGAGGTGCCGGACTGGTGCGGCGGCGCCAACGCCGTGCTGGCCTGGGCGATGGGCGGCTATCGTTTCGGCCGCTACCGCCGGAAGGCCGGAACGCCGCGCGCCCGGCTGGTGCTGCCCGCCGGGGTCGACGGCGCGGAAATCGGCCGCATCGCGGACAATCTCTTCCTGGGCCGCGACCTGGTGAACACGCCCGCCAACGACATGGGCCCGGCCGAGCTGGAAGCGGCGGCCCGCACGCTTGCCCGCCGCCATCGCGCCAGGGTGCGGGTGGTGTCGGGCGCCGCGCTGCGGCGCGGCTATCCCCTGATCGCGGCGGTGGGCCGGGGCTCCGATCGCGCCCCGCGCCTGATCGAACTGGTGTGGGGCCCGTCCCGCGCGCCCAGGGTGACGCTGGTGGGCAAGGGCGTGTGTTTCGACACCGGGGGCCTGGACCTCAAGCCTTCCGCCGCCATGCTGACCATGAAAAAGGACATGGGCGGCGCCGCCACGGTGCTCGCGGTTGCGGGCATGGCGATGGGCGCCAAACTGGGCCTGCGCCTGCGCGTGCTGATCCCGGCGGTGGAGAATTCGGTCTCCGGCCGGGCGATGCGGCCGGGCGATGTCTTTCCCAGCCGCAAGGGCCTGACGATCGAGATCGGCAACACCGACGCCGAAGGCCGGCTGGTGCTGGCCGACGCGCTGGCCGACGCCGATGACGAAAGCCCCGATCTTCTGATCGACGTGGCGACGCTGACGGGGGCGGCGCGCGTGGCGACGGGCATGGAGGTGCCGCCCTTCTTTACCGACGACGAAACGCTGGCCGCCGACCTGACCCGGCTGGGCGCGGCGGTACAGGATCCCTTGTGGCGGTTGCCTTTGTGGCGCGGCTATGAGGACACGCTGAACAGCCGCATCGCCGACCTGAACAACAACCCGTCCTACAATCTGGCGGGCGCCGTCACCGCCGCGCTGTTCCTGAACCGCTTTGTCGAAAAAGCGAGACGCTGGGTGCACCTGGACATTCCCGCCTGGATCGACCGGCCCAGGCCGGGCCGCCCCCAGGGCGGCGAGGTCAATGCCGCGCGCGCCCTCTATGCCCTGCTGAAGGAGCGTTATGGCCGATAATTTCGACAAGCGGATCACGCCCGCCCGCCCCGATCTGGCGGCGTCTTTCCTCAAGGGAAAGGTCGATGCCGACCGCTATGGCGATGGCCGGGACTTCATGTCCACGCGCGGCCACACTCCCTTGCGCGCCACGCCCGAATCCCATGCCGCGCAGGAGACCGAGCTTCTGTTCGGCGAGACCTTCACCGTCTACGAGCAGAAAGACGGCTGGGCCTGGGGCCAGATCGCATCGGACGGCTATGTCGGGTATCTGCATGCCCTCTGCCTCGAGGCGTCTGTCATGCCGACGCATCGCGTCATCGTCCAGGCCACGCCCGTGCTGACGCGGGGCGATGTGAAGGCGGCGATGATTCAGCTTCTGCCGATGAACGCATGCGTGCGGGTGGAGCGAGACAGCGGCGATTTTCATCAGACCAATGCAGGCTTCGTCTTCGCCCGCCACCTGGCGCCGCTGGACCGGTATGAATCCGATTTCGTGGCCGTTGCCGAACGCTTTGTCGGCGTGCCCTATGTGTGGGGCGGCAAGACGTTCGGCGGCATGGACTGTTCGGGCCTGATCCAGACCGCGCTGGCGGCCACCGGCTTCAAGGCGCCGCGCGACACCGATATGATGGAGCGCGATCTGGGCCGTTCCATCGCCCTGGTCGATGTGCGCCGCGGCGACCTGATCTTCTGGAAGGGCCATATGGGTGTGGCGCTGGATTCGGCGCGCCTGCTTCATGCCAACGCCTTCCACATGCAGGTGGCGGCCGAGCCCCTGGCCGAAGCCCTGGCCCGCATCGAGGCCGTCGCCGGCCCCGTCACGGCGGTCAAGCGCTTCATCTGAAGCGGACGCAGAAAAAAGGGCGGCCTTCGCGGCCGCCCTTTCTGTCTGGTCCGATCCCCGGATCAGTGCCGGGGATCAGTTGGTCTTGCCCGGCGCTGCATTGTCGGCGGGCGCGGGCTTGTCGCCCGGCTTGGCATTGTCGCCGGCCTTGCCGGCTTCGGCGGGCGCGGCGGCGGGCGCCGTTCCGGCAGCGGCCCCGGCGCCTTGCGCCTTGGAGCCTGGCGCGGCGGCTTCCGGCGCGGCGGCCTTGGGCTCTTCCTTCGGCTTGGGTGCGGGGATCGGCGCGGGCGTGTCAGCCAGCGTGCGCAGATAGGCGATCAGGTTGATGCGGTCCTTCTCGCTGCGCAGGCCCGCGAAGCTCATCTTGGTGCCGGGGATATAGCTGCCCGGCGACTTCAGGAACTTGAACAGCTCGTCATAGGTCCAGGTGCCGCCCTTGGCCTGCATCGCCGACGAGAAGGCGAAGCCATTGCGGCCCGTGCCGCGCGGCTCATCGACCACGTTATAGAGGTTGGGGCCGATCTTGTTGGGGCCGCCCTTGCTCAGGTCGTGGCACTGCTCGCAGCGCACGGAGATCGACTTGCCGTCCGCGACATCGGCGGCGGGCAGCACCGTGCCCCAATCCGGCATGACTTCCGCCACCGGCGCGGCGGCGCCGCCGCCGGCCGCGGGCTCTTCCACGCCCTCGACGACATAGCCGGGCTTGGCGGGGTGTTCGGGCTCATAGACGATCTCGGCCACCGTCTTGACGACGAAGATGAAGATCGCCGTGCCAAGAACCGCGCCGATGATCTTGTTCCATTCAAAGGAATCCATCTGCCGCCATACTCCCCATTTGCGGTCCGCCGGCCGACAGCGGGACGCTGGCGGAAAGGGACGCGCGAAAACCAAAGCCAGGCGCTGGGCCCGGCGAAATACGGGGGGACATTACCCGCCGTCCGTGGCGCGTCATTGCGGCGAAGCGTCGCATAAAAAGCAGCCCCCGCCGTGGGTTGGCGGAAAATCAGGCATGCAAAATGCTGCGCGGATTTGCCTCTGCGCGCCGCGGGCGAAAACGTCTCCGCTCTGGCCTTGCGCGCCATGGCGGCCTACATGAAGGCGCGCCTGCTGCGAACGGTTCCCCGCCATGAACCCCATCCCGATGATTCCGGCTCGCCCAGAGCGGCGGCCAGGCGAGCGCAGCGAGGCCGCCCGGCCGCGCGACCATGGAAAGGGCCAGGGTACATGAATCCGATCCTGATGATACCTGCCCGCATGGCCTCAACGCGGCTGCCGGGCAAACCCCTGGCCAGGATCGCGGGGGTGCCCATGATCGTGCGGGTCTGGGCGCGGGCCTCGGCCGCCGGGCTGGGGCCGGTCGTGGTTGCCGCCGGAGAGCCCGAGGTGGCGGCGGCGGTGGAGCAGGCAGGGGGAAAGGCGGTTCTGACCGATCCGGGCCTGGCTTCGGGTTCCGACCGCATCTGGGCGGCATTGAACGTGGTCGATCCCCCCGACGGCCAGGGAAAAGTCCGCCATGACGTGGTGGTCAATCTCCAGGGTGATCTTCCCGCGCTCGATCCCGCCGAGCTCAGGCTGGTGGTGCGGCTTCTGGAGACGAGTGGCGCCGACATCGCCACCCTGGCCGCGCCCATCGACAACGAGGCCGACCGCCTCAACCCCTCCGTGGTCAAGGCGGTTGCCGCCTGGAACCCGGACAGGACGCAGGGCCGCGCGCTCTATTTCACCCGCGCCACCGCGCCCTCCGGCGACGGCACGCTGTGGCATCATGTGGGACTTTACGCCTTCCGCCGCGCCGCGCTGGAACGGTTCGTTTCCCTGCCGCCATCGCCGCTGGAGCGGCGCGAGAAGCTGGAGCAGTTGCGCGCACTGGAGGCCGGCATGTCCATCGCCATCGCGCGGGTCGATGCGCCGCCCCTGTCGGTCGACACCCCCGACGACCTGGCGCGCGCCAGAGCCCTGATTCAATAAGTGCCTGGTTCGATAAATTAGGAAGAGAAGTTGCACGTCATGGTCAAAGCCATCGCCAATGCCGGGAAGATCGCCTTTCAGGGCGAGCCGGGAGCTTACGCCAACCTTGCCGCCCGCGAGGCGGTGCCCCATGCGGCGGCGGTGCCCAAGCCCACCTTCGATGACGCGGTCGAGGCGGTAAAGACCGGCGAGACGGACCTGTGCATCATCCCGGTGGAGAATTCGCTGATCGGGCGCATCGCCGACATCCATCACCTGTTGCCCAATTCGGGCCTGCACATTGTGGGCGAGCATTTCCTGCCCATCCGCCACCAGTTGCTGGGGCTTGCCAACGGCACATTGGAAACGGTCACCGACGTCTATAGCCAGGCGCCGGCGCTGGCCCAGTGCCGCGGCCTTATCCGCGGCCGGAAGCTCAGGGCGCATCACTGGTACGATACGGCGGGCTCGGCCAAGCATGTCGCCGAACTGGGCGATGTGAAATCCGCCGCCATCGCCTCGGTGCTGGCGGCCGAGATCTACGGCCTGAAGATCCTGGCTCCCGATGTGGAGGACGAGCACCACAACGCCACGCGCTTCCTGGTCATGGCCCGCGACATGGATGTCCCGCCCATCGGCGGCAAGATCGTCACGACCTTCGTCTTCCAGGTGAAGAACGTGCCCGCCGCGCTCTACAAGGCGCTGGGCGGCTTCGCCACCAACAGCGTCAATATCACCAAGCTGGAAAGCTATCAGTTGGGCGGCTCGTTCAACGCCACGCAATTCTATGCCGACATCCAGGGCCATCCCGACGAGCCGGGCCCGGCGCGCGCGCTGGAGGAGCTGGGTTTCTATACCAAGCGGCTGACGATCCTGGGGGCCTATCCCGCCCATCCCTTCCGCGAAGACATGCCTTGATTTTTTAAACCCCTCTGTCGGCGACTCGGCCTGCCTGCGACGGGCACATCGTTGCCGACATCTCCCCTTCCTGTGCGCCGGCGCGCACGAAGGGGAGTCGGACCGGTATTTTCTTCGCCGCAAAATCCCGCTCTCCTTACGATCCAATGATCGTCATGACCCGGCCTCGTCCTGAGCCTGTGGCAGGAATGGCCGGGCTATCGGAAACCAAACCGGGCGCATGACAGTTTGCACCGCCCTTGCGCTCCGGCCCCGGCACCCCAACATAGGAACGATAAAATGGCGGCATCTGCCGCCGGGAGCAGCCCATGAAGACAATCGCGCAAATCCTGAAATCACGCGGCAGCCACTGGGTCGGCGACGGCTTTCCCGTACGCTCGCTGTTCACCTATGACCATCAGGCGCAGGAAAACAGCCCCTTCCTGCTGTTTGATTATGCCGGGCCCTGCAATTTCCCGCCCGCCGCCAGCCCACGTGGCGTCGGCCGGCATCCGCATCGCGGTTTTGAGACCGTCACCATCGCCTATGAAGGCGAAGTGGCGCATCGCGATTCCACGGGCGGCGGCGGCACCATCCGGCCCGGCGACGTGCAGTGGATGACGGCGGCGGGCGGCATCGTCCATGAGGAATTCCACTCCCCGGAATTCACGAAGACCGGCGGCCCGTTCCGCATGGTGCAGTTGTGGGTCAACCTGCCGGCAAAGGATAAAATGTCCAAGGCCGGTTACCAGGCCATCGCCAGCGCCGATATTCCCGTGGTCGATCTGCCGGACGGCGCGGGCACCGCGCGGATCATCGCGGGCGCGATGGGCGATGCCAAAGGCCCGGCGCGCACTTTCAGTCCCATCAATCTGTGGGATGTACGCCTGAAGGCGGGCGCCGACGCGACGTTCGACCTGCCCGAAGGCCACACCGCGCTGATCGCGGTGCTGTCGGGCCATGTCACGGTCGACGGGAACGGTGCAGGCGAGGCCGAGGTCATCCGCCTGACCCGCGAAGGCGCGCAGGCAAGGCTGCATGCCGATGCCGACGCGCTGTTGCTGGTCATGACGGGCGCGCCGCTGAACGAGCCGGTGGTCGGCCACGGCCCCTTCGTGATGACCAGCGCGGCGGAAATCCACCAGGCCATCGCCGACTTCAACAGCGGCCGTTTCGGCAGCGCCTGATAATCGGGCGGGGCCGGTTCCACTTTATCCACCTGCCCATTCGCCGGTGGTATGATCGGGGGCGCGGCGACGACCGGATGCGAAAGGCAGGTGCTGGATAAAGGGGGAGGGGGCGAAAAAAAGGTGCGCGCAGCGGCGCGGAAAACCGGCAAATCCGGGTCGCAACATGCTGGATAGGGAAAGCGGCTGCGACTCAGCCTTCCGCCCAATCGCGGATCAGGCGATGGGCGATGGCGATGGGCGTTGGCATGCGGATGGCATCGGCGATCTCGCCGGCCAGCCGCGCTCGCGCCTCGGCCCTGCTGAACCAGCGCGCCTCAACGATCTCCACGCCGTCGACGCGGAAGTCACGGGCCAGCGCCTGGGCATAACAGCCGATCATCAGCGAGGACGGAAACGGCCAGGGCTGGGAGGCGTGATAGGTCACGGCCCCGATCTTCATGCCCGCTTCCTCTTCCAGCTCGCGCGCCACCGCGTCCTCCACCGTCTCGCCCGGCTCGATGAAGCCGGCAAAGGCCGAATACAGACCGTTGGCGAAGCGGGCGTTGCGGCCGATCAGACAATGGTCTT
Source organism: Hyphomicrobiales bacterium (assembly GCA_040255825.1). GTDB lineage: Bacteria > Pseudomonadota > Alphaproteobacteria > Micropepsales > Micropepsaceae > Rhizomicrobium. Next base: position 124,282 of record JBDZVS010000002.1, on the reverse strand, counting down.
CGTACAACGGCAGCATGATCACCACCGGATCGGTGCGCGGGAAGTGATCGGCGCCGCAGCCGGAGCAGTGGCGGCGATAGCCGCCGTCCTCGGCCGTGGTGGCCGCGCCGCAGTTGGCGCAGAAGCCGTGGCGGCGGTGCCAGTCCAGCATCGCCCTGGCCTGGCCGGCGATGGCGCAGTCCCGCGTGGAAAGGATCATCGCCGCGGGCCGCATCTCCTGAAAGGCGGCGCCCTCGAACACCGGCTCGGGATCGTCGGGCAGGGCGACGGCGAACAGCGGCTGGTCGCCGTCCAGACCCAGGAACACGCTCTGGCGATCGGCCCATTCGGGGCGATCCGGCAGCAAGGCGATGGCCTCGCCCCTCAGCAGCGGCTGGTTCCGCCAGACGGGAAGGAACAGGCCTCGGCCTCGCTGCTGCGCCAGCCATGCCGGATCGGTGCGGCGGTATCCGGCGCGGTCCAGCGGACTGCCGCCGAACGCCAGAGGATCGGTGTGGGTCATGCGGGCGTTGGTAGAGCAGGAAAACCCCGGGCGAAAGCGGGAAAAGCGCGGGTCCGCCATCGCTGCCGGGGACTCGCCTTTTGCCCGGCAAGTCCCTATATCTCCTCCCGGAAGTCGGTGGGCGTCACTGTCGCTAACCTGGTCAGGCGGGGAACCGAGCAGCCATACCGAATTTGTGGCGGGTCGCCGGCTTCCACCTCTTTGATTTCCACAGACTTCGCGGCTTTTTGCGCCCCGCCTCCGGCGGGCGCCTTGCTATAGTCGGCCCATGTCCCAGCCTTCGGCTCCCTATCGCGTCCTGGCCCGCAAATACCGCCCCACCGATTTCACCGGCCTGATCGGGCAGGAGGCGCTGGTCCGTACCCTCTCCAACGCCTTCGCCACCGGCCGCATCGCCCATGCCTTCATGCTGACGGGCGTGCGCGGGGTGGGAAAGACCAGCACGGCTCGTATTATTGCCCGTGCCCTGAACTGCATCGGTCCCGACGGCAAGCGCACCGAGCCGACCATCCAGCCCTGCGGCGTGTGCGAGCCCTGTGTCTCCATCTCCGAAAGCCGCAATGTCGATGTCCAGGAGATGGATGCCGCGTCCCGCACCGGCATCGATGACATCCGCGAGATCATCGAGGGGGTGCGCTATGCCCCGGTGGCGGCGCGCTACAAGGTCTACATCATCGACGAAGTGCACATGCTGTCGAAACAGGCCTTCAACGGTCTGCTCAAGACGCTGGAAGAGCCGCCGCCGCATGTGAAGTTCATCTTCGCCACCACCGAGATACGCAAGGTGCCGGTGACGGTGCTGTCGCGCTGCCAGCGCTTTGACCTGCGCCGTATCGATTCGGCCGAGCTGGCCGCCTATCTGCGCACCCTGGCGGACAAGGAGAATGTCGAGATCGAGGACGACGCGCTGGCCTTGATCGCCCGCGCCGCCGAAGGCTCGGCGCGCGACTCGCTGTCCCTGCTGGATCAGGCCATAGCGCATAGTGGTGGAAGTGGGGGCGAAGGCGGCGCCATTACCGCCGAAACGGTGCGCGCGATGCTGGGCCTGGCCGATCGCGGCCGGGTGTTGGACATTTTCGAGAAGCTGATGGGCGGCGATATTCCCGGCGCGCTGGCCGACCTCAAAGCGCTTTATGATGCCGGCGCCGATCCTCTGGCGGTAATCCAGGATCTGCTGGAAACCACCCATTTCCTGACCCGTGTGAAAGTCGCGCCCAATGCCCAGGGCTTTTTCGACGGCGGCTCGGGTGAGGCCAAACGCGCCGCCACCTTGTCCGGCAAGCTGTCGGTCGCCTCGCTGACCCGCGCCTGGCAGATATTGATGAAGGGTCTGTTCGAGGTGCGCGACGCCACCCGCCCCATCCTGGCGTGCGAGATGGTGCTGATCCGCCTGGCCTATGCCGCCGAATTGCCGCCCACGGGCAAGCTGGTGAAGGACCTGCTGGACAATCCCGTCGCCGCGCCACGTTCACCCTCTCCCTCTCCCTCTCCCTCTCCCTCTCCCTCGATGGGAGGGAGCACGCGTGCGCAAGCACGCGTGGCGGAGGGTGCTGCCACCTCCCGCGCGCTGCCGCAATCCATTCCCGAAAGCGCGCCCACCCCGCGCACCCTGGAAGACCTTGTCGCGCTGGCCGCCGCCAACAACGCGCCGATCCTGAAAGTGGCGCTGGAGAATTACGTCCATCTGGTGCGGCTGGAAGCCGGGCATCTGGAATTTCGTCCCCATGCGCGCTGCCCCCGCACCCTGGCGGGCGACCTGCAACAGAAGCTGAAGGACTGGACGGGCGTGCGCTGGGCGGTGTCCATCGCGCGCGAGGGTGGCGCGCCCACGCTGGCCGAGCAGAAACAGGCCGCCAAGGCGGCGCGCTTTGAAAGCGCCGCCCAGCAGCCGATGGTGCGCGCGGTGCTGGACCGTTTCCCTGGCGCCGAGATCGTCTCGGTGCGCGACATCGCGCAGGACGACATCGCCACGCCGATGGACGATTCGTCGAGTGATTAAAAGCCACGATATCGAGCGGGTCGTAATGGCCACGATTTCCGCTTACGCGCCCTATGCTCAAATTTGGAGCGACGCGCGACTGATCGAGGATTTGGGGTTACTTTCAGATGACGCAACGGCAATTGCGCTTGAATTGCAGAGGGACCTAAAAATCCAAGCGCCATCCAGCTTGTGGCGAAACGTTTGTACAGTAGGCTATGTGATCGCGCTCTTATCTGATGTGCAAAGTTCCGATTTGAGGAACCAGTAGGCCAATGTCCGCTACCGGTTCCGAAATCGAGCGTCTGATCCAGCTCCTGGCCCGCCTGCCGGGCCTTGGGCCGCGCTCGGCCCGCCGCGCCGCGCTGGTGCTGCTGAAAAAACGCGACGTGCTGCTGGAGCCGCTGGCGCTGGCGATGCAGGACGCCGCCGCCGCCATCCGCTCCTGCGCAGTGTGCGGCAATCTCGATACCGTCAGTCCCTGCGCCATCTGCACAGATAGCCGTCGCGATCCGCACCTGCTGTGCGTGGTGGAAGATGTCGCCGACCTGTGGGCGCTGGAGCGGGCGGCGGTGTTCCGCGGCCGCTATCATGTGCTGGGCGGGGCGCTGTCGGCGCTGGACGGTGTCACCCCCGAGCGGCTGAACGTGGCCGCGCTGCTGGACCGGGTGAAGCAGGGTATTGAGGAGGTGATTCTGGCCATGAACGCCACCGTCGAGGGCCAGACCACGGCGCACTATCTGATGGACCTCCTGGAGCAGGGCAGCGTCAAGGTTACGCGCCTGGCGCATGGCGTGCCGGTGGGAGGCGAGCTGGACTATCTGGATGAAGGCACGCTCTCGGCCGCGTTCAAGGCGCGCCGCGGCCTTTAGAGAGGCCTCGCTACCCAACTGTGAGGACGCCCTCGCGCTCCGTCCGCCCTAGCGTCCTTCGGGAATACCACGCGGTGTGAGATGTCGGGCGCTGTCGCGGCCTTTCGAGGGCCCCTCGGGCGGATAGAAATGCCTCCGCGCGCATGGCGCTTCATGGATTGCCTGGCGATCATGGCGGTTGTGGCGGGCGCGTGCCTTTGGACGCCGGCTGCCGCCTTCTCGCTCCAGGATGCGCTGGCTGCGGCGTACCAGACCAATCCGCAGCTCATGGCTGCGCGGGCACGCCTGCGGGCCACGGACGAGGAAGTCGCATTGGCAACCGCGCAGACCCGGCCCAGCATCAGCGCCTCGGGCTCCTATGGTGTCAGCCAGGGCAGCGTCACCGGCATCGGCAGCGCCTTCAACAGTCATCCCCTCGTGGGTCAGGTGACGATAACCCAGCCGGTCTATAATGGCGGCCGGATCAGCGCGGGCATAAGCCGCGCCAAGGCGGATGTGGATGCCGGCCGGCAGGATCTCGCGGCCGTCGAGCAGTCCGTCCTGCTGGACGCCGTACAAGCCTATCTGGATGTCATCCGGGACCAGGCGGTCTTGAGGCTGAACCAGGACTATGTGCGAACCCTGCAGGGCAGGCTCGATGCCGTGCAGACCCAGCACGGTGCCGGCATGATCACCCGCACCGATGTCGATCAGGCCAGGGCCCGGCTGTCACAGGCCAGGGCCGGGGCGGCGTCGGCGCAGTCGCAACTGGCAGCGAGCCGCGCCGCCTTCGAGGCGGTGATCGACCAGCCGGCCGGCATGCTCGACGATCCGGTTGCACCACCTGTCCTGCCGCCCTCCAGGGAAGCGGCGATCGCCGTTGCCGTGGGGGAGAGCCCCGTCCTGACGCGCGCGCGCGCGCAGGCGCGCGCCTCCGATTATGTGGTGGACGAGGCCGTGGGTGCGCTGCTGCCGCAATTCAATCTGCTGGCCCAATATCAGTATCTGCGCGACGCCGCCGGAACCAACATCTATGCGACCAGCGGCGTGCAGCAGAACATGGCGGTCCTGGGCCAGTTGACCATCCCCATCTATCAGGGCGGCGGCGAGGAAGCAGGCGTTCGCCGGGCCGAACAGTTGCGCGCCCAGGCCCAGGCCGCGGTCGTCGTGGCCGAGCGCGGCGTCCGCCAGGATGTGGAGAATGCCTGGCAGACAATGACCTCGGCCCAGGCGGCGCTGGGCCACAACCGGGCACAGGCCCAGGCGGATCAGCAGGCTGTCGATGGCGTGACCGAGGAACAGCGCGGCGGGGAGCGGTCCGTCCTGGATATACTCAACGCGCAGGCCGAGCTTCTCGTGGCCCGGGTCGCCGTCGAGGCGTCGCGGCACGACTCCATCCTGTCGGCCTATCGGCTGCTTGTGGCGATGGGACGGATGAATGCCCGCGCCCTCAAGCTTCCGGTCAAGCTCTACGACCCGCAGGAATATTATGAAAGGAACGCCACCGCATGGTTCGGGCTGGGCGATTGAGGCGGCGATGCGCGTCGATCCCCTGAAAGCGGCAGTCGAGGCGAACAAGGCGCTCTTTGTCGCGGGGCTGGGATTCAGTGCCGCGATGAGCATCCTGGCGCTGACCACCTCATTCTACATGCTGCAGGTCTATGACCGGGTGCTTTCCAGCCGCAGCCAGGACACGCTGCTTCTGCTGACCGTCATCGCGGTGGGCGGCATAACGACTTTCTCGGCGCTGGATTCGCTGCGGATGCGGCTGATGATGCGCGCCGGCCTGCGGGTGTCGAACGCCCTGGCCGGTAATGTGTTGCGGGCGATGGTGGCGACCGCGTGCAGAAACGGCGGCGTTCAGGTCCGCACGGGGCTGCGCGATGTCGAGACGGTCAAGAACTTTGCCGCCAGTCCCTGCCTGATGGCGCTGATGGACATGCCGTTCGTGCCTGTCTATCTGCTGGTTCTGACGCTGCTACACCCACTTTTCCTCGCGATCGTGCTGCTGGGGGGCATGGCCCTGGTGCTCGTCGCGCTGGTCAGCGAGCGCACGGTCACGCCGGCTCTGGCCAGCGGCATGGGGCTGTCGATGCGCGCCCATGCCTTCGCCGAGGATGGGCTGCGCAATTCCTCGGTCCTGGAGGGGATGGGGATGTCGCGGACCTTCTGCGCACGCTGGCACCGGCACTGGCTGGATTCACTGGCCGAGACCACGCGGGCGCTGGATCGCGACAGCCGGCTTTCCTCCATCTCCAAGGCGGTGCGGATGCTCATCCAGGTCGCACTGCTGGGCGCCGGCGCGATGCTCATCCTGGATTTCCGCGCCACCGGCGGCATCATGATCGGCGCTTCGATCATCGGCGCGCGCGCCCTGGCGCCGATCGAAACCACCATCTCGACCTGGCGGAGCCTGATCGCCGTTCGCCAGGCATGGACACGCCTGACGCGGTTGCTGCAAGCCGCGCCGGACCGCGAAGAGGGCATGGCTTTGCCCGCCCCGCGCGGATGGCTCGAAGCGGCGGGGGTGCATTTCATGGCGCCGGCGACACGCAAGGCCATACTCTCGAACGTCAGCTTCGAACTGATGCCGGGCGAATCCCTGGGCATCATCGGGCCTTCGGGGTCCGGCAAATCGACGCTCCTGCGCCTGCTGGTGGGCGCCTGGCCTTGCAGCACCGGCATTGTGCGGCTGGACGGTGCCGACATCTATGCCTGGCCGCGCGATGAACTTTGCCGCTTCGCGGGGTATCTGCCCCAGGAGGTTGAGCTCTTCACCGGCACGGTGCGCGAGAATATCGCGCGCATGACCGACGGCGATCCCGAGGCGATCGTGCGGGCCGCTCGCCGCGCCCACGCCCATGAGATGATCCTGGGCCTGCCGCAGGGATACGAAACCCAGATCGGCGAGAACGGCCACGATCTGTCGGGCGGCCAGGCACAGCGGATCGGCATCGCACGCGCCTTCTACGGCGATCCGCGGTTGGTGATCCTGGACGAGCCCAACGCCAATCTCGACAGCGCGGGCGAGGAGGCGCTTGTCACCACCATCGCGGACTTGAAAAAGTCGGGCGTCACGCTCGTGATCGTTGCGCATCGCCCGAGCATCCTGGCCTCCGTGGACAAGATGCTGGTGCTTCGCGCCGATGGCAGCATGAGCGACTTTGGCCCCAGGGCGGACATCATGCAGCGGTTCACCAGGCCGGCCGTGATGCCCGTGGCGATGGCGGGCCGCTGATGCGCAACCGCCGCGCCGCTTTCATCACGATGCGCTGGCGGCTCGAAGCGGCCGTGCGCCGGCTGGCGGGGCCAGCCCGTCGTTGGCTTCTGCGTGTTCACCGCGCGCGATCCTGGCAACTTGTCGCCGCATCCGCCGGCAGTGTTGGCGGCTGGACCTGGCGCATCGTCCTGCCGCGCGAGCCGGACCTGCCCGACGATCCCGCCATCCGCTTCATGAGCGCGCGCGCCGTCATCGCCAGGGGACGGCTCATCATGCTGGCCTTCTTCGTCGGATTTCTCGGTTGGGCGGCGCTGGCGCCCTTGGACAGCGCGGTGCTGGCCTCCGGCGTGATCGTCGTGGAATCGCACCGCAAGGCCATCCAGCACCTGGAAGGCGGGATCGTGCGCCAGATAGGCGTGACGGATGGTCAGTATGTCGATAAGGGCCAGATCCTGATCCGGCTGGACGATACCCAGGCGCGCGCCAGCCTGGCGCTGCTCAAGGGCCAGGGTGACGCGCTGACGGCACAGGAGGCCCGCCTGACCGCCGAACGGGATGGACGCGAGAATGTGGACTTTCCCGCCGATCTCGTTGCGCGGGCCTCCGATCCCAAGGTCGCCGCCGCCATGCATGGCGAGGAAAACGCCTTTCTGGCGCGGCGCCAGACACTGGCCAAGCAGGTCGAAATCCTCAACCAGCGCAGCAGCGAGAATCAAAGCATCATTGCCGGTATAAGAAGCCAGCAATCGGCCCTCGACCGACAGATTCAGTTGCTGGACCGCGAAGCATCGAGTGTACAGGCGCTTTATGCCAAGGGCCTGTCCACGCTGCCCAGGCTGTTGACGCTGCAGCGCCAGGCGGCCGAAGCCAACGGCCAGCGCGGCCAGCTTACCGAAAAAATCGCCGAGATCCGGCTGGCGACGGGCGAAAACCAGCTTCAGATCATGAACCTGCGCAACCAGCAGCTCAGCGACGTCGTCAAAGACCTCCGGGACGTGCAGACCCGCCGCTTCGAGCTGATCGACCGCATCAATGCCGCCGCCGATGTCCTGGCGCGCGAGAACATTACGGCCCCGGTGGCCGGCAAGATCGTCGGCCTGGCCGTGCATTCACAAGGCGCCGTCATCCGGCCCGGCGAAACCATCATGGAAATCGTGCCGCGCAAGGATGCGCTGGAGGTCGAGGCGCGCGTGCGTCCTGAAGATGCCGACAGCGTCCATGTCGGGATGACGGCGGGCGTGAACTTCAGCGCCCATCAACAGCGGCGCATGCCCATCATCCAGGGCGTGGTCAACAATGTCTCGGCGGATCGCCTGGTCGATCAGCGCACGGGCCAGGCTTATTTCGCGGTCGCGGTCACGGTCGACCGCAGCGCTCTGCAAGAGCAGAAGATCATCAGGATCATGCCGGGCCTGCCGGTCGAGGTGTCGATCAACACAGGATCGCGCACGGTGCTGGATTATTTCATCGAACCGATCTCGGACGTGTTCCGGCACGGCATGCGCGAACGATAATCGGGTGAAGATACCCAATGGTGGGTACGTCGGCGCCGATTTCCTGCCGATCGTTCGTGTCATCGTCGGCGTCCGCGATTATGATGGCGCGCAGTGGGGTGGTAGCGAATCATGGCAGGCACCAATCTGTTACCCGTTGCATTGGCGGACACCGCCTCGATTTCGGTGGACGGACCGGCACAGATTTCCGGTGACGTTCTGACCAACGACAGCGATCCCGATGGCGATCCCATCGCCGTAACGGCCGTCAACGGCCTTTCCGCCAATGTCGGCCAGACCCTCACCGGGACTTATGGGTCCCTGGTTCTGGGCGCCAACGGTCAATACACCTACGTCCTGGCCGCCGGTCAGGCCAATGTCCAGGCCCTCGGCGCTGGGCAGACCGTGACGGATGTGTTTCACTACACGATCTCGGATGGTGTCGATCATTCGACGACGACCACCACCGTCCATCAGAATCTTCTGACCCAATCGGAGGCGTTCGACAGTTCCGCATGGGTCCGGTTTGCCGATTCCGGTTCTGCGCCGGTCGTGACCGCCAATGTCGCGGCCGGTCCCCAGGGCGGCGCCAACACCGCGGACCAGATCGTCCTGTCCGGCGCCGATCGCGGCATCTTCTACGCAACCAACGTATCGGGCCAGTACACTTTCAGCATCTGGGTCAGATTGGTCAGCGGCAACGGCAATTTCGCCTTCAATTATTACGACGGCGCGGACGGCGAGGGCACGAAGACGGCGGTCGCCACCGGGACATGGCAGCGCTTCAGTTGGACGTTCAACGGCACCGGCAACCCCGACGCCAATGTGGCGCTGATCCACGCGGGCAACCAGACGGGCAGCGGCACCTTCCAGCTCTGGGGCGCGCAGATCAATCCGGGCGCCGTGGCCGACCTTTACGTTCCGACCACGGGCGCGCCTGCCAGCGTGACCACTACCACCGTCGTCGATCCGCCCCCGGTGACCGCCGACCTGACCGTCAGCGTACACGGCCCTGCCGCAAGTGGCGGCAGCAATGCGCCCCCTGTCGCGGTGGCCGATAGCGCCTCCGTCACGGTCAATGCGGCGACGCAGGCGAGCGGCAACGTCCTTGCGAATGACAGCGACCCGGACGGGAATTCCCTGACGGTGGCCACCGTCAATGGCGCGGCGGCCAGCGTCGGCGCCGTCATCGCGGGCACCTATGGCTCCCTGGTCCTGGGCGCCAACGGCCAGTATTCCTATGTCCTGGCTGCCAATCAGGCCAATGTGCGGGCCCTGGCCCCCGGGCAGACCGTCACGGACGTGTTCCATTACACGATCTCGGACGGCTACAGCCACACGACCACCACCAATGTCACAAACCAGAATCTGATTTCGCAATCGGAAGCTTTTGACAGCGCACCATGGGTCAAGTTCGCCTATACCGGCAGTTCGCCCACGCTAACGGCCAATGTGGCGCCGGGGCCGCAGGGTGGCGCCAGTACCGCAGACCAGATCGTCCTGAACGGGATCAACCGGGGTGTCTTTTATGTCACGCCGGTCACCGGCCAGCATACCTTCAGCGTCTGGGTCAAGCTGGTCAGCGGCGACGGTCGCTTCGACCTGAACTATTATGACGGCGATGGCAGCCACAGCCAGGCCAGTGTCGCGACCGGCGCGTGGCAGCGTTTCAGCTTCACGTTCAACGGCACCGGCAGCCAGTATGCCAACGTCGCCATCATTCATGACGGTACCCAGTCCGGTAACGGCACGTTCCAGATCTGGGGCGCGCAGCTCAATCCTGGCGCGACGCCGGACGATTACGTCGCCACTACGGGCACGCCGCTGACGGTGACGACGCCGGTGACGACGGAGCTTGTTGTCGGCGCCGATCTCGCCATTGCCGTGCACGGCCCTGCGGTATCCGTGGATGCGGCCCCCATCGCGGTGGGCGATCATGCGGACGTTTCCGTCGTGGGACCGACGCAGGCAAGCGGAAATGTCCTGGCCAATGACAGCGCGCCCAGCGGCGCGCCTTTGTCGGTCACCGCCGTCAACGGCCAGGCGGCCGGCGTCGGCACGACGATCACGGGTACCTATGGCACGCTGACACTGGGCGCGAATGGGCAATACAACTACAACCTGGCCACCGGCCAGGCCAATGTCCAGGCGCTGGCGCCGGCGCAGACCGTCACCGACACGTTCCACTATACGGTGTCGGATGGGGCGGCCCATGCCCAGACCACCTCGGTCCTTACCGGCCAGAACCTCATCCTGCAGTCGGAGGCGTTCAACGATTCCAGTTGGGTCAGGTTCTCCTATACCGGCAGCGCGCCGACCGTGACCGCCAATGTGGCGCCCGGCCCGCAGGGCGGCGCCAGCACCGCGGACCAGATAGCCCTGAACGGGGTGAACCGGGGCGTTTATTACGCTACGCCGCTCACCGGGCAGAACACCTTCAGTGTCTGGGTCAAGCTGGCCAGCGGCGACGGCCATTTCGACCTGAACTATTATGACGGATCGGCCAGCCACAGCCTGGCGGGCGTGGCGACCGGCACATGGCAGCGATTCAGCCTGACCTTCAACGGGACCGGCAGCCAATATGCGAACGTCGCCATCATGCATGACGGGACGCAGTCGGGCAGCGGCACCTTCCAGATCTGGGGTGCGCAACTCAATCCCGGCGCGTTGCCGGGCGACTATGCGGTCACAAAGGGTCATTTCAACGCCGTCTTCACCGATGTGACGAGTTCGGCCCCGCCCACCGCCGACCTGACGATCAATGTTTCCGGCGGCGATCCGGCTGCCGTGGCCCCCAACACGCTGAGTTTCGCCGGCGGCACACAGAGCGTGGCGGTCAATCTCGGCAGCGGGACATGGGCCCACGCGCTGCGGGTGATGCCGCTGGGCGACTCGATCACCTATGGCTGGACCGACATCGATTACCAGCAGGGCCAGACCAACGCCGAGGACGGCTATCGCGGTCCGCTATGGTGGAATTTCCAGGCCAATTCCATGCTGGTCGATATGGTCGGGCCGAATATGTCCGGCGACATCTATCTGCCGGACCATGATCACGCCGGCTATCCCAACTACCGGTCGGACCAGATCAGTGCCCTGCTGCCGGGTCTGCTGGCGGCCAATCACCCCGACGCCATCCTGCTGATGGCTGGAACCAACGACATTTTCCAGGAAGCGCAGCCGGCGCAGCATGTCGCGGACTCCATCACAGACATGATCGAGACGGTTCGCCAGATGAGTCCTTCGACCCATCTCTATGTCGCGACACTGATGCCCATCAACCAGGCAAAGGACGGAGAGCCGGGCGACGCGGCAATGGTCGCAACGGTCAACGCCGCGATCGCGACCGCCGTCTCGCAGGCCATCGCGGCGGGCGACAATGTCAGTCTTGTCGACATGTCGGGCATGACCCTGAGCGACATTGCCGATGCCGCCCATCCCACCACCGACGGCTACGCGAAGCTGGCGCAAATCTGGTACAACGCCATCCTGGCGCAGCAGCCGAACAATGGCGGCACCCCCGGCGGCGCTTCCCATGTCATCGCGGCGAATGTGCACACGGTGATCGGCAGCGAGGGGAGCGATCTGTTGATCGGCAACGCCCTGGCCGGCACACTGAACGGCGGCGGCGGCAATGATCGTCTGGTCAGTGTTTCGGCCTCCGACGTCCTGACCGGTGGGAGCGGCGCCGACCTGTTCGACTTCTCGCCCGCCTCCGGCCATGTCACCATCACCGACTTCAGCCGCGCGCAGGGCGATCACATAGAATTGGATTCGTTTTCGGGTCTGACCCAGTTCTCTCAGCTTGCCGGCCACATCTCAGTTTCCGGCACGACCACCACAATCGACCTGTCCTCCTTTGGATCGCACACGGTCATCGATCTTGCCCATTTCAGCGGATCGCTTTCCGCGAGCGATTTCTGGCTGTGGTAAGGGCGTCGGGTTAAACCTTATCCACCCTCCATCGTCCCGTGCGGTACTGTCGCGATGAGATGCGTCGCGATGCCCCTGTCGTTCGGTCGCCCCTCCCATATCCCCTTCCTGTCCAGCACCCAGGGGAGGGGGAGGGCGAAAATGGCGCAAACGAAGATTCATCCCGTGCCCATGGCCGTAGTGTTTTCACGGCCGCCGGCTTTTCCGGATGCGACTTTTCGGGATGGGTTGTCCAGCAGCAGTCCGCCGGCCCGAGCGCACGCCCGGCCCCGCCTGCATGTGCCGCGGCAGCGGATTTCCGAACCGGCGCCGGTCCAGGGCGGCTGGACTGAGGGTGGACAGGTGGCTGGCGCCCCACGCTGGACGAAAGCGATAACTATGTCCAGTCCACAACCCTATGAAACCGCGACCTAATTTAGTCGATGGCCACCTAAACTACGACGGTCCGCTGCCCTCTTCTATGACACGGATCGCTTCAACTGTCGCCGCCGCGATATGGCGTCGTGCTCTATGACAGCACCGACTTCGCGCCCTTCGGCGACAGGCTCGCGGCGGCACCCTTGTCGTGTTTGTGGAATTGAGTCCCTTTGCTGGAACTCGGCGATCCTCATTGCGGGCGGTACTGCCGCGGCCTAGCTACCGCGCTTGCCTGGTCGCTGTGTCAGCGCCGATGCAGCCGCGCTCTTCGCGGCCTTTGACGCTGCGGAGCTGCGTAGCACAGCGGAAGCCTTGGATGCCGCGGCCTTGCTCGTGATCTCCTTGGCGTTCCCGCGCTGGGTGAGGGCCGAACCGGCGGCGCTCTTCGCGGCGGCCGAGGCGTTCGGGTTACGTAAGGTCTTGGCGGCGGCAGACGCCGCGGCGCGACCGGTCTTTTCGTTCTTTGTCATGCTATCCCTCGTGTTGAGATCAAAAGATGAATATTGGCGTCTGGACTATTTAATACCCAGAAGCGCTTTGAGCCACCGCCCGAGATGGGACCAGAACCCGCGCGGAGCATACATCGCGTCGTAATAGATGCGGCGGCGCTCTTCTTCCCCCTGGCGACCAGCGAGAACCTGTTCTGGCGTCCACTTGCCGCACCAGATAATTCGCCCGTCCTTGATGACGTAATGGGACTGACACGCCTTCTGCCAGTTGCCAACCGACGGCCACATGCTGGGGCCCGCTGGCGTCTGCGATACCGCCCATTCCGTCGGTCCAAGAGGTGTGCGAATTTTAGCGCCGCAGCCGCACGCGCACAGATGTGCTGCCGTGCCGTACTTCTCGGATACATACAGGATGCCGGGCTCCAGCTCTTTAGGCATGAACTCGACGAGCTGGAGGGTGATCGTCTCAAGCTTCATGTAGGCTCTGGATCGAGCGGGCAGCCACCTTGCAGTCGCTTACATCGAACAAGAAATGATAATTCGGGATTTCGTCGAAATAAAACCCTTTCAACTGCTTGTATTTGATGATCGCGAGGATGGCGTTGAGCGCATTTAACTCGCCGATCTGGATATTTTTGCGGTACTCGTCGGCAGGACGGTCGGACAGCTCGGCTAGCGCCTTGTTCTTCACCTTCTCGGAATCCTCGGGTGAATAGTAAGTCGCCCGCATCATGCCGGATAATGGGCCGCGCTTGCGATTCAAGCCCATGCCAACGTCGATAAAGGGAAGCTCTTTCGCCATCAGCAACTCAAAGATACCGGCGCGGGAAGAGCCTTTGTCCACGCACACGAATGCGAATGTCGCGCCTTCAAAATCATCGCTACATGAGGCATCTATAAATTTGGCTTTCAGTGACAGGCCGTGCCGGAAGTTCTCGTACCGCGCCTGATAGACCTCTGCTTTTGGCTGGCGCAACTCCTTCTCATCGAACCGCCCCGGCGCGCGAAAGACATTGTGGACATGGAAGGGGTCGAGGTCGAAGCCGCGAATTTCTTTGACCGGTGTCTTGGTTAGAAAGTCCAAAAGATATGCCCCGGTGCCTCCAAGCCCGATGATCGCGACGACCTCGTCCTTGAACAGGGCAGATAGGTCGCTGATTTCAGCACGGCTCGTGAGCGTGTCGTGGATTTTGAACACTGAATCGTCAGCTACTTCCTCGACAGAGCGGAAGGTCAGCGGGTTAGCGACGGCACCATACTTCGCCTTGGCCGGACCGGAGAAAAGGCCGACATAGCTTTCGATCTTTTCAAAGAAGTCGGGGAACCCGACGAGATGGCCGTTCACGCGGGGCTTGTTGGAGAACTGGCGCTCGACCTTCACATCGGCGGCGGCCTCGCTGAGAGCCAACGACGTGGGTCCGCCCGCGAGATTAGCGATGGGAGAACCATCCAGATTGTGCGGGTGCGATCCCGCAAAGAAAATCTGGTGATCGTCCTGCACGACATGCTCGTTGTCCGTGAACACGAGCTTGGTGACAATCGCGCCGATTTTCAGGTCGCTGTTGGCGTCGAGATAGGGGATATCGCGGACGATCATATATATGCTGTCGAAACCGACCGCGTACCCCTTCTCAATCAGGCGCTGGATGTCCTTGTTATGACTGACCAGTTTCTGAAACACTGAAGATCATCCCATCCTTGACCCGGACCGACTCCCCCTTGGCGAGGGTGTCTTCCGGCTTGTTGCCGTGACCGTTCTTGTATTTCACCGAGTAGGTGACTTCGGGGTGGTGCGCATAGTCAGGGACCTCCAGCGTCACGACTTCGTCGTAGCTGATCATGTCCTTCGGCCACGGGTGAGGCGTCCCCTCGACAATGATTGTGACGGTATGCCCATGTCCGGGGTTACCGCCGCCTCCGTTGCCACCGCCGTGGCCGTCGTCATCCTTAACCATAAAGCCTCCTTGTCGCCGGTCCGTCGGCAATCTTGAATTGCGAAAATGCAATTGATTTGATAATCATAACCGATGCCAATGCCGATTGCAAGATAGCAATCAGTTTAATTTTAACAACGGATGGCCCATGCCCGAAGACCGATTCGACAGCGACGCTTTCTATGCCGCCCTGAACGCTGCCCGCCTCAGCCGGCAGAAAACTTGGAAGGATGTTGCGGAGGAAGCGGGCGTGAATGCCTCAACTCTGTCCCGGATCGGACAGGGCGCGAAACCGGACGTCAACGGCCTCGCCTCGCTGCTATCTTGGGGAGGCCTCAAGGCTGAGTCGTTCATACGCGGCGACGCAAAAGCGAAATCCGAGCCGCTAGCGGAGATCACGGCACTGCTGCGCGCCGATCCAAAGCTGAGCAAGCAGAATGCGAAGCTGATGGAGGATATCGTGATCAGCACTTATAAAAAACTGCGGGGCGAGTGATTGACTTTCAGGCGTGGGTTCAAGGCGGAAGCAAACCGCATCGCTTTGCAGGTACGGCATCAGATGGGATTGGACGCAGTTGATCCCATTGATCCGGTGGCTGTCTGCGCACATTTCGAGATCAGGTTGGTCCCCTTGCGCGACCTCGATGCGAATAGTCCCTTCCTCCGCGACACTTCGAGTTTCTCTGCCGTTACCGTCCCCTGCGGACATGAAACGGCTATTGTGCATAACGATGCCCATCACCCGCATCGGCAGCGCAGCAACATCAGCCATGAACTCGCTCATTGCTTCCTTGGCCACCAGTGTGCGCCGCCTCTGACAGAGGACGGAAACCGCAGGCACGATAGCGGAATCGAAGCGGAGGCTAACTTCCTTTCGGGAACGTTGTTGATCCCGAACGAGGCCGCCGTTCATATCGTCAGCAATGGCTTGGTGTCACAAGCACAGCGCCTCTACGGCGTCAGTTCCTCCATGTTGACCTATCGGCTGCGCGTCAGCGGCGCCAACCGCATTCACGAGCGTCGGATGCAACAGGTCCGCCGTGCCGTTGGCGGTTAGCGGCTAAGCACCGATATTGGCGCAAATTTGCTATTTCACCGGGAGCGATTCGAACTTTCTAGCCGTCCTGCCCGGCCGCACGTACGAATTTCGACTTTCCCCAGGGTAGTACTGGCGGCCAATAGACGTCTGCTGGCGACGGGTTTCGACTTTAGCGTAGTAGCCACAACCCCATGAAATTATGGTCTGTTTTTGCCGAAGCATGAAATTATGGTCTGTTTTTGCCGAAGGCCGAATTCGAGCTTGCCCTCCTCGTGCAGCAGATTCCACCTAAGCGGGCGGAGTGCAAATGAAGGATATTGAAGATGAAATCGTCGAGGTCATTCAGAAAGCCGTGCATGAGATGCCGCGCACGCTCCTGCAAAAACTTCTGAAAGAGAAGTTTCAGGCGGCGGGCGTAAAGGTCAAAGAGGCCAAGCTCCGCGAAGCTATTGAGCATATTTTGTCCGGCAGCGATGAAGATTTCATCTTCGGCGATAAGCAGGTCGACGAAGCGAATGTGGAATTATCCGATGGGGACTTCGACGCGATCATCGAGAAGGTAGAGAGCTTCGTCAAAAATGACGTGCCTGCCATTTTACTGAAATCGTCTGATCTGGCTGCCGACGGCCTATACAAAGAGCTATCAAAGCGGTGGGCCGAGGAGCACAATCAGCAGGTCAAAGACCTCGCCCGCTTCAAGAAAAATCTCGAAACGCGGTATGGCGAGGGTCTAAACAAGCTCCGCATGCTCGTTACGATAGCGCGGGAATGGGGTCAGGAAGTTCATACGCGAAGACTGACCGAGGCTAAGGGCCAGCCATCACACCTCGATGACGCGTTGCTTCGCCTTCACGTGCGCGCCTGTCAAGTGACGCTGGAGATCGTCGTTTTGCTAGAGGCGGGTTTGGCGGACGGCGCGATGGCTCGCTGGCGTACATTGCATGAGATTGCTACCGTCGCCTTGCTCCTCAGGGAACATGGCGACGAGGTTGCGGAACGCTATGTCAGATATCAGATTGTCGAATCCAAGAAGGCGCTTGCGGCTTATCAGGAATGTCGCGAAGACTTGGGATACGATGAATATTCCGAGGAAGAAGCGCGGCAGATCATGATCGACTACGAGGCCGTGATTGCCGCATACGGCCAGCCATTTTCCGGGGAATATGGCTGGATCGCGCATATCCTGGGCGAAGGCCCGGGCAAAAGGGTCACTTTTGCGATGCTCCAAAAGGCGGCAGGGATGGGCGTGATGCGCGCCCATTACCAGATGGCGAGTTACAACGTGCATGCCAGCCCGAAAGGCGCCTATTTTAGGCTCGGTCAGCTGGAACAAACTTCCAATATATTGCTGGCCGGTTCGAGTAATGCGGGGCTGGTCGAACCGGCGCAGAATGCAGGACTGTCACTTGGCAAGATCACAATGACCGTTTGTTCCGACAGCAAAGCTGCGCCATTCGAGAACAACGTCTTCATCAAAGTCGTGAACCGGCTCATGCAGGAAATCCCGCCTGACTTTGCTGAGGCAGACAGGACTTTGAAGAAGGATGAAGAAAAGCTGCGGCGCCAGAGCCAGAATGGCACCTGAACTGCCACTAAGGTAGCTATAATAAGCTAGCAAATGTGTGGCAGAAGTTATCAGAACCTTACTATTCCACCGGAAGCGATTCGAACTTTTCTGCCGTCGGGGATCGCCGAAGCTACGACGTTGGGGATGCTCCGATTTCCGCCGTCGCAGCCGGTGCGGCTTTGTCGTAGTTTCGGAGACTTACGGCTAGTTTTGGCGCCCCACGCTGGACGAAAGTGATAACTATGTCCAGGCCACAATCCTATGAAATCATGGCCCATTCCAGCCGTCGGTCGCCCAAGCTACGACAGTCCGCGACCAGCCACTATGCACGTCCGATCTGACGGCCCTTCACGAGTGCATAGATCGCCGGAATTATCAGCAGCGTGAGGATGGTCGATGAGATCATGCCTCCCACCATGGGAATGGCGATGCGCTGCATGACTGCGGAACCTGTACCCGTGCTCCAAAGGATGGGCAGAAGTCCCGCGATGATGGCCGCCACGGTCATTATTTTGGGCCTGACGCGCGCGACAGCGCCCTCCATGATTGCATGATACAGATCGTTCCGGCTGAGCGGTTGTTCCTCGGCCTTTCGCTGCTCTGCGATCTCCCGAAACGCATTATCGAGATAGATCAGCATCACCACGCCGGTTTCGGCGGCGACACCGGCCAGAGCAATGAAGCCTACAGCAACCGCCACACTGAAGTTAAAGCCCATAAAGTAGACGAGCCAGAAGCCGCCGGTCAGTGCAAAGGGAACGGAGAGCATGACGATTGCCGTCTCCGTGAAGCGCCGGAAATTGAAATAGAGCAGCAGGAAGATGATGAAGAGCGTGAGTGGAATCACGGTCGCAAGCCGCGCTTCCGCGCGCTGCAGATATTCGAACTGGCCGCTCCATTCGAGATGATAGCCGGGCGGCAGCTTCACTTGCCTCTGTACTGCGCGCTGCGCATCTTCGACATAACCTCCCAGATCGCGCCCCTGCATATCCACATAGACATAACCCACAAGTTGCGAACCTTCCGTGCGGATAGAGGGTGGGCCAGAATCAATGGATATTTTCGCAATCTGACCAAGGGGGATGGAGGCGCCGTCTGGCGCAGTCACCAGCACATTTTGTGCAATGGCTTGAGGATTATCGCGATAGGCGCGGGGATAGCGGACGATGACGCCGAAACGCTCCCGGCCTTCAACGGCGGTTGTCACCACCTCTCCGCCAAGCGCTGTCTTGATGACGTTCTGGACATCTTCAACGGAAAGGCCATATCGCGCCAGCGATGCACGGCTAGGCGCAATATTCAGGTAATAGCCGCCCGTCAGCCGTTCGGCGAAGGCGCTGGTCGTGCCTGGTACCTTGCGAACCACCGCTTCGATCTGATGGGCAATTTTGTTGATCTCATCAAGATTACTGCCGAATACTTTCACGCCTACGGGTGTGCGAATGCCTGTCGAAAGCATGTCGATGCGCGCTTTGATGGGCATGGTCCAGGCATTGCTGACACCAGGAAATTGCAGCGCCGCATTCATGTCGGAGATGAGTTTATCGACCGTCATGCCCTTCGGCCATTCGTCCTCCGGTTTCAGATTGATGATGGTCTCGAACATTTCGAGCGGGGCCGGGTCGGTGGCAGTATCGGCACGGCCCGCTTTGCCGAAGACCGACGCCACTTCGGGAAAGGATTTGATGATGCGGTCCTGCACCTGGATCAACTCGGCGGCTTTGGTGATCGACATGCTGGGAAGGCTGACCGGCATATACATCAACGTGCCTTCGTTGAGGGTCGGCATAAATTCGCTGCCGGTGTGCAGCACCGGATAGGCAGAGGCAGCGAGAATGACGAGTGCAATGCTGATCGCGGTCCGGCGCCAGCGTAGCACCACATCGATAACGGGCCGGTAGATCGCAAGCAGGGCTCGGTTTAACGGGTTCTTCCGCTCCGGCATGATGCGCCCGCGCACGAAGAGCTTCATCAGCACCGGCACCAGCGTCACCGAAAGCAGGGCCGCGCCGCCAAGAGAGAAGATATAGGTATAGGCCAGCGGCTTGAACATACGCCCTTCCTGTTCCTGCAGCGTAAACACCGGCAGGAATGAAACAGCGATGATGAGCAGGCAGAAGAACAGCGATGGCCCGACTTCGATCGCCGCACGGACCAGCGTTTGGGTCCGCGTCTCGCCTTCGGACGCGTGCTCCAGGCGCTTGTGCGCATTCTCGATCATGACGATGGCCGCATCGACCATTGCACCGATGGCGATGGCGATTCCACCCAGGCTCATGATGTTGGATGTCACCCCGATTGCGTGCATGACAATGAACGCGATCAGCACCCCGATCGGCAACATGAAGACGGCAACAAGCGCGCTGCGGGCATGCATCAGAAAGATCATGCAGACCAGCGCCACAATGATGCTTTCCTCTATCAGCGTGTGCGTCAGCGTGTTGATGGCCCGGTAGATGAGACCGGAACGGTCGTAGACCGGTAATATCTTCACACCCGCCGGCAGGCTGCTCGCAATCTCCGCGATCTTCTGCTTTACGCCTTTGATGACGTCGAGCGCGTTCGCGCCATCCCGTTGGAGCACAATCCCGGCGGCGACCTCGCCTTGGCCGTTTAGTTCGGCCAGGCCGCGCCGTTCCGCCGGACCTGTCTGGACGCGCGCTACGTCGCGCAAGAGCACGGGCGTCCCGTGATCCGTTTTGAGCACGATCTGTTGAAGGTCTTTGATTCCATGCAGGTAGCCGAGCCCGCGCACCATGTATTCGCGTTCGGACATCTCGATCGTGCTGCCGCCGACATCCGTGTTGGATGCGCGGACGGCATCGATCACTTTCGATAGCGGAATCCCGAACGCACGCAATTTGTTTGGGTCTACGACAACCTGATATTGCTTGACGAAACCGCCCACGCTGGCGACCTCTGCAACACCGGGCGCCTGGGCGAGCTGGTACCGGACGAACCAGTCCTGAATTGTGCGCAGCTCGGCTAGCGTTCGCTGCGCACCGATCACCGCATATTCGAATACCCAGCCGACACCGGTAGCATCCGGTCCGAGCGATGGTGTCACACCGGCGGGTAATTGTTTCTGGGCGAAGTCCAGATATTCCAGAACCCGGCTACGCGCCCAGTAAATGTCGGTCCCGTCCTCGAAAATGACATAGACGAAGGACACGCCGAACATAGACAGGCCGCGAACAACTTTGGCGTTCGGCACGGCGAGAAGTGCCGTCGTCAATGGATAGGTGACCTGATCCTCCACCACTTGCGGCGCCTGGCCGGGATAATCGGTATAGACGATGACTTGCGGATCGGAGAGATCGGGTATGGCGTCAAGCGGCGTATTGGCGACCGAGTAAATACCGACCCCAATAATGGCCGCGGCCGCGATCAGGATCAGTGCGGTGCTGCGGATTGACCAGCGGATGATGGCAGCGATCATTGTTTGCCGCCATTGAAGGAGGCCAGTGCGGCCCTCAGATTGCTTTCCGCGTCGATGAGAAAATTCGCGCCAACAACAACCTTCTCGCCTGCCTTTATGCCACTGAGAATTTGCGTGTAGCCATCGCCCTGCGCCCCGATGCGGACCGTGCGGGGCTCGAAACGGCCTCCGCCTTTCGCGACCAGCACCACCTGCTGTGTGCCGCTGTCGATGACGGCCGAATCCGGCACAGCGAGCATCTCCTTGCCCGCGGCTGCAGGCACCTCGATGGCGACGGTTGCATACATGGACTCGCGAAGCCTGCCGTCACGGTTGGGCAGAACGATGCGCACACGACCCTTGCGCGTGCCTGCCGTCAGCGTTGGATAGATGAAATCTACTTTTCCGGTGAAGACTTGGCCCGGAAAGGCGACGAAGCTTGCATGGACGGGCGCACCCACTTCGACGTCTCCCAAATCCTGCTCCTGCACATCAGCGATCAGCCAAACCGAAGAAAGGTCTCCGATCTTGAAGAGCGGATCGCCTGTGTTGATGCGCATGCCTTCGATCGCCTGTTTCTCCAGGATGACGCCGGACCTTGGGGCCGTAAGGATGATCTCTCGGGTGGCGTGTCCGGTTTTCCGAATCTCGGCAAGCGTCGATTCCGGTATGCCGTATTGCCTGAGCACATCAGCGGCCTGTGCTATCCTGACTGGATTTTTCTCTTGCAAAGCCAACACATAGTCGATCTCGCGCGTGATCACATCGGGACCGCGCTGCATCATCGTATCGGGTGTATCGATCCAGACGCGCGCCAGCGGCTGACCTGCATGGACATGCGCACCGGTCGTCGAGACAAACAGCTTCTCGACGACCACATCGAATTTCGTCGAGACGATCGCAAGCCTGCTTTCATCGACGGCAATGGTACCCGTGGCGCGCACGGTGCGCATGAGCGTCTTTCGCGTCTCTACGGGTGCGGTCTTGACGCCCAACATCTGCATTCGCGCCGGGCTAACAGTGACGACGCCGGATTCGTCTTCCCCTTCATAGACGGGGATGTAATCCATTCCCATCGCGTCCTTCTTCGGCACCTGCGACGTGTCGGCCAGCCCCATCGGATTGCGGTAATAGAGAATTTTACCCTTGCCCTTCAGCTTGGGGGTGTTCGCGGTTTTCGTAGCCTGTTCTTCGGCATAGACCGGCTTGAAAGGACGGCCATCGGACGTCTTTTTCGGCGTCGCCGAATAGATCGGCTTGCCGTCAGGGTCTTGGTAATAGAGCGGTTTGGGGTTCATGGGCTTCGGCGCCGCCACACCGGCGGCGGCAGGTTTTGGCGGTTGTCCGCCGGGGCGAAGCCAATAGCCTGCCGATACCAAAGCAATTGCTCCGACAGCGAGCATCACTATCTGATTTGTCTTCACGACATTGTTCTCCGATGATCGTTCACTGTCCGAAAGGGCCGAACCGGCCGGCGCCACACGCCGGCCGGCCGGTTTTAAGGTGTGAGTTTCACGACGACCTTGCCGGTCACGGTCTGTGCGACGCCTTGCACTTTGGCACTGAAGCTGAGCGCCCAGTCGTCGGCTTTTTTCCACACAGACCCGTTGGCAACTTCAAAGCGGTAAGTGCCGGGCGGCTGCTCGCCGAGCGGTTTGATTGGCGCAGTCATGGCCGCCATCCCGATCGGCCCCATATCCGCGCGTGATTGGATAATGATCGCGCCGGTGACGGGCTTGCCGTCATGCAGCAGCTTCACGGCAACGATATTCTTGCCAGCGCCGGAAAGCCTCGGGGCGTTCGCAAGCTCGAACTTGTAGTCCGACGCGCTGGCGTTGGACCCGGCCATCACGCTTTTCGCATTCGTGTCTTCGGCATGGCTCGGCAATACCGAAACCAGGATGAAAGGCGCGGCAATGGCCGCCCCGATGAGAAACGATTTCATAGAGTTTCCTTTGGGTGTCCGATGGTTGATGAAAGGCGTCGCCGCATCGGCGATTGATGCATCGCGGATGTAGCCTTTGCGCCTGCGCCTATTGCGGAACGCTGACAGAGCCACGAACAAGATCGTTCACACCCGGCAGATGGGCTGTCAGATGCAAAGTGTCTCCGGTATCGGCACGAACCATAAATGTGCCATCACCGTTCGCCTTGAGCTCTATTTGTTGCTGATGTGGTGGTACGTTCTTAGCACCGCCATACGCCCACTTGACCGTAAACAGCGTGGCATCGGACACGCGTTGTCCGGTATGGGCATCGACCAACTCGATCGTTGCCATACCGGGTGCCGGCCGATTTAGGACTTCGAATCTGTAGTTGGTGTCGTAGGCTTGTGCTGCACATGCAGCGAGGGTGGTTATAGCGATCACAGCAAATACCACCGATCCCGCACTGTAGCGGATACTCGTGAAGCTGTTCATGGTGCTCTCCTGCCGACGCATCTCGTGATGCGCGACCTGATTTTTGATGAAGGCCACTGCGCTTTCGGCGCCGCGATTACATGCGGCCACCACAATGCGCATGAGCGCAAAGCACACCTCGCGGGTCCAGCGAGGGTGTTCGCGTCAGATCAGGCGAGCAGTATGGGAGGAGGAAGCGCCGGTTGGGTCACGATGCCAGACCGGCTCAATTCGCGCGGGTAAATTGGATCAACGGGGCGAAGCGATAGGACAGGTATGAAATTACTCTGCGGGAGCGCCGCAAACGATCCGCAAACGGGCGTACAGCAGTTCATGGGTTTCGAGGGAGTGTATGGCATCTTCCCTGGTGCGGTTTTCGCCATTTTGGACATGCAGTCGCTCATGGCTGCGTTCTCAGCCGAATTCGCAACGGTCATGTTCATGGTCTTTTGCATGCCCGCAGACGGCAACATTGCTAATGCCGGCGCGACGCCGCTCAGGAATACGCCGAGCGTTAGAACCAGGATACCTATTTGCCGTGCGAGGTTGCGAAACATGGCGCGAAGTTAAGCCTTTGGCCTGCAGCCTTCAAGAATGGCTCGCCGGCGTGAATAATTTGTGAGCATTGGCGGCACTTAGATTTTCCTATGTAAAACAAACGCTTGCCTGGAAATACAATGGTCCATTGGGCCACGATATTTCGGTGAAGCGAAGTTATTTAATTCGCTTCAGGTCGATCCAGCGGAGGCGTAGAGCATTGCCGATTACGCTTACCGACGATAATGCCATTGCTGCCGCCGCGATGACAGGCGACAGCAGGACTCCGAACATGGGATAGAGCACCCCAGCGGCGACGGGTACCCCCACCGAATTGTAGATAAACGCGAAGAAGAGGTTCTGGCGGATATTGGCCATCGTCGCCTGCGACAACCTGCGCGCCTGTACGATCCCGGTGAGATCGCCCTTTAATAACGTGACACCGGCGCTCTCCATCGCCACATCGGTTCCCGATCCCATCGCAATGCCTACATCCGCGACGGCCAATGCCGGGGCATCGTTCA
Organism: Hyphomicrobiales bacterium; assembly: GCA_040255825.1. Lineage (GTDB taxonomy): Bacteria > Pseudomonadota > Alphaproteobacteria > Micropepsales > Micropepsaceae > Rhizomicrobium. The sequence goes on along the minus strand of JBDZVS010000002.1, from coordinate 100,021 downwards.
CCCCGTCGCCCGCCATCGCCACCACACGGCCTTCCTTCCTGAGCTTTGTGACGACCGCGCTCTTCTGATCGGGCAGAATTTCAGCTTCAACCTCCGCGATGCCAAGGCTTCTGGCCACGGCCTCAGCCGTCGTGCGGTTGTCGCCGGTCAGCATCACGATGCGAATGTGGTTCGCCATCAGTGCCTTCAATGCGGCCGGTGTTGTTTTTTTCACCGGGTCAGCGATTGCGAAAATCCCGGCAGCACGGCCATCGACCGCCGCGAAGATTGCGGTTGCACCATCGCCACGAAGAGTATCGGCTCTTGCCGCAAGGGGTGATACATCAACGCCTTGCTCCCGCATGAAATTCTGATTGCCCAGGATCACCTTCCGGCCTTCAACAACGCCCACCGCGCCTTTGCCAGATGGTGAGTCGAACCTATCGACTCTGGGGATTGCGAGCTTTACGCCTTGCGCCTTGGCGACAATAGCGGCTGCGAGCGGATGCTCGCTGGCACGCTCGACGCCTGCCGCAAGCCGGAGCAGTTCGTTCTCTGCCATGCCTTCAGTCGTGACGATGGCGATGACCGAAGGCTTGCCTTCGGTCAAGGTGCCGGTTTTGTCGACCACCAGCGTGTCGACGCGCTCCATCCGTTCGAGCACTTCGGCGTTCTTGACAAGCACGCCGGCCTCGGCGCCACGCCCCACGCCCACCATGATGGACATCGGTGTGGCAAGCCCCAGCGCGCAGGGACAGGCGATGATGAGAACGGTGACGGCAGAAACCAGCGCAAAAGCGAAGCGCGGCTCCGGTCCGAACATCATCCACGCGGCGAATGCGAGCAGTGCAACCGCGATCACAAGGGGCACGAACCAGGATGCGACTTGGTCGGCCAAACGCTGGATCGGCGCGCGGCTGCGTTGCGCGTCCGCCACCATCTGCACAATGCGCGACAGCATCGAATCGCGCCCAACCTTCTCGGCGCGGATAATAAGCGCGCCCGAACGATTGATGGTGCCACCGATCACTTTTGCGCCTACTTCCTTGGTGACCGGCATGGATTCCCCGGTGACCAGGGATTCGTCTACCGACGATCGGCCTTCCACGACTTCGCCATCGACCGCGACTTTCTCGCCGGGCCGAACGCGCACCAGGTCGCCGGCGACGATAGCTTCGAGCGGGATTTCCTCTTCGCGGTCATTCCTGATCCGCCTAGCCGTCTTTGGCGCGAGGTCAAGCAAAGCGCGGATGGCGCCGGAGGTATGCTCGCGCGCGCGCAGCTCCAGAACCTGACCGAGCAACACCAATACGGTGATGACGGCCGCCGCCTCGTAGTAAACGGCAACGGCCCCGTCCATTGCGCGGAAGGCAGGCGGGAAAAGGTTCGGGAGAACCGTCGCGACCACGCTGTAGAACCAAGCCACGCCGGTACCCAATGCGATCAGCGTGAACATGTTGAGATTGTGGGTGACGAGCGACTGCCAGCCGCGCATGAAGAACGGCCATCCCGCCCACAGAACCACGGGAGTTGCGAACGCAAACTGGACCCAGACCGAAACGCCCGGTGCGACAAGCCAGTGCAGATCGAACAGATGCCCGCCCATCTCGAGCACGACCACCGGCAGCGTGAGGATGAGCCCGATCCAGAATCGCCGCGTCATATCGGCGAGTTCAGGATTTGGCGGCGTATCGCGCGTCACGACCAATGGCTCCAGCGCCATGCCGCAGATGGGGCACGATCCCGGATGATCCTGCCGGATTTCGGGATGCATCGGACAAGTGTAGATGGTGCCTGCCGGAGTGTGCTCTTCCGTCGGCGTTTTCACGCCGAGATATTTCTCAGGATCGGCGATGAATTTCGTCCGGCAGCCGGCCGAGCAGAAATGATAAGCCTCGCCCCGGTGCTCGGCGTGGTGCGCCGTCTTTGTCGGATCGACCGTCATCCCGCACACATGGTCTTTCGTTAGCGGTGCTCCGGTTTGTATGGGCGCCATGTGGGCGTCGCTGTGTGAAGATTCATGGGATTCCGGCATTTGCGATCCTTGCAAACGATACCCTGTGGGGGTATATAGGCCACATGAGAGACGACATCAAGTCCGGTTGCCGAAAACGCCTCAACCGCATTGAGGGACAAGTGCGTGGCCTTTCGAAAATGATTGATGAAGATCGCTACTGCATCGACATCATCACGCAGATCGGCGCGGTTCGCGCCGCTCTCGATCGTGTAGAACAGGAAATCCTGCGCGATCACGTCGGCCACTGCGTCGAGAATGCTATCGCGTCGGGCAACAAGGCGGATCAGCGGCAGAAAATCGCAGAGCTTATGGACGTTCTGGGGCGCACCAAACGTTGAGGATATCGTCCTCCTTCGAGGTTACGGCGGCCAAATGTGCTCGGTGTGGAAGCTGCGATCGAGCGGTCGTCGTTTGACGCCGCTCAATCTTTGGCAACTGCGACCATCAGGGTTTGGTGAAGCCCATATGGATCGTGATCTTGTCTCCGGTTTTCACATTTGCAAGCGACGCCGGCGGGAAGTGGAGCTTCAGGCTCATGCCTTCCGTGTTGACATCCACGATCCCAGTATTTGTATCAACGGCCGTGACGGTCGCCGGCATCATATGCATGCTCCCCATCATATTGCCATGCATACCTTGCATGTTCATGCCGGACATTCCCTGCATGTTCATGCCTGACATTCCACCATGGCTGTTTTGTGCAAGAGCAGGCGCTGCCGCTGATACAAGCAGGGCCGCAAACAGCATTGTTGAGACACGCTTCATCGTATTTCTCCTTCAGTTATGATGATCGCCGTGACCGTCACTCTGCATCCCCGGCATGTCTTTCATCATCTCTTCGTGGCTTTCTGGCGCACTTTTTACGGCCGCCTGGTATTGCGCCGGCGTGAGATGCGGCAGCTTTTGCAGGAAAGCCACCATGTCCCAGATCAGGGTATCGTTATGGGTTACGCCCCAAGCGGCCATGCCAGTCATCTTGATGCCGTGCTTGATAACCCAGAATTCCTGCCTAGGCGTAAGATCGGTGCCTTTGCTCAAATCCGGAGCCCGCGGGTAAAGGCCTTGGCTGATCTCCGTCTTCTCCATTCCAGGCGCCAGATGGCAGCCGCTGCACATCTCGCCATAGAGCCCGGCGCCATCTGCGATACGTTTCTGGTCTCCGAGGTCTGTCGGAACCGCCACGCTGCTCGCCCGCACGGCAATCGAGCGATCCCGGACGGTGTTCAAAAGCCAATAGACCGGCGCGGTGTGCGGCGCATCGGCGGCGATATTGTAGGCACCGGCGTAGACCAGCAGCCAGGCTACGCCAAGAATAAGGATCAGCCCGCTGCCGACTCCGGCGGCGATAAGACGATTGCGTGTGATCTGACCATGCCGCATGGATTCCTGCCCGGTTTCTGTTCGTCCTCCATGCCAATACGCAGAAGAGGCGAATATCCCTCCGGCGGTCAATTTTGCCGCGCTTCCGGGAGGTTTTTGCCGGTGGGCCGCGTATATTTGGGCAAAAGAATCCATCAGGAGGCGTAACGATGCTCGAACACGAAATCTCAGCTTTGGTCTCGCGTGATCGAACCGATCTCAGCGGACTTGAAGCAGACATCTGGCGGCGGGAGAGCCAGATACGGGTATCTCAAAAGGCTGGGCGCACGCTGATATCGCTGCAAGCCGCCGTTATGGCGCTGTCGGTCATCTGTAGCACTTCTGTAGGCATGGTGATGGCGACGCATCGGGCTCAGGCCAGCCCGGTCTCGCTCTTCAACCCCGGAGCCGACCTCGCACCGTCTTCGCTGCTCTTCGGCAGGCGCCCATGATCGGCCAATGGCGCGTGTTTCTGGCGATGCTAGCACTCACGATCGTGGCGGCCGGCGCTGCAGGCTGGATGGGCGTTCAATACGGCATGCAACGGGCGAACGAAGCTGCCGATCTGGACACCATGCTACATCATGATCTCGATCTCACACCTGATCAGGAACGTAGAATCCATGTGTTAGAGGTGCACTATTCCGGCGTGCGCGCACAAACCCAATCGGAAATGCGCGCGGCCAATCGCGATTTGGCATACTCGATCGTTCATACACATGCCTATGGCCCCGACACGCAGCGCGCGATAGGCCGGCTTCACAAAGCGATGGAATCTCTACAGGAGGGTACGATCCGACACATCCTTGCAATGCGGGCGGTCCTGACGCCGCAGCAGCAACAGAAATTCGACCACACCATCACGAAAGCCCTGGGCGAAGATACACAGTGACCGATACCGGTTCGGACCACGACGAAGATTTGGCTAGCTTGGCCAAGCGTGGCGACCGGGCCGCCTTCGAGAATCTCGTCCGGCGGCACAAAGACGATCTTTACCGCTTCGTGCGCCGCTATGTCGGCCAAGCGGACGACGCCTACGATGTTCTGCAAGATGCAATGGTCGCTGCCTGGCTCGGTTTGCCGCGTTACGACCCGGCGCGGCCTTTTGCGCCTTGGCTGCGCACGATCGCACTGAACAAGTGCCGCGACTTCGGCCGCCGGCAAACCGTGCGCCGCCTGTTCCACAGGGCTCTCGCACAGGATTGGACCGCGCACCAAACACCTGCCGAAGCGCAGGGCGTGCCGGACGATACAGCCATGTCGGATGATCGGCTGGATCGCCTCGACCGTGCCATTGCCGGCTTGCCTGCTCTTTACAAGGAACCACTACTGCTGACGACCGTTAGCGGGCTTTCGCGTGAGGATGCTGCTAGATGTCTGAAAACAACACCCAAAGCTATTGAGATGCGCCTCTACCGCGCCCGGCGCAAGCTACGGGCGGCGCTTGGAGAACCGGAGGGATAATGGATCGTTCCGCGTATACTCACTGACATTCATCTTTCGAGTTTCCATGACTACTATGAAATTGCGGGGCGCGCCCCGGTTTTCGCCCAGTCGCCGCCGGTTTGTTCAAGGTTTGGCGATGGTTGGCGGGCTTGTCGGGACCGGCATCCTAAACGCTGCGCGTGCCGCGGCCCGCGCTCCGTCTGTCCTGACTGGCGATCGCTTCGACCTGAGCATTGGCGAAACGCCGGTCAATTACACCGGCAATATGGGGCTCGCCACGACGGTCAACAGCCTGTTGCCGGGGCCGGTGCTGCGTTGGCGCGAGGGCACCACCGTGACCTTGCGCGTCACCAACCGCCTGCGTGTGCCCACCTCGATCCACTGGCACGGCATATTGCTGCCGTTCCAGATGGATGGGGTACCCGGCATCAGTTATCCTGGTATCGCACCGGGTGAAACCTTCACCTACCGTTTTCCAGTGAAGCAAAGTGGCACTTACTGGTATCACTCGCACACGAAGTTCCAGGAGCAAACCGGCCTGTATGGCCCCCTGGTAATCGAGCCCGCTCGTGGCGAACGCTTTCATGCGGATCGCGACCATGTCGTGATGCTGAACGATTGGACGGACGTGGATCCGGAACGGATTTTTGCGATCCTCAAGAAGCAGAGCGACTACTTCAACTTCAACGAGCTTACGGTGTCAGACTTCGCGCACGACGTCTCGATGCTTGGGCTACGCGGCGCGCTCAAGGAACGCGCCATGTGGAACCGGATGCGTATGAGCCCGCGTGATGTGATCGACATTAGCGGTTTTACCTATACCTATTTGATGAATGGCGTAACACCGGCGGGTAACTGGACGGGCCTGTTCCAACCGGGCGAGCGTGTACGACTACGTTTCATCAACGGCTCGTCGAATAGCTATTTCGATGTGCGTATTCCCGGTCTGAAGCTCACGGTAGTGGCCGCTGATGGCCAGGATGTCGAGCCGGTGACCGTGGACGAGTTCCGCATTGCAGTAGCAGAAACCTGCGACGTCATTGTGGAGCCGAAGCACGATCGTGCCTACACGATTTTTGCACAGTCCATTGACCGCTCAGGCTACGCACGCGGCACATTGGCGCCCAAATCCGGTATGGAGGCGGACGTGCCGGTCATGGATACCGTGCCGACGCTAACCATGGTGGACATGATGGGCGCCATGGCGCAGGGGCATGGCATGCAAGGCATGGATCACGGCGCGATGGCCGGGATGAATATGGCCTCGATGCAAGGCATGCAGCACAGCCAGATGTCAGGCATGGACATGTCAGGCATGGACATGTCGGGCATGGTGAAGGCGCACCACGCCCGCACTGAATACCATAATCCTGGCGTGGACATGCATGTCGATTATCCACGCACCAACCTCGATGATCCAGGCGTCGGACTGCGTAACAACGGGCGGCGTGTGCTGACCTACGCCGACTTGCACACGATAGGTGGCTCGCTCTATCCCCACGAGCCCGTGACGAAGGATATCGAACTGCATCTGACCGGCAACATGGAACGCTTCATCTGGTCGTTCGATGGCGTGATCTTCTCCAAGGCCAAGCCGGTTCATTTCCCTGCCGGTAAGCACCTACGTATCATCCTGTGCAACGACACCATGATGAACCACCCTATCCACCTGCATGGCATGTGGAGCGAAGTCGAATCGCCTGACGGGCAATTCCAGGTACGCAAGCACACCGTTAACGTGCAGCCGGCCCAACGCGTGACCTACCGGGTCAAGGCCGATGCACTTGGGCGCTGGGCCTATCACTGCCATCTGCTCTATCACATGGAAGCGGGCATGTTCCGCGAGGTGGTGGTGGCATGAACACAACAACCCGCTTGACCACAGTGCTCGTACTTGCGTTGGCATCCACTTTCACGATGTTCGCCAAGGCGCAAGACACGGTGAAGGATACGGACATGCACGGTGTGCATATGCCTGAATCCAAGTCAAAGCCCAGCCAGCCGAAACACAAACCGAACGCCCTGGCGCCGGCTACAGCAAGTTCACCGGCAAAGAGCAGCGGCGTCCATGGCATGGATATGTCGTCGATGCACGATATGCCCATGCAGCAACAACCGGCAAAAGCATCGGTACCACCCACACCCGTAACATCATCATCGAGCGGCCAGTCCATGCACGGCATGGACATGCAGGGCATGCACGTGGCGCCGCAATCGCATCAAGGGCAGACGACAGAACAGGACATGGCTTCGATGCCCGGAATGCAAGGGATGCCGATGCAAGCAAAGCCATCAGCCGATATGCAACATCTGCACTTCGGGCAAATGATCGGCACGCGTCCGAAGCCTGGCGGGCTCGCTGGTGCGATGGACGGCATGGCGATGCCGTCCATGCAAGGCATGGATATGTCTTCGATGCAGGGTGGCGATGCGCCTCAGGATGCACGCAGCTCGGACTATTCAGATGGCTATGCTTACGGCTCCATGCCGGGCATGGACATGAATGACAATCCTTCCATCGGCATGCTGTTGCTCGATCGCCTGGAATACGTTCACTCCCGTGATGGCGGCAACGCCATGGCGATCGACGGCCAAGCCTGGTACGGGAAAAACTTCAACAAACTGTGGGTGAAGTTCGAGGGCGAACAGGCCGATGGCAAGCTACAGGACTTGCGTACCGAAGCGTTGTGGGATCACGCCATTGCCACCTACTGGAGCACGCAAATCGGTGTGCGTCACGACTTCGGCGTGGGACCCGGTCGTACCTGGGCAGCATTCGGCATCGAAGGATTAGCGCCGTACTGGTTCGAGACCGAGGCCACGTTCTATGTCGGACCAGACGGCCGCACCGCCGCGCGGGCCTCATTCGAGTACGAAGCACTGCTGACTCAACGGCTGATCCTGCAACCGGAGCTGGAGGTGAACGCCTATGGCAAGGACGATTTGCGACGCGGCATCGGTTCGGGGCTATCCGATGCCGAAGTAGGTTTGCGGCTGCGTTACGAGATCAGGCGCGAGTTCGCGCCATACATCGGTGTGGTTTGGCACCAGCGTTTTGGCCGCACGGCCGACCTGGCGCGTGCGCAGGGCGAACACGCCGACGACCTGCAGTTCGTTGCCGGTTTCCGCATTTGGTACTAACAGAGGAACGACCCATGAAAAGGCACACCGAACATGTTCTGGTCGTGGTAGCCGTATTAGTGGTCCTCGCGAAATATCGGATAAAGCATTTCCGTCACGTTCCGAAGCGATGATCGCATTGTGCTTGTGCCCTTCTGTCATTCGCCTCTCGTATGATCCCATCGCCAATGGCATCTCGACCGGAGGCCGTGAGCCGTCGGACGGTTATCATTCCGTGGACAGCAATGACCTTCGTGGATGGGATCGCATCTCTGGGGAAACGCTGCCGCTCAGCGAAGACCAGGAGGGTGAATCAACGTACCAAGGCGAACAACAGAACGCCCGGAAGCAGTACATGGACTTAACCCGAATGGGATATATCGATGCATATGTCACCTCGAAATCGCAATGAACTCTGCCAGCACGCTTTAGCCGAAAATCCAATGTCGTATCGAAGTGTCTTGCGGCAGTAATGCCAGTCGAACTCCGACATCTGCGCTACGCGATAGCAGCCTCTGATCACCGTAGTCTCCGCCGTGCGGCCGAAATCCTACACCTAAAGCAGTCCACACTCAGCCGCTGCGTGCGCGATCTGGAGGAGGAATTACAGGTCCAATTGTTCGAGCGCTCCCGCATCGGCGTGCGCCCGACTGCGGCGGGTAACGCTTTCATCACTAGTGCGCGTCGCGTCGTGCAAGAGATCGATTGCATCACCAATACCGCGCGCGCCGCCGGCCGCGGCGAGGTCGGTCGGCTCACCATCGGTTTCTATACGTCTCTCTCCACTGGCAATCTACGCGCGACGCTGCTCGACTACATGCAGCACTATCCGCAAGTGCAGATCGATATCATCCAAGGACCGCGGACCGAGCTGTTTACCGCGATCGACAATGCAACGCTCGATATTGCGATCGTCACCGGAGAGCCCAACGGGCAACATCGCCGCTCGATGGCGCTGTGGAGCGAGCGCGTGATGGTCGCACTTCCCGAAGGTCACCCTCTGGCGGCACAGGAGATCGTCTCCTGGACCGATCTTAAGAGCGAGACCTTCCTGCTGGCGCGTTTCGATCTCGGCCAGGATTTCCGCGACCTCTTGATGATGAAACTCGCCTCGCCTGGCGACCGGCCGAAGGTAGTGCAGTACGAGGTCAATGGTGAGACCATCAAGAGCCTGGTCGGCGCGGGTCTGGGCGTCAGCATCACTTGCGACGCCTATCTCGGCGTCAGCTATGCTGGTGTCACTTACCGCGAGGCGCGTGACGGCAACGGGCCGTGGCGTCTGGGATACCAGGCGCATTGGGCGGCGGACAATCTCAATCCCGCGCTCGACTCGTTCCTCAAACTGCTGCGTGAACGCTACCCGGCGCTACCAGAACCCGAATGAGGCCGCTCGCCTGATCCTTGCTTATGCGCCTTTCTGAAGGCGCGATCGGTCACCATGAAGCGCGCCAGCATCGGGCCAATCAGCTTGGCGGGGTCGGATACGGCCTGTCCGGTCTCGCGGCCGAGCGCCTCGGCATAGGCGACGAGATCGCGATGTACCGGCGCCTGCAATTCGATGGTGAGCTTTACTGGGCGATCATCGGCGAGCGGGCCGAGCTTCAGCTTGATGGACATGACGGCGTTCCTTATCGGTAGGGTGCGAGCACAAGGTCGCGATCGACCAGCACGCGCACGGGAAAGCCTGGCCGGATGGAGAGCGTCGGCTGGACGTTCAGGTTGCGCTCGACGATCTGCTGGCCGGTCTGGCTGATGCTGCTGGAGGCGCCCATGCGGATCGCTTGGGCCAGGTTGTTCGCGCTGTCGCTAGTGCCTGCCTCGGCGCCAACACTGAGCATGGTCGAGAGCAGCGCCGCCTTGAACAACATGCCCCAATGGTTGTCGACCTCGTCCTCCAGGCCGGCATAGCCTTCCGCATCGGCGCCGGGCTGGCGTTCGAGCACGATGGATTTGCCGTTCGGCAGAATTAGGCGCGTCCACACCAGCTGCACCCGGCTCTGGGCGAAAGAAATCTGGCTGTCGTATTGGCCGATCAGCCGCGCGCCCTGCGGGATCAGGAGATAGCGCCCGGTCGGGCTGTCATACACGTCCTCCGTCACCTGGGCCGTCACCTGTCCCGGCAGATCGGAGCGGATGCCGGTAATCAGCGCGGCCGGGATCACCGCACCGGCTTGCACGACATAGGGCGAAGGCGGCGCTTCCAGCCGATCCAGGCTGACGGTGCGGCGATCGACCGGCCCGTTCATGAAGGCGAGCTTTTGGTTCTGCATGTTCTGGGTGGCGGTCGGATCGCTCGATGCGGTCTGGCCGGGCGCCGGCGGCTCTACGCTCGCACTTCCCGGCGCCGCGACCACCGCCGGCTCGACCGGGCGCGTGGCCGTGCCGGCGAACAGCTTGCTGATCCGCGCAGCGTCCTGCTCCTGCGCAAGCCGCTGCTGCGCGGGATCGACCGCCGATGTCGCCTGACCTTGTCCTTGCGCCTTGAGGATCGGCCGCCCCAGATCGCCGGGGAGCGGTACGCCGAGCTGGGGCACGTGCGTGTAATCGCGCGGCATGGACGCCAGGCCGTCCGGCGTGGCGCGATGGTCGGTGTTGTAGAGTTCCGTCGGCGCGGTCTGATGCCGTCCCTGGAGGGCATAGATCAGCGCGCCGCCGACACCGACGCCGGCCACGAGCGCCAGCCCTGCGAGCATCTTGCGCGACAGCCGCATGACCTGGGGCGGCCCGGCGCGCAGCCGCAGGTCCGGCGCCGGCGCCTGTTCGTTTGCCGGATGCTCGGTCATGAGTGCGGCCTCCCGTCGGTGCGGACGATGCGGACGCGCTGCTCGGAATCCTTGTCGCCCATGCGCAGCTCGGCCGCGGCGAACAGACGATCGACGATCATGTGGTTTCCGCGCACGCGGTAATTCACCAGCTCGCCGCCGCCATTGGGGCCGATCACGAACAATGGCGGCATCTCGCCTTGCGCGATGCTGTGCGGAAACTCGATGAACACCTGGTGGCCGTCATCGAAGGCGCGCAGCGGACGCCAGGGCGGATTATCGCCCTCGATCCGGTAGCGGAAGTTCAGCGCCGCGATGTCGATGCCACTAGCGATCGGCGCCTGCGCCTCGGCTGCGGCGTTCCGCGCGTGCAGCGCGATGAGCTGGTCCTGCGGATAGGACCAGGACACCGACGCCATATAGGTCTTGTCGGTGGCATGCAGTTCGAGATGATAGGTGCGCCGCTCGGTGTTGATGACGAGGTTCGTCACCAGATCCGCCCGCGTCGGCTTCACCAGGATGTGGACGCGCTTGTCCGCACCGGTTCCGCTTGTCGTGTCGCCGATGATCCAGCGCACCGTGTCGCCGGCCGCGACGGGGCCGGTGCCTGCAAGTTGCTCACCCGGCTGCAACGCGATGTCGGTGACTTCGCCGGGCGCGGCATAAACCTGATAGAGCGCGCCATCGCTATAGGGATAGAGCTGGATTGCGTTGAGATAGTCGGCCCGCGTCGGCTGCACACGCGCCGCGGCATTGGCCCGGTTCACGCGCGTCGCGGGATCGGCCGGCTCAGGCGGCATCGCCATGTCGTGTAGTACTTGCTTCAACTGGCCGGGCAACGGCAAGAGCTTGGGTAGCGCGATCACCTGCACGGGCTTCGGCGGCTCCGGCGTCAACACTGCCGGCGTGGCGTTATCATACGAGATTTGCGGTGGCTTGTAGGTGCTCGCGCAGCCGGCAAGCATCGATGTGGAAAGCAGCAAGGCCGGCAGCCATGTGCCGCCGGTGCGATCGAGCGATGGTGTCATTGGTCCAGCTCCTTCGACCAGTTGATGGCGGTGACGTAGACGCCGAGGGGATTTTTGCGCAGCCGCTCGGCGTCCTGCGGCGGCTGAAGGACGATGGTGAGGATAGCGGTCCAATGGGCGGTGCCGGCGAGGTTGCCGTCCTGGTAGCGACGCTCGACCCAGGCGACGCGGAAACTGTCGGGCGAGGCGCGGATCACGCTGGAGATGTCCACCGCGACCTGTTCCTTGCCGACACGGCTGAACGGATCGTTGGCGCGGGCATAGTCGTTGAGCGCGAGCGCGCCCTGCTCGGTGGTGAAATCGTAGGCGCGCAGCCAGTTCTGGCGCACCACGATGGGATCGTCCGGGAGCGAGCGGACTTCTTCGATGAAGCGCGCCAGATACCAGGCGATCTGCGGATCGGTCGGCTGATAATCGGCGGTGGCCGGACCGATCGCCTGCGCCTGTCCGTGCGGATCGATCTGCACCACCCACGGGACGATGGCGCCGCGTTCGGATTGCCAGACCAGCCCGCCGGCCAGGCCCGCCGACAAGGCGAGGCAGCCGAACGCCATCAGACGCCAGTTGCGGGCCTGCACGCGAGCCGAGCCGATGCGCTCGTCCCAGACCTGGGCCGCCTTCTGATAGGGCGTCTCAGGTTCGGGCGTCTTGCCGTAATGCACGGCGGGGCGGCGAAACAGCGTCATCGGCGGTCCTCCTCATCAAGCTTGACGGTGCTGGATGCGCCGCCGTGATCGCCGGCGCGCACGGCATGGGCGGCGGTGGTGACGCCGTGGCCGAAGGTCTGATTGCGCTTGAGGCGCTGCGCCCAGGCAGGCGGCCCACCGCTTTCCGCAACGGTGGCGACTGCGGATTCGGCTGGGGCGCTGGATGCGCCGCCGGTGACGGCGAAGGCGGCGCGACCGCCCGATTGATAGCTGGTCTGCAAGGCTGTCGAGCCGCGCGCGGCGGTGCGGCGCAACGGCGACAGGGCTGTACCGGCCCCGGCCTTGGCGACGCCCCCGAGACCGGCGGCGACGCCGGCACCACCGCTCTCGCCGGATGTGGCCGAGGCGAGGCCATAAGCGCTCCGCGCACCACCCGCCATGAAGGCTGCGCCGCGGGCGGTCGCGCCGGCGGCGCTCGCCGTGGCGCCGATTGCGCCGATGCCGGCCCGCGCGCCCATATACCCGGCCGCACCGATGCCTGCGACGGCGAGACCCGTACCGACGGCCGCGCCCGCGCCGAGCTGGGGTGCGCCGGAGATCAGGCCGTTGGCGATGCCGGGACCGAAGATGCCGAGGCCGAGCAGCGACAGCGCCGCCAGCACCACCGACAACGCCTGCTCGTCGGTCGGCACATGGTCGCCCCACCCAGCCGTGAACGTCCTGAACAGGCCGGTGCCGATTCCGACGATGACGGCGAGCACCAGAATCTTGACGCCCGACGCGACGACGTTGCCCAAGACCTTCTCGGCGAGGAAGGCGGTCTTGTTGAACAGGGCAAACGGGATCAGCACGAACCCCGCGAGCGTCGTCAGCTTGAACTCCAGGATGGTGACGAAGAGCTGCACCGCCAAAATGAAGAAGGCAATCAGCACCAGCACCCAGGACACCATCAGCACGGCGATCTGGACGAAATTGGCGAAGAAGCTGCGGAAGCCCATCAGCTTGCCCGCCGCCGTGAGCAGCGGCTTGCCGGCGTCGAGGCCCGTCTGCGCCAGATGGCCGGGCTGAAGGAATTGATTGATCGAAATAGTCGATCCACCCGCCTTCAAACCGAGACCGGCGAAGCTGTCGAAGACGATGTGCGCGAGATGATTGAAGTTGCCGATGACGAAGGCGAAGAAGCCGATATAGAGCGTCTTCTTCACCAGGCGCTGCATCACGTCTTCATCGGCGCCCCACGCCCAGAACAGCCCCGCGAGCGTGATGTCGAGGACGATCAGGACCGAGGTGAGATAGCCGACCTCGCCGTGGATCAGGCCGAAGCCGGAATCGATATAGGTGGTGAAGGTGTTGAGGAAACGGTCGATGACGCCGACATTGTCCATCGCTCACCTCCCCGGCATGTCGTCGCCGAAGAAGCGGCGATTGCTTTCGGCCCAGGCGGCGCGGCAGCGCGCATCGACCGGATCATCGGGGCCGAGATCGCGGCACCGCGCCAACTCGGCATCCAGCGGATCGCGGCGCTCACTGACCGCTGGGGCGGACACGTCCTGCTGCGACGTGCGATCCGTGGTCTCAAAGGCGATCACGGCCGCGAGCGCCACGGCGCCCAGAACGGCGATGACCACGATCTTGAGGGTGCGCTTGTCGTCCATCGCCGCCCTCATTCGTGGAAGGCTTGGACCGGATAGGGCTGATAGCCTTCCGTCGTCATGAAGCGGCGGAACTGCTCCTGACCCTGCGCTTCGGCCTCGGCCTCGCGCGCATCCTCCAGCATCTCGGCGCGTCCCTGCGCCGCCACCGTCGCCGTCAGGTCGGCGATCTGCTGCGATTGCAGCGCCAGCATCTGGTTGCCGGCCTGCGCCGCCTGGAGCGCGCCTGTCGCCGACTGGCTCGATGTGACCAGCGCGTTCATCTGGGTGCGGGTGGTGTCGAGATTGCCGACGACGCCGGCCTGTACCTTCAGCGCATCCTCGAAGCCCGCCACCGAGGTCCGCCAACGGTCCTGCGCGCCGGCGATCAGCGCTTGGTCCGACGCCGTGGTCGAGACCGGACCGTAGCTCGTCTGGAACGCCTGCTCGATCTCATTCACGTCATAGGCGATGCGCTGCGCCTGACCGAGAAGCAGCTGGGTGCGCTGGATCGAGGATTGAAGTTGTGACAGCGCGGAATAAGGCAGGCTGGTCAGGTTGCGCGCCTGGTTGACCAACATCTGCGCCTGGTTCTGAAGCGCGGTGATCTGGTTGTCGATCTGCTGCAAGGCGCGGGCGGCTTGCAAGATGTTCTGCGCGTAATTGGTGGGATCGTAGACGATGTCGCCTATGCCGAAGAGCGCGTAGGCTGGCGACACCGCCAGCGGCGACAGCGCAGCCGAGAAGGCAAGCGCCGAAGCGGCCATCCAGATTTTGCGTGAGCGAGCGCGTGTCATGGCGAGGTCTCCATCGTGGGAAGCAGCTCCACCGCCCAAGCTGCGTCCTTCGTCTTCAGCCAGGCGGCGGCGAAGCCGTCGCGGCCGTGGGCGGCGAGCGTGTCGGCGATGGCGATCTGGTCGGATTTGGACGAGGCGGCGGTGAAGGCGAGCGCGACTTCCCCCAGCCCCAACTCGAACAGCCGGTTGCCACGCCGCGACTGGCAGTAATAATCGCGCTTCGGCGTCGCGCGGCTCAGGATTTCGATCTGACGGTCGTTCAACCCGAAACGACGATAGATGGCGGTGATCTGCGGCTCGATCGCCCGCTCGTTGGGCAGGAACAGCCGGGTCGGGCAGCTCTCCACGATCGCCGGTGCGATGGCGCTGGTCTCGATGTCGGCGAGCGACTGCGTGGCGAAGACGACCGAGGCGTTCTTTTTCCTCAAGGTCTTCAGCCATTCGCGGAGTTGCTGGGCGAACTGCGGCGAGTCCAGTACCAGCCAGCCTTCATCGACGATCAGCAGCGTGGGACTGCCGTCGAGCCGGCTTTCGATGCGGTGGAAGAGATAGGACAGCACCGCGGCCGCGGCGCCGGCGCCGATCAGCCCTTCCGTCTCGAACGCCTGGACCGATGCGCTGCCGAGCCGTTCGCTCTCGGCGTCGAGCAGCCGGCCGAAGGCGCCGCCGATGCAATAGGGCCGCAGCGCCTGCTTCGGCGTCTGAGCCTGGAGCAGCACCGCGAGGCCGGTCAGCGTACGCTCGGTCTCGGGCGCGGAAGCGAGCGAGGTCAGCGCCGACCAGAGATGATCCTTGGCCTGCGGATCGACCGTGACGCCTTCGCGCGCCAGAATGGCGGCCAGCCACTCGGCCGCCCACGCGCGCTCTCCCGCATTGTCGATCTGCGCCAGCGGCTGCAAGGCGACGGGCTCGCTCGCATCCTCGGCCAGCGCCCCGCCGAGATCGTGCCAGTCACCCCCCATCGCATGGCTGGCCGCGCGGATCGAGCCGCCGAAATCGAAGGCGAACACCTGCGCACGCGGATAGCGGCGGAATTGCAGCGCCATCAGCGCCAACAGCACGCTCTTGCCCGCGCCCGTGGGGCCGACGATCAGACAATGGCCGACATCGCCGACGTGCAGGGCGAAGCGGAACGGGGTTGAACCCTCTGTCTTGGCGACGAACAGCGGCGGCGCATCGAAATGCTCGTCGCGCGACGGCCCCGCCCAGACCGCTGACAGCGGAATCATGTGCGCCAGGTTGAGCGTGCTAAGGGGCGGTTGGCGGACATTGGCATAGACATGGCCCGGTAAGCTGCCGAGCCATGCTTCGACGGCGTTCACGCCCTCCGTCATGCAGGTGAAGTCGCGGCCCTGGATGATCTTCTCGACCAGCCGCAGCTTCTCGGCCGCGACGCCGGCATCCTCATCCCAAACGCTGACGGTGGCGGTGACGTAGGCTTCGCCGGCGTGGTCCGCGCCCAATTCCTGCAAAGCGAGATCGGCGTCGGCGGCCTTGTTGGCGGCATCGCTGTCGAGCAGCACCGACGCCTCGTTCGTCATCACTTCCTTGACGATGGCGGCGATCGACTTGCGCTTGGCGAACCATTGCCGCCGGATTCGGGTGATGAGCTTGGTCGCGTCCGTCTTGTCGAGACAGATCGCGCGAGTCATCCAGCGATAGGGAAAGGCGAGCCGGTTGAGTTCGTCGAGGATACCCGGATGGGTCATCGTCGGAAAGCCGACGACCGTGAGCGTGCGCAGGTGATGATGGCCGAGCTGAGGTTCGAGACCGCCGGTCAGCGGCTCGTCCGCCAGAAGCGCGTCGAGGTACATCGGCGTTTCGGGCACGCGCACGCGCTGGCGCCGCGTCGAGACCGTGCTGTGCAGGTAGGTCAGCGTCTCCGCGTCGTCGAGCCACGCCACTTCGGGGATGAAGCCTTCGACCAGCTGCAGCACGCGATCGGTGCGATCGACGAAGCCGCGCAGCAATTCCTTGGGATCGACGCCCTTCTGCGAGCGGCCTTCGTAAAGCCAGCCTTCGGCGCGCGTCGCATCCTCGGCCGGCGGCAGCCACAGCAGCGTCAGAAAATAGGTGTTCTCGAAATGCGCGCTTTCTTCCTCGAACTGCGCGCGGCGCTCATGGTCCACCAGCGCCGAGACCGGATCGGGAAAGCGGCTGTCGGGATAGGCCGTGGCGGGATGGCGCTGCGCCTCGACGAAGATCGCCCAACCCGATCCCAGCCGCCGCAGCGCGTTGTTGAGCCGCGCCGTGGCGCCAACCAGCTCGGCCGAAGTGGCGGAATCGAGATCGGGTCCACGAAAGCGCGCCGTGCGCTGGAAGCTGCCGTCCTTGTTGAGGACAACCCCTTCGGCGGCCAAGGCCGCCCAGGGCAGGAAGTCGGCGAGCCTTGCGGCCTTGTTGCGATATTCGGCGAGATTTAGCATGGCCGCCTCACGCCCGCAGATAGGCCGGATAGCGCAGATGCCGACGCACCACGTCGACGAACTGCGCATCGCGCTTGGCCGCCCAGACGGCAGCGGCGTGACCGATCGCCCAGATGACGAGGCCCGGAATCCACAGCCGCAGGCCCAGCCCGATCGCCGCCGCCAGCGTGCCGTTGGCGATCGCCACTGCACGCGGCGCCCCGCCCAGCAGGATCGGTTCACTCAGCGCGCGGTGGACCGGCGCGAAAAAGCCGGCAACGGTTTCCTGGCTGATGAACTCGGCCATCAGACCAGCGCCCCACCGCTGAACGAAAAGAAACTCAAGAAGAAGCTCGACGCCGCGAATGCGATCGAGAGGCCGAAGACGATCTGAATGAGACGCCTGAATCCTCCGCTGGTGTCCCCGAAGGCCAGCGTCAGGCCGGTCACGATGATGATGATGACCGCGATGATCTTGGCGACGGGGCCTTGGACCGATTCCAGAATCTGGTTCAGCGGCTGTTCCCACGGCATGGACGAGCCAGCCGCCCAGGCGGGCGTTGCGATCAGTGGAGTGGATAACAGCAGCGCAACGCGCGTGAGCGCGATCTTGTTGGGCCAACGTGCGCGCAGATTGGGCCAACGTGCGCGCAGAGTCGATTTCGACGTGGCCGACTTTTTCAGCGTCATGATGATTCTCCTGCGGGTGAGAGGACGTAGTCGCCGGCCGGTCCGAAGCCGGTGACGCGGGTGAGTTCGGCGAGGCGGCGTTCGGCACCCCGCCCAGACAGGACCGCGACCACATTGATAGTCTCGGCGATCAAGGCGCGCGGGACCGTGACGACGGCTTCCTGGATCAATTGTTCGAGACGGCGCAAAGCGCCCAACGCAGAGCCGGCATGGATGGTGCCAATGCCGCCCGGATGCCCGGTGCCCCAGGCTTTGAGCAAGTCGAGGGCTTCGGCGCCGCGTACCTCGCCGATCGGAATGCGATCGGGGCGCAGACGCAGCGACGAGCGCACCAGATCAGACAGCGACGCCACGCCGTTCTTGGTACGCAAAGCCACCAGATTGGGCGCCTTGCATTGAAGCTCGCGCGTATCCTCGATCAGCACGACGCGATCAGAAGTGTTCGCAATCTCCGCCAGCAGCGCATTGGTGAGCGTCGTCTTGCCGGTCGAGGTGCCGCCGGCGACGAGAATGTTGCGCCGATCGGCGACGGCGCAGCGCAATTGCACCGCCTGCTCTGCCGTCATGATGCCGGCGCGGACATAATCGTCGAGCGAGAAGACCGCGACCGCAGGCTTGCGGATGGCAAAAGCGGGCGCCGTCACTACCGGCGGCAGCAAGCCCTCGAACCGCTCGCCGGTTTCCGGCAGCTCTGCGGAGACGCGCGGGCTACCGGCGTGAACTTCGGCGCCGACATGGTGCGCGACCAGCCGGATAATGCGTTCGCCGTCGGCCGCAGAGAGATATTCGCCCGTATCGGAAAGCCCGTTGCTCAACCGATCGATCCAGAGACGGCCGTCGGGATTGAGCATCACTTCGACGATGGCGGGGTCTTCCAGCCAAGCGGCAATGTGCACGCCGAGTGCCGTGCGCAGCATCCGCGCGCCGCGGGAGATCGCCTCTGCTCGGAATGGTTGGACCGTCACCGTCATCCCCGTTTCGGGCCGACCGCACCAACGCGATCAGCGAACGGGGATGATTAGAAGAGGCAGGAAATGGCCCGGCGCAACAACGCTCTGAGGGGCGTAGGGTTCTGGCGTAGAAAGACAGGAGGACGGCGGAGTAGGCTGGGCGCCTCGCCCTTCCGCTAGGCGACAACTCGCTCCCCTCCTCTGGTGCTGTCAGCCCAATGGCGATATAGTATAGGGGACTATAGTAATAACCATAGGCTTGTGACGATGGCGCATACGATCCGGGAGAAGACCAAGCTACTGAACCGCGTCCGCCGCATCCGCGGCCAGATGGACGCGATCGAGCGGGCACTGGAAAACGAAGCGGGTTGCGCGGCTGTCCTTCAACTCATTGCAGGTGCCCGCGGCGCCATCAACGGCTTGATGGGTGAAGTCATCGAAGACCACATCGCCATGCATCTCGCCGCCGACGCGCTCAGTTCGCAACAGCGCAAGGAGGGCGCAATCGAATTGATCGATGTAGTGCGCGCCTATCTCAAGTGAAGGAGCCGGCCATGACCGCCGACAACAGTACGCATGCTCGCGAACTGGCCGACGACGCGCAGGCTCGCACGATCTTCCGGGAAGCCGGCGAACTCCATCTCGAACACCGCCATCACGATCTGCATCACAGCCACAACGATGGCCATGACCACGGTCGCGATTATGCGTCCGACTGGATCGAGGCGGGGCGTATTGCCGTGGTGGCATTCGCCGCCGCCGCGGTCTGGTTCCAGTTATGGGAGCCATTCCCGCATGTGAGCGTGATCGGCGCAATCGGCCTGGTGATCGGCGGCTGGCCGATCTTCAGCGAAGCGTTCGAAAACGTCGTAGCGCGCCGGATGACGATGGAGCTGTCCATGTCTATCGCCATCATCGCGGCGGCGGCAATTTCGGAGTTCTTCACGGCGCTCATCATCACTTTGTTCGTGCTGGTGGCCGAAGTGCTGGAAGACATGACCGTCTCGCGTGGTCGCCGCGCGATACGGGATTTGCTGGACTTTCTGCCCCGCACGGTGTCCGTGCGCCGGGCAGGCAGCCTATCGGAGATCGACGCCAATACGCTGACGGTTGGCGATGCGGTGCTGGTCAGTCCCGGTGGCCGCATCCCGGTAGACGGGGCAGTCCTTTCCGGCCACTCCTTCGTGGACCAGTCGCGCATCACCGGCGAGTCACTGCCGATGGAGAAGATGACTGGCTCAGCGGTGTTCGCCGGGTCGATCAACCAGTCCGGCGTGCTGGAAATCCGCGCCGAGCGGATCGGCCGCGACACCAGCTTCGGCAAGATCATCGAGGCGGTTGAACATGCCGAGCGGTCGCGCGCGCCGGTGCAGCGGCTTGCCGACCGTCTGGCGGGCTATCTCGTCTATTTCGCGCTCGGGGCGGCGCTGCTGACCTATATCGTCACCCGCGATATCCGTTCGACCATCTCCGTTGTGATCGTCGCGGGTGCCTGCGGCATCGCCGCTGGCACCCCGCTTGCCATCCTGGGCGCGATCGGCCGCGCCGCACGCGCCGGGGCAATCGTCAAAGGCGGGCTGTTCCTCGAACAGCTCGGGAAGGTCGATACGGTCGTGCTCGACAAGACCGGCACGCTGACGCTCGGCCAGCCTGAGGTCCGCGTCATCATGCCCTTTGGTAGCGCCGATACGGTTGCCTTGCTACACGCCGCAGCCTCCGCCGAGCTATGCAGCGAACATCCGCTCGGCAAGACAGTCGTGACCCTTGCCAAGGCCCAGGGCATTGAACTGCAGGAGCCAGAGCAGTTCGGCTACACGCCTGGCCGGGGTATCACGGCGACGGTCGCCGGAGCACGCGTCCTTGTCGGCAACTTGGCGCTGATGCGCGAAGCAGGCCTCGCCGTGCCGGCCGATCTCGAACGCCACCCCGACGCTTCGGAGGTCTATATCGCCAAGGATGACGTCCTCTTAGGTATGATCGTAATTGCCGACACGATGCGCGAAGAAGCTCTTGAGGCGGTCGCTACCATCCAGCGCATGGGAATTCAGACTGTCCTTCTGACCGGCGACACCCAGACGGTCGCCGAGTCTGTCGCCCGTCAACTCGGGATTACTGAGGTCGGGGCGGACCTAATGCCCGACAGCAAGCGCTTACGCATCAAGCGCCTGGTGGCTGAAGGACGTACGGTCGCCATGCTCGGCGACGGCGTGAACGATGCTCCTGCGCTGATCGAGGCCAATGTCGGGGTTGCGATGGGATCGGGGACCGACGTAGCGCGGGAGAGCGCCGACGTGGTTTTGCTGGGCAACGATCTTGTGAAGTTTGCCGAGACTCTGTCGATCGCGCGGCGCACGCGCCGGATCATCTGGGCCAACTTCGCCGGCACCATTGGCGTGGACCTGTTCGGCATTATCCTGGCAGCTTTCGGCGTGCTGAATCCACTTCTGGCGGCCTTTATCCACGTCGCCTCGGAAATGACATTTATCCTCAACTCGGCGCGGCTGCTGCCGGGTCGGAAGCATCTTTAGGCATCATAGATTTAGAGCCTAGCTTCCCATAACACCCTGACGATCCTCGGGTATCTCCTGCCGCACATTCGGTCCCTTGGCGAGACGCCGGCCGAGCATCTCCATGAAGGCGTCATAGCGTTTGTCGCCCTGGGCGCGCGCCGCGGCCTGGGCCGGTTCGGGAAGCGCGGGCGTGCTGGTCAGCCAGAAGCGCACGAACAGCGCCATCAGCTCGACGGCGATGCCGACATCGCGTTCGGTGCGCAGCATCCGTCGATCCATCTGGTCGAGCCGTTTGGTGACGGCCGCTTCCTGCCGCTCGGCCGCGTCCGGCGACAGGAACGACGCGATCGCCGCCTCGGCGATCAGCGAGCGCGATTGATCACGGCGCGCGGCATAGGACGCGAGTGCCTGCGTCACATCGGGATCGAGATAGACGGAGAGCCGGACTTTCTTCACCGTCACATCTCCATATCGTCGCCCGGATCGAGCGAGATGCCGCGCGCGAGCTGGCGTATCCGCGCCAGCGTCCGTGCGCGGACTGCGTCAGCGTCCTCGTCCTCACGATCCAGCTGAAACTCATCCTCCATCGGCCGCACCTCAGGCACGATGTCCTTGTGCGGCTCCAGCCCCGGCTCGCGGCGAATCCCGCCATTGGCCGTGTCCTCGTCCTCGTTGTTCGGCGGCACGGCAGAGGCAGTCTGCGCGACCTCGCGGGCCGGGGTCGGCAGCGATGTCCAGTCGTCGGGCCGTGGCTCTGCGGCGGCGGTCGATCCCGGCGGCGGCAGGATACGCTCATTGAAACGGCGATCCTTGAAGTAGCGTGCCTTCCTGGCGCGGACCGGGTGCATCCCGGCGACCATGACGATCTCGTCGCCGGGCGGAAGCTGCATCACCTCGCCGGGAGTCAGGAGCGGCCGGGCGGTTTCCGAGCGCGAGACCATGAGATGGCCGAGCCACGGCGACAACCGGCTGCCGGCATAGTTCTTCATGGCGCGCATCTCGGTCGCGGTGCCGAGCGCATCGGACACACGTTTGGCGGTGCGCTCGTCATTGGTGGCGAAGCTCACCCGCACATGACAGTTGTCGAGGATCGAGTTGTTCGCGCCATACGCCTTCTCGATCTGGTTGAGGCTCTGCGCGATCAGGAAACTCTTGAGGCCGTAGCCCGCCATGAACGCCAAGGCCGACTCGAAGAAATCCAACCGGCCGAGCGCCGGAAACTCGTCGAGCATGAGCAGCACGCGATGACGGCGATTCTTGGGATGCAGTTCTTCGGTCAAGCGCCGGCCGATCTGGTTGAGCACCAGACGGATCAGCGGCTTGGTGCGGCTAATGTCGGACGGTGGCACCACCAGGTAGAGCGTCGCCGGCGCCTTGCCTTCGACCAGATCGGCGATGCGCCAGTCGCACCGGCGCGTTACCTGTGCGACGACCGGATCGCGATAGAGGCCGAGGAACGACATGGCGGTGGAGAGGACGCCGCTCCTTTCATTGTCCGATTTGTTGAGCAACTCGCGCGCGGTGGAGGCGACTACCGGATGGGGCCCGGCCTCGCCAAGGTGCCGCGTGGTCATCATGATCCTCAGTGTGCTCTCGATCGGCCGGCGCGGATCGGACAGGAAGCTCGCTACGCCGGCGAGCGTCTTGTCGGCTTCGGCGTAAAGGACGTGAAGGATCGCGCCGACCAGCAGGCTGTGGCTGGTCTTCTCCCAATGGGTGCGGCGCTCCAGCGAGCCTTCGGGATCGACCAGCACGTCGGCCACGTTCTGCACGTCGCGCACTTCCCAGGCGCCGCGCCGCACTTCGAGCAGCGGATTGTAGGCGGTGGATGCCACGTTGGTCGGATCGAACAGCAGAACCCGGCCGAAGGTTGCGCGGAAACCGGCGGTCAGATCCCAATTTTCGCCCTTGATGTCGTGAACGATGCAGCTTCCCGGCCAAGTCAGCAGCGACGGCACCACCAAGCCCGTCCCCTTGCCGGATCGCGTCGGGGCGAAGCACAACACATGCTCCGGTCCGTCGTGGCGCAGATAGGCGCGACGGAATCTGCCGAGCACGACGCCATCCTCCCCGAGCAGCCCAGCGTCGCGCAGTTCGCCGGCTGTCGCCCAGCGCGCCGAACCATAGGTCTCGGCGGTCTTCGCCTCGCGGGCGCGCCAGACCGACAGGCCGATGGCGATGCCGATCGCCAGGAACCCGCCCGAGGCGGCGATGTAGGCGCCCTGCACGAAGATGTGCGGCGCGTAGGCGTCGTAGGCGAACCACCACCAGAAAAAGGCCGGCGGCGGATAGAATGGGAACCCGAAGACCACAAACCAGGGCGGACCGAGTTGGGGCTGGAACCCGAGGCTCCACGCGGTCCATTCGGTTGCGCCCCAGACGGTGGTTAGCACAATCGCAAAAACGATGAGAATCTGACCCCAGAGAATCTTGCTCCCGGACATCGGACGCCTCCTGATTAGACTTGCTGATTAGACTTGCCGATGTTCAAGGAAAGAGCGTCACTTCAACAGTTCAAGCGCTGTCGAAGACGGGTCGTATCCTGGCGGGTTTTGGCGTAATATTACCGCCTCCGCCCGTTCTGCCGACGGCCTGGAGAGCTGCGATGATGATGTTGCAAGTCGGCCTGATGATCCTGGCGCTGGTGGTGCTCTACCACCTGATGGTCTGGATCGTGCCGATCTTGGCGGGCGTCGGCCTCGGCTGGCTCGCCATTCACTCCGGTTCCGGCTGGCTGGTCGGCATCGGTGTCGGCATTCTCGGCGCGGGCTTGGCGCTCGCGTTGCTGCAGGGCGCGATGGCGAGTCGTTCCAACATCGTCCGCTTCGCCGCCCTCGCGCTTTACGCAGTGCCGCCGATTTGGGCGGGCGCCATCGCCACCCGTGCGATGGCGATCCAGAATGGCGCTCAGGGTCCGGTCTGGCCGATCATCGCCGGCATCGGTGGCGCGATCCTCTTCGGCGCGCTGGCGATTGCGCGTCTGGCGCAGATGGTGCCGCCGATTGCGACCGCGCCCCCCGCACCATCGTCTGAGCCTGTGCATCTGCGGACGATGCCGTTGGAGCCGGAACCGAAAGTCATCTACTACCAGCCCGCGCCGCCGCCGCGCCTGGAAGACCGTCGCGGCGATGCGCCGGTCATCGATATGTAGGGAGAATCCGAACGGGCGACTGCTAACGACGCTGGTGGTCTCGTTAAATCCCTAAGTCACGGGGCGGTAGGTTCATCGCAAGCGCAGCCATTCGCTATGCCATAGGCTGTCTGAATCGGCGGGCACGGAACAGTGCCGTAAGAACAAAATACGCAGCAATCTCCTGTCTTCGGCTTCAGGAGGGCACCGCACGCCTTGCAGTCATAGAAGAATTGGCAAGCATCGGTCGGCATGGTTTCCATCGCGCGATGGCCGCAGTTCGGACATGTAATGGTGGATTCCAAGACGAGGGCTGGTTTAGGCATAGGTATATCCCGCCCAAAGCAGCATCGCTCCGATCAGAAGCCCGACGAGGATGATTGCTCGGGCGACAGGCGGTGTGCAAACGCCATTGGGTCCGCAGGTCGCTGCGGCCCGCTGCTGGCGCCACAATAGTATCGCGCCGCCAAAGAGGCAGAGTGCTCCGACAAAAAGAAGCACCTCGCGATGAGGCGCGGCAAGCAGAGCCATGCCCCCCAGCCAGGCAGTGCTCACGCCGATCATTGTAAGGAGCAAGGGGAGCGCACAGCACGAGGCCACACCGAAGGCAGCAGCCAAGCCTCCAAGGGTGAGCAGCATGGCGCCTGCCCCCATTGAAGGTCGGCAGGCCGCCGACAGTTTGTCGATTGTATCGGACATCGGACGCTCCTTGCGATCAACAGGACAAAGCCTACAGTCTGTAGTCGCTACAGACTCAAGGCCCAATTTGAGGAGATGGTCATGGTCGCCCACGCATTTCACATTGGCGAACTCTCTCGGCAAACGGGCTGCAACATCGAAACGATCCGTTACTATGAGCGTATTGGCTTGTTGCCGGCACCGCCACGTCGTGGGCGCTACCGCAGCTATGGACCTGCGGATGTTGGCCGGCTGCGTTTCGTGCGACGCGCGCGAGAACTCGGCTTTACCCTGGACGAGGTGCGAGCGTTGCTTGTTCTCGCAGCCGAAGGGCAAGCATCTTGCGTCGCCGCTCGTGACCTTGCCGCAGCTCATCTGAAAGACGTCCGAACCCGCATAACCGATCTGAGACGGATGGAGCGCGTCCTCGCCGAAACGGTGCTTGCGTGCGACGTAAGCAACAACAGTACCTGTCCTCTCATTGCTACGCTTTCATCATGATGGCGCTGCAACGGATTCCATCTCAATCTCGCCGATAATTTTGACACCTTACTCATTCTGGAAACGGACGAAAACTTAGCCGGATCGGCAATATGGCTATCACAGTCCCAACCCCCGCCTGCGGCCGAAGCCCCAATCGACGCCGCCATCGTCGCGGGCGATGCCGGCAATATGACGCCCAAGCTGGCGCTCGAGCGACGGCGACCACGGCACCAGGCTGAATCCTAGGTCGCCGTCAATCATGGCGAAGCGGCCCGAGCTAAGGTCGAGCCGGCGGCGATATTCGCCCGCCACATGCTCGCCGGACGCGGCCGTGACATAGGGCAATCCGATTTCCATCGACAGCTTCGCGCCCACCTGATCTAGCTCGCGCTTCCGAAGCGTGGTCAGCAGGTCGCGCGCGAAGGTCAGCCGCTCGTTCTGGCGACGGGCCATACCTTCCTCGATCAAGTGGTCGGTCCTCGTCCGCATCGCCGCATTCACCTCGGCGCCGAACCCACCTTCGCCCAGCGCTGGCGGTGTTCGGCCGATAAGCTGGCGGTCGAGCCAAGTCGCGCCCGGCGCCGTCACCTGCCGCCCGATGCTGAGGTCGGCGCGCACCGCGAGCGCGACGCGCCTTTGGCCGCGGGCATCCTCGAACCGGCGCAGCTCGACGATGGAGTCGGGCGCGGAATCTCCTGCCGCGTCGAGATCGGGCAGACGCAAATGATGGGTGCGGCCGTCGATGCCGTCGACCACGGCATAAGCGGTGCCAGTCAACTCGTCGTCGAGACCGCGCGCGATCAGCCGCCCGATCACCGGATCGCTGAGGCTCTCGCCAGCCAGGACGAAGCTCGACGCGCCACGATCGAGGTTCCGTTCGGTCAGGCCGCGATGGATGCGCTTGATGATGTCGCCGCGCAGGCCCAGCTCGCGCAACGTGGCCTCGGCGTTGTCCTGCAGCGTCCACTGGCCGGGCGCGATCTGCTCCGCCAGCCCCAGGCCCTCCAGCTTGCGCAGCCGTCCCACCTTCAGCGCATGAAACGCATCCGGCTGCTCGCCCGGCACAGGCGCCATGTCGATCATGCTGTGTTCGGCGTCACGGGTAAGCTGACGGTCGAGGTTAGTCCAGCGCTCCGCCTCGATCTGCCGTTCAAGGGTGCGGTGGATGTCGAGATCGGTCCGCAACCCCAGCTCCTGGGTGATGAGATCGCGCGCCCGGTCGCGCAGGCCCTCGCGGATATAGTCGCGCGCGATCACCAGATCCTGCCCGTCCTCGCGCACGCCGCGCAGGATGACATGGATGTGGGGATGCTCGGTGTTCCAGTGATCGACGGCGACCCAATCGAGTCCCGTTCCTAAATCCTGCTCGGCCTGGCGCATCAGGTCGCGGGTGAAGCGCTTGAGGTCGGCCATCTCGGTCGCATCGTCCGGCGAGACGATGAACCGGAAGTGATGCCGGTCCGGTTCGCAGCGTTCGGCGAAGACGCGGCCGTCGGCCTCATCCACCTCCGGTCCGAACAGCCGACCCTTCTCGCCGTCGCGGGTCACGCCGTCGCGCTGCAGATAGTTGAGATGGATGGCGAGCGGCGCGCCCTTGCTGCCATGCCGGACGACACGCGCCTTCACCACGGCGCCGTGCGAGCGGCTGGTCAAGAGACGATTGGCGCGGACGCTTGCCGAACGGCCGCGCCCGAAATTGCTCGCGCGCGGACTTACGATACGGCCGCTGCGGGAGACACGGCCGCCGGCCTTCTGGGCGGCGGCGAGCGCCTGGGCGATGAAGGGCCGCGCCCGCTGCGTGCCTTTGGAGCGGATGCGGCCAGGACGGACACGGAAATCGTCATCGCGCGTCATGCCTTGCCCCGCACATCGCAAAATGCCGAGCAAAGACAAACACTCGCCCGATTCCGCAGGCTGCGCACTCGCGGCGCACCTCGCAGAATCGGTGCATAACCCCTTGAAATCCCACCAACCGACCGAGCGGCACATCGCCGCCTTTTATCCTGCCATCGCGCGGTTGGTGGTCCTTCTGCGACTGCTTGTGCTGCCGAATGTGCGATGGGACGCGACAGGCTGCGAAGGAAGCCGCTGAACCTCATGGCGCGTCGTTCTGCTCGGCCGCTGCGCACGGATCGGCGGGCAGTGCGAATTTGAGACGCCAATTCGCCCAGGCTTTTGTCACCGCGCCGGTGCCGGGAAACAGATCGTCGAGCGTGTCGTCGGGACGCGCGGCGACCATCTCGAACGCCCAATGGCAGACGGCTTCTGGCTTGGCGCCGGTCAATCCGCGGCGCAGCGTGATGCTCTCCTGAATCCAGTCGCGCATGACCAACCGCTTGCTCACGACAGGCTTGCGCGCGGGCTTCACGATGACCGGCTCCCACGCCCAGGCGATCGGCACATTGCGCTTGAACGCCGCAAACCCCTTCACCCGGGCCATCCATCGCGCGCCGGTCAGCCGTATCAACGGCGCGAGAACGGCGAACGATTCCAGTGTGGCGGCGGCGTGCAATATCCAGCCGTCATAGTCGCACTGGAACCGCGCAATCAGCCGCGCATGATCGACCTCGCCGGCATAGTCGGGATGGCCGCGATAGAGATGCGCGCAGCCGATATAAGGCGGATCGGCATAGGCGATCCTCATGGTCGGCGTTCCGGCACACTGACGCGTACGAACAGGCCATCGGATTGCGGCGCCAATGACAACACTTCGACCGCGGCACGATCCGCTTCCGTTCGACGGGGCTGCGATGGGATTGCGTCGGACGCAGCCGCCGCAGCGCCATTGTGCTGCACAACGAACAGCGGCGCGCGCGCCCAGGAAAGGGGATCGGTGACGGCCATCTGGCTGTCATCCGATGTGCCGCTGACCATCGGCGCCAGTGCCGCGACATACGCTCGCGTGTCGGCCGGAAGCGCGCGGCCCGTCGTCAGATGATCTTCATAGCGCCGCGGACCGGCCTGGTAGGCGGCGAGAAAACCCGGTGCGCCATAGCGGTCATACAACTCGCGCAGGAGCGCGACGCCTGCGAGAGTGTTGTCGTGCGCGTCGAACGGATCGGCGCCCAGGTGGTAGTGCGCCCGTAGCTCCGCCCAGGTGTCGGGCATGATCTGCATAAGCCCCATCGCGCCTTTGGCCGACACCGCCCGCGCGTCGCCGTCGCTTTCGGCTTGCATGACGGCACGAATCCATGCCGCTGGAATCCCGAAGCGGCGCGACGCCTCCGCGATGAAATCCGCGAACGGACCGTCGCTTGCGTGGCTCTGCGCGGGTGCTGGTGGCGGTGCGGACTGTGCGCGCGCCGCTATGCTCATCATGGTCAGTAGCACGCTGACGATTGACACTCGGCACACCGCCAACCCGACGCGCCGCCAGCCTGCCACCGTGCTCGCGCCCGTCCAGGGTAAAGCGCATTCGCGCCGGCCAAAGGGCCGCCCTGGACTGCCGCTGCGCGCAGCGGCAGTTCCGATCCCGGTCGGGACGGAGGAATGGTGCGTGCTCCGGTCGAACAGAGGAATGGGGGATTGGATGGGAGAGTGCGGCATGGTCAGCACCCTTTCGCCAGCCAGAGCGGCGCGGCGCGGCCGATGACGGCGGAGATCGGCACCACGCCGAAATACCGTCCGTCGAAACTGTCAGGCACGGCGGGATTCATCAGGAAGACATCGCGCCCGGTCAGCAGGCGGCAGCCCTGCCAGACAGGCAACGGGCGGCCGAGGCGGTCGCGCGGCAGTGCTTCGCCGACAACCCTGCCGCCGATGCGGATGGTGAGGCCGTGGCGGCAAACGGTTTGCCCCGCGAGTGCGGCGATCGGCTTGATGAGCAGCACGCCGCGCGGCAGGGAGTGGCGGGCCGCCAACATCGCGGCGATCCCGTTCGGCAGGCGGACGACGGCGATGTCGCCGACATGCAGACTGCGCGGCGGCGACACGGTGTAGAAGCCGATCGGTACCGAGGCGCTGGCGTTCCACACCAGCCACGGCGGTACGCGGACAAGGGACGGGCCGCCAAGGGCCAGCACCGCGAAACAGATCGCTGTGACATGGCCGAGCCGGGTCATTTCCCAACCTTCCGGCGCAGCAACCAGGCCCTATGCTGCGTCCGGCTGTAGGCACGCGGCTCATGTCCGGCGGCCAGCCGGTTGTGGATATGCCGCCAATGCTCCGGCGCGATCTCGGCCGGGTTGATATCGAGCGCCTCGATCCCGTCGATGACCTTCAGCACCCGTTCGACATACGGCCAGCCGTTGAGCCGCAGCAGGATGTCGCCGCCGGGCCGGACGAACGGAAGAGTCTGACAGGATTCGCCCGCATCGACCGCGCGCACGATGTCGATGCGCGAGAGGATCGTGCCGAAATCGTTGGACGCCCATCTGACAAAAGCGAAGATGGCGCCGGGCCGGAAGGAGACGACGCGGCGGTGGCGATCGAGTATCTGTTCGTGAACGACGCGACCGAACCTGATCCAGCATTCGATCTCTTTCTCGACCCAGGTCAGTTCGACGCGCGTGGCGTTTTCTGGTGGGAGTGTCATCGCCGTCACTGCGGCTGCGGCGCCGCATCGTCATCGCGGGGCGTCCGCCGCCTGGCGGGATAGACGATGCCATGTCCGGGATCGGAGGTGGATTGACGCAGGCCGCGATCGGCCCAAGCTTGCAGATCGTCGAGCGCATAGACGATGCGGCCGCCGAGCTTGCGATAGATCGGGCCGGTGCCGAAGGTGCGGTGCTTCTCCAGCGTGCGGCCGGACAGGCCGAGAAACCGCGCGGCTTCCGGCGTGCGCAAATAGCGCGGCGGCAGTTGATAGGAACTATCGGGCATGAAGCACCTCCGCGATGTCGGTGGCGCCGTCGGCTGAGACGGCGGATCGACGACCACAGTGGCGAAGAGGCTTCGGCCGGGTGGAGTACGGAGTCGCGCTGCACCGGAATGCCCACCCCAAGGCGAACAAGGGCGCAGCGTGCGGGCAACACGTTAGCGTGCGAACGATGGATGATGGCGGAAAGGCGGCGCGCGATCAGCGTCCGCGCAGCAGCTTCAGATAGCCACCGTTCATCAGGGCGATGGCGTCCGCGACGAGCCGGATGACATGCGAGCGTGCCGCAGAGCATTTCCAGTCGCGCGCTGGCCAGCGCGCTTCCTGCGCGTTGAGCAATGCCAAAGCGATGTCGCGGTAGCTGGCGCCAGCCTGACGCCCGTCGAGCGCGCGCAGCATCAGAATCAGGCGGCGGCGCTGCATGGCGGTCAACCGCCAGCTACGCGGCAGCGGCCCGGCGGGTGCGCCGGAGAGCCTGCGATGAAAGCGCAGCGCCGCCTTGAGGCGGACCCGGAAATCCGCATCGAGCGGGATGAGAACGCCGAGATGCTGGCCTGACGCCGGATCGAGATACCAGAGCCGATGCGCGCCGGATGATTCGCCGAGAACCATATGGTGGCCGTCCGCCTGGTCCAGAATCGCGCGCGGCGATAGCGCAGCGAGGTCATCGGCCGGCGTGCTCTCGAAGCAGGACGGCGCTGCGGTCAGCAACACCGTGATGGGCAACAAATGCGGTTGCCAGAAGACCAGCCGCGTATCGGATGCGGCCGCTGGGTCGAAAGGGAAAGCTCAACCCCCATCGGCGAGCGAGGGCCGCAAGCGCGCGGTCCTCGCCCGCCGCGCCCGCCGCGATGCGGCGCCGCGTGCTGGTATAGTCGGTGCGATAGGCGGGGCTGCGGCGCAGAAACTCGGCGGCGAAGCCCGGCCGTTCCAAACGTTTCATGGCGTCGGTGGCTTGCGCGGATCGCCAATCGGATGTCGCTGACATGGATGCCTCCCAGCTGACCAAACAAAACTCCAGCCGTCAGTATTCGGAGGAAACCGCGGTGGAATAGACCCTAAGTTCGGCGATAACGATGCACGTTCAGGTCGCAGAGGTTCGTGCCATTCTGATGCAGTTATCACCGAACGGTCACGGTGCGACGATCAATGCAAGGGCGGCCGGAGCAGATAGGTGTAGCCGGTTTCGGTCATCCAGCGGGCGCGCGCGAGATGGCTGTCATGAACGATGCGCGCGCGGTCCGGCTCCTGCGCGGGATCGAGGCCGAAGATGATCTGCACCGCTTCGCGCCAGTCGGCGCCTTCTTCGGCCGCATCGAGCAGACGCAGATATTCGACCAGATGACGCTCGTCATAGGTCGTCAGATGCGGACGGTCCGGCGGCCGATCCTCGAACGGCGCATCGGTCATGGCGTACCCCGCAGACCAGCTAACCTGATTATTGGGTAAATTCGAATCAGGGGAAACGGAATCAACCGGCGCCTGAAAGATGCGCCCCATGCATCGCAGTCCCCGCATCCAGCTATCACTAACATGCACAAATCTGTGCTTTCTCGCTCGTCTCCGGGCGTGTATTATAACACGTAGCACCAAAATACACGATTGCCTCCTATCCTGCGGATGGACATTCGCAGGATTTTTGGAGCCAACGTCAGACGGTACAGGCTTGCAGCCCGCCTCAGCCAGGAAGCGGTTGCGGAGCGCATGGGCGTCGATCGCGCCTATATCAGCGGCATCGAGCGCGGCCAGCAGAACGCAACCCTCCTTACGATCTGGTACGCATCGCAGGCTCTGGGCGTGCGGCCCGTCGATCTCCTGGATGAGGCCATCGACAAAGGATAATCCGCGCGCCGAGCGCGCATGAACGTGCAAAAAGCCACGCCGCCATCTTCGGCGGCGCGGCGCTCTGTTGCCGGGAACGGGAAGCCGGAAGGGCCGCTCGCCCGGAAGGGGCGAGCGGCGCGCGGCGTGTCAACCGCGGACTCCGTCCGGCTCGTCATCCTTTGGCGGCATCAGGACAATGCGGCCATCCAGCGGCGTCGCTTCAAGTTCGATGTTGAAGCCGCCGCCCTTCTTGTGCGCCCAGGCGACGCCGATCGCCGTCCAGTTGGCCTTTTCAGCATCGGGGCGCTGACGGACCGCGTAAGCGATGAAGGAAGGTTTGTTGCTCATGGCGTGAGTTCCTTTCGGTTGTTCGAGACCACGACCATCGCAGCCTCGATGGCGATCGAGAGACCGGGGGAGGATCGACACGCATGGTTGCGGTCCAGCTTTTTTGCTTCGCGCTGCAAAGCCGAAGGCGGCGGAAAAAAGCTGGGCCGTCGCCATTGCGGGTAAGCGATCCAGGCGAAGCCGGCCTTCGGTCAGATCAGGCCATTCGAGGCGGCATGGCCGCGTCTGTTCCCGACCATGAAAGGAGTCATGGCGACCATGAGAACCCTTCCGCAAGAGCTGCGCCGGACGGATCGCGCGAAGACGTACAATGGCGTATGGCGAACGGCAGAGACTTGGACTGGAAAAGAACGGGTGGCATTGGCGTAGCGTCGAGCGCGGTGGGCGGCACATGGCGGTGGTGCTGTCGTGTGCTTCATGTCCGCCGGCATGACTATATCGGACTTCCGCCGCGGCGCAGCCGCGGCGCGCGAGCCAAACGGGCGAGCGGCCGTAAAAACATCCCGCCTTGATCCGCTGCGTGGCGGATCAAGGCGGCGCCTCAGCGTCGAGGGCGGCCTATGCGGCCGCCCTCTGCGATGCGCCAAGCCGTTCGCTGGCGGTGCGATGATGCGTGGCGCTGAGTTCGGCGCCCAGATAATCGCGGCCAAGATCGCGCGCGGCGACAAGCGTTGAACCCGATCCGCAAAACGGATCGAACACCAGGCTGCCCGGCGTCGAAAACGCCTCGATCAACGGCCGCAACGCCGCGACCGGCTTTTGTGTTGGATGCAGGCGGTTTCCGGTATAGGCGAAGTCGATCACGTCGGGGATGGGCTTTGCCGGTGGCCTCACATTGCCTTTCGCCAGCAAATAGGCTTGCTCATGCTCATAGCGCAGGAAGCGCGCGCATGAAGCATAACGCTTGCGGAACACGATATGCCCGACGATACGGAAACCCGCCGCGCGCCAGGCGTCCACGAACAGGTCAACCTTGTTCCAGCCGTAGAAGCTGACGCAGAAACCGCCGTCCTTCAAAACGCGGTGCATCTGGTTGAACGCGGGACGAAGCCAGCGGGAATTGTCATCATTGGCGACGGTGCGGCCGTCGCGTCCGCGATAGCGGGTGATATAGGGTGGGTCGGTCAATATGAAGTCCACCGACTCCCGCTCCATGCCGCGCATGAGTTCGATGCAATCGCCATGCAGGACCGCGTTGCGCGGAGTGAAAAGACTTTCGCTTTGCTGCCGGTTGATGTTGTGCGCCATGACGTTCTCCTTGGGGCTTGGGGTCCAGCGCGAGCCAAGGCGCCGCGCCTGAACCCCTGCCCGTCGGCGAGACCGGGGGTGCAAACGGAGCAGCGGCTTCGCGGGGAACCGGATTGTTTTGCCGATGCCATCGGCGGCGGTGAAAGAATCCGGGCGGAAGCCGCTCGAAGTGCGCCAGGGGCAGCGCCCCAAGCATCCGCACCGCGTCTGCGGCGCGCAGAAAACGGGAAATGATCGGCTTTGCGCGGGAAGCCGCGCCGCCCGATGAACACGAAGAACATGCGCCATCGGCGCCGGGAACAGATGCGGCGTTTCTATTCGTTACCCAGAACGCGAGGCGCGCTCTGGCGTAGAGATGGGGGGTGCCTCTGCACAGCGCGTCGCCGCACGCTTGGCGCATGGGACGAGCACGCAGACCGCACCGCCGCTTTGTCATCCAGCCGGATGAAATCCCCGGCGATCTCTACGACTATGCGAAGGAGCCCACCCCGCGCCTGGGCCATCGGCCGGTGCGGGACGATCCGCCGATCAAGGTCACGGACGATTGGCCGGACATGGTCCCGATCACGGAGGCGGAGCTGCGGGTCATGGAAGCACATCTGGGCGATTTGCTCGATGAAATCTTCGGGCCTTTGCCATGACTTCCGGGCATGTATGGGGGCTTGTATTGTGAGGCAAAATGACGTACGTTAGGGCCAAGTTGAATACCTTACCGGGAGCAGGTCCGATGCCACGCAAGCAAGCGAAAGTCGAACGGGATGCGCCCCACCGCGTCGAGCGTCTCGGATTCCGACTGGACGAAGAGACGAAAGATTTGATCGAACGGGCGGCTCATCTGTCCCGGCGCAAGGTGAGCGATTTCTGCGTCACCGCGCTGGTCGATACCGCGCGCCGAACCATCGCAGAGCATGAAACACTGGCGCTGTCGGATCGCGATCGCAAGGCGTTCTTCGATGTGCTCATCAACCCGCCGGAGCCGAGCGAGCGGCTGCAACGCGCTCTGGCCGAGCACAAGCGGCGCGTGGCGTCCTGAAGATGGCTGCGCCTCATCCCGATCTGAGGATCGAGGCGCTTGCGCCACATCACGACAGGAGCGGCTTTTCCTGTGGGGTTGATAGCCTCGACCGCTATTTCCGAACGCAGGCCGGTCAGGATGTCCGGCGTAAGGCGAACGGCGTCTTCGTGCTGGTCGAACCGGAGCGGCCGGATGTGGTGCTCGGCTATTACACGCTTTGCGCCACGGGCCTGCCGCACGGCGAGGTTCCCGTCGCCGCCCGCAAGCATGTCCCGCGCTATCCGCTGGTGGCCTCCATCCTTATCGGGCAACTGGCGGTTTCCGAAACGCGGCAGGGTGAGCGCCTTGGCGCCATGCTGATCGCCGATGCCGTGCGCCGCACCTATGCAAGCGCCTCCACGATCGGCGCGTCGATGATGGTGGTGGATGCGATCAACGAACGCGCCGCCGCCTTCTACGAAGGCAACGGCTTCGTGCGGCTGCCGGACTCGCTGCGCCTCGTGCTGCCGATGGATGTCATCAAGCGGTTGGTGAAGCCATGAGTGACGCTGCTGTGAAGCCCCGTGATGCAACGGCCACGGCCAACTCTACCAAGGCGGCGCTCTATCTGCGCGTTTCGACCGGACGGCAGGCCGAAAGCGATCTCTCGATCCCCGATCAGCGCCGGCAAATCATCGCTTATTGCGAGGCGAAGGGCTGGGACGTGGCGGGCGAATATGTGGAGCCGGGTAACACCGCCACCGATGACCGGCGCCCGGCGTTCCAGTCGATGATCGACGCCGCGCTGGTGAAGCCGCCCACCTTCACCATGATCGTCGTCCACTCCTTCTCGCGCTTCTTCCGCGACCAGTTTCAGTTCGAGTTCTATGTCCGCAAGCTCGCCAAGAACGGCGTGCGCCTGATCTCCATCACACAAGACCTTGGCGACGATCCGATGAGCGTGATGATGCGCAAGATTATGACGCTGTTTGACGAATACCAGTCGAAGGAAAACGCCAAGCATACGCTGCGCGCCATGAAGGAGAACGCGCGGCAGGGCTTCTGGAACGGCGCGCTGCCGCCGATCGGCTATCGCATCGTCGCGTCCGAGCAGCGCGGTGCGAAGGTCAAGAAGAAGCTGGAGATCGATCCCGTCCACGCTGAGACCGTACGGCTGATCTACAAACTGGCGCTGGTTGGCGACGGCAAGAGCAGCCCGATGGGCGTCAAGTCCATCGCCACCTGGCTCAACGCCCACAACATCCGCACGCGAGACGGCGGACGCTGGGGCCTGGCGGCGGTGCATCTCGTTCTGACGCGCGAGACCTATATCGGCCGCCACCACTTCAACACGCGCGATCACAAGACCAGGGAGGCGAAGCCGGAATCCGAGCACGCCATCATGGACGTGCCGCCCATCGTGACCGAAACCGAGTTCAAGATGGTGCGGGAGAATTTGAAAGCGCGCAGCCCGCAATGGATGGCGCCGCGCGCCGTTGGCGGACCGACGTTGCTCACCGGCATTTGCTTCTGCGCCGCCTGCGGCGGGGCCATGACGCTCGGAACGGGAAAGGGCGGGCGCTATCGCTACTATACCTGTTCGACCAAACGGCGGATGGGCGAAACCGGCTGCCGCGGTCTGACCGTGCCGATGGACAAGCTCGACAAGGCTGTCGCCGACCATCTCGAAGGACGGTTGCTCGATCCGCAGCGGATGGCGCGCATGTTGAGCGACTTGCTTGACCGTCGTGAGGATTGGGTCGAACGGCGCTACGGCCACGTTACGGAACTGCGCCAGCGCGCGGCCGAAGCCGAAGCCAAGCTGAAGCGTCTCTATGAGGCCATCGAGAACGGCGTGGTCGATATGGCGGACTCGTCGCTCAGGGAGCGCGTTGCCGAGTTGACCGGCATCCGCGATCAGGCGATCGCCGACGCGGAGCGGGCGACGGCGGCGATCGAGAGACTTGGTCCGGCAGTCACGTCCAACAGCCTCAGAACTTTCGTCCTCGGCGCACGCCGCAAGCTGCGGAACGAAGATGGAACCTATCGGCGGGACCATTTGCGGGCCTTGGCCCAGCGCGTCGAGGTCGTCGATCGCAGCGAGATTCGCATCATGGGGTCCAAGACCGAGCTTTTGCGGACTCTCGTCGCTGCTGCGAGCGTAGATTCGGCTCCTTTCGGAGTTCCGAGTTTTGTACCGAAGTGGCGCGCCCGAAAGGATTCGAACCTCTGACCCCCAGATTCGTAGTCTGGTGCTCTATCCAGCTGAGCTACGGGCGCGTTTGGAGGGCGCGAACCTATTGATGTGGCCCTGCAAAGGCAAGAACTACCGCAAAGACCCGGCAGGCGCCCGTGCCATTCCCGTCAAGTCCCGGTAAAATCGCAAATTTTCCCCATAAAGCGGCGTTGTGATCCCTTGTCCCTTCCGGTCGCGCTGGTTAAGACTTGCGTGCAAAGGGTCTGCCATCCCAATAATTGGGGGCGCGGACGGGGTTGGGTGTGTTGGCGCCACAAATCTTGGGCAGGCATCCTGGCTTCAGGGCGTCCATGGGGCTTCAAGGCGCCATGCAGCGGAGAGCATGATGACGGGAATTCCGGCGCAGCAGAGGCTCAAGAAGGGCCTTTTCCTGGCTATTTCGTTGACGGGCGCTCTGGTGCTGTCCGCCTGCTCCGATATCGACAACATGTTCGGCGATGATGAAGCGACCATGTCCGGCCAGGTCGCGCCCCCCGATGCGGGTGCTCCGCCGACGGCGACGGCCCCGACCGCGGGCGCCTATGCTCCGGCCGCTGGCGTGGGGGCAATGGCGATTATCACCCCGGTGACCATAGATCCGGGCAGCGATACCGGCACCGCCGTCAACAAGACCATCCAGTCCCTTCGCAGCCAGGTCTCGGGCCTGGAGCAGAAACTGGTCAGCAATGCCCAGCGCCTCGCCGACCTGCGCAATGCGAGTGTTGTCGCCGCCGGAGCCTATCAGGAAGCCAGGGCCCACATCGTCACCCGCTTGCAGGTAGGCACCACCAAGGGCAACCCGGAACTGGTAGCCGAATGGAACACCGCCCAGAACCAACTGGACACCCTGACGGCCAACATCAATGCTCTCAATGCGTTGGGCACCGATGTCGCCAACGATTCCTCGACCGCCCACTATGCCCTCAACCAGATCGGCGCGACCTTCAACGTCTCCGGCGCCGTCGATGAGGACCATCGCCAGCTTACCGTTCTGGAGGATGAGACCAGCCAGACGATCGTTCTGATTGATCGCCTGCTGAAAGAAGTTTCCGACAACGTGCAGCGCCAGACGGCCTATGTGGCCAATGAGCGCGCGAACCTGACTTCGCTGGCCGCTTCCATCAAGAGCGGTGAACTGTACAGCAGTGCGCTCGGTGTGCCCATGGGTTTGGCGGCGGGGACGCAGGTGGCGGTCAGTGGCGCGCCGCTCGTGGTGATCAAGTTCGATCACCCCGATGTCGATTACCAGCAGGCGCTGTATGCCGCGTTGAACCAGACGCTGCAAAGCCGGCCCGGCGCCGGATTCCAGGTGGTCGCCGTCTCGCCCACCAAGGGCACCGCCGCCGCGGTTCAGATTGCCCAGACGACAGCCCGGCGTCACGCCGAAGACGTAGTGCGCTCCATCACGGACATGGGCGTGCCCGCCAGCCGCCTCAATGTCGCCTCGACCACCGACCCCAACGCAACCGCGAATGAAGTGCGCGTCTTCGTTCGCTGACGCTTTCAGAGGATCGCAGCCCGAGGCCCCGCCGCAGGCGGGGCTTTTCGTTGTTGCCCATTTCAGGTCGCGCATACCATGATGCATGCACTGACACGGTGATGCAGATGCGGTTCTTGAGACGATTCCTGACGGTTGCCTGCGTCCTCCTGCTGCCGGTCGCCGCCACCGCCGATGTCCAGCCCGGCTTCATCCAGCCATTCGCCAAACATGAGATGGTGGCCGCGGCCAATCCTCTGGCAGCCGAAGCGGGGCTCGAGATGCTCAAGGCGGGCGGCTCGGCCGTCGACGCCGCCATTGCCGTCCAGATGGTGCTGAATCTTGTCGAGCCGGAATCCTCGGGTATTGGCGGTGGCGCGTTCATGCTGGCGTTCGATCCCAGGACCAAGACCACCACCAGCTTCGACGGGCGCGAACTGGCACCTGCTTCGGCGACACCGGACATGTTCCTGAATGCCGATGGCAAAGCGCGCCCCAAGCTGCAGGTCGTTCCCGGCGGCCTGTCGGTCGGGGTGCCCGGCGTGATCGCGATGCTGGAGATGGCGCACGACAAATATGGCAAGCTGCCATGGGCACAGCTTTTCACGCCCGCGATCCGGCTTGCTGAGAAGGGCTTTCGCGTCGGGCCCAAGCTGGCGCGCACCATCGTGCGCTGGCCGCAGATGCGTGATATGCCCGATATCAGGCGAACTTTCTATCATCCCGATGGCACGCCCTTTAAAGAAGGTGAAATCCTTAAAGAACCCGATTTGGCGGCCAGCCTGCGCGCCATAGCCGAAGGGGGGGCAAAAGCCTTCTACTCCGGCAAAATCGCCGAGGAGATTGTCAACGCCGTCCAGCACGCGCCGCGCAATCCAGGCGGCATGACGCTTGCCGATCTGGCCGGCTATCGCGCCAAGGAGCGCGCGCCCGTCTGCGGCGATTACCGCCAGTGGCATTTGTGCTCGATGGGACCGCCCAGCTCCGGCGGTATCGCGATCGTGCAGATTCTGGGCATGCTGCAGCACTTCCCCGAATCCGAATTGCAGCCGAATACGCTGAGCGAGGCGCATCTTTTCACGCAAGCCAGCCGCCTGGCTTATGCCGACCGGGCCAAATATCTCGCAGACAGCGATTTCGTGGACGTTCCGATCCGTGGCTTACTGGATAAGGGCTATATCGCCGGCCGCGCGGCTCTGATCGATCCCAAGAAGGATATGGGGAAGGCCGAGGCTGGCAATCCGCCGCAGAAGCACGCCGAATTCAGTCCCCAAGTCTCGCCG
Organism: Hyphomicrobiales bacterium; assembly: GCA_040255825.1. GTDB lineage: Bacteria > Pseudomonadota > Alphaproteobacteria > Micropepsales > Micropepsaceae > Rhizomicrobium. The sequence goes on along the minus strand of JBDZVS010000002.1, from coordinate 60,163 downwards.
GTACTGCATGGCACCAGCCATATGACGATCGTGGATCGTCAGGGAATGGTGGTTTCCATGACCACTTCCGTCGAATTCGTATTCGGCGCTGAAATCATGGCCGGTGGCTTCCTGCTCAACAACACGCTGACGGATTTCTCCCTGCAGCCTGAGATCGACGGCCACCTGGTGGCCAATGCGCCGGCGCCCGGCAAGCGGCCGCTGAGCGCGATGTCGCCCACCATCGTCTTCGACAAGGACGGCAATTTCCTGCTTTCGGTGGGGTCCCCCGGCGGCCCCGCCATTATCGACTATGTTGCCCAGACGCTGGTTGCCATGCTGGATGGCGGACTGCCCCCCCAGAAAGCCATCGACCTGCCCCGCCAACTCAACCTCAACGGCCCAACCAGGCTGGAAAAAGCTCCCGCGAATGAGGCGTTAGTACCCGGGCTGGCAGCCATGGGCCACGACGTCAGGGTTCAGAATGGCGAGGGCAGCGGACTGCACGGGATCGAAAAGGTTGAAGGCGGCTATATCGGGGGCGCCGATCCGCGCCGCGATGGGGTGGTGATCGGGGACTGACGGCTCACGGGCTGTCGACCCGCGATGAAGGCATATATGATGCTACTTCAAAGGCTTACTGCCGCTTGGCCCATTTGGCCGCCCCATCGTTGACAGGCTGGAGGCCAGCGCCTAAAAACCCCGCTCTTTCCCGCCTTTCGGGCGCGAGACTGCAGTTTTTGGGAGCTTTGAAGCCATGAAGCGCACCTATCAGCCGAGCAAACTCGTGCGCAAGCGCCGCCATGGTTTCCGTTCGCGCATGGCCACCGCCGGCGGGCGCAAAGTCCTGAACCGCCGTCGCGCCAGCGGTCGCAAGAAGCTTTCGGCCTGACCGGGAGCCCATCCGGCTCCCAACAGCGCGAAATGGCCGCGCTGTCCAGGAGGAAGACCGCAGTGGACCGTTTGAAGAACCGCGCCGACTTCCTGAGAGCCGCGCGGGGTGTCCGCCGCGTGGAAGGGGCGATAACGCTGGAAATCTGCCGCACGCCTGAGGGGGACCGCCAGGAAGGTCATCTGCGCGTCGGCTTCACCGCCAGCCGCAAGATCGGCAATTCCGTGACCCGCAACCGCGCCCGGCGCCGCCTTCGCGCTGCCGCGTCGCAGGTTCTTCCCCTTTTGGGGCGGCCGGGGCATGACTATGTTCTGGTGGCGCGCGGCGCGACCGTGGCGCGGCCTTTCGCGGCCCTGATGTCGGATATCGCTCAGGGCCTTGGCGCGGTGCACCGCAAACTGGACGTCACAGCGGGAGAGCGTGATGCATAGCCTCCGCCGGGCTGCCGTGTGGCTCCTGTCGGCCCCGATCCGCCTCTACCGGGTATTCCTTTCGCCGCTTCTGCCGGCAAGCTGTCGCTATACGCCGACATGCTCGGCTTATGCGCTCGAAGCGCTGAAGCTGCACGGCCCCTTGCGCGGCCCGTGGCTGGCGGCACGGCGCATCGCGCGTTGCCATCCCATCTCCTGGCTTGGCGGCGGAGAAGGATTCGATCCAGTTCCGTTGCCCCTCTCCAAGCACGGCATCCATGAACAGTAACAAGAACCTAATCCTCGCTTTCGCGCTCAGCGCTCTGGTGCTGTTCGCCTGGCAATATTTTGTGGCGCGTCCACAAATGCAGGCCGAACAGGCCAAGCAGACGGCCTTGAATCACCGCGCGCCCAAACCCGCCCAGAAGCCAGCGCCGGCGCCAGGCCTGCCGAATGTGAGCGCGCCCGCCACGCATATGAGTCGCCAGGCCGCGTTGAAGGCCGGCGGCCGGCGGATCGTTGTCGATTCCCCGATGGTGGACGGCTCGATCGCGCTGAAGGGCGCGCGGTTCGACGATTTGCGGCTGAAGAAATATCGCGAAACCGTTGACCCCCGCAGCGCAGAGATCGTGCTTCTTGCCCCCAAGGGCACCACCTATCCCTACTATGCCGAATTCGGCTGGGTCGGTGCCGAGAATCTGCCGGGCGACGATACCCCCTGGACCCAGGTCGGTGACAATGCCCTGACGCCCGGCCATCCGGTGACACTGACGTGGAATAACGGTCGCGGCCTGGTCTTCAGCCGCACGATCGCCATTGACGACAAATACATGTTCACTGTCACGGACAAAGTCGCCAATGACGGGCAGGCGCCTATCACGCTCTATCCTTATGGGTATGTTGCGCGCCAAGGCGTGCCCAGCAGTCAGCATACCTGGATCTTGCATGAAGGTTTTGTCGGCGTTGCGGATGGCAGCGAGGTTGATGCCAAATATTCTGACTTCGAAGACGCCGGCACTCCGCCCAAGACCTTCACCTCGACCGGTGGCTGGGTGGGCATTACCGACAAATACTGGATGGCGGCTGTTGTTCCGCCGCAAGGCGAATCGTTCGATGGCGCCTATCAGGGCACCAAATTGTCCAGCGGCGGAGAGGCTTATCAGGCCAACTATCGCTTAAGCGCGCGCACCATCGCGCCAGGCGGGGCTGCCAGCGTCAAACACCGGCTATTTGCCGGCGCCAAGGTGGTCGACATCCTGAAAAGCTATCGTGACCAGCAAGGCATCGTCCAGTTCGACAAGGCAGTCGATTGGGGGTGGTTCTGGTTTTTCACCAAGCCGCTCTTTTGGCTGCTGGATGTTTTCTACAAATTCATCGGCAATTTCGGCATTGCCATCTTGATGCTGACGGTGGTCGTCAAGCTGGCCTTCTTTCCGCTGGCCAACGCCCAGTTCAAGTCGATGAGCAAGATGAAGAAGGTGCAGCCGGAGATGGAGCGCCTGAAGAAGGCCCATGCCGACGATCCCCAGGGGATGCAGCAAAAGATGATGGAGCTGTATCGTCGCGAGAAGGTAAACCCCTTGTCGGGGTGCCTGCCGATCCTGATCCAGATTCCGGTCTTCTTCTCACTCTACAAAGTGCTCTTCGTCACCATTGAGATGCGGCACGCGCCCTTCTATGGCTGGATTCATGACCTGTCGGCGCCCGATCCGACCTCGATTATCAACCTATTCGGCCTTCTGCCCTTCGATCCTCACACGGTCGTACCGGCATTCCTGTCTTTCCTGTCGATCGGTGTCTGGCCGATCCTGATGGGCATCACCCAGTGGGTGCAGACCAAGCTCAACCCGACTCCGGCCGATCCGATACAGGCGAAGATGTTCACCCTGATGCCGGTGATATTCACTTTCATGTTCGCCACTTTTCCGGCCGGTCTGGTGATCTATTATACCTGGAACAATCTTTTGTCGGTGGCGCAGCAATATTTCATCATGCGCAGCCAAGGTGTTGAGGTGAAGTTCTTCGATAAGCCCAAGAAGATGACGGCGGCCAATGACTGAGCATCTGCCGGCTTCAGCTTCCGAGCTTGAAGCCGCGCGCCAGTTATTTGCGGGGGCTTGCAGTTTTGTGTGGGGCGCGACTTCCGCCCACAATCTGCCGCCGGAAACGTTGAACGAGGTGGCCTTTGTCGGACGCTCCAACGCCGGCAAGTCCTCGCTCGTCAACGCGCTGACCGGCAGGAGGGCGCTTGCCCGCGTCTCGCAGACCCCGGGCGCCACCCGTCAGATCAACTTCTTTGATCTCGGCAGTCGCCTCATGCTGGTGGACCTGCCGGGCTATGGCTTTGCCAAGCGCTCGAAGGCGGAAGCGGCCCAATGGCAGGAGATGATCTTCACTTACTTGCGCGGCCGTGCGCGCTTGCGTCGTGTGGTGCTGCTGATCGACGCCCGTCGTCGGGTAATGGACAGTGACCGCCAGGTGATGGACCTTTTGGACCGGGCCGCAGTCTCCTACCTTCTGGCGCTGACCAAGGCCGACCAGCTGGATAAGAGTGCCCAGGCCCAGGCGCTGGCCGCGGCTGGGCAGGAATCTGCGCGCCACACCGCGGCGCTGCAATGGGTGGCCGTGACCTCGGCCCGATCCGGCAATGGCATCCCCGAATTGCGGGCCCATCTGGCGACGCTGGCAGCCTGACCGGCTTTGGCGACCATCGCAATAAAGGGTTGGGACGGCCGGCCCTCCGCGCTATAAGGCCCGCGCTTCATTCCGGGCTATCCCATGGCCGAAGACACTCCCGAGGAACGGAACCTGCGTGTGATGGCGCGCTGGCGCCAGACGGGCCGCGTACTGGTCGAGGCGCTGCCCTACATCCTCAAATATGACCAGAAGACGATAGTCGTGAAGTATGGCGGTAACGCCATGACCGGCACCGGCGCGCATGAATTCGCCCAGGACATCGTGCTGATGAAGCAGACCGGCATCGATCCGGTCGTGGTTCATGGTGGTGGCCCCCAGATCGGCGCCATGCTCAAGAAACTGGGCATCAACTCCACCTTCATCGACGGGCTGCGCGTCACCGATGAAGCGGCGGTGGAAGTGGTTGAAATGGTGCTTACCGGCTCCATCAACAAGCGGATTGTCAGCGGCATCAACGCGGCGGGCGGTCGGGCGGTAGGCCTATCGGGCAAGGACGGCAATCTGGTGATCGCGCGCAAGGTGGTGATGACCCAGACCGACCCCGCCAGCGGTGAGCGAAGGTCCATCGATCTGGGCTTTGTCGGCGAGCCCGAAGCGGTCAACCCGGGAGTACTCCACTCCATCATGAAATCGGAGACCATTCCGGTGATCGCTCCCATCGGGGTGGGCCGCAAAGGCGAGACCTACAACATCAACGCCGACACCGTGGCGGGAGCGGTATCCTGCGCTCTCAAGGCTGAGCGCCTCGTCCTGCTCACTGATGTGGAAGGCGTGCTGGACCATGAAAAGAAGCTTATTCCCCGCCTGAGCGTGCGCGAGGCGCGGGCGCTGATCGCCAATGGCACCATATCCGGCGGCATGATCCCGAAGATCCAGACCGCAATCGACGCGGTAGAGGGGGGCGTCAATGCCGCTGTCATCCTGGATGGGCGCATTCCGCATGTGCTGCTGCTGGAACTGTTCACCGAACACGGCGCCGGCACGCTGATCACGGCGGAATGACGGGGCTTTGCCGCATCCTGCTGGCGGCTGCAGCCCTGGCCGCGCCCAGCATGCCGGCACATGCCGCGCTGATGCTTTGCAACCGTACCAGCTATATTCTGGAAGCGGCCACTGCCGCGCTGGCCGGCAACACCGCCGAGGTGAAGGGCTGGACCCGCATCGCGCCGGGCGACTGCGTGAAGGCGCGGCAGGAAAACCTGCAGGGCCGGACCTGGCTGGTGCACGCGCGCTCCAGCATCGCCCATGGTGGACCGGCGCGGGCGTGGGGCGGCAAGCGTCTCTTCTGTGTGCATGATGGCGACTTCGTGCTGAAGCAAGGAGTGGCTCGGCGGGCCTGTCCCGCTGACGGCAGCTTTCCCTTGGGATTCGCGGTCATCGATATCCAGGGCCAGTCCGACTGGACCATGACGCTGGACGAGCCACGGCCGCTACCCAGCCTCGAGGCCGCGCAGCTTGCCGGGGTCAAGCGCCTGCTTCGGGACAATGGCTACAAGACCGTTCCCATCGACGGGCAGCCGGACAAGGCAACCGGCAAGGCCCTGGCGGATTTCCGCAAAAGTTTCGCGACGAAGGCCAATAACGCCGAGCTATTCGCCATTCTGGAGGAGCGTGCGCGCCAGCATGTGACCCCTGCCGGGCTAACTGCCTGCAATGATGGCAAAGCCGCGCTGCTGGTGGCGCTGGGACAAGTCAGCCATGGAGGCAAGGCCGCGCGTGGCTGGTGGACGGTGGCGCCGGGCGCCTGCGCCCGTCTTCAGACCATGCCACTGACCACAGACGCGATGTTTGTGCTGGCACAGACCCGTGAAGGCGCCACCGTGCTGGGTGGCCCGCAGGCGTTCTGTATTGCGGGCACCGCATTTGAAATCCAGGACGCGCAAACCCGCTGTGCTGAGCGCGGTTATGACCGAGCGGGCTTTGCCAAAATGGATGCGCGCGGCGCCGCCGGCCTCGTGGTGCATCTGGGCAAACGCCTTGTTCAAACCGGCACGTTGAAATAGCTCAGGTGCCAGCGCATCTCTTCGCGGGGTAGGGGGAAGGCGATGCCGGCGCGTGCGGGCAGCACTTCGTGTGACGGCATCTTCAGCAGGAAGGTCTGGATCTTGAACGCCACGCGCATCGACAGATGGGCGTGCCATACCAGCGATACCACTGGCTTTGCGCTGCCCGATGCCAGGATTTTGCGCACCGTGGCAACCTCGACCTGTGCCAGCGCCGCCAGCGCCTGTGCCACCAACTCGCGCTGCCCGCGCTGGGCGGCCTGTTCCACGAACCAGTCGTCCAGCCGGCCTTCCGCCCGCGCCGCCGCCACAATGTCTGCGGGCGTCCGGCGCCCGCCGTCCGGTTCGGTGATGTCCTGTTCTTCGGCTAGGCGCGCACGCAATTCCTTATTCAGCCGGATGCGCGTGGCATCCGACAGGTCGTTGCGGGCCGCCAGCCGTTCGATGATGCTCGCCCCCACCAATCCGGCGATGCGACGGATTGCACGCGCCGACAGGTCGGCACGCAGCGCCAGCGGCATCTGCCAGGCCCCGATCTCCTCGGCCTGGTTGATAATCGTGTCCATCGTCTCTTTGCGGATTCTGGCATCGGGATTGACCAGGAGCGCCGCCACGGCCGACACATCAAGCGTTTGCACCAGGCGGGCAGAAACATCACCGTCTACTGTTCGGCGGCGGGCGATGGCCGCCAGCGCCTCGCTCACCTGGCCGCAGGCGATGATCTCCATCAGGTCGGCACTGGACAGAAGCGGCGAATATTCCAGGATTGGTGCAGACACGATGGCATTCAGGTCCCGCGCCAGGGTCATCACTACATCATGCGGGATACAGTCCATCGTCTTGATCGAATCCGCCAGGATCGCGCGCACCCGGACCGCGGCATCACGGGCCAGGCACTCAAGCGTCTCGATGGTCAAGGCATGAATGTGCGAGCTTTCGCGCTCGGACAGGCCCGGCATCAGCCGTGCGATCTTGGTGGCCAGTTCAGCGCGCACATCCTCCGAAGGGTCGTCCGCCAGCAGCCGGTTGGCGGCGACAGGGGTGGAGGGGTTGGCGGCGACCGCGGCGCGGGTCGGCCCGGCGCCATGGGTAGCAAGATACTGCAGCACGTCCGGGTCGGCATCGGTGAGGCCGGCCAGATTCGCGGTGCCGCGGCGGGTACGAATGTCCAGCATGTCCAAGGCATCGCGCGGATTCAGGCCCGGCTTGGCGACGCGGCCGGCAGGCGGTGTGGTCTGAGCCATTATTGGTCTTCCTTCGCTCCCGTTGGCCCTGTCGGCAGGCATCTTTGGCCCCGGGGTTTTAACCGCGAATAAAAAGGCATGGTAGAGAGGCGTTAACGGTGCTTGCCTCATGGCGACGGGAAGGCCATCTTCCGCCCATGACAGGGCTCATGGAAAAACAGGCTGGAGAAGATGGGGGTTCTGATTTTCGCCCTGATTTCCGGCATGTCTCGACCTGGATTTTCGACCTGGACAATACGCTCTACCGTGCCGACAACGGTATATTCACCCAAATAGAAGGACGGATGACCGATTATGTCATGCGATTGCTGGGTCTGCCGCGTGAACCTGCCTGGATCCTGCAGAAGGAGCTTTATCGCCGCTACGGCACAACCTTGAATGGTCTGATGCACGAGCATGGCTGCGATGCCGACGAATATCTGGAGTTCGTGCATGACATTGATCTGTCCGGTCTTGCCCCGGACGAAGCCCTTGCAGCCGCGATCGCCGCACTGCCGGGTCGGCGCTTCGTATTTACCAATGGCTGCCGCAGCCATGCCGCGCGCATTCTGGCCCAGCTAAAAATGGAATCCCTATTTGAGTCGGTGTGGGACATCCGCACACTGGGTTTTCGTCCCAAGCCGGACGCAGGCGGTTATGCGGACGTGGTAACGGTCAGCGGCATCGATGCCGTCGGTGCGGCGATGTTCGATGACATCCCCCGCAATCTGGTTCCGGCCCGCGCGCTGGGCATGACCACAGTGTGGCTGAAAACCGATTCCATCTGGACTTCCGAGGGCCCGCAGATGGATGTCGGCGAAGGCGACATCACCCACGAAACCGAAAACCTCACGCATTTTTTGCAGACCATCAGGATCCGATCATGACCGATCTCAGCAAAGCCATTGAAGCCGCATGGGAGGCGCGTGAGAGCCTTTCCGTGAACAGCAAAGGTGCCGCGCGCGATGCCGTGGAAGCCGCGCTGGAAGGGTTGGACGATGGCTCGTTGCGCGTGGCTGAGAAGACCGGAGGGACCTGGAAAGTGCATCAGTGGCTGAAGAAGGCGGTGCTTCTGTCCTTCCGGCTGAACGATATGAAACTGATCAACGGTGCGCCGGGCGAGGCGGTATGGTGGGACAAGGTGGATTCCAAGTTTCTGGGCTGGGATGAAGCCCGCTTTCGCGCCGCCGGCTTCCGCGCTGTGCCGGGCGCAGTGGTACGAAAGAGCGCCTTCATCGCCAAAGGTGCGGTGCTTATGCCCAGCTTCGTCAACGTCGGGGCACGTGTTGGCGAGGGCACCATGATCGACACCTGGGCCACGGTCGGCTCCTGTGCGCAGGTAGGAGCGCATTGTCACATCAGCGGTGGTGCTGGGTTGGGCGGTGTGCTGGAGCCGTTGCAGGCTACGCCAACTATTATCGAAGACAATTGCTTTATCGGGGCGCGCGCCGAAGTGGCCGAAGGGGTAATCGTGGGCGAAGGTAGTGTGCTGTCAATGGGCGTTTACCTGTCGGGTTCCACCAAGATCATCGACCGCGCCACCGGCGAGGTACATCTCGGCAAGGTCCCGCCCTATTCCGTAGTGGTGTCCGGCTCGATGCCGTCCAGCAACGGACCAAATCTCTATTGCGCCGTCCTCGTCAAACGGGTGGACGAGAAGACCCGTGCCAAAACCTCTATCAACGAACTGCTGCGCGACTGACCATGGAAGCGCTCGATCTCGCTAGGGCACTCATCCGCCGCCCATCGGTGACACCGGTCGACGCCGGCGCGCTCGACGTGCTGGAAGCGGTGCTGAAGGAGCTGGGCTTTTCCTGCCACCGGCTGAAGTTCGGCGAGACCGGCAATCTCTACGCCCGGCTGGGCAGCGAGAAGCCACATTTTTGTTTCGCCGGTCACACCGATGTAGTGCCAGTAGGTGAGGGCTGGACGCACGAACCCTTCGCCGCAGAGGTAAAGGACGGCGTGCTTTACGGACGCGGCGCCGCCGACATGAAATCGGCTATCGCCGCCTTTGCGGCGGCTGTTGTGCGTCTCCTTTCGTCGGGCAAGCCGAAGGGGTCGATCAGTTTTTTGATCACCGGCGACGAAGAAGGGGCGGCCACCGACGGCACCGTGAAGGTGCTGGAATGGCTGAAGGAGCGCGGTGAAAACATCGATCATTGCTTGGTGGGAGAGCCTACATCTGTTGCCAAGACTGGGGATACGATGAAAATCGGGCGCCGCGGCTCGATCAATTTCCAGGTCACGGTCGCGGGCGTGCAGGGCCATGTCGGCTATCCGCAAAAGGCGAGGAACCCGATTCCCGTGCTGGCCGAGCTGGTGACGCAATTGGCGAACCACAGGCTGGACAAGGGCACCGATCATTTCGATCCTTCCACCCTGGTTTTCACCACCATCGATGTGGGCAATCCGGCCACCAACGTGATTCCGGCCGAGGCGCATGCCGCTTTCAACATTCGCTTCAACGATCGGCACACTCCGGAGAGCCTGACCGGCTGGGTTAAAGATCGCGCCCAGCAGCTCGCGCAGCTGTCGGGTTGCAAGATCACGGTGGAAGCCAAGACGAGCGGTGTCGCCTTCCTGACCCCGCCGGGCAAGTTCACCCAGCTTGTCAGTGACACAGTAGCAAGCGTCACTGGGGAGGCGCCCTTCTTTTCCACCAGCGGCGGCACCTCCGACGCACGCTTCATCAAGGCTTTCTGCCCGGTAGTGGAGCTGGGACTGGCCGGCGTCACCATGCACAAGAGCGACGAGTGTGTGCCGGTGGCCGAGATCGCTGCCTTGACCGACATCTACGCCGCGCTTCTTGCGGCGTATTTCGCGAAGCCGCCGCTTTGACCGGAGACCCTATCGGCATTTTCGATTCCGGCATGGGCGGGCTCACCGTGATGTCCGCCATCCGCAGGCGCATGCCGGGTGAATCGCTCGTCTATCTGGGGGATACCGCCCGGCTGCCCTATGGCACCAAGAGCGCCGACACGGTGACGCGCTATGCCGTGCAGGCGGCCGAGGCGCTGCGCCGGTTCGACATCAAGCTGCTGGTGGTGGCGTGCAATACCGCCAGCGCGGCGGCGCTGCCCACCCTGGGCGAGGCCCTGGCGCCATTGCCGGTGGTGGGGGTGATCGAACCGGGCGCGGCGGCGGCCGTGGCGGCGGTGCCCGCCGGACCCATCGGCGTCATCGCCACCGAGGGCACGGTCAAGGGCGGCGCCTATGTGCGCGCCATCCAGGCATTGTCGCCGTCCATGCCGGTGGTGCAACAGGCCGCGCCCCTGTTCGTGGGGTTAGCGGAGGAAGGACTGACGGAAGGCCCGATCGCCGAGGCGGTTGCGCATCGCTATCTCGATCCGCTGCTGGCGACCTTGCCGCAGCCGCGCGGGCTGGTGCTGGGCTGCACGCACTTTCCGGTGCTGAAGCGGACCATTGCCAAGATCGCCGGACCGGACGTGGCGCTGATCGACAGCGCCGAGACGGCGGCGGCGACGGTGGAAGGCGTGCTGAAAGAAAGAGGCCTGCTCAATTCCGGCCCGGCCTTGGCCCCCCGATTCCTGGCCACCGACGCGCCGGGGCGTTTTGCCCATCTGGGGGAGATATTCCTGGGCGAGCCGATCGATCCGGGCGCCGTGGCGCTGATTGACCTCTAATAATCCACTTTAACCAGATAGAGCCCGTCCGGCGGGGAGACGGGGCCGCAGGCCGCGCGGTCGCGCGCCTCCAGCGCCTCCTTCACATCGCGCGGCTGCCACTTGCCTTCCCCCACCAGTTTCAGCGTGCCGGCGAAGGAACGTATCTGGTGATGCAGGAAACTGCGCGCGCTCGCCTCGATATGGATCTCCTCGCCGCGGCGCAGCACAGCCAGCCGGTCCAGTGTCTTGACCGGCGACCGGGCCTGGCATTCGGCGGCGCGGAAGGTGGTGAAGTCGTGATTGCCGACCAGCAAGCGCGCCGCAGCCTGCATGGCGTCGGCGTCCAGGGCGACGGCGACATGCCAGACCTTGCCGCGCTCCAGCGCAGGCGGGCTGCGCCGGTTCAGGATACGGAACAGGTAATGGCGCGCCGTGGCGGAAAAACGGGCGTGGAATTCACCGTCCGCAACCGTGGCCTCCAGCACGCTGACCGGCGCGGGCTTCAGGTGATGGTTCAGCGCGTCGCGCACCGTGTCGGGCGCATAGGCCTTGTCCAGGTCGAAATGCGCCACTTGCCCCAGGGCGTGGACGCCCGCGTCGGTGCGGCCCGCGCCGGTCACATGGACGCGCGTGGCCGACAATTTTGCGATCGCCTCTTCCAGCGCGGCCTGCACAGAGGGGCCGTTGTCCTGCCGCTGCCAGCCGACAAAGGGGCCACCGTCATATTCCAGGGTCAGGCGATAGCGGGGCATCAGCCTAACCCCCTAGACAAGCATGGTGCCGGGCGGCAGCGCGAAGCCGTTCCGCATCTCGCGCGCCTCCATCACGCCCTTGCCGGGACGCTGCACTTTCAGCAGCTTCAAGGCGCCGTCGCCCGTGCCGATCACCAGATCGTCGGAGATGACTTCGCCCGGCCTGCCGCGATCCTGTACGGGCATCGCCGCCAGAATCTTCAGGCGCTCGCCTTTCGCTTCCGTCCAGGCACCGGGCCAGGGCGACAGGCCGCGAATGTGACAGTCGATCTCGCGCGCGCTTCTGGTCCAGTCGATGCGCGCCTCGTCCTTGCCGATCTTCTTCGCATAGGTGATGCCCGATTCTGGCTGCGGCGTTTCCTGCACCTGGCCCCGCTCCAGCGCCCCCAGCGCCCGCGCCATCAGGTCGGCGCCCAGATGCGCCAGGCTTTGCGTCAGTTCGCCCGCCGTCCGGCGGCTGATGGCGGCGCGCTCGGCCATCAGCACCGGGCCGGTGTCCAGCCCCTCTTCCATCCGCATCACCATCACGCCGGTCTGCTCGTCGCCGGCCATGATCGCGCGCTGGATCGGCGCGGCGCCGCGCCAGCGCGGCAGCAGCGAGGCATGCAGGTTGAAGCAGCCCAGCCGGGGCGCATCCAGAATGGCCTTGGGCAACAACAGGCCATAGGCCACCACAATGGCGGCATCCAGATCGAGGGCTGCGAAGGCAGCCTGTTCTTCCGGCGACTTCAGGGACAGTGGCGTGCGCACCTCCAATCCGGCGGAGGCGGCGAATCCGGCCACGGCGGACGGCTCCAGCGCCAGACCCCGGCCTTTCGGGCGGGCAGGCTGGGAATAGACGGCGGCGATGTCGTGGCCCTGGGCGATCAGTTCGGCCAGCGTGGGCACCGCGAAGTCCGGCGTGCCCATGAATGCGAGCCGCAGGACCATTTCAATTCTTACCCTTCGACGCGCTCAGGGTGAGAGGATTCTTCCTGGCTTCATGCTTCGACAAGCTCAGCATGAGGAAGACCCCTTTCATCCTCACCCCGGGCTTGTCGCAGGGTGGGTGTACATGCGGCGCCATGTCAGGCTGTGGCCGCCAGCTTCTTGGCCTTGGTGAGCTTGCGGATCGCCATCGAGCGCTTCAGGCGCGACAGATGGTCGATGAACAGCACGCCGTTCAGGTGGTCCATCTCGTGCTGCAGGCAGGTGGCCAGCAGGCCATCGGCTTCCAGAAGCTGTTTGCGGCCATTCTCGTCCAGATACTCGGCCTTGATGCGGGCAGGCCGCTCCACATCGTCCCAGATCTCGGGCACCGACAGGCAGCCTTCCTCGAACACCGCCATTTCCTCGGACGCCCAGAGAATCTTCGGGTTGATGAAGGCGCGCGGGTTGCGCTTTCCCTCCTTCTGGCCCTCCTTCTGGTCCAGGTCGATCACCAGCACCCGCTTGGGCACGCCGATCTGGATGGCGGCCAGGCCAATGCCGTCGGCGGCATACATGCTGTCGGCCATGTCGGCGATCAGGGCGCGCACCTCGTCCGTCACCTGTTCCACCTCGGTGGACACGGCCTGGAGGCGCGGATCGGGGGCGGTCAGGATGGCGCGCACGGTCATGGGCGTGAGATAGGCTTTGGGGGCCAAAGGGTCAAGATTCGCCTTTTGAAATCAGCAAGTCACGTCCCGGCTGGGGGAATTTTACAACCGTATCGACCTCCGGCAGTTCTTCCAGCGGTTGGGAAGTTCCCTCAACCCCCAACTCGTTGAATCGTCGCGCCTGCGGCATGACCGAGTTTTCCAGGCTGCCGACAAGCATATTGTATTTCTTCGCGGCGTTACCAATGTGCTTGCCAAGATCGGTGACGTGATCGCCGAATTTGGCTAACCGCGTATAAAGCTCCTTGCCCAAGCGGCCCACATCCAGGGCGTTCTGCGCCAGACGGTCCTGCCTCCAGCCATAGGAGATGGCCTTGGCCAGGGCGATGAAGGTGGTGGGGGTGCAGATCAGCACACGCGCATTGATTCCGTCTTCGAAAAGCTGCGGGTCGCGCTCGAAAGCGGCGGAGACGAAATTGTCTCCCGGCACGAACATGACGACGCAATCGATGCTTCCATGAAAGCGGTCGGAATAGGATTTGGAGGCAAGATCGCGCAGCCTTTCACGCAGCTGTGCCGCATGCCGTTGAAGCTGGGCTTCGCGGTCTTCCTCGCTTTCGGCGGCGATGGCATCGAGGTAGGCCGAGACAGGGGCTTTGGCGTCCACGATAATGGAGCGCCCTCCCGCCACCTGGATGACCATGTCCGGCCGTAGCGATTCGTCCTCGGAACGGAAGTGGCGTTCTGTCTCGAAATCACAGTGCTCGATCAATCCCGACATTTCGGCGACGCGCCGCAATGTCTCTTCGCCCCAGCGGCCGCGTGTTTTGGGAGCGGCCCGCAGGGCGTTCACCAGATTGGCGGTCACCATGCGGACGCTGTCCTGCTGGTCCTTCACCTCGCGGAGCGTTGCTGTCAGGCTGCCGTAGCTGGTCTGCCTTTCCTTCTCGATGGCGGCCAAATGGTTTTCATAGGCCTTGAGGGCCTCGCCCAACGGGTTGACCAATTGGGCCATTTCCGTCGTCCGCCGTTCGATCTCGGCGCTGGTAAGGTTCTTCTGGTTTTCAAAATGCTGGGTAGCGGTGCGCAGGAATTCCTCCGCGTTCGCCTGAAGCGCCTTGCCCGCCAGAAGATGGAATTTATCTTCCATCTCCTGCCGCAACTGCATGAGCGACGCCATCTGTTCAGCGGAATTTTGTCTGTCGGCCTCCATTTGCGCTTTCAGCGCAGCGGCCCTCGCTTCTGCCTGCCCGGTGCGGGCGCGCAGGCTTTCCAGGTCCGCGAGCTGTTGCTTGGCGGCGGCCAAATGGGCGTCGCTGGTGGCCAACTGTCGTCGAAGTTCCGTTGCCTGTTCCGCCAGTGGCAGGAGACGGGCAATTTCGGCTTCCAGCCAGCCGATACGCGCGGCCCTGCCGCCGCGCCCTACCAACCAAACCCCGAGACCGCCGATCAGCAGTCCGACAAGGAAAAATGCCGCGTCCACGGCCTGAATTGTCATTCCCATCACGATTCTCGTTCCGCTTTTGTACCATCATGGCAGGGTCTGGCCTGGACGTCGCCGTTTTTCTGAATTCCCGCTTTCGCGGGAATGACACAGAGATTTGGGGCGACAAACGGGGTGGATGGGAAGGCGAAGGACGGGGCCTGCGACATTGGCCGCCTGTCCTGTATGTCCGCCGGGGTTTGTCTTTTCGCCGGGCCGTGCGGGGCCTGGGGCGTGGGGCGGCGGGCGGAAGCGACAGCAGTCGCCGGGCGCCGTCGTGGAACGGGTGGTCGATCAGGCTGGTGCGCCGCATCTGCGCCATCCGGTCGGCCAGCGCCTCGGCCATGGCGGCCAGTTTCTCGCTCTCGGCTATCAGACGGTCCAAGGCGGCGAAACGGCGGCGTTCCGCCAGGTTCAGCCGCCGCATTTTTCGCCCCTCCCCCCTTTATCCAGCGCGGCCGTTTGGGCCAGGCAGTCCCGCATGGGGGCCAGGCAGACGAGTCGGGCTTGCAGCGGTTCTTCAGAAATCGGTTCCATGCGCGCGAGTATACGCGCGCGGACGGGGCAGGTGGATTGGCGCGCGGGCGGCGGCGCCGGTCAAGCCGCTGGCGGCACGGCAAAAAATATTTTCCCGCGGGTGCTGGACAGGTCTTGGAGCCTAGAGCGCGATCCGGGCGAGCGGATACCGCGAGACCGGGAAATTGCGCGACCAAACAACAAGCTGGATCATGCTCTAAGGGCGGCGCTTGCGCGCCATCTCAGTCCTTCACCGAGGCCAGCAGCAGGCGCACGAACTCCTTCATCCTGGGACTGTCGATCCAGCGCACCACCGCCACCATGTCGTGCTCATAATCGATGAAGATCACATTGGCGCCATCGCCGATGAAGGCCACGCTGTCCTGGCGCGCCGCCGGATACATCTTGCGGCCGGTGTTGAGAAACCAGTTGCAGAAGCCATAGCCGGGATTGGGGCCGGTCGGCGTGGTCGCCATCTTCACCCAGGCGTCCGACAGGATGGTCTTGCCGTTCCACTTGCCGCGGTTCAGGCCCAGAAGCCCCAGCCGCCCCTGGTCGCGGGCCGAAATGAACATGCCCCCGCCCCAATGGCCGCCGCCCGATACCACCGCGACGCGCTTGCCGTCGATGGTGGTGAAGCTGTTGTCATAGCCTTCCCAGTGCCAGGTGTCGGACATGCCGATGGGATCGGCGATGTATTGCTTGAGCACCTGCGGCAGCGGGCGCTTCCACAGCCAGGTCAGCTCCAGCGCCAGCGCGTTGACGCGCACGTCATTGTACTTCCACTGGGTGCCCACCGGCGGCGGCCCCTTGGCCAGCTCGCTCCACGGCTTGCCCGGCTCGGGCCGGTCGGCCCACCAGGGCTTGCCCCACAGGGTGCCGATCCAGCCCGAATCCTGGCGCAGCATGTTGTCCCAGGTGATCGGCCGGTTGTGCGGCAAGAGGAAGTCGGAGAAGCCGGCCGGCGGATGGACATCGTCCAGCACCCGGTCGGTGACCTTCATCATCCCCTTGTCGAAGGCCACGCCCGCGACCGACGACAGGAAGGTCTTGGAGACCGAAAAGGTCATGTCCACGTCATGGGTGCGGCCCCATTCGGCGACGATATAGCCGTGGCGGATGATGATGCCGTTGGCGGGCGCGCGCGGCTTCAGCGGGCCGATGGGGGTGTTGAAAGGCTCGCCGGCATATTTGATCGGCACGGTGATGCGCAGGTCGCGCAGGTCCGCTTTGCCCTTCAGTCCGGCTGGTGCCATGGTTTCCGAGGCGATGGCGTAATCGATGGCGGCTTTCAGCCTGGCCGGGTCCAGCCCTTCCTGTGCGGGTGTGTGGGTGGCCCAGTTGCCCTTGGGCGGGAAATAGTCGGCTGCCTGGGCCGCCCAGGGCAGCAACACAACGCCCGCCAGAATGCCGAACAGCTTTTCCCGCATGGCATGCCCCTTTTTCCACGAGATTTGGCGGGAAGGCAGGGTTTGTCAAACGGCCCGTGATACGCGGTGGGGTAGCGCTACCATGATTTCGCGCTAATATCGGCCGGCAACACGGGTTGGGGTGGGACATGCGGCGGATTCTGTTGGCTTCCATGATCCTGGGTGTGGGTGCGCTGGCGGCGCGGGCCGAGGACGCCCGGCCCTGGTTCGATCCCAGCCTGCCGTTGGAAAAGCGCGTCGATGCGCTGGTCGGGCAGATGACGCTGGAGGAAAAGGCCAGCCAGATGGTCAACCAGGCGCGCGCCATCCCCCGGCTGGGCGTGCCCGCCTACAACTGGTGGAGCGAGGCGCTGCACGGGGTGGCCAACAACGGGCTGGTCACGGTGTTCCCCGAGCCGATCGGCCTGGCCGCCACCTTCGACGACGCGGCGATCCATGACATGGGGGTGGCGATCTCGATCGAGGCGCGGGTGAAGTTCAACCGGTCGGGCGGGGCCCGGGCCGATCACGGGCTGATGCAGGGGCTGGATTTCTGGTCGCCCAACATCAACATCTTCCGCGATCCGCGCTGGGGGCGCGGACAGGAGACCTATGGCGAGGACCCTTATCTGACCGGGCGCATGGGCAGCGCCTTTGTGCGGGGGATGCAAGGCGACGATCCGCGCTATTTCCGCGCCATCGCCACCGCCAAGCACTATGCGGTGCATTCCGGGCCCGAGCCGACGCGCCATGAGGTCGATGTCAAGGTCTCCAGGCATGACGAGATCGACACCTACCTGCCCGCCTTCCGCGCGCTGGTGACCGGCGCCAAGGTGGATTCGGTTATGTGTGCCTATAACCGCGTCAACGGTCAGCCCGCCTGCGCCAGCGATTTCCTGTTGACGGACCAGCTTCGCGGCAAATGGGGCTTTGGCGGCTATGTCGTGTCGGATTGCGACGCCATCGCCGACATCCAGCGCGGCCATCACTATGTCGCCACCTATGCGCAGGCGGCGGCGGTGTCGCTGAAGCACGGCGTGGACAGCGATTGCGCCGATTTCTTCATCCCCACCACGGACGATTCCGACTATGGCCGCTATCGCGACGCGGTCCGCCAGGGCCTGGTGCCGGAAAGCGTGCTGGACGATTCGCTCAAGCGCCTGTTCACCGCGCGGATGAAGCTGGGCCTGTTCGATCCGCCCGCCATGGTGCCCTATGCGCGGATCCCCGACAGCGAGCTGATGTCGCCGGCGCACCGGGCGCTGGCGCTGAAGCTGGCGCGCGAGTCCATCGTGCTGTTGAAGAATGATGGCGTGCTGCCGCTGAAGCCATCGGTGAAGCACATCCTGGTGGTGGGGCCGCTGGCCGACCAGGTGCCGGTGCTGCTGGGCAATTACAACGGCACGCCCAAAGACCCGGTGACGGCCCTGGCCGGCATCCGCAAGGCGTTCCCCGCCGCCGCAGTGACATACGAGCCGGGGATCAATTTCCTGCGCCTGCCCGAGACGGTCCCAGCCTCGGTTTTGTCGGCGGACGGCGCGCCGGGACTGAAAGGCGAATATTACCGGGGCGCGGATTTTCAGGGCGCGCCCGCCATCACCCGCACGGATGGCCAGATCGATTTCAGCCCCCGCACGCAGCGGGTGCTGCCCGATGCGGACGCGATCTCGGTGCGCTGGACCGGCACGCTGACGCCGGCCGAAAGCGGGCGCTATGACATCGGCCTGGCGGGCACCAATGCCAAGCTGTGGATCGACGGCAAGCTGGTGGTGGAAGCGGGCGAGAACCAGCGCGGGCCGCTGACCCACGAAATGACGCTGGAAAAGGGCCATGCCTATGCGGTGCGGATCGAGCAGACCCCGGCGCGCGGGCCCTTCCTGCGCTTTGTCTGGACGCGGCTGATCGACGATGCCACAGGCCGCGCCGTGGCGGCGGCGCGCAAGGCCGACCTGGTGGTCGCGGTGGCGGGCATCACCTCGGCGCTGGAAGGCGAGGAGATGACGGTGAATGTGCCCGGATTTCAGGGCGGCGACCGCACCAGCCTGGACATGCCCGGGCCCGAGCTGGGCCTGCTGAAGGCGGTGAAAGCCACGGGCAAGCCGCTGGTGGTGGTGCTGATGAACGGCTCGGCCCTGGCGGTGAACTGGGCGGCGCAAAATGCCGACGCCATCCTGGATGCCTGGTATGGCGGCGAGGAGGCGGGCACCGCCATCGGCCAGACGCTGTCAGGCGCCAACAACCCGTCAGGCCATCTGCCGGTGACCTTCTATACCGGGGTGGACCAGCTTCCGCCCTTCGACGACTATTCCATGGCGAACCGCACCTATCGCTATTTCCGGGGCAAGCCGCTTTATCCCTTCGGCTTCGGCCTCAGCTATACGCGCTTCGCCTTCGGGACGCCGAAGCTGTCGGCCACGGCGCTGAAGGCGGGGGACACCCTGGGCGTGGATGTGACGGTGAGGAATGTGGGCGAGGTGGCCGGCGATGCCGTGCCGCAACTCTATCTGGCCTTTCCGCAAATCCCGGGCACGCCGATCCGGGCGCTGCGCGGCTTTACCCGCGTCAGCCTGCGGCCGGGCGAGGAGAAGACCGTCCATTTCGACCTGTCGCCGCGCCAGATGATGAGCGTGACCATGGCGGGCGATCCGGTGGTGGCGGCGGGCGGCTATCGCCTCAGTGTCGGCCAGGGCCAGCCGGGGAGCGGGGCCGGGACCGCCGTGGCGTCTTTCACTGTCGCGGGGACCGTGACTTTGCCCGAATAGGCGATAAAGTCCGGGGACAATAGCAAGGAATGTCCCGGTGACCCTGAGCTTCGACCGTTCCGCGGCGCTGATCGCGGAAAATGCCCGCTATATCGCCGGCGGCGTGAACAGCAATTTCCGTCTGGGCATGGCGGGCGGGCCGCTGGTCTTCACCCATGGCGAAGGACCGTACCTGTTCGACGCCGACGGCAACCGGCTGATCGACTATTACTGCGGCATGGGCGCGATGGTGCTGGGCCACAGTCCGCAGGGGGTGATCCATGCGGTGCAGGACCAGGTCGCCCAGGGCATCCTCTATGCCGGCAATTCGCCGGTGGAGTTCGAGGCGGCGCGTCTTTTGTGCGAGCGCATCCCCAGCGCCCAGCGCATCCGCTTCGGCTCCTCCGGCTCGGAAGTGGCGCAGGCCGCGATGCGCCTGGCGCGCGCCGCCACGGGCAAGCGCATCATCCTGAAATTCGAAGGCCATTATCACGGCTGGTTCGACAATATCCTGTGGTCCACCGCCCCGGCGCTGAACGCGGCAGGGCCGCAGGACGCGCCGGTGCCGGTGCCCGGCAGCGTGGGACAGGACGCCATCGACGCGGCGGGGCTGGACGTGATCGGCTGGAACGACCTGGGCCGGCTGGAAGCGCGGCTGGCACGCGGCGACGTGGCGGGCGTGATCATGGAGCCGGCCATGTGCAACCAGGGCGCCATCGCGCCCGCGCCGGGCTATCTGGAAGGGGCGCTGGCCGCCTGCCGCCGCCACGGTGCGATCCTGATCTTCGACGAGGTGATCACCGGCTTCCGGCTCGGGCGGTCGGGCGCGCAGGCGCGGTTCGGCGTGACGCCCGACCTGTCGATCTTCGCCAAGGCCATCGCCAACGGCTTTCCGGTGTCGGCGCTGGTGGGCCGCGCCGACCTCTTGGACATGTTCGTGAGCAAGGGGGTGCTGCATGGCGGCACCTTCAACGCCCAGCCGGTGACGATGGCGGCGATGGTGGCGACGCAGAACGCGCTGACGCCGGAACTGTATGAAGCCACCGGCCAGCGTGGCGTGCGGCTGAAGACCGGCATCGCCGCCATCCTGAAAGAGGCGGGCATCAAGGCCCAGGTGACGGGTTTCGAGATGATGTTCCATGTCGGCTTCGGGCTGGAGGCGCCAGCGCGCGACTTCCGGGGCCTGGCCGGCATCGACAAGCCGCTTTATGTCCGCTTCGCCCATGCGCTCTTGAAGCGCGGGGTGCGGGTGCTGGAGCGCGGCGCCTGGTTCGTCTCGGCCGCCCATGACGATCAAGTGATCGACGCGACGCTGGAGGCGGTGCGCGGTGCGGCGGGCGAGGTGGTGAGGAAACAGGAGCAATAGCATATCTAACGTGTTGCCAAAAAAGTAAGGCAATAATAGCGATAGGACATTAAGGGGGGGCGGCATATGGGATGGTTGTTGTGGATTCTCGCGAGTTTGAGCAACCTTATCGAACACCACATTGGAGCAATTACTGCAGTTATTGCGGCAGCCGCTGTCATTCAATGGCGCGAAACTAGAAAAACCGCTGAACGACAATTACGTGCATATGTCCTTAATAGCGGCGCCTCCATAATCGACGGCACCAATTTAGACCCCAAGCCCTTTATTGACCGCACTAGTCAGCCTGGCCTTTTTTTGAAATAAAAAATTTCGGTGAGACACCGGCGTTACAGCTCGTACATTGGAACGAGATGCAGGTTTCACCGGTTTCCCGCGAAGCCTCAATCCAGCCGCCTGCGTCTCTGCAAAATATTGCCCCAATGGTCCTTGGACCAGGGCAAACAAGTAGTCGGTACAGATGGCTAGATCGCTCGTTGTCTGTTCAGGAAATCGATGGAATTAAGTCTGGATTATACGCTATCTACGTTTACGGAAGGATCGAATACGTAGATGTTTTCCACGCGAAGCGGTGGAGCATCTATAAACTGAAATATACCAACGGCGCGTGGCCTCCGATTGGGCCGAGCGGAGTTAGTATGCTGTTTTGTCCCGATGGCAATGATGCCAATTAGCCTATGAAATGACGGTAGTCGTTAACCTACGCAGTCCCGTTCGCGTGCCGAGCGCCGGGCCGTCTTGAACAGCAGGAACGTCAGGCCGTGGGCCGTGGAGGATGCCATCAGCGCCAGGATGAAGGCCGGCCACAGCGCCATGTGCGGCAAGAGCAGGAACAGGGTGAAGCAGAAGCTGCCCACCGACGACAGGCCCATCGACATGCCGGCCACCGCCTCGACCACCGCATGGCGGCCATACTGGACATGGTTGGAGATGGCGATGATCGAGCCCAGCACCGGAAAAGCCGTGAAGACGCCCGACCAGTGGCTGCCCAGCGCGCCGGCGAAGCGGGTGATCGCCAGCGTCAGGGCCGCCCCCGCCACCATGCGGGCGGGAAGGCCCCACCAGATATGCTCGCGCTGTTCGTCCGACGCCTCGCTGCGCGGATAGAGCAGCACCGCCAGCAGGAAGGTGGCCAGCGGCGTCACCTCCAGCCAGCGCGGGCCGTCCTGGGCCAGCACCACCAGCACGGCCAGCCCCAGCCAGACCAGGAAGGCCAGGACCGTGCACCACAGCCAGCCGAACCAGCGGGTCAGCGCGGCATAAGAAATGGCAAAACCCAGCCAGGGCACCAGCCCGAACCAGGCGCCCAGCGCGGCGCGGGCGCCGAAGGCCGCGCCATGGTCCAGGGTGACGAAGTACAGAAGCGGCCCGGCGACCACGGGAATGCCGGCCAGCCAGCCGGCCAGGCGCGGGCCGTGCAGGCGCTCGACCAGGCCCAGCGCCAGCAGCGCCAGGGGCACGATGGTCAGTTTCAGGATCAGCACGGGTCCCCCCGCTTGCACGCGCGCGCTGTCAATCCCGCGCCACGCCCGGCCTGTCAATGCCATGATGTGCCGTCTTGCAATGCAGCGATGCTTGCGGGCGGCGGCAAAAGCCGCGACAGTTTGCCGGCAGGCAGGACAGGGGGATCGGCATGCCAGGCGGGCGAGCGCGCGTGTTCATCGCGGGCATATTCCACGAGACCCACAATTTCGTCCCCGACATCACCGGCCTGGACAAGTTCACGATCCATCGCGGGCCGCAGATCCTGGCGCGGCGGGGCGACGCCAGCCAGCTCGACGGCTTTTTGTCGGTGGCCGAGCGCGAGGGCTGGGAGGTGGTGCCCAGCGCGATTTATACCGGCGGCGCCTCGGGCACCGTCGACCATGCCGTATTCGAGCAGTTCTGGAGCGAGGTGAAGCCGGCGCTGGCCGCGGCGCTGGCAGAAGGGCTGGATGCCATCCATCTGTCGCTGCACGGCGCGATGGTGACATCCGAATGCGACGATCCCGAAGGCGAGTTGATGGCACGCATCCGCGCCATGAAGGGGGCGGAAAGCCTGCCCATGTTTGGCGTGGGCGACCTGCACGCCACCCTGACGCCGCGCATGGGGGCACTGTCGGACGGTATCGTCTTCTATCGCGAATGCCCGCACACCGACCAGTTCGACAGCGCCGTGCGCTCGGGCGAACTGCTGGCGCGCTGCCTGAAGAGCGGCGTGCGCCCCAAGCATCGCGTGCTGGTGACGCCCATCGTCTGGCCGCCCACCGGCACCGGCACGCGCGACGGGCCGATGCGGGCGCTGGAAGACGCCGCCCGGCGGATGGAGCGCGAGGTGCCGGGCATGCTGGCGGTGAATGTGGTGGGCGGCTATGCCTTTTCCGATGTGCCCAACGCGGGCGTGGCCTTTTCGGTCATCACCGAGGGCAGCGAGGAGGACGCGCGCCAGGCGCTGCACGAACTGGCCGGCATCGCCTGGGACATGCGCCAGGGCGGCATTCCGCACCAGTACGACCTGGACGCGGTGGTGCGCGATTTCAAGCCCGGGGCGCAGAAAGGCCCGGTGCTGCTGGTTGAGCCGGCCGACAATATCGGCGGCGGCGCGCCCGGCGACGGCACCGATGTGATGCGGGCGCTGCTGAAATATGAGATTCAGGGCGCGGGGGTCGCCATCGCCGACCCCGAGGCGGTGGCGGCGCTGCAACGCATCACCATCGGCCAGACCATGACGCTGCCTATCGGCGGCAAGGGCAGTCCGCTCGATCCGGGACCGGTGACGCTGGCGGTGACGCTGGTCTCGCGCAGCGACGGGGTGTTCGAGCTGGAGGACAAGCACAGTCATCTGGTGGGATCGCTGGGCAAGATCATCAACATGGGTCCGTCGGCGGTGGTGCGCCACAAGGGACTGACGATCCTTCTGACCAGCCGCAAGCTGGCGCCCTTCGACCTGGGCCAGTGGCGCAGCCAGGGCATCAATCCCGAAGAGCTGAGCATGATCGGCATCAAGGCGGCGGTGGGCCACCGCGTTGCCTATGGCCGGATCGCCGCGGCGGAGTTCACCGTGAACACCAGCGGGCCCTGCACCTCCGACATCACGCGGCTGCCCTACAAGCGGCTGCGCCGGCCGGTGTTTCCGCTCGATCGCATGCCCGACGAAAACGCCATCGGGGACGGCGGCCCATGACCTTGCACCGCCGCGGCGTGCTGGGCGGGATGGCGCTGGCGCCTTTCCTGCCCGGCCATGCGGCGGCGGCGCGCGGCAATGTGTTGAACGCGATGATGCCGGCCGAGCCGGGGACGCTGTGCTATCCGCTGCTGAACACGCGGCTGGTGCAGGAGATCTGCGGCAATATCCAGGAATCGCTGCTGCTGCTGGACTGGGACTTCAAGCCCCGGCCCAACCTGGCGAAAAGCTTCACCGTTACGCCGGATGGGCTGGTCTATACTTTCCACCTTGAGCCGGATGTGCGCTGGCATGACGGCGCGCCCTTTACCGCGCGCGACGTGGTGTTCAGTTGCGACAAGATGCTGCGCCAGCTCAATCCGCGCAGCCGCAACGCCTTCAACAATTGCGAGAGCATCCGTGCGCTGGACGCGCTGACGGTGCAATTCCGGCTGAAGCAGCCCTTCAATGCTTTTCTGTTGTCGTTGATGGCGTCGAATGCGCCGATCATGCCGGCGCATATCTATGAGGGTACCGATTTCCGCACCAATCCTCACAATGTGCGGCCCATCGGCACCGGGCCGTTCAAGTTCGCGCGCTGGGAGCGCGGCCAGTATATCCGCCTGACCCGCAACAAGGACTATTGGCGGGCGGGCTATCCGAAGATCGACGATGTCTATTTCCGCGTCTGTCCCACGCCCGAGCAGCGCATGGTGGCGCTGGAGACCGGGGCGGTGGACATCGCGCTGGCCGACGACATCGACACGGTGGTCAGCAAGCGCCTGCGCGCCAATCCCAACATCGTCGCCAGCACACGCGGCTATGAAGGGGTGGGCGAAATTCAGGTGTTCGAGATGAACCAGCGCCGCTGGCCGTTCAGCGACCGGCGCTTCCGCCAGGCCTTCATGCACGCGCTGGACCGCGACTTCATCGTCAAGGCGATCAATTTCGGCCAGGGAAAAGTGGCGACGGGGCCGATCCCGTCCAGCGCGCCCTATTACGATCCCAAGGTGCTGACGCGATATCCTTACGACCCGGCGCGGGCGCGGGCGCTGCTGGATGAGATGGGATTGAAGAAGAGGCGCGGCGGGGTGCGGCACCGCTTCGGCTTCCTGATGATCCCGGACGGCGGCGGGGTGCAGACGCGCGGCGCGCAATATGCCCGCCAGGCGGCGGCGGAAGTGGGGCTGGACATCGAATTGCAGTCGTCGGACTGGGCGACATTCGCCCAGCGCACCGGCAACTGGGATTTCGACATGGACAACAATTCCTATGGTGAATATGGCGACCCGGCCATCGGCACCTCGCGCTTCTTCGTTTCGGCCAATATCCGCAAGGGCGTGCCCCAGTCCAACATCCAGGGTTATCGCAACAGGCAAGTGGATGCGCTGTTCGCCAGCGCTTCGACCGCGATCGATCCGAAAGCGGCGCAGGCCGACTACAGCCGCCTGCAGCAGATCCTGACCCGCGATGTCGCCATGCTCTGGATCTTCGAGCGCGATCCCATGCTCTATTACAACAAGCGGGTGCACGACCTGGTCAGCGGGCCCAACGGCCCCACCGACGGCTTCGGCCGCACCTGGCTGGCGACATGAACCGGGCGGCCTATATCGCGCGGCGGCTGCTGCGCACGGTGCTGGTCACCGTGGCGGTGGTGCTGGTCAGCTTCTTCCTGATCCGGCTGGCGCCGGGCGACGCCGCCACGGTGATGGCGGGCCAGTCCGGTTATGCCGATGAAGCGCTGATCCAGAGCCTGCGCGCCGAATACGGCCTGGACCAGCCGCTGCCGGTGCAGTTGTGGAAGTATGTCTCGGCGGTGGCGCGGGGCGATCTGGGCCGGTCGTATGAGCGGCGCCAGCCGGTTCTGGACATCATCCTGGAACGATTGCCCAACACGCTGCTGCTGGACGGCTTCGCGCTGGCGGTGGCGCTGGCGGGCGGCATCGCGCTGGGGGCGCTGGCGGCCAGGCGGCCGGGATCGGCGGGCGATGCCGGCGTCACGGCGCTGGCGATGCTGTTCTATGCGGTGCCGCAATTCTGGCTGGGCATGATGGCGGTGCTGGTGTTCTCGGTCTGGCTTGCCGTGCTGCCGCCCTTCGGGATCGAGACCATGGGCGCCGATTACACCGGCCTGATGCGGATCGCCGATGTGGCCCGGCACATGATCCTGCCCGGCATGACGCTGGCGCTGTATTACATGGCCAGCTATGCGCGGCTGACGCGCACCCAGATGATCGAAGTATCGGGGCAGGATTTCGTCCGTACCGCCCGCGCCAAGGGCCTGAGCGAGCGCCAGGTGGCGCGCCGCCATGTGCTGCGCAACGCGCTGATCCCGATCATCACCTATGCCGGGCTTCAGGCGTCGATCCTGGTGGGTGGCACGGTGCTGGTGGAGAATGTGTTCTCCTGGCCCGGCGTGGGAACGCTGGCGTATGAGGCGGTGACGGCGCGCGACAATCCGCTGCTGCTGGGTATCTTCATCGTCACGGCGGTGCTGGTCAGCCTGTTCAACCTTTTCACCGACATCGCCTATTCCATTGCCGATCCCAGGGTTCAACTCCAATGAGAATGGGCATGAAGGCGGTCCTTTTGCCTTTTCTGGCCCGCTTCCTGGCCCGGCCCCAGTCCCTGATCGGGCTGTGCGTGTTCATCGCCATCGTGGCGGTGGCGCTGGCCGCGCCGCTGCTGTTTCCCAAGGGGCCCTTCGCCATCGTCGGCATGCCGCTTCTGGCCCCGGGCACAAACGGCCTGCCGGCGGGCAGCGACGTGTTGGGCCGCGACATGCTGGTGGGCCTGGCCTATGGGGCGCGGGTGTCGCTGCTGGTGGGGATTTCCTCGACCTGCTGCGCGGTCGGGGCCGGCGTGCTTTTGGGCGCGGTGGCCGGCTATTATGGCGGGGTGGTCGATGACGTGCTGATGCGCGTCACCGAATTCTTCCAGATCATTCCCGCCTTCGTCTTGTTGATGGTGCTGGTGGCCTTCGTGCAGCCCAGCCTTGCCTCCACCGTGATCGGCATCGCCCTGATCACCTGGCCACAGGTCGCGCGGGTGGTGCGCGGCGAGTTCCTGGCGCTGCGCACGCGCGAGTTCGTGGAGGCGGCGCGGCTTGTGGGCGAAAGCGACATGTCCATCATCTTCCGCCAGATATTGCCCAACGCGCTGCCGCCCATCGTGGTGATAGGCTCGATGATGGTGGGCAGCGCCATCCTGACCGAATCGGCGCTGTCCTTTCTGGGGCTGGGCGATCCCGACCTGATGAGCTGGGGCAGCATGATCGGGGCATCGCGCTCGGCGATGTGGGTGGCATGGTGGACGACGGTGCTGCCGGGCGTGGCGATCATGGTGACGGTGCTGGCGCTGAACTTCATCGGCGACGGGCTGAACGAGGCGCTGTCGCCCCGAAGACGCCAATGAGCAGACGCCAATGAGGAGACGCCGGTGAATCCTCTGGTCTCCATCGAGGGCCTCAGCGTGGCGCTGCCGCCGGGCGGCGACCGGCGCTTTGCGATCCGGGACGTGAACCTTCAGATCGGCGCCAGCGAGATCGTCTGCATCGTGGGCGAATCCGGCTCGGGCAAGTCGGTGACCGCCCAGGCGCTGATGGGGCTTCTGCCGCCGGGGCTGGAGCCCCTGGGCGGGCGTGTCCTGTTCGACGGCCGCGACATCATGCATCAGGGCGCTGCGGCCTGGCAGCGCATGCGCGGGCGGGACATCGCCATGATCTTCCAGGACCCGATGGCGGCGCTCAATCCGGTGATGGCGGTGGGCCACCAGATCGCCGAGCAGATTCGCGCTCACCGCCCTGTCGGGGGCCGCGCCGCATTGGCGGAAGCCGCCGGTCTGATGGCGCAGATGGGCCTGGATGGGAGCCTGGTGACCGCCTACCCCCACCAGCTTTCCGGCGGCCAGCGCCAGCGGGTGATGATCGCCATGGCGCTGTCGCTCTCGCCCCGCCTGCTGATCGCCGACGAGCCGACTACGGCGCTGGATGTCACCACCCAGGCGCAGATCCTGGCCCTGATCCGGAAAGTCCAGGCCGAGCGGCGGATGAGCGTCCTGTTCATCAGCCACGATTTCGGCGTGGTGTCGGACATCGCCGATCGCGTGGCGGTGATGCGGCTGGGAGAGATGGTGGAGGCGGGACCGGCGCGCGATGTGCTGGACCGGCCCAGCCATGCCTATACGCAGTCGCTGATCGCGGCGGTGCCGCGCCTGTCGGGATCGCCCGCGCCGCTGGCGCCGCAAAAGCCGCTGCTGGCGGTGACGGGCCTGTCCAAGCACTACCGGCATGGGGGCCTGCTGAGCCGCCGCAGCACGCGGGCTCTGGAGGGTGTCTCGCTGAGCCTGCAGCGAGGCGAGACGCTGGGCATCGTGGGCGAATCCGGCTCGGGCAAATCGACCCTGGCGCGCTGCGTCGTCCGCCTGGTCGAGGCCGATGCGGGCGAAGTGCTGTTCGACGGCGCCGACCTGCGGCGATTGAAAGACCGGCCGTTGCGGGATGCGCGCAAGCGCGTGCAGATGGTGTTCCAGGATCC
Source organism: Hyphomicrobiales bacterium (assembly GCA_040255825.1). Taxonomy (GTDB): domain Bacteria; phylum Pseudomonadota; class Alphaproteobacteria; order Micropepsales; family Micropepsaceae; genus Rhizomicrobium. The sequence continues at coordinate 31,809 of JBDZVS010000002.1, read as the reverse complement.
CTTCTCGTCGCTCAATCCGCGCCACACGGTGGGCGAGATCGTCACCGCAGGCCCCAGGGCCCACGGGCAGCCGCGCGCCGCCGTCCTGACGCGGGCGGTGGAGATGCTGAAGCTGGTGGGCCTGGGCGAGGCGGCGCTGCCCCGCTATCCGCACGAATTCTCCGGCGGCCAGCGCCAGCGCATCGGCCTGGCCCGCGCCCTGATGCTGGCGCCGGACGTGCTGATCGCGGACGAGCCGGTGTCGGCGCTGGACGTGACGGTGCAGGCCCAGGTGCTGGACCTGTTGGACAAGGTGCGCCGCCAGATGAACCTGGCGATGCTGTTCATCACCCATGACATGCGGGTCGCCGCCCGCATCTGCCACCGGGTCATGGTGATGCGGCAGGGCCGGGTGGTGGAGGAAGGGGCGACCGCGGCGCTCTTCGGCGCGCCGAAAAGCGATTATACACGCCAGTTGCTGGCCGCCATTCCCGGACGAGCGCGGCTGGAAGCCTGAAGGAAACACCGATGCGCATCGCCATTGCCCAGTTCATGCAGGAAACCAACAGTTTCGTGCCCTTTACCACCACGGTGAAAACCTTCGAGGACCAGTATCTGTACCGGGGCGAGGAACTATTCACCCGCTTCGGCAAGGCGCGGCTGGAGATACCGGGCGCCCTCCAGGCGCTGAAGGAGGTCAATGCCGAGATCGTGCCCCTGGTCGCCACCATGGCGATGGCCTCGGGCACGGTGGAGCGCGCCAGCTTCGAGGTGCTGCTGGGCGAGATCTTGCAGCGCCTGGCGGATGCCGGGCCGGTGGATGGCGTCTATCTGGCGCTGCACGGCGCGATGATCCTGGAGGACGAGCCGGACGCGGAAGCCGAGATCGTGCGGCGGGTGCGCGGCCAGGTGGGGCTGGGCATACCCATCGCCGTATCGCTGGACCTGCACGGCCATATCACCCAGGCGATGCTGCAACCGGACGTGGCCTATATCGGCTATCGCGAATTCCCGCATATCGACATGTACGAGACCGGCCATCGCACCGCCATGCTGCTGGTGGATTGGGTGAAGGGCAAGGTGAAGCCGGTGATGGCGCTGGCCAAGCGGCACATGGTGGTCAGCCCCGACTCGGCGCGCACCACCGTGCCGCCACTGGCCGACATTGTGGCGCAAGCCAGAGCGATGGAAGATGGAGGTGAAGTGCTGCATGTCTCGCTGTTTCCGGTGCAGCCCTGGATCGACACCCCCGACCTGGGCTTTGCCGCGCTGGTCTGTGCAAGGACGAAGGAAGCGGCGCAGGAGGCCGCCGACCGGCTGGTGAAGATGGCCTGGGACCGGCGTGCCGAATTCGAGCCGACCCTGACGCCGCTGCCCGAGATCATCCGCACCGCCCTGTCCAGCGAGGGGCTGACGGTGGCGTCCGACAGCGGGGATACGCCATCGGGCGGTGGGGCGGCGGATTCCACGGCGGTGCTGGAGGCGCTGCTCAAGGCGGGCGCGGACAAGGCCGAACGCATCTCCATCTGTACCATCTGCGACGCCGAAGCGGCGGCGGAAGCGGCGCGCGCCGGCGTGGGCAGCACGATCACGATCGGGGTGGGGCATAAGCGCTCGGGCCTGGGGGAGCCGCTGACGGTGACGGGGCGGGTCAAGACCATCGGCGACGGCCGCTATGTGCTGACCGGGCCGGGCGCCAATGGCATGGCGGGCGAGATGGGCCTGACCGTGGTGCTGGAAATCGGGTCGATCCGGCTGAACCTGCGCTCCATTCCGCATTTCGAATGGGACCCCGGCATCCATACGTCCGTGGGGCTGGACCCGGCGGGGGCGGCGCTGGTGTTCGTGCGCTCGCCGGCGCATTTCCGGGCCTCTTATGCGCCGATGGCGGCGCGCATCTTCATCGCCGACACGCCGGGTCCGACCTCGGCCAACATGCGGCGCATTCCCTTCACCAAAGTGACCCGGCCGCTTTATCCGATCGATTTGGTGAACGACTAAGCCCGTTTGCGCGCTGGCATCAGGCTCTTGCGGAAGTCCAGCAGGATGCGGCCGAGCCCCGGCTCGCCGACGCGACGGGCGGCCTCGTCAAGCGGCAGCCACGCCAGTTCGCGCGCACCCTTTTCAGGGAAGCGGCGATGGTGCCCATTGACCCTGAGCGGGAAGACCGAGACGCGGCAGGGCAGGGCGCTGCCGCCCTTCTTTTCCTTGAGATAGAAATAATCGCCCAGCGGGGCCTCGCCGACCTGGCCGATGACGCCGGCTTCCTCCAGCGCCTCCTGCGCGGCGGAGCGGGCCAGGCTCAGGCCCGCCACCGGCCAGCCCTTGGGCAGGATCCAGCGCCGGGTGGAGAGGGTGGTGACCAGCAGCACTTCGGGCATGGCTTTGGCCGGGCGCCAGCACAGGGCGGCGACCTGCTGCATCGCATCGTGGAAAAGGGCCTGGTCCGGCACCGTGGCTTTCCCGCAGGTGATTCGCGCGTCCAGTGTACCGCGCGATCGGTTAAAGGGTTGAAACCATTCGCGGGCCAACCCGTTCCGCCAGGGGGCGGTTTGGTCAGGAAAGTCCGAAGGCGCCCGCCAGCATGTAGAACATGGCGGCGATCAGCCCGGCCGCCGGCATGGTGACGATCCAGGCCACTACGATGTCCTTTGCCACATTCCAGCGCACGGCGCTGACGCGGCGCGCCGCCCCGACGCCGATGATCGCGCCGGTGATGGTGTGGGTGGTGGAAACCGGGACGCCCATGAAGGTCGCCATGAACAGGGTGATCGAGCCGGCGGTTTCGGCGCACACACCCTGGAAGGGCGTCAGATGGGTGATGCGCGCGCCCATGGTGCGCACGATGCGCCAGCCGCCCGCCATCGTTCCCAGTGCCATCGCGCCCTGGCAGGCCAGGACCACCCAGAGCGGAACATGGAAATTGCCGCCCTCGAAGCCGTGGGCGAACAGAAGGGCGGCGATGATGCCCATGGTCTTCTGGGCGTCGTTGCCGCCATGGCCCAGGCTGTAGGCGCTGGCCGAGAGGAACTGGATGTGGCGGAACAGCTTGTCCACCCGGGTGGGCGAGGCCTTCACGAAGCTCCAGGAAAAGAGCAGCACCAGGAGCAGCGCCAGGACGAAGCCGGTGAAAGGCGACAACACGATGGCGAAGATGGTCATGCCCAGCCCGTGCCACACCACCGCGGCCCAGCCGGCCTTGCAGACGCCCGCCCCGACCAGCCCGCCGATCAGCGCGTGGGACGAGGAGGAGGGAATGCCCGCCAGCCAGGTGATCACGTTCCACACGATGGCGCCCATCAGCGCCCCGAAGATCACCTGGTCGGAGATGATGGTGGGCGCCACGATGCCGGTGCCGATGGTGGCCGCCACGTGCAGGCCGAACACGGCGAAGGCGATGAAGTTGAAGAAGGCCGCCCAGGCCACCGCATAGCGCGGCGACAGGACACGGGTGGAGACGATGGTGGCGATGGAATTGGCCGCGTCGTGCAGGCCGTTGAGGAAATCGAAGATCAGCGCGACGGCGATCAGGAAGATGATGAGGGTCATGGGGCCTGCCGATCCGGGCCCCTACACCTGCTCGATGACGATGCCGCTGATGCGGTTGGCGACGTCCTCGAAGCGGTCCACCACCTTTTCCAGGTGGCGATAGATTTCGCTGCCGACGATGAAATCCATCGCATCGCCGCCCTTGTGCTTCAGGTAGAGCGCCTTGATGCCGGCGTCGTTCAACTCGTCGGCCTGCTCCTCAAGCCGGGTGATCTCCTCGGTGATGGCGTTGATGCGGCCGGAATTCTCGCGCATCGAGCCCAGGAGCGCGACCGCCTCCACCGTCAGCTCGGCGCAGCGCAGGATGATGTCGGCCATCTGGCGCATCGACATCTCGAAGCTGGTGACCTCGAACAGGGTGATGGCCTTGGCGGTCTTCTGCATCTGGTCGATGGAATCGTCCAGAAGGCCGATCAGGTCCTTGATGTCGCCGCGGTCGAAGGGGGTGATGAAGGAACGGCGCACGCCCAAAAGCACGTCGCGGGCGATGGCGTCGGCCTCGTTCTCATGCGCCACGATGCGGGCGCAGGCCTTGGCCACCCCGTCGCCGCCTTCCAGCAGGTCACGCATGGCGATGGCGCCATCGACCAGGGTGCGGGCATGGCGGTCGAAGAGGCCGAAGAACTTCTCCTCGCGCGGCATCAGGGCCTGGAAATAGCGCAGCAAGGATGCCCCCCTTCGGGCCCGTGACGGTTTTGCGGGCCTTGCTTGCTATGGGGCGCCCCCTCCCGTCAAGGCGGGCGCGGTCGCAGCAAAAAACTATGAGATTTCAAAAAGTTAGGGGCGCCCCGGACAGGGCGCCCCTGCTGTATCGCGCGCGATTATCCCGTCACTTGGTATCGGGCAGCCCGAACACGAACAGCGCATAGCCCGTCACCGGTCGGTGCACCTCGGTCAGCATGGTGCCCGGCTTGAGCTGCGGGCTGCCGCCGCCCAGCGCGGTGGTGACGGCGATATACTGCTTGCCGTCGACCATGAAGCTGACCGGATAGCCCTGGACGGTGGTGCCCAGGCGCGTGGTCCATAGCGTCTTGCCGTTGCGCACATCGATGGCGCGGAAGACGCGGTCGAAGTCGCCGACGAAAGCGACATTGCCCGCGGTCGAGACCACGCCGGTCAGGAAGGGCGCGCGCTGCTGGAAGGACCAGAGCGGCTTGAGGTCTTCGGCGCGATAGGCCGACAGCCGCCCCAGATTGCCGTCGCTGCCCGGCATCTCGAAATAGGTCTGCGAGCCGTTGCCCAACATGAAGACGCAGGATTGCGAGAGCGGGATGATCAGCGTGTCGGTCGGCTGGTGATAGCTGGTCGCCTGCCAGTCATGGCCGCCTTCCGGGCCGGGGCAGGAGGACAGCCACTGGTCCACCTTCTGGTCGACGATGTCCTTGCGATAGGTGGGCCGGCCGGTCTTCGGGTCGATGCTGGCAAAGACGTTCTGGAACACCGTCTCGGCGTGATCCAGATACTTTCCGGTCACGCGGTCCAGCTTCCACAGGACGCCCGCCTTGCCGATGGTCAGCAGCGATTTCTGGTCGCCATGATCGACCAGTACCCGCTCGAACACCTCGTCCAGGTCCAGACTCTCGCCCGGCGCGTGGTTGTGCCACCATTTCAGCTTGCCGGTATCGGGATCGAGCGCGAGGGTGGAATTGGCATAGTCGGTCGCTCCGTCGCCGGTGCCGCGCAAGTCGCGCCGCCACGGCTTGGCCTGGGCGGTGCCCCAATAGGTGGTGTTGAGGTCGGGGTCATAGGTGCCGGCGATCCAGGTCTCGGCCCCCATGCGCTCGTCATCCGGCTTGCCCCCCCAACTGTCGCCGCCCGGCTGGCCGGTCAGGGCGACGGTGGTGAACTTCCAGTCGCGGGCGCCGGTCTTGGCGTCATAGGCGCTGATATAGCAGTGGTCGCCGCTCTTGGGGCGGCCGCAGCCGGTCATGCCCACCAGCACCTTGCCGTTGATGATGATGACGCCGCCGGTGGAGCGGCCCACGCCTTCCTTCGGATTGAGCTTGGTCTTCCAGACCTCCTCGCCGGTGCGCGCGTCCAGGGCGTAGAGCCATCCTTCCGGGACAGCGACATAGACGTTGGTGCCCCAGAGTCCCATCGAGCGGGTCTCCACGCTCGACGGGCCGGGGCCGGCGCTGGTGGGGGCCGGACCGAGCCGGTTCTCCCACAAAAGCTCGCCGGTCTTGGCGTCCAGGGCCTGGATGACGTTGCCCACGCCCCACATGTACATGATGCCGTCATGGACGATGGGGGTATCCTCCATCGTGCCGTTCTCGGGCATCGACCACATCCATTTGAGTTGAAGCTGCGAGACGTTTCCGGTGTTGATCTGGCTGAGCGGGCTGTAGCTCCAGCCCTTGTAGTTGCGACGGAACATCAGCCAGTCGCCATCCGGCGGATTGCGCAGCATCGCGTCGGTGACGGGAACATAATTCTGGATGTCGCCTTTCAGCGACAGACCCAGTTTGGTGGGAATCCGGAAGCGGCCTGGGTCGCCATACTTCACGGTCTGGCCGGGCCGGGCGAAGCCGGCGGAGGTGGCCACGTCCGGATTGGCCTGGCCGCGCTGACCGCCCTGGCCACGCGCGGGCGCGGCCGGCGGATGCAGTACGTCGTCGGCCAGCTTGCCGGTGGCGACCCTGCCGATGGCGACATCGGTGGTGGGCGTGAAGGCTGTGGTGCCGGCCTTGGCCCCGTTGGCGTGCAGGATATAGGCGACGATGTTGGTGTAGGTGGTTTCGTCCAGGCTGCCGCCCCTGCCCGCCGGCATGGTCGCGTGGATCTTGCTGTAGAGCGCCGCCGTGCTGCGGCCCTTCCACGCGCCGAAGAAGGCGTCTCCCGCCAGGGGCGGCGCGTCGGTGGCGCCCGAAAGATCGTTCTGGTGGCAGATCGCGCAATTGTCGTTATAGGCCTGGCGGCCGGCATCGGCCTGGGCCTGGGTGAAAGGACCGGTGGTCCCTTGCGCCAGTGCGCCTATGGCCATCATCCCGGCCAGAGCAACGCCGGTGGCGGCGCCAAGAAACAGTCCCGTTTTCTTCAACATCGTCATGCAATCCTTGTTCTTGCGGTCGTCGCCCGGCTTTTGCCGCTTCAGCTTTTTGGCGTGTCGAGCTGGGGAATGAACCAGTGACCCTGTTGCGGCACGTCCTGGCCCACCGTCTCATGGGCGGGAAACAGCCAGCCCCACAGCGTGCCCTTGGGGCCCCAGGGATAGCCGGGCGGCGCCTTTTCGCTGTTGATCTGGATGTAGAGCTTGCCGGTGCGCAGGTCCTTCGCCTGCTGCGCGGTCAGCTTGAAGGTGCCCGAGATTGTGCCGGAGGTCGCCTTGGTCACGTCCAGGTCCAGAATCGGCTTGCCCGGCACGCCCGCCACCGGCGAAGTGAAGATGTGCGCCTCGGTGGCGTTGGAGGGAAGGCCCTTGAAACTGCCTTTGACCGTCACGGTGCTGCCGTCCAGCACCGCGGTGGCGTCGCCCCGGCCGGCGATGACGGCCTTGGTTTCGTCGTCCAGCGGCATCGGCCCCAGATTGGTCTGAAAGCTGGTCTGGGCCGCCAGGGCGGCGGTGCCGGTCGTCAGCACAAACGCCAGCGTAATAAGAATTCGGTTCGTCACGTCTGTCTCCTTTGCGATCGGTCCCGCCGCCGCAGCCTATTGGGAAGCCTTCTCGGGTTGATACCAGTGAAGATTGTCCGGGCGGGGAATATAGGCAAGGCGGGTGGATGGACCATCGCCCGCCGGCGTGGCGCGGTGCCAGCGGCCGGTGGGCGCGGCCACCAGGTCGCCGTCATGCACGGTGACCAGCTTCTCGCCTTCCACCAGGAATTGCTGGGTGCCTTCGACGATCAGCCATATCTCCGGGAAGTTGGCATGGAAGTGGCCCCATTCGGTGTCGGGCGGGGTGGGCACGCCCTTCTTCGAGCGCAGGATGGTGACATAGGTATGGTCGTCGCGGATCCACACATTGCGCTTTTCGCCGCCCTGGACGATGTCCTTCTCGAAATCGATATAGGGCTTGTTGATGTCGTCATACGTGCCGCGCCCGGTATAGGCGGCCTTGATGTATTTGACCCCGGGCACCGGGGTGGGCGTTTCGGTGAGCGGGTAGTCGGGCGCCTCGCCGGCCGGCTTCATCTGGAAATAGAGCACCGGTTCGCTGCCGACCGTCTCGATGCTGTATTGCAGGCGCTTGGGCACCTGCACCAGGAAGTGTTTGGTGGCGACGAAGGGCTCCTGCCCCTCGATGCTGACTTTCATGGCGCCGGACTGCACCACCCAGAAGACACGGTCATCGGCATAGAACCGGGTCTTGGTCTTCCGGCCTGGAGCCATGCTGATCCAGTCGCCTTCGAAATCGCGGCTGAGGAAGACTTTCTGTTGCCAGTTCGCCTGGCCCTTGTGGGCCGCCAGGACATCGGCCAGGCGGTACACCAGCCGGTTCGGGCCTTTGTAGGGCGGCAGGGTCGCGGGTTTGGCGGCCCAGGCCACGGTGGCCTTGTTGCCGGGATTGGTGGCGCGCGCCTGGGTCTGGGCGGCGGCGCCGTGGACGGCGAGCGCCAACCCAAATCCCAGTGTGGTGATCGCGGCGGCAATCGTGAACGCCGCCGGTCCGAGCCGGTTGATCCTCATGTCCCTCTCCCCCTTTGCCCTTGTTCCCGGGCGCCTTGCCCCGACACTAGCAGCGGCGTCCTTCGGGGACCAGCCGCCGCGCGCGCTGCTGCAGCATCCGGGCGCCATGAAATCTCTTCCATATTGCGCGGCAAGGCTTCTTTCTAATGCAAATCCCTCGCGGGATGGCCCGTCGCGCCTGGTGCGCCGCATCATGGCCCCATTTCCGCCGCTTGCGCCCTGTAGCCGATAGTCCGGCGGGGCGCCATCGGCCAGGGAATACCAACTTGCTCAAACGCAGGACCTTCATCGCCACGGCGCCTGGCGCGCTGTTGGCGCTCATCACAAGGAACGCCGCGGCCGCGAGCGCCGCCGAGGACTTCATCGCCCGCAACATCCAGCGGGGCTTCGACATCCTCAACGACACCTCGCTCGCGTCCGCCGAGCGGCGCAGCCGCTTCGCCGCATTCCTGCTCAATCTCACCGACATGCGGCGGGTGGCGCTGTTCCTTCTGGGCAAATATGCCGCCGGGGCCAGTGCCGCGCAGATCGATGCCTTCGTCGATGCCTTTCGCGATTACAGCCTGGCGGTCTACCAGTCCTACTTCGCCGAGTATGCCGGACAGACCCTCAAGGTGACCGGATCGCGCCAGCGCGCGCCGGGCGACGATATCGTCTCGACGACCTTGACGGGCGGCGTTCCGACCGAAGTGGATTTCCGCGTGCGCAGCGATGGCGCAAAGCCGGTGCTGGTGGACATCGCGGTGGCCGGCGTATGGCTGGGTCTGGCCGAACGCGACGAATTCGCCTCGGTGCTGGCGCGCAGCAACGGCGACATCGGTGCGTTGATCGGGCATCTGCGCGCCGCGCAGGCACAATATCATTAGCGCCCCGATCATTAGTGCCACGGGCGGCTTGAACGCCCATATGCAGACGCCAGTCAGCGGTTCCCGGAAGTTGCAACTTGCATTTGCCGGCGCGGGCCGGTATTGCGCCTGACAACTGGGGGCATTGAAGCTGGCGCCTTTTGGTTCCGCTTCCGTCGAAAATATTTCGCGAGCGCCCGGTTCTTTTCCGATCCGCGAAGTTCCGAAATCGAAATGGAGACGTGATTGTCCGATTCCGATTCCGCGATGGCCGATTCCGTGATCGCGCGATCGGCCGTGGCCGACTCGCTGGACATCCGGCCGGTCCGCAGCACCGCGCCGCTGCTGATGCTGGGCATGCTGCTGACGGTCGCCGCGCTGATGGTGCCGCGCGTGCATGTGGAGGTGGACGATTCGGCCGGCCCGCCCGTGGTGCTGCAATATCCCCAGGTCGAGAAGGTGGTCGTCACGCCGCGGGCGGCGGCGCCCTCGATCTATGACCGGGAAGCGGCGATGAGCCCGTCGCAACTGATGCACCGCTGGGACACGCTGATCAGTCAGGCGTCGCGCAAATTCCACGTTCCCAAGTCGTGGATCCGCGCGGTGATGGAGCGCGAAAGCGGCGGGCGCACCATGATGGCGCCGGGACAGCCGATCGTTTCCAAGGCCGGGGCGATGGGGCTGATGCAGGTTCAGGCCGAGACCTATGAGGAGATGGCGGCGCAGTATAAATTGGGCGCCAATCCGTTCGACGCGCATGACAACATCTATGCCGGCGCCGCCTATCTGGGCTGGCTGCACAAACGCTACGGCTATCCGGCGATGTTCGCCGCCTATAATGCCGGTCCCGGCCGCGTCGACGACCATTTGCAGCACGGCGCCAGGCTGCCGGCCGAGACGCGCAATTATGTCGGCCACATCACCAAGGTGCTGGGCAAGGGCGCGCCCGCACGCAGCGCGGTGCTGGTGAAGTTCACCCGCCCGGACGGCAGCACGATCCGCATCGACGCGAAAAAGGTGGACGCGATTCGCCCGCCGCTGCCGGGCGAATATGGCGATGCCGCCAAGACCGTGATCAAGATGGGCGACCGCTATCAGGCCATCCGCGAGAATCTGGAGATCGCCCGCTCGGCGATCCGCGCGGTGGGTGGACTGACATAGCGATCGGCGCGCCGGGCGGCTTTGCATCCGGCGCCTGTCTTGCCATAGTTCGGAAGTCTTTCCGGCGGGACTTTCCATGATCTTACCGACTTGCAGGATTCGCCAGGCAGTCCTGGTCGCGACCTTGTTGCCATTGGCCCTGCTGCCGTCGGGCTGCGGGCCGTCCGACAAGCCCAAGGCGCCGGCGCGCGCCAATCCATTCTCGCATGCCAGTACCCTGCCGTTCCAGGCGCCGGACTTCCGCAACATCCGCGACAGCGATTATCAGCCCGCGATCGAGGAGGGCATGCGCCGCCACATGGCGGAGGTCGATGCCATCGCCAACCAGAGTGCGGCGCCCAGCTTCGACAACACGATCGCGGCGCTGGAGAAGTCGGGCCGCATGCTGGATCGCGTGCTCGAGACTTTCTATGCGGTGGTCCAGGCCAACACCAACCCCACCCTGGACAAGGTGCAGACCGCCGAGGCGCCGCGGCTGGCGGCGCACCAGGACGCCATCTTCCTCAATCCCAAGCTGTTCGCGCGGGTCAAGACGCTCTACGAGAAGCGTGACAGCCTGAAGCTCGATCCCGAGGCGGCGCAGGTTCTCAAGCTCTATTACCAGCAGTTCGTCCATTCCGGCGCCAACCTGCCGGCGGCGGACCAGGCGCGGCTGAAAGAGATCAACAAGCAGGATGCTACGCTGGAGGCCGAATTCCAGCAGCGCCTGGTGGCGGCCGCCAAGGCGGGCGCGCTGGTGGTCGACGACAAGGCCAGGCTGGCCGGGCTTTCGGATGCCGAGATCGCCACCGCCGCCCATGCCGCCGAGGAGCGCGGCATGAAGGGCAGGTATCTCATCCCGCTGCAGAACACCACGCAGCAGCCGCTGCTGACCGATCTTGCCGACCGCGACACGCGCCAGAAGCTGTTCAACCAAAGCTGGGAGCGCGCCGAGCGCGGCGACAAGAACGACACGCGCTCCATCATCCAGACCCTGGCGGTGATCCGCGCCGAGAAGGCGAAGCTTCTGGGCTACCCCAACTATGCCGCCTATGTGCTCTACGACCAGATGGCCGGCACGCCCGAGGCGGTGCAGAAATTCATCGGCGCGCTGGTGGCGCCCACCCGCGCCAAGGCGGCCCGGGAAGCGGCGCTGATCCAGCAGGCCGTTAACAAGGATGGAAAGCATTTCAAGCTGGAGCCCTGGGACTGGCAGCGCTATGCCGAGAAGGTGCGCAAGGCGCGCTATGACGTCGATGAATCGGCGCTCAAGCCCTATTTCGAGCTGAACAAGGTGCTGCGCGACGGCGTCTTCTATGCCGCCAACCGCCTTTACGGCATCACCTTCAAGCAGCGCCACGACATTCCGGTCTATCAGCCGGACGTGATGGTGTTCGAGGTGTTCGACAAGGACGGCAGCCCGCTGGGCCTGATCTATCTCGACTACTTCAAGCGCGACAACAAGGCCGGTGGCGCCTGGATGAGCAATTTCGTCGGCCAGTCGAAGCTTCTGGGCACCAAGCCGGTGGTATTCAACGTCGCCAACTTCACCAAGCCCGCGCCCGGCCAGCCGGCGCTGCTGACCTTCGACGACGTCACCACCATGTTCCATGAGTTCGGCCATGCGCTGCACGGGCTGTTCGCCGACCAGACCTATCCCTTCGTCTCGGGCACCAATGTGGCGCGCGACTTCGTCGAATTCCCCTCGCAGTTCAACGAGCATTGGGCGCTCTACCCGGAGGTGCTCAGGCACTATGCGGTGAACTACAAGACCGGCGCGCCCATCCCGCAGGACCTGGTGGACAAGCTGCGCAAGTCGCAGACCTGGGGCCAGGGCTATGCGCTGGGCGAGCTGCTGGCGGCGTCCGAACTGGACATGGCCTGGCACATGCTCAAGCCCGGCAGCCCCAAGCCAGATGTCGATGCCTTCGAGGCCAAGGCGCTGAAGGACAGCGGTACCGATTTTCCCGATGTGCCGCCGCGCTACCGCTCCAGCTATTTCCTGCACATCTGGGCCAATGGCTATGCCGCCGGCTATTACGCCTATCAGTGGACGGTGATGCTGGACGACGACGCCTATGACTGGTTCACCCGCCACGGCGGGCTGACGCGCCAGAACGGCCAGCGCTTCCGTGACCTGATCCTGTCCAAGGGCCATACGGAGGATTACGGACCCATGTTCCGCGCCTTTTACGGCAAGGACCCCGATATCGGACCCATGCTGAAGGACCGCGGCCTGGTCCCCGGCTGATCCCGCGTGCACGCTGGGGCGGATTGTCGCAAAGTGGAACCTTCGGTGACAGGTCACGTTTCCGGCGTGACGGGCCGCCGGGCAGCGGCCGACATCATGGGGGGGTTTGTGCACTCAGGCTGCGAGGGGCAGCGCCACGTCGTTCCGGGCGCCGTGCTGTGGGCGCTGCTTGTCTCGACAGGTCTGACGGCGACGGCGCGCGCCCAGGCCTATCAGCAGGTGGCAAGCGCCGCCGACCTGCAACAACTGACGATCGAACAGCTGGCGGATGTGGAGATCACCTCGGTCTCCAAGACCGCCCAGCCGCTGTCGGTGGCGCCGGCCGCGGCCTATGTCATCACGGGACAGGAGATCGCCCGGTCGGGGGCCACCAGCCTGCCGCAGATGCTGCGCCTGGCGCCCAATCTGGAAGTGATGCAGACCAGTCCCAGTGACTGGAACATCACCGCGCGCGGCTTCAACGGCAACGGCACGGCGCAGAATTTCCCCAACAAGCTTCTGGTGCTGATCGACGGACGCAGCGTCTATTCGCCGCTCTATTCCGGCGTCTATTGGGACATGCCCGACGTGCCCGCCGCCAATATCGACCGCATCGAAGTGATCAGCGGGCCGGGCGGCACGCTTTGGGGCGCCAACGCGGTCAATGGCGTGATCAACGTGATCACCAAGAAGTCGGCCGAAACCCAGGGCGGGCTGGTGACGCTGGGTGTGGGGACGGACTATCGCAGCGCCGCCCTGCAGTATGGCGGCGCGCTGGACGAGACGCTGCATTACCGGATCTACGGTCAGGATTTCTATCAGCGCCCCTTCAACAATGCCGCGGGCGCGAATGCCCAGGACGGCTGGACGCGGCCGCAGGGCGGCTTCCAGCTGGACTGGACCCCCGGCGAAGACGTGCTGAGCCTGCACGGTGACATCTATGGCGGCAGCCAGGACCGGCCGGGCCTCCAGGCCAACCAGCAGATCAGCGGCGCCAACCTGACGCTGGACTGGACCCATCCGCTCGCAGAAGGCTCGTCGCTGCAACTGCTGACCTATTACGACCAGACGCGCCGCGCGATGGTGGATGGCGGGGCGTTCACCCTCAATAGCTATGACCTGGAGCTGCAGCATAATTTCAGCCTCGGCGACTGGAACAGCATCGTATGGGGTGTCGGACAGCGGTTTCACCAATACCGCATCACCAGCCGCATCGCGCCCGACAGTTCGCTCATTTTCTCTCCGTCTGCCCGCACCCTGAGCCTGACCAACTTTTTCGCCGAGGACCGCATCGCGCTGGGTGGCGGCGTGCAACTGACGGCGGGGCTGAAGCTGGAAAACGATCCTTATTCGGGCCTGGCGGTGATGCCCAGCGCTCGCCTGTCATGGACAGTGCGCGAGGACCAGCTGCTGTGGGCGTCGGCTTCACGGGCCGTGCGCGCGCCCACGCCCTTCGATACCGATGTGATCGAAAAGCTGGGCACCCTGACCTATCTGACGGGCAACCCGGATTTCGAGCCGGAGGCGGTCACCGATTTCGAACTGGGGTATCGCGGCCAGATCGCGGCGGATACGATCCTGTCCGTGACGCTGTTCGAGAGTTTTCACAACGATTTGCGCACCGTGGAGTATGCGCCGGTGACTCTCATTCCGCTCAGCTGGGGCAACGCCATGAAAGGCGATGTCCATGGCGTGGAGATCTGGGGAAGCTGGCAAGCCGCGGACTGGTGGCGGCTGTCGGCCGGTTTCACCGCCCAGCATCTGGACCTGGAATTCAAGCCGGGCGCCGGCGGGCTTCTGGGCCTGGCGCAGGCAGGGGACGATCCGCATCACTGGGCGTCGCTGCGCTCGTCCATCCGGCTGGGCCAGGACCTCAATCTCGACACGGACCTGCGCTATGTCGGCGCCTTGCCCGACCCCAAAGTGCCGGAATATGCCGAGATGAACGCACGGCTGGCCTGGCAGGTCACCGACCGGCTGGAACTGGCGCTGGCCGGGTTCAACCTCCTGCATGGCCAGCACCAGGAATACCCCGGATCGGACCTCATCCGGCGTAGCGTGATGTTGCAGACCCAGGTCAGTTTCTGACATGCGCTCCTTGCCCGATCCGCGGCGGTGGATGGGCCTGGCGCTGGCCCTGCTGGCGCCTTTGACGGGGCGCGCCCATGCCGAGCCCTCGCTGGAATATGCGATCAAGGCGGCCTATCTGACCAAGTTCATCCCCTTCATAACCTGGCCGCCAGGCAGCTTCGAAAAGCCGAACAGCCCGGTGACCATATGCCTGGTGGGCGGCGATCCCTTCGACGGAGCCCTGGACGAGGCCGCGCGCAGCGCCCAGGTGGGCGAGCGCCCGATCGCCGTGCGCCATCTGCTCCAGCCGGACGATGGCTGCCGGATGGTGTTCGTGCCGGCGGGCGACCCGGAGCTGGCGGCGCGGACACTGGAGGCGCTGAAGGGCCGCTCGGTGGTCACGGTGACCGATTCGGGGATCAGACCGCGCGGCATCATCAGTTTCGTGATCGATGCCAACCATGTCCGCTTCGACATCGACGAGGCCGAGGCCGACCAGGACGGGCTTTCCATCAGTTCCAAGCTTCTGAGCCTGGCCCATGCCGTCAACATGCGGGGCAGGCCATGAGGCGGCGCGGCCTGGACCTGTCGGTGATCGGGGCGCTGGTGGCGGCGGCGGTCCTGTTGGGGGCAGGGCTGGCCATGGCGGTCTATGAGGACAAGCTCTACACCGACCAGCAGGTCAAGAGCGTGCGCGAGCAGGCCCAGATTCTGGCCGCCAGCGTCACCGCCGCGGTGGTGTTCGACGACCGCCGGGCCGCGCAGGAATATGTCAACGCCGTCGCGGTCAATCCCGAGGTGGAGGCCGCCGGCGTGTACGACCGCCATGGCCGGCTTCTGGCCGGCGCCGCCCACGGCACCCGGCTGCCGTCGTCGGTCACGGAAGCCGCCACCGCCTATGGACCCGACCATATCGATGTCGCCCAGGAAGTGAGCCAGGCCGGCAGCAAGGTGGGCATGGTGCTGCTGCGCGCGGTCTCCGAGCCGGCGCGGCGCCGCTATGCCCGCTATGCCGGGCTGGTGCTGCTGGTCACCATGGGCGCGCTGGTGATCGCGGTGCTCAGCTTTTCGCAGGCGGCGCTGGCGCGGCGCGCGCGCCAGCTTTCGGACATGAACCAGCGCCTGCAGGCGGAAATGGCCGAGCGCGAGCGAACCGAGGAGGCGCTGCGCCAGAGCCAGAAGATGGAGGCGGTGGGTCAGCTTTCCGGCGGCATCGCGCATGACTTCAACAATCTCATCATGATCGTGAAGGGCAGCCTGCGCCTCTTGCGGCGGCGGCTGGGCCCTGAGATGGGCGAGCAGGGCAATACCTATATCGTCAACGCCGAGGAGGCGCTGGACCGCGCCGCCCACCTGACCCAGCGCATCCTGGCCTTCTCGCGCCGCCAGCCGCTCAATCCCCAGCGGGTGTCGCTGAGCCATCTGGTGGAGGGCATGAAGGACCTGATCCGCCATTCGGTGGGCGAGAAGGTGGAGATCGCGACCCGGCTGAACGCCGCCTGGTCCACCCGCTGCGACGTCAACCAGATGGAGAATGTGATCCTGAACCTGGCGATCAACGCCCGCGACGCCATGCCCGGCGGCGGATGGCTGACGATCGAGACGTCGGATATGACGCTTCCCGTTGCTCCGCCGGACGTCGAGGATTTCAAGCCGGGCGACTATGTGGCGCTGGTGATCAGCGATACCGGCCACGGCATGGCCGACGATGTGCGCCGCCGGGCGGTCGATCCGTTCTTCACCACCAAGCCGCAGGGCAAGGGTACCGGCCTTGGGCTGTCGATGACCTTCGGCTATGTGCGCCAGTCGGCTGGCTATCTGGTGATCCAGAGCGCGCCGGACGAGGGCACCGCCATGACCATATTGATGCCACGGGACGATCAGACGCCACGGGACGACAGGATCGCGCGCCATGGCGGGAGGGAAAGCGCATGAATGCGGAAAGAGAGCAGGTGCCTATTCTGGTGGCCGAGGACGAGGCGATGTTGCGTACCATCGCCGTGGAAATGCTGGAGGAGGCGGGCTTTCGCGTCTTCGAGGCGGCCGACGGGGTGGAGGCGCTCGAACTGCTGAAGGCCCATCCGCAGATCGGGCTTCTGGTTTCGGACGTCAAGATGCCGCGCATGGACGGCTATGCGCTGGCCGCGGCCGGTTATGCCCTCAGGCCGGAGTTGAAAGTGCTGCTGATGACCGGCTATGCCCAGGAGCCCCCGCCGCAACTGCTGAGGGACCACAGCATCCAGGTCCTGCACAAGCCGTTCAACCTGGAGAAGCTCTGCGCGCTGGCCGCCGAACTGACGGCGTGACGGCTCAGCTCTTGCGCGACTTCCGCGATGTCTTCTTCCTGGAGGTCTTTCTCTTTTTCGTGCTCGTTTTTTTCTTCGAAGCGGATTTCTTCTTCGAGCTGGATTTCTTCTTGCTGGGGACCTTCTTGCCGGCGCGGCGCGCCTCGGAAAGGCCGATGGCGATCGCCTGTTTGCGGCTTTTCACCTTCTGGCCCGAACTGCTGCGCAACGTGCCTTCCTTGCGCTCATGCATTGCCTTCTTGACCTTGCGCTGCGCGCCCTTGGAATATTTCCTGGCCATGCGTTTCCTCATTGCCGTTGGAACCTTTGACGGAAACAGGTGAAATTAAATTCGGTTCCTGCCGGAACGAGGCCGCGCGCCGCGGTGTTGCCTAGCGGCGTGGGAGGTTTGCCGATCATGATGATCACCTTGTCCCGTCTCTATCCCGATCCGGCCCGCGCGCGCGCCGTGATCGCGGAACTGAAAGCCAGCGGCCTGCCGGAAGACGATATCGGGGTGATCTCGGCGGCGCGCGCCGACAATCATCCCATGGCCAATGCCGGCATGAACAACAGCGGCGACGCGGTCGACCGCGACCGCGACGGACGCGACGACCGGGGCGAAGCCGCCGGCAAGGGGGCGGCGGTGGGTGCGGCGGTCGGAATCCTGGCGGGCCTGAGCGCCTTTGCGCTGCCCGGCGTGGGCACCGTGGCCGCGGCAGGATGGCTGACCGCGGCGCTGGCGGGCGCGGTGGCGGGCGGCGCCACGGGCGGTATCGTCGGAGCGCTGGTGGAATCGGGCATCGACGAGAACGATGCTGCCGAGTATGCCGACGGCATCAAGCGCGGCGGGACCCTGGTCACTGTGCGCGTGATGGCTCAGGATCGCGACCATTACGAGGATATTCTTTCCCTCTCGGGCGTGAGGCCGAGCGCGGGCTATGACCCGGATGGCATGCCGGTGCAGATGCGCGACCTCAAACAGGGCGTCGCCAAGGGCTCCTGATAAGGGCTCCTGATCAGGACCAAAGGCGCATCAGCGCGCCTTCCTCGCCATAGACCGGATCGGCCTGCGGCGGTGGCGCGGCGGCGATGGCGGCAAGCGCACGGTCGTGCGCCTCCGGCGTGGCGCGGCATTCGTCATAGGCTTCGCCGGGTTTTGCATTCCGCGGATAGGCGCCCACCACCAGGAGATCGTCGGAGGCGGAGATGCACTGGTGGCCGGTGCCGGCCGGCTGGACGATCACATCGCCGGCGGTCAGGGTGAGGTCGCTGCCGCGATCGCCCCCGAAGCGCACCACGGCCTGGCCGCGGGCGATGGCCAGCGCCTCGTGCAGCCTGGAATGGAAGTGCAGGAAGTCATAGATGCCGTCGCGCCAGCCCGCGCCCCAGCCATGGGCGGCGAACAGGGTTTCGAAGATGGCGGCGGGATCGAAGCGGATATCCATCGTCAGCGCTTCGCGATAATGAATCAGCGGCCAGCGCGGATGGTTCGGGGTCGCGCCGTCATCGGCGAAACGATGGGCATGGGCGGAGCGCGGCCAGACCAGGGCCTGTGCCTGCTCTTCGGACGGACGGGCGATTCCGGTAATCTCCTCGGCGGTCTTCTTGAAGTCTTCCAGCAGCATGACGTGAAAACTGGCGCGGGCCTGTTCGGGTTCCCGAAACCAGGCGGGCGCCGCGCCGTTCTGCTTCAATGGCGGCACGCAAGTCATCCAGGGCAACGAAGAAAAAGGCCTCAAAAAGGAAGGCGGCACCCACCCGCCGCTGGTCGCGGCGGGTAACCGAGGAAAGCGACGCGCTGGACCTGAAAAAGGGCGTCTTCACCTGGAAAGATCCGCGCCGGATCGCCCGCTCGCTGAAGCGGTCGGCCGAAGCCAGCCACCGGCGCAAGTCCAGCCCCTATCGCTCGGCCATGTCGATGCTGACCTTCTATATCAACCGCGGCGGCAAGGACCTGCCCGCCAGGCAGAAGAAGGTGCTGGAACAGGCCAAGGACGCACTACGCGACCTGTTCGACAAGAATTAGCGGGTTCTGTAGAACGGCCGTCATGACCCAAGCGGGATTCATCGCGGGCGACTGGGGCACCAGTCGATTGAGGCTCTATTTGTGCGGCGCCGACGGAACGGTGCTGGACCGGCGTGAGGGCGAGGGCGCGGCGGTGCCCGACTGCGCCGGGCGCTTCGCCGCCGCCGTGGCGGACTGGGACATGATGTTAGGCGAGGGGGCGCATGGCAGGCTGCCCGCGATACTGGGCGGCATGGTGGGATCGACCATCGGCTGGAAAGAGGTGCCCTATCTGGAATGTCCGGCCCGGCCGGAAGCAATCGCGGGCGCGGCGCTGAGATTCCGGTCCGATGGCAGGGCCATCGCCATCGCGCCGGGCCTGAAATGCACCAATCCGGCCGGCGCGCCCGATGTGATGCGCGGCGAGGAGGTGCAGATCCTGGGCGCGCTCCGGCTGCAGCCGGGGCTGGCCGAGGGGCGTCATCTTCTGTGCATGCCCGGCACGCATGTGAAATGGGTGCGGCTGGAAGACGGCGCCGTCACGCGCTTCCAGACCGCGCTGTCGGGCGAGCTGTTCGAGCTTCTGGCCCGCCATTCGGTGCTGGCGCGCGACGGCGGCGCGGTCGATCCGGAAAGCCCGGCCTTTGCGTTGGGGCTTCGCACCGCGCGGGACAACGCCCAGGCGGGGCTGCTGCATCTTCTGTTTTCGACCCGCGGCCGGGTGGTGACCGGCACCATGTCCAAATCCGACGCGGCGTCCTACCTGTCGGGCCTGATCGTGGGCGCCGATGTCGGCGCGGCGGTAGCCATGTTCACGCCGCCGCGCGTGCCGCTGATCTGCTCGCCCCTGCTGGCGGCGCTTTATGCCCGGGCGCTGGCAGCCTATGGTCTCGACGCGCCGCTGATCGATGGCGATGCTGCTGCGCTGGCGGGGCTGGTGCATATCCATGCGGACCTGATGTCATGAACGCCGATTCCTTTCTGAACGAGTTGCCCATCGTCGCCATCCTGCGCGGAGTGACGCCGCAGCGCGTGCTGGCCGTGGCGGAAGCGCTGTATGGCGCGGGCATCCGCGCCATCGAGGTGCCGCTGAATTCGCCCGACCCGTTCGAGAGCATCGGGATGCTGGCGCGGGAATTTTCCGGCCGCTGCCTGACCGGAGCCGGGACGGTGCTGACGGCCGCCGATGTCGACCGCGTCGCCGACGCCGGCGGCCGGTTGCTGGTGACACCCAACACCGACGCGGCGGTGATCGCGCGCGGGGTGGAAAAATCCATGACGGTGATGCCGGGCTTCTATACACCGTCGGAAGGCCTTGCCGCGATCGCGGCGGGGGCGCGCATCCTGAAACTGTTTCCGGCCTCCACCGGCGGCATCGACCATCTGAAGGCGATGCTGGCGGTGATCCCCGGCACCGTGCCGGTCTATGCCGTGGGCGGGGTGGGCGCGGGCAATATGAGCGAATGGAAGAAGGCCGGCGCGGCGGGCTTCGGCCTGGGCAGCGACCTGTTCAAGCCGGATTTCTCCGATGCGGAGATTGCGGCGCGGGCTGCCAGGTGTGTGGCGGTGTTCAGGGGAGCCTGACCTCTGTTCGTCATCGCTCGTCGCTATGCGCTGGGCACGCCAGCCACTATTGGCGCGATGCCGGGCATCATTGAAAACTGGATGGCCCGCATGAAGCGGGCCATGACGAAGAGTGCGGCAACGCACGGCGCGAGGGATTTTGGCCGATGGCCAAGAGCGTCGCGCGGAGCGTGCGAATAGCACGTGAGCACACGCGACGCTCCTCGCCAGCGGACAAAAGGCCCGCGCCCTACCAGTTCGTGTAGGACCCATCCGGCCGGTGGTTGATCTGGATCGGGGCATAATGCTCCGTCCAGTCACCGACTTGCTGAAGCTTGCTGGTGTCCAGCGTCACGCCCAGGCCGGGACGGTCGTTGGGCCACAGCTTGCCGTCATGGAAGTCGTAAGCCTGCGGCAGGTACGGCCAGGGGCGGCGGCCCGCCCCCGTCATCTCCATCAGCGCGATGACCGAGGTGGCAGTCAGGCAATGCACCAGCGCGGTCTCGCCGATGGGGCCGGTGAAATGCGGGATCAGGCCGCAATAATGCGTCTCGGCCAGGGCGGCGATCTTCATGTATTCGGTGATGCCGCCCACATTGGGCACGGTGCAGCGGGCGAAGTCGATCAGGTTCTGCTCGATCAGGGGCGCGATCTCCCACTTCACGCCATAGATCTCGCCCACCGCGATCGGCACGCGCAGGCGCGGGCGCAACACCTTGTAGATGTCGATATTCTCGCCGCGGATCAGGTCCTCGCAGAAGAAGGGGCGCAAGGGCTCCAGCGCGGTGGCGAGGGTGATGGCGTCTTCCGGGTCCATCGTGCCGTGGAAGTCGATGGCCCAGGCGCCGTCTTTGCCCACGCCCTTGCGGATCAATTTGCATTGCTCGATGGTCTTTTCCACCGCGCGGAAGCGGTCGAACTCCACCGATTCCGACACGCCGGTGCGGAAGGCGCGGAAGCCCGCCTGGATGCAGGCGCGCGCCGCGTCCTCGATGGTGCCGCCGGGAGGCGTGGGATAGCCGGTGGCATAGCATTCGACATGGTCGCGGCTCTTGCCGCCCAGAAGCTGCCACACCGGCACGCCGAGCGCCTTGCCCTTGAGGTCCCACAGCGCCACGTCCAGGGCGCCCAGCGAATGGGTCTTTTCGCGGCCGGCCGGATAGAAATAGCCGCGTTCCATCACCTGCCACAGATGCTCGATGCGGAACGGGTCCTCGCCGATCAGAAGCCCGGCGCACTGCTCCATGGTGGAAGGCTCGCCGCCCTCGCCGATGCCGATCAGGCCGCTGTCGGTTTCGATGGTGACGATGTTGGTGGACTGGTTGAAGGTCGGCTGGTGCACATTGGGCCGGCCCGCCGCGTCGGTCGGCGTCTTGTAATAGCGGATGCGCTTGATCTTGTCCTTGGGCAGGCCCAGCGCGAAAGCGTCGGGGGCCGTCCACAGCGCCGCGCCCGTCATCAATCCGGCCGCGCCGGCGGTCTCCAAGAATTTACGGCGATCCATGTTGTCCCCCTCGAAAGATCTTACGTTGCGCCGGCCCGTCAGGTGAGATTGCAGACCCAGCCCTTGTTCGCGTCGCAATACCATAGGACGCCGCCCCTGATGTCCAGCCCGTGCACCGACGGATCGTTCACCTTGTCGAGCACGATCTTGGCGACGATGCCGCCGTCCGACATGCGCAGCCTGTAGATTTCCGCCTCGTCCGAGCCGACGCACCAGATGTGATTGCCCTCCAGCGCGATGCCGTGGGTGCGCACGGTGGGGGCCTGGATGGAACGGGCGACAGTGCCTTCCTCGGCATTCATCAGGAACAGCTTGCCGCTGGCGGGCACCGCCATCCAGTATTGGCCTTGTCCCTTTTCGTTTGGTCCGGCCCATTTGACGCCATGTCCGCCCGATTCCAGCGGCAGGTCGCCAGGCTTGCGCGTGCGCCGGGTATAGGCGCCGTAGATGCCCCAGCCCGGCGTCTCCCACTTCCTCAGGGTCCTGCCGGTCGCGGGATCGACCTTCAGGGTGGAGGGCTTGCCCGACAGGACCTTGGTGGACGTGAGAAACCAGGCGCCGTCGCCATAGGTAATACCGCTACCATGAATGCATTCGGTCTGGACACTGGCCAGCACATGGCCGTTCGCGGAATCGATGGTGAAAACCCGATTGGGGTCCTGCTGGTCCAGCACCCACAATTTTCCCTCGGGCGCGAACTGAAGGTCGTTGGGTTCGCTCACCTGGGGGCGAAGATTGAACAGGCGGTTGACTTTTTTCGGTATCACGGGCGCGTTCTGTCGCGCCGCGATGGTGGCGGCGGGAATGACAGGATCGGCGGCCCATGCCGGAAGAGGAAGGCTTGCCGCGGCCATGCCGCCCATCACCTGGCGCCGTGAATGCATGGCGTTCTTCCCCCTTGTTGTTTTGGCCCCTTGTTGTTTTGGCCCTTTGTTGTTTTGGCAAGGTTAAACGGGATTGGAGGCGTGGCAAAGCCGCCGCGCCGCAGCATCGATCATGATGAAATTGTCATTGCCCACGTCCGGGGCTAAGCTTGCGGTCGCACGATGCGTTCATGCGCGGTGCGGACAAGAACAAGGGACGGCGCAAGACCGCCGATCGGGGTAGAGGAAAGAACGCCGCTTCAAAGGTTTGGCGAAATTCCATCGGCGAGAAGCCGAGACCGCGCGGCACAGAATTCCGCCCGCGCCCGAGGGGAATGAAACACAAGGCGGGACAAACCCGCCGCCATCGGTGCCGCCTTTCGATGGGAAGGCGGCATTTTTTTCGTCCCCTGTCGCAAAAGCACCGCGCCAAATTCCGCGCGATGGATGACGCAGTGCAGCGAAGGCGCTTATCGCTTTTTTTTCCGAACCCTGTGCCGTAAGGTCCGGCGCGGGTTTTGCGGCATTCCGTTCGGGGTGCTCCCATGCGCCGGCGAGAAGCTCCGAAAAGGAGCCGGGTCCGGGATCAGGGGAGGGAAAGCAGATTCGTCAGACAGTCAGGTCGATGCGCGAAATCCGGGGAGCAGGGTTTCGCGGGGCCGCCCGGTTCTTGCGCTTGGCGGCAACAGCTATGGGAGTGAAGGAATGTTTCGCTTGAAGATTGCCCCCGCAGGCGCGCTTGCGGCCGCGGCCATGCTGGCCATGCCGGCCTTTCTGGCCGCGCCGGCCCTGGCCGAAACCACGGTGCTGACCAACGTCACCGTGATCGACGGCACCGGCCGCCCGGCCCAGCCCAATTCCGCCATCGTGATGACCGACGGCAAGATCGCCTTTGTCGGGCCGATGTCCCAGCTTAAGGCCCCGTCCGGCGCCAAGACCGTCAACCTGGCCGGCAAGTTCGTGATGCCCGGCATCATCGACAGCCATGTCCATGTCGGCATCATGCACGACGTCACCCAGGACATTAAGTATTACACCCGCGCCAATGTCGAAGCCGACCTCAGGCAGTATGCCGCCTATGGCGTCACCGCGGTGCAGATCCTGGGCACCGACAAGGACCTGATCTTCGACATCCGCAAGCAGGAACGCGCGGGCCGTCCACACTATGCGCGCGTGTTCACCGCGGGCCAAGGCATCGTCTACAAGGGCGGCTATGGCGGCGTGTACGGGCTGAACCAGCCGGTCGCCACGCCGGAGGAAGCGCGCAAGGCCGTCGACGTGCAGGCGGCCAAGGGCGTGGACATCATCAAGCTCTGGATGGATGACGAGCGTCACACCATTCCGGTCAAGATGCCTTATTCCGTCAGCAAGGCGGTCATCGACGAGGCGCACAAGAAGGGCCTGAAGGCGGTGGCGCACGTCTTCTATCTGGCCGACGCCAAGGAATTGCTGCGCGAAGGCATCGACGGCTTCGCCCATATGGTGCGCGACAAGCCGGTGGACCAGGAATTCCTGAACCTGATGAAGCAGCACAAGGCCTGGCAGGTCAGCGCCACGCTGAGCCGTGAGATGGCCTATAGCCTGGCGATCATGCCCTGGCTGCAGGACCCCTTCTTCACCCGCGGGGTGACGCCGGGCACGCTGGCCGCGCTCAAGAGCATGGACCGGGAGAAGAACATCATCCTCGGCTACACCTCCTTCCCGGGCCTGCCCTACAAGAAGAAGGTGTTCGCCGACATGGGCCGGACCCTGTTCCAGACCATGGAGAACTATCAGGCGATGGTGAAGGCGGGCATCAACATCGGCATGGGCACCGATTCGGGCCCCAATGGCCGCTTCCCGGGCTTCAACGCGCATGAGGAGATGCAGATGGAAGTGCTGGCGGGCCGTTCGCCGATGGACGCCATCAAGTCGGCCACCAGCGAGAATGCGCGCTGGCTGGGCGACAAGATGATCGGCTCGATCGCGGCGGGCAAGTGGGCCGATCTTCTGGTGCTGGACAAGGATCCGCTGAAGGACATCCGCAACACCGAGACCATCAACAGCGTCTATATCGCCGGCAATTCGGTCCCGACCATCTGGCAGACCTGCCGCGACCGGCCCGCCAATGCGTGCCCGGCGCGTCCGGCGAACCTGCCGGACATGCCGTATTGATGTCAGGATCGCGCCTTAATCCGATGTAATCGAAGAATTGCGGACGGCCCGGGAGGCTGAATGCCTCCCGCGCCGGTTCGCAGACAGGAAAAGTTTGATATGTCGACCGCCACCGTCAAACCCACCCGGGTACGTCACAGGATTCTGGGTCTGGTGGTGCTGGCCTATTTCATCACCTATCTCGACCGCGCGCTTCTGTCGAACGCCCTGCCTGTGATCCAGAGGGAATTCGGGTTTTCCATCATCACGCTGGGCCTGATCCAGGGCTGCTACAACTGGGCCTATGCCATATTCCAGATCCCCGGCGGCTGGTTCGGCGACAAGATGGGGCCGCGCATCGCCCTGGCCTGCGTGGTGGTCTGGTGGTCGGTCTTCACCTTCCTGGCCGGATTTTCGGTCTCGGTCACCATGCTGATGGCCTGCATGTTCCTGGTCGGCATGGGTGAGGCCGGAGCCTTCCCCATCTCCAACCGCGCCCTGTCGCGCTGGATGCTGCCGTCCGAACGCGGCATCGCCCAGGGCACCACCCATGCCGGTTCGCGGATGGCGGCAGCCACCGCCCCGATCCTGGTGGCGACCCTGATCGGCGCCTATAGCTGGCATGTGCCGTTCTGGCTGTTCGGCGTGATCGGCGTGATCTGGGCCGGAGCCTGGTACTGGTATTACCGCGATGTGCCGCGCGAACATCGCGCGCCCAATGCGGGCGAGCTGGCCCGCATCGAAGGGGCGTTGGGCACCGCGGCCGCCAAGCGGCCGTCGATTCCCTGGAAGCTGATCTTGTCCAGCCGCCAGATGTGGACCGTGGCGGCGATGTATTTCTGCTATGGCTATGCGCTGAACATGTTCCTGGCCTGGTATCCCAAATACCTGGAGGGCGCGCGCGGCTATTCCCTGGCCGAGATGGGCTTCTTCGCCAGCCTGCCGCTGGCCGCCGGTGTGGTGGGCGATCTGAGCGGCGGTTATTTCTCCGATCTGATCATTCATCGCACCGGGCGCATCAAGCTCGCCCGCCAGAGCGTGGCCATGACCGGCTTCCTGATTGCCGCCATCTGCTGCCCGCTGGCGGTGGCCGCACCGGGTCATTACGTCAGCGCCGCCCTCTTTGGCGCCACCGTATTCGGGCTGGAGCTGGTGGTGGGCAATGCCTGGGCGGTGACGATGGATATCGGCGGCCATTTCGCCGGTTCCTGCTCGGCGGTGATGAATACTTTCGGCAATATCGGCGGGGCCATCGTCGCCACCGCCACCGGCTTCATAGTCAGCGGCTATGGCTGGAACGCGGCCTTCTATGTGGTCGCCGGTTTCTGCGTTGCGGGCGCGCTGCTGTTCAGCCAGATCGACGCGGGCCGCAAGCTGGCCCCCGACGCCACAAGCCCGGTCCTTTAAGTTCCATATGACAATCCCGGCCGCCCCCATATTCTGGGGGCGGCTGGAACGGGCGGACTTGCCGCGCCCGGCCGCAAAACAGGGAGTGCCACATGTCGATCGCCGTCAAGCCGACCCGAGTGCGCCACCTCATCCTGTGGCTGACCGTGTTGCTGTACATGGTGACCTATTTCGATCGCGTGCTGATCTCCACCGCGATGCCAGAAATCCAGAGGGAATATGCCTTTTCCACCGTGACGGTAGGCTGGATATTCGCCGCCTTCCAGATCAGCTATGCCTTGTTCCAGATCCCCGGCGGCTGGATGGGGGACCATATCGGCCCGCGCAAGATGCTGACCGCCATCGTGATGTGGTGGTCGGCCTTCACGGCGTTCACCGCCTTGTCCTGGTCGGCAGCCTCGATGATCATCTTCCGCTTCCTGTTCGGTGTCGGCGAGGCGGGCGCTTTCCCGAATGCCACGCGTTCGCTGTCGCGCTGGATGCTGCCTTCCGAACGCGGCTGGGCCCAGGGCCTTACCCATGCCGGCGCGCGCCTGGGTGCGGCCATTACCCCCGTCATGGTGGCCTACCTGATTTACCATTTTGGCTGGCGCGCGCCCTTCTTCCTGTTCTCGCTGGTTGGCGTCGCCTGGGCCGGGGTTTGGTACTGGTATTACCGCGACAATCCCGCCGAGCATCGCAGCACCAACCAAGCCGAGCGCGTGATGATCCAGAACGCGTTGGGCGAGGCGCCGCGCCGCAAGTCCATCCCCTGGCGCCTCATCCTGCGAAATCCGCAGATGTGGAATCTGGCGGGGATGTATTTCTGCTATGGCTACGCGATCAATATGTTCCTGGCGTGGTTTCCGAAATACCTGGCGGAGGCCCGCGGGTTCAGTCTGACGCAAATGGGCATTTTCGCCAGCCTGCCGCTGGCGGCGGGCGTGATCGGCGATATATGCGGGGGCTGGTTCTCCGACCAGCTCATCGAACGCACCGGCAAGATCAAGTTCGCGCGCCAGAGCGTGGCTATCGGGGGCTTTCTGATCGCCGCCGTCTGCTGCCCTATCGCGGTGCTGGAACCGGACCCCTATGCCAGCGCCGCCCTGTTCGCCGCCTCGGTTTTCGGGCTGGAACTGGTGGTAGGCAATGCCTGGGCGGTGACGCTGGACATCGGCGGCAACTTTGCCGGTTCGGTTTCCTCGGTAATGAACACGCTGGGCAATATCGGCGGCACGCTGGTGGCGGTCGCGACCGGCTATATCGTGCTGTCCTATGGCTGGAACATGACCTTCTATGCCGTCTCTGCCCTTTCGGTGCTGGGCGCGATCCTGTTCCTGAAGGTCGATGCGTCCCGGCCGATCTATGTGGCGCCGCCCGTTTCGCAAACCTGACCGAAGAGCCCGAACGAAGGCGGAAAACCCCGCGAAAGCGGGGTTTTTTGTCGCAAAAACAGGGTGGTTCACTTTTGCGCGGAATTGGCTATGGTCCGCCCGCCATGGAACCGTTCAAGACGCTCGAAGGGGTGGCAGCGCCCCTCAACATGATCAATGTCGATACCGACATGATCATCCCCAAACAGTATCTCAAGACCATCCAGCGCACCGGGCTGGGCAAGGCCCTGTTCGACGAGCTGCGCTACAACACCGACGGCAGCGAGAAGCCCGATTTCGTGCTGAACAAGCCGGCCTATCGCAAGGCGCAGATCCTGGTGGCGGGCGACAATTTCGGCTGCGGCTCGAGCCGGGAGCACGCGCCCTGGGCGCTCAAGGACTTCGGCATCCGCGCCATCATCGCGCCCAGCTTCGCCGACATCTTCTATGGCAACTGCTTCAAGAACGGAATCCTGCCGATCAAGCTGCCCCAGGCCGAGGTCGACAAGCTGATGGACGATGCCGAGCGCGGCGCCAATGCCGTGATCACCATCGACCTGGAGGCCCAGGAAATCCGCGGCCCCGATGGCGGCTGCATCAAATTCGAGGTCGATGCCTTCAGGAAACAGTGCCTGCTCAATGGCTGGGACGATATCGGCCTGACCATGCGCACCGAGGACAAGATCGCGTCCTTCGAAAAGACGCAGCACGCCCAGCAGCCCTGGCTTTAATCGCAAGAGAGTTCTTCCATGAACGAATACAAGCTGCTGCTGCTGCCAGGTGATGGCAGGAGCGTCGGCGAGAGCCGGAGCGACCAAAGAAAATGAACGAGTACAAACTTCTCCTGTTACCTGGCGACGGCATCGGCCCCGAAGTGCTGGACGCCACCATGCGCGTGGTGGGCTGGTATGGGCGCAAGGGCCTTCCCTATAAGACCGAGGAAGCGCTCCTGGGCGGCGCGGCCATCGACGCGGTGGGCCGGCCCGACCCGGACGAGACCTTCGTGAAAGCCCAGGCGGCCGACGCGGTGCTGATGGGCTCGGTC
The DNA here is from genome assembly GCA_040255825.1 of Hyphomicrobiales bacterium. Lineage (GTDB taxonomy): Bacteria > Pseudomonadota > Alphaproteobacteria > Micropepsales > Micropepsaceae > Rhizomicrobium. The sequence continues at coordinate 3,210 of JBDZVS010000002.1, read as the reverse complement.
GGCGGCCCCAAGTGGGACAATCTGCCGTTCGAGAAGCGGGCCGAGCGGGGCCTTCTCCGCGTGCGCAAGGACATGGGCGTCTATGCCAACCTCAGGCCCGCGCTGTGCTTCGACGCGCTGAAGGACGCCTCGACCCTGAAGCCCGAGATCGTGTCGGGCCTGGACATCCTGATCGTGCGCGAGCTGATGGGCGGGGTCTATTTCGGCCAACCCAAGGACACCACCAGCCTGCCCGACGGACAGAAGCGTGCGGTCGATACCGGCGTCTACACGACGTCCGAGATCGAGCGGGTCTGCCGCGTCGCCTTCGACATGGCGCGTCTGCGGGGCAACAAGGTGCACAGCGCCGAAAAGTCCAACGTGATGGTGACGGGCGTCCTGTGGAAACAAGTCGTCACCGACCTGCACAAGCGCGAATATGCCGATGTGGAACTGCACCACATCCTGGCCGACAACGCCGCGATGCAGCTTGTGCGCAATCCCAAGCAGTTCGACGTGCTGGTGACCGACAACCTGTTCGGCGATGTGCTGTCGGACGAGGCGGCACAGCTCACCGGCTCGATCGGCATGCTGCCCAGCGCCTCGCTGGGCGACAAGAAGGCGAACGGCCTGCCGTCGGCGCTGTATGAACCGATCCACGGCTCGGCACCCGACATCGCCGGCCAGGGCCTGGCCAATCCCATCGCCTCCATCCTCTCCTTCGCCATGTGCCTGCGCTATTCCTTCGGCCTGAAGGACGAGGCGGCGCGGCTGGAGAAGGCGGTCGATACCGTGCTGGCCGAAGGCTATCGCACCGGCGACATCATGCAGCCGGGCATGACCAAGGTCGGCACCACGGCGATGACGGACGCGATCCTGAAGGCGCTGGACGCCTCATAACCTGTCATGGCCGGGCAGCGAGGCCGCAAGGCCGAAGCACGACCCGGCCACCCAGCGCGCGCGGCGCCAAGATAAAGTTGGATGGGCGGGTCAAGCCCGCCCATGGTGAGACGAGGGTCTATTCCCCCTTCAATTTCCGCCGTGCGGCGTGCAGCAGCGGCTCGGTATAGCCCGACGGCTGTTCCTTGCCCTTGAACACCAGGTCGGTCGCGGCCTCGAACGCGATGCCGTCATAGGCCGGGGCCATCGGCCGGTAGAGCGGATCGCCCGCATTCTGCCTGTCCACCACGACCGCCATGCGCTTGAAGGTCTCCAGCACCTGCTCCCTGGTGGCGATGCCGTGCAGCAGCCAGTTGGCCATGTGCTGGCTGGAGATGCGCAGCGTGGCGCGGTCTTCCATCAGCCCGACATTGTGGATGTCGGGCACCTTGGAGCAGCCCACGCCCTGGTCGATCCAGCGCACTACATAGCCCAGGATGCCCTGGGCGTTGTTGTCCAGCTCCTGTTGCACCTCCTGCGGCGACCAGTTGGGGCGGTCGGCCAGCGGAATGGCGAGGATGTCGGCCAGCCCGGCGCGCGGGCGCGATTTCAGCTCGTCCTGGCGCGTCTTCACGCTGACCTGGTGATAGTGCAGCGCGTGCAGCGTCGCGGCGGTGGGCGAGGGCACCCAGGCACAGCTGGCGCCCGCCATCGGATGGCCGATCTTGGCCTTCAGCATGTCGGCCATCCTGTCGGGCATCGCCCACATGCCCTTGCCGATCTGGGCCTTGCCCTCAAAGCCGCAAGCCAGGCCGATATCGACATTGCGGTCTTCATAGGCGGCCAGCCATTTGGCGGATTTCATGTCGCCCTTGCGGACCATGGCGCCGGCATGCATGGAGGTGTGCAACTCGTCCCCGGTGCGGTCCAGGAAGCCGGTATTGATGAAGACGATGCGGTCCCTGGCGGCGCGGATGCATTCCTTGAGGTTGACGGTGGTGCGGCGTTCCTCGTCCATCACGCCCATCTTGATGGTGTTGCGCGGCAGGCCCAGAATGTCTTCCACCCCGTCGAACAGCGTGTTGGTGAAGGCGACCTCGGCGGGGCCGTGCATCTTGGGCTTGACGATATAGATGCTGCCCTTGCGGCTGTTCCTGCCCTTGTCCTTCAAGGCGACCAGGCTGGTGACCACCGCGTCCATCAGGCCTTCGCCGATCTCACTATTGTCGGGCAGCAGGATCGCGTCGGACGTCATCAGGTGCCCGACGTTCCTGATGAAGAGCAGGCTGCGGCCGGGCAATGTCAGCGTGCCGCCGCCGGGCGCGGCGTACTGCCGGTCGGGATTGGCGCGCCGCTCGATGGTCTTGCCGCCTTTCTCGAAGCTGGCCGACAGGGTGCCGGTCATCAGCCCCAACCAGTTGCGATAGGCGTGGGCCTTGTCCTCGGCGTCCACCACCGCGACGGAATCCTCGCAGTCCATGATGGTGGTGATGGCCGATTCCAGCACCACGTCGCTGATGCCGGCCTTGTCGGACTTGCCGATGGGACTGGCGCGGTCGATATGGACTTCGATGTGCAGGCCGTTATGGCCCAGCAGGATCAGCGAGGGATTGGCGGCCTCGCCCTGCCAGCCCTTGAGTTGGGCGGGATCCCTCAGCGCCGGCGCCAGCGCGCCGTCGCTGATCGAAAAGCCGTCCGGGTCGGCCCAGCTGCCCGCCGCCAGCGGCGCGGCGATGTCGAGCGCGGCGCGGGCGAACGCGATGACTTTCTCGCCGCGCTTGGGGTTGTAGGTCTTGCCGGGCGCCAGTTCGCCGCTCCGGTCGATGGCGTCGGTGCCGTAGAGCGCGTCATACAGGCTGCCCCAGCGGGCGTTGACGGCGTTGAGCGCGAAGCGCGCATTGGTCAGCGGCACCACGAGCTGAGGTCCGGCGATGGTGGCGATCTCCGGGTCGACCTTGTCGGTGCCGATGGTGAAGTCCGGTCCCTCCGGCACCAGATAGCCGATCTCCTTGAGGAAGGCGGCATAGGCATCCGCATCGATCGGCCTGGCGGGATGGGCCTTGTGCCAGGCGTCGATGGCCGCCTGCAGGCGGTCGCGCTCGGCCAGCAGGGCGCGGTTCTGGGGCATCAGGCGGACAGCCAGGTCGGCGAAGCCTTGCCAGAAGGCGTTGGGGTCCACACCCGTGCCCGGCAGCGCCTCCTTGGCTATGAAGGCATGCAGCGCCGGGGCGACCTTCAATCCATGTTCCTCGATGCGCTGCGCCATGACTGCCTCTTTCGGTTGGAGGGGCCGAATCCTAGAGCAAGTTGTGACCAAATTGAATCGGCAGCGTTGCGTTGCGGCGTGGTGAT
>JBDZVS010000008.1:0-107594 GCA_040255825.1 Hyphomicrobiales bacterium | reverse complement strand
TCATCACCGTGGTCGGCGTCGGCGCATCGAAACCGGCATTCTGCAGACGGGTCGAAGACACGATCACTTGTTCGACGGCCGGAGCGGCCTGCTGCGCCATCGCGGCGCCGGCGCTGAGCGCCAGCATGGCAACGCCGCCCGCCAGGCGCGCGCGAGTCGTCATCAATCCGTAGATCATGAGAAAGTCCCCCTGGGCATATGTTTCCGCCGGCATGCATTGCCGAACTCTAATGTGCGTTGGATAGCAGGCCCCCCGCCCTTGGGCGAGGAAAACTTGGTCCCGAAATGGTCTCCAAGGCGCGGAAGTAGACGAGCGTCACATAATTACCACGGTCATCATTTTGCAATTGCGAAATAAAAAACTGCCATGGCACTGTCCCTAAAGGCTGCCGTGAGCCGGTTTCATGGGATTGGCGGCGCCGACCATCCTTGCCATTCGCAGGTGCAATGTGCGTGCTCGCACGGAGCGCCCATAGAATATGTGTGAGATGCGCCGTCCATGAACCCGTCGGCATACAATCGTAACGGCACCGGAGCGGCGGCTTGGCAAAGCCTTTGTCCCAAGCAATGGTTCGCCTGCAATCTTTCGAGAGCGGCAATGAAGAAACATTACGTGCCCGCACTTGCTCTTGGGATCCTCAGCCTCACTTACCTTTCCTCGATTGCCGCCGCCCAGGACGCGGCACCCCCGGCGGTTTACACCGCTGAACAGGCTGCGGCCGGCGCCACCGTCTATGCCCAATTTTGTGCCGTCTGCCATGGACCGGCCCTGGAGGGCGTTGCGGCCCCCGCGCTGAAAGGCGACACATTTCATGAAATGGCGGCAGCCCAGCAGCTCACCGCCGACTCGCTGCTGACCGTCACGGCGCTGACAATGCCGCAATCCAATCCCGCCAGCCTGACGGCGGAGCAATACAATCAGGTGGTCGCCTATATTCTTCAGCAGAACGGTTTTCCCGCAGGCAACACGCCGCTGGTACAAGGCGCACCCCAGTTGAAGGACCTGCAACTCAAATAGGAAACCGCAAAGCGCGCAGGGGGCGGCAATGAGGATCGGGGGATGGGTGGCGCTCGGCTTGTGCCTGGCGCTTTGTACCGGGGCTTCGGGGCAGACAAGAGAAAAGACTGGAACACCGGCCGGCAGCGCCGGCGAAGCGGCCGGAGCCGCCAACCCGGCCACGGCGGGTGGAACACCACAGACCTTCGGCCTCAATCCCGTCGCGCTGGGCCAGGCGGTGGCCAATCCGGGCTCCTTCCAGATGCAGCCCGTAAGACAGAATGTCGACATCACCGATGCGATGATGCGCGACGCCGGGCGCTCCGACGACTGGCTGCTGCACGGGCGCACCTATGACAATCAGCGCTTCTCGCCGCTCGCACAGATCAACACCGCGAACGTGCGTAAGCTGCGGCCCGCCGCGATTATCCAGACTGGTATCACCAAGACGATGGAAGCCACCGCCATCGAGGTGGATGGTGTGCTTTATATCGAAATGGGCGACAACAACGTCCAGGCCTATGACGCCGTCACCGGCAAGGAATTGTGGGCCTATTCACCCAAGCTCGGCTATTCCAATCTGTGCTGCGGCCAGCAGGCGCGCGGCGTGGCCGTGGCTTACGGCAAGGTCTTCGTGGCGCAACTGGATGGCCATGTGGTGGCGCTGGATGCGCGCACCGGCAGGCAAATCTGGAAGACCGAACACGCCGAAGCCCTGCCCGTGCCCGCCTATTTCTATTCCTTCACCATGGCGCCCTTGGTCTATGACGGGCTGGTGCTGGTGGGCAATGCGGGCGCCGAATGGCCCACGCGCGGCTTTCTGGAAGCGCTGGACGCGAATACCGGCAAGCTGGTGTGGCGTTTCTCGACCACCGCGGCGCCGGATCAGCCAGGCGGCGACACATGGGGCGGCGACAGTTGGAAATATGGCGGCGGCTCGGTGTGGAACACGCCCGCCATCGATGTGGAGAACGGCCTGATCCTGTTCGCCACCGGCAATCCCAACCCCGACCTGGATGGCGCCAGCCGTCCCGGCGACAACGCCTATACCGACTCCATCGTCGCCGTCGACGCAAAAACCGGCAAACTGAAATGGTGGTATCAGCAGGTCGCGCATGACGTGTGGGATTACGACGCCGCCGCGCCCGTGGTGCTGTTCGACACCATCGACGAGCACGGCAACAAGGTCCCTGCCGCTGCGGAAGCCGGCAAGGTCGGCTATCTCTTCATCGTCAACCGGCTGACGGGCAAGCTGATCCGCAAGTCGCCGCCCATCGTCGACATCGGCGAGAATTTCATGAAGCCGGTGACGGAAAAGACCATGACGCTCTATCCGGCCAACAAGGGCGGGGCGATCTGGTCGCCGCCCGCCTGGTCGCCGCGGACGCGCAATTTCTACACCATGGGGGTGAACGAGGCGCACGACTTCTTTCTCAACAAGCCGCTGCCCGATGTCTACAAGCCCGGCACGCCGATCGTGGGCCAGTACACCGGCGGCAACATGCCCACCAACCTGAGCGTATTCGCGCCCAACGGCACCTTCACCGCCATCGACACCGATACCGGCAGGATCACATGGCAATACAAGTCGCCGCGGCCCATGTATGGCGGCGCGCTGGCGACCGCCGGCGGCCTGGTCTTCGCCGGTGAAATGACCGGCGACTTCATCGCCTTCGATGCCGCGACCGGCAAGAAACTCTGGACCTATCCGATGGGCGCTGGCGTCTGCACTCCGCCCATTACCTATCGCATCAAGGGCGTGCAGTATGTCGCGGTGGGCGCTTCCGGATGTCACGGCGGCGAGATCCTGATGCACAATGACGGGCGGCCGGTCTTCGGCGATGTCTTCGCCATCTTCGCCCTGCCGCAAGACGGGGAAGACAAATGAGGGGAAACAGGCCATGCGGCGGACACTGATCGTTTCCCTTCTTCTGGCCTGCGCGGCCCCGATCAGCGGCGCGGCGGCGCAAACGCCCGGCCCTTTCACCCGCGAACAGGCCGATAGCGGGCGCGAAGCATTCCTGTCCAACTGCGCCACCTGTCACGGCAAGGTGCTGGACGGCAGCGGTGAGGCGCCCGCGCTGACCGGCAGCGCCTTCACCGGAAGCTGGGGCAACCGCAATACCGACGGCCTGTTCAAGGTCATCAAGGCGTCCATGCCGCTGGGTCGTCCCGACACGCTGGGCGATGAGACCTATGCCGCCATCGTCGCCTTCCTGCTTCAGGCCAATGGCGCCGCGCCTGGCGATACCCCGCTGACGCCCGCCACCAGCGTGAAGATCGCCGGTGTGGCGAGCGGCAGGATGCCCGCCGCGCTTGCCCAGGCCCTCAGCACCGCAAAGCCCAAGCCGCCCGCGCGTCGCGCTGCTCCGCCGCTGAAGCTGGGGATCACGGTGGCCGGAAAACTCGCCCATTACACGCCGGTGACCGACGCCATGCTGTCCAGCCCGCCCGATGCGGACTGGCTGATGCATCTGCGGACCTATTCCGGCTGGAGCTACAGCCCCCTCACCGAGATCGACGCAAACAATGTCGAGAATCTCCAGCTCAAATGGGTCTGGGCGATGACCGATGGCGGACGCCAGCAGATGAACCCGCTGGTGCATGACGGGGTGATGTTCGTCTCCAACAACCTGGACAACAGAGTCCAGGCGCTGGACGCCAGGACCGGCACGCTGATCTGGGAGAACCGCGTCGGCCCGGTGCTGGACAATGTCTCCAATGCCAATCGCACCATGGCGTTGTGGCGGAACCTGGTGATCTATCCGGCCACCGACGCGGCGCTCTATGCGCTGGACGCGCGCGACGGCCACATCGTGTGGAAGACACAGATCACCACGGTCGGCAACAACAAGATCGGCGGGCTGATGGTGGTGCACGGCAAGATCCTGCTCGGCATCACCCGCTGCGACGGGCGCCCCAATAAGGAATATTGCTTCATCGGCGCCTATGACGCCGCCACCGGCAAGCCATTGTGGAAGTTCAACACCGTGGCGCTGACGGGCCAGCCGGGCGGCGACAGTTGGGGCGGCCAGCCCGACGCCATGCGCGCGGGCGGCGATGTGTGGATCGGCGGCACCTATGATCCGGCGCTGAACACGACCTATTGGGGCACCGGCCAGGCCAAGCCGCATCTGCGCAGCGCGCGCGGCACCGGCGACGGCGCCACCGACTATACCAACTCCACCGTCGCGCTGGACCCCGATACCGGCAAGCTGAAATGGTGGCTCAACCATGCGCCGGGCGAGAGCCTGGACCTGGACGAGGTCTATGAGCGCACCATCACCCACAACAATGGCCGCACAGAACTGATCACCGTGGGCAAGACCGGCATCATGTGGAAGATGGATGCGAAAACCGGCAAATACCTGGATCACGCGCAGACCGTGTTCCAGAACGTCTATACCGCCATCGACCCCAAAACGGGCGTACCCACCTATCGCACCGACATCGTCAATCAGAAGCCGGGAGAGGCCTTGTTCTCTTGCCCCAGCGCCGAAGGCGGCCATGACTGGCCGTCCACCAGCTACGATCCCAAAAACGACCTGATCCTGGTGCCGCTCAGCCAGAGCTGCTTCCAGTTCGGCGGCGCCAGCCAGATGCTGTACGAGATGCCGGGCACCGACGGCAATATGGGCCGGCTGTCGGCCTATCGCGCCGCCGACTTCAAGCCCGCCTGGTCGTTCCAGCAGCGCAGCCCCTTCCTGACCGGCGTGCTTTCGACCGCGGGCGGCGTCTCCTTCATCGGCGATTACGACCGCACCTTCCGCGCGGTGGACACCAGAACCGGCGAAACATTGTGGCAGGCCCGGCTGGGCACCACGGTCCAGGGCTATCCCATCACCTTCAGCGTCGGTGATCAGCAGTATATCGCCGTCACCACCGGCACCCAGGGCGGCAGCCCCGAACAGAAGCCGCAACTGATGCTGCGCGGCGAAGTGAACCGTCCCGAGAATGGCCAGGCGGTGTATGTTTTCGCACTCCCGACTCACCGCACGCATCATTAGGAACAAGTCATGGACGCCGCGATCAAGTCCGCACTGGAAAGCATTTCCACCGCCACCCTCACCACGGTCCTGCTGAAGAAGGGCCTGCGCAATGTGTGGATCCGCGGCGCCTTCCCCAGACAGCCCGGCCAGAAGCGGGTGGTGGGACCGGCCGTCACCCTGCGCTTCGTGCCGGCGCGCGAAGACCTGGCGACGCCGGCAAGCTGGGGCTCGCCCATCTCCACCCGCGCCGCGATCGAGGCGATGGCCCAAGGCGATGTCGCGGTGGCCGGCGCGATGGGCGTGACCGATGCCGGCATCTTCGGCGACATCCTGTGCGCGCGCATGGCATACCGGAAGGTGGGCGCGCTGATCACCGACGGCGTGATGCGCGACATGGAAGGGGTGCTGGCGACGGGCCTGCCGGTGTGGTGCGCCGGTGCGGCGGCGCCGGCATCCGTCGCGGGCCTGACCTTCGTGAACTGGAACGAGCCTGTGGGCTGCGGCGGCGTCGCCGTCTTTCCCGGCGACATCATTTCCGCCGACGGCGATGGCGCGGTGGTGATCCCCAAGGCGCTGCTGGCTGAGGTGGCGGAGCAGGCCATCGAGCAGGAGCGCCATGAAGGCTGGGTGATCGGGGAAGTCCGCAAGGGGACGCCCCTGCCCGGCCTTTATCCCGCCAATGCCGAGAACAGGGCGCGCTATGAGGCGTGGCGCAAAGACCAGGACAAATAGATCGCGGTCGGTGGGATGAGCGATCTCTTCCGCCTGCCCGGTGCACTGCGACGCGATCCGGCGGTCGAAGCCTGGTTCGCCGGCGACAATCCCCTGAAGGCATTGGCGCGGCCCTGGTTCGACCGGATGCGCGCCTGCGGCGCCGATGTCCGCGAGATCCTGCATGACGGCTGTCCCACCGCTTGCGCCGGAGATGCCGCCTTCGGCTATGTCGCCGCCTTCACCGCGCATGTGAATGTCGGCTTTTTCCACGGCGCCGACCTGGCCGATCCCACCGGCTTGCTGGAAGGCCGCGGCAAACGGATGCGGCACGTCAAGCTGCACGGCGGCCATACCGCGGACGCGGCGGCCTTGGAGGCGCTGATCGCGGCCGCATACCGCGATGTGCGCGCGCGTCTTGTGCGTTCGCGGACAGGCGGCGGATAAATCCCGCCTTGCGCAATTTGATTGTGCAACCCGGCGCGATGGGGAGGCGGACAAGTTGTAGTGCTGACGGCGGACCGGTCAGTCCGCCATCAGTCCGCGCAGGCGCCGCCAACTGCGTTCGATATGGCCGCGCATCGCGCCTTCGGCGGCATCGCCGTCATGCGCCAGGATCGCATCCAGCACCCGGGCGTGTTCGGCCACCGCCTCGGCGGCGAGCTGGCTGCCGAAGCTGGAGCGGAAAATCTGGACATGGATGTGCAGCCGCGCCAGGGACTGCGCGATCAGGCTGTTGCCCGCGCCCAGCGCGATCCGGCGATGGAATTCGGTGTCGCTGTCGGCGAAATTCTCGTGGGATGCTTCGCCCGGCGGCACGCGGCTGGCATCCATGCGTGTCGCCGTTTCGGTCAGCCGCGCGGCGTCGCCTGCGTCCATCGCTTCGGCGGCCTTGCGCGCGGCATGCGGCTCCACCAGCAGGCGGAATTCGAACAGTTCGTCCAGTTGCGCCCGCGTCAGGCGCGGGGTGGTGCAATAGCCGGAGAACTGCTTGCGGATGACAAGGCCGTTGGCCTCCAGCATCGACAGCGCCTCGCGGATCGGGGTCTGCGAGACGCCAAGCTCCCGCGCCAGGCTGTCCATCGAGATGCGCGAATCCGGCGGCAGCTTCAGGGACATGATGTCGGCCCGGATGCGCCGGTAGACGCTTTCCGCGAGGCCCGAGGGGCGCTCTATCTGGCCGGAATTCTGGCCGCTGGCCGACATACGATTGTTTCCGCCTTTGATTTTCCGGTTGACCCGCCCGACCATAGCTCATACGGTCCCACAATCCTATAGGATATAGCATATGCTGGTTCCGGTCGACAAATTGCGCGCCCTGGCCGAGGGCATTCTGACCGACAATGGCGTGCCGCCGGACCATGCCCGCATCCAGGCGGGACTCTTCATTGATGCGCAGATGCGGGGCATTCCCAGCCACGGCCTTTTGCGCCTGCGCCGGGTGATCGAGCGTATCCGCGTCGGCCTGGCGGTGCCGGGCGCCACCGGCGCCCACACCTGGTCGTCGCGCAATTTCCTCAGCGTCGATGGCGAGCGTGGCCTGGGACCCGTCGTGGTCCAGGCGGCGCTGGACGCCATCGTGCCGCGCGCGCGGCAGGACGGCATCGCCATCGCCGCCATCAACAACTGCAATCACCTGGGGGCGCTGGCCTATTACGCCGAGCAGGTGGCACAGCAAGGCCTGACCATCATCGGCCTGACCATCAGCGAGGCGCTGGTCCATCCCTGGGGCGGGCGCAAGGCGATGATCGGCACCAACCCCATTGCCATCGGCGTGCCGGCCGATCCGCATCCGATGGTGCTGGACATGGCCACGGGCCTGGTGTCGATGGGCAAGATTCACGACCATGCCAATCGCGGCGCGCCGATCCCCGCCGGCTGGGCGCTGGACGAGAATGGCGATCCCACCACCGACGCGGTCGCGGCCAAGAAGGGCGCCATCGCCCCGTTCGGCGGCCCCAAGGGCTATGCCCTGGGCATCGCCTTCGAGGTGCTGGTCGCCTCACTGGCGCTCTCGGGCATCGGCACCCATGTGAAGGGCACGCTGGACTCGGTGGAAGTCTCGAACAAGGGCGACCTGTTCATCGTCATCGCGCCCCAGCATGCGGCGGCGGCCAGGGCAATCGTCACCGCCTATCTGGACGACATTCGCAATGCCGCGCCGGCAGACCCCAAGCAGCCGGTGATGGCGCCGGGCGACCGGGCGCGCGCCACGCGCGAGACATCGAAGGACAGGGGCGTGACACTCGACGACGGATTGTGGGCCGACCTGAACCGGCTGGCCGCTGAATCAAAGGAAGGAAAGTAAGATGAGTGGAATTTTCGGCGCCCTGCGCCTGCCGGCCAGTGTGATTTTCGGCTCCGGCCAGCGGGCGGCCCTTGGCCTGATGACGGCGCAGATCGGAAAGCGCGCCCTGGTCTGCACCGACGCCCGCATGGGCCAGGACGCGCAGTTCAAGGCCATGGTCGAAGACATCGCCGCCAATGGCGTCGCGGTGAAGGTCTATGACCGCACCGAGGCCGACCTGCCCATGGCCGGTATCACCGCCTGCGTGGAGGAATATGCCAATTACAAGCCCGATGTGGTGCTGGGCGTCGGCGGCGGCTCCTGCATGGACATGGCCAAATGCGTGGCCGTGCTGCTGCGGCATGGCGGTTCGCTGCGCGACTATTACGGCGAGAACAAGATACCCGGTCCCGTCGCGCCGGTGATCGCGGTGCCCACCACCTCGGGCACCGGATCGGAAGTCACGCCCGTGGCGGTGATCGCCGATACCGAGCGCGGCATCAAGGTGGGCATCTCCTCGCCTTACCTGATCCCGCGCGTGGCGGTGTGCGATCCCGAGCTGACGCTGACCTGCCCGCCGGGCCTGACCGCGGTATCGGGCGCCGACGCGCTGACCCACGCCATCGAAAGCTACACCGCCGCGCGCCGCGAGGTGACGGCCGACCTGACCGTGAAGAACGTCTTTGTCGGCAAGAACGCGCTGTCCGACGCCTTCGGCCTCCTGGCGCTGAAGAACATCTTCGCGGCGCTGCCGACGGCGGTGAAGGACGGCAAGAACATCCAGGCGCGCGAGCAGATGATGCTGGCCTCGCTGGCCGCCGGCTGCGCTTTCGGCACCGCCGGCACGGCGGCGGCGCACGCCATCCAGTATCCGGTGGGCAACGCCACCCATACCCCGCACGGCATGGGCGTGGCGCTGCTGATGCCTTATGTGATGGAGTTCAACCGCCCCAGTTGCGTGTCCGCCTATGCCGAAATCGCCCGCGCCGTCGGCCTGGCCGGCAAGGATGACGACGATCTGTCGAAGAAGCTGATCGACGCGGTGGCGGCCCTGCTGAAAGAGATCAAAATCCCGGTGACGCTGAAGGAGCTGGGCCTGCCGGAAGACAAGCAGGACTGGACGGCCGAGGCGGCCATCGGCGCGGCCCGCCTGGTGGGCAACAATCCGCGCAAGCTGGATGTGGACGCCCTCAAAGCGATCACCCGCGCCGCCTGGTCGGGCGACCGCGCCTCGCTGGCGTCGTAATCGCAGCGCCTCACCCTTCGACAGGCTCAGGGTGAGGAAATGAAACAGGCCTCATGCCGAATCCTTCATCCCGAGCTTGTCGAGGGACGAAGCATGAGGAGCACAACTGGAAGAGAAAATCATGACCAACACCCTGACGATCCCCGCGCCCAAGACCGGCCCCAAGCCCTTCCCCATCCCCACAGATCTGTGGATCGGCGGCAAGTGGGTGGAGTCCAACACAAAGAAGCGCGTCGATGTCTTCAATCCCTCCAATGGCGAAAAGATTTGCGACGTCGCCGATTGCGACATCAATGACGCCAAGGCCGCGGTGGATGCCGCCGGCAACGCCGCCCCCGGCTGGGCCGCGACGACACCGCGCCAGCGCGCCGAGATTTTGCGCAAATGCTACGAGAAGATGATCGAGAACATCGAATGGCTGACCTGGCTGATCAGCCTGGAGAACGGCAAGGCGCTGCCGGACGCGCGCGGCGAGGTTCTCTATGCCGCCGAATTCTTCCGCTGGTATGCCGAGGAATGCTGCCATGTGCTGGGCGAGATGGCCTTGGCCCCCGCCAGCGGCGCGCGCATCCTGGTGCAGTACCAGCCCATCGGCATCGCGCTCCTGATCACGCCCTGGAACTATCCGGCGGCGATGGCGACCCGCAAGATCGCACCGGCGCTGGCGGCCGGCTGCACCGTCATCTGCAAGCCCGCCACCGAGACGCCGCTCACCGCGTTCGCCGTGGCGCAAATTCTCCACGATTGCGGCGTGCCGGCGGGCGTGGTGAACGTGCTGACCACCTCCAAGGCCAGCGTGCTGTCCAAGACCGTCCTGCATGACCCGCGGGTGCGCAAAGTCTCCTTCACCGGCTCGACCCCGGTGGGCACGGCGCTGCTGAAGGAAGCGGCCGATCAGGTGATCTCGTCCTCGATGGAGCTGGGCGGCAACGCGCCCTTCATCGTCTGCAAGGACGCCGACCTCGATGCCGCCCTGGACGGCGCCATGCTGGCCAAGATGCGCAATTCGGGCGAGGCCTGCACCGCCGCCAACCGCTTCTATGTCCACAAGGACCTCTACAAGGGCTTCACTGACGGCATCGTCGCGCGCATGTCGCAGATCAAGCTGGGCGAGGCGGTCGATCCGGATTCGACGCTGGGCCCGATGATCAACGAGAAGGCCGTGATCAAGATCGGCGAACTGGTGGACGACGCGGTCGCCAAGGGCGCCAGGCTGCTCTTGGGCGGCCAGCGCCTCAACCGTCCGGGCTTCTATTATCCGCCGACGGTTCTGGCCGATGTGCCGGACCATGCCGACATGATCCGGGAAGAGATTTTCGGGCCGGTGGTGTCGCTGCAATCCTTCGAGGACGAGAATGACGCGATCCGCAAGGCCAACGACACCGAATATGGCCTGGCGGCCTATCTCTATACCCAGGACCTCAAGCGCGGCTTGCAGATTTCGGAAAAGCTGGAAGCGGGCATGATCGGCCTCAATCGCGGCATCATGTCGGACCCGGCGGCGCCGTTCGGCGGCGTCAAGGCGTCGGGCCTGGGCCGCGAAGGCTCGCACCATGGCCTGATCGAATTCTGCGAGGCGAAATACGTCTCGGTGATCTGGTGAGTTACAGGGCACGGAACAGCGGAAGCCGCTGCCCCTGCCCTGCAAGCCATCAAGTTCAGTGCGCGTCTATCAGGTATTGTGTCGCCGGCGCGGGAATTGGAAATCCGCTTCGATCCAATTCCCGGCCGGACCACGGTAATTACGTATAGTGCCTTCGGAATTCCCAGTGCCCTACCATCCCGGCGCCCCGGAATTACTCCACAAACGAATTGTTGGAATCCTGCGCGGTTGGCGTATTCTTTTTAATCAAAATTACATTCCTGGTGGCCTGTTGGGGGTCTGGGTGGCGTAGACCAGGCGTCATCGCCAAACATCGCGCAATGGCTGTGTTTCGAGATGCGTGACGCCAGAGGTAGGGGCATGTCTGCGGGACGGGCATACACGAGAGGTTTAATAAGGAAAAGGAGGCCGCTTCTTATTTACGTTGCCATAGCGCTATTTTTCTTGTCGCCTTTTTGCCGGGCAGAAGAGGGAGATCGAGGCGCTTCTGCTCCTCGCAGTAGGCCAACATGTTTCCACGAATTTGTACATACACCAGCCGTGCGGCCAGACGGCCTTGTACGCTTTGCATTACACGACAGTTCCGAAGGATATACGGCCCACGACACAGGCGATCAAATATTGGCTTTGGCGCCGTACGAGATTGTTCGACCGAAATCAGTATGCGGCATGGATCTCGCTCCGAGCGGAGCCATCTCCGTTGGATCTGTTAGCGTTAGAGTTAATGCTCCACGTGACCCGGGCCGCGCCCCTGAATTGGGTCGCACCGTAGTTGTCGCGTTTCCGGAGGCAGCCCCAGACGCGGTGCAAAATCTGCCAACGACAAACCTTCGGCTCAAAATTTGGCGTCCACAAGCACCTTTGTTTGGGATGCGCAGATTTCATAAGGCTTACGGTATACCGCCACGGGATGTGCAATTCGGGACTGTGTTCATCGGCAGAACCCGTTTTGACCACTTGGCAATGATCGACTGCGTCGACACAGACTATACCAAAGATATTGCTTGCAATCTTTGGATCAGTGTTCGGACGCGGGTGCTGCTAGCAATTGAACTGCCTACTAAAGATATTGCTCTTTGGGCACAGTATAGCAGAGCGGCAGAACAATTTTTTGAAAGTCACGCGGAGAATTAGCGGAGGACGCTATGGGTCTTACCACTAGTCAGAAATCCGAGCTCCAATCGTAGGGTAATTCCTCGGACACTATACTTAATTCCTCAGGGCAATTTCGACTGCTCCGCCCGTGCGCCAAACCCTGCTACCCGGCACAGGCGTAACCTGATCCTGTCGGACAGGTTACAACTTATCCTCCTGCCCTCATGCCGCGTTAGAATGGCGGCATGAAAACGATACGCGACGACCACAAGCCCCTGCCTGTCCACCCCTTGTCCACGCCTCGCAAGTCCGGGAAGGGAGGGGGGAGGGGCGAAAAATGCAAAACAACGATTCAGGCTTTGCCTGGCAAAAAACCCAACTGGCGCTGCGGCGCGCCCGCGGGCAACCGCAACGCGGCCAAGCCTGTCGTCCCGCTATCCACCATCCGCGCGCGCCTGCGCCAGATCAGGCGGCGCATGCGGTTCCTGGTGGCGCAAGCAGAACGGGAGATGGCGGAACGGGAGATGGAAGAGAGCGGTCAGACCCGCACGACATTCAGTTGATGCGCCGGCTCGCTCATCTCGCGGCCGACGAACTCGATGCCGATGCCGTCGCCGTGATGGCGCGCCACCCGGCCGGCGATCTGTGCGATCAGCACATACTCGCCGATCGGCGGCTTGATGTCGGTCTTGAGCGAGACGCCGCCCACCGAAATATCCATCACCTCGCAATGCACGATCTGGCCGTCGGCGCGGGTGAATTTGGCGAAGCCCTTCTGGCTGGAACGTTCATGACGGCGCATCACGCTCTGGTCGACCAGCGCCTTGTTCATGAACAGCGTGAGCTGTTCGGCGGTGCGCTCGCGCTTGGCGGGCGTGCAGGAAAAGGCGATGCCGAAGCCATAGCCGTCGCGCCGGGCGACGCGCCCCTCGAAGCGGCCGAAACTGTCGACATAGAGCACCACCCGGGTGCCCTGTTCGGGGATGGTGTCGCCGGTGACGGCGGCGCCGCCCGGCGACATGTCGATGACGGTGCAGCGCGATTCAAGGCCATCGGCGGGAAGGAACAGCCGGCCGGGCAGGTCGATCTTCACGCGGCGAAACCGCCGGCGGTCGATGCCGGCCTTGGTATTTGCCGATTCGGCGACCTGTTCGCCGTCTGCCATGGCCCTTGCCAAGCCCGGAACCGGGCGGCCCCCAATATTGCGCATCGATGGTTTTACGCCGCGTGGGTCAACAGGAGGTTACCGGCGGCCTTTTGCGGGCAACCATATTCGCCACTGTTTTTTGCGCCGCAATATCGGCCGCCCGCCCCGCTCGGGACCAGGGACGGGGTTCCTAACAGGGCCTGCCCGCGCTATACGGAACAAGAGATTTTCGCGGCGGGCTGGGGCCCGGACAATCGCGAACTGCCCGGAGAGATACGATGTTCATGCCCACCGATCGCGCCGCCCGCCGCAAGCTCGCCCGCGCCCTCGTCCTGACATTGGGGGGGCTGGCCCTGGCCGCCGGTCTGGCCGCCTGTTCCAGCGACGACGATCTGGCCGCTGCCGGTTCGCCCTTCACCCAGGCGCTGGCCCGCGACTATACCGACCTGTCCACCCAGGCGGGGAACCTGCCGCCCGCGCCCGAAGCCCAGTCGGATGAAGGCTGGTTCGACTGGCTCAATCCCTTCTCGGAAAGTTCCAACCCGAACGACCTCCTGGTAAAGGCCTTTGAGTCCAAGGCGGAAATCGCCTCCAACGGCGCCGAACCCGAACCGGAAACGGCAACCGACGCGGTGGCCGGCAATATCCGCGCGCGGCTGGTACGCGCGCTGGCAACGTCGAAAGATCAGGTCCCCGACGTGGCCGCCCGCGCGCAGACCGATTACGACTGCTGGATGCTCTATGGCACGGTGCCGACGGCTGCGGCGGCATCCCAGGCCTGCAAGACCTCGCTCGACAGTTCGCTGCTGCAGCTTGAAAATGCCGGACGTCCGGTTCCGCCGCCGGCGCCCGCGCCGGTTCCCGCGCCCGCGCCTGTGCCGCCTCCGGCCGCGGCGCCTTCGGATTTCACCGTTTATTTCGACTTCGATTCCTGGACGCTGACGGCCGAGGACCTGACGGTCCTGACCAATGTGATCAATACGGCGCGTTCGGGCGGTCAGAGCCGCATCAATATAGTCGGCCATACCGATACCTCGGGACCGGCAGGCTATAACCAGCGCCTGTCCGTCCATCGCGCCAATGTGGTGGTCGAGGCCCTGGTCGACATGGGCGCGCGCCGCCCCGCCATCCATGCCAGCGGCGTGGGCGAGAACGATCTGGCGGTTGAGACCGGCGACGGCGTCAAGGAAGCCAAGAACCGCCGCGCGGTCATCACTCTGGCGCCGTAAACCGACGGCCGGGACCGGCCGGACGCCGATTTGGCCTATCGCCCGCGCCGGCAGGCGCGTAAACTGGCGCCATGAGATCGGTGGCCCGGTATTGCTTGCCCGGCGTGGGGGGGCTGCTGCTTCTGGCGGCCGCCCAGGCCCAGCCCAGTCCCGGCAGCAATTACAATGTCCAGACCATGAATTTCGATTTGTGGTGCCAGCAGGAAGCCGAGCTTCCCGCCGAGCGCTGCGACAAGCGCCTGCCCCAGGACGAGCAAGTGTTCGAAGCCTATCGCGCCAAGGTCGAGGCGTACGAGATTCCCTACCTGCAGCGGCGCAACGAGGAAGCGCACATCAATCGCGTGCTGCTGCACAACGATCCCATCGACAATCCGCTGAAGAACGATCCGGCGCGCCAGCGGCAGGACCCCAATCAGCCGCCGCTCCACTCTCCGCCCTGAAGCCGGTCAGACGAAGCGGTCGATGTCCTGGCTGTTGGCGGGTCGCCAGCGGAAGATGGCCTCAAAGATCTTCTGGAGCAGGTCGCCCGAGCCGAACTGCAGGAAGGCGGGGCTTTCCTGGGACACCACCAGCCGCAGATAGGGCGCCTTGGGGTGGCTGCGCAGCGCCGGCGGGGGCGGTGGCGGCTGGTTCCGGTCATAGGGCGACGGCGGATCGGCTTCCTGAACCAGGTGCGAATCCACCAGTCTCTCATAGGCGATCGAACGGCCCAGCAGCGGGGTGGGATCGCTCAGCATCTGCACCATGCCGAAAAATCGCGTGGGCGCGCCGCCGTTGAAGCTGACGGGCGTCAGCACGGTCTCCAGCTCGACCATGCCGTTATCGGCGGTCGCGGCGATGGAGGACAGGCACACCGGCTGGCGCAGCTTGAGCGCCTGGCGCAGCAGCGCCGAAAGGGCCAGCCCGGACTGGGATTCCCAGTGCCCCAGGAAGCTGGTGCCCTTCAATTCAAATCCGAAACGCTCGCACAGGGCGGTGCCGGCCAGACGATAGACGGGCCGCGCCGGCTTTTCGCAATCCAGGATGAAGGTATAGGAAAGAAGGCGCTTGATGGCCCTGGGATCGATATCGGTCTGGTCCGGCACATCGCGGCCGCGACGCAAGCGACTCCAATATCCCACGAGCAGGTGCGAGTTCTTGTGTTTCATGGCCCCATTTATCCCTTGCATCAGGCACCCCGCTGCTCCGTAACGAGACGGCATGCGCCTGCCTGACCGGGCCAGAGCGAAAGCCATGCCAGAATGCATGCCGGGCGGGCAGCCGCTTACAGCGACTGTGTGGGATTGCGCCGGCGCCACGCGGGCACGCCTCGCCCCATGTTTCCTTTCAGGACGGTAATTGCGGGTTCAGGGAGGGCCGGGGTGGCACGGTTCCTGAAGCGTCGCCCACGTCGTCACGCCCTCAAAACGGGGAAGGAGCCGTTTTCCCATGTTGCCTAAGTCCTTGA
Source organism: Hyphomicrobiales bacterium (assembly GCA_040255825.1). GTDB lineage: Bacteria > Pseudomonadota > Alphaproteobacteria > Micropepsales > Micropepsaceae > Rhizomicrobium. Next base: position 91,843 of record JBDZVS010000008.1, on the reverse strand, counting down.
CGCTTCTGACATCTGTGCTGGCTGGCATGGCCCTGGCAGGCAGCCCGATCACGGCCTATGCCGGCGGTATGAGCCATATTGGCACATGGGGTGGCGGTCACGGCGGCGTCCCGCGCGTTGGCACGCTGAACTGTCATCCGGGCGGCGGCCCAATCGTGCCGCGCTCCATCTCGACGGCGATCAACAACACGCTGAATGTCTACAAGCCCGTCACGAGCATCAAGAACGTCAATGTCAACAACAACATCAACATCAATAAGAACATCGACATCTATAAGCCGGTGACGAACATCAAGAACATCAATGTGAGCAAGGACGTCAACATCAGCAAGAACATCGATAATTCCAAGAGCATCAACATCAACAAGAACATCGACAATTCCAAGAACATCAACATCAACAAGAACATCGTCATCAACAAGGGCGGCGGCGAGGCCGAAGCGGCAGCGATGGCCAGTGCCGTCGCCGCGGCAATGGCCAGTTCATCGTCGAGCGCGGTGATCAACTTCAATGGCGGCAACGGCAGCCAGAGCTTTGCCTCCGCCTTCGGCTATTCGGGCTCCGGCGCATTTGTGGGCGGCGGCTCGTATATCGCCGAAACGCCCGGCCCTTCGGTTGGCGACATCGGCTCGATCAATGTGGAAGCACCGGCGCCCGCCTGCACGTTCCAGGAAGCGACGGTCATCAAGGCCATCCACGCCGTCTGCGTCTCGGCCGACCATCACGAATTCCCCGCCTCGCATATGGTGCCCGATACCTGGATCGATTCGGCCTATGAAGGAGAGGTCGCGCGCTGCCTGCCCGGCTCACATCTGCGGATCACGGTGGGGTCCGTGTTCCAGTCCAGCGAAGGGATGGCGTCAAGCTGGACCAATGCCCAAGCCCTGGAATGCGGTCCGCATGAAGCGGTGCGGCACTACAAAGGCGGCATGCTGAAGTGCGCGCCCGCCGTTGCTGTGCCCGACTGTACGGAGCGCACCAATCTGCGCAAATACGGCACCGGCGACATGTTCTTCACCTATCGCGCAAAAGTCTGCATGGAGACGCATCAGGAATACAGCGAGAACCAAAGCCACATGAGCATGTCGCGGGAGAACGAGCCGCGCGGCTACTGACATCAGCGCCTGCGCGAAGCGCCCGGTCCGTGGCCGGGCGCTTTTGCATATCAGGGGGGCCATTCGCCACGTTGCACTGGGGGCTCCCCCTGCTATTGTGCGCCGCGTTCCGCCCGAGCCGGGCTTTTCCAAGGGCTAACCCCATGAATATCCATGAATATCAGGCCAAAGAGGTACTGCGCGGATTCGGCGTTCCCGTGCCGAACGGCAAGCCTGCCTTCACGGTCGAAGAAGCGGTGGAAGCCGCCAAATCCCTGCCCGGTCCGGTATGGGTGGTGAAAGCCCAGATTCACGCCGGCGGCCGCGGCAAGGGCGGCGGCGTCAAGGTGGTCAAGTCGATCGAGGATGTGCGCAAGGAAGCCGGGCGCATGCTGGGCATGACCCTGGTAACCCACCAGACCGGCCCGCAAGGTCGCCTGGTCAAGCGACTTTATATCGAAGACGGCTCCGCCATCGCCCGCGAACTGTACCTGTCGGCACTGGTCGACCGCGCCACCAGCCGCATTGCCTTCATCGTCTCCACCGAAGGCGGCATGGACATCGAGGAAGTCGCCCACAAGACGCCCGAGAGAATCCACACCTTCCAGATCGAGCCAGCCGTGGGCTATTCGCCTTATATCGGCGGGGAGATCGCCGCCGCTCTCGGGTTGAAGGGCGACCAGGCCAAACAGGTCGGCCAGCTTGTCAGGAAGCTCTACGAGGCGTTCCTGGCCAAGGACATGAGCCTGCTGGAGATCAATCCGCTGGTCGTCACGAAGGACGGCAACATCATCTGCCTGGATGCCAAGCTGAACTTTGACGACAACGCCCTGTTCCGCCACAAGGACATCGTCGCGCTGCGCGACCTGGACGAGGAAGACCCGATGGAGGTGGAAGCCTCCAAATACGATCTTTCCTACATCAAGCTGGACGGCGAGATCGGCTGCATGGTCAATGGCGCCGGCCTGGCCATGGCGACCATGGACATCATCAAGCTCTATGGCAGCGAGCCGGCCAACTTCCTGGACGTGGGCGGCGGCGCCAGCCGGGAAAAAGTCACCGCGGCATTCAAGATCATCGTGTCCGATCCCAATGTGAAGGGCATCCTGGTCAACATCTTCGGCGGCATCATGAAATGCGACATCATCGCCGAGGGCATCGTCGCGGCGGCGAAGGACCTGTCGCTGAACGTGCCGCTGGTGGTGCGCCTCGAAGGCACCAATGTCGAATTGGGCAAGGAAATCCTGGCCAAATCGGGCCTTGCCATCACCAGTGCCGACAATCTGGCCGACGCCGCGCAGAAAGTGGTCAAGGCGGTAAAGGGTTCGAAGTAATGTCCATCCTCGTCGACAAGAATACCAAAGTCATCTGCCAGGGCTTCACCGGCAACCAGGGCACCTTCCACTCAGAACAGGCCATCGCCTATGGCACGAAGATGGTCGGCGGCACCACGCCGGGCAAGGGCGGCACCACCCACCTGGGCCTGCCGGTGTTCGACACGGTGCGCGAAGCGAAAGAAAAGGTCGGCGCCGATGCCAGCGCCATCTATGTGCCCCCGCCCTTCGCCGCCGATGCGATCCTGGAAGCGATCGACGCGGAAGTCCCTCTCATCGTCTGTATCACCGAGGGCATCCCGGTGCTGGACATGGTCAAGGTCAAGCGTGCCCTATGCGGGTCGAAGTCGCGCCTGATCGGACCCAACTGCCCCGGCGTCATCACGCCCGGCGAATGCAAGATCGGCATCATGCCCGGCCACATCCATCGCCGCGGCAAGGTTGGCATCGTTTCGCGCTCCGGCACCCTGACCTATGAAGCGGTGGCGCAGACCACCGCGGCGGGCCTGGGCCAGTCCACCTGCGTCGGCATCGGCGGCGACCCGGTCAAGGGCACCGAGCATATCGAAGTCCTGGAGATGCTGCTGGCCGACCCCGAGACCGAGAGCATCATCATGATCGGCGAGATCGGCGGCAGCGCCGAAGAAGACGCCGCCGACTTCATCAAGCACAGCAAGGTGAAGAAGCCGATGGTCGGGTTCATCGCCGGCGTCACCGCCCCGCCGGGCCGCCGCATGGGCCATGCCGGCGCCATCATCAGCGGCGGCAAGGGCGGCGCCGACAGCAAGATCGAAGCGATGAAGAGCGCGGGCATCCGGGTCTCGCCCAATCCGGCGGCGCTGGGCACCACCCTGGTGGATCTCCTGGCCGGCAAGTGACCGGCGGTAGCGATAACGCCTTCGAAAGGCCCGGCGGGACCCGCCGGGTCTTTTTCTTTATCCATTTCCGGACCGCCCTCCCGAGATTTAGGTGTCGTAAACCGGCGGCCTTCGTCCCATATTAACCGCAATCGTCGTTGAATCTGCGGCTGGAACCGATTACCACCCACGCCCACGCGAAGCACTGCCTCCCCGGCAGGTCCAGGAAAGGGTTGGAGCCCAACAAGCTCACCCATAAGCGTTTGAAATGACTGATCAACCTCCGCCAGATAAGCTGAATCGCGCCTCCAATGCCGTCTTCGAGGCCACCTCGTTCCTCAACGCCACCAACGCCCCCTTCGTCGAACAGCTGTATGCCCGCTACCTGGCCGACCCCGATAGCGTGGAGCAGGGCTGGCGGGACTATTTCGCACAGCTCGGCGAAAAGGGTCTGACACCCACCCAGTTGGGTCGCGGCCCGGCCTGGAAGCGCGATGCCCGGCCGGCCTTCGCCAGTGATGATCTGATCGCCGCCCTCACCGGCCAGGAGCCCCCGGCCGGCAAGCCCGCGCGGAAGGAAGGCCAAGCTGTCTCTGATCCCGGCGCGCAGACCGAAGCCGCCCGACTGTCCATCCATGCCGTCCAGATCATCCGCGCCTATCGCATGGTCGGCCATCTGGAGGCCGATCTCGATCCCTTGGGAATCACGCCGCGCCCGCCGCAGCCCAGCCTCGATCCCGCCCATTATGGCTTTGATGACGCCACGCTGGACCGGCCGGTCTATGTCGACGGGGTCCTGGGTCTTTCCACCGTTACACCGCGGCAGTTGATGGACAAGCTGCACGGCATCTATTGCGGGCGCATCGGCTATGAGTTCATGCACATCAACGATGCCGAGCAGAAGCAGTGGCTTCAGAGGCGCATCGAGAGCGAGGAAGGCCAGATCGGATTCACCCCCGAAGGCAAGAAGGCCATCCTGAATAAACTGATCGAAGCCGAGGGGTTCGAGAAGTTTGCCGCCAATCGCTTTGTCGGCACCAAGCGCTTCGGCCTGGACGGCGGCGAATCCACCATTCCGGCCCTGGAACAGATCATCAAGCGCGGCGGCCAGCTCGGCGTCAGCGAGATCGTGCTGGGCATGGCCCATCGCGGGCGCCTGAACGTGCTGGTCAATGTGATGGGCAAGCCCTATCGCCAGCTTTTCCATGAATTCCAGGGCGGCGCCGCCAACCCCTCCAGCGTCGAGGGCTCAGGGGATGTGAAGTACCACTTGGGCGCGTCGTCGGACCGCGAATTCGACGGCCACAAGGTGCACCTGTCTCTCACCGCCAATCCCTCGCATCTTGAGATCGTCGATCCCGTGGTGCTTGGCAAGGCACGCGCCAAGCAATGGCAGCTTCACGACATCGACGCGCGCACCTCGGTACTGCCGCTTCTGATCCATGGCGACGCCGCTTTCGCCGGCCAGGGCGTGGTCGCCGAATGCTTCGCCATGTCGGGCATCAAGGGCTTTCGTACCGGCGGCACCATCCATTTCGTCATCAACAACCAGATCGGCTTTACGACCGCGCCGATCTTCTCGCGCTCCTCGCCCTATTGCACCGACATCGCCTTGATGGTGCAGGCGCCGATCTTCCACGTGAATGGCGACGACCCCGAAGCGGTGGTCCATGCCGCGCGCATCGCCATCGAATTCCGCCAGCAGTTCAACAAGGATGTCGTCCTGGACATGATCTGCTATCGGCGGTTCGGCCACAACGAGACCGACGAGCCGAGCTTTACCCAGCCCCAGATGTACCGGATGATCCGCAGCCACGCGACGACGCTGCAGCTTTACCGCCAGAAGCTGGTGGGTGAAGGCACGCTGACCGAGGCCGATGCCGAAGCGATGCAGAGCGCCTTCAATACCCGGCTGGACGAGGAGTTCAACGCATCCAAGTCTCATCTGCCCAATCGCGCGGACTGGCTGGACGGCAAGTGGCAAGGCCTGGAAGTGGCGCCCAAGGTCGGCGACCGTCGCGGCGACACGGGCGTGCCGGAAGAAACGCTGCGCGCGGTCGGCAAGGCGCTGACCACCGCGCCGTCCGACTTCCACCTGCACAAGACCATCGCCCGCCAGCTCGAGGCCAAGGCCCGGATGTTCGAGACGGGCGAAGGCTTCGACTGGGCGACCTGCGAGGCGCTGGCCTTCGGCACGCTGTTGAACGAGGGCTATTACATCCGCCTGTCGGGCCAGGATTCTTCGCGCGGGACATTCAGCCAGCGCCACGCCGCCCTCGTCGATCAGGAGAGCGAGGAACGCTATTATCCGTTGCAGCATGTCAACCAGGACCAGGGTTGCTTCGAGGTCGTGGATTCACTGCTGTCGGAGGAAGCGGTTCTGGGCTTCGAATATGGCTACAGCCTGGCCGAGCCCAAGGCGCTGGTCTTGTGGGAGGCCCAGTTCGGCGACTTTGCCAACGGGGCGCAGGTGGTGGTGGATCAGTTCATCTCGTCCGGTGAAAGCAAGTGGCTTCGCATGTCCGGCCTGACCATGCTGTTGCCCCACGGCTATGAAGGCCAGGGCCCCGAACACAGTTCGGCCCGGCTGGAGCGCTATCTGCAGCTTTGCGCGCAGGACAATATGCAGGTCTGCGTGCCCACCACGCCGGCAAACTATTTCCACGCACTGCGGCGCCAGATGCACCGCCCGTTCCGCAAGCCGCTGATCGTGATGACCCCAAAATCGCTGTTGCGCCACAAACGCTGCGTCAGCTTCCTGTCCGACATGCTGCCGTCCAACAGCTTCCATCGCGTACTGCGCGACCAGGCCGAGGTGGTCCCCGGCGCCACCACCGTCGAGCTGGCCGAAGACAGCAAGATCAGACGCGTGGTATTGTGCTCGGGCAAGGTCTATTTCGACCTGATGGACGAGCGCGAGAAGCGCGGCGAAAACCGCATCCAGATCATCCGCATCGAGCAGCTCTATCCCTTCCCCGAAAATGTGCTGGCCCAGGAATTGAACCGCTTCCCCAAGGCCGACATCGTCTGGTGCCAGGAAGAGCCGCAAAATCAGGGCGCCTGGAATTTCGTCAAGCCGCGCATCGAGGCGACCATTGCCCACCTGGGCGGCACCGCCGTGCCGCGCTATGCCGGCCGGCCTGAGTCGGCTTCCACCGCCGCCGGCCTGATGAAACAGCACCTGGCGGAACTGGCCGCCTTCCTCAACGACGCCCTGACTCTTTAATCCGTTCCTTCAACCGCTCCGATCCCGGAACACGCCGCACAAGAGCCTGAAACATGACCGTCGAAATCAAAGTGCCCGCCATGGGCGAATCCGTGACCGAAGCCACAGTGTCGAAGTGGTTCAAGAAGGAGGGCGATGCGGTCAAGCGCGACGAGCCTCTTCTGGAGCTGGAAACCGACAAGGTGACCGTGGAAGTGCCTTCGCCCGCCGATGGCGCCATCGAATCCATCACTGCCGGCGCGGGCGCCACCGTGACGGTGGGCGCGCTTCTGGGCGCCATTGCCGAGGGCCAAGCCGGCAACAAGACCGCCGCAAAGGCAGCGCCCGCCGCCGCCAAGGCTGAAGCGTCCAAGCCGGCGGCAGCGCCTGCCCCGGCGCCCGCCGCCATGCCTTCGGCGCAACGCATCGCCGCCGAGAGCGGCCTGCCCACCAGCGCAGTGGCCGGAACGGGCCGGGACGGTCGGGTGACGAAGGGCGACATGCTGGCGGCGCTGGAATCGCGGGCCACCCAGCCGGCGCCTGCCAGCACCATTCCGGCCGGACCGCGCAGCAACGAGGCGCGGGAGGAACGCGTGCCGATGACCCGCCTGCGCAAGACCATCGCGGCGCGGCTGAAGGAATCGCAGAACACCGCCGCACAGCTCACCACCTTCAACGAGGTGGACATGAGCACGGTGATGGCGCTGCGCACGACCTACAAGGACGCCTTCGCGAAAAAACATGGCGTGAAGCTGGGCTTCATGGGCTTTTTCACCAAGGCCGTGGTGGCTGCGCTCAAGGAACTGCCCAACGTCAATGCCGAGATCGAAGGCGACAGCATCATCTACAAGAACTATTACGACATCGGCATAGCGGTCTCGACCGAGCGCGGCCTTGTCGTACCCGTGGTGCGCGATGCCGACCATCTTTCGCTGGCCGGTATCGAGAAGGCCATTGCCGATTTCGGCGCCCGCGCCCGTGACAACAAGATCAAGCTGGAGGAGCTCCAGGGCGGGACCTTCTCGATTACCAATGGTGGCGTGTTCGGTTCGCTGATGTCCACGCCGATCCTGAATTCACCCCAGTCCGGCATCCTGGGCATGCACAAGATCCAGCCCCGCCCCATGGCTGTGGGCGACAAGATCGAGATTCGTCCGATGATGTACCTGGCTCTGTCCTACGATCACCGGATCGTGGACGGCCGCGAGGCGGTCACCTTCCTGGTCAAGGTGAAGGAGAATCTGGAAGACCCGCAACGCATGATCCTGGACATCTGACCCGGAGGTCGCGAGAATTTTTCTCGGGGCGGCGTACAATACGCCGCCCTTTTTCTTTGTCCTGTTGTCGGCGGCGGGCCGGTCCTGGCGTCCTTCGGAAAGACCCAAGGGAGAACACCATGCCTTACATCGATGGTTTCGTGGTTCCGGTTCCTGTGAACTAGCTGGAGGACTACAAGCGCATGGCGCGCGCCCAGGCCGCCCAGGCCGAACAGGGCCGTCGCAACGCACGCATGACGCTGGAGCGGACATTTCCGACTTTGACGCTGCCGCTGCGCGCGCCCGCCATGCCTGACCCCATCGCGCCACCCGGCGACTGGGCGGAATGGCGTGCCGCCGTGCTCGAAGACAATCACGAGATCAAGCTGGCTGAGAGCGAGGCCGACCGTCGCGAGTGGCTGGCCAGGCGCGCACATATGGACAGGTTCGCCGACCCCACTTTGGACCTCCGCACCTTCCATGAGCGCGGCGGCCATGAGACCGGCATCGGCATCGGCTTTTCCATTCCCATTGGCGGCGCTCTGCGCCAGGCCAGCGCCGACCAGGCCAGCGCCGAAGCCGCCGCCGCAGCGGTCACCGCCCACAAGGTCCAGCGCGATGTCGAGATCGCCGCCGAGCGCGATGTGATCAATGCGCAGCAGGGCCTTGAAGCCTGGCGCCAGGCCGAGACGGCCGCCAAGAGCAGCGCCGCCATGCTGGCGCGCATGCAGAAGGCCTATGACCTGGGTGACCAAGGATTGACGGATCTGCTGCTGGCCAGGCGGCAGGACTATGATATGCGCCGCACCGAGGCACACGCCCGTGGCGCGGCCCATTCGGCAGTACTGCAGCTCCTGATCGATTCGCATCGCATCTGGGGCCTGTCAGACGAGGGGTAAGTCTTGTGAACAAGCGCCGGCGACAGCTTTTAGCGGCAATGGGAGGCCGCCATCACGCCCCCTTGGCTAGAACACTCATGGCAGTGCCGGGCCGTGACGCTGCCCATCGGCAGCCGCCCATAACAGCATGATCTAATTGAAAAACCTGGAGCGGGCGAGGCGAATCGAACGCCCGACCCTAACCTTGGCAAGGTTATGCTCTACCCCTGAGCTACGCCCGCTTTCCAAGTGGACCGGGGTTATGGCCCAACCCCGGCGGGGATTCAAGCAGCATTTGCCCGCCGGGATTGGGGGAAAATCGATCCGCGTCGCGCCGGACTGCCGTGCCGGCTGCCGGGTCCATGATCGGCGGCCAGCGGGGGAGTGACCGGAACCTTCACCCCTCGAGCAGGCGCCCGAACAGGGCGCGGGTGTCCCGCTGCAGGGCGGCCAGCCTGGCCTCGACCTGGGCGAAACTGCCCATGTCCGCGGCGCGCGTCAGCAGCGCCTTCAGCCCGGGCGTCGCCTGGTCGATGTCCGGCGTCTCGTCCACCGCGATGCGCAGGACCTGGGTCAGGGCGTGCTGCAGGCGCGCCGAGGCGATCAGTGTCCTGGCATCATCGGCGCCGAGGAAGCCCGCCTCGTTGAGGTTTTGCAGCGCCGCGATCGTGTTGGCGTCCAGGATCGCCGGCGCGCTTTGCCCATGCACAAGCTGCAAGGCCTGGGCGATGAATTCGATGTCCACCAGGCCACCCGGCGCATATTTGAGATCGAACGGATTCTTGCCGGGAAAGGTCTCGGCCATGCGCGCGCGCATCTGGCGCGCATCGCGCAGGATGACATCGGCCGGGCGCGGGTGGGTCAGCCGGCGGCGGATTTCGCCCCTCACCCGCTCCCGCAGGCTTTGGGGACCCGCCACCAGCCGCGCCCGGGTCAGCGCCATATGCTCCCAGGTCCAGCTTTCGCTGGCATGATAGTCGACAAAGCTCTTCAGGCTCACCGCCACCGGCCCCTTGTTGCCGGTGGGCCGAAGGCGCATGTCCACCTCATAAAGAGTGCCTGCCGCGGTCGGTGTGGTCAGCGCGGAAATGAACCGCTGCGCCAGCCGCGCATAATAGGTGCTGGGGGCGAGCGGCCTGGGCCCATCCGACGACTCCACCCCCTCGGCCATGTCATAGACGAACACCAGGTCGAGGTCGGAACTGGCGGTCATTTCGCGCCCGCCCAGCTTGCCCATCGCCACCACGGCAAAGCCGCCGCCGGGCACGCGGCCCGCCTGCGCTGCAAGCGCGTCTTCCACCTTTGGCAAAAGGCCGGCGATCACGGTTTCGGCCACGTCTGCCAGCGCGGGACCGCAGCGTTCGGCGCTGGCGGACCCTTCCACGATCTGCACGCCGACGCGGAAGATCGCCTCGCGGGCAAAACGGCGCGCGCCGTCCAGCACCTCTTCATAGGCACCCGTCAGCCGCCGGGCGAGCGCCGGCTCCAGCGCGGGGCGGTCCGGCAGGGTGGTAAGGAATTCCGCATCCAGCAGCGCATCCAGTGTCGCCGGATTGCGCGCCAGGTGCGCCGCCAGCCTTGGCGCCGATCCGACGATGCGCGCCAGGAGATTCAGGAACTGGGGGCGGGCCTGGAACAGCGAGAAAAGCTGAACGCCCGACGGCAGCGCGGAAAGAAAGCGATCGAACTGGGCGAAAGCGATATCGGGATCGGCCGTGGCCGCCAGCGCCTTGAGGATGGCCGGAGTCAGGCGGGTGAGCAGTTCGCGTGCGCGCGGCGAGCGCATCGCCCGGATGCGGCCATGATGCCAGCCGCGAATGGCGCCGCTGACATGGCTCGCATCGCGAAATCCCATGGCGGTGATGGTTTCCAGCGTCTCCGGATCGTCTTCCACCCCGGTGAAGACCAGGCTGCCGCGCACATCCGACAGTTCGGGCGCGCTTTCAAACAGGCGCGCATAATGACCTTGCACATTCTCAAGGGTCGCGGTGAGCGCCCGGCGGAATTGCTCGGGCGTGTCATAGCCCATGAAACAGGCGATGTGCGCCAGCCCCTCAGGGGTGCCCGGAAGGCTGTGCGTCTGCTGGTCCTCCACCATCTGGAGCCGGTGTTCGAGCATCCGCAGGGTTCGATAATCGTTCGTCAGATCGGCGGCCGTTTGCGCGGTCACCCGGCCTTCCGCCGCCAGCGCCGCCAGCGCGCCCTGGGTCGAGGACACGCGCAGCGCCGGATGGCGCCCGCCCAGGATGAGCTGCTGGGTCTGGGCGAAGAATTCGATCTCGCGGATGCCGCCGCGGCCCAGCTTGATGTTGTGGCCGGCCACCTTGATGGCGCCATGGCCGGCATGGGCGTGGATCTGGCGCTTGATGGAATGGATGTCCTCGATGGCCGCGAAATCCAGGTAGCGCCGCCATACAAAGGGCACGATGGCTTTCATGAAATCGGCGCCCGTCCCCGGATCGCCGGCGCAAGGGCGGGCCTTGATCATAGCGGCCCGCTCCCAGTTCTGGCCCATCGCTTCATAATAGTCGAGCGCCGCGTCGGTGGAGATGGCGATCTGCGTGGCGCCGGCATCGGGGCGAAGGCGCAGATCGACCCGGAAGACGTAACCCTCGGTCGTCGCCTCGGCCAGCAGCCGCACCAGCCCGCGCACGATGTCCACGGCGGCGCCGCGCGGATCGCCGCGCTTGGCGAAGGGGAATTTCGCCGCGTCATAGAAGACGACCAGATCGATGTCGCTGGAATAATTCAGCTCGTGGGCGCCGTATTTGCCCATCGCCAGCACCGTGAGGCCACATTCCTCTTCGGTCACCGCCTTCGCGCCCGAAGCCCTGGCCGCCTCGCCCAGCATGAAGCGCAGCGCCGATCCCACACAAGCGTCGGCGAAGCGGCTGAGTTCGGCGGTGACGCGGTTCACGTCCCATGTCCCGCCGATGTCGGCCATGCCGATCGCCAGCGCGGCGCGCCGGCGCGCCACCCGCAACAGCGTCATCGCTTCGGCCTCGCTTTGCGCGTGCGCGGCGCCATGGGCGGTCTGAATCGCGGCGTTCAGCACCGTCAGCGGGCCCGCCGCCAGATATTCCGCCAGCGCGCCATGTTCGCGGATCGCCATGCGGCCAAGAAAGGCAGAATTGCCGAACACCGCGTCGAGCAGTGGGGTTGTGGCGCGCAAACCCTGTTCGGCCAGGGATTCGTGGATGCGGGCGGCGCGGGCCGGATCAAAAGGCCGTGGAGGAATGCGAAGCATGCGGCAGTCTAACGCGAGATTGCCGGCCGGTCGCCGGCCCATTTACCGCCGGGCTGCCTTTCGGGCGGGCGCGATGGCGCCGCGATCATCACTCGGCCGCATTTTTCATTGGCAAGGCGCGCGCGGCGCTATGCGGGAATCGCAGCACAACCTTCAGGCCGTGGGGCGCATTGTCCCCAAGCAGCAATTCCGCATTGTGGAAATGGACCACCGCCGCCACCAGCGACAGGCCAAGCCCGGTGCCGGGAGAATTGCGGCTGGCTTCCAGCCGGACGAAACGCTCCACCACGCGGGCGCGGTCCTCGGCGGGAATGCCCGGGCCGCTGTCGGCCACGGCCACATCGATCCCGGCTTCGCTCTGGGCGATGGTGATGGTCACACGCCCTCCTTCGGGCGTGTATTTGATGCCATTGTCCACCAGGTTGACCAGGGCCTGGGCGATCAGGCTGCGATTGCCTTCGATGGAAATGGGCGGAGGCGGCGGCATCACCAGGCTGATGCTGCGCTCTTCGGCCACCGGCTCGTAGAGTTCGACCACGTCGGCGGCCACCGACCCCAGGTCCAGCGTGGTCATGCCGGCGCGCGTGGTGCCCGCATCGGTCTCGGCGATCAAAAGCAGGGCGTTGAAGGTGCCGATCAGCTTGTCGGCCTCCGCTATGGCGCGCTCCACTTCCTCCCCCTCGCTGCCGGCCGCGGTAAGCCGCGAGGCCATCTCCTCCAGCCGGTTGCGCAGCCGGTTGAGCGGCGTGCGCAGGTCGTGGGCCACGCTGTCGGTGACTTCGCGCAGCCCCTTCATCAGCCGCTCGATGCGGTCCAGCATGCGGTTGAGATTCTCGGCCAGGGTGTCGAACTCGTCGCCCGATCCGGCCAGCGGCACGCGGCGTGAAAGATCGCCCGCGATGATCTCGCCCGAGGTGCGGTTGATGCTGTCCAGCCGTTGCAGCATGTTGCGGCTCATCAGCGCCCCGCCCATAAGACCCAGCAGCAGGATCAGCGCCACCGTCCAAGGCAGCGTGGTGGTGAACATGCGGGTGGTCAGATAGCGCTCATGCACGTCCTGGGCCACCAGCAGCACGAAATCCCCCGGCAGAGCGAAGATGCGCCCGCGCGCGCGCCGCGATTCCATATGGCCATCCACGGGACGCTCGAAGTCGAATTCGACGAAATTGCCCTGGACCGTCACCCTTTGCGGCCAGGTATCCATGTTGCCGGCGATGATGTGGCGCAGCCCGTCCGACAGCAGATAGATCCCCTCGCCGCTGTGGGTGCGCTCGCGCACCGTCTCGGCCAGACCGCCCAGGCCCAGATGCTGATATACGTCCGACAGGCCGGTGATCTCGGCCTCGATGATCTGGTCGGTCTGGGCGTCCAGCGTGCGGCGCGTATTCCAGTAGGTAAAGGCCAGCAGGGCGCCCACCGAAATGGCGAACAGCAACACATAGACCAGAACGATGCGGAAGGCCTGGGTCCGAAGAAGGGGGAAACTTGCCTTCGCCGTCATCGATGGGCCGCCATTGCCTTTCGCCACTATACCCTCAGGCAGCAGGCCCGGCGCGCAGACGCCGGGCATTCCGCGGAGTTCAGTGCGCCCGGATCATGTAGCCGGCCCCGCGCACGGTGTGCAGCAGGGGGACTTCGAAACCTTTGTCGATCTTGGCACGCAACCGCGAGATATGCACGTCGATCACATTGGTCTGGGGATCGAAATGATACTCCCACACGCTTTCCAGCAGCATGGTCCGGGTCACCACCTGGCCGGCATGGCGCATCAGATATTCCAGAAGGCGGAATTCGCGCGGCTGAAGCTCGATCTCGGTGCCGCTGCGCTTGGCGGCGCGGGTCAGAAGATCCAGTTCGAGATCGCCCACGTCCAGCCGGGTTCTGACGCCCGCCGGCATGCGTCGGCGCATCAGGGCGTCGATCCGGGCCAGAAGCTCGACGAAGGCATAAGGCTTGGTCAGATAATCGTCGCCGCCGGCCTTCAGACCCTTGACCCGGTCGTCCACCTCCGAAAGCGCCGACAGGAACAGCACCGGAACCTGGTTGCTGTGCTCGCGCATCTCGGCCACGACGGCCAGGCCATCCTTGCGGGGCAGCATACGGTCAACGATCGCCACGTCATAGGGTCGCGACAGCGCCAGGCCCAATCCGGTCTCTCCGTCGGCGGCCTCATCCACCACATGGCCGGATTCCTTCAAGCCCTGCACCAGATAACGCTGTGCTTCCAGATCGTCTTCGATAACGAGAATCCGCATTCTTGCTCCCCGTCGGTGATTGCAGAAAAGGCGCGGGGCGCGCCGGTTGTCCGGCGCGCCCCTTGAAAGATCAGGTCTTGTCGATGTCGATGGCCACGAAGCCCGTCTGGCCCGATGACCGCGCCACCAGCAGCAGCACGCTCTTGCGGCCGCCTTTCTGGGCGTCGGCCACGCCGGACTGGAAATCGGCCGGCGACTTGACGCTGCGATTGTTGATCTTCAGCACCACGTCGCCCGGCTGAAGCCCCTTGGTGGCGGCGTCGCTGTCGGGATCGACCTTGGTGATCACGACGCCGGAATTGACGTCGTCGCCAAGATTGTACATCCGCCTGGCTTCCGGCGTCAGCGACGACAGCGCCAGGCCCGCCGCGTTGGCGCTGGAGGGCGACAGGTTGCCGCGGAAGCCGTTGGAAGCCAGCTTCTGCTCGTCCGGGCGGGTGCCGATGGTCACCTTCACCTGGATCGGCTTGCCGCCGCGGATCACCGAGAAGGTGGCTGTCCGGCCCGACTGGACGGCGGCGACCTTCTGGGTCAGGTCACGGGAGTCGTCCACCGCCTGGCCGTCGATCGCGGTGACGATGTCGCCCTGCTCGAAGCCCGCCTTGGCGGCCGGTCCGTTCGGCACCACTTCGGCGACCAGCGCGCCCTTCTGGTCCTTCAGCCCCAGCGAGGCGGCGATGTCGGGCGTCACGCTCTGGATCGACACGCCCAGCCAGCCGCGGGTGACATGGCCGGTGGCCTTCAACTGGGCCACCACGTCATGGATCACGCTGGCGGGAATGGCGAAGCCGATTCCGATGCTTCCACCAGAAGGCGAGAAGATCATCGAGTTCATGCCCACCACCTGGCCACGCAGGTCAAAGGTGGGGCCGCCCGAATTGCCCCGGTTGATGGGGGCGTCGATCTGGATGAAGTTGGTATAGGGCTGGCTTGATTCGATGTCGCGGCCGAGCGACGACACGATGCCGGCCGTCACGGTATTGGACAGGCCGAATGGATTGCCCACCGCCACCACCCAGTCGCCGACGCGCAGGTCCTTGTCGTTGCCGAACTCGACGGACGGCAACGGCTTGTCGCTATTGACCTTCAGCAGCGCCACATCGGTGGCCGGATCGGTGCCGATCAGCTTGGCGGTGAAGCTGCGGCCGTCCTGCAGCTTGACGGTGATCTTCTTGCTGGCGTCCACCACATGGTTGTTGGTGACGATGTAGCCCGACTTGTCGATGATGAAGCCGCTGCCCGCCGACACGGCGCGGTGCGGCTGGGGCCGCTGGCCGAACTGGCGGAACAGGTCGCGGAACTGCTCGGGGATGGCGTCGGACATCTCGGCATCGGTCGTGGTCGTCTCGGAGGTGATGGACACCACTGCGGGCGACACCCGCTCCACCAGATCGGCGAAGCTGAAGGGGGCGCTGGATTCCAGCATGCGCGGCGTGGTGCGGCTGCTCTGGTTGGCCGCCATCATGATCGGCGTGCCGGCGGTCTGGACATGGCGGACCGGCGGCAGAAGGCCGAAGGCGCCAAGCCCGACCACGACAATGGCGGCGGCGCTGCCCATCGCCAGGGCGCGGCCATGGCGCGCGCCCGGCTTGAAACGCCGCTTCAGGCCGGACAGAGCGGAATTCAATGGATTCGTCGGTTTGTCGGTCATGCAGAGGCTCCTTGAGGCCGGAGAGTTGCCCAGCCGCGACTGATATAGGCGTTATACCTTTCTGGTTTTTATCCAGGTGGTTAAACCGACGTAATTTTCAAGGCGCCGAAAAAGACTGCGGAGTCAGGAGTTTGCCGCACGCCGTTGCGCCCGCCGGATCGTGATCCAGGCGATTGTGCCCGCCAGGGCCAGCACAAGGAAGGGCGCAAGCCACAGGAACCAGGTATTGGGCTGGACGGGCGGCTTCATGAGAATGAAGTCGCCATAGCGGGCGACCAGGAAATCCTCTATCTGCCGGTCGCTGCGGCCCTGGGCGATTTGCCGCCGTACCAGGGCGCGCACGTCCGCGGCGAAAGGCGAGCCGGACTCGTCGATGCTCTCGCCCTGGCAGACCAGGCAGCGGAGCTGGCGCTGCAGGTTGCGCGCGCGTGCCTCCAGCCCCGGATCGGAAAAACTGGTGGGCGCGGGCGGCAGCGGCGCCTGGGCCAGCGCCGGCGCCGCTGCGAAAAGCAGAAACAGACAGAGCGCCAGATTCCTCATGCGGCCAAATTCCTCATGCAGGAACCCTCATTCCGCCGCGATCGCCTGGGCGGATGCCGCCTTTTCCGGCTCGGGCGCCTTCAGGCGCAGCCTCCCCCACAGCGACAGGATTCCGCCCAGCGCCATCACCAACCCGCCCAGCCAGATGAAGGGCGCCAGCGGCGAGACATAGGCCCGCACGGTAAAACGGCCATTGCCGCGATCGTCGCCCAGCGCCAGATAAAGATCGCGCAGCCCGGTGGTGCGGATGGCGGTGTCGCTGACCTCCTGGCCCTGTTCCAGGTAAAGACGGCGTTCGGGCTCCAGCACGGCCGAGACCTGGTCGCCGTCCATCAAGGCGATACGCGCGCGCTGGGCGGCGTAATTGGGACCCTGCACATTGGTCACGCCGTCGAAGCGCAGCGTATAGGGCCCGACCTGCATGGTCTGGCCGGGTCCCATCACCTCCAGCGCCTCGCTGCGCCACAGGGTCGTGCCCGCCACCCCCATCAGTGAAACGCCAAGACCGGCATGGGCCAGCGCCGAGGCGAAGGCGATGGCGCGCGCGCGCCCTCTTCCCTTTCCCCGGCGCTTGCCGATGTCGATCGCGCTGGCGGCGATCAGCCAGCCGGCAACCGCGAAGGCGCCGAACGCGGTCAGGCTGCGTGGACTGACGATCGCCAGAACCGCCAACCCCGCTACCGCGGCGATGCCCATAGCCGGATAAAGCGTGCGCAGCGCCTGTTTCAGGTCGCCGCGCCGCCAGTTCAGCCGCGGCCCCAGCGGCACCAGCAGCAGCAGCGCGAAGAAGATCGGCGCGAAGGTGACGGCGAAATAGGGCGGCCCGACCGAAATCTTGGTGCCGTTCATGGCGTCCAGCACCAGCGGATAGAGCGTGCCCACGAACACACAGGCGCAGGCCGCCACCAGGAAGACATTGTTGAGCAGAAGCGTGGTTTCGCGGCTGACCGGCTCGAACGCCGCGCCGCCCTGCAGGGTGGGGGCGCGCCAGGCGAACAGCGCCAGGGCTCCTCCGATCGCCAGCGCGATCAGCACCATGATGAAGAAGCCGCGCGTGGGATCGGATGCAAAGGCATGCACGCTGGACAGCACGCCCGAGCGCACCAGGAAGGTGCCGATCAGCGACAGGGAAAACCCGGCGATGGCCAGAAGCAGCGTCCAGGTCCGAAAGGCGCCGCTGCGCTCGGTCGCCAGCGCCGAATGCAGCAGCGCGGTGCCGATCAGCCAGGGCATCAGCGAGGCGTTCTCCACCGGGTCCCAGAACCAGAAGCCGCCCCAGCCGAGCTCGTAATAGGCCCACCAGGATCCCAGCGCGATGCCGCAGGTCAGCGCGATCCAGGCGATCAGCATGAAGGGCCGCGCCGCGCGCACCCACTGTTGGCGGATGGCCTCCTCGCCCACGATCAGGGCGGCGGCGGCATAGGAGAAGGACGCCGACAGCCCCACATAGCCCGCATAGAGCATGGGCGGATGCATCGCCAGGCCGGGGTCCTGCAGCAGCGGGTTCAGCCCGGCGCCTTCGAACGGCGCCGGGTCCAGCCTGAGGAAGGGGTTGGAGGTGAAAAGAATGAACAGCAGAAAAGCCGCGGCCAACAGGCCCTGCACGCCCAGCGCGGCGCTGGTCAGCCGCGCCCCGCCGCGGCCCAGCCAGGCCACCAGCCCGGCATAGAGGCTGAGCACCAGAACCCAGAGCAGCATCGAGCCTTCATGGTTCCCCCAAACGCCGGTGATCTTGTAGATCAGCGGCTTCAGGGTACTGGAATTGCTGGCGACATCGGCGATGGAGAAATCCGAAACGATGAAGCCATAGGTCAGCGCGCCGAAGGCCAGCACCACGAACACCAGCATGCCCAGCGCGGCGCTGGAGGCGACGCCGCGCGCCGGACCGGCATCGGCGCGCGCGCCGTAAAGCCCGGTCCCCGCCATCACCAGCGACAACGCCAGCGCCAGGCACAGCGCAAGCTGGCCCAATTCACCGGTCATGTGCCGCCCTCCTTCCATCGGCCGGCGCGCTTGAGCGAGTCCACAACTTCCGGCGGCATGTATTTCTCGTCATGCTTGGCCAGAACCTCGGTGGCGGTGAAGGTGCCGCCGGAGCCCAGCGAGCCCAGCGCCACCACCCCCTGCCCCTCGCGGAACAGCGCCGGCAGCACGCCGTGATAGTCGACCGGCACCGCGCTCTTGCCGTCAGTGACGGTGAACTGCACATCCGCGCCGGCGCCGTGATGGACGCTGCCGTCGGCGACCAGCCCGCCCAGCCGGAAGGCGACGCCCTCCCCCACATGGCCCTGGGCGACATCGGTGGGACTGCGGAAGTACATGGTGTTCTGGCCGAGTTGCCAGACGATGCCCGCCGCCAGCACGCCGCCCGCCGCCACCAGCGCGATGGCGAAGACCAGCCGGCGCTTCTTTTTGGGCGTCATCTAATGGCCCCCGCCCCGATGCAGTATCCGATCGGCGATGCCGGTGTCATACGCCAGGCCATCGGGCGTCAGCGCGATCTTGTGCGGCCATTCGCATTTGACCAGCCCTTTGCGGGCCAGCGCGTTCCAGACATTCTGGTTCTCGAGCCCTGTGGCGTCGCGGCCCATCACCGTCGCCTCGCCGAGGTGGAAATGGTCGCCATGGGCATGCGGGAAGGCCAGGATTTCGGTATCGCCTTCCGCGGTCGGGCGGGCGGCGTCGGGAAGCCGCGCGATCGCCTGCAGCAGGGTCAGGGTCCTGAGTTGCAGAGGATTGAGCCGGGCAGGATTGGGCCTGGCTATCCTGGGCTTGTCGAGCGTCGGCATGCGGCAACCTTAAAACGAAAGCGGCCGGACCATACAGCCCGGCCGCCCGCGATTCAAAGTCTCAGGGCCGGTGCCGTGGAACAGTCTAGCGGTGGCCGCGGTGCCAGCCGCCATGATGGCCGTGCCAGCGGTGACCACCGCCGAACCCGAAGCTGAAGCCCACGGTCGGCCCATAATAATAAGGATAGTAGGGGTAGGCCCCATAATAGTAGGCGGGCGGCGGCGGTGGCGGCCCATAGACATAGGCCGGCGGAGGCGGCGGCACGTCCCCATAGTCATAGTCGTCATAGGCGCCTGCGGGAACCGTGTTCGCTTCATGCATGCAATCCCAATAGGCGCGGCCGTAAGCGGCCCGCACATCGGCGGCGGCCTCGCGCGCGTTGCTGGAGCCGACCGCGGTGCCCGCCAGAAGGCCCGCGCCGGCGCCGATGGCAGCACCGGTTCCGGCATTGCCGGCGGCGCCCCCAAGGATCGCGCCCAGGGCCGCGCCGCCCAGCGTGCCGCCGATGGTGCCGCGCGTCTGCTCGTCGCGCGCTGCTTCATGCGGGGTCACATAGCCGGTGCGCGCGGCCGCGTCGCGGCGGCAGAACATGTCGCGCGAGCGCTGGTCCGCCGCGGCGGTGCGAGAATCGGCGGATGGGGCATAGTCCCGGTCATCGGCGGCCGCGGGCGGGGCGGCATCATCGGCGTCGTCATAATCGGGCGTGGAATGATCGGACAGGTTGCGGGGCGGGGAACTTGCGGGCACCCCCGAACTCGCAGGCTGCGCCAGGGCGGTGCCGGCCAGCAGCAGGGCCGCCATCGCGGCCAGGATTGGTGTACGGAACATTTGGGTTTCTCTCCCGTTGGGCCCACTCGCAGATAAATAAGAGAGTCCCGGTCCGGTTCAATTGTCAAAGGAACTATTGCACGCGCCGGAACGGAAATTCGCCGCCGCGCCATGCTTGTTCAGCCGCCGTTCAGCTTGGCGGCGGAAGGTGGGGATATGCGGCATCGCCTATGCGGCCTGCGCCGCCCGTCCGCGCCGCCGCAACAGCTCGGCTTCCGTTTCACTGAACAGCAGCGTCACCAGTTCCACGCACAATTCGAACTGCGCCTGCACCACCGTGATATGGGGATGGGGCGGTTCGCGCAGCGCCCGCAGCAGATCTTCGATATAGCGGCGGATCTCGTTGCCGATCTCGTCCTGGGCGGCCTTCTGCCTGGCGGCGAAGGAAGCGGCGGCGGCGAAATTGCGGCTCATCGCCACCAGCCGGCCATAGCGCAACGCCATCTGCCGCTTTTCGTCGGGGACGGGCCGGGAAAAATCGGCGGCCTTGGGTCCGCTGCCTCTCATCAGCGGCAGCGCGGCCAGCACCTCGCGCGGCGCCCGTTCCATGAACCCGTCCATAACCCTGCCGATGCCGGCGCGGTCGGCCAGCAGCCGCTTTCCCCACTCACCTTCACGCTTGAGATCGATCTCCCGGGTGATGCCGCTGGACAGATCGGTGAAACTCTTGACCTGCTCGGCCAGCATCGCGGCGTCGAACAGCGGATGACGGGTCATCTGGATGGCGTTCTTCAGCGCATCCATGCGGGCGAACAGGATCTCGCCCACCAGGCCCATGTCGGTCTTGGAAATAAGGGTATCGTCGGTATGGCGCGTCACCTGCAGCGGCAGGCGCAGCGCCTCGCACGGGCGCGCCAGCCGGTTCATCGCCACCACCGCGACGTAAGGCGCCACATCGGGCTGGGTCTCAACCAGTTCGTCGTAAATGGCGCGCAGATCCCAGAGGAGTGGTTCGGTCAGGCTGGGCACAGGCGCCGGCAGAGCGTCATGCAGTCTGAGCATGATGGTGCCCGCCGACAGCAGCAGCGCCATCTCCTCGGCATCGGCCACCGCCATGGGGTCGCCCAGCGCATGCTCGGCCGCCTTGCGGCCGCGCGGCTCGGCCAGCGCCTGCTGCATCGCCTGCGCCGCGATCGGCCAGAATCGGATGGTGCGCTCCAGCGCGCCGTCCATCTTGCGCGCGACCAACAGCGCACGGGTCTCATGCACGAAGGCCGAAGCCTGGTCCGGCACCAGCGTTCCGGCGATCCAGTTCCATGCCGGCTCCAGCGTGGAGCGGGCGATGTCGGCCTTCTGCTTGGTCTTGCGCGGGACGCAGGTGAGGATGTCCTCGAAGGGCCGGCAGAACAGGCGCAACGGCGTGGTCGCGCGCTTGTTCTGATGCTCCTGGCGCAAGGCGGGCCGGAGGCTGGCCAGGATTTCGGCGTGCGGCAGGGCGTGACCGTCCATCATCCGGTCGACTTCCACCGCCATGGCAAGGCGCGCGGCGACGTGCCCCGGAAGCCCTCCGAGAAACGTCCTGAGCAATCCGTTCTTGTCGGCCGAAAGCATGCCCATGCCGGCGTCCGCCTCCCTTGTGCGCCTGGCAACATAGGGCGAACACCGTTAACGCCGTGTTTCCGCTTACTGGATCGCGGGCAGTTCCAGCCGCGCCATCACCCCGCCCATGGGGCTGGCGTCCAGAGTGAAAAAACCGCCATAGAGCTTGGAGATATCCCGCACGATCGCCAGGCCCAGCCCCGAGCCCGGCACACTTTCATCCAGCCGCTCACCCCGCTCGCCCACCTGGGCGCGCTCCTTCTGGGTCAGGCCCGGCCCGTTATCCTCGACGATGATGGTCAGGCGCGCGCCATGCTTGTGGCAGCGCACCCGCACGCGCGAGGCTGCCCATTTGCAGGCATTGTCGATCAGGTTGCCGCTCATCTCCTCCAGGTCCTGGCGCTCGCCGCGGAAATAGATGGTCTCGTTGCATTCGGCGTCGATGGCGATGCCGCGCACGGCATGGATGCGGGCGATCACGCGCGCCAGGTCGTCCAGCACCGCGCGCACCTGGGTGCGGTTGCCCAGCACGTCCAGGCTGCCGGCGGCGCGCGCGCGCGAAAGATAGTGATCGACCTGGCGGCGCATCGAGAAGACCTGCTTCTTCACCGCCTCGGCCAGGGGGCCGGGCTGGCCGTCGGCCTCGGCCGCCAGCACCGACAGCGGCGTCTTCAGGAAATGCGCCAGGTTGGAGACATGGGTGCGCGCTCGGGCCACTACTTCCTCGCTATGCTGGATCAGCGAATTGAGCTCGCTTGCCAGGGGCACGATCTCGGACGGGAAATCGCCTTCGAGGCGGCGCGCCTCGCCATTGCGGATACGGGCCAGCGCCACACTGACGCGGCGCAGCGGCAGAAGGCCGATGCGCACCTGCACCAGGATCGCGGCCACCAGCCCCAGTCCCAGCAGCAGGAAGGACCATACCAGCGTCGAGGTGAACTCCGCCGTCTGGCGGTCGACATCGGACAGCGCGCCCGCCACCATGAAGGTATAGCTGGACGTATCCTTGGGGCTTTCGGTGACGGCGATGGGAAATTCCACACGGCGCGAGACCACGCGCAGCGTCTGTCCGTCGGGGCCATCGGCGGTGCCCCAGGTCAGCGCGCCTCTGGTGCTGGTGTTGACAGGCTGGATGGGGCGGTCGAACAGCGAACGCGAAATTTGCCCCGGGCCGCCCTTCGCGGGCTTGATCTGGTAATAAAGCCCCGAATAGACGCGGTCGAAGCGGTGGTTGAGAAAGCGGTCCTGCAGGATCAGGCCGCCTTGCGGATCGGGCTCGGCGGCGGCGATCAGCCCGTCCATGTCCGCCTCCAGCCCCGCGTCGAAATTCTCCAGCGCCGCGCCGCGGAAGGCGGCCGACAGCACCGCCCCGCCGGCCGCCAGGCCCAGCATGGTCCATATCGCCGCCGCCGCGATCAGGCGGGCGGAGAGCGAACGCAGCCTAGGCCGCGCCGCCCAGCTTCGGATCTTCGAGAGAATAGCCAAGCCCGCGTACCGTCTGGATCAGCCCGGCGTCGATCTTCTTGCGCAGGCGTCCGATGAAGACCTCGATCGTGTTCGAATCGCGGTCGAAATCCTGGTCGTAGAGATGCTCCACCAATTCGGTGCGCGACACCACCTTGCCGCGATGATGGGCCAGATAGGCCAACAGCCGGTATTCCTGGCTGGTGAGCTTGACGGGATTGCCGTCATAGGTGACGCGGCTCGCGCGCGTGTCGATGTGCAGCGGACCGATCTCGATATCGGCGGTGGCCAGCCCCGCCGCGCGGCGCAGCAGCGCGCGCAGCCGCGCCAGCAGCTCCTCGGTATAGAAAGGCTTGGCCAGATAGTCGTCGGCGCCCGCGTCGAAGCCCGCCACCTTGTCGCTCCAGCGGTCGCGCGCGGTCAGGATCAGCACCGGAAAGCTCTTGCCCGACTTGCGCCATCTCTCCAGAACGGTGACGCCGTCCAGCTTGGGCAGCCCCAGATCCAGGATCACCGCGTCATAGGGCTCGGTATCGCCCAGGAAGTGGCCTTCCTCGCCGTCCTCGGCGCTGTCGACCACATAACCGGCGTCGTTCAGCGCCTTCTTGAGAAGACGCTGCAGGTCCTTGTCATCCTCAACCAGAAGAATCCGCATGCCACCCTCTCGCTAATGCCGGCCGCGGCCTCCGCGACGACCGGAGCCGCCGCGCGAACCATCCCAGCCGCGCCCCTGCCTGTCAAAACCGTGCCTATCAAAACCGGGCCTGTCATAACTGCGCCGCGATTCGAAGCTGCCGCCGAAGCGGCTGCGATAGCGGTCCTCATAGGGATCGCGCGCGCCAGGCCGGCCGAACTCCTGATAGGCCGGCGGCACGCCACGAAAATCCCGGCGGCCGCGGTTGCCGTCGAATTCATCGCGCCCCGGCGAGGAGCGCAGCACCCGGCCGCTGCGCGCATCGGTGTCGAACCAGACCACCCGTCCTTCGGGCGTCATCCACTTCAGGTGATAATGCGGGTCGCCATTGGGGCCATAGGTCGGCCCTTCGGCGTCATAGAAATCACCGGGGTGCTGGCGGCGGATTTCCGGCAACAGACGATCCAGCGGCTGCACGCCGTCGCGGTCATGGCCGCGCTGCGCCAGCGCCGGTCCGCAGACGGCGGCGCTACCCAGAAATGCCAGGAAAAGGGCGGAAAAGATACCGCTGCGCATGCCGTTTTCTAGTGCTTTCGACATGAACCCCCAATGAACATGGCGTCCAGACGAGGTTCAGTTTCGGGAGGGTAACGTTCGGGCCATGGATGGTTCGGTCCTGTCACGCAAAGGCCAACCGGTCGACGAGCAAGGGAGGCGGTCATGTCTAACACGAATACGACCCCGGCGGCAGCCGCTCCGGCGACGACCATGGCGGCGCGCCGGTGACCTGAGAAATCTTGGGGCATGAGGTCCGTGGTTTGCCCCTCCCCATAGGACCTCACGCCGTCAAGTGAAGCCCCCGTGTCTCCTGGCGCGGGGGCTTCTTTATTCCACCCCGGCAGCCGCCTGCAGCCGGTTCAACTGGTCGGCATTCTGCCGGGCGATGCCGAGATCGGTGGCGAGCAGGGTGACAGCCTCAGACAGCGTAACGTCCGAGGCGGCGTCATCAGGGCGGCCGGGGGCAATGGCGGCGCGGACAGTATCGAGGTCTGTTCCGCTGGCGGCGGCGTCGAGCAGCCGCACAGCGCCCCAGTTAACGACACAACCAGCATCGCTCTTGTCGGAAACATAGACGGGCACCTTTTCCACAATGGTTTGTATCTGCTTGCGCGTCGCGTCAGACGCGGCAAGATGAGCGCGCGCCTGCGCCTGGCCCGCCGCGGTCCATCGCTGGCGTGTCGCTAGCGCATCGCCCCGCGCCTTGGCGTCTGCCAGATCGCGCGCGGCGATCTGTTGTCGAAGGATCGCGACCTCCGCCTTCAGCCCGCCGCCCAGAAACGGCAGGCCGTCGATCCGCGCCGTCTGCCACGCAAACCCCACCGCCAGCAGCAGCGCGGCGGCAACGGCGAACGGTCCGGCGGTCTTTGCCGTCAGCCAGCTCCAGAGCGCCGCGATCACGACTTCTTCTCGCTTGTCATATTCTTCTGGCGCACCAGCCGGCCCATGATGCCGACCAGCAGCAGGCCCAGCGACAGCGCCGCCACCAGCTTTTCCGGCAGATGCCGTTTCAGGTCGTCGGGCAGGCCGGCCCACACCATCTGCACCGCCACGGTCGCCGCCATCGCCTGCATCGAGAACCAGCGCCAGGCATGCTTCCATTCCTCGATCAGGGTCATGGGCGCGACTCCAGCTCCGCCACGCGCGCGGCAAGCTGCTCCACCAGGGCATACAGGTCTTTCACGCCCCACAACGCCAGGTGCGCGAACGGCTCGGCCGAGGCATGCCAGCTATCGTCCGGCCGTGCCGGTGGGGTCACGCCCATGTGCCAGGGCATATGCGCGAACGCCTGCTGGGCGATGACGCCGAACGCTTTTTCGCCGCTGGCATTCCAGACGAAATCGCCCACCCACAGCGCCTTGATCGCCGCGCGATAATCGCCCTGCCTTGCCAGCACCGTCTTCAACCGCCCATCCGAGCTGGTGTTGTAGGTCGTGCCGCTGCCGTTGGTCACGATGCTGCCGACGCCGTTGACGTCGTAGTTGAAACTCATGAACGCTACGTTGGTATTATCCACACGGGCCAGAAACGCCGATCCGGCGCCGGTGCCGTACCGATAGCCCATGACCGCGACGCCGGTCTCATGAAAGGCCGCGATCTTCGCGTCGTTGGCGCCGCCGACCGTCGTCGTGCCGACAAGAAGGCCGCCCTCGGAAGAAACATAGGGACCGGCCTTGCCGTCGGTCACGTTGTAACCGAGGGCGAACAGGCCGGGATCGCCCGTGCCGCTGCCAGGGCCCATCAGCCAGGTCTTGCCGCCGCTATGTATATCGGTGCACCGGATCGCATCGCTGGTCAGGGCGTCGGAATAGGTATGCAGCTTCGCGGCGGCCGTGCCGTCGATGCCGACGCCGCCGGTGAACCGGGGGCTGGCCATGTCGACCATGCGTCCGCTGGCGGGCTGGTAGAAGACACAGCGCCAGTTGCCGCCGGCGTCGGAGCGGAAACAGGCGCAGTCGCCCGCTTGCGTCACGATGTCGGCGCCGCCTGGCAGCACCAGGCTGGCGGCATTGTGCGTGAGGGTCAGCGACTGGGCGAACCGCACGAAGCGCAGCGCATTGGCGCGGGTGCCCAGACTGGTGATGGCCGCGGTGCCGGTGACCAGCACGCACAGCGCGCCGGCCGCGCCGAGATCGCAGGTGGCAGCCGAGGCGATGCCGGCTTCCGGCCCCGCCATCAGCGCCCCCAGCCCCGTCCATTGCCCGCCGCGATAGACATAGGGGCTGTCAACGGTGGACAGGTGCGCCATCAACCCGTCGAAAGGCGTGAAGACGCGCCAGCCGCCGTCGATGCAATAGGCGAGTTTGTAGGCATAGCCGCTCCAGGCGCCGGTGGGCGCGCCGCCGGTGACATAGGTGTCGCCATCGGCGGGCGTGGCCGGGGGGTCGTTGACGAACAAGCCTTTCAGGAAAACGCCGCCCAGCGCGTCGAGGCGGATCAGCGCCTCGTTGATCTGGGCGCTGTCCATCTCCTGCATCTGCGCCAGTTCGGGCAGGCCCATGCGCGGGGTGTTATCGGACATAAAGAGCTTCCTCTGCTGGACGCCCCCGGCCCGTCACGGCCGAGAGCTGAGTGACGCGAATGATGAGCGGGTTGGGCAGGCCCGCCGGAAAATCGGCGGCTTGTTGCGCGGCGGTATAGGTCTGGCTGTGCTGGGTGATGGCGGCGAAGCGGCGCACTACTGCGCCGTTATCGCCGCAGATCTCCAGGTCATAGGCTTCGCGCGCCTCGCTCATCGCCGTTTGCGGCAATGCGATGGACGCGGCTGAGGGCGCGCGGTCGCGCCGCCGCCACGACAGCACCAGGTCGCCGCCGTTCCAGGCAAAGCCCAGGTGACAGGGCGCCAGCGGGATCAGGGCCGTGCCCTCGAATGTCTCTTGCGCGCCTTGCCACGAGACATCGGAAATCGGCCGCGACACCGGCCCCCACAGATACTGGAACGGCCGGCGCGCCTCTGCCACCGAAAGCCCCAGTTGCGCCAGGGCATCGTCCAGCACCACCACCCGCGCCCCCGCGGGCACCGGCGAACGCATCTGCCCTTCGCTGCCGCGCCGGCCGCGCAACAGGCCGGTCAGCATATATTCGCCCGGCCCCGTCAGCGCGGCGTCGGCGAACTGCACCACTTCCCAGCCGCCATCGGGATTTTGCACCGCCAGCACATTGGCGCCGCCATAAACCGCGCCGCGGCTTGCCGATGCCAGCGCGCCGTTCACCAGCTTCACCGTCAGCCGGTTCACCTGGTCCCAGTGCCAGCGCGGCCCGCTGTAGAAATCCTCGGTGGTGACGCCGAAGCTGCACGGCACCGTCAGGGTCACATCGCGGGCATAGCCGGAGGTGGTGGCGCTGCGCAGCACCGCCACATCGCCGGGCCAGGGATCGGCATAGGCGCCGACGAAAGGCGCGGCGGTGTTCTGGCCCTCCACCAGCCAGGGCAATTCCACGAACAGCAGCAGCACGCGCCCCGGCTGGACGACCGATTGCGCCAGGGACGGCGGGCGCACCGGCCCGCCATAACGGTCATAGACGGAGGGGTCGGTGGCGATGGCTTCTATGCCCCGCGCCGCACAGTCCTCGATCCGGGTGAGGCGCAGACGATGGCTGCGCCCGCCCACCGTCACCACCACCTCGTCACCTGCATCCAGCGCCAGCGCCGAAGGCGGCAGCGCAAAGCGCGCGCTTTCGCGCATCACCCAGGCATCCTGCAGCAGGCGCGCCCCGATGCTGCCGGCCTCCGCCTGATCCATCACCAGCGGCAGGCCGGAGGTGGCGATACGGTTGGAGGCGCCCGCCAGCCGTCGCGCTTCCACGCTGGCCTGCCGATAGTCCTGGTCGCCGTCGATATAGGAGATGCGCGACGCCAGCGGCAGGTCGCTTTCCTGCGCCCGCGTCAGCGCCAGGGCCGCGCCTTCGTCCGGCAGCACCAGGCCGTCGCTGTCGAGGACCGTGGAAAAACCCCGCCCGCGCATGACAAAGACGATCCGGCCCGCGCGCTCCACCGCGTCGAAGAAAAAGGCCGTAGCCAGCGGCGCGATGGCATCACGCGGACTGATCGTGTCGGTCAGCGCAAAGCCGGTGACGATGCCGTCCAGGCCCGACACGTCGTAATCGGTGAAGCCGGCCTCCTCGCACAGCGCCGCGACAAGATCGGCCAGCGCCACCGCCCCCAGCCGCCCGTTCAGCCAGTGACCGACGGCATAGTTGCCGCAATCGCCCCACACATCGGCGCGGGCCGGAAATGCGGGAAAGGGCCGGGCATCCCAGCACCAGGCGTGGATGCGCTCCACCATCGGCCTGCCCGTGACCGCCGATACCGGGTTGTTGGCGGCGTCGTTCCAGAAGCCCAGATGCGCTTCCAGGAAGCGGCGCTGCATCAGGTCGTCGCGCGCGCCCGACGAATAATGGGGCATGGCGCTTTCGCTGGACTTGGGATCGTAAAACACATTGGGCTGGTTGGCGCCCTTGTCGATGGCGGGACAGCCCAGCTCGGTGAACCAGATCGGCTTGCCCTGCGGCACCCATTCCGTGGGCGTGGCGCTTTCGCTGCCGTCCGGCCGGTCGTAATGGGCATTGCCCCACCAGCCCCACAGGTCCTTGGCGCGCCACAGCCACGGCTTGCCCAGGCCGTCGGTGATGGGCGTGCGCCGCTGCGCCTCGCGGTCGGCGTCGCCGGCATAATAGAAGTCGTAACCCTCGCCGCCGCGGATATTGCCCTTCAGGTAATCCAGGTCATAGGTCGAGGGCGCGATGGCGGCATCCAGATGCGCGCCGCCGTCGCGCCAGTCCGCCAGCGGCAGATAGTTGTCGATGCCGATGAAGTCGATATTCGCATCGGCCCACAGCGGATCGAGGTTGAACAGGAAGGCGCCCGGCGCGTCCTGCGTCTGGTGGCCGGCATATTCGCTCCAGTCCGCGCCATAGCCGATCTTCACATCCGGCCCCAGGATGGCGCGCACATCCGCCGCCAGCGCCTTCAGCGCCACCACCGCCGGATAGGCCGCATCATCGCGCACGCGCGTCAGGCCGCGCAGCTCCGATCCGATCAGGAACCCGTCCACCCCTCCCGCGGCGGCGCACAGATGGGCATAGTGCAGCACCATGCGCCGCCAGCCGCAATCGCCGCCGCCCGTCCACCGCACATCGGTGCCGCTGACAGTGAAGTCGTCCGCCGCGGCGCTGCCGAAGAAATTCGCCACCTGCGCCGCCGCATCCGCCGCGCGGTCGGGCGAGCCGGCCACGCCCGGCGCCGGATCGCAGGTGATGCGGCCGCGCCAGGGATAGGCGGGTTGACCCGCCGCGCCGCTATACGGGTCGGTCAATGCATTGCCCGCCGCCACATCCATGAACAGGAAGGGATTGAACAGCACCTTCAGGCCCCGCGCCTTCAGCGCCGCGATCGCCGCCGCCACACTGGCGTCCGACGGCGTGCCGCCATAGGCGGGCCTGCCCTCCACCTGGCTGACCACGCGGGCATCGGCGCGCGCGATGCCGTTCACCGACCAGCTTTCGGGATAGGTGTCGGTGGCCGCCGCCTCGACACAGGGGCGGATGGCGATCTTTCCCGCGCGCAGGTCGTCGCCGAACCAGCCCACCACCAGCGCCACGCTGGCAAGATCGGGCGCCGACGCCGTCAGATCGTCCAGAGACGCTTCCAGGTCCGGCACACCGCCGGCGCCATGCACATTCAGCGCGGCCGATGCGCCTTCGCCGTCATCACGGAACACCGCCTGGCCGGCATAGACGAACTCGCCCGCGCCGGGAATAAGTTGCACGCCGGTCAGCCGGCTCTCCAGGCCATCGGGATTGTCGTGGCCACGGAAGACCTCGAACTGCAACTGGGGAATGCGATTGCCGAACTCCGCCAGCGGCATATCCTCGAACACGACATGGCACAGGCCGCGAAAGGCCGGCACATCGCCATCGATGTCGGCGATCAGGGGATCGACCGCCTGATCCTCCGCCCCGTCATGGAAGCGGAAATCATACAGCGACAGGTCCAGCAGGCTGCCGTTGGCCCACACCCGCCCCAGCCGTGTCGCCCTGCCCGCACACAACCCCACCGCGAAAGAAATCGAATAGGTGTAGTCGGTCTGGCTGACGGTGACGGAAGGCCCGCCCTTGCCGCCGCCATGTGTCCTGGTGGTGGTGGCGGTTTCGCGAAAGCGGCTGGCCCAGATCAACTGTCCCGCCAGGCGCATGCGGCCGAACACGCGCGGGATGGCCGCGCCCTCGGTCGATGCCTGCAAGCCCGTATCGGACAGCCGTGCGCCGGCGCGGACGATCTCGCGCCCCGGCGTCAGCGCCGCGTCGATGGCCGCGCCGGCCGCCGCGCCCAAGGCGCCGCCGATCTGCGCGCCCGAGAGCGTGGCGCCCAGAATGCTGATGCCGCCGAACAGGGAATCGCCCAGCACCGAACCGGCGGCGCCAAGCAGAAGCGAAGCCATGACGATCTCTCAGGAAGGAATGCGGAAGACAAAGGCCAGGCGGCGGCGCCAGGCGGGCGAGAAAACTTCCTCGCGCACGCGGCGGCCCTGGGCCGCATGGATCAGGGTCAGCGCGCCGCCCCATTCGCCCACGATGCCGCAATGGCGGCCGGCGCGGCCGATGCGAAACAGCGTCACATCGCCCGGCGCCATCGCATCCACCGCAACCCAGTCCAGGTGCCGCGCCAGTCCATCCCGCAGCGTGTCCGCACCGGCTTCCGCCCAGTCCGGCGCGTAAGGCGGCACCGCTTCCGGCTCGGTACCGTAAAGCTCGCGCCACACGCCGCGCAGCAGGCCCAGGCAGTCGCAGCCCACGCTCTTCAGGCTGGCCTGGTGCCGGTAGGGCGTGCCGATCCAGCCGCGCGCGGCGGTCACGATCCGGTTGGCGACCTCAGTTGCCATAGCGGCTGCCGCCATCCATCGGCTGGCCCGCGGCGGGCGCCGCCATCGCCGCGTCATTGCCGGGCATGAAGGGAAAGCCGCGAAAATTCACGGCATTGGAAAATTTGCTCTTGCAGGTGGCGAACTGCTTGTCGCAACCAGGGGTGACGGAGAAGCCGTCGCCGGCCGCTACCGGCGCGCTCATCGCCTGCCACAATTCGATGGTGACGATGCCGCCGGAGACGGCATGGCGCTTGACCTCCATCGACCGGCCGGCATTGGCGCCATCGCTGAAGGCCAGCTTGCCGCCATCGAACCAGCCGCCGGCGAAATCCGCCAGCCCGCTGACGCGAAAGCGGCGCGCATCATGGACTGTGACGACCGTCCCATTGCTGGCGCTGACAGCGATGCCGCAGCGGCCATCGCCCAGGTCGGCGTCGCACAGATGGCCGAACACGCGGCCCACTGGCTGGTTCAGCGCCTGGGCCAGGCCGCGGATCTCGGCCTGGAAGGCGCCGCCGCTGCGCGTCACCTCGCCCAGCGTGCCCGAACGCATCAGCACGCGCTGGTCCGGCTGGGCCCAGTTGACCCGCCAGATGCGGACGGCGGCATTGTCATAAAGCCCGGCGGCAAGATCGGCTTCGTTCAGCGCCGCCGATGACAGCGCCCCCGACAGGGTCAGATTGTCCACCGCCAGGCCCAGGCCGGATTCGATCTGGCTGGCGGTAAAGCCGCTCACCGCCTCGTAAGTGACACCGTCAAACGACAGGTCGCGGTCATGATCGGTGAAGCCCTGGACCACCCCATCGCCGCGCGTCAGGCGCCAGCACCAGCATAAAGTGGTGGCGCCGCCGTCCAGATGCGCCTGCATTCCGTCGGGTAATTTTTTCATGTCGGTCTCTCACCCCTCCCCTTGCGGGAGGGGGCACGCGGCGAAGCCGCGTGGGGGAGGGGTTAAAGAAGAACTTCCACCAGCGGAATCGAAGGAATCTCCCCCGCCGCGAAATTCGCCAGGTTGATGGACAACTGATCGGTGTCGAACCGCACCGGACAGTCGAAGGCGAACCCGGCTGTGATCGCAACGCCATCGCCCGGCGCGACATCGAACGTGACGATGCCGGTGGCGGGATCGCACGACCAACCGCCTGTCACCTCGCTGCCGTTCACCGCCACCCGCACCGTGCCATCCACCGGCTTTTGAACTTGGCGCGTCCAGCCGCCCGCGCCCGAGGCATAGGTCTTGACCAGCGCGAAGGCCGTGGTGTCGCCATCGCCGGTGCCGATAGGCTGGTCCGTGGGCGTGATACCGGCGGCGGGAGCGCAGCTTTTCCAGTCGCTGAAATCCTTGAAGCGGAAGCCGTAAAGACGCCCCATGCGCGCCTCGAAGAACGCGATCACGGCATGGATGTCGTTCAGGCTTTTGAGGCCCGAACCGACATCGAAGCGCCGCCGCGATCCCGCCCAGCTGGCGTTGCGCTCCTCATGGCCACTGCCCAGGGCGACGATCTCGGTCCGCCGCGTGGGCCCGCCGGTGGAATGGAAGGCAATGGCCAACGGGAAACTGATCTCGTGGAAGTTCATAGGTTGCGATTCCCCTGCGCCACCGCCCGCGCCAGCATCGCGGCGACCTGGCTGCGCGATTTCAGGAAGCTCTGCGCGTCGGGCGTCGAGATGTTCACGGTGACGCTGGCGCCGCGCAGCGCATTGGGCGTGATGGCGCCGTCACTGGATGGCGTGAACAGTTCCGGCCCCTGTTCGCCGACCAGATAGGTCTGGCCCGCCGCCACCGGCCCGCCCATCGCGCGCGCCCCCGCCACCGGCAGGATGGAGCCCACCACCGACGACACCAGGTTTTCCACCGGCCTGACGATGAACTGGCTGACAGCGATGCGGTCGAAATCGGCCAGCACCGATGCGGTGAGCTGCGAGATCGACTGCCGCCCCGACAGCGCCGCGCGCGCGATGGTGTTCGCCACGCTGTTGAAGCTGCGGTCCACCGCCCGCTCGATGCTGACGGCCGCACTGTTCACCGGCCCGGCGACAAAGTCGTTCAGCGCCTGGCCCGCCGACGCCAGCGAGGTGTTCACGGGATCATCCGCCATCGGGATAGGCCTTCATCAATGCGTTGAGATCGCCGCGCGTCATCGCCGGCGCGGCGGGGCCGAAATGGCCGTCGACCAGCGCACGCCACTCGCACAGCGACAGCGCCCAGAAATCGCGGGGGCGAAGGCGCAGCCGCCCCAGCCCCAGCGCCATCAACTCTGTCCAGGAAAAGGGGCGGCATTCTCTTTCGCCTCCCCCGCCACAAGACCGGCCGCCTCGAACGCATCGGTGACGGCGCGCACCAGCGCCCCCAGATCACAGGACAGGCGCAACACCTCGGCCGGGCACATGTCATGGCCGCCGCCGCGCAGCAGCGCCGCCGCCACGATCGCCAGGTCCGCCGCCCGCGTATGCGCCAGTCGCGCGCCCACCTGGGACAGATCGTCCAGCCCCAGCCCGTCCTCGATCTCGGCCAGCGCGCCCAGGGTCAGCAGCAGGCGGTATTGCCGTCCGCCCGCCTCCAGCGCCGCTTCTCCGCGCATCCGGTTCACCATCACGACGCCGTGAAGGTCAGCGCGCCGGCGGACGCCAGCGCCAGCGAGACCTTCACCTCCCCGTCATGGGGCCCGTCATACTGAAGCTGGGTGATGCGGAACGGTCCCGCGACTGTGCCGAACCCGGGCACCACCACCTGATAGTTCGCGGTCGTTCCGTCGAAGAACACCTGGCGCAGCGCCGCGTCGGACGCGGCGTCCTTGAACACGCCGCTGCCCGACAGGCTGGCCGACTTGACGCCGCCTTCCAGCAGCTCGCGCCACATGCCGGCGGAATCGGCGTTGGTCACGTCCACCGCCTGGGCGTTGAAGGCCAGCGATGTCGCCCGAAGCCCCGCCACGCTGGAAAAACTTTCGGGCGATCCGCCGTCGCCGAGCCTGATGAGAAGGTCCCTGCCGCGCTGAGCCGTCATGATTGGTTCTCCTGAAGAATGAAACTAGAGCCGCACGACGCGATAGGGCGCCAGAAGCGCCAGCGCCGCGTCGGGCAAGGGCGCGGCGTCGCCGCCGCGATGGTCGTAAAGCCAGGCGACGGTTTGCAGGATCGCAGCCTTGATCGGCGCGGGCACGGCGGCCGCATCGCCATAGCCGGCGGTGAACGCGATCGACACGCCATTGACGGCGCGCAATCCCGGATGCGGCGCGGCGAAGATCAGCCGCCCGCCCGGCGCATCGACCCGGTAGCCGGAAGCGTCCAGCACCGTGGCGCCATCATCGGCGCCATACAGCGTCACCGTCTCGACGGCGATCAGCGGCGGCAGCGGCAGGGCGACGGCGCCGATCCCGTCCAGCCACAGGGTCCAGCCCTGGGTGACAAAGGCGCTGGCCGCGTGCCATTCGCAGCGTACCCGCGCCGCGGCAATCAGCGAGGCAATCAGATCGTCTTCGTCATTGCCGCTTTCCACACGCAGCCAGGCTTTCGCCTCGGCCAGGCTCACGGGTTCCTCTGTCGGTGGGCTCGTCAATTGCAGGGACATGTCTCGTTTCCACGGTCCAGCCTCCCCTTCGCGCAGAGCGCGCCGGAAGGGGAGGTGTCGGCAACGCTGGGTCGGCAGAGCCGACCGAGTTGCCGACGGAGGGGCTAAAAGAAAAGGCCCTCGCGACGGGGGGAACATCGCGAGGGCGCACGGCAAATGCCGCGTTCACACGGCCGCAAGGCCGCGATCGGAATGCCAGAGGCTTCCTCCCCCTTCGGTGCGCGAGCACCAGGAAGGGGGAGGTGGCCGCAGCAACGCGCAGACGCGGCGCGTTCAGCGCCGCGTCAAGCAAAGTTGCGAAGGCCGGAGGGGGTTCAATCAATCAAGAAGCGAATTTCATCAACTTGATCGCCTCGAAATTCTGCACCCCGCCGCCGACGCGCTTGGTGGTGTAGAACAGCACATAAGGTTTCGCGCTGTAGGGATCGCGCAGCACCCGCACCCCCACCCGGTCGACGATCAGGTAGCCGCGCGCGAAATCACCGAACGCGATGGAGAAGCTGTTCGAGGCGATGTCGGGCATGTCCTCGGCTTCCGTCACCGGATAGCCGAAGATGGTGGCGGGCTGGCCCGCCGCCGCGCCCGGCTGCCAGATGTAATTGCCGCTGCCGTCCTTGAACTTGCGCACCGCGCTTTCGGTCTTGCGGTTCATCACCCAGCGGCCGTTGGCGCGATAGGCCTGCTTGGGCGCATAGGCCAGGTTCAGCAGCGCATCGGCCGGATCCTCGGCGGCGAAATCGCCGTCCGCGCCCGAGGCGACATAGCCGATATTGCCCCAGCTCCAGCTCGCATCGGCCACATTGGTATAGTGCAGGAAGCCCTTGGGCTTGTTCGAGCCGTCGCCATTGACGAAGGCCGCGCCTTCCTGTTCGGCGAAGACGATCTGCACCTCGTCGGCCAGCCACTGCTCGATGTCCACCTGGGAATCGTCCAGCAGCGCCTGGGTGGCGGCGGGCATGGCGTAAAGCTCCATCGCCGGAAAATCCAGCGCCGCCAAAGTGGGCGTGTCGGTCTGGCTGATGCTGCCGGTCTCGCCGACCCATCCGCTGGCCGCGCCGGCGGTGGTGATGGGCTTGCGATAGGTCGCGCCGCCGATGGCGCGCACGCCGGCGATGGCGCGGATGGGCGAAGCCTGGCTCAACACCCGGTCGATGGTGCGCTCGATCTCCAGCGGCACGGTATAGCCGCCGTCGGCGTTGGAGCCTTCGCTCATCGCCTTGACCTCGATGGCGCCGCCGTCGCCCTTGCGGACATAGCGGTCGAAGGCCGCCTTGCGCTCGGCCCGATGACCATCGAGTCCGGGATCGAATGACTTGCGCTCGCCCGACAGAAGCGGCCGGCGCGCTTCCAGCGTCAGCGCGTCCAGCCTCTGCTTCTGCTCGGTCAGGGCGGCGTCGATGCGCGCCACCTTTTCGGCGTCCAGCACGTCGCCGCGCTTTTCCAGCCCCTTCAGCCGGGCGTCATTGGCGTCCTTGAAGGCCTCGAAACCGGCGAGGAAGTCCTCGAAGGCCGCCTTGATCTCGAAGCTGTTCTGGCTGTGATCGACAGCCTTGGTTTCCAGTTCCATGCTTTCTCCTGTTGAGCGCCCCAAAAGACAATCAGGCAGTGAGGGCGCGGCTTGCCTGACGAAACAGATCCGCCAGGCCGCTCTGTGCCTGGCGTTTGCCGATGGCGGTGACCGTCGAGCCCGCCAGCAGCGGAAAGGTCACGACCGAGATTTCCCAAAGCTCGACCTGCTGCAACAGACGGCCCGCCGCCTTCCGCCGCGCCCGCTGGGTGCGAAAGCCGATGGACAGGCCATTCAACGCCCCGTCGCGCAGCAGCGCGGCGACGTCGCGCGCCTGCTCGATGTCGCTGGTCAGGCGGCCGCGCACATAAAGGCCGCGCGCGTCCTCGACGATCTCCTCCCACACCCCGATGGGCGCGTGCGAAAAGTGCTGATAGAGCATCCGCACCTGCGCCGGCCCGCGCCGGCGCAGCGATTGGGCGAAGGCGCCCGGCGCCACGGTGTCGCCGCCGCCATCGGCCACGCCGAACAGCGAGGCATAGCCCTCCAACTGGTCGGGGCCCAGCGGCGTCAGGCCCGCAAAGGTGCTCTTGCGCGCCAGCGGGCGGCGCGTCGTATGAACGGTGAATGTCACGAGAATAATCCCAATTGTCACGGCCCGCGAATGCGGGCCGCCCAGTTGACGCGATCTCTCACGTCGCCGGTTTCGCAGGACTCAACTGGATGGCCCGCACGAGGCGGGCCATGACAGAGAGCCATGACAGAGAGTCAGTGTTCGGGCCGGTCCAGCTTGTCCTCGATCCGGCCCAGGCTTTCCCGGATGGCGCGCACCTGCTCCTCGATCACCGCCACCTTCTGAATGGCGGCCTGGTCGGACTGCACCGTGCGCTCCAGGTCGGCGATGCGCTCGGCGGCGCTGCCGGCCCAGAACAGCGCCCCCGCCGTCTGCAACAAAAAAGCCGCCACAAGGGCGGCTGGAAACTTTCGCTCCGGCATCTGCCGGAAACTGTCGACGATACTCATGTGCTCACATCGTTCCCGGAATAAGTAATGACGGCGGGCGCGAAATCCCAGCCGCGCAATATCTTCAGCGCGCTTTCCAGCGCATCCTTCACCGTGCCGCGGCGGATCGCCGCCACCATCTCCTCGGTGTTCAGCGATACCGTCGCCGCCTGGTGGCCGCGCGGGCCGGGCAGCGACAGGAACAGCGGCACATTGTTCA
The DNA here is from genome assembly GCA_040255825.1 of Hyphomicrobiales bacterium. Taxonomy (GTDB): domain Bacteria; phylum Pseudomonadota; class Alphaproteobacteria; order Micropepsales; family Micropepsaceae; genus Rhizomicrobium. Next base: position 54,550 of record JBDZVS010000008.1, on the reverse strand, counting down.
TCACCCCGGTGATGATGAAATCCTGGAACCAGCGCTGGCGGATGATCTTCGCCGCATGGCCCACCAGCATCAGCCCGATGCCGGTGTGAAGATCGAAATCCTCCGAAATGCCTTCAGTCTCGACATAGGGCAGCACGCCCGATTTGTCCGGCCTCCAGCTCTCGTCGAAAATGTCCACCGTGCGCCAGGCGCAGAAATAGCCGCGGCACACCGGAAAACGCGTCTCATAGATGGCGCAGCCGCCGCCGGTGCAGTGTTTGCAGGTCGCGCCCGAGACCTTCTGGATTTCCGGCTTGTTGATGGTCGGCCAGGTGCAGCAGACGGTGCAGTCGCCGCAATCCCGGCCGGGTATCAGTTCCATGCCTTCCCACATGGCTGCACGATGCCACGATCACAGCAAATCCAAAAGCGCGCCGACCTGGCGTTCTAGGTCAGCGATCTTTCCCAGTTGCTTTTCCTGGCAAGCCGCTTCCATCTGGCGGGAAACGTCTATCAGGCGGCCCACTTTCGAATCCGACTCACGGTCCCAACTCCGACCCGTCTGCTTCTGGCTGCCGACCATCGCGAAAAAATGAAATGTACCCCCATCAAGCATCACTTCGTTATGGAGATTCCGCCGGGTCTGCCTGAGCATTGCCTGCCACACAGTTACGATTTTTCTGGCAAGACCTTCGGCAATGGTAACACTGCATGGCTGCACCCGTCCGAAAAACACCTCGCCTTTCGACTGAATTACGGCGCCGAATATTTCATAGGAAACCCCATTTCGCCTGACACCGATCAGAAATGGATGGCGCAGCCCGCCATCGTCTCCAATAACCGAAACCAGTATGTCTCCGGTCAGAAATGGCTTGAATGTCTGCTGCGCCTCTGGCGTGACAGGAAGGCCATTTGTCATGCCGGAATCTTCCGGAGACAAATGGTCCCTGTCGGGATACCGATACCAGACAGCGACAGCCAAAACGGTCAGTACGGCAATCGCCAACAGCGGCTTTCGCATCAATAGGCGCCCCGGTTTCAACCCAACATATCCCCGCCCTCGACCGGCGAATAGCCGGCCGCCGCCCGCTTTTCGTTGACGGTCAGGAACGAGGCGTCGTTCAGCTTTTCCCACAGCGCCTGGCGCGCCTCGACCAGCGCCTCGACCTGGTCGGCATCGAACCCCAGCCGCAGGCCCTCGCCGAAGCGGGGGCAAAGCCAGCGGCTCAGCGCGGCGGCGGTGCGCGCAACGAGGGGCAGCACCGTCTGGCGCCAGAAATTCAGGTTGGCCTCGGCATAATTGGCATAGGTATTGTCGCCGGGAATGCCCAGCAGCATCGGCGGCACCCCGAAGGCCAGCGCGATCTCGCGCGCCGCCACGCTGCGGGTCTGCGCGAAATCCATGTCCGACGGGGTATAGCCCATCGCCTTCCAGTCCAGCCCGCCTTCCAGCACCATCGGCCGGCCGGCGTTCGATGCGCCCTGATAGGCGTCCTCCAGCTCGCGCTTCAGGCGGGTGAACTGCTCGTCGCTCAGGCCGGGCGCCCCGTCCGGCCCCCTATATATAAGTGCGCCGCTGGGCCGGGCGGCGTTGTCCAGCAGCGCCTTGGTCCAGGCCGCGCCCTGGTTGTGCACGTCGATCGCCGTGCCTGCCACCGCCAGCGGCGACAGGCCGTAATGATCGTCCAGGGGATGGAACAGGCCCGCATGCAGCACCGGCATGAAGCCGGAGCCGTCGCGCGCGATGCGCGTGGTGCGGCCATCGACGGTATAGTCATAAGCCGCCGGCCAGCCGCGCGCGCCCGCCACCACCTTGACCCGGTCGGGGCGCAGCACATGCAGCTCACGCGGCACCCCTTCCAGGCTCACGGCCTCCAGATAGGCGTTGCCGGCGCATTGCAGGAAGCCGTACCAGCGCTCCAGCAGCGCGGGGCCATCCTCGGCCGCATTGGGCCGCGCCAGCAACGCCAGCAGCGGATGATCCTCCGCCTCGCTGGCGCCGTCATAGAGAAGGAGCGGCACCGACGCCGCCGCGCCCGCGATCTTGCGCACACAGGCATAGGCGATGGCGTTGCCCATCACGCCGTTTCGCGCCAGGGCCGCGGCGTCGCGGCCCGACCAGCGCGCGCTGCCCGACAGCGACAGGGCGAACATGTTGCCGGGAACCGCGCTCTTGGTTTCGGGCACGGCCTTGCGGAAGAATTCGAACATTGAAACCTCTATGATCGCCTCACCCTTCGACATGCTCAGGGTGAGGATGTTGCTTTAACCCTCATGCTGAGCTTGTCGAAGCATGAGCCTGTCGAAGCATGAGCTTGTCGAAACATGAGGACATGACGCCCGCTATAGCTTGCGGATCTTCGGGTTTGCGCGACGGGCGCCGAACAGGTCGGCCAGCGCCCACACCAGCGCGTCCATGCGGTCGGGACTCTTCGCCCCCTTGCGCCCGTCGTAATGACACATCTGGTCTTCCAGTTCGGCAAAGCAGCCGGCGTGATGGATGCGGCCGGCCTCGTACAGCGCTGCTGCCGGCGCGGCGCGGGTGATCTTGCCGCGCGTGGCGTGCACCAGGATGATCGGCGCATGCGCATCGGCCTGTTGCAGCACGCTGCGCACCATCTCGCCGCCCTGGTTGGCCTCGGCGACGATCGCGTCGGCCTCGAAATCGGCATAAGCTTGGCAGACGCGCGCCGCCCAGCCCGCCGGCGTCAGCGATCCGGCCGAGCGGTCGGCCAGCACGAAGCCGTCATCGCCGGATCGCCCCGCCACCACGATGCCGCATTCATCGCCATTGGCCGATGCGGGTGGATCGACCGCCACCACAACTCTTTCCAGCTGAACCCCCTCCGCCCTGTGCACCTGATCGGTGCTACGGGCATTTCCCCCTTGGGCGCTTCGCGCAAGGGGGAGCGTTCTCGCGTTCTCGATCCACTCCCGCTTCCACAGCGCGCCGTCATGGTCCTCGATCAGTTCGCCGTCCAGTTCCTGGCGGCCCAGCGCGCTCCTGCCATAGCGCGCCAGCATGAAGTCATAGAATCCGTCCGCCAGGTTGGCGGCATTGTCGGCGGTGCGGCTGACCGTGACCGCCACATCGGGCGCCGCCATCAATGCCTTCAGCGCCGGCACATTGCGCGGCGTGGTGGTCAACAGCATGCGCGGATCATCCCCCAGCCGCATCGCCATCAGCGCCATGTCCAGCGCGGCTTGTGGATCGCGCCACTTGGCGAATTCATCGCCCCATACGCAATCGAACTGGTGGCCGCGCAGGCTGTCCGGTTCTTCCGCCGACAATAACGACGCGACGGCCCCGCCCGGCCACAGCACGCGGTTGTTCGACGGCTCGAAGCACAGGCCCTCCACCACATTCAGCAATCCCGATTCCCCTTCCACCATCACCGCGCGGACATCGCGCATCGTCGCCCCGATCAGCCCGATGCGCGCAGCGCCGCCCTCGGCCACGCGGCCGGCGACCCATTCGGCGCCCGCGCGCGTTTTGCCCGCGCCGCGCCCGCCCAGCAGCAGCCAGATGCGCCAGGCGCCTTCGGGTGCAAGCTGCGCCGGGCGCGCCTGGTAAGGCCACGCCAGCAGCGCCCTCGCCTCAGCCTCGCTCAGGCTTTCGAGCAGGCTCCTGCGCTGCGATCGCGGCAAGGCGTTGATCCAGTCGGCGCTCCAGCGCCTGGCGCGCGCCTGTTCCTTTCCCATCCTCGGCAACCTTCTTCTCGCGCACCTGGGCGCGTTCGCGTTCCAGCCGCGCCAGCCGTTCCAGCGTCCGCTCCAGCGACGCCAGGGTGCGCGCGTCGGCGGCGCGCGCCCGCGCGTCGCCGCCCCGCCCCGCGGTTTCGATTGACTCCAACTGCTCCTGAAGGACCGTCGTCAGTTTCTTCACCATCGCATCCAACCATTCGCTTGTGGGCCCGCCGTCGTCCGGCCGGACCCGCCGCCGCGCCACCATGGAAAATCCGTTCATCAAGCCATCGGACAGCACCGCCGCCGTCGTCAGGACAGCGCCGCGTTCAGGCCGCAATTCGGGAGATGGCGGTGATGTAAGGTTCGACCGCGCCGCCCGTCAACCCGCGGGCGCGATTTCCCGCGCCTGTCCACGGCGCCGACCTTGAATCCGCCGCAAATATCGGTCAGCAATCCGCCCCATGTCCCACCCGCAAAGAGGTCCTGGCGAAGGCTTCGGCGAGCGGAACCTGGCGGGGATCGACAAAATCGCCCGCCGCTTCGCGCCCTTCTTTGCCATCGCCATGGCGGTGATCGCGCTGCCCTTGGCCGCGCTTTACCTGCTGCCCACGGTCCTGGGCTTCTTCGCGCCGCCGCTCGATCCGGGCATCGACCTTTATGCGGTCAACCGGCCACCGGCGATCACCTTCCTGGATACGCAGGGCCGCGAGATCGGCCACCGCGGCGCCATCGTGGGCCGGCGCCTGAAACTGTCGCAGATGCCCGCCTATCTGCCCGCCGCCTTCATCGCGATGGAGGACCGCCGCTTCTATTCTCACAACGGCATCGATCCGCGCGGCCTGCTTCGCGCGATATACCTGGACCTGCGCGCCGGACATTTCGTGGCGGGCGGTTCCACCATCAGCCAGCAGACCGCCAAGATCGTCTACACCAACCAGCAGCGCACGCTCTCGCGCAAGCTGACGGAACTGATCGACGCGGCGGGCCTGGAAAAGTCGCTGAGCAAGCAGCAGATCCTGCAACTCTACCTCAACCGCATCTATCTGGGCAGCGGCGCCTATGGCGTGGACGGCGCCGCCCATGTCTATTTCGGCAAGAGCGCCAGGGACCTGACCCTGGCGGAGGCGGCGATGCTGGCCACCCTGACGCGCGCCCCGTCGGTCTTCTCGCCCCGTCGCGACCTGCTGCGCGCCCAGCAGCGCGCAAGCTATGTGCTGGACGCGATGGTCCAGACCGGCGCCATCAGCGAGGACCAGGCCGCACAGGCGCGCGCCCATCCGGCCGTGGTGGTCGACCGCGCCGACCTGGATGCGCGCAACTGGTTCCTGGATACCGCCGCAGACCGCGCCAAGGATCTGGTCGCCCGCGCCGGCGGCTCGCCGAATGCGGACATGGTCGTGCACACCACCATGGAACCGAAGGTGGAAGAAGCCGCCCGCCAGGCCAGCCAGTCGGTGATCGCAAAGCGCGGCAAGCGCACGCGCACCCACGAAGCGGCGGTGGTGGTGATGAAGCCCGACGGCGCAGTCAGCGCCATGATCGGCGGCGTGGATTATTCGGAATCGGTGTTCAACCGGGCCACCCAGGCCCATCGCCAGCCGGGAAGCGCCTTCAAGCCCTTCGTCTATCTGGCGGCGCTGGAAGCGGGCATCAGCCCCTGGGACACGCGCGAGGACGAGCCGGTCGACATCGACGGCTACAAGCCCGCCAATTTCGGCAACGAATATTACGGCACGCTCACCCTCTCCGACGCCCTGGCCCACAGCGTCAACACCATCACCGTGAACCTGGCCCAGGAAGTGGGCGTGCGTTCGGTGATCGCGGCGGCGCGCCGCTGCGGCATCACCTCGCCGCTGCAGGACAATGCCAGCCTGGCGCTTGGCACCGCCGAGGTCACGCCCCTGGAACTGACCAGCGCCTACGCCGTCTTCGCCAATGGCGGCTTCAAGGTCGCGCCCTATCTGGTCACCGAAATCGACATCGCGGGCCGGCAGGTCTATCGCCGCGTGCCCGCCGTGCAGCAGCGGGTGATCGACGCCAATATCGACCGCGACATGACCGCGATGCTGTACAATGTGGTGACGACGGGCACCGGCCGCTCGGCCTCGCTGTTCGGGCGCGAGGCGGCGGGCAAGACCGGCACCACCCAGGATTCGCATGACGCCTGGTTCGTCGGCTTCACCACCGACTATGTCGCGGCGGTGTGGGTGGGAAACGACGATTCCTCGCCCACGCGCGGGGTGACCGGCAGCACGCTTCCCGCCCAGATCTGGCGCCAGACCATGCTGGCGGCCGAGCACGGCAAACCGCTCAAGCCGCTGGACCGCTCCGAGCCGCCGCCACCCGTGGACCAGACGCTGCTGGCTTCCGGCGCGGTCTGGGACGACGAATCCCCCGCCTACGGCAATGTCTATCCCGCCACGCAGATGCCGGAGCTGCCCCAGCCGCCGCCACGGGAACGCCGCCACTTCACCGGCATCCTGGGCTGGCTGTTCGGCAGCGATGACGACGCACCGGACAATTCCGGCCGCTGACGGATTTTGCGTGCGCGGGGGCGTGCTATAACCGCCTCATGCTCAAACGCCGCACACTCGTCGCCTCCGCCGCCGCCTTGGCGCTGACCCGCACCGCCAAGGCTGCCACGCCCATCCGCTTCGTCACCGACTGGAAGGCGCAGGCCGAGCATGGCGGCTTCTACCAGGCGCTGGCCGAGGGCCACTATGCCAAGCGCGGCCTGGACGTGAAGATCATCCCCGGCGGGCCCGATGTGAACGTGCCCCAGCTTCTGGCCAACGGGGCCGCCGATTTCGGCATCGGCTCCAACAGCTTCATCGTGATGAATCTGGTGAAGGCGAACATCCCGATCCGCGCGGTGATGGCGATCTTCCAAAAGGACCCGCAGATCCTGATGTCGCATCCGCGCCGCGACATCAATTCCATCGCCGACATGAAGGGCAAGCCGATCCTGATCTCGGCCGCCTCGATGACCGCCTTCTGGCCCTGGCTGCGCGCCAGGTTCGGCTTCACCGACAGCCAGATCCGCAAATACACCTACAACCTGGCGCCCTTCATCGTCGATCCCAACGCCATCCAGGAAGGCTATCTCACCTCCGAGCCCTTCACCGTGGAACAGAAAGCGCACTGGAAGCCCAAGGTGTTCCTGCTTTCCGACTATGGCTATCCCGGTTATGCCAACATGGTGCTGGTGCCGCAAAAGCGCATCGACGCCGACCCGAAAACGGTGCAGCGCTTCGTCGATGCCACCCGCGACGGCTGGCTGCACTATCTGGAGAACCCGGCAAAGGCGAATGCCCTGATCAAGCGCGACAATCCCGACATGACCGACGCCATCCTGGCCCAGGCGATCGACAAGATGAAGCGCTATGAGATGGTGATCAGCGGCGATGGCCGCGTGTTCGGCCTGGGCAGCATGACCGACAAGCAGTGGAAGCTCTTCTACGACACGATGCGCGCCGAAAAGCTCTATCCGCCGGGCCTGGACTATCGCAAGGCCTTCGAGCTGCGCTTCGTCCGTTCCACCTTGCAGAAGTTTCAATAACCCTTTCGCCATGGCCGGGCTTGACCCGGCCATCCAACTTGCCGAAGAAGATGCGTGCACCGCACCTTCGGAGTGGTCGTGCTGCTGGCCGTTTCCAACATCATCAAACGCTTCCCCTCGCCCCATACGGACGGCGGCACCGAAGCCCTGTGCGACCTCTCCTTCACCGTCGCGTCCGGCGAGTTCGTCTCGCTGCTGGGGCCGTCGGGCTGCGGCAAATCCACCGCGCTCCGGTTGATCGCGGGCCTTCTGCCGCCCGACAGCGGCGCGGTCACCTGGCCGGCGGGAAAGCCGCCCATCGGCTTCGTCTTCCAGGATGCCACGCTGATGCCCTGGGCCGATGCGCGCGCCAATGTGCGTCTGCCGCTGGACCTGCAACACATCCCGCGCGCCGAGGGGAATGCGCGCGCCGAAGCCGCCCTCGCCCGTGTGGGCCTGGCCGCTTTCGCCCGCGCTGTTCCGCGCGAATTGTCCGGCGGCATGAAGATGCGCGTTTCCATCGCCCGCGCGCTGGTCACCGAACCCAGCCTTCTGCTGCTGGACGAGCCTTTCGCCGCCCTGGACGAGCCGACCCGCGCGGCGCTGAACGACGACCTGCTGCGGCTGTGGAACGAGGCACCGGCGCGCCGCGGTCAGGAAAAGCTGACCGTCATCTTCGTCACCCACAGCGTGGGCGAAAGCGCCTATCTGTCCAGCCGCGTGCTGGTGATGACACGGCGTCCGGGCCGCGTCGCCGCCGACATCGCCCTGCCGCCGGGCCCGCGCGCCCGCCTGTCGCCGGAATTCCTGGAGATCGAGCGCCGCATCGCCGCCGCGCTTCCGAAGGCGGCGGCATGAAAAGGCTGGCGGACATCGCCCTGCCCTTGATCGTGCTGGCCGCCTTCCTGGGCTTCTGGGAATGGAAGGTGGCGCACGACGCCATCCCCGCTTACGTCCTGCCCGCCCCAACCGCCATCGCCGCCGCGCTGGCCGAAAATTTCAGCTCGCTGATGGCGTCGCTGGCCACCACCCTGACCGTCACCATCCTGTCCTTCCTGGCCGCCACCGCCGCGGCGCTGGCGCTGGCCATCCTGTTCTCGGAAAGCCGCATGGCGGAGCGCACCTTCCATCCCTATGCCGTGGTGCTGCAGGTCACGCCGGTGGTCGCCATCGCGCCCCTGATCCTGTTGTGGATCGGCTATGACCGCGTCACCCTGGCCGAGACGCTGATCGCCGCGCTGGTCGCCTTCTTCCCGGTCCTTTCCAACACCACGCTGGGGCTGCGCTCGGCCGACTTCAACCTGGTCGATCTGATGCGGCTTTACGAAGCCTCGCGGCTTCAGATCCTGTGGCGCGTGCGCCTGCCCACCGCGCTGCCCTATCTTCTGTCGGGCATGAAGACCGCCGGCGGCCTGTCGCTGATCGGCACCGTGGTGGCCGAATTCGTCGCCGGCAGCGGCGCCGCCACCGGCCTTGCCTGGCGCATCGTGGAGGCTGGCAACCGGCTGGAGATCGCCACCATGTTCGCCGCCCTCACGCTGTTGGCGCTGACGGGCGTGGCGATCTTCGCCGCGCTGTCGCTGCTGGAATATCTGCTGCTGCGCCGCTGGCACGAAAGCGCGATCAGGACCTGAGACGGCGCTTCTCCAGGACGGCGGGCGCCGTCTCGCGCATGCCCGCCATGCCGGCCAGCCCCACCAGCAGCGCCACCGACATGTACCAGGCGGGCGCGATCGGCGATCCGGTCACCGCGATCAGCCAGGTGACCACGAACTGCGCCGTGCCGCCGAACACCGAAATCGCCAGCGCATAGATGATCCCGACCGAACCGGCGCGCAGCGACGGCGGCAGGGTTTCGGTCAGCCCCGCCAGGATGGCGGGGCCATAAAACGCCACCAGTCCCGCCATCGCACCCGACACCGCCAGCAGCCCGTACAGGTTGGGCCAGCGCGTCAGCGCCAGATAAAAGGGCACGCCCGCCGCCAGCAGCACCAGTGTGCCGCCGATCATCACCGGCCGCCTGCCGATCCGGTCGCTTGCCCAGCCGCTGAGCAGCGCCCCGATCATGCCGCACACCCCTGTCGCGGCGGTGCCCGCGAAAGCCAGTTGCGCCGGCATGCCCAGCGTGTGGATGGCGAAGACGCCGGTATAGTTCAGCACATAGGTCGAGATGGTGTTGGACGCCAGCATGGCGATGCCCATCAGCCACAGCATCAGTTGCGGCCGCGACAGCCGCGCCGGCCTGGGCCCCGCCTCGACATGCAGCGTCTCGGGCAGGCGCCTGCGGATCGCCAGCGCGAAAGGCACGACCGCCACGCCCACCAGGATCGCGATGCGCCAGCCCCAATCGGCGAACTGCGCCGGCGCCAGCATGGTGGCCAGGATCACCCCCACCAGCCCCGACGCCAGGTTGGCGCTGTATTGGGTGGCGTGCTGAAGCGCCACATACAAGCCGCGCCGGTGCGCGGGCGCCGCCTCCATCAGGAAGGCGGTCACCGGCCCCACATCGCCGCCCAGCGCGAAGCCCTGCGCCAGCCTGAGCAGCACGACGATGACCGGCGCGGCCATTCCGATCTGGGCATAGGTCGGGGTGATGGCCAACCCCAGCATCGAGGCGCCCATCAGCGAAAAGCAGAACAGCATGGCCGGCTTCCTGCCGATCCGGTCGCCCAGCGGACCGATCACCGCGCCGCCCAAGGGTCTTGTCAGAAAACCCACGCCGAAGGTCGCCAGCGTGGCCAGCAGACTGAATGTGGCGTCGGTGGAGGGGAAAAACGCCTGCCCGATCTGCACCGCAAAGAAGCTGAAGGTCAGAAAATCATAGAATTCCAGGGCGTTGCCGGCGATCACGGCGCCGATCTGCCCCACGGTCAGCGTCCGCCGCTGCTCCATCCCGCCCCTGCCCCGATTGTTCCCTGCGCAGCCACTATGCCCGGTCAGCAAAGACACGAAAACAGGGGCGGCCGCACGCGATAGTTCATCGTCTCGCACCGCCCCCGCGCTCCCGGCCGGCCCGCGTTCGCGCAACCCGTTTTTTCTTGCGCCCCGGGGTGCCGGTGCCGCAAAAGGCCCCCGCGCAAACCTGCCGAGGGCAGCCATGAACGCTCCTGTCCGCACCATGCCGCGTTTCGCCTCGCTCGCCCAGGCGATCGAGACGCTGAAGCCTGCCGAGCCGCTGTATCTGCTGTTCCCGGAAAAATTCCGCGCCGCCGCGAAACGCTTCCTCGACGGATTTCCGGGCGACGCGCTTTATGCCGTCAAGGCCAATCCCTCGCTGCCGGCGCTGGACCTGATCTGGGCCGCCGGCGTGCGTCACTTCGATACCGCCAGCCTTGGCGAAATCGAACTGGTCAAGAACCGTTTTCCCGACGCGGTCTGCCACTTCATGACTCCGGTGCGCATGCCCGGCGCCGCCAGGGCGGCGTTCGAGACATATGGCGTGACCGATTTCGTGGTCGATTGCGACGCCTCGCTGGACAAGCTGCTGGCCGAAGTGCCGGAGGCCAAGAAACTGCGCATCTTCGTGCGCATCGCCACGCCGCTGGGCGGGGCGATCCTGGAACTGTCCAGCAAGTTCGGCACCACGCCCGACGATGCGGCGCGGCTGCTGCGGCGCGTGGCCAAGACCGGCGCGGCCCCGGCGCTGACCCTGCATGTGGGCTCGCAGTGCCTGTCGCCCTTCACCTATGCCCAGGCGATCGAGATGGCCCGGCGCACCGCCAACATCGCCAAGGTGCCGCTGGCGGCGCTGGATGTGGGCGGCGGCTTTCCCGGCCCCTATCTGGGCAACGATGTGCCGCCCTATCACTGGTACTTCGACACCATCGCCGAGTCGGTGGCGCAGATGGACAATCCCGACATTCCGCTGTTGTGCGAGCCCGGCCGCGCCTTCTGCGCCGAAGGCATGAGCCTGGTCACGCTGGTGGTGCTGGCCAAGGGCGCCAGCCTCTATATGAATGACGGCACCTATGGCAGCTTCGACGAGCTGACCCTGCCGGGCTGGACCGGTGATTATCCGGCCAGCGCCTGGCGGCTGGACGCCAAGGGCGGCGCCCACCGCCTGGAAGGACCGGCCAAGCCCTTCCGCATCTTCGGGCCCACCTGCGACACGCTGGACGTGCTGCCCCGCCCGGTCATGCTGCCGCAGCAGACCGGCGACGGCGACTTCCTGGTGTGGGAGGCGATGGGCGCCTATTCGGTGGCCGTGCGCACGACATTCAACGGCTTCTATCCCGATAGCTGGGCCGTCATCGGCGACTGAATCCCGGGCGCCGGCCGGCCGGTTCAGCCAGCGGTTGTAACGCTTGGTTAAATTTCTCCCTCTACAAAGAAAAAAGCTTTATGGAACTTCGGACAAAAAGTTCCGTACCGCAACCGAACCGCGTCGTCCCGGAAGTGGGCGGCGCGGATCAGAAAGCAAAGACCATGGGTCAGCCGCGGCTGAACCTCAGCAAAGTGCATTGCCTTCTGGCCGATCGCGACCAGTTCACGCGCGGCCTGATCGCACAGATGTTGCGCGGCTTCGGCATGGGCACTGTCCAGGCGGCCGGCAACGGCGCCCAGGTCCGTGACCTGATCCAGAAGGACCGCCCCGATGTGTGTTTCATCGAGGGCGCGCTGCCCGACATGGAGGCATCGCAGATCATCACCTGGATCCGCAGGCAGCCCGCGCCGCTGCGCTTCATTCCCATCATCGTGATGAGCGGCTACACCCAGCTTCGCACGATCTCTGCGGCGCGCGACAGCGGCGCCAATCTGGTGGTGCGCAAGCCCGTTTCGCCCCAGGCCCTGTTCGACCGGCTGGCCTGGGTCGCCGACACCCAGCGGCCCTTCATCGAGACCGACAATTTCCTGGGCCCGGACCGGCGGTTCCACGACATTCCCCCGCCGGACAGCCGTCTCAAGCGTGAAACCGACGTCGCCGTAGAGAAACCGGAATGAAGCGCCTTATTCATTTCCCGAAAACCACCCTGTCGGAGCTGGTCCAGGATTTCGGCGGCATGAACCGCGACGCCGCCATCAAGAGCGCGCAGGCAGAACTGGAATCCCTGCGCGGCCAGGCCGACGGGGTGATCGAAGCCTCCATCGCCGCGCTGGAACAGATCGGCGCCGCCCCGCAGAACGCCGATGGCTATTCGCCCGCCCAGCTATACGAGGTCCTGGTGCGCTGCGACCAGATCGTCACCCTGGCGGGGACCTTCGGCTATCGGGCGCTGGATACCGCCGCGCGCTGCCTGTGCGATCTGCTGGAGGGCCTTAGGGAGAGAGGCACCGGCGACATCGCCGCCATCCGGGTCCATCTGCGCACCTTGCGGCTCCTGGCGCCCGGCGCCACCACGCTGCCGGCCCCGCAGCAGGAGATGGTGCTGTCGGAGCTCGCCAAGATCCTCACCCATTACGGATTCGACCGCGCCTCGGACGTTGCCGACCGGACCAGCCTGGCCTCCTGACCACAAAAGCGTCACGGCAAACCAAACATTAACGCGGATGCGGCAACATGGCGGCGGAGAACCGCTTCGATGTCCGCAACCGTGACTGCCGTCGCACGGCTTTCGCACCTTCTGGAGCTGGCCGAACAGGGTCCGGCGATCCGGGCCGCCCTGGCCGAGGAAGTCGCCGAGCTTCTGAGTCACTGGCCCGCGGACTGTCCGCAAGACATGCGCCCTGCCTGCGAGTCGCTGCTGGTCCGCTGCGCCCGCGACGTCGCGCCGGCCGCCCGTGCCCGGCTGCGCGTGCTGCTTTACGCCGATCCGGCCCTGTGCGCGCGGGCGCTGCCGCGCCGGCCGGCCGATTGCCTGCTGGTGGAGACCGCCCGCAGCGGCGGCGATGTCGGCGCCGCGCTGGCCGAGGCGCTAGGGCTGGACGGACGGACGGCCCGGGACATTCTCGACGACGCAAGCGGCCGCAGGCTGGCGATCGCCTGCAAGGCGGCCGGCATCGAGCGCGCCGCCTTTTCCGCGCTGGCGCTGACGCTGGGCCCGCACCGCGACCGCCTGACCACCTACGCGCTGCTGGATTGCTTCGATTCCATCAACGTGGCCGACGCGCGCCGGCGCCTGCGCGACTGGCGCACGCCCTTGCAGCCGGACGTACGCCGGTCGGCCTGACGTCGCCCTCCACGGGCCTCTCGAAAGACCGCCCGCCTTCCTGCCTCACCCTGAGCTTGTCCAAGGGGTCAGACGCGACCGCGCCGCTATGCGCCGCGAGCCCCGCCGCAAATCACCTTTCCGCATGCACTTCGTGGCGCTCGCGCGTCTTGAGCAGCTTCACCTTCGCGAAGCGCTCCGCGACATAGCCGATCTCCCAGGCGCTCTTGGCCAGGAAGACCGGCGCGCCGTCGCGGTCGGCGGCCATGCCGCCCCTGTTGGCGGCGGCGAATTTCTCGATCTCGGCGGGCGCGCCCGACAGCCAGCGCGCCGCATCGAAAGGCGAGGCTTCCAGATCGGCATCCAGTTCATATTCGGCGCGCAGCCGTGACTTCAGCACGTCAAGCTGCAACGCACCCACCACGCCCACGATCCACTGGCTGCCGATCGCCGGCTTGAACAGTTGCGTCACGCCCTCTTCCGCCAGGCTCTCCAGCGCGCGGGCCAGGTGCTTCTGCTTCATCGGATCGGCCAGCCTTACCCGGCGCAATATCTCGGGCGCGAAGTTCGGAATGCCGGTGAACACCACAGCGCCCGATTCCGACAGCGTGTCGCCCACCCGCAGCACGCCATGATTGGGGATGCCGATGATGTCGCCGGGCCAGGCTTCGTCCACCGTCTCCCGCTCCGAGGCGAAGAACAGGATGGGATTGTGCACGCCGATGGTCTTGCCCGTGCCCGACTGTTTCAGCTTCATGCCCCGGCGGAACCTGCCCGACGCCAGGCGAAGGAACGCCACCCGGTCGCGGTGGTTGGGGTCCATGTTGGCCTGCACCTTGAAGACGAAGCCGGTGACTTCGCTGTCGCCCGGCTCGGCGGCGCGACCGACGGCGGCCTGGGCGCGCGGGCTGGGCGCATGGCGCGCCAGCGCATCCAGCAGCGGCGCGACGCCGAAATTCTTGAGCGCCGAGCCGAAGAAGACCGGCGACAGGTGGCCTTCGCGATAGGTCTGAAGATCGAACCTGGGCAGCCCCTCGCCGGCCAGCAGCACATCTTCTTCCAGCCTGGCCGCTTCCGCGTCGGTCGGCACCGACTCGTTGAAGGCGATGAAGCTGCCGCTGGAAAAGTCCTGTACCCCGCGGAAATTCAACCCCATGCCGCACGGCCACATCATCGGCGCGGTCTCGATCTGGAGCTGGTCGGAGATCTCGTCCAGCAGTTCGAACGGATCGCGCGCCTCGCGGTCCATCTTGTTGATGAAGGTCATGATGGGGATGTCGCGCAGGCGGCAGACCTCGAACAGCTTGCGGGTCTGCGCCTCGATGCCCTTGGCGGCGTCGATCACCATCACCGCCGAATCCGCCGCCGTCAGGGTGCGATAGGTGTCTTCCGAGAAATCCTCATGGCCCGGCGTGTCCAGAAGGTTGAACACCGCGTCCTTGTATTCGAAGGTCATCACCGCGGAGGTTACCGAGATGCCGCGTTCCTGCTCGATCTTCATCCAGTCGGACTTGGCGCGCCTGGCCTCGCCGCGCGCCTTCACCCGCCCGGCGGCATGGATCGCCCCGCCCAGCAGCAGCAGGTGCTCGGTCAGCGTGGTCTTGCCGGCGTCGGGGTGGGAGATGATGGCGAAGGTCCGGCGCCGCAGCGCCTGCGCGGCTGAGGCTGACAGACCGGCTTCGCTGGCGGCGGCGTGGCTCATGACGCGGCGCAGTAGCAGACGCTGCCCGGTCCGGCAACTAGGGCGCGCGGCCCGCCTGTTCCATGACTTTCCGGGCGCGCAGGAACATCTCCGCATTGCGGACGGCGAACAGCGCCACGCTGAACAGGATCGAGGCATCGGCGATCAGGACCGCGTTCAGGTGCCAGGCCGCCGCCTCCATCGCCGCGCCGTAACGCAACCCCATCCGCAACAGGATCAGCATCACCAGCACCAGCATCGCCGCCTGGCCGCCGCGCACCATCAGCGTGCCGTTTTCGGGATGCACCTCGATCGCCATGGTGCGGCCCCAGTACCAGCCGGCGGCCGCGCCCAGCAGCGTCACCGCCCCCAGGATCGCCCAATCCGGCGGCGCCAGCACCACGCGCGGGCCTTGCTGCGGACCCAGCAGCGCCAGCGCCGCCAGCAGAATGAACAGCGCCGGAGGGGTCCACAGGCGCCGCAACGTCAGCGGCTGGGGACGCGACAGCTTGCGCATCCGCAGATACAGCACCGGCAAAAGGATCAGGATCGGCAGGAAGGGCGCATAGGGGCCCAGATGCTGAACCAGCGGATTGGCGGGCGGCATGGCGCGACGTTACACGATTTCCTCGTCCACGAAAGCGCGGCCCTGCCGGTCCTCGATCTCCACGATCCACAGATCGGGATCGAACCGGATCTGCTTGTCGCACCACTGACCGGCGCGCGCCTCGTCGGTCCAGTCGCCCAGCGGCCGGCTCCACACCAGCGCGCCCTTCCCGTCACGCGCCTGGTTCAGCAGCAGCGCCGTGCCGTCCAGCTTCGCGATCCTGATGACGACCGCACCGGCTTCCTCGGCGCCGCGCCGCACGACCACGGCGCTGGCGCCTTCCACCTGCGCGCGTCGCATCAGGGCTCTTACGAAAATTCCTGCTTTCAGTCTCGGCGCGCTCATTGTTTCCTTGTCGCGCAATCTTCGCATGGACACCAGGGCGACTCGCCGCCAGACAGCGCTTGCTCGATTGCGCTCCGGGGCCGGATCAGCGCGCGCACGAGGATGCCTGCCTTCGGGCGTGGCGCGGTTTCAAACACCATGCTCTCAGACCCCGACCCAGGCAAAGGCGCGCGCCATCTCGCGCGCGCCGTCGCGCTCGAACCAGCGGCCATGGGCGATGATCACCCGCTCGGCCGGCCAGTCCAGCATCCGGCGCACACCGGCGCGCAGCGACCGCTGATGGCCACGAAAACTCATCCGCATGTCATAGGGCGCGCTGCCATGGGGATCGGTGACATGCGACAGGCGCATGGTCCAGCGCAGAAGGCGCGGCTTCACCCGCGCCGCCTCGAAATTCTCGATCAGGTCGGTCAGGATCGCCGTGCCGCTGGGCTGGTGGAAGAAATCGCATTCACTGAGCAGGCCGCCTTCGATCAGCACCTGGTCGATCTCGGCCCGCCAGTCGGGCGGCGCGACATTGCCCAGCGAAGCGTCCACGGCGAACCGCCGCCCGGATTTCTGCCGAAGACCCGGCACCGCGTGAACCTTCGCCTGGGGGAAGCGCGCCTTCCAGGCCGCCACATGCCAGTAATGCAGGCTGTTGGGCGCGATCAGGTGGCGCACCTCTCCCAGCACCGCCACCTGGTCCATCAGCGCCGCGTCCGCGGCGATCGGCGAGTGCACGAACAGGCCGCCATCGGCCAGCCGCACCAGCGTCATGCGCGTGGGGAAAGGCAGCGCCAGGCCCCAATAGGCCATCGCGATCTCAGGTCCGTCGGCGATCCAGACATTCTGCGCCACGGGCTTGAGCACATTCAGCGGCGCATAGGGAATATAGGCATCGGCCATCGTGCCGCAGCTTAATGGTCACGATCGCGCGCCGCGAGGGATTTCCGCGCCGCGGCCGGGAACATGCGCCCGGGCGCACAAACAGTCACGATGCCGCGCGGAAAGGGATGATCCTGGCGCCGTTCACCCGCTCGCCGCCGCCATCGACCACTGCATAGGGCAGGCGCACGCGCACAGTGGTGCCTTCGCCCAGCGTGGAAGACAATTCCGCCTCGCCGCCATGCATCGCCGCCAGCGCCTTGACCAGCGCCAGCCCAAGGCCGGTACCTTCCTTGGCGCGCGTCTCGGCACGCTCGACCTGCTCGAAAGGCTGGCCCAGGCGGTCGAGGTCTTCCGGCGAGATTCCGGTGCCGGTGTCGCTGACCGACAGCACCACGCCCTGCGGCAGGGCTTCGGCGCCGACATGCACTTTTCCGCCCGGCTGGGTGTATTTGACGCCGTTGGACAGAAGGTTGACCAGGATCTGCTTGACCGCACGGCGGTCGGCATAGATCCGGCGCGCTCCCGACGCCACCTCCAGCGTCAGGGCCACTCCCGCCCGCTCCGCCGGTATCTTCAGGAACCGCACGGCGCTTTGCACCGTCTCCTCCAGGTCGAAAAGCTCCTCGGTAAGATCGAACTTGCCCGCCTCGATCTTGGACATGTCCAGCACCGAGTTGATCACGTCCAGAAGATGGGTGCCCGATTCATGGATCAGCCGGGAATATTCCTGGTAGCGTGGGCCAACCGCCCCGAACATCTCGCGCGTCATCACCTCCGAAAAGCCGATGATGGCGTTCAGCGGCGTGCGCAACTCGTGACTCATATTGGCCAGGAAACGGCTCTTGGCCCGGCTGGCCGCCAGCGCGGCATCGCGCGCTTCCACCAGCGCGCGCTCCTGCGCCTTGCGCTCGGTAATGTCGCGCGTCACCGCCACGATGTCGCCGCCGCCCCGGCGCTCATGGTCCTGGCCGGGCCGGCAGCGGATCTCGGCCCAGACATGACGCCCGTCCTTGTGGCGCAGGCGCACCTGCGCCTCGCCCAGGCCGCCGAAATAGGCGGCCTCCATCATCGCCGCCTGCACGGCCGGCAGGTCGTCGGGATGAACCAGCTCGGCGGGGGCCAGGCCCAGTATCTCCTCGGGCGCACAGCCCAGCAGCGCATGGGTGGCGGGACTGGCGAAGCGCACGCATCCGTCGCTGGAATGGCGGGTGATCAGGTCCATCGAATTGTCGGCCAGGAAGCGGTACATCGCCGCGCCTTCGGCGGCGGCGGCGTCGGCGGCGCGCTGGCGGTCCTGGGCGGCGGCGGCGATCAGCACCGCCTGCACCAGCGCCGCCAGCACCGAGGCGGCATAGATCGCCCACATCGGCATGCCGCCCGGCACCATCAGCCGCGACGGCGGCAAGGTTCCGGCGGCCTCGAGTCCGGCCAGCGCGACCAGCGCCAGGCCGGCGGCAATTCCGGCTCGGGTCACGGCGGGCCGCCCGCCCGCCAGCGCCGCTTCCGCCGGCACCAGCATGAACCAGATCAGCAATGGCGAGGAGAGCCCGCCCGTCAGCGCCGCCAGATAACCCACCAGCAGCGCGAAAAAGCTCAGCCCGGCCTCTTCCAGAAGCCCCAGCGGCAGGCGCGTCAGGCCCAGGGCCGCCAGCAGGGCGGGCGCCATGAGGCCGGCCACGGCCAGTATCTCGAACAGGTCGGGACCGGCGACCAGCCCGAAAAAAGCCAGCCCCAGCACCGCGCCCACCGCGCCCTTGGCGGCCTGGACGGCCACGAAGCGGCGGCGCTGGCCGCCGGTATGGGCAGAAGGATTGTGCAACATCGCCTTTCGTCCCCGGCCCGCAAAGCCCGGGACCCTGAATGCCAGTCTGGGCCGTTAGCGTTAATGAAGTTTGAACAGCCGCCGGTTGCGGTCATGGAACCGCAACCATTCGCCCTTTGGCCCTAACCAATCCGAAACCGGCCCGGCGGCACACTGCGGCAGGCTGGCGCCACAGGGACGCCAACCATTTGTGTTTCGGCCGCCCACATGGGTTGACCAGCCATAGGATCGCCGGTGATCAACGCCGCACCCGCACGCATTGCCGAGCCGGGACCGGAGGCGCTGGCCCTCTTGCCGCTGCTGGACACGCTGCGCGTGGCCGTCACCGCCTTCGACGCGCAAGGCCGGCTGACCTATGCCAATGCCCATCTGAACTACCTTTTCGCCGGCCTGCCGCCGCGCGAGGAACTGCTTGGCCGCCGCTATGGCGAGATGCTGCGCCTGATGGCGGCGAGCGGCGAAATCGCGCCCGCCATGCTGGCGGACGGCATCGAGGCTTTCGTGGCGGGCGCGCTGGCCCGCATCAAGCCGGGCAACCATGCCCCGTGCGACATCGTCCTGGCCGGCGGCCGCGTGGTGGAAGTCAAGGCGCGCCATACCGGCGATGGCGCCGCCATCCTTCTGTGGAGCGACGTCACCCAGGCGCGCGAGCAGTTCGCCCGGCTGGAGGAGGCGGTGGCGCTGTCGGCCGACGCCTTCGCGATCTACGACCGTGCCGACCGGCTGGTGATGGCCAATGCGCTCTATGCGCGTCTGGTGGGGGTGGAACTGGAGGCGCTTCTCGGCCGCACTTTCGAGGATGTGGTGACGATGGTCACGCGCTCGGGCCGCATCCTGTTCGACGAAGACCCCGGGGCCTGGCTGCAACGGCGGCTGGAGAGCCACGCGGCGCCGGCCGGCCACCTCACCGTCAGGACCGACACCGGCGAAGCCTATCTGGTGCGCGACCGCCGCACGTCCGACAGCGGACGCGCCATCATCTTCACCGACATCACCGACAAGGTCCGCGCCGAAGCCGCGTTGGCCGAACAGGGCAGCGCGCTGGAACGCTCGCGCGCCGAGGCCCGGCGCCAGAGCGATTATCTCGCCGACCTGGCGCGGCGGCTGGACCAGGCGACGGCCCGCGCCGACAGCGCCAAGACGACATTGCTGCGCACCATGAGCCACGAGCTCAAAACGCCGCTGAACGCCATTCTGGGTTTTTCCGACCTGATGAGGACGCTCGCCGACCGGTTGAGCGCCGGCCAGATCCGCGAATATGCCGGACTGATCCACCAGGGGGGCGCCAATCTTCTGAAGATCATCAACCAGATCATGGACCTCACCAAGATCTCGGCCGGCCGCTACGAGCTTCATCGCCGCCCGGTGGATACCGGCGCCGCCCTCTGGCTGGTGCAGGCCGCTTTCGCCGAACAGGCGGCGCGCCGGAACGTGACCCTCGATGCGGTCCGCGTCCCTGCCGGACTGGTGGCGGACGCGGACGAAGCGGTCCTGTCCGCCATGCTGCATGGCCTGATCGACAATGCCGTCAACCATACCGCGCCGGGCTGCGTGGTGGATTTGTCGGTGCGGCGGCACGGCAGCGAGATCGTCATCGCCGTGCACGACAATGGCCGTGGCGTTCCCGCCGAGGACCTGGCGCGTATCCAGGAGCCTTTCGAGCATGGCGATCGCGGCGAGGGCACCCACCATACCGGCGGCGCCGGCCTCGGCCTGACCCTGATCAAGGCGTTCGCGCAGCTGCATGGCGGGCGTCTGGAACTGGCCAGCGGCGATGGCCAGGGCTTCACCGCCCGCCTGGTCCTGCCTGGCGCATTCTGAGCGGCTTTCCGCCTTCTCCGTTTCGCGCCGGAATTCAGCGAGCCGGATAGACGGTGTTTTAGGCAATTGCGCCGCGATTTTGAATCGAACCGCATCCTTTTTGGCAGCGATGCGTTTTCGACGATGCCGGAACCCGGCGCGGACTGCGGGCTTTAGTTTCAAATTTAAGGAAAGGCTTCAGCGCGCGGCAGGGGACGAGGCGCCACATTTCCTGCGCTGCAAGACGGGTGCGCGTTGCGATGATTTTCCGGGCCATCTTCTGGATAGGGTTGGTGTCGCTGTTGATGCCGCACGAACCGGACCTCGGCCTGGGACGCCCGGGCGCCGGCGCATTGCTGACATCGCCCTTTATCGTTGGATCCGCCGGCGACGGTCTCTCGCCGAAGGACGGCGATTGTGGTTCGCAATGTGCCGGCGGCTCCGGCTTCTTCGCACGCATGGGGCTGGGCCCCGGCGGCCGGATCGCCCAGGGCCTTGCCCGCGTGAAGGATGAAATCGACGCCGACATCGCCGCGCGCGCGGCGCGCCATGACACGCTCTAGGCTGAATCGAGATTCGTGAAATTCAATTTTCCTCTCCCCTTGAGGGAGAGGACGCAAAATCTCGCACTTGGCAAAGCGTCAGCGAGCCAAGTGCTTAGATTTTGCTGGTGAGGGGTCACATCCCTCACCTTCGCCCGAAAAACCAATGGATTGAACGTTGCTGTCGCTAACCCGATGATTTTTCCCCCTGGACGCGCTTGGCCGCACGCCTGTCTTTCAAAGGGAGGGAGATACGCGATGAAGGCGATATAGCCTAGGATTCACCGTCCTCCTCGGCCATCGCCCATGCCCTGATTCCCGAAGGACCGGCGACCATGTCGAATCCATAATGGGCCGCCAGCCGGTCCAGCGCGATGGCCAGCACCACCCGCCCCGAACGCCGCGACCAGGCGCGGGTCCGCTCCACCTCCTCCAGCGGCGCC
Source organism: Hyphomicrobiales bacterium (assembly GCA_040255825.1). Taxonomy (GTDB): domain Bacteria; phylum Pseudomonadota; class Alphaproteobacteria; order Micropepsales; family Micropepsaceae; genus Rhizomicrobium. Next base: position 33,150 of record JBDZVS010000008.1, on the reverse strand, counting down.
AGGTGGCAGCACACGTCGAACAGCAGATCGCCCAGCACCGGCCCCGCCGCCTTCAGCGCCCGGTTCAGCCGCTGGCGCGCGGATATCGCCACATCGCTGATGGTCTCGCCCGATCCGCGGCGCGATCCCGACACCACCGGCGCGCTCCAGTCCACGCCCATGCGCGGCGTCAGTTGGCCCAGCGTATAGTCGCGGCGCAGCCTTTCGCCCGCCGCGAACTGGCGCTCGTCGATCAGGGCGCGGAACCGCAGCCGCGCCAGCGGCGATTCCGCCATGTTGACCGTGGCGGTCTGTCCGTCTTCCAGCTGCCGCGGCTGCATCAGCCGGTGCTGGGCGGCAGGCCCTTCCACGCCTGCCCGCGCCAGAAACGATCGCCCGGCGGGCGCGATCACATGACGGCCGGGCCCGTCCGGCTGTATCCATTGCAGCGCCAGAAAGTGCGCCACCAGGTCGGCCGCCACCGTGATGCGGCTGGCCGCCGCCGCGGCGGGCCCGCGCGCCACCGCATGCACCGCCCCGCGCGCGAACAACGCCTGGCGCGGCCCTGCCAGCCGGCGCAGCACGCGCCGCCCTTCCTGTTCCACCTCCCGCTCCGGGCGTATCGCGGCCTTCACGGCTTGAGGCCCGCGGCCCGGCGCAGCAGGCTTTCCATCCAGCGCAGGTTGGAATCGAATTCCAGGCTGGCCTCGCGCATCCCCTCGATCAGCTGGCAAGCGTGATGGATGGTGGAGCGGTCACGGCCGAACTCACGCGCCAGTTGCCGGTGGCTCATCGCGAAGACCGAGTGCGCCAGGTGGATGGCGATCTGACGGGCACGCGCCACATGCGGCCGCCCGCGCGTCGGCTTTCGCATCTCATCCACCGGCGCGCCATAGACCTGGGCCACCACGAAAGCCGCCATTCCGGCGCGCTGCGCGGTCAGGAAGACCGCCGGATCCTGCATTGTATTCATGTCCCCACTCCCTTGTTCGGCCCGACATGGCCGTTGCTGCCCACCACGGTGGTGGAACCAGGATAATTATCCTATGGCCAGGAGCAAGGGCGGATAGGAATATCCACTCAGGCGTGCATTACCCGAGAAAATATGCTTAAGAAGGAAGGATTTAACTCTTAGAAAAATATTTCCGGCAGAGGAGGATAGGGCATTTTCGCCCAGCCGCGGCTGAACACCGGCGTTCCCCGGGTTTGTGGCGGAAACATACTAAAGATTGTGGGACTAAAGTCGTAAAGTGGCCGTTCTAGAGCATGATCCATCTTCCTTGAATCTGGATCATGCTCCAGCTTGTTGTTTGGTCGCGCAATTTCCCGGTCTCGCGGTATCCGCTCGCCCGGGCCGCGCTCTAGGCTGTATCGCGATGCATCGCGCTCCCGGAAAGGCAAGGAGCCGGAATTTCACGAATGAGACAGGCTCTCAGGTGGGCCCGGATTCGCCCAGGCCTTTCGCACCGGGCGCATCCGCCGCTCCGGCCCTTGAAAAGGTTTGCGGTTCTGCGCCCGACGGTCGGGTCCGAAGAATGGCGGCGCCAGAATGAAAGGCCGGGGCGCCTGCAGCGCCGCCTTGAGCTTCAGCCTGACGGTGCGCGCGCTGATCGGCACGGTCAGCACATCCGTGGCGCCCAGGTCGCGCGCACGCTCCACATCACACCGCCGCGCCCGCTCGTGCAGCACGAAAAGCGGAATCGAGGCGTTGACGACCGCGGGCCCGCGCCGCATCGCCGCGGCAAAAGGGATGGCCTGCGGCAACGCCGGCATCTCGTAGAACACGGCGGCGAAGCGCTCCTGCCTCAGCAGTTCCAGCGCGCGATCGGGCTGCTCCACCCGCACCATCCGGGTGACGCCGGCAGCCGAAAGCACGGTTCGGAGCAGCGACAGCATGTAGGGCCGCGATCCGACCAGCAACACCCGCAGATTCCTGAACTCCGCCCGCCCCATCACCTTTCCCGGCGCGAGGCCGGAAGGCCTTACGCAATATTTGCTTATGGCGCGAACCTGCGCCTTTCTGGCTTAATCCGGCGTAAACCGGCCAGCCCAAAGGCGCATGTCCATGACCCTTCGCATCGTCCCGATCGCATTCACTCCCATGCTGGCGCTCATGCTGGTCCTGGTGCTGGCCGGCTGCGGCCTGTTCGGTCCCAGGATCACGCGCGAGATGCGGCGCACGCCCGAATATCGCGCCGGCTATCAGGACGGCTGCGCCAGCGCACCGGGTCCCGACGCCAACAAGCGCAGCGGCTTCGACCAGGTAAAGGATCAGGATGCATTCCGCACCCGGAAGAATTATCGCCTGGGCTGGAATGCGGGCTACACCGCCTGCCGCACCTACACGCCCCAGGGTCAGCCGCGACCCTATAGCGGTCCGATCGGAGACCAGAATCCGGGCAATGGGGGCATCCCCCGCTATTGAAAATCCTCGCAAGCCCTTTCGCCTGAAGGCGGGAGCTGCGAGGATTTCAGCCTGCGCATCGGCCGCCGCCCGCGGCCGCGCGGAAAGCGCGCCGCCCTATTCGGTCGCGGCGCGCACCGGCTTCTTGGACATGTTCTCGGACGCGAATTCCCAGTTCAGGATCTTGCCCAGCACGCTTTCCAGATATTTGGGACGCGCATTCTGGTAATCCAGATAATAGGCATGCTCCCACACATCGACGGTGAGCAGGCAGTTGACGCCGGCGGCCATCGGCGTCTCGGCATTGGCGGTCTTCTCCACCGCCAGCTTGCCGTCCTTCAGCACCAGCCAGGCCCAGCCTGAACCGAATTGCGTCTTGCCCGCCTCGGCCAGCTTGGCGATCAGCTCGTCCCGGCTGCCGAAGGCGGCGGCGATCGCGCTGTCCAGCTCGCCCGACGGCTCAGTCTTGGACGGCGTCAGGCTGCGCCAGTAGAAATCGTGATTCCACACCTGCCCGGCATTGTTGAAAAGCGTCTTCTCCTTGGCGTCGCCCGACTTGAAGGTGGCCTGGACGATCTCCTCCAGCTTCATGCCGGCGAATTTGGTGCCTTCGACCAGCTTGTTCAGCGTGTCGACATAGGCCTGATGGTGCTTGTGATAGTGGAAGGAAATGGTGTTGGCGGAAATGGTGGGCGCCAGCGCGTCCTCATCCCAGGGCAACGGGGCGAGTTTGAATGGAGCAGGCATGGAAAACTCCGATCTGAAAAATAGGTGGAAGGACGGATTACCCGTTAACGCCAATGAGGTCAAAAAGCTCCCGCCGGAAAGCGGATTTTGATCCCCGTCACGAACCGGGCAAACAAGCTGAACAGTTTTACCCGATTGTCACTCGACATTCTCCGTCTCGTCGCGCAAAACTTCCAACAAGCGGGGCAGGCAAGCACAGCATAGCCAGGAGGCGAAGATGCCGGCTTATGAAATCCGCTATCTCGATGAAGGCGGTGACCTGACCTACAAATTCTCCGCGACATGCGACAATGACCAGCGCGCCAAGATCCTGGCGCACGCCATGAAGCTGCCCAGCATGAAGCGCCTGCAGGTGTGGAGCGGCGAGGATCTGATCTATGCCCGCCCTTCCGCCGACCAGCGTCCCCGGTCCGCGGACGGCGCCCGGCCCGCCCTGCAAGCCAACTGATCGAAATTTTCCTTTTTTGCCATGGAGCTTTTTGGCGCTTGGCGCGTTGGCGGGGCATGCTCGTGGGCCGGGCTTGTGTTTTGCCACATCGTCCCGCGCGCCGCGGGGCCAGGGAGTGTGGGATCATGACGCGACGCTACAGAATCTTGTTTCTGGACCGCGGCCAGATCGTCACGCGGGAAGAACTGATCGACGCCCGCGACGACGGAGCCGCCGTCAACCAGGCCGACAGCCTGGCGGGCAGCCAGGGGGCCGAAGTATGGGAGGGTCTGCGCCAGGTGGCGCAACTGGCCCGGGGGCGGTCACATCCGCCGCCGCCGGCTTGGTAGCTTTGCCGCCGGTCAGGTTCAAAGTCCTTGCGCCCGTACCCAATGCTGGGTACGAGCCAGGGCGCGCGCGAAACGATCGAACAATTCGTTGATTTCGCCTTCGCTGATCACCAGCGGCGGACAAAAGGCGATGCGATCATCCATCAGCGGGCGCACGATCAGCCCTTCTTCCTCGCACAGCCGCGCACAGGTCAGCGCCACTTTTTTCGCCGGCTCGAAATTGCGCCTGGTTTTCTTGTCCGCCACCAGTTCGATGCCGCCGATCAACCCCACCCCCTGGGCTTCGCCCACCAGCGGATGGTCCGCCAGCGCGGTCAGCCGGGCGTGGAACAGCGGCGCCACCTTGCGCACATGCCCGACAATGTCGCGGCGGCGGTAGATCTCGATGGTCTTGATCGCCACCGCCGCGGCCACCGGATGGGCGCTATAGGTGAAGGCGTGCCACAGCCCGCCGATGCGGGTGGCTTCCTCCTCGATGATCTGGGTCAGCTCCGGCGACAGCAGCACCGCCGAGATCGGCAGATAGGCCGATGACAGCGCCTTGGCGATGGTCATGGAGTCTGGCTGGAAATTGAAGGTCTCGCAGCCGAACCAGTTGCCGGTGCGCCCGAAGCCGCAGATCACCTCGTCATCCACCAGGGCGATGCCGTAGCGGTCCAGCACCTCGGTGATGGCCTCGAAATAGCCCTTCGGCGGCACGATGGCACCGCCCGCGCCCATCACTGCCTCGGCGAACATGGCGGCGATGGTGTCCGGCCCCTCGCGCCGGATCGTCGCATCCAGCTCTGCGGCCAGCCGCGCCGAATACTGCTCCTGGCTCTCGCCGTCGCGCGCGCCGCGATAATAATGGGGGCACTGGGCCCGCACCGTGAAATCGAACGGCAGGTCGAAGCTCTTGTGGAAGGCGTCCAGCCCGGTGAGCGAGGCGCTGGCCAGCGTTACCCCGTGATAGGCGCGATCGCGCGCGATGATCTTCTTCTTCGTCTTGTGGCCGCGCGCATTGGCCGCGTACCACATGAACTTGATCTGGCTGTCATTGGCTTCCGAGCCGGAATTGGCGAAGAACACCTTGCCGACGGGAAAGGGTGCGATCTCCTTCAGCGTCTCGGCCAGTTCGATGGCGGGCTCATGGCTCTTGCCGCCGAAGATGTGCTGGAATGACAGCTTGCGCATCTGCGCCGCGGCCGTTTCGACCAGCTCCTCCTCGCCCCAGCCCAGGGCCGTGCACCACAGCCCGCCCATCGCCTCCAGATAGTCCTTGCCGTCCGCGCCATAGACGAAGACGCCCTTGCCGCGCTGGATCACCCGGGGCCCATCCTGGTTCAGCAGCGTCAGGTTGGTGAAGGGATGCAGCAGGCTCGTCATGTCGCGCGCCTGGGTGTTGCTGAGAAGAGTCGATGCCATCGGTCACCTGTGAAGCGGCAGCGACTTTAGAGCAAGTTGTGCGACATGCCAGCGCGCGGCGGGGACGGCGGCCATGCGCTGTGCGCCGGACCTGCGGGCACAAGGCAATTGCACGGCACCCGCGCGGATTTTAAATTGCCGCGTCGTCCGGACTTTCCATCATGCGCCTTCAGACTTTCGCCGCGCGGGCGGCCCTGGCCGCCCTGATTGTCGCCCTGCTGCTCGCGGCAGCGGCCATTGTCGGTGTCCGCCTGGCGCTTTTGCCCTTCGCCACGGGCCTGGAGGTGATGCTGCCGGCCACCGGGCTGGGTCTGGCCGCGCTCGCCGGCGCCCTGGTCTGGCTGTGGCAGGCGGGCCGGCGCAATGCCGGCGACGGCAAGCGGGCGGGCCTGATCGCCCTGTTCGGATCGCTGCTGTTTCTGTATTTCCCCCTCTCCAGCGCCTGGTACGGCCTGACGATGCCGCCCATCAACGATGTCTCCACCGACACCGACGACCCGCCGCGCTTCGTCGCCCTGGCCAGGCTGCGGGGCCCCCAGATGAATCCCCTGGCCTTCGACGGTCAGAAGACCATCGCCTGGCACGGCGAACAGCGCACGATCGCCTACGTCCTGCACGACTTCAAGAACGGCGAGATCACCCGCCCCTGGCCGCGCTTCTTCCCGCGCAGCGACTCGCCGGTGAAGACCTTGTTCTGGCGCAGCTTCGAGACCGCCAAGCGGCTGGGCTGGCGCATCGTCGCCTACAGCGAAAAGGACGGCCGCATCGAGGCCACCACCCGCTCGCCCTGGTTCGGGCGCATCTTCGACATAGCGCTTCAGGTGCGGCCCGCCGGCGCGGGCGCGCGCGTGGCGGTACGCGCCGCCAGCCGCAGCGATCCCAGCGATCACGGCTACGCTCTTCGCCTGGTGCGGAAATTCCTGGTCACCATTCCCTAAAGCAGTCCCTGTCCGGCCAGGTGCGCCAGATGCGCGCGCACCTGCACCGCCGCCGCCGCCGCCAGCGCCGGCGCGATAGCGGGATAAAGCGCGCGGGCGATGGCATCGGCGTCACGCGCCCCTTGCCGCCACGCCGCCAGCACTTGCGCCTCGCGTTCGCGCCGGTGCAGCAGCAGCGCGCGCAGATAATCCCCGGGCGCCGTGATCGAGGCGCCATGCGTGGGATAGAGGATGCGATCCTTCCGCGCGATCAGCTTTTCCAGGCTGGCCATATAGGCGCCCATGCTGCCGTCGGGCGGCGCGATCACGCTGGTCGACCAGCCCATCACATGATCGCCGCAGAACAGCGCGCCTTCTTCTTCGAGCGCATAGGCCATATGCCCGGCGGTATGGCCGGGCGTGGCCACGCAGGTGAGGGTGAAGCCGTCCGCCGCGATGACCTGCCCGTCGCGCACGATCTCATCGGCCACGAAATCCCGGTCATGGGCCTCGTCCACCGCGACGGCGCCGCCCGCAGTATGGGTGGCCGGCGGCGGCGCGGCCGCCATCGCAAAGGTCCTGGCCCCGCTGAACGCCTTCAGGGCGGCGGCGGCCGGCGAATGATCGCGATGGGTGTGGGTGATCAGGATGTGGCTCAGTTTCCTGCCGCCGATAGCGTGCCTGAGCGCCGCCACATGGCCGGCAAGGTCCGGCCCCGGATCGATGACCACGACGCTGTCATGGGTCCCCACCAGATAGACGCCGGTGCCGCGAAAGGTGAAGGGCCCGGGATTGGGCGCCAGCACCCGCGTCACCCGTGGCGACAGCGCCACCGGCACGCCGTAGGGCGCGGTGAAATCGCGGTCGAATGTCAGGCCGGGGCCTTCCGCCATGCTCTCCGTCGCCAGCCGATGGAACTTTGCCAGGATTGTGACGTTATCGGGGCGGTGTTCCCAAAGGAATTCGCCATGCTGAAATATCTCGCCCAGACTGTCCTGGCCGCCGCCATGGTCGCCGGGTTCAGCATATTGCCTGCCCGCGCCGACGAGATGGCCGATCTGCTGCGCGACGCCAACCGCACCGTCGACAATCTCAAGCACGACCCCGCCTTCGCCACCGCCCGCACCATGCTGCGCAACGCCCGCGCCGTATATATCGTGCCCAAGCTGGTCAAGGGCGGCTTCATCTTCGGCGCCGAGGGCGGCGACGGCGTCTTGCTGCGCCGCGAGGGCAAGTCCTGGTCCCCGCCCCGTTTCTACACCATGGGTTCGGCCTCCTTCGGCCTGCAGGCGAGCCTTGAGCAGGCGCAACTGGTCTTCATCATCAATTCCGGGCGCGCCCTGTCGGGTATCGAACACGGCAACTTCAAGCTGGGCGCGGGCGCCGGCATCACCGTGGTCAACCTGTCCTCGGGCGCCGAAGGGGCGACGACCGCCCATGGCGGCGACATGGTGGTATGGACCTCCGGCAGCGGCGCCTATGCCGGCCTGACCTTCAACGGCACCGTCATCTCCCCCGACAAGAGTCTGAACGCCCTGCCGGCCAACGGACCGGAGGCCAGGCGCCTGCGGGCCAATCTGGCCAGTGTCTTCTAGGAATCGGCGCCGGGCCGCTGGCAAACAGGCAGCGGCAGGTCTAAGGTTCCCGTCTCTCGCGCTGCCTTCGATACGTCGAAAATCTCATTCATTTGCAACAGAGGAAAACCCCATGAAGAAACTCACGCTCGTCGCCGGCGCCGCCGCGCTGGCCCTGTCCCCCGTGCTGGCGCTGCCCGCGCTGGCCGACGCCGCCCAGGAAGTCACCATCGCCGCCACCCATGCGGGGCTGGCCGCCAAGCAGACCGACGTCGCCAAGGTGCATATGCACCTGCAGCATGCGCTGAACTGCCTGGTCGGCCCCTCGGGCTCGGGCTTCGATGCCGCCCCCGGCAATCCCTGTGCCAAGGCCGGCAAGGGTGCGATCCCCGATTCCACCAGCGCCGCCGAAAAGGCCAAGCTGGAAACCGCCGTCGCTTCGGCCAAGTCGGGCATCGCGTCCAGCGACCTGGCAACCGCCCAGGCCGATGCCCAGAAGACCGCCGACGCGCTGAAATAAGCCGCCGCTTCCCGACGCAAACCCTCTTTCCCTTTACGGGAGAGAGGGTTTTGCTTTATCGCGTCCCCTGCTCCTTTTTCGGCGCCTGTTCTTCTTCCGGCAAGGTCTGGTTCTGGCGTGCCAGCGCGGCCGCGACCTGGGCCCAGGCATCCGCCACGGCCTTTTCCAATTCCGCATCGGCCTGGGCCATCGCCACATTGCGGTGGACTTCGGCCTCGGCCAGCGCCTTGTCGACCTGGACTTTCACCCGGCCCGAGATCTCGGCCTGATCGCCGGCTCTGATCGCCAGCCCGGCCATCCAACTTGTCTAATGCTCCTTCGGCCTCTCGGCCCTGTTGCCGATCCAATCCATGGCGGCGAACAGCAACCCCGACCCCACGAAGGTCAGGTGCAGGATAATCATCCAGCGCAGCCGGGGCTCGTCCAGCGGCACATCCTGTTCGGTCAGGGTCATGAAGGCGCGCAGCAGCGAGATGGCGCTGATCGCCACGATCGAGCCGATCAGCTTCATCTTCAGACCCGAGAAATCCAGCGTGCCCATCCAGCCGGGCCGGTCCTCGGCATTGTCGGTGTTGATCTTGGAGACGAAATTCTCGTAGCCGGAGAAGATCACGATCACCACCAGGTTGCCCGCCAGCGACAGGTCGATCAGCGACAGCGCCGCCAGGATCACCTGTTCGGGATCGATCGCCATCGGGTGCAGGATTTCGGGCGCCACATGCGCCAGTTCGCCCAGGAACGCCATCAGCAGCGCCAGCAGCGACAGCACCAGCCCCAGATAGAAGGGCGCCAAAAGCCAGCGCGACTTGAACAGCGCCTCTTCCAACGCCTTTTCGATCAGGTTGCGCTGATGCATGGGAGCCCCGTCTGTTCCCTACCCTGCTAGGTATAAATCACGCCAAAAGCGGGGCGAAGGCCCTGCACAAACCCGGAACGGGCACTATATTGCCCCCATGGCCCACAACAACGGCATGGTTCCCCGGACGCGGGCCCGGAAAGGCAAGGCATCGGGCAAAGCCGCCGACAACGACGCCCGCTTCCAGGCCGCCCTGGCCGCCGCGCCGCTTGCCGCTCCCGCCCCGGCGATCGATCCCGCCTACCAGACCATCCCCATCGGCGAGTTCGTGCCCCACCGCCCGGCGCGGCCGGAAAAATCCGAAGGCGGCCGCCGCTTCAAGCTGGTCAGCGAATATACCCCCGCCGGCGACCAGCCCACCGCCATCGCCGAGCTGGTGGCGGGCGTGAAGGCCGCGGAGCGCGACCAGGTGCTGCTGGGCGTCACCGGCAGCGGCAAGACCTTCACCATGGCCAAGATCATCGAGGCGACCCAGCGCCCGGCCCTGATCCTGGCCCCCAACAAGACCCTGGCCGCGCAGCTCTACAGCGAGTTCAAGGCCTTCTTCCCCGACAACGCGGTCGAGTATTTCGTCAGCTATTACGATTACTACCAGCCGGAAGCCTATATCCCGCGCACCGACACCTATATCGAGAAGGACAGCTCCATCAACGAAGAGATCGACCGCATGCGCCATTCGGCGACGCGCGCGATCCTGGAGCGCGACGACGTCATCATCGTCGCCTCGGTCTCCTGCATCTACGGCATTGGCTCGGTCGAAACCTATTCTGGCACCGCGGTCGGCATCCAGCGCGGCCAGCGCATCGACCGCCAGGCCGCCATCGCCAACCTGATCGCGCTGCAATACCGCCGCAACGACGACAATTTCGTGCGCGGCGCCTTCCGCGTGCGCGGCGACGTGATCGACATCTTCCCCGCCCACTATGAAGACCGCGCCTGGCGGGTCGAGCTGTTCGGCGACACGGTGGACCAGATCACCGAGTTCGATCCCCTAACCGGCCACAAGGCCGGCGCGCTGGACGCGATCAAGATCTACGCCAACAGCCACTATGTCACCCCGCGCCCTACCCTTCAGCAGGCGATGAAGGGCATCAAGGCCGAGCTGGTCCAGACGCTGGCCCGCTTCCGCGCCGAAGGCAAGCTGCTGGAGGCCCAGCGCCTGGAACAGCGCACCAATTTCGATCTGGAGATGATCGAGGCGACCGGCAGTTGCGCCGGCATCGAGAACTATTCGCGCTGGCTGACCGGCCGCAAGCCGGGCGAGCCGCCGCCCACCCTGTTCGAATACCTGCCCGACAACGCCCTGGTCTTTGCCGACGAAAGCCATGTCACCGTGCCCCAGATCGGCGCCATGTATCGCGGCGACTATCGCCGCAAGGCGACGCTGGCCGAATATGGCTTCCGCCTGCCCAGTTGCATCGACAACCGCCCGCTGAAGTTCGAGGAATGGGACCTGATGCGGCCCCAGTCGGTCTATGTCAGCGCCACCCCCGGCAACTGGGAGATGGAGCGCACCGGCGGCGTCTTCACCGAACAGGTGATCCGCCCCACCGGCCTGATCGACCCGCCGGTCGAAATCCGCCCGGTGGAAAGCCAGGTCGACGACCTGATCGCCGAATGTCACGACATCGCCAAACGCGGCTATCGCGCCCTGGTCACCACCCTGACCAAGAAGATGGCCGAGGACCTGACCGAATACATGCACGACCAGGGCATCCGCGTGCGCTACATGCACTCCGATGTCGAGACGCTGGAGCGGATCGAGATCATCCGCGACCTGCGCCTGGGCGCCTTCGACGTGCTGATCGGCATCAACCTGTTGCGCGAGGGGCTGGACATTCCCGAATGCGGCCTGGTCGCCATCCTGGACGCCGACAAGGAAGGCTTCCTGCGCAGCGAAACCAGTTTGATCCAGACCATCGGCCGCGCCGCCCGCAACGTGGACGGCAAGGTGATCCTCTATGCCGACCACGTCACCGGCTCGATGGAGCGGGCGATGGCCGAGACGAACCGCCGCCGCACCAAGCAGCAGGCCTATAACGAGGCACACGGCATCACCCCGGCGTCGGTCAAGCGCAACATCGCCGACATCATGGGCAGCATGTATGAGAAGGATCACGTCACGGTGGACGCGGGACTCTTGCAGGCCGGCGCCAAATATATGGGTGAAGGCGGACGCGAATTCGTCGGCCACAACATCAAGAATGTGATCGCCGACATTGAGAAGCGCATGCGCGCCGCCGCCGCCGACCTGGAGTTCGAGGAGGCCGCGCGCCTCCGCGACGAACTCAAACGCCTCCAGGCCACCGCCCTGGCCATCGCCGACGATCCCTTCGCCCGCCAGTCCGATGTGCAGCGCGCGACACTGGACGCGGAGATCACCTATTCGACGGACGACGGCCCCTCAAAGCCGATTCCGTCCAAGGGCCCCAAAGGCAAACGCCTCACCCGCCCCGGCCGGCCCAAGACGTTTGGGTCCAGGGCTAGATAATGTTCGACCCAACAGAAATGCCAAACCGGGCATGGCTAGGCATACTAGGGTCTATACTCAATTAGAAATTCCGGTCGACGGTAGTTTGTGATTCAAAGTCTCCAAGGTGATTTGGAGGCTTGGAATGGCAAAACAGGCCTACCGGCTGAGCGACGCAGAGTGGCTTCGGATTAAGTCGTTAAAAGCTGCAATTGAATTCAAATACTGCGTTGATGAGAGTGAGTTAAAAACTGCCATAGAAGACATCTATGCCGACATGAGAGTTTATTCCGGCTCTTTGGATTGGAGCCGCTTCTATGCAGTCTTCTTCACGACTGAGGCATTCGCACGAGAAAAAGATATTTTAGCAAAATTTAAGATCGTGAAGGCTGACCACAACTGGACGCCATTCATAGTTCACGGTGAAGGCACTCGCGCCATGAAAATGGGCAAAAAAAAGTTCCTACCGACCGAGTGACCCTGCAGAGAATTAAGGACGCGGCGGTTGCTGATCCAGATACCAATCGGCAGGCGCCTCTGCTCGTTCCGGCGTCCGCTTCCCGGCACCAGATCCCCGGATATCTTCGACAAGCTTGATGAAAGCCTCTGCGAAGGGATCGGTGTATTGCTTGAGCTCAGCGGTAGTAAGCGTCGGGATATCACTTCGCTTGAACAGCCGAACGCTTCGAATTTTCTCGCCCGGAATTTTGCCGAGGTCGGCTAGCTCGAGTTCGCAGCTCGCATAGTCGTAAGACGACAGAAACACCATATCGAGAACGGTGCCATAAACCGCTAGCTGGTCCTCTTTGAGACTCAGATTGCTCCAGAAGGAAGGCCACAACAGGCTCTCGACCCCGCCCCCAGTCGAGTAGAGAAAGGGGTTGACCGGCACATGCAGTTTCCGGCCGATCGGAAAATAGCGCGGATCAACGTCCGCGAAGCGCCGATCCGCAATTTGAGGCGAAAACTCGAAAAAAGCTTCAAGGGCCGCCTTATTCGCCATCCGCTGCTGATCGGCTTTGATCCGCTCCACCGAGGCAAGAATGGCTTCAGGATTGACTCCGAGGATCAAATGATCTCTCGCGCCACGCTTAGCAGGCACATAATTGATGTGAGGGGGACGCTCAGCCATCTCACGGAGACGGCGATCTGCCACCTTAACTTCTTTACTCGCGAAGCGGGCGAAGTGAAGGAGGCTGGGGACTTTCGGAATACGCATTTACCGCTCCAATTGCAGGTAATCTGTCGGCGTAAAAATCCACAATGTCACTGTCCGGAATAACCATTCCAGGATTTGATGGCCCCTCATGATTCCAAACACGGTCCCACGGCCCCCCGGCTATATGGGCCATGTTTCTAAGCTTAGATGCCGGAATCGGGCTGTAATGATTGATGACGGGAAGTAATAGAGCAAGCTCATTCTGCAAAAAAAACTGTTCGCAAAGAACATACTGCGCCGTTGTTCTATCTAGTCTTTTGGCGCGGCTAGAAATTGGTTTGTCGCCGAATGTTTTGAATGAATGGTAGATATCTTGAACCAGCGGGCCGTGCTGCCAAGCTTCAAATTTTTGGCCGATTAAGGGACGACCGAACCCAACCAAGAACCAAGCGTGTGCAAAATAGACAATCTTGTTCAGCGCCATATTGGTTATCCCCATATTGCGCTTATCTGCTTGATCTAACACAAGATTGGCGACGCTACGGGCGTCGTAAGGCTGCTGTTTCATTGCCGTTCAAACTAGTTTCGGACCCCAAGTTACGCCAGAATCTGTCAAATTCAGATATAGAACAGAGAACAGAAGAATCGGGGTCAGAGTCGATTTAGCTTTCGCTGCGCCGGAGCACAAAAAAACAGCAGCGCCGCCGATCCCCTAAATCTCCGTCCGCTCTCGAAGCGCCAGCGGTAGCTTTCCCGGCCCAGCGGCCACCTGGTGGCGCATCCACGTTGACATTCGTACCAATTATGGTACATAGAGCCATGGCTGCCGCCAAGAAGATTACGGCGGCATGCCGGTGTGCCGCCCGCTCGGCAAAGGGCTTTATGAAGTGCGCAGCACGCTGGACAATCGCATCGCCCGCGTCCTGTTCGCTATCGAGGGCGGTGACATGATCCTCCTGCACGGCTTCATCAAGAAGTCACAGAAGACACCGGCGGCGGACCTGGACATCGCGCGCAAGCGCCTGAATGAGTATCGGAGGCAGACATGAAAGCGGCAAAAGCCAATCCCCGGCGCGGCGCCAAATTCGAGGATTATCTGGCCGATCAAGGCCTGCTGGAAGCCGCGTCGCTTGCCGCCGCCAAGCGCGTGCTCGCCTGGCAGATTGCCGAACTGATGAAAAAGCAGCGCGTCACCAAGTCCGCACTGGCCAAACGCATGAAGACCAGCCGTGCGGCGCTGGACCGGCTGCTGGATGACCAGAACACCTCCGTCACCCTGCAGACCATGGGAGCCGCCGCCGCTGCGCTGGGCCAGGAACTGACGATCACGCTGCGCCGCGCGGCCTGATCGCCCCGTCGCCGGCGCTGGCCGCGCCTCGGACCCAGGGGAGAGGGGGCTGCCCCATATCCACCCTGTCGCCGCCCACCCGCCGGGCCTAGACTGCGGCCATGAGCAGAGCCTTCGTCAAGGAAACCGCCGAAAGCGCCGCGCCGCCGGAAAGAATGGTCGATGACGGCCCCAACCCGGTGACGGCCGAGGGGCTGGCCGCCATCGCCGCCCACATCGCCCGCATCGAAGCGGCGATGGCGGGCGAGACCAACATCCTCTTGCGCGAGACGCTGGCGCGCGACCTGCGCTATTGGACGCTGCGCCAGGCCAGCGCCGAACTTGTCCAGCCCCCGCGCGACGGCAGCGTGGCGTTCGGCGCCACCGTCACCATCACCCGCAACGGCCGCGTCCAGACCTTCCGCATCGTCGGCGTCGATCAGGCCGATCCGGCCAACGGCCTGATCAGCTTCCGCAGCCCGCTGGCCGCCGCCATCCTGGGCGCGCGCGCCGGTGACGTCATCGAGGCGGCCGCGCCGCTGGGCGAGATCGCGGTGACGGATGTCCGCTGAGGGCGTTCACCCCTTCCGCCGCCGCCCCGGCCGCTGGACAGGCGCCGCTGGACAAAGGGGGAGGGGTCGGAAAAACCGTCCCTTTTCGGGCGCGCAAATCCTGCAAATCGCCCGCCGCGCCGTGGCACAGGCCGATGTGGATTGGCCCCTCCCGCGGCCGGGCCGGCCGGGGTTCGCCGCATTGTAATCCGGCCCCGCCGCGCCTATATTGAACGGGCGTGGTTTGTGTCTTTCGTCAGGTGGGCGTTGCCTGTCTGACCGCCTCGCGCGCCGGACCGAACCGAAATTCTTCCTTCAGGCTTCGATCTCGCACCACCCTCCCGTCTCCGCATGTTGCGGGGCCGCCAAATCCGATGACTGAAAGGAAAATCCATGGCTGTCGGTACCGTGAAGTTCTTCAACGCCACAAAGGGCTTCGGCTTCATCGCGCCGGACGGCGGCGGCAAGGACGTATTCGTCCATGTCAGCGCCGTCGAAGCCGCCGGCCTTCGCACCCTCAATGAGGGCCAGAAGGTCAATTTCGACATCGTTCCCGATGCGCGCGGCGCCAAGGCCGCGAACCTGTCGGCCGCCTGACGGCCACCCCATATGGCGGGCGGCCGTCCCTGACGGCCGCCCGTTTCCTTTTTCAGGAGATGTCCATGCCCAGCAAAAGCCCACCCGGGCGCACCGCCGCCGAACAGGTCTGGGAAACCCGCACCCAGATGGTCAAGCGCGAGCTGGCCGCCGAAAGCGCCGCCAACGACGCCAAGACCGCGCGCCTGCGCGCCCTGCGGCTGGCCAAGGAGGCCGAGGAAGCCCGCGAGGCGGAAAAGAACGGCGCCGCCCCGGCGCCCGCCAGGAAAAAGCGCCCCATGCGGCGCATCGTGACCGGCTGACCGTTCGAGCCGAAAAGCCTCAGCCCGGCGCCTGCGCCGCCACGGGTGTCGAGGCATAGACCTTCCCGTCCGGCGTCACCGTCAGCAGATATTGCTGGCCGCCCTTGTCCGCCTTCAGGAACAGATCGCCGGCCTGGGCCATGGTCACGGCCATGCCGGAATAGCCCTGGGCCCGCGCCGCGGAAAATGCCTTGTCCTTCTGCGCCGGGGTATAATCATTGACGGTGGCGGGCCGCGCCATTTCCGCCGCCGCCGCGGGGGCCACGGCTAGCGCCAGAATACCGATAGCCATTATCGATCGCATCGAAATCTCCCTTCTCGAGGTAGCCGGAAGGGGAACGATAATGGGCTTCCTTCGTTTCCCGCGCCCTTCGCCGGGGTTAAGATCGCGTCATGCCCGCCATCAGAGAATCTCGCCGACCGTCTCCGGCGGCCGGCACAGCCGCGCGCCCTTGTGCGTCACCACGATCGGCCGGTTCATCAGCACCGGAAAACGCGCCATCGCCTCCAGCAGCGCGCCTTCGGCCATGTCGGGCGCGATCCCGGCGGCGCTGACCGCCTCCTTCTCCTTCCAGCGCACCATCTCGCGGGCCGGCACGCCCATGCTCGCCACCAGCGCCTTCAGCGCGGTGCGGTCCAGCGGCGTCTTCAGGTATTGCAGCACCACCGGCTCGATCCCCCGCTCGCGCAACAGCGCCAGCACATTGCGCGAGGTGCTGCAGTTGGGATTGTGGTAGATTGTGACGGTCATGGCCCTCTCCCTTGCTGGACGCCCACCATACCCGGCCCACCCCGGCATGGAACACGCACTTTGGCAGGCCGGGCCTGCATAAGCTTGCCTGTATACCGCCCCGATGTCCCCGTTCCGCTTTGCGTTTGCGAGATCGCCTGGCCTTTCCCGCCATTGCGCTCGGACGCGCCTGCGCGTATTGTCGCGGCCACGTGGAGTTACGCCCCGTCACAGAAGAAGCGCACCTGACGATATCCTGCCGCCTATTGAGTGCGCGCCTGGACGACTCTCCTTCCCTGCGACACCGTAAGCCCGTTCCATCGGCATTCGCCGGCGGACACCAACGCAGGAACTTTTTGCATGACTATCGGTACCGTCAAATTCTTCAACACCACCAAGGGCTATGGCTTCATCGCGCCCGAAGGTGGCGGCAAGGACGTGTTCGTCCACGCCACCGCCGTGGAAGCGGCGGGCCTGCGCTCGCTGGCGGAGGGCCAGAAGGTCTCCTTCGACATCGTGCCGGATGCGCGCGGCGCCAAGGCTGCGAACCTCAAGGCCGTCTGAGGCGGTTTTGATGTGACTGACGGGAGGAGCCGGCGGATGTCCGCCGGCTCTTTTCTTTTGCCCTTGTCCGTCGTTATTCGGCGGGCAGGGACTGGTCCTTCTGCGCGGCCGCAAAGGAAATATCCAGCCGCTTCTGGCTTGCATCCGACCCATCGGTGGTGAAGCTGGCGGTATGCCGGCTGTCGGCGCGACCGGGCAGGGATGCCGTCAGGGTATATTGGCCCGCCGGTGCCCGGAACAGCATCCAGGGCGCGTCACAGTCCGTCTCGACCAGGGTCTGGTCTCCGCGCTTGAGGATCACATGCTCGCCGGCAACGAATTCCTGGGCGCCATTGGAAAACACGACCTTTACAGGATAGGCGTTCCATTTGGGGTCGTCCTTGGTAGAACCCACCCCGGTGCATACGGACTCGACCCCATTGCTCATCATCGGCGTGTCCTGAGCGGCAGCGGCCGGAAGCGAGAGACCGAAGATGGCGGCAACGGCAAGCGGAACAGGACGCATGGCAACCTCCTGAATCCCCATTTGCCAGAACCCGCATCCCCGGCCCCGGTTCCCGCTATCGCCCGATCGGCTATATTGTCCCGAACCCCGGGACCCGACTGTGCGAAGCGATAAACAACTGGACGGCCGAAACCTGGTGGACGGAATCCGTCTGCGTCGTGCCCTGACGGCGCTCGCAAAGGCCACACCCGACGTCACCACCCTGCGGCAGGCCGGTCTGAAGCTGATAAAGAAGGCCTTTCAGGACGGTCGTGCAAAGGTCCGCCTTTCCGTCGCGCAAGAAGGTCTTCAAGGGCTCCACGCGGCCCGCGCCCTCTCGGACATGCAGGACGTGCTGATCCAGGTGATCTATGACTTCGCGGTCAAGCATGTCTATTACGCCCAGAACCCTTCGACGGCCGAGCGCATCACCATTGTCGCCACCGGCGGCTACGGCCGGGGCGAACTGGCGCCGGGTTCGGATATCGACCTTTTGTTCGTGCGCCCCTTCAAGCAGACCGCCTGGGGCGAAAGCGTCATCGAATTCATCCTCTATATGCTGTGGGACCTGGGCCTGAAGGTGGGCCATGCCACCCGAAGCCTGGCCGAATGTGTGCGGCTGGCCAAACAGGACGTCACCATCCGCACCGCCATCCTGGAAGCCCGTTATGTGTGGGGCGACAAAGGTCTCGCCGAGGATCTGCGCAAGAGGTTCTGGAACGACATCGCCACCGGCAACGGCCGCGACTTCGTCGAGGCCAAACTGGCGGAACGCGACCAGCGCCATGCCCGCCAGGGCGAAAGCCGCTACCTGGTGGAGCCCAACATCAAGGAAGGCAAGGGCGGCCTGCGCGACCTGCAAACCCTCTACTGGATCGGCAAATATCTCTACCACGTCGAGGACGCTGCCGACCTTGTGCAACATGGCGTCTTCACGCGCGACGAATACGAGATCTTTCAGAAGGCGGAAGCTTTTCTATGGAACGTGCGCGTGCACCTGCACTATCTGCTGGATAGAGCAGAGGAACGCTTGTCCTTCGATGTGCAGCCCGCGCTCGCCGCCGAGCTCGGCTATGTCGACAACGACAAACCGCGCAGGGCGGTGGAACAATTCATGAAGGCCTACTTCCTGGTTGCCAAGGATGTGGGCGGCTTGACCCGCATCTTCTGCGCCGCCCTGGAGGAACAGCATAAGAAGCACCGCCGCTCGCTGCGCCATATCCTGCCGGGCTTTCTGAAGGCCCGCAGCCCGGACGACGATTTTTACGTCGAAAACGGCCGGTTGATGGCGCGGGCCGGCATCTTCCGGCAGGATCCGGTCAACATCATCAGGATTTTCAGCATCGCCGACAGCAAAGGCGTCGAGATTCACCCTGACGCGCTGCGCACCATTACCCGCTCACTGGAACTGATCACCGATCCGGTGCGCCAGGACCCCGAGGCCAACCATGCCTTCCTGGAGACGCTGACTTCCCGGCACGATCCCGAACGCGCCCTGCGCCTGATGAACGAGGCGGGCGTTCTCGGCCGCTTCATTCCCGAATTCGGCCATGCCGTGGGCCTGATGCAGTTCAACATGTACCATCACTACACGGTGGACGAGCATCTGATCCGGGCGATAGGCAATGTCGCGTCCATCGAACGCGGCGAGAACAGCGAAGACAATCCTCTTACCACCGAAGTGGCCAAGCGCATCCAGAATCGCAATGTCCTTTACTGCGCGATCCTGCTGCACGACGTGGCCAAGGGCCTGCCCGGCGACCACAGCGATGTCGGGGCGGAAATCGCCCGCAGCCTGTGCCCGCGGCTGGGCCTGTCGGCAGCGGATACCGTCGCCGTCGCCTGGCTGGTCAAATATCACCTGGTGATGAGCGACACCGCCCAGCGCCGCGACGTGTCCGATCCCAAGACGGTACGCGACTTTGTCGAACTGGTGCAGTCGCCCGAGTTGCTGCGGCTTCTTCTGGTCCTGACCGTCGCAGACATTCGCGCGGTGGGTCCAGGCGTCTGGAACGGCTGGAAAGGCCAGCTCCTGCGCGAGCTTTACCATGCGGCCGAAGCGATGATGACCGGCGGCGACCAGGCGCCCGCGCGCAGCGTGCGGGTCGCCACCGCCAGGGAAGCGCTGGCGCCGCGGCTGGCGGATTTCACCCCCGCGCAACGTGAAAAAGCACTGACGCGCCATTACGACAATTACTGGCTGGCGTTCGAGCCGGACGAACTGGAGCGTCACGCACGGCTGATGGCCGGCGCGGACGCCAACGGCCAGCTTCTGGCGCTGTCCGCCGATTCCAATGTTTTCCGCGCCGTCACCGACATCACGATCTATGCGCCCGACAATGCCGGCCTTTTTTCCCAGATGGCCGGCGCCATCGCCATATCCGGCGGCTCCATCGTCGATGCAAAGGCCTTCACCACGACCGACGGCTTTGCGGTCGACGTATTCTCGGTGCAGGACGAAGGCGGCCAGGCCTTCGGCGACGGCGAGCGCATCGCCCGGCTGCGCAGGACCATCGAACAGACATTGCGCGGTGAAGTCTGGCCGCGCCAGCAGCTGGCCCGCCGCGCCCAGCGCGTCCGCAGCGCCTTCCGCATCACCCCCAAGGTGCATTTCGACAATGAAGCCTCACGCATCGCCACGGTGATCGAGGTGGAATGCCTGGACCGGCCCGGCCTTCTCTACGACATGACGCACGCCCTGTTTGAATCGGGCCTTTCCATTTCCACCGCGATGGTGACGACCTATGGCGAAAGGGCCATCGACGTCTTCTATGTCCGCGACGGTTTCGGCCACAAGATTCACCAGCCGAGCCGTCTTCAGGCCATTGAAGCGCGCCTGATGCGTGCCCTGGGCGAAAAGGCTGCGATGGCCGCCCCGTGAGATTGGCGGCTTGCACGCGCGACGCCTTCGCCGCATAACACCGGCCTCGTCCACAAGAATCTCCGCGATGCCGCACACACATCCACCCCTCGTTCTCTCGGGCATGCAGCCCACCAACACCCTGCACCTGGGCAATTATCTGGGCGCCCTGAAGAATTGGGTGAAGATGCAGGAACAGATGCCCTGCCTGTTCTGCGTGGTGGACATGCACGCCATCACCGCCGATGCCGGCTATGGCAAGCCGCAGGAGCTCGCCCAGGCCGCCCGCGAGGTGACGGCCGCCTATATTGCCGCCGGGGTGGACCCAAAGCGCACGCCCATCTTCAACCAGGGCCAGGTGCCCGAACATGCCGAACTCGCCTGGGTCCTGAACTGCGTGGCGCGGCTGGGCTGGATGGACCGCATGACCCAGTTCAAGGAAAAGTCGGGCAAGCACAAGGAGCGCGCCAGCGTCGGCCTCTATACCTATCCGGTGCTGATGGCCGCCGACATCCTGGTCTACAGGGCCACGCATGTGCCGGTGGGCGAGGACCAGAAGCAGCATCTTGAGTTGGCGCGCGACATCGCCCAGAAGTTCAACAACGACTATGGCGCGCCGGACTTCTTCCCCCAGCCCGAGCCGGTGATCATGGGACCGGCGACGCGCGTGATGTCCTTGCGGGACGGCACCAGGAAAATGTCCAAGTCCGACGAAAGCGACATGAGCCGCATCAATCTGACGGACGATGCCGACACCATCGCGAACAAGATCAGGCGCGCCAAAACCGACCCCCTGCCCCTGCCCGCCAGCAAGGACGAGCTGAAAGACCGCCCGGAGGCGGAGAACCTCCTGTCCATCCATGCCGCGCTGTCGGACCAATCGCTGGATGCCTCGATCGCGCAATTCGCCGGCCGGCAATTCTCCGTCTTCAAGCCTGCCCTGGCGGACCTGATGGTCGCCCGGCTGGAGCCGATCAACACCCGGATGCGCCGCCTGATGGCCGACCCGGCGCAGATCGATCGCATCCTGCGCGACGGCGCGGCCAGGGCCCGCGCCATCGCCACGCCGGTGATGGATGCGGTAAAGCGCCAGGTAGGCTTCCTTACCTGATTGCGCTACAGTCCGGCCATGGCGCTGGACCCACTGATTCTGTCGCGCTTGCAGTTTGCCTGGGTTATTGCCTGGCACATCCTGTTGCCGGCCGTGACCGTGGGGCTTGCCTCCTACATCGCCCTGCTGGAATGCATCTGGTTCGCCACCGGCAAGGACATCTATTTCCGCATCTCAGGCTTCTGGACCCGGATCTTCGCCGTCGCGTTCGGCATGGGCGTGGTCTCCGGGGTGGTGATGCCGTTCCAGTTCGGTACCAACTGGAGCCGCTTTTCGGACGCGACGGCGAATATCATCTCGCCGCTGCTGGCCTATGAAGGCCTGATGGCCTTCACGCTCGAAGCCGGTTTCCTGGGCGTCCTGCTGTTCGGGCGGCACCTGGTGCCGCGCTGGGCGCATCTGGCCTCCGCTCTGCTGGTGGCGGCGGGGACGCTGTTCTCGACCTTCTGGATTCTGGCGACGAACAGCTGGATGCAGACGCCGGGCGGCTACAGGCTGGTGGACGGCATCTTCTATCCCACGAGCTGGATGGAGATCATCTTCAGCGCTTCCTTCCCTTACCGCTTCATGCACACCGTCGTCGCCTTCTATGTCACGACCGGCTTTGTGGTGGCGGGTGTGGCGGCCTATCTGCTCTTCCGCCGCAAGTCGCAGGACGAAGCCCGGATCATGCTTTCCATGACGCTGTGGCTTTTGACCGTGCTGGTGCCGCTGCAGGTTGTCCTGGGCGACCTGCACGGCCTCAATACCCTGCACTATCAGCCCGCCAAGCTGGCGGCCATCGAGGCCAACTGGACCCGCGAGGCGCGCGTTCCCCTGACCTTGTTCGCCATCCCCGATCAACAGGCGGAAACCAACCACTATGCGGTCGAGGTGCCGCTGCTGGGCAGCCTGATCCTTACCCATGACGTCAATGGCGTGGTGCCGGGGCTCAAGGACTTCCCGAAACAGGATCGCGCGCCCGTTGCCATTACCTTTTTCGCCTTCCGCATCATGGTCGGCATCGGATTGCTGATGCTGGCGCTGGTGGCCGCCAGCTTGTGGCTGCGCCTGCGCCGCCGGCTCTATGATACCGCCTGGTTCCAGCGCGCGATGATCGCCGCCATGCCCCTGGGACTGATCGCGGTCGTGGCAGGCTGGACCACCACCGAGGTGGGCCGCCAGCCCTGGACCGTCTATAACGTGATGCGCACCGCCGACTCCGTCACGCCGTCGCTTACCGGCTTCGACGTTCTGCTGTCGCTGTTCGGCTATCTGGTGGTCTATCTGATCATGTTCCCCACCGGCCTGTGGTTCGTGACAAGGATCGTGAGGGGTGGGGTTTCGCCCGAAGCCGACGCGCCGGTGGAGGGTGGGCGTCCCGCTTCTCCGGTGAAATCCGTGCCGGGGGACACGCCATGATCCTCGATTTCGTGCCGATCTGGACGCTGATCCTGGGGCTGGCGGTCTTCTTCTATGTGCTGCTGGACGGCTTCGACCTGGGTGTGGGCATTCTCTACAATTTTGCCACGACCAACCAGACGCGCACGCTGCTGATGAATTCCATCGCGCCGATCTGGGACGGCAACGAGACCTGGCTGGTGCTGGGCGGCCTCGGCCTTCTGGCGGCGTTTCCGCTGGCTTTCGCGATCATCCTGCCGGCGGTTTATTTCCCGATCCTGGTCATGCTGCTGGCGCTTATCTTCCGCGGCGTGGCGTTTGAATTCCGCTTTCGCGATGCTGAACATCGCACCTTCTGGGACCATGCCTTCGGCTATGGCTCGGTGATCGCCACCCTGGCCCAGGGCGTGGTCCTGGGCGCTTTCATTCAGGGCTTCCAGGTGGAAGGACGCCATTTCACCGGCGGCAGCTTCGATTGCATCACACCCTTTTCGCTCTTCTGCGGGCTTGCCCTGATCGCCGGCTACACGCTTTTGGGGGCGGGCTGGCTGATCCTTAAGACCCAGGCAGACCTGCAGGACTGGGCACGGCGACAGGCCCGCCTGGCGTTCCTGGCGACATTGGCGGCGGTCGGCCTCGTCTCGGTGTGGACGCCCTTGATGGATGCCGACATCGCGCATCGTTGGTTTTCCTGGCCCAATCTCGGCTACCTGGTGCCGGTGCCGCTGCTGACCGCGCTGTTCGCGATCCTGGAATGGCGCGCCATCGCCGATCCGCGCACCGAACTGAGCCCCTTCGTCTATGCCGTGCTGCTCTTCTGTCTGTCGTATCTCGGCATCGCGATCAGCCTGTTCCCCATGATCGTGCCCCATCACTATTCGCTGTGGCAGGCCGCCTCCTCGCCCGACACCCAGATATTCCTTGGGGTGGGCACCCTGTTCCTGCTCCCGATCATCCTGGTTTACACAGGCTGGTCTTACTGGGTGTTCCGGGGCAAGGTACGGGCCGACACTGGCTATCACTGACATGATGAAAAACGTGCTTGTCAGCGGCGCCGGCCGGCGGCTCGGCCGCGCCATCGCACTGGACCTGGCGGCAGACGGCTGGAATGTCGCCGTCCATTACAATGGCTCGGAGACGGATGCCGATGCCACCGCTCAGGCGGTTCGCGCCTTCGGCGCCGAGGCGGCGATGTTGCGCTGTGACCTGTCGCAGGAAGCCGAAACCCAGGCTTTGATCGACCGGGCTGTCGCGGAGCTTGGCCCGCTGACCGCGCTGATCAACTCCGCCTCGATCTTCGAGAATGACAGTTGGGACAGCGTCACCCGCAAGAGCTGGGACGATCATATCGGGATCAACCTGCGGGCGCCCTTTGTTCTGGCGCAGAATTTCGCGCGCCAGTTGCCGGATGGCGCCTGCGGCAATGTGATCAACGTGATCGACCAGCGGGTGCTCAAGCCCACGCCGCAGTTCCTGTCCTACAGCCTGTCGAAGGCCGGGCTTTACTGGCTGACCACCACGCTGGCGCAGGGCATGGCGCCCAGGATCCGGGTCAACGCCGTGGGACCCGGCCCCACCATCCGCAATGCGCGTCAGTCCGAAGCCGATTTCGCCCGCCAGCAGAATGCCACCGTGCTGGGCCATGGCGCCGCGCCCGCCGACATCTGCAACGCCATCCGGTACCTTCTGTCGGCCGAGGCCGTCACCGGCCAGATGCTGGCGGTGGATGGCGGCCAGCACCTGATCTGGCAGACCCCGGACGTGCAGGTCCGCGAATGAGCCGGCCCGCATGAGCAAGCCGGATTCGCCCGGGATCGCCAGCGCGGCGCGCGGCATTCGCCATGTCTTCATCCGCAACCTTGAGCTTCTCGCCCATATCGGCGTCTATCGCACCGAGCAGGGACGCACCCAGCCGGTGCGGATCAATGTCGACCTGGCCACCGACGACAATCCCGATACCGGCGACATGCTGGAGAATGTGGTCGACTATCACGCGGTCGAGAAGCGCATCCGCGCCATCATCGCCGAAGGGCATGTGAGGCTGGCCGAGACCCTGGCCGAGCGTATCGCCGCGGCCTGTTTCGAGGATTGCCGTGTGCGCAGCGTAAGGGTGCGGGTGGAAAAGCTCCATGCCCTGACAGGGGCGGAAGCCGTCGGCGTCGAAATCGAGCGCGTTCGCTGATTTTTCGGCATGCGGGCCACCCCGCTTTTCGCGCAGCCATCAAAACGGCGGCGCCCCTTGTCCGGGCACGCCCGTTTCGGCCCGTTCGGGGTGACCGCACCGGGCGCGCATGCCCCTTCGCCCGTCCGCCCGGCAATAAGGCCGCATCAAAGTTCCAACTTATCCACGCGCTTGACGGATGCGGTAAAATACCCGCCTCGAAACGGGCGAAGGACCGCCCATCGGCAGGCAGGTGTTGGATAGTGTTTTACGGTTTGCGGGATGGCAGGACGGGAAAATCCCGCGATGGCGCGGCTTTCGGCCTCGCCCGGCCGTCCGGCCAGCCGTCCGATAAAGGGGAGGGGGGGCGGTTTTTTTCGCCGCACAATTATATTGCGCAAGCCTTGCCCGCGCCGATCCGGGGCAAATCGGCATGAGCGGCCAATCCACTACACCCTTGAAGGGTGCCGAGCGGATCGCCGCCTATCTCAAGACCCTGCCCGACGCGCCCGGCGTCTACCGCATGCTGAACGCGGCGGGCGAGGTGCTGTATGTCGGCAAGGCCAAGAGCCTGAAGAAGCGCGTCGCCGCTTATGCCACCGGGAGGGTCCACTCCGACCGGTTGACCCGGATGGTGGCGGACACCGCCGAGATGGTGTTCGTCACCACCGAGTCGGAAACCGAGGCACTGCTGCTGGAGAGCAATCTCATCAAGCGGCTGAAGCCCCGCTACAATGTCAGCTACCGTGACGACAAGAGCTTTCCGTCCATCCTGCTGCGCCGGGATCACGCCTTTCCGCAGCTCCTGAAGCATCGCGGCGCGCGCACCACCAAGGGCGTCTATTTCGGCCCCTTCGCCTCTGCCGGCGCGGTGACGCGCACCCTCAATACCCTGCAGCGGGCCTTTCTGCTGCGCTCCTGTTCGGATTCGGTGTTCAACAGCCGCTCGCGGCCCTGCCTGCTGTTTCAGATCAAGCGTTGCAGCGCGCCCTGCGTGGGCCGCATCGATGAGGCCGGCTATCGCGGGCTGGTCGAGGAAGCCGAGAGCTTCCTGAAAGGCAAAAGCCGCGCCGTGCAGGACCAGCTTACGGGCGAAATGAACGCCGCCGCCGAAACGCTGGACTTCGAGGCCGCGGCGCGGCTGCGCGACCGGCTGCGCGCGATGAGCCATATCCAGGCCAGCCAGGGCATCAATCCATCCACCTTTGACGAGGCCGACCTGTTCGCTGCTTATGCGGAGGCAGGTCACACCTGTATTCAGGTCTTCTTCTTCCGCGCCGGGCAGAACTGGGGCAACCGGCCCTATTTCCCGCGCCATGACCCGGACCTGCCGCTGGCGGAGGTCTTGGAAAGCTTTGTCGGCCAGTTCTATGACGAGCGTACCGCGCCGCGCCTGATCCTGACCTCCGAGGAACTGCCCGGCGCCGGCCTGCTGGCCGAGGCGCTGGCGCTGCGGGCCGGGCACAAGGTCGAGGTCGCCACGCCGCGGCGCGGCGAGAAGCGCGAGATCATGGCCCGCGCTCTGGCCAATGCGCGCGAGCAACTCGGCCGCCGCCTGGCCGAGAACAGCGCCCAGGCCGAACTGCTGGAAGGCGTGGCCGACCTGTTCGGACTGGAGCAGCCGCCCCGCCGCATCGAGGTCTATGACAATTCCCACATCCAGGGTGCCCATGCGCTGGGCGCCTTCATCGTCGCCGGCCCCGACGGCTTCGAGAAGGCCCAGTATCGCAAATTCAACATCAGGACCGAGGATCTCACGCCGGGTGACGACTACGCCATGATGCGCGAGGTTTTGACCCGCCGCTTCGCCAGATTGGTCAAGGAGGAAGAAGAGGCCCAGCAGAATCCACGCTGGCGCCGGCCGGATCTGGTGATGATCGACGGCGGGCCGGGCCAGCTTTCCGTGGCCTGCCAGGTCTTCGCCGACCTGGGGGTGGAGGATGTGGCGCTGGTCTCCATCTCCAAGGGCCCCGACCGCGATGCCGGCCGCGAGCATTTCTACATGCCGGGCAAGGAGCCCTTCCGCCTCGATCCGCGCAGCCCGATCCTCTATTACCTGCAGCGCCTGCGCGATGAGGCCCACCGCTTCGTCATCGGCGGTCACCGCAAGAAACGCAGCGCCGCCATCGGCGCCAACCCGCTGGACGAGATCGCAGGGGTGGGTGCGGGCAGGAAACGGGCGCTTTTGCAGCATTTCGGCTCGGCCCGTGCCGTATCGGCCGCCAGTGTGACCGATCTTGCGGCGGTCCAGGGCGTCAGCGAGACCCTGGCCCGCAAGATTTACGATTTCTTCCACGCGGGCTGAGACACCGTGTGAAAGCGGGGGTGACGCCTTGGGTCCGGCCTTCTAGAGTGCCGGCATGTTCGCCCTGCCCAACGCCCTCACCATCCTGCGCATCGTCCTGGTGCCGGCCTTCGCCGTCGCCTTCGTGATTCCGGGGGAGGCGGCGCGCCTGACTGCCTTTTTCATCTTCGTGGCGGCGGGGATCAGTGACTGGCTGGACGGCTTCGCCGCACGAAAGCTCAAGGCCGGGTCGGATTTCGGCCGCATGCTGGACCCCATCGCCGACAAGGTGCTGGTGGCCGTGGCGCTGATGATGCTGGTCGCCGAGGGCACCTTCACCCGCTACAACCCCACCACCGGCATGCTGAGCCTGCTCAGGCTGGTGCCGGCGCTGATCATCCTGTCACGCGAGATTCTGGTGTCGGGCCTGCGCGAGTTCCTGGCCGGCACGCGGGTCAGCGTGCCCGTCACCGCCATCGCCAAAATCAAGACCGCGGTCCAGATGGTGGCGATCGGGGCAATGATCCTGACGCCGCTTGCCGACTCTCTCGTGCCGGGCATCCCCTCCCTCACCTATGCGGCGCTTGCCTATATCCTGCTGTATGTCGCGGCGGGCCTGACCGTCTACACGGGGGTGGTCTATTTCCGGAACGGCATGCGCTATATCCGCCCCGGCCCCACGGAGCCGCCACCCTCCGCGTGACCATCCGATGAATTTTCTATGGGTGATCTTCACGCTGGGAATGATCGATGTGGTTTTTGCCCAAGCCATTTCGCACCGCATGGGCCAGAAGGTCAGCGCGTGCGAGCTGACCAGCATTGCCGTCCTGCTGGTGGGAGGCGTGCTCCTGCTATGGCTGAAAGCTGAGCTTTACGCTGTGGCAGGAATCTTCCCCCGCACCTCGTCGGTATAGGCGTTCATCAGCATTTCCGTGAGCGCGCCGGGCCTGAAGGTATAGGGCCCGATCTCAGACACGGGCGTGACCTCGGCGGCCGAACCGGTCAGGAAGCACTCGCTGAACCCCGTCAGCTCGTCCGGCGGGATGTGCCGCTCCACCACCTTGATGCCGCGCGACCTGGCGATGGCGATCACCGTCTGGCGGGTGATGCCGTTGAGGAAACAGTCGGGCGTTGGGGTGTGCAACACGCCATCAGCCACGAAGAAGACATTTGCGCCGGTCGCTTCGCTGACATAGCCGCGATAGTCCAGGAACATGGCATCGGCATAACCTTTGGACTCGGCTTCGTGCTTGCAGATGGTGCAGATCATGTAGAGGCCGGCCGCCTTGGCGTGCACCGGCTCGGTCTCGGGCGATGGCCGCTTGTAGCGGGCGATGTCCAGCCGGATCCCCTTGAGTTTTTCCGCCGGGCTGAAATAGGAGGGCCACGGCCAGCAGGCGATGGCGACATGGATCTTCGTGTTCTGGGCCGACACCGCCATCATCTCGCTGCCGCGGAACACCACCGGCCGCAGATAGCCGTCGGTGATGCCCTGGACGGCGGCGGCCTCGATGCATGCCTTGTTGATTTCGTCCTTGGTGAAGGGGATCTTCATGCCCAGCGTCTCGGCCGAGAGGAACAGCCGGTCGGTATGTTCCTTCAGTTTGAAGATGGTGCCGCCATAGATGCGCTGGCCCTCGAACACGCAGGATCCATAGTGCAGCCCGTGCGTCAGCACATGCGTTGTGGCGTCCTTCCAGGGCACCAGCTTGCCGTCGTACCAGAGAGAACCTTCACGCTGGTCGAAAGGGATCACATCCGCCATTGCACGCTTCCTCGACGATCACCCGGTATGCCGGGTCTTGCCCGGCCAGCGGCCAGGGCCTAGTTATGTCGCATGCATTGCAGCATGGCTTATGCGAAAATCGCAAGGGTCGGACCGGCAATTTTGCTTGTCTGCCGGGCATGGCAGCCATGAATACGGGAAACGAGCCTCATCTTCTGGTCGTCGATGACGACGAACGCCTCAGGGCGCTGCTGCAGCGCTATTTGTCCGGCAATGGTTACCGGGTCAGCGCCGCCCCCGGGGCCATCGAGGCGCGCGCTCTGATGAAAAGCATGGAATTCGACCTTCTGATCCTGGACGTGATGATGCCCGGCGAATCCGGGCTGGATCTGACCCGGACCGTGCGCGAGAGCTCCGAGGTCCCCATCCTGATGCTGACGGCGCGGGGCGATCCGGCCGACCGCATCGCCGGGTTGGAACAGGGGGCGGACGACTATCTGCCCAAGCCTTTCGAGCCACGCGAGCTTCTGTTGCGGGTCAATTCCCTGCTGCGCCGCGCCTCCCCGTCGGAGATTCCGTCTGGCGGACCGGTGCGGATGGGCTCGGCCCTGTTCGATCCTGCCACCGCGCGGCTGACCCGCGCCGGCAAGCCGGTGAAACTGACGGGCGCCGAGGCCGCGCTGCTGCAGCTTTTCGCCACCCATGCCGGCCGGCCTTTCTCGCGCGCCGATCTTTGCAAGCGCCTCAATGTGGCGCTGGAACGGTCCATCGACGTGCAGGTGACGCGCCTGCGCCGCAAGATCGAGGATGATCCCAAGCTGCCGCTCTATCTGCAGACGGTGCGGGGGGTCGGTTACATGCTCGTGCCCGACCGTGGCTAGCTTGGTCACGCCAGCCGCATTCGACGGCCCAGCGCGGTCGCATCGGATGGGCGGCCGCAGGCCGGTGGCTGACCGTGGCTGAAACAAAACCCGCTTTCCGCATCAAGCGCTTCCTGCCGCGCGGGCTGTTCGGCCGCTCGCTGATCATCATCGTCGCCCCCGTCGTGCTGCTTCTGGGCATCCTCTCTTATGTCTTCTTCGAGATAAACCTGGACACCACCACACGTGCCCTGGCCAGCGACGTCGCCGCCGATGTCGCCCTGCTGGTGGCGCTGGAGGATTCCACCCCCACCCTGGAACGCGACGGCCTGCGCGCGCTGTCGGCGCGCCAGCTTCGCTACCGGCTGATCTATCACGGCGGCGACAGGGTGCCTGCGCCGTCGCGCACGCCCACGACCACCATCGACCAGGCTCTGGACGAGACCATTGCCCAGCAGATCGGCCCCGGCCGCCATTTCATCACCGGGCGCACCGGCACGGATTTCAACATCAAGGTCGATGTGAAGGACGGCGTGCTGGAGATTATCGTGCCGCGCGACCGGGTTACCGTCTCTCAACCCGATCTCTACATCCTGTGGCTGGTGGGGCCTGGCACGATCCTTCTGGCCATCGCCATCCTTTACCTGCGCGGCCAGGTGCGCCCGATCGAACGGCTGGCGCGCGCCGCCGAAAGCTTCGGCAAGGGCCGCGCCGTGCCCGACTTCAAGCCCTATGGCGCCAGCGAGGTGCGTCGCGCCGCCCAGGCCTTCATCACCATGCGCGAGCGCATCGAGCGCCATGTCAGTCAGCGCACCGAGATGCTGGCCGGCGTCAGCCACGACCTGAAGACGCCGCTGACCCGGCTGAAGCTGGAGCTGGCGATGATGCCGGGCGGCGAGGCCGTCGAGTCCATGCGCGGCGACGTGGCCGAGATGGAGCATATGCTGGACGATTATCTGGCCTTCGCCCGGGGCGAAGGCGGCGAAGAATCCGAAATCGCCGACCTGACCGAGCTGGTGGACGACACCGCCAACGCCGCCGCCCGGGCGCGGCAGCGCGATGCCATCACCATCAGCGCGCCGGGCCCGGTGGAGGTCAGTGTCAAGCGGGCCGCGTTGCGCCGCTGCCTGACCAACCTGATCGACAATGCTTTGAAACATGGCCAGCGCGTGGCGGTGACGCTGACGGCGGGCGAGAAGATGGTGGAAATCGCGGTGGAGGATGACGGCCCCGGCATCGCCCCCGACCGCCGCGAGGAAGCTTTTCGTCCCTTCCACCGGCTGGACGAGGGCCGCAATCTGCAGGTGGGCGGCAGTGGCCTGGGCCTGGCTATCGCCCGCGACATCGCCCGCGCGCACGGCGGGGACATACTCCTGGGCAACAGCGCACTGGGCGGTCTGAAGGCCACCATCCGCCTTCCTGTTTGAGCCGGATCGGTATCCAGCAGCTGCGGATGGCGAAAACGGGGAAAACCGCGCCTGTTTTGGGGCAGAATTTCCGCCCCTCCCCCCTTTATCCACCAGCCTCGCCTACCTCCATATTGCGCGGTCCTCGGGGTGCGAGTGTAACAGGCGGCGCGATGGCGTCGACGTGGATAGCGGGAACTGCACGGGCGGCCGATGAAAAGTTGCATGGCCGGGTCGAGCCCGGCCATGAGAAAAAAGAAATCGAGGAAATCGTTCAGCGCAATTCTTTCGCACGCCGGCAGGCGGCATGGACCGCCCTCTTCACCAGGTCGGGCAATTCCGGCATCAGCACCGCCAGCGCCGCCGCGGTGGTTCCGCCCGGGCTGGTCACCGCTTCGCGCAGGGCAGAAGCGGAACTGCTGTGCGCCGCCAGCAGCGCGCCGGCGCCCGCCACCGTGGCGCGGGCGAATTGTTCGGCCTGTGCGCGCGGCAGGCCTTCCTGCACACCGGCTTCGGTCAGCGCCTCGGCCATCAGGAAGAGATAGGCGGGACCAGAGCCCGACACAGCCGTTACCGAGTCGATCAACGTCTCCTTCGACACCCACAGCGTCCGGCCCAGCGGAGCCAGAAGCTGCGCCGCCAGCTTGCGGTCGGACGGCGTGATCCCTTTGGGCGCATAGAGGCCGGTGATGCCCGCGCCAACGGCGCCCGGGGTGTTCGGCATGGCGCGCACGATGCGGGCCTTGCGGCCCCAGGCCCTGGCCATCGCCGCGATGGTGGTCCCGGCGGCGATGGAGACCATCAGCGCGCCCCTGTTTCCATTTCCCGACGCGGCGATGTCAGCCAGCGCGCCGGCTTCGGTCTTCAGGATTTGCGGCTTCATCGCCACCAGGCAGGCGGCGATATGTTTGGCCGTCACCTGCGAAGCGGACGCCACCAGCGTCACGGCCTTCCTGCGCGCCAGCGCCTTCAGCGCCGCGGATGGCTTCGGTTCGACGACGGTCACAGGGCCGATGCCGCCCGCCAGCCAACCCTCCAAAAGGGCCGAGCCCATTCTGCCCGCTCCCGCGAGCACGATGGTCCGCTGCATTTGCGCGCGCGCTCTCGATCTGCCGGTCATGATGTTCGAGCCGGATGCCTCATGCCCCGGACCGCGCGAGGCGCGGCCATGGGTAAACCCGACAAGCTCATGCTTCGACAAGCTCAGCATGAAGATTGGGCGTCATGCCTGGCCGGCGCATTCCAGGATCGCCGCGGCCATGGCGTCTTCCGCCGTCTTGCCGCCCCACAGCACGAACTGGAAGGCGGGATAGTAATGCTCGCAGGCTTCCAGCGCCAGATTGAGCAGCGCCTCGCACTGCGCGGAACTGACCTCGGCATCGGGAAAGATCATGGCATGGCGGAAGATGATGGTGCCGTCCTGCGGCCACAGATCGAAATGGCCGATCCACAGCTTGGCGTTCACATGCATCAGCAGGTCGGCGACATTCTGCCGGCGCACGCCCTCGCCCACCCGCATGTCGAAGGCGCTGGACAGGTGCAGCGACTGCAGATCCTCCCGCCAGGAGAAACTGAAATGATGGTCGCTCCAGCGGCCCGCCACGGACAGGTTCAACTCGTCGCGGCCCGACCGCTCGAACGCCCAGCCATTGGCCTCCACCTGCCGCTCCAGAAGGTCCAGAGGATGCAGCGTGCCGGCCGGCTCGTCGTCCAGGTGCATGATGGTCATCTCGGACTCTCTCCCGGCCTGGGTTCCCGGCCCCTTGGCTGACCCTATCTTGGAAAGGGCCACAAAACGAAGCAGTTGCTAACCAAACTGGCACAAGATTTTGCGCCGGTACAAGAGTCCGGGTCTCACGAATTAACCGTCTGTAAAAGATTCCACAGCTTTGAACCGGCTTGCGGATTCGCGCGCGGGCTTTGCGATTTCGCGCCGGCAATCGGGCTGGAGCAAGTTGTGACCAAATTGAACCGCTGCGCCGGAGGGATTTTGTGACGTG
>JBDZVS010000001.1:344729-761243 GCA_040255825.1 Hyphomicrobiales bacterium | reverse complement strand
CAGGTCTATGTCGACGACCGCACCATCGACAGCCACATCAAGCGGCTGCGCAAGAAGTTCAAGGCGGTGGCCGACGATTTCGACGCCATCGAGACGCTGTACGGCGTCGGCTATCGCTATCGCGAATAAGGAATCGTGCCGCACTTTTCGGCCCTGACCTGGCGGATCATCGCCTTCAATGCCCTGGCGCTGATCGTGCTGACGGGCGGGGTGATCCTGGTGCAGGCGTCCGGCCGCGGTCTGGTGGAGGAACGCCTCACCGGAATCCAGGAACAGGCGGCGATCGTGGCCGGCACCCTGGCCGACTACGCCACCGACACCGATGCCCATACGCTGCGCGTCAGCGAGGCCGAGAAGCTGATGAGCCAGCAGATCGCGCCCACCCGGCTGCGTGGCCGGCTGTACCTGCCCAGCGGAAGACTGGCCAGCGACACCCGCTACTTTCTGCCGCGCAACGTCGTGCAGGTTCAGGAATTGCCCCCGCTAAACCGTTGGAGCCGCATCAAGCAATGGGCCACGCGGGTCTATGAGGGGATCATGGGCGTGCGGCCCTTCACGCGGCTGCAGCCCTATTACGAAGCCGGCGACAATGGCCGTGTCTATCACGAGGTCGCCCAGGCCCTGAACGGCGTCACCGCCAGCGCCGAGCGCGTGGACGACCGCAACCGCCTGATCCTGTCGGTGGCCGCCCCCATCCAGCAGAAACCGTTCCGCACCATCTATGGCGTGCTGCTTCTGTCCACCGAAGGCGGCGACATCGACGACATCCTGCGCCAGGAGCGAGCCACCCTGATCGAGGTGGTGGCGGTCGCCTTCATGGTGATGCTGCTGTCCTCGCTCTACCTGGCCGGCACCATCGCCGAGCCGGTCAAGCGCCTGGCGGCGGCGGCGGACCGGGTGCGTTTCGGCCGCGGGGCGCGGCGCGACATCCCCAGCTTCCCCGACCGGGCCGACGAGATCGGCGACCTGGCCGACAGCCTGAAGGCGATGACCGCCGACCTTTACGACCGCATCGACGCCATCGAAAGCTTCGCCGCCGATGTGGCGCACGAGCTGAAGAACCCCCTCACCTCGCTGGCCAGCGCGGTGGAGATGTTCTCCCGCGCCCGGGACGAGGAAAGCCGCACCCGGCTGCTGCACATCATTCGCGGCGACATCAAGCGCATCGACCGGCTGATCACCGACATCTCGGATGCCTCGCGCCTGGACGCCGAGCTGTCGCGCGAGGCGCCGGAGCCCGTGAACCTGTCACGGCTGCTGGCCACCATCATCGACATCTATCGCATGACCGAAAATCCGCGCGGAGTGGAATTCGAGCTGAACGACCAGTTGCCGCCCGGCGCCATCGTGCGCGGACGCGACGAGCGGCTTGGCCAGGTATTCCGAAACCTGATCGACAATGCCATCTCCTTCAGTCCGCAGGGCGGCAAGGTCACGGTCACGGCCAGCCGCCAGGGGATGAGCGCCCGCGTCATGGTGGAAGACGAAGGTCCCGGAATCCCGCCGGACAATCTGGAGTCGATCTTCCAGCGCTTCTACACCGAACGGCCCACCGAAACCTTCGGCCGCAATTCGGGGCTTGGCCTTTCCATCGCCCGCCAGATCATTTCCGGCGCGGGCGGCCGTATCTGGGCCGAGAACCGCGCCCCTGGCGGCGCTCAGGGCGCCGGCGCGCGGCTGGTCGTGGAGATGCCGGTGGCGTCCGCATGAAGACGGACGAGGTCAACATCCATGCGAGCTGTGTCGCCATTGCCGGGCTGGGCGTGCTGCTTCTGGGCCCCAGCGGCGCGGGCAAATCGGATCTGGCGCTGCGGCTGATCGATGGCGGCGCCGGGCTGGTGGCGGACGACCGCACCGTGCTGACGGTGAAAAAAGGCGTGCTGCACGCCCACGCGCCCGCCGCCATTCGCGGCCTGATGGAGATACGCGGGCTCGGAATCGTGAAACTGCCGGCGCGGGCCGGCGTGGCCGTGGCGCTGGTGGCGGAGCTTGGGCGCGACGCCCCGCGATTGCCCGAGCCGTCGCGCTGGCATCCGCCCGCGCCGCTGGCGCCCGCCACCTTTCCGCCACAGATTCTGCTGGATGCGCGGCAGCCGTCGGCCGCCGCCCGAATTCGCGCGGCGTTGGTGGCGCATCGCACGGGTGCATTCCGCGACACTTTTAACCACGGCTAGTTCGCAAACCGGTTATCGAGCCTCTAAATAAGTCTTTCCCTGCCGAAGGCTTTTGCTATCGTCCGCGGCTTCCAACGGAATTGTCATGATCGGTATTGTTCTTGTCACCCACGGCCGCCTGGCGCAGGAGTTCATCTCTGCCATGGAGCATATGGTCGGTCCCCAGACCCATCTGCGCGCCGTCTGTATCGGACCCGAGGACGATATCGAGCGCCGTCAGCGCGAAATCGCCGCCGCCGCCAGGTCGGTGGACACCGGAAGCGGCGTGATCATCGCCACCGACATGTTCGGCGGCACGCCCTGCAACCTGGCCCTGACCCTTCTGGAGAAAGGCAAGATCGAAGTGCTGGCCGGCGTCAACCTGCCCAGCCTGATCAAGCTGATCGACATTCGCGGCCGCCTGGCGCTGGAACAGGCGGTCAAGGAAGCGATCGAGGCGGGCCGCAAATACATGCGCGCCGGCAGCGCCGATCTGGGCTGAAGGGGGGGACAGGGCGATGGCGAACATTCTGCGCGCGCGCGTGACCATTCCCAACAAGAAGGGGCTGCATGCGCGCGCCAGCGCCAAGATCGTGGAGGCCTCCTCCCGCTTCCAGTCGGACATCCATGTCACCAAGGACGGGGTGTCGGCCAACGGCCGTTCGATCATGGGCCTGATGATGCTGGCCGCCTCGATGGGAAAGGAGGTCGAGATCACCGCCCAGGGCCCCGATGCCTCTGAGGCGATGAGGGCGATCCTGGCGCTGGTGGAGGCAAGATTTGGTGAGGAATGATTGTGGCGGCCGGCCGCCACAATCATTGCCAAGCGCAAAGTAGCGCCAGCGTAGTCTTTGCGCGCGGCAGGAGAAGCGATGAAGCCCATCACGAAACTCCTCGTCCTTCTCCTCCTCGCCTTCCTGCCGGCGCTGCCCGGCGCGGCGCAAACCGCGGCCCATCCCTCGCTCTGGCATGTGCAAGGTCCCGCCGGCGAAGCCTGGCTGCTCGGTTCGGTGCATGTGTTGCCGCCGGGCATTGCCTGGCGCACGCCGGCGATCGATGCGGCCATCGACAAGGCCGATGTCTTCGTCTTCGAGATTTCCCAGGACGCCGCCACCATGGCGCGGATGCGCCAGCTCGTCGCCGAAAAGGGCTATCTGCCCCAGGGGGTGTCGCTGCGTGGCCTGCTGCACCCCGAGGCGCGGAAAGTGTATGACGACGCGGTCGCCGCCTCCGGCCTGCCGGCGGAGCAGATCGACCGCGAGCGGCCCTGGCTGGCCGGGCTCCAGCTCCTGTTCGCCCAACTGGGCCGGCACCAGCTCGCCAGCGCCAACGGTGTCGATGTGGTTCTGATGGATGTGGCGCGCAAGGCCGGCAAGGAAATGCGCTATCTGGAGACCATCGACCAGCAATTCGCGCTGCTGGCGCCGGACGATCCGGCATTGGAACTCGAGGAATTCGAATCCGGCCTTTCCGACCTCGCCGATACCGAAGCCGCCATCGGGCCCATGGTGCAAGCCTGGGAAAAAGGCGACCAGGCCGCGCTGGCCAAATTCATCGATGACGACATGGCCGACTTTCCCAGCGCGCGCAAGGCTCTGTTCGACGACCGCAATGCCCGCTGGGTGACGAAGATCGGGGCGATGCTGAAACAGAAGCACCGATTCTTCATCACCGTGGGCGCGGGCCACCTTGCCGGGCCGGCCGGGGTCCCTGCCCTGCTGCGAAAAGCGGGTTACCAGGTGGATGGACCTTGACGGGCAGCGTCAGGCGGCGCGGCGATAGTGTTTGCCCTCGCCCACTTCCTCCACGATCTTCTTCACGAAGGCGTCTATGTCTTCGGGGCTGCGGCTGGTGATGATGCCATTGTCCACCACCACTTTCTCATCCACCCAGGTGGCGCCCGCATTCTCGACATCCTTGCGGATCGACTTGTAGGAGGTGGCGCGGCGCCCTTTGAGCGCATCGGCCTGCACCAGCAGCCATGGACCGTGGCAGATCGCGGCCACCGGCTTGCCGCTGGCCAGGAAGTCCTTCACCAGCGTCATCGCATCGGCGTTGACGCGCAGCTTGTCGGGGTTCATCACCCCGCCGGGGATCACCAGCGCGTGGAAGTCCTCGCATTTCGCGTCGGCGATCTTCATGTCGACACCAACCGGGCTGCCCCAGTCGGTATGTTCCCAGCCCTTGATGCGTTCGCCGTCGGGCGAGGCGACGACCACATCGGCGCCCACATCCTTCAGGCGGTCACGCGGTTCCTCCAGTTCCGACTGCTCGAAACCGTGGGTGGCGATGATCAATATCTTCGATTGGTTGATGGCGGTCACGGAAAACCTCCTTCCATGTCGGGATGGACCTGTCCTGATAAGCGCGCGGGCGGCCCGCCGTTCCGGCCGGATGGCTGGTGCGCGCCGGATGAAGGCCTAAAGCAGCGTTTGCGGACGGGCGACGTCTTCCAGGGACAGCCGCTCGGCCTTGACGCCGATTGCCGCTTCCACCAACGCCGCCACCACCATCAGCAGGCCGCCCAGCACATAGCCCCACAGGATGTCCGCGCGGGCACCCTGCTCGATCAGCGCGCCGAACAGCGCCGGCCCCGAGATGCCGCCAATCGCGGTTCCCAGCGCGTAGAAGATGGAAATGGCGCGGGCGCGCACCTCCAGCGGGAAACTTTCGCCCGCCGTGAGGTACGCCGCGCTGGCTCCCGCCGACGCGAAAAAGAAATTGACGCTCCACAGCGCCGTCAGCGCCACCGCGCCCACCATGTCGCGCGCGAACAGCCAGCCGATGACCAGCATCAACACGCCCGAGAGCGCATAGGTGGCGGCGATCATGACCTTGCGGCCCACCCGGTCGAACAGATGACCCAGCAGCAGCGGGCCGGCGAAATTGCCCAGCGCGAAGGGCAGCAGGAACCAGCCGACCCGCGCCGGATCGACTCCCTCGAAGCGGGTCAGGATCAGGGCATAGGTGAAGAAAATGGCGTTATAGCAAAAGGCCTGCGCCGTCAT
The DNA here is from genome assembly GCA_040255825.1 of Hyphomicrobiales bacterium. Lineage (GTDB taxonomy): Bacteria > Pseudomonadota > Alphaproteobacteria > Micropepsales > Micropepsaceae > Rhizomicrobium. The sequence continues at coordinate 756,082 of JBDZVS010000001.1, read as the reverse complement.
CAGCACCAGACAGAGCAGCGCTCGCCTGGGATAGGTGCCGATCAGCGCGCGCGCCACTTCGCCGACATGGGTGCGACCGGGCGCGATGAAGGCGATGCGTGACCTCACCACCGCCAGCGGGGCGCCGCCGCGGGCCTCGATCTGGCGCTCGATGACCGCGACGATGTCGGCGGCGGCCTCGGGCTGGCCGTGGGTCATCAGCCAGCGCGGGCTTTCGGGAATGAAGCGCCGAAGACCGATTGCCGCCGCTGCCAGCACCCCGCCCACAATGAAGGCGGCGCGCCAGCCGACATCCAGCGGCAGAAGCCCCGTGTCCAGCACCACCAGCGAGCCCAGCGCGCCTATGGCCGCGCCGATCCAGAAACTGCCGTTCAGGATCAGGTCCACTTGTCCGCGCCGCCGCGCCGGCACGAATTCCTGAATGGCCGAGTTGATGGCGGAATATTCCCCGCCGATGCCGGCGCCGGTCAGGAAGCGCAGCACCGCGAAGGACCAGAAGTCCCACGAAAGACCGGTGGCGATGCTGGCAGCGGTATAGACGCCCAAGGTCACGAAAAAGAGTTTCTTGCGACCGAAGCGGTCGGCCAGGTCACCGAACAACAGCGCCCCGAGCACCGCGCCCGCGATATAGGCGCTGCCGCCAAGCCCTACCTCGGCCGCCGTAAGGCCCAGCGCGCCCTTCTGCGTCAGCACTCCGGCCAGCGAACCGACCAGCGTGACTTCCAGCCCGTCCAGTATCCAGGTGATGCCCAGCGCGGCAACCAGCAGCCAGTGGAACCGGCTGAAGGGCAGCCGGTCCAGCCGTGCCGGAACATCGGTGTCGAAAGCCCGGTGCCTGTCGGTGGGTGAGGCCATACCGGAAAAAAAACGCGAAATCGGCAGGCGGATCAACCATCCGCTGCGGCTGCCCAGACCCGGACGATGGGCCCATACCACCCGGCAGAGCCCCCGGTTCAATCCAACGGCAAACCTATCCTCCGAGGCGATCGGTGGAATTCAGAGAGGCGTTGCCCTTTTTCACGCGGGCTACCTTCCTCACGCCGTCGAATATCTCGACAGTATAAGAACCGGCGCGTCTTTCGGCTTCCGAAAGAGCATCCAGATCATCCTGCAGAACAACCACCTGGGTGCGGACCACCGAGTCCGCGCGGTCCAGGAATCGAAGCTCGAATTGTTTCATAGCGGTGCGCCTTCCGTTTCTGCGGGTAGCGCTGACAGCGTTTTAACGCCGCTCAATCACCCAACCTGTGCTGGATTACCCAACCTTGTGCCACTTTAGTCCGAGTTTGGAGCGCCGTCACGAGCAAAAGACTGTACCAAATGGAACGCCGGGAAATTGAGCGGCCAGGCGGCCGATACAAACCCGCCCGCGCAAGCTGCAATGCCCCGCTTTCCATTCACTTCCAGCACCCTGATGTGCATGATTGGTGGTGCAACGCGATCGCATCGCCATCGAGATCGGCATACGGACCACTGGGGAGCGCCGGAACGAACCGGGGCGCGGAGGTCCGCGCGCGCCGGTCCGCCACAATGAACCGCTATTCGACCGGCGCCAACCGTACATCGCCGGCATGAACCGGATACGGCGCCATCACCGCAGCGGTCGCTCCGTGTCCGGAAAGCGCGCCGGCAAAGCCGTGATTGACGTCGCGGTGATGGGCTTCATCGGCGCGCACCGCCAGCACCACATCACGCAACGTGGCATCTGCCGGCAACCGCCAATAATGCCGCGCGATGGCCGGCGCCGGCCCGTTGGCGGAACGGCCCTGGTCGATCTCCGCCAGATAATGGGTATAGGAGATCACCGCCTCCTCCTCGAAATACCCCACCAGACGGTGCGCCGTTTTTGGCGAGATCAGGTAGAGGGCGAAGAACCCGATATAAAAGACCCACTGGACGGCGATGACCACGAAACGCTCGAACAGCGTGGGCTTGGCGACCTCGATGAAGGTCATCAGGTGCATGCGCTCATTCTCCGCCTCCTCCATCAGGGTGCGGATCCAGCCCTGGTCGTCGCACATCCGGCGCAGGCATTTCAGATGGGTGATGGTCGCCCCCACCATTCCCGGCACGGCCGCCACCGTTTCCAGCACGATCGCGCGGTGGCCATAACGCCTGGCGAAGAAGGTGTCGGCGAAGAAGCGCAGGGCCTTGGTGCATCCCAGGGCGAAACGGTCGGACAGACCTTTCGGCCGGTGATGGACCCCAAGATCGACGGCGGGAATGGATGTCATGATGCTTTCTCCATTGCAGGACAGCGATGCGAACTTCGGAGATGAACTCCGAGGGCAATCTAGCGGCTGGAGAAGGCCGCCCTTTTGCGCTGCATCAAACTTCCGGGCAGAAGGCGGATTTTAGGGGGGGCCATGGTGCCCAGGGGCGGAATCGAACCACCGACACGCGGATTTTCAGTCCGCTGCTCTACCGACTGAGCTACCTGGGCACGCGAGGGCGGAGGCGCTTCTTAAAGCGCGATCCGGGAAAATGCGAGCCTTTTTCGGGGAAATTTGCGCCGCGCTCACAACCGCGGAAAATGTCCGAACGGGAGAAGCCGGGCAGGCCCGGCGGGAGGGTCGGCGGCCGCCCCCGTGGCGGCCCGGACGGCGCACGGATTGCGTCACTCCTCCTCGTCCAGCGGATTTTGTATTGGCCCGCCAGGGGCTTGCGGCCCCGCCGGGGCGCCCGGTATGGCATAGCCGCCCTTCAGCCAGCGGCCCAAATCCACATCGGCACAACGCCACGAGCAGAAGGGACGGAATTCCGCTCCCGCCGGCTTGCCGCAGATCGGGCATTCGGGCCGATTGGCAGGCCGGGTATCACTGGGTTGAGACATCGAAATCCTCCCGCTCCTCGGCGATATAGCGAACGCATCCGACCCCGCGCCGATCCAGCCCGGCGCGCACCGCTGCCTGGTGTGTGGCCAGCCATTCGCTGACCCCTGGCCCGGCGCGCACGACGATCTCGCGTCCCGGCGCGGCGCGGGCGCTGCGTTCAACCTGGCGCAGGATCGCCAGTGCCTGTGTCTGGACGGCGGCCACATGGCCGCGGCCGCCACAGCAGCGGCAGGTCCGGCGCACAGCCAGCGCCGCCGTGCGCCGCCGTCGCGCGATGGCGACGATGCCGAAATCCGCCATCGGCGATATCCGGCTGTCGTCGGGGCCGTACCGGTTCAGGGCCTGCTCCAGCGCAGCGATGACAGCGCGGCTTTCCGCCATCTGGATGAAATCGACCACGATCAGGCCGCCTGTATCGCGCAAGCGGAGCTGGCGGCCGATTTCCCTTGCCGCTTCCAGGTTGACGGCGCGCGCGGTTTCCTCACGCCCGCCCGAAGCGGAAAAGCCGCCAGAGTTCACGTCGATCGCGGTCATGCCCTCGGTCGGCTGGATGGTGATCCAGCCGCCGCCCGGCAGCGCCGCGCGCGCCTGAAACAGCTGTGCCACCTGCTCTTCCAGGTCATGGCGCGCAAACAGGTCCTCCTGCGCCAGCGTGACCATAAGATGCGCGAACGCCTCGCGCGCGGCTTGCGCGGCGCGGGCGTCGTCGATGAAGACCGGCGTCCCCGCCGGCACCGATTTCAATGCCCGCTCGATCGCGCCCGGCCCGGCGCGCAAGCGAAGCGGCGGCGCCCCCGTCCCACCGCGCGCCTCCAGTTCGTGCGGAAGCGACCTGGGGACCCGGAGCTTCGGGCCCTTGGCGCCATCGGCTTCGCGGGTGATCTCCACCACGAGGACCAGGCCTTCATGCAGGGCCGGCGCATCGCGCAAGGAAAGAAAGCCGTCGCGTTCCAGCCCCAGATCGACAAAGGCGGCCTGCATCGCGGGCACCACCTTGACCACGCGCGCCAGCCATATCTCCCCCAACCGGCCGGATGGCGCCCCAATCGCCGGCTCGGCCCAGAACCCCTCCAACCGCCCCTGCTCTACCAGCGCCACACGCGTTTCACCCGCGCCCGCATTGACCAGCAGCTCACGCGTCATGGTCACCGGACATAGCCCGCGCCCGCCAGCAGCGATACGGTCATCGCCAGGGGAAGACCCACCACATTCGACCAGGAACCGGAAATCTCCTTCACGAAGGTTTCCGCCATGCCCTGAATGGCATAGCCGCCGGCCTTGCCCACGCCTTCGCGGCTGTCGGCATAACGGGCGATCTGGCGCGGCGTCAGCCGCAGCATCGAGACCCGCGTCAACGCCATCCGCGTGCGCAGTTTTCCGTCCGGCGCGATCAGCGCCACCGCCGTCATCACCTGATGCCGCCGCCCCGCCAGAAGCGACAGGCAATCGCGCACTTGGGCCTCGTCCTCGGCCTTGGGCAGGATGCGCCGCCCGGCGGCCACCACCGTATCGGCCGCCAGCACGAAGGCGGGCGGGCCGTTCCACTCGCTTTCCACCCGGCGGGCCTTTTCCACCGCCAGGCGCAGGGCATGGGCGCGGGGCAGCTCACCCTTGGTCGCGCGCTCGTCGATGGCGGCCGGCAACACGGCATCGGGCACGATTCCGGCCTGGGCCAGAAGCGCCAGGCGTCGCGGGCTCTCACTGGCCAGGACGAGTTTCATGGCCTCTTCATATCATGGAACACGGGTTTTGCGGCCTGAGCGAGCAAGCCGCGATGTGGGCAAACCATGCGCCATGCGCGGCGCACGCACGACGCAAAGAACCGCGCCTAGAGCGCGATCCAAGAACCACAAAGCGGTTCGCAGGGAAATTGCGCGACAAAACAAAAACCTAGAGCAAATCTTCGATTCAATTTGATCGAATTTTGCTCTAGCGGAATCGGTAGGTGATGCGGCCCTTGGTCAGATCATAGGGCGTCATCTCGATCATCACCTTGTCGCCAGTCAGCACGCGGATGCGATTCTTGCGCATCTTGCCCGCGGTATGAGCGATGATCACATGGTCGTTGGCTATCAGCTTGACCCGGAAGTTGGCATTGGGGAGGAGCTCTTCGACGACCCCCTCGAATTCCAGCATTTCTTCCTTGGCCATTGATCCTCTGTCTGGCTGCCGCGACCGGGGCGACATATGCGGGGGCCGGGGGGAAAAATCAAGGCTTCGGGCCCGTTTTCCCCCAGCCAACTGTTCAGGTATCGACCGGCGCCGGGACGGCGAACCGCCGTTTCAGCCGCTCCAGAAGCTGGTCGCGCACCGCCCGATAGGCCAGAAGCCGCTGCTCGCGCGAGCCGTCCACGGCGGTCGGATCGATGGTGGGCCAGTATTCCACCTTGGTGTCCGCGGTGCGGGTCAGTTCCACCGCCTTGTGCTGGGCCTCCGGCGACAGGGTGATCACCAGGTCGAAGCTGCCGTCTTCCAGATCCTCGAAACACCGGGGCCGGTGCTCGCCGAGCTCGAGCCCGATCTCCTCCATCACCGCCACCGCCATGGGATCGAGCTCTCCCACCCGCACGCCGGCGGATTCGACATGGATGCGCCGTCCCGTCAGATGCCGCATCAGGGCCGCGGCCATGGGCGAGCGCACGGCGTTCATGGTGCAGGCGAACAGCACCGCCGATGGAGGCGCGTCCATCTCAGCCTCGCGTCTGCAGGACGCACAACAGCGTGAACAGCCGCCGGGCGGTGGTAAAATCGGTCTCCACCTTGCCTTTCAGCCGCGCCGCCAGTTCGCGGGCGCCCTCGTCGTGCAGCGTGCGGCGCGCCATGTCCAGGGATTCGATCTGGTGTGGCGGCGCCGTGCGGATCGCCTTGTAGTAGTTCTCGCAGACAAGGAAATAGTCCTTCACCACCTTGCGCAGCGGCAGCAACGGCACAAGCACGCGGCCATGCGGCGTGCCATCCTCCAGCGACACGTCCAGCACCAGCCGGTTCTCCGCCAGCCCCAGTTTCAAGCGATAGGGACCGCCCTGCGAGCCTTCCAGCCGGAAGCTGTTCTGCTCCAGAAGGTCATAGACCGCCACTTCACGTTCCTGCTCGATGGCGCGGGTGCGGTAGACCACGCTGGCCTCGTCGAGCTCGATCGCCGAGAGCCGCCAGTCGCCCACGTCAGCTTTTCCGGTCCTGGCTTGGCCGGTTCAGGCGCGCGGCGATGGAGCGGGCATGCGCCTCGAGCCCTTCCGCTTCCGCCAAGGTCAGCGCGTCGGGACCGATGGCGGCGATGCTCTGCGCGTTCAGGCCCAGCAGCGTCGTACGCTTCAGGAAGTCCAGCACCGACAGGCCGGACGAAAAGCGCGCCGTGCGCGAGGTTGGCAGCACATGATTCGGACCGGCGATATAATCGCCCATCGCTTCGGGGGTGTGACGCCCCAGGAAGATCGCGCCGGCATGGCGCACGCGCTTGGCATAGCCTTCCGGGTCAGCGGTGGCGATTTCCAGATGCTCGGGGGCGAAGGCGTCGGCCAGCGGCGCGGCATCCTCCAGTCTTTCCACCGTGATGATGGCGCCATAATCGCCCCAGCTTTTCTCCGCGATGGCCTTGCGCGGCAGGGTGACGATCTGGCGCGCGGCGGCCTCGGCCACCCTGTCCGCGAAACCGGCATCATCGGTGATCAGGATGGACTGGGACGAAGCGTCATGCTCGGCCTGGCTGAGCAGGTCGGCGGCGATCCATTCCGGGTCGTTGGCCCCATCCGCGACGACCAATATTTCCGACGGGCCGGCGATGCTGTCGATGCCCACCTGGCCGAACACCTCGCGCTTGGCCGCGGCGACATAGGCATTGCCGGGCCCCACGATCTTGTCGACCGGGCGGATGCTTTGCGTGCCATAGGCCAGCGCCGCCACCGCCTGCGCCCCGCCGATGCGATAGATGTCGGCGACACCGGCACGCCGCGCCGCCGCCAGCACCAGCGGATTCATCTTTCCGGCGCTGGCGGGTGTGACCATCACGATGCGCTCCACCCCCGCGACCCTGGCGGGGACGGCGTTCATCAGCACCGACGATGGATAGGCCGCCGTTCCGCCCGGCACATACAGGCCCACACTGTCCACGCTGGTCCAGCGCCAGCCCAATAGCGCGCCGGTGTCGTCGGTGAAGCGCTCGTCCTGCGGCAACTGGCGGCGGTGATAGGCCTCGATCCGCGCAGCGGCGGTCTCGATGGCGGCCAGCTGCGCCTTCGACACGCCGGCGACCGCGGCTTCGATCTCGTCCGCCGTCAGCTTCAGCGTCTGGACCGTCACGCCGGCGCGGTCGAACCGGTTGGTCAGTTCCACCAGCGCGGCATCGCCCCGCGCGCGCACCTCGGCGATGATGGCGCGCACCGCCTGGGCGACGTCCTCCTCCTGCTCGCGCCTGGCATTGAGCAGCGCATCGAAAGCGGCCGCGAAACCGGGATCGGAAGCGTTCAAGCGCCGCGCCATCAGGGATCGCCCTTGTCGTGATCGGGTCGCCCGCGCGCCGCCCAGGGCTGGGTCAGGTCGGCCAGTTCGGCGTCGATACATTCCACCGTCAGGCGGATGGCCCCGCCGCCGGCAAAGGTCAGTTCGACCAACCCGCCCGGGTCTTCGCCTTCATTGGCGGTGAAGCGGAGGGCCAACAGCGATACCACCGCCTCGCCGGCGCCCATCCTGATCTTCTGCGACTGCACCTTCAGCACGCTGTCGAAGTGCAGTCCCGCAAGCACCCGCTGGTTCCTGCCGGATTCCCAGCGATAGCGGTTCACCACCATGGCGAAGCGCCGACTGCGGGGCAGCCAGACGATATTCTTCAGCTTGGCGGTGGCGTCCTGCAACCGGGCCGACAGTATCTCCAGGTCCTCGGCATCGGCGGCGGCCAGCTTCACGGTCGCAGAGTCCGTCATTCCGGCACCCGCGAAATATCCGCGCCGACACGCGACAGCTTCTCTTCCAGCCGGTCGAAGCCGCGATCGAGATGATAGACCCGGCCCACCATGGTTTCGCCTTCCGCCGCCAGCCCGGCCAGCACCAGGCTGACCGACGCGCGCAGGTCGGTCGCCATCACAGGAGCCCCCTTCAACCTGGCCACACCCCGCACCGTGGCGGTGTCGCCGTCGATGCGCACATCCGCGCCCATGCGCGCCAGCTCGGGCACATGCATGAATCGGTTCTCGAAAATCTTCTCGCGGATCACCGAGGTGCCGTCCGCCACCGTCATCAGGGCCATGATCTGCGCCTGCAAGTCGGTGGGAAAGCCCGGATAGGGCGCAGTTGTGACGTCGCTGGGCTTTGGCCGCGATCCGTTCATCGCCACTTTCAGGCCGCGTGTGGTGTCGCTGACGGCAACACCGCTCCTGGACAGCAGCGCCAGCAGCGAGGCGATGGTCTCGTGGGAGGCGCCGACCAGCTCCACCTCGCCGCCGGCGATGGCGGCGGCGATGGCATAGGTGCCCGCCTCGATGCGGTCGGGCATGACGCGATGCGCCGCACCGTGCAGCGCCGCCACGCCCTCCACCACGATCTCGCTGGAGCCGAGGCCGCTGATCCTGGCGCCCATGGCGATCAGGCATTTGCCCAAGTCGGCGATCTCGGGCTCGCGCGCGGCATTGACGATCCGCGTGACGCCTCTGGCCAGGGTCGCCGCCATCATCGCGGTTTCGGTTGCGCCCACCGAGACGAAGGGAAAGACGATTTCCGCGCCTTTCAAGCCGCCCGGCGCGGCGGCGACGACATAGCCGTCGGTCAGGTCGACATTCGCGCCCATCTGCTTGAGGGCGGCCAGATGCAGTTCCACCGGCCGGGCGCCGATGGCGCAGCCGCCGGGCAGCGACACCTTGGCCTCCCCCTGTCGCGCCAGAAGCGGCGCGAGCACCTGGAAGCTGGCGCGCATCTTGCGCACCATGTCATAGGACGCGAAGGCCGAGGTGATCTCGCGCGTCTCCAGCCGGATCGTGTCACCCTCGCCAAGGTGCGGTGAAAGCGTCATCTGGATGCCCACGCCGAAGCTCATCAGCAGCTCGGCCATCGCCCGCACATCGGCCAGCCGCGGCACATTGGCCAGGACCAGGGGTTGGGGCGTCAGAAGTGACGCCGCCATCAGCTTCAGGGCGGCGTTCTTGGCGCCGCTGATGGGGATTTCCCCCGACAAGCGGTGTCCGCCGCGGATGCGAATACGGTCCATGACCCCTCGAAAGGCCTGCGATTGGCGCCCCTTGTAGCCCGCGGCGGCGCATGGGGCAAAGCCCGGAAAACCGGGAAAAACCTCAGTCCGCCGCCGTTTTTGGCTGAGACGCGCCGGCCTGGGGGTCCGATTCGCGATCCGGCTCCTGGACCGCCGGTCCGGGAGTGGCCGGCTGGCCTTCCTTGCGGCGCTTCAGGTTGGCGCGCAGCGCAGCCGCGAGTTTTTCGGGAGAAGATCGTGCCATCGGCGAGCCGTGCCATCGGGAAGGGACGAAATTGGGGCAATTTGCCGGAAAGGAGCGCTTTTCTTCGCGGGACCCTTACGTTATAGCAGCCCACCCTTGCCTGACCGCAGATGTTTGACCGTCGGCGGGCCAAGCCGGGAATACCACGGATGCCGTAGTAGCGTAGTGGTAGCGCAATCCCTTGGTAAGGGATAGGTCGTGAGTTCGATTCTCACCTACGGCACCAGCAACCGCCACCCCTGCATGCTTCGATAGCACATTCTATCCGGCCCTGGCGGCGCCACCGGCGCGCGTACGCCTGGAATGGGTGGGCGCGGATGCGGGCGGGACTTCCGTGGGACCGGTTTCGGAACAGGCATGATCCAGAAGCTCGCGCACCGCCCGCAAGGTTCGGATGTAACGCCGCTCGGCTGTTTCACCTTCGATCCATTCCACCGGCACACGGATGCTGACGCTGGGACACAGGCCCAGCAGCCGGTAGTTGAGATCGACGGTCATCCATATCACCTGCCCGGCCTCGGTGCTGGCGGGGGCCCTGTCGGCATAGGCCGTCAGGTCGATCAGCTTGGCGTTGGAAAGGCTTTCGATCATCGCGTTATCCCAGCCCGTGCCAGGATTGCCAGACGATGGCGATCACAGCCAGCAGGACGAACAGGGCCGGAACGAGCGCGGCGGCGCGGAGCCGTCCGTCCTCTTCGCAGTAGCGAAGTCTTATCCGCCATTCACGCCTCCCGGCCCGGCGAACCCTGGTGATGGAACGCCCGGGCCTGTCACAGCAACGCGGCTCGCAACAATCCGATCCCGGCAGACCAAGCGGCGCAACAGAAAATGCGCGCGCACACACCCGCGCCGGCGCTTTAAAGCGTGGCCGCCTCGACGGCCCGTGGATCAGCGCCGATGGATCAACACCGGCCGTGCGATCCCCATCACCGCCACCGCCAGCAGACCGGCAAGATGGCGCTCGCGCGCCATCATCGAGCCGCTCATCTGCCGGACCATGTGGCGCAGGCATATCAGGTCGGCCACCGAACGGCGGCCGGCCTCGAGCCGCTGCGCCAGCGCGCTCAGACGATGGCTGCTGTGCGGACTGCCGGACGGAAGGGCGTCCGCGACGGCTTTCACCAGCGGGGCGGCGCCCATGGGGCTCGTCGGATGCAATCCCGGCGGCAGGCTCTGCAAAAGGCGGTCGGCCGACAGGCCGGTCCGCGCGAGCCGGTCGCCGCCTCGTGCAGCGACGGCCCCATCGGCCTCGTGGAGCCAGACCAGGACAGGGTCCATCACCATCTTCGGGCACTCCTTCAACGTCGCCTACACCCGAACCATGAAGACGGCTTTGTTCCGGATGCTCAATCGCCCATGGAGCGCTATTCACAGAAGACGATTCGACTTTTAATTGAATCCGCCTATCCACATTCGCATGCGCGGTTGCGGCAGCGGCGCTTTTGCGGAATTCTGCCCGTATGCGTCGCGCCTTCGTGCTTATCGTTGCCGCCTCGTCCCTGCTGCTGGGTGCCGCCGCGCCCTCGCCCGAACAACAATGGAAGTCGGGCATCGCCGGCCAGAACCGCGCCTATGCCGAGATTCCCCATGCCATGCTGAAGATTCAGGATTCCGCCTATCTGGGCGAGGGCCAGACGGCCACCCTGGTGGGCGAGAAGGGAAAGCCCGCAAGCTGGCGCTGGAGCAACAGCCCTGGCGCGAAAGGCGCCCTGAAGGCCAGCTTCCGCCAAGGCCACCTGACGGTGGTCCATAACGGAAAGACGGTCGCCAACGCCCAGGTCGAAAAATCCGTGCCCATCGATCGCGACATCGACATTGCCGGCCATCCCACCCAGGTCGGTGCGGGCATCCAGGGCTGGCGCATCTTCGTCTACAACCAGCAGGCGCCGGCGGCCAAGCAATTCAAGGGCGTCTCTTATTACCCTTATGACCCAGCCTTCCGGGTCACCGCGCGCTTCATCGCCGACCCCAAACTGCCTGCGCGCGTTTTCCGCACCTCCCGCGGCACCGACAAGCAGTTCTTTCATGTGGGCGATGCGCGCTTCATGGTGAAGGGCAAGACCATAACCCTGCCCTTCTATGGCGGTAGCCGCGACCCGAAAGCGATCGCCGACATGTCGGCCTTCTTCACCGACAGGCTGACGGGCAAGGGCGCCTATGGCGCCGGCCGCTATGTCGATGTGGCCGGCTTCGGCAAATTCCCGCCTCGCACCATCACCATCGACTTCAACGAAGCCTACAATCCCAACTGCGCCCGCTCGCCACACTTCACCTGCCCGGTGGCGGTGGACAATATCGATCTCGCCATCGCCGCCGGCGAACGCGATCCCCATTTTCACCATTAAGGCCGGTTCATGATTGCCGGAAGATTGCTGCTGGCTGCGCTGTTGATCGCGGCCACCTCCGCAAAGGCCGAAAGCGCCGGCTCCTCTTCCGCCCTGGAACGGCTGAAGGCCGACCTGGCCGGACATGAAAGCGCGACCCAGGTCCTCACCCGCTGGTGCGGCGCTCTTCACCTGGCCTCCCCGGCACGCATCCGCGCGGTGCGTGTGCATCGGGACAAGCCGGCCTCCGGCTGGGTCCGACGTGTGCTGCAAGCCGGGCCGCGGGAGCATCTGCGCTACCGCAGGGTGCAGCTCATGTGCGGGGCGCATATCCTGTCCGAAGCCGACAACTGGTATCGGCCGGGAAAGCTGACGGCTGAGATGAATCGCATCCTCGACTCCACCGAACAGTCGTTCGGCGCGGTGGTCCGGCCGCTGAGTTTCCATCGCCATACGCTGTCGCGCCGGACCGGCGTGGACAAGCTGACACCGCTGCAACTTACCGCCGTGCTGGAAACAGCCGACGGCGCGCCTTTCAGTCTGGTGGTGGAAAATTATCGCCGCGTTCTGGTCACGCCTTCCGGCCGTCGCTAGGGTGCGTCACGGCGTGATTTTACACCCGCTTTCGCGGTGTGCTTAGATCGGCCGTAACCGCGGCTAAGCGGACACATTCTGCGACAAAATTAAGAGGGAACGCCGACAATGTTTTCGATCGACCGCCGGGCGATGATGGCCGGCACCTCCGCCCTTGCGCTTCTGGGCCCGCAAACGGTCCGGGCTCAAGGTGCTGCGGCCCAGGGCGCGGGCCAGGCAGCTTCGGCGGCCGGTCAGGCGCAGGACAGCCGCTGGCTGCATTACGCCAACGACCTTGACAGCGCCCGCTATGCGCCGCTCGACCAGATCAACGCGTCCAACTTCAACAAGCTGGAGATGGTGTGGCGCTTCTCCACCAATTCCCTCGGGCCCAATCTCGATGCGGACTATCAGTCCACGCCGCTGTTCGTGAACGGGAAGATCTACACCACCGCCGGCTTCCGCCGCGACGTGGTGTGCCTGGACGGCGCGACGGGCGAGCTTCTGTGGATGCACCGCCACGACGAAGGCAATCGTCACGGCAGCCGCCAGGGCCCCGGCCTGGGCTGCGCCTATTGGACCGACGGCACCCATGAGCGCATCCTTTACGTCACCCCCGGTTACTCCATGTTCTCGCTCGATGCGGCGACCGGTGATCCCGATCCCGCCTTCGGCGAAAACGGCATGGTCGACCTGCGCAAGAATGACGACCAGGAGATGGATCCCAACCGCGGCGTCATCGGCTTGCATGCGCCGCCGCTGGTGGTGAAAAACACCGTGGTGGTGGGCGCGGCGCCCACGGCCGCCACCAAGGGCTATATCCGCGGCTTCGACGTGAAGACCGGCCAGCGCAAATGGATTTTCCATACCATCCCGCTGAAGGGCGAGTTCGGCTACGATACCTGGCTGGTGCCCGGCCAGGCGGAAGCGGCCGGCAATGGCGGCTGCTGGGCCCCCATGTCGGCCGACCCCGAGCTGGGCCTGGTCTATTGCGGCGTCGAGCTTCCCAACACCGACATGGTCGGGGTCTATCGTCACGGCAACAACCTGTTCAGCGACAGTCTGGTGGCGCTGGACATCGAGACCGGCGAGCGCAAGTGGCACTATCAGATGATCCATCATGGCATGTGGGATCGCGACGTGTCCGCCGCCGGAATCCTGTGCGACATCCCGCATGACGGAAAGACCATCAAGGCGATCGCCCAGCCCACCAAGCAGGGCTATCTCTATGTTTTAGACCGCACCAATGGCAAGCCGGTCTGGCCGATCCCCGAGGTGAAAGTGCCCAAGGGTGACGTGCCCGGAGAATGGTATTCGCCCACCCAGCCCATGCCGACCAAGCCGCCCGCCTATTGCAAGCAGGGGGTGAGCGAGGCCGACCTGATCGACTGGACGCCGCAAATCAAGGCGCGCGCCCGAGAGATCGCCAGCCATTACAAGATGGGCCCGCTCTACGAACCGCCGGCCTTCGTCAACGACAAGATCTTCGGTACGCTGAACCTGCCGGGCCTTCAGGGCGGCGTGAACTGGCCGGGCGGCTCGTACGATCCCGAGACCCACATGGTCTATGTCTATGCCAAGAACGTGTTCGAGATCACCGGCGTGGTCGAACGTGACGGCAAGATGTATCCGCGTGGCGGCCAGCCGGCGCCGGGCAGCGCCGACCCCAATGGCGGCGCATTCGGCGGCTTTGCCAGCCTGAAGGGCGGCGACGGCGGCTTTCGCCGTCCGCGCGCGCCCGACGGGCTGACCGATCCCATCGTGCCGGGCATGATCTCGATCGAGGGCATTCCGCTGATGAAGCCGCCCTACGGCACCGTCACCGCCATCGATCTCAGCAAGGGCACCATCGCCTGGCAGGTGGTGCATGGCGAAACGCCCGACCACATCAAGAACCACCGGCTGCTGAAGGGGATCAATATTCCGCGCACCGGCCAGTCGGGCATCCTGGGCACCCTGACGACCAGGAGCCTGATCATCCTGGGCGACTGCGGATTATTCACCGACGAGACCGGCAAGAAGGGCTGCCGCCTGCGCGCCTATGACAAGGCGACCGGCGAGGAAAAGGGCGCGGTCTTCATGGACAAGGTGCAGACCGGCGCCGCCATGACCTACATGCACAATGGCAGGCAGTACATCGTCACCGCCGTCGGTTCGTCCTTCGGGGCGGACCTGGTGGCCTATGCCCTGCCCGATGCCGTGATCAGGGCGAGCGCCCCGGTCCAGGAGCGGTAATCGAACGCATCTCCCCACCCTGAGCTTGTCGAGGGGCGATGGGGTGGGGAGCATCGTTCTAACTGTCCGGCTCATCGTCGGTCTCGGCGACGCGCGTGACCACATAGCTGGGCGCGGCCGGGGCAAAAGGATGGCTGCCCTTCAGCAGCGTCCAGCCCACGCCCAGCAGCAGCGCCAGCACCGGCAGCAAGGCAATGGTGTAGGTACCGATCGGCCAGTCCAGCGCCATCAGCACGATCACCCCGGCCAGGAACGCCAGCGTCGCCCAGGCCATCACCGCTCCGCCCGGCATGCGGAACGCCACTTTCGCGATCTCGCCCCGGTCCTGCGCCGCGCGCAGCTTCATCTGGCACACCACGATGAAGGCCCAGGTGGAAACGACGCCCAGCGACGAGATGTTGAGAACGATCTCGAACACCTTGCCCGGCACCAGATAGTTCAGGAACACGCCGAAGGCATAGATCACCAGCGTCACCAGGATGCCGCTATAGGGCACCTTCGCCGCGTTCATCCGGGCCACATAGCGCGGCGCCGACCCGCCCATCGCCAGCGAACGCAACACCCTGCCGGTGGAGTAAAGCCCGGAATTGAGGCTCGACAGCGCCGCCGTCAGCACCACCAGGTTCATCACCGAGCCGATGCCCGGCACGCCCAACCGGCCGAAGAAGGTGACAAAGGGGCTGACGCCCGCGCGATAGGCCGTCCAGGGCAGCAGCATCACCAGAAGGAACACCGAGCCCACATAGAACAGGGCGATGCGCCAGATCACGGCGTTGATCGCGCCGGGCAGCACGGCGCGGGGATTTTTCGCCTCGCCCGCCGCCGTGCCCACCAGTTCGATGCCGGCATAAGCGAAGACCACGCCCTGCACGATCACGATGGCGGGCAGCACCCCATGAGGAAAGACGCCGCCATTGGCGGTGACCAGGTTCAGCCCCGGCGCCACCCCGCCCACGCCGTGGCCGCCGGCCAGAAGTACCGTTCCGACGATCAGGAACAGCACCAGCGCGCCCACCTTTATCAGCGAGAACCAGAATTCCATCTCGCCGAACCAGCCCACCGCCATCAGGTTCATGCCGCCCACGATGGCCAGCGCGATGGCGGCGAACACCCATTGCGGTACGTCGGCGAAGCTGCCCCAATAGTGCATGTAAAGCGCAACGGCGGTGATGTCGACGATCCCCGCATGCGCCCAGTTGAGGAAGAACATCCAGCCGGCCACGAAGGACGCCTGCTCCCCCAGGAATTCGCGCGCATAAGAGACGAAGCTGCCGGAAGTGGGCCGGTACATCACCAGCTCCCCCAGCGCGCGCAGGATGAAGAAACAGAAGAAGCCGCACACCGCATAAACCAGCGCCAGCGCGGGACCGGCGATCTCGAGCCGGCCGCTGGTGCCCAGGAACAGGCCGGTGCCGATGGCGCCGCCGATGCCGATCATCTGAATCTGGCGCGGTTTCAGCGCCTGGGTGTAGCCGCTGTCCAGCGATTGCACCCACGCCTTGTGGGCCGCGCTGTCGTCGCCCGCCATGGCTAAGGCCGCCGCGCCGCGATGCGCGCCCCCTGGTGCCGGCGGCTGCCTGCATTCCCCGTTTCCCGCAGATCGTCAAGGCACATGACCGCTCCCGCGAAGAAACCGCAGCCATACTAGGGGAGCATGACAAAAGGTGAAGGGCCCCCGCCATGCGAGGGCCCTTCCCGTCTCACCAGGGATCGGTGCGGTTGGTGTATTTGCGGCCGATATCGGCCGCCGGCGAATCGCCGCCGGTGCAGATCATGGTGCCGTCCTTGATCTGGTCGATCACATAGTTCGGACCGGGCTTGGCGCTGCAGGCATTGAGGAACTTGATCCCCGCCGCCTTGGTCGCGGCCAGCACGCGCGCGCGCACCGCCACCATCGCGTCATTGCCCACCCCGCCCTGATAGGTGCCGGGGCGGCCCATGATATAGAAGCCGTGATCGCCCGGGCCCCATTCGGCGAAGGCCACGCCGGGCACCCGCACCGAGGTTTCGACATTGGCGTCGGCGCGCGGATTCTCGATCTTCAGGCCGAACAGCAGTTCGCCATTGGGATTGAGCGGCCAGGGATCGGCGATCTCCATATACTCCTGCGAGGAAACGCCCCACACGGTGGAGGCATAGCCCTGGCTGCCGTTGCCGCGCGTGCCCTGCGCCAGCCCCGGCGCCCGCGGCGCGAAGGGATAGCGAGCCGCCTCGATCATGGCGCGGATGGCTTCGGGCTGCTCGGCATTGCACAAGAGGATGCCGTGCACGCCGGTCGCCAGCGTCTGCTGGATCATCCAGGCATTGGCGCGCACTGCTTCGACCGTGCCGGCGATCGGCAGGGTGACGATCACCGCCGGGGTACGATGGCCGGTGCGGGTGGGGCCGGCCTCGACCAGGCCGCGCATGAACTCATGCAGCTCCTTGAAGTCCAGCGGGCCATGTTCCATCTCATAGGTGATGTAGTCGGCCTTGGTGGCCGCCATCTCCTTGCCCTTCTCATAGCCGCCGCCGCTGATCTGGGCGTAATAGACCGGCTGGCCCTTTTCCCACATGTCGATGATGCGGTTGATGTGCTTGCCGGTGCGCGTGCGCTTGGTCGGCATTTCCGGCTGCGCGTTGGCTGTCACGCCGGGCGCGGCCGGCTGCTGCGCCAGGGCCGGTGTCGCGGCCGCCGCGGCCAGCACCGCCGCGGCCATGCCGGCGTACAGAAATTTCGTCTTCATGGAACTCCTCTTTCGGTGGAAGAACGGCGTCAGGCCGGTCCTCCCCGGAGGGTGCAATTAATCTGTTTTAATGAAAAGCCTTTAATGCTTGGTGCGCCGCAATAAGTCGCTCAAATGTTCGTCACTCGCGCCGCCTGCATCTGGGCACGGATCGCCAGTTCGGCCGCCAGCAGGCATTGCGCCTGGTTCTGCGCAATGTGAGTGCGGTTCACAATGTCGGCGACGAACTGGGGACCGAAGGGCAAAGGGCCCGCCGAGCAGTCGATGTACCGCGCGCGCTTTCCATCGACAATAAACAGGTTGTCGCCCTTGGGCGCGACCGCGACATCGGTGTATTTGCGGACCTCGATATAGCCATCCGTGCCCAGCACGAACAGCCGCCCATCGCCCCAGGTGCCCAGGCCGCCGGGCGTGAACCAGTCCAGCCGCACATAGCCGAAGCCGCGGTCGCCACGCAGCATCATGTCGCCGAAATCCTGGAAGTGCGGATGCTCACGGTGGCGCAGGTTGGCGACTTGCGAGGCCACGACCTCTGCCCTTGTCGAGCCGGTATAGAAAAGAAACTGATCGATCTGGTGCGAGCCGATATCGCAGAGAATTCCGCCGAACCGTTTCTCTTCCCAGAACCAGGGAGGGCGCGCGCCGGCCCCGCCGGCATCGCCGCCATGCTGGACGATCTGGTGGGGCGCGATATTGATGGTCTGGACGACGTCGCCAATGGCGCCCTGCCCGATCAATATCCCGGCATGGACCGCGGACGGCACTTCCAGCCGCTCCGAATAGAGGATGCCATAGATGCGGCCGGTCGCGGCGATCGTCTTGCGAACCAGCGCCAGGTCCTCCAGCGTGGTGATACCCGGCTTGTCGGCCAGGAAGTCCTTGCCGGCCTTCATTGCGCGCATGCCGATACGGGCGCGTTCATTGGCGATGTGGGACGACAGCACCAGTTGCAGCGATGCGTCCTCGATCACAGCCTGCTGGCTGGATGCGACTTTCGCGCCGGGATGACGGCGCCGGAACGCCGCCAGCTTGTCGGGCTCGGCGCCCCATACGCTCACCAGTTCGCCGCCGCCACGCTGGATCGCCGCCACCATGGCGTGAATGTGGTCGTGGCTGATGCCGCAAACCCCGAAGCGGATATGATGTGCGGGTTTCTTTTGCGGCGCGGCCTTCAGCACCTTTGCCGCGATGGGGCCCGTCCAGGCCGACGCTCCCAGCATCGCGCCGCCCAGCATTGCGCCGGAAAGCCCCATCCGTTCCAGCACATCCCGCCGTCTGGCCATCGCAACCTCCGCCGCGGAAATTTACCTTGACCCGCACCCGTTCTCGCCGGTGCGACCGGGACACTGTATCATTCCGGGATTTGCAGGCAGACGCCCATGAAAAAGCTTATCCCGCTTTTGCTTCTGGCCGCCCTGGGCGGCTGCGCGACCTGGCGCGAACCACCGCCGCCCCCTTACGCGGTGCACTATGGCCCCTGGAGCAATTACGATCCTGACTACGAATATGGCGGCTATCGCTGGTCCGACGAGCCGATTGCCTGGTACGGCCCCTATGATGCGCCTTACGGACGCTAGAGGCCGACCGCCCCGTCACCAGTTGAGCAGCGCCTTCAGATTCTGCCCTTTCACCTTGGCGATGTCGGTCCCGGGATAGCCTTTCATATGGGCGTCCACAATCCTGGGCGTGCCGCTGCCCCATACCATGCGCTCGGGCCCGAATTCGGCGATGACCCGGCGCGTAAAGGGCAGCGTGCTCGGATAGAGCGGCGCGTCCTTGGCGAAATGGTTCAGCCCCGACAGCTTCATATAGACGTTGGGATATTTGGACAGATCGAGCACGTCGGCGAATTCGGCCGGCGTGCCCATCGCCTGCTCCGCGAGGTGATCGATCAGAACCTTGCAACCCGGGAAAGCGGCGATCGCCTGACCGGCGGAGCGCGCATAGTTGGGCCCGATATGCAGCTCGATCACCAGGCCCAGATCGACCGCCTGTTTCCACAGCGCGCGCACGCCGGTATCGGCGAAGCTGTCCAGATACATCTCCTTGCCGCGATGGGCATGGAAACGGGTGGAGCAGATGCGCGGCTCGCTCTTGACCAGTGCCGCCAGCTTCTTCGGCGCGGCGCTGTCCTTGGGATAGAACAGGCTGGTGCCCTTGAACTTGTCGGGCGAGGTGCGATGCAGGCAATCCAGGACCAGCCGGTGATCGTCACCATACGGCTCGGGCTGGACAAACAGCGCCCGGTCGATGCCTTCGTCGGCCATGCGCTTCTGGTACACCGGCAGCGGATCGGCCGGGTTCTTGGTGGCATCGGGCCGGTAGGCAGCCTTGGGGTGGTATGGGAATTTCTGAAGATTGCTGGAGAACATATGCTGGTTCCATTCGATCACCAGCATCTTGCCCTGCGCCTGCGCCGCTTTGGCCGCGCCGACCGCCGCCAGCGCGCCGCCGATCGCCGCGCGGCGGCTCATGTCCTGCCCCATTTCCTTCTCCTACCAGTTCAACAGGCGCTTGAGATTGCCGCCCTTCACCTTGGCGATGTCGGCCGCCGAATAGCCCTTCATGTGCACATCCACGATATGCGGACTGTCGCCGCTCCACACCATGCGGTCGGGCCCGAATTCCTTGATCACCCGGCGGGTGAACGGAATGAGGCTTTCGTAATTGGGCTTGTCGCTCGTCATGTAGCTGAGCTGCGACAACTTCATGTAGACATTGGGATATTTCGCCAGATCCAGCACGTCGCCATATTCCCAGATCATGCCCGTCTTGGGATTGGCCATGTGGTCGATCAGCACCTTGCAGCCCGGAAAGGCGGCGATCGCCTGGCCGGCGTCGCGCGCATAGTTCGGACCGATGTCCAGCTCCACCACCAGATTCAGATCGACAGCCTTTTTCCACAGGGCGCGCACCCCCGCGTCTTGGAAGCTGTCGAAATAGGCCTTGTTGCCCCGATGCAGATGGAAGCGGGTCGAGCAGATGCGCGGATGGGCCTTGACCAGCGCCTCCAGCTTGGCGGGCGCGTCCGCATCCTTGGTGTAGAAGAGGCTGGTGCCCTTCATCTGCGAGGGCGGCGTGCGCGCCAGACAGTCCAGCACCAGCCTGTGATCGTCGCCATACGGCTCGGGCTGCACGATCACCGCCCGGTCGATGCCGAATTCCTTCATATGCGCCAAATAGGCTGCCAGCGGATCGACCGGATTCTTCGCCGGATCGGGCCGGTAGGTCGCGCGCGGGCTGTAAGGGAATTTCGTGGTGTCGCGCGCGAACATGTGCATGTTCCACTCGATCACCGGATTTGCGGCCTCCGCCGCCGCGCGGCCGATTCCGGCCATCGCCGCGCCCGCGCCCATCAGTGCCAGTACGGCCCTGCGGTCCGTTCCCTTGCCCGTCATCTGTCCCCCGTTCTATATCCCGCGTTCCGCAGTATGCGAAAATCCTAGCGGCGCCCAGTCATGCCCACAAGCCGCATTGTGTGGGCTAGTTGTCGCCGTGCAGCGCAGCACGAATCCGGCCCACCGTGTCGGCCGCCACCGGCGCAGCCCGGTTGCCCCAGTTGCCCCGCACATAGGTCAGGACATCGGCGACCTGCCGGTCATTCAGCCGCCAGGCCAGCGACGGCATCGCCGGTCGGGTCGGCGCCCATTTCGTGCCGGCGCCCTGCGAGCCGGCCAGCACCAGCCGCACCAGCGTATCGGGCCCGGCCTGATTGACGACGGCGTTGCCGGTCAAGGGCGGCACCAGCGGGCCCTCGCCCTTGGCGTCCAGTCCATGACAGGCCGAACAGTTGACGCGATAAAGAGCGGCGCCGCGCTTCATGCGCTCCACGTCGCGCAGGCTTTCGGGCGCCTGCCCGGCCGGCGCCGGCAGCGCCTTGAGATAGACGGCAATCGCCTCACGGTCGCTGTCGGTCATCAACGTGGTGGAATTCTCGATCACCTCGGCCATCGGGCCCGAGGCGATGGAATGATCGTTGCGCCCGGTCTTCAGATAAGTGGCCAGCTCCGCCGCCTGCCAACTGCCCAGCCCGGTCTGGCGGTCGCTGCCGAGATCGGGCACGAACCAGCCCTGCAAGACCGCACCGCCCAGTGCCGGACTGCTGTCGGCGCCGAACAGGTTCTTCGGCGTATGACAGGTCCCGCAATGGGCCGGCCCGTTGACCAGATATTCGCCTCGCGCCCATGCCCGGCCCCGGCCCGGCGCTGCCACCGGCGCCGGGACGCGGAAGAAAAGCCAGTTCCAGACGCGGGCCAGGAAGCGCCAGCGGAAGGGAAAACGAAGCTGATTGACCTCGACCGCGTGACGCACCGGCTTGACGGTCTTCAGCCATGCGAACAGCGCATCCACATCCCGGTCGGGCATGCGCGCATAGGCCGGATAGGGCATCGCCGGATAGAGCGGCTTGCCCCTGGCATAGCCCGTCTTCATCGCGGCGCGGAAATCGGCGGCGCTGTAGTTGCCGATGCCGGTTTGCCGGTCGGGCGTGATGTTGGGCGTCACCAGCCGGCCGAACGGCGTCTCCAGCGCCACGCCGCCGGACAGGTCCTTGCCGTGGCAGCCCGCGCAATCTGCCAGCACCGCCTGGTAACGGCCTTCCTCGATCCGGGTGGCCGCAAAAGCGGGCGTGGCGGCCAGAAGCAACAGCGCGGCGGCGATGGCCTTCATGCGGGCACCAGCGCACCGGGATTTGCGATGTATTTTCCGGTGATGGCCTTGGCGGCCCAGAAGGCCAGCGCGCCCACCGTACCGGTGGGATTCATGCCCGCATTGTGGGCGAAAGCCGAGGCGCCGATCACGAACACATTGGGCACGTCCCAGCTCTGGAGATACTTGTTCACCGCGCTGGTGCGCGGGTCCTCGCCCATGATGGCGCCGCCGGTATTGTGGGTGGACTGATAGGGCACCGAATTCCAGTCCTTCCGTATCCGCGACACCGAATAGGATTTCGGCTTGAAGGCCCTGGCGATCTTCTCCAACTGGTCCGACATATGGTGCGACATGGCGACATCATTGTCGGGAAAGGCGAAGGTGATGCGCAGCAGCGGACGGCCGTGCCGGTCGGTATAGGTCGGATCGAGGTCCAGGTAATTCTCCCGCACCGGATAGGACGACCCCTGGGCGCTGATGCTCACGGCGTTCTGGTAGCCTTCGATCGTCGCCTTCTTCCAGCCGGCGCCCCAGCGCGGCGCGCCGGCCGGGGTGGGACGATAACCGATCGGCCTGCCGTTGCTGGGATCGCAACTGATCCCCGCCCCGCCGACGAAATCGAGATGAGAATGATCGAAGCCGTCGCCCTGGAAATCGTCGATCGTCCGGCCCATCGCGCCGGAGGCGATGAAGGGGTTGAGATGCTTGCCCTCCAGGAACAGCCGCGCGCCGCAACTGGTCTGGTAGCAGTAATTGCGGCCCACATTGCCCTTGCCGGTCGTCGGGTTGTATTGGGTGCCGATGCCCGACAGCAGCATCAGCCGCACATTCATCAGCGAATAGGCGCAGATCAGCACCATGTCGCCGGGCTGCTCGTATTCCACGCCCTTGGCGTCGGCATAGGTGACGCTTCTGGCCGCCTTGCCGTCGGGTGTCAGATTGATCTTCAGGGCCTCGCATTCGGTCCGCGCTTCGAAATTGGCATTCTTCATCAGCACCGGCAGAATGGTGGTCTGCGGACTGGCCTTGGAATAGTTGGCGCAGCCGAAGCGCTCGCAGAAGCCGCAATAGGTGCATTCGCCCATGGCGATGCCCAGCGGATTCACATAGGGCCGTGACAGGTTGGCGCTGGGCTGCGGGAAGGGATGATAGCCCAGCTCTTGCGCCACCTTCTCGAACAGCATCTGCGGATAGCCGGTCTTGAGGGGGGGGTTGGGATAGTCGCGCGCGCGCGGACTCTCGAACGGATTGCCGCCAGGCTGCGGCTGCCCCTTGATGTTGCCGGCCTTGCCGGAGATGCCACAGAGATATTCAAAGGCGTCATAGCTGGGCTCGATCTCGTCCCAACGCACGCCCCAGTCCTGAAGCTGCAATCCCTCGATCCTGGCCGCGCCATAGCGGCGCGTCAGGTGCGTGCGAATCTGGAAATCGCTTTCCCAGAACCGCCAGGTCTTGCCGTTCCAGTGCACGCCGGCTCCGCCCACGCCGTGACCCGGCAGGAAAGAGCCGTAATCGCGCATCGGCAGCGCGGTCTGGTCCGGCCGGTTGCGCATCGTCATGGCTTCCAGCACCGGGTGCAGGAACAGGTCCTTGCGGACGGCATAGCGCAGCTCGTCCTGCATGTAGCCGATGTTGAAATCGGTGGCGGTATCGCGCCAGGGCCCGCGCTCGATGGCAACCACGTTCAGGCCCGCCGCCGTCAGTTCCTGCGCCAGGATCGCCCCGGTCCAGCCCAGGCCGATGATCACCGCGTCCTTCCGGGGCAGCAGCCTTGCCATGCCTCAGCTTTCCAGCGGCGAATAGATCGACACCGGCCCCAGCGGGTAGGGCTGATTGTACTTGTCGATATGGTCGCGATAGTCATAGCGCGTGCCGGGAAAGCCCAGCATCTTCCAGCTCGCCATGCCGCGGTTGCCGCCATAGAGCGGATCGGCGAAAAAACCCTCCATCGTGTTCTGCAGCAGCATCTCGAAGAAGTCCTTGGCGGTGAAGTCTGGCGCCAGCGTCAGGGCGACCGTCCCCTCGTCCAGCCCCTTCAGGACGGCGTCCTGATCGGCGGGTGTCAGCTTGACGAAATCCCTGCCATGGGTCCGGCGGACGTGATCGTCCAGCGCGCGCAGCGCCAGCCGGTAGCGCGCCGCCGGCGGCATGTTGCCCTGATAGCCCTGGGTCGGAAGGCCCGGCCGGAATGGCCCTTTCCAGTAGAGCCGGTCCCCCTTGCCGAAGCTGCCGGCGAGTTGGCGATCGATATAGACCGCGCAGCCGCATTCCTTGCCGCCCGGGGAAAGACCATCGGCAGGGATCAGCCGGTCGACCATTGCTTCGATGGTGGCCGCTTCGCCGGCCGTGAAAAAGTACCAGCCCAGCGGATCGACCGGCCGGGGGGGATCGCCCGCAAAAGGCGACCAGGGCAATTCGCCGGAGATATTCCGGCCATCGGCGGTGGCCGCAAGGATGGGCACTGCCGCCGCGGATGCGAGCAGCCGCCGCCGGCTCCATGTCCGTCCCGCGTCCTGCGGCATGTGTCCCCCGCCCGCGATTCTGTTCTTTTCTGACGTGATCCTATGCCCAAAAGCCGAACACGATCAAACCACCCGGCCCGCATTGTATTTCCGCCCGCCAAAGGCCAAGTAAGAAGCACCCGATGCAAACCGTTGATGCCCATGTCCGGCCTGCACAGTGAACTGGCCCGCCGCATCCGCCGCCACTTGGCCGAAAGCGGCGGCGTAGCCGGCCAGCGCCTGGTGGAGGAAGATTTGTGCCGCCGCTTCAATGTCTCCCGCACGCCGGTGCGCGGCGCGCTCAGACTGCTGGAACGGGAGGGGATCGTGATCCCCCGGCCCGGCCGCGGCTATGTGCTGGCCGCGCCGGTCGAAGCCGCCAACGAGGCCGCCGGCGCGACAGACGACGCGCCGGCGCAGCTGTTCGAAGCCATCGCCGCGGCCCGCCAGGCCGGTGAATTGCCCGACCATATAAGCCAGCAGGAAACCCAGCGCCGCTTCGGGGCGAGCGCCTCGGTGGCGGCGCGAGTGCTGGCGCGGCTGGCCGACCTGGGCCTTCTGGAGCGCCGCGCCGGCCACGGCTGGACTTTCATCGGTGAAAGCGGCCGCGCGCTGCAGGAGAGTTACGCCTTTCGCCGCGCGCTGGAGCCGGCGCTGCTGCTTCTGCCCGGTTTCCGGCTGGACCGCGATTGGGCCCGCAACAGCCGCGCCGCCCATCTGGCGCTGCGCCACAAGGCATGGGAGCCCGACGATGGCCGGGCCTTTCATGCGCTCAACGCCGATTTCCACGAACAATTGGCCCGCTGCTGCGGCAACCGCTACATGCGGCAGGCGGTGGAGAAGCAGATCGCGCTGCGCCGTTTCCTGTCGCGGCGCTGGAACTACCCGGTCGAGCAGATCCACGGCGCCATCGACGAGCATCTGGAAATCCTCGCCGCCCTGGAACAGGGTTACGCCGACAAGGCCTCGGCGCTGATGCTGCACCATCTGACAAAAAGCGCCACCACCAGCGCCGCGGGCGCGCCGCAGACGAACCGGCATGAAACCGGCGAGGCTTTATACGCCGCGCGGAAGGAACGCAACGCAGGCTGATTTTCCCGCGTTGCCGATACTGTTCCGGCCGCCGCCAGGACATGGAGAACGCCATGCGCATCGGCACGGTCCGCGAAATCAAGACCCTGGAATTCCGGGTGGGGCTGACGCCCGAAGGCGCGGCGGCGCTTGTTCGTCAAGGCCATCGGGTGTTCGTGGAATCGGGCGCGGGTGCCGGCATCGACCTTGGCGACGATGCCTATCGCGCGGCGGGCGCCACGGTCCTTTCCGATGCCCGGGCGGTCTTCGACGAATCCGAATTGATCGTGAAGGTCAAGGAGCCGCAGCCATCCGAGATCGCCATGCTGCGCCCCGATCACACGCTTTTTGCCTATCTGCACCTGGCCGCCGACCGCCGGCAGGCGCTTGGCCTGATGAAGTCGGGCGCCACGGCAATCGCCTATGAGACCATCACCGACGCGGATGGCCGGCTGCCGCTTCTGGCGCCGATGAGCCAGGTCGCCGGCCGCATGGCCACACTGGTCGCGGCCCAGTATATGCTCAAGCCCTTTGGCGGGCGCGGGCTCCTGATCTCGGGCGTGCCCGGCGTGGCAGGCGCGAAAATCGGCATACTGGGCGCCGGCGTGGCCGGCATGCACGCGGCCGAGATCGCGCTGGGGCTGCGTGCGGATGTCACCATGTTCGACATCCGCCCCGAGCGGCTGGCCGCCATCGACACGACTTTCCGTGGTGCGGTCAGGAGCGTCAATTCCACACCCGACGCGGTGCGGCGCCTCCTGCCCCTGGCCGATGCGGTGATCGGCTGCGTCCTGGTTGCCGGCGCCGCCGCACCCAGGCTGATCGGGCGCGCCGATCTGAAGCTGATGAAGCCCGGCGCGGTGCTGGTGGACGTGGCCATCGACCAGGGAGGCTGTTTCGAGACCAGCCATCCCACCACGCATGATCGTCCCGCCTTCAGCGTGGATGGCATCGTCCATTATTGCGTGGCCAACATGCCCGGCGCCGCGCCGCTCACCTCCACCTACGCGCTGACCGCCGCCACCCTGCCCTTCGTGCTGCGTATGGCACAGGCGGGTATCGACGCGGCGCTGGCCGCCGATTCCCATTTGCGCGACGGGCTGAATGTGCGCGACGGGCGGATCACGCATCCGGCCGTGCAACGGGTGATGGACGCGGCTTAAGCCGGACGCGGATCGGCATCCAGGATCGTGGCCTGTCTGGGGCCGTCGGCGGGCAGCAGGATCGTGATGGTGGTGCCCGTCCCCACCGCACTCTCCATCTTCAGCTCGCCGCCATGCAGCATCGCCAGCTCGCGCGTCAACGGCAGGCCCAGACCGGTGCCATGCGCCTTGCGCCCAGCGTCGGTCTGCTCGAAGGGCTGGAGTACACGCGCCATGTCGTCGGCGCTCAGGCCCATGCCGGAATCGGAAACCGAAATGCCCACATTGGCGCCCTTGCGGAAAACCTCGATGCTGATCTCGCCGCCCGGCCGGGTGAACTTCACGGCATTGGACAGCAGGTTGAGGATCATCTGGTGCAGCCGCATGTCGTCACCCACGATCTGTGTGACTCCGTCATAGACATGCACCGAAAAGCCCAGGCGCGAGCGTTCCGCCAGCGGCTCCATCGTCTTGACGCAGTCGAGGATCACCTTCAGCACCTCGACCCGGTCCAGGTTGAGGTCCGACTTGCCCGCGTCCAGCCGCGCCAGATCCAGCAGATCGTTGATCAGCCCCAGAAGATAGTTGCCGCTTTCATGGATGAGCGTCGCATATTCGCGGTAGCGCTCGTGCCCCAGTGGGCCGAACATCTCCTTCTTCAGCATCTCGGCGAAGCCCAGGATGGCATTCAGCGGCGTGCGCAGCTCGTGGCTGGTGGCGATCAGCGCATTCTTGCGGCCCAGCGCCTTCTGCTGCGCCTGGTGCCGCGCCTGCTCGGCGGCGGCAACCTGCGCGCGCAGCGCATCGATGGTGCGCCGGTAGCGATCCTCGATTCCGGGTGGCGGCTCTACATTCTCGAAACTCACCAGCATCCCGCCATCGGCCAACGAGCGGGCCTGCGGCTGAAGCCGCTGGCCGCCGCTGATGAAGTCGGGGCAGCGCCGGGATACTGCCAGACCGGGAACGGTCGGCGCCGTGGTGGAAGCGAAACCCACCGCGCGCTCGGCCGCAAGACATTGCAGCAACCGCTCCTCGACCACGACCGGAAAAAGTTCGCGGAATCGCCGGTTGCATGCACTGAGTTTGCGATCAGGCCCGAAATAGGCGACCGGACCCGGAACCGCATCGAAAAGCCCCGAAAAATCGAGGTTTTCCCCGGGGGAGTCGTTCTTGGCGAGGCGAATGACCGTTGGCATGTTTCACCGCGAGAACGGCCTGCCTGGTCCCAGCAACCGGCATCCGTCATGCACATCGAGCCTCGCGCCGACATGGTTAATCAGGTCTTAAATGCCTCGATAATGTCACAACAGCTGCGAGGCGAACGGAACCGCCGGCACTACTAATAGATGTCACGCCGGTAGCGTCCGTCCTGGGTCATGGACTCCAGAAGCTCTTGCCCCAGGATGGCGGCAAGGGCTTCCTCGACGCCGGCCGCCATTGCGACAGCCCCACAAACCAGGATCGCAGCGCCGCGCGCCGTCACCCAGTCGCGCACATCATCGGCGGCCTCGGCCACCAGATGCTGGACATAGCGGCGCGGGGCATGGGCGCGCGAGAAGACCAGGTCGGCGCGCGACAGGGTGCCGTCCGTCTGCCAGCGGGCGATCTCATCGCCATAATAAAGGTCGGCCGGTCCGCGCTCACCGAAGAGCAACCAGGCCTGCTTCACCCGCTTCTGGGCGCGATGTTTCAGATGCACGCGCAGCCCCGCCATGCCGGTCCCCGCGCCGATCAGTATTTGCGGACCATCGCCCGGTGAATGGAAATTCGGATTGGGCCTGAGGCGCAGGGAAACGATACCCCCCGCCGGGCAGCTCTGCGCCAGCCACCCCGACCCAAGGCCCAGGCTGCCATCCTTCTTCATCACCTTGCGCACCAGAAGCTCCATCCGGCCATCTTCCGGCAATGAGGCGATGGAGTATTCCCGGCTGCCCAGCCACTCCAGCCGTTCCACCAGCCACTGCACCGAAATGCCGGCAACCTCGTAATCGGCCGGCAGGCGGCTCATTGCCAGTATGGCGCTCAGGGCCGTCCAGTGTCCCTTCCATTTGAACAGCGTGCTGCCGTCAAGTCCGTGACGGGCGATGAATGCGTCGACCTGCGCCGGATCGTTGCGCGGCCATACCTCGGCGATGTCACCGGCGATCCAGGACAGATGCGCCGGCTTCTTCGGCGTCAACGCCACTTCCCATGTCTCGCCGCCCGCGCTTCCCGGATTGAGCAGCCGGCGTTCCGCCAATATCCAGTCCTGCGGCGCTCCCGGCATCAGGCTTTCGGCGCTGCATCCGGCGCCCAGTCGTGAAAGATTTTCGCACCAGCGGGCCATCGCCGCATCGTCATCGTCGCCATCCACGCACACGACATCGAACAGCCGCCGCCCCCCGCCATTGGCCAGCCAGCGATCCAGCCCCCTGCCGAACTGGCAGAAGGTGGCGTCATATTTGCGGTCGCCCAGCGCCAGCACGGCGAAGTCGACTCCCGAGAAATCGGCGCGCCCACCCATGTGGCGGCGCACGAAAGCGCGCGCCGAATCCGGCGATTCACCGGCGCCGTAGGTGCTGGTGACAACCAGGAGGGTGCCGGCCTCGGCCAGGGCGGCCGGATCCAGGCTTCCCAGCGGCGCCACCCGCACGAAGCGGCCCGCTCCGATCAGGGCGTTGGCGCTGCGCCAGGCAATGGCTTCGGCGGCCCCGGTCTGGCTTGCGAAGGCGACCAGGATCCGGCCGCCCGCCTTGCGCCGTCCGCCGGGAAACAGGGAAAAAAGCTTCATGAAGGGGCGAGATAACCATGCCGGAACGCTATCGGCCAGCGCCTTGCCGCCGCAGGACAGCCGGCCAACCCCCTGTTCCGACGTCGGTTTATTCGTGCCGGCCTCCCGGATGCCACTTCGGCGGGGCTCAGGCGTTCTCAGTGGCGAGATTTCAACACAGGCGATTTTCCCATGCACATGGACATCATCCTGATCCAGCCGCTGGTCGCGCTCCTGATCGGCATCCTGATCCTGATCGTGCCGCGGCTGCTGAACTACCTGATCGCGATCTATCTGATCTTCATCGGCCTGGTGGGACTGTTTCCCCACCTGTTCACCAACTCCACGATCTAGAGGCCCGCCATGACCGGCAAGAAAGACGAGCCCCCCAGAAAGACGCAAAGCCGCGAGGACAAGATCGACCGGCAGATGAAGGATACTTTCCCGGCCAGCGATCCGCCCTCCTATTCCGGCGGCAACCATATCGTCGGCGCCCCGCCGGGCCGCGAAAGCGATGGCCCGGCTTCAGGCGATCCGGCGATGGCGGATGCCCGGAAGAAGGCCCGCGAGAACGACAAGAAAAAGGACTAGCCCCCGATGGCGGCCAGCACCCTTCCTTCCGTCAGGATCTGCGGCAGGATCACCGGCTTTTGCGCGCCGGGCGCATAATAAAGATACATCGGCACCCCCGAGCGGCCATTGTCCCTCAGAAGGCGGGTGACGGCGGGGTTTTGGTTGGTCCAGTCCGCCACCAGATAAGCGACCTTGTGGCGGGTGAAGGCGTCCTTGATTCTGTCCTTCGACAGCACGGCTTCCTCATTCACCAGACAGGTGATGCACCAGGCGGCCGTCGCATCCACGAACACCGGCCGGCCGGCTTTGCGATAATCGGCGAGCTTCAGCGGGGTGAACGGCTCGCCCAGCCTGGCGCCGTCCGCCTGCCGGACCGGCGCGGCGGACCCCGCCAGGGTGTTCACGCCATAGAGCGACAGCGCCACCGCGACCAGCGCCACCAGTGCGGCCGCCGGCCAGCCTCGCGTCTGGCGCGTCATCGTCCAGAGCCATGCCGCCAGCGCCAGCGCGATGAAGGCCGCCAGCAGGATGGCGACGCCGTTTGGCCCGGCTTGCTGCGCCAGCACCCATACCAGCCAGGCCGCCGCGCCGTACATCGGAAAAGCCAGGAACTGTTTCAGCCGCAGCATCCACGGCCCCGGCCGGGGCAGGAAGGACAGCGCGCGCGGCCACACGCCCAGCGCCAGGAAAGGCAGCGCAAAACCCACCCCCAACGCCACGAACACCGCCAGCGCCGGCACCGCACCCTGCGCCAGGGCAAAGCCCAGCGCCGCCGCCATGAAGGGCGCCGTGCACGGCGCCGCCACCGCCACCGCCAGCACGCCGGTGAAGAAGGCGCCGGTCAGGCCGCTCCTGCGCGTCAGGCTTTCGCCGGCGGTGATCGAGCCCACCTCGAACACGCCCGACAGGCTCAGGCCGACCGCGAAGATCAGAAGCGCAAATCCCGCCACCGCGACGGGGCTCTGCAACTGGAAGCCCCAGCCCACCGCCGCCCCGCCAGCCCGCAAAAGGACAATAGCCAGGCCCAGAACCGCGAAGCTGAGGATCGCCCCCGCGGCATAGGCAAAACTCTCCTCGCGGCCATGGGCGCCGTGCCGCGCCACCGCCAGCGCCTTCATCGCCAGAATCGGCAGCACGCAGGGCATCACGTTCAGGATCAGCCCGCCCAGCAGCGCGAACGCGATTGCCAGCCACAGCGACAGATCGGCGGATGCGGCGCTTTCGGTGAAGCTCGCCGGGGGAACGGCGCCTCGGGGCGCGGCGATCTCCAGCGCCTGGACCGAACCGTCCGTTCCCGTCAGCACCAGCAATCCGTTCAGGCTGCCGGAGATCTT
Organism: Hyphomicrobiales bacterium; assembly: GCA_040255825.1. Classification (GTDB taxonomy): domain Bacteria; phylum Pseudomonadota; class Alphaproteobacteria; order Micropepsales; family Micropepsaceae; genus Rhizomicrobium. Next base: position 724,933 of record JBDZVS010000001.1, on the reverse strand, counting down.
TCCGGCCGGCGCCAACCGCAGCACCAGCCCGCCGGCGGCATAGCCCACAAGCTGCGGGGCGGCGTTACGAATGGTGCCCGCTTGCGCCGGAAAGAAATCGGCGCTGGCGGGATGGGCCGCCGCAAGGCTGGGCGCGGCTATGTAGAGGTCAAGATTTTCTCCGTTCGCCGCATGAACGGCCTTCCAGGGCGAGGCCACCGGCAAAAGCGCGCGGGCCGCGGCGAAGTCCTTGGCCACCGCCGGATCGGGCGCCGTGGGACCGACCGTCATATCCAGCGCGACATCGGCCTCCTCGGGCACACAGACATTGCTGCACACCAGCCAGCTTGCATGACCGCGCAGGGTGACCGTCTCGCCGGCCTTGGCGTCGGCCGGCGCGGTGATGGCGATGGGCAGCCACAACGTGCCCTCGTAGCCGTAGTCCATCAACGGCCCCACCGGCAGGCGCTTGGGCCGCGGCCACTGGATGTCGCCGGCCGTCCAGCCGTCCGGCAGGTTCCAGTCGATGCGGGTGGGCGCGCCGGCATCGCCCGGATTCTTCCAATAGGTGTGCCATCCCGGCGCGATCTTCTCCACCAGCGCGATGGTGGTGGTGCTTCCGGGCGCGACGGCGCGATCCTCGGCCACCAGCCGGGCATGCACCCGCATACCTTGGGCAAAGGCGGGACCCGCCAGCAGCACCAGCAGCAATGTCGCAACAAGCCACGCAGCCCTCCCCCTTTGGCGCGCGGCGCCCCAAAAGGGGGAGGCGGCCGCAGCAACGCGAAGACGCGGCGCTATACGCCGCGTCGAGCAAAGTTGCGCAGGCCGGAGGGGGTTATCCAACATAATCCCTGCCCTATAGCCTATTCCGCATGATATTCGCCATGCGCGCGAAGCGGTTACCCAGGGAACGCGAGGATTTATGAGGATCACGGGCGGATCGATGCGGGGGCGGCGGCTGGTCGCGCCGGACGATATGCGCGTGCGGCCCACGTCCGACCGCACCCGCCAGGCCATCTTCAACATGCTGATGCACCGGGATTTCGGCATCGACTTTACCGTGGAGGGCGCCGCCGTCGCCGACCTGTTCGCCGGCACCGGCGCCCTGGGGATCGAGGCGCTGAGCCATGGCGCGCGCTTCTGCCTGTTCGTGGATGATTCCGCTTCCAGCCGCGCCCTGGTGCGCGAGAATGTGGAAGGGCTGGGCTTGACGGGTTCCACCAAAATCTGGCGGCGCGACGCCACCGGCCTGGGGCCCATGAACACCGGCAGCGGCGGGCCGTTCGACCTGGCGTTCCTCGACCCGCCCTATCGCAAGGACCTGATCGCGCCCGCGCTGGCGTCGCTGAAGGACGGCGGCTGGCTTTCACCCAAAGCGCTGCTGGTGGTGGAGACGGACGTGAAAGAAACCTTCGACGCGCCGGGCTTCACCATCGCCGATACCCGCACCTATGGCGAAACGAAAGTCACCTTCCTGACGCGGTAATAGCGCCTGAGCCGCAGCGCCATCAGGCCCGCCCCCAGCAACGGCAGCAGCAGCACGACGTTCAGCGAAAAGCCCAGGTGCAGCATCAACGCCGCCAGCAGGCACCCGCCCGCGCCGCCAAAATCCCAGCCGCCTTCGGTGGCGACATGGAAGCGCAAAGTACATTGGGTGCCGCGCGCCAGATTGTAGACCGCGGTCATCAGCGTGGGGATGTAGAGGCAATAGGCCGCCACCGCCAGCGCGTTGGCCAGCACCGCCAGCGCCGGATGACCGGCCGCCAGCGCGCGCACCAGCAACGTCGCGGCGAACGGCGCCAGCGCCAGCCACACCGCGCGCGCGCCATGGCCCGCGTCGATGTGGCGGCCCAGCAGCATGGCGGCGGCGGCGCCCGCCAGCGCCGCCAGCGCCAGGGCCCCGCCATAGCCCAGGAAATCGCCGTCCAGGGTCACGAACAGCGCCAGTTGCCAGACGAAGACGTAGCTGGCACCGATGAAGCCATCCAGCAGGAAGAAGGCCACGCCGGGCATCGACGCCCGCATCATCCCTTTCACATTCGCCTTCACCGCCACATTGGGCGTCAGCAACAGCGGCAGCGCGGCCGCCGCCATGCACAGGGCATTGACGCCGAAAGCCGCCTGCGCGCCGAACCGCACCAGGATCCAGCCGGTCGCAAGCGGACTGACGATGCCGGCCACCGCCGCCATCGCCTCGCGCGCGCCCACCTGGTGGCCGCAATGCTCCGCATCGCCAAGTGCCGCGAAAAAGGCATGGTAACAGGACCAGTAGACGGTATCGCCCAGCGACGACACCGCGCACAGGGCAAACAGCAGCGGCCCCACGCCCTCTACCTGCGCCAGCAGGGGATATTGCAGCGCCTCGATCAGCGTGCCCGCGATCAGCAAAGGCTTCAGCCCCGTCCTGACCGCCAGTGGGATGATGGCGGGACGGATCAGGAAGCGGCCCAGCAGGATCGCCGCCATCGCCACCAGCACCATGGGCAGGGAGACGCCGGCCTTGTAGAGATAGACGCCGTAAAAGGCATAGCCGCCCGCGATCACCACGGCATGGATACCGTAATGCAGGTTCAGCCAGTTGACGCTCGGGTTGCGGAAGAACGCCATGGATTTTCCGGTGTGCCTAACGGCGCCCGAACAGCCTTTCGATAGTGAGCCGCCGGCGCGCATCGCGCGCGAGCATGTCCAGTGGACATGCGGGAGGCGGCGAACGCCGTGAGCTTGGGCGAACGGCTGGGACACGAGCTACCATCTCGCTATCTTCTCCCAAAGAGTCGTTCGATGTCCGATAATTTCAACGCGACATAAGTCGGCCGGCCATGGTTGCACTGGCCTGAATGAGGGGTCGCCTCCATCTCGCGCAACAGCGCATTCATTTCATCCGCGTTCAGCCGCCGCCCGGCGCGCACGCTCATATGGCAGGCCAGCGTGCCCGACACCGCTTCCAGCCTTTCCTTCAGCGACAGCGCCTTGCCGGTCTCGGCGATGTCGTCGGCCAGGTCGCGCACCAGCCCCTTCACGTCCAGCCTGCCCAGCATCGCCGGCACCTCGCGCACCACCACCGCGTCGGGACCGAACTCTTCGATCACCAGACCCAGTTCGGCCAGCTCACCAGCACGGCTCATCACGCGCACGACCTCCGATGGGTCCAGGTCCACCACTTCGGGGATCAGCAGCGGCTGGCGCGCCACCGGCCCCAAGGCCAGCGCCTGCTTCATGCGCTCGTAAACCAATCGCTCATGCGCGGCGTGCTGATCGACGATCACGATGCCGTCCGCGGTCTGGGCGACAACATAGGTCTCATGCAACTGCGCCCGCGCCACACCCAGCGGATAATCCGGCGCCGCCTCGGCGGCGGCTTCGGCTTCCACGCGCGCGGAAAGAACAGGCGCCGTATCGGCATGGAACAGCGGCGCCGGCTCGCGCGCCAGCAGGGCCGTCCCCAGACCCGGCGCGCGGAAATCCGGCGCCTGGCGCTGAAAGGCCGATTGCTGGGGCGCCTCTGGCCGGAAAGCATGGAGCGCCGCGCCCGCCACCGTGGTCGAGGCGCGCTGCCCCGCACCCGCCAGCGCCTGTTTCAGCGCACCCACGATCAGCCCCCGCACCAGCCCGCCGTCGCGGAAGCGCACTTCCGTCTTGGCCGGATGGACATTGACATCGACAAGGGCCGGATCGCAATCGATGAACAAGGCCAGCGCCGGATGGCGGTCGCGCGCCAGGAAATCGGCATAGGCGCCGCGCACCGCGCCCACCAGCAGCTTGTCCCTGACCGGCCGGCCGTTGACGAACAGGAATTGCATCGCCGCATTGGCGCGGTTGTAGGTGGGAAGCCCGGCATAACCGGAAAGCCGCACGCCTTCGCGCGCCGCCTCCACCCGAACGGCATTGTCGCCGAAATCGCGGCCCATGATGCGCGACAGCCGCGGCAGTCTTCCGTCCATCAGGTCCGGTTCGGCGGCAAGATCGACGGCTCGTCGCCCATCCAGGGTCAGGGTGAAACCGATATCGGGCCGCGCCATCGCCAGCCGCTTGACCATGTCGGTCAACGCCAGCTCCTCCGAGCGCGTGCTTTTGAGGAATTTCAGCCGCGCCGGCGTGGCATAGAACAACTCGCGCACCTCGGCGCGGGTCCCATGCTGGCCGCTGCCCAGGAACGCCGCCGGCATCGGGCCCGTCACCGCGCCGCCATCGACCTTGATTTCGGCCGCTTCGCCGTCCATCCGGCGGCTCACCAGCGACAGGCGTGCCACCGCGCCGATCGAGGGCAGCGCCTCGCCCCGAAACCCGAGCGTGACGATATGGGAAAGATCGTCCTCGACATCGCCATTTTCCCGCGACGCCACCGGCAGCTTGGAGGTGGCGTGGCGCTCGATGGCGATCTTCAGATCCTCGGCGCTCATGCCAACGCCGTCGTCTTCCACCAGCAGCAGGTCCGCGCCGCCGCCTGCCGCCGCGATGTCGATGCGGGTCGCGCCGGCATCGATGGCGTTCTCGATCAGCTCTTTCGCCGCCGCTGCCGGGCGCTCCACCACTTCACCGGCGGCTATCCGGTTTACGGTCCCTTCGGATAAACGCCTTATTTTCATGAACCGCTCCGCCCTTCGCACCTGAACGATGCTACGGGCACCTCCCCTTCCCGCACGCACGCCAAGGGGAGGGCGGCTTGTGCATGCGTCGTCATCAACCCTCAGCCAGATACTGGCGGGCCAGAACCTTGCCCTCTTCCACGCCCGGCTGGTCGAAGGGATCCACGCCCATCAGTTTTCCCATGACGATGGTCTCCAGCATGAAGTGCATCATCAGCGCCCCCATGTGAAATTCATCGACCTTGTCCAGGTGGATCACCCGCACCGGACGGCCGTTCTTGAACAGGGTCTGGGCGGTGGCGCGGCACTCCGCATCCACCAGGTCGCCCATCCTGCGCCCCGCCAGATATTTCAGGCCCAGCTTGTTCGCGCGCGCCCTGGGCGCGGCCAGCCCCTTGCCGCGGGTTTGCACCTGCACCAGCGTGAACAGGGCGTTGCCCGGTCCGTCGCGGAAAAGCTGAAGCTGGCTGTGCTGGTCCACCGGCCCCAGCACCGACACCGGCGTGGACCCCTGCCCGTCCTTGCCCAGGCTTTCCGCCCAGAGCTGACGCCACCAGCCGCCGAACACCGCCAGCGCATCCGCATAGGGCCAAAGGATGGTGGTGGCCAGCCTGCCCTGGTCGGCCAGCGCCTTGTGCAACGCCGCCCCCACCGCGGCGGGCGCGTCGGCAGGGGTCTTGGCGTTCAGCACCTGGTCCAGGGCGGCGGCGGCGCCGGCCCGCAACTGTTTGCCGCTCAGCCCCATCAGCAGCGCCGGCAACATCCCGACCATGGTCAGCACCGAATAGCGGCCGCCCACGCCCGTGGGATGATCCAGCTTCACCGCGCCGATGCCGTCCGCGAAATCGGCCAGCGGACTGGCATGCGGTTCGGTGACGATGGTGAAATGCTTCTTCAGGGTCTTCACGCCCGCCTTTTCCAGCGCATCGACGGCGGTCAGGGTCTGCATCAGCGTCTCTGCCGTGCCACCCGACTTGGAGATGGCGATGAAGTGGGTCTTCTTCAGGTCGAACCGCTTCAGCGCGGCGGCCCAGGCGAAGGGATCGGGATTGTCGTGGAACTCCACGTAAGGCTTGCCGGCCTTGCGCAGCGCGGTCAGTGCCTGGCCGCCCAGGCTGGAGCCGCCGATACCCAGCACCGCCACGGTGGAAAAGCCCTTCAGCGCGGCGGCCTGTTTCGTGGCCGCCTTCACGTCGTCGGTGCGCGTGGGAATGCCGAGGAGTTCCAGCCCGCCGCCGGTCTTCTGCGCGCGCAGCCAGTCCAGGATGCCCGCGGTCTTGGCCAACGCGGCGTCATAGGCGGCGCGCGGCGGGGCGCCCCCACCGGAAAGCGCGAGATCCAGCGAGACGGAGAAAGGCGAGTCGGTCATGGCATCACTCTAGCGGAAGGGGTTTCGGATCGCGCCGATACCCTGCCACTGTTTCGGCCATGCACCAAAAATTTAAGTCAGGGCTTTTTGGCGGATTCCGGCCCCGGCGCGGCGGCGGGGAGACTGCTTCGCTTTTCCACGGGCTTGGCGGTCCCGGCCGGCAGGCGCGGCTGACCCTGAGCCTGCCCTTGGGGGGGCTGGCCTTGGCCGACAGGCGGCTGGTGCGGGGCGGGGCGCACCGGCGGCTTGGGCCGCTGCGCCACCTTGCCGGCCTCGACAGGCGTGCCGCCGATCACCACCGTCATCTTCGCAGGGTCGAAAAGCCTTTTGGCCACCCGCTTCACATCGGCCAGCGTCACCGCGTTGATCAGGCTGTTGCGGTGGGCGACATAGCCGATGTCCAGATTCTGCCGCTGGAAAGTTCCCAACTGTGCCGCCGTACCGCTGTTGGAGGCAAAGGCCAGCGGGAACGATCCCGTCAGATAGGTTTTGGCGTCGTCCAGTTCCTGCTGGGTCGGGCCGTCCTTGGCGAACCGGGCCATGGTCTGGCGCACGACCTGCACGGTCTGGCGGATGGCGTCGGCGCGGGTGGCGACCGATCCCACCATCACGCTCGCCTTGTTCATGGAAGAAAGCGATGTGGAAACACCATAGGTCAGGCCGCGCTTGACCCGAACTTCCTCCATCAGCCGCGAGGAGAACCCGCCACCGCCCAGGATGTAATTGGCGATATAGCCGGGAATGAAATCCCGGTCGTGGCGCATGATGCCGGGAAGGCCGAACACGGCGGTCGCCTGCGGGACCGGCAGCGGCACCACATGCACGCCCGGCCGGCCCAGCTTGCCGACATTGCGCGGCGGCGGCACGGCGGCGCCCGATACCGGCGAAAAGGTCGCGGCCAGCAGCTTCTGCGCCTCCGCGGCGGTGATGTCGCCGGCCACCGCGATCTTCAGGCCGTTCTTGACCCAGTGCGTCCTGGCAAAGCCGTGCAGGTCCTTTGCCGTGATCGCCTTGATGGAAGCGATGTCCCCGGTCGTCGAATGGCCGTAGGGATGACCGTTGAAGAAATCCGCCATGAAGGTCTTGGCGGCCAGCCGCGCCGGCTCGGCCTGGTCCTGCTGGAGCGACTGGATGAACTGGGCGCGCACCCGCGTCACCGCTTCGGCGTCGAACCGCGGCCTGGTCAACGCCAGTTGCAGAAGATGCAGCGCCTGCGGCACGTTCTTGCTGAGGCTGGTGACCGAGATCACCAGCCAGTCCCGATCGGCGCGCGCCGAAAAGCGGATGGCGCGCTTGGCCAGCGCCTCGTGGAAGGCCTTGGCGTTCAGCCCTCCGGCGCCCTCGTCGATCATGGCGCCGGCGAAGGCCGCCAGCCCTGCCTTGTCCGCCGGATCATAGGCGCTGCCGGCCGGCAGCGAAAAATTGAACGAGACGATGGGGACGGTATGGTCCTCTGCGAACCACACTTCTACCTTCTTGCCCAGGTCGATGTTCCTGATGGCGGCGGCCCGCGCGGGCAATCCTGCCGCCAGCAGCATCAGGGCCATTGCGACGGCGGTCAGGGCGCATCGGGGCGCCGGAACACGGAGGAACCCGGGACGCCGCGGCCGCGCGCGTCTGCAACAGGATGTGCGGGCCGGCAAGAAGCTCATTTCCCGCTCTCCGGCACCAGCCAGGCGCTGACCGCTTCCTTGATGTCCAGGCCGGCCGCGGCCTGCTTCACCGCGGCGGCATCGACCTTCCCGATGCGGTCCGGCCACTGCTCGACATCGTTGACCGTCATGCCGATCGCCAGCGCCTGGCCATAGGCCGAGGCCATCGCATACTGGCTGTCGCGGCGATAGGTGGTGGCCGCCACCAGTTGCGTCTTGGCGCGGGCAAGGTCGGCGGCGGCCGGCGGGCGCGCGGCCTCTGCCGCCAGCACCTGGTCCACCGCCTTTTCCAGCGTCTGCAGCGACACGCCCGGACGCGGCACCGCATAGACCGAGAACTGGCCCGCGTCCCGCGCCATGCCGTCATAGGAAGCACCCGCGTCCGTGGCCAGCTTCTTCTGCTCCACCAGCACCCGATAGAGAATCGAGGTCTGGTCGCCGCCCAGGACTTGGGCATAAACCTCGAGCCCCTCAGCGCGCCCCGGCGTGGCGGTGGCATAGGAGGGCACGCGATAGATGCGGCTGAACACCGGAACCTTGGCGTCGGGACGCACCACGGTCATGCGCGTTTCGGCCAGGCGGGGCGGCTCGGCGAACTCGGCCCGCGGCTCGAGCTGGCGCGCCGGCACGGGCCCGTAATATTGCTGCGCCATCTTGCGGATCTCTTCGGCCGTCACATCGCCCGCGATCACCAGGATGCAGTTGTTGGGCCCATAATGATGGTCGTAGAAATCCTGGGCCGACACCTTGTCGATGTGCCTGATCTCGTCCATCCATCCGATCACGGGCCGTCCATAGGGATGGGACAGATGCAGCGCCGCCTCCATCTGTTCGCTGGTCAGCGCCTGCGGATCATTGTCCACCCGCATGCGCCGCTCTTCCATCACCACATCGCGCTCGGGACCGACCGTGGCCTCCGTCAGGTTCAGGTTGGCCAGCCGGTCCGCTTCCAGCCGCATCGCCAGGCCCAGCCGGTCCTTGGCGATCTGTTCGTAGAAAGCGGTGTAGTCATGGGTGGTGAAGGCGTTGTTCTCGCCGCCATTCTTGGCGATGATCTGCGAGAACTGGTCGCCGGGCACCGCCTTGGTGCCGCGGAACATCATGTGCTCGAAGAAATGCGCCAGGCCCGACAGGCCGGGCGGATCGTCCATCCCGCCCACCTTGAACCACAGCATCTGGGTGACCACCGGGGCGCGATGATCGGGGATCACCAGCACCTGCATGCCGTTGGCGAGCGCGAACTGGAACGTGTCCGGGCCGCGCGCATCGGCCAGCGCTGTGGCCGGCGCGGCCAGCAGGAGAACCATCAGTCCCGCGAAAAGGCGCCGGGAGCAAATTGCGACCGGATTGGATCGACTGCGTCGCGCCCCGGCGCAACCCGAAGAGTCGGGGCGCTGCGGCTCAATCCGGTCACAACCTGCTCTAGAACAACCAGTCAAACCAGCCGCCGCTGTCTTTCGGTTTCGGAGCCTGCTGGCGCCGGGAGGCGCGCTTGCCGATCTCGGCATCCGGGTTCACCGGCTGGCCGGTAAAGGGGGTGGGCGCAGCACCAAGCACGCGGTCGGTAAAGGTGGTGTCGGCCGCCTGCATGGCGCGGATGTCGGAACGCAGCTTGGTGCGCACGGCGGGGTCCGCGTTCTGCACGCCGGCATTGGCCAGAAGCAGCTTCTCGGCCATCGAATAGTTGCCGGTCATGTTGTTGGCGACCGTCTGCGGGTCCTGGTTGTTGAACAGCGCCAGTTGCGCGCTGGTGCTGGGATCGGACTGGTGGGTGGGCGGCGCGCCCGGCGCGGGCGGGCGCAGGTTGAATTCGGGCGGGATCACCAGCGGCGCCTTGGTGGTGACGGCGAATTCGTCCGGCGACTTCTTGGTCAGGCCCGCCGCTTCGCGCAGGTCGCCGCAGCCCGCCGCCATCGGCAGGCAGACAAGCAGCGCCGGCACCAACCGCTTCACGGGCACAGGCCGTGTCACGGGCAAGAATCGCATGTCACACCTCATGGCCTTCCTGACGTTCCTTGCCCACCTGCCCGGAAATATCCTGCTCGGCGTGCCGGTGCCCGGAATGTTCCGGTTTCAGCACATCGTAGATGATCGCCGCCGCGCCCAGGGTGATCGCCAGGTCGGCAACATTGAACACATACCAGTCATAGCCGAAGCCGTAAAAGTGGAAAAAGTCCGCCACCTTTCCGTAAAGCAACCTGTCGATCAGGTTTCCCAGCGCTCCGCCGATCACCAGGCCGTAGCCGATGGTCAGCGGGCGGCTGTGCGAGCGCCATAAAAGCCAGCTCAGCGCGCCCACCGCCGCCAGTTGGACCGCCACCAGCAGCGCCGTGCCCAATCCGCCGGAGGCGGGAAACAGCCCATAGGAGATGCCGGGGTTCCACACCATGACCAGATTAAAAAAGGGCAAGACCGGGATCGCCTCGCCGGGCGCCATGCGCGCAAAACCGGCGCCGTAAAGCATGAACAGCTTGGAGCCCTGGTCGGCCACCAGCGCCAGGGCGGCCACGATCAGCCCCACTTCGCGCGGCTCAAGGTTGGCCAGGAAGCGTTTCATGCCGGCGTCCCTTCCAGGGCATCGAGCGCGGCGACCGCCCTGGTGCAGCGGTCGCACAGATGGCTGTCGGGATGATGGCGGACTTCTTCCAGCACCATCCAGCACCGGGCACATTTTCCACCCTCCGCCTTGCGGAAGGTCACGCCCACGCCGGGAATATCGGCAAGCTGGAACATGCCGGTCCCATCAGGCCCGGCGACGGCGAAGCCGGACGTGATCGCGACCTCCCTCCAGTCATCGGCGCCAAGAAGCGCGCCATCCTGGGGCCCGCAATGCAGGACCGGTGCGGCCTCCAGCGATGAGCCGATCTTCTTGTCCGCGCGCGCCAGTTCCAGCGCGCCCGTCACAACGCGGCGCAGTTCGCGGATGCGCTTCCATTTCTCAAGTAGCGCGGAATCGGCCCACGCACCCGACACCCCAAAGAAATCCTCCAGATGCACGCTCGTCCCGGCCCCGAAGCGGCTGGTCCAGGCTTCCTCCATTGTGAAGCACAGGATCGGCGCATACCAAGTGACGATGGCGCGGAAGATGGTATCAATCACCGTGCGCACGGCTCTCCGGCGCGGGGCGTCCACGGGATCGCAATACAGCGCGTCCTTGCGGATGTCGAAATAAAAGGCCGACAGGTCGTTGGTGCAGAAGTTGAACAGCGTGCTGTTGACGCGGCCGAAATCAAACCCGGCATAGGCCTCGCGCACGGTGGCATCCAGCTCCGCCAGCCGCGCCAGCATATGGCGTTCCAGCTCCGGCATCTGTTCGACGCCGATGCGCTCCTTCTCGTCGAAACCCGCCAGGTTGGCCAGCATGAAGCGGATGGTGTTGCGAAGGCGGCGATAGGCGTCGACATTGGCCTTGATGATGTCGGGCCCGATGCGCAGGTCCTCGGTGAAATCCGAGGAAGCCGCCCACAGCCGCAATATCTCGGCGCCGTTCTTCTCGGCGATCACCTGCGGCGCCACCGTGTTGCCCAGCGACTTGGACATCTTGCGGCCCTGCTCATCCAGCACGAAACCGTGGGTCAACACTCCGCGATAGGGCGCACGGCCGCGCGTGCCCACGCTTTCCAGCAGCGAGGACTGGAACCAGCCGCGATGCTGGTCGCTGCCTTCCAGATACAGGTCCGCCCGGCCCGGGCGGCCCCCCGGATCGGGATCGGCTTTCGGCCAGTTGGCATCGATCGGCTCTTCCACCACGAAGACATGGGTGGAACCGGAATCGAACCAGACGTCCAGGATGTCGGTGACCTGCTCGTAATCGTCGGGCTCGCGGCCCTCGCCCAGGAAGCGTTCGGGCTTCGAGGTGAACCAGGCGTCGGCGCCTTCTTCCTCGAAGGCGCTGACGATGCGCTCAAACACGGCGGGATCGTTCAGCACCCGACCGGTCTTCTTCTCGACGAAGATCGCCAGCGGCACGCCCCAGGCGCGCTGGCGCGACAGCACCCAGTCGGGACGGCCTTCCACCATCGAGCCGATGCGGTTCCTGCCGCGCGGCGGATACCATTGCGTCTCGTCGATGGCGGCCAGCGCCAGCTGGCGCAGTGTCTTGCCATCCATGAACTCTTTGTCGATGGCGACGAACCATTGCGGCGTGGCGCGGAAGATGACCGGCGCCTTGGACCGCCAGCTATGCGGATAGGAATGGCGCAGCGTGCCTTTCGCCAGCAGCTTGCCGCGCGCGATCAGTTCCTTGATCACCGCGCCATTGGCGTCGCCGTCCTTGCCTTCGGGCGTCAGGATGCGCTTGCCGGCGAACACCGGCACATCCGGTCCATAGCTGCCGTCGGGCTGCACCAGGTTGAAGGCGTCCGGGTTATCTCTCGCATAGTTTCGATCATGTTCAATCATGAGATCGAAATCGTCTTCGCCATGGCCGGGCGCGGTGTGGACGAAACCGGTGCCGGTATCGGCGGTCACATGGGCGCCGGGCAGCACCGGCACATCGAAGCCATAACCGATACTGCGGAAGGGATGCGCCGCCACCAGCGACGTCAGTTCGTCGGCCGTCACGTCACGCACGCGCGACAGGACCGCCTTGGCGTGCCTGGCAACCTGCTCGGCCAACGCATCGGCCAGAAGCAGGTTCTCGCCGGCGCGGGCCAATGAGCCGTCGGTGGCATCGGCCACCTGATAGAGCCCATAGGAAATCTCCCGCGAGAAGGCGATCGCCCGGTTGCCCGGAATGGTCCAGGGCGTGGTGGTCCAGATCACGATGAAGCTGTGCGCCGGCAGCCCGCCGCCCCGCGCCACCGGGAACTTCACATAGACGGTGGGGCTGGTCTTCTCGTGATATTCGACCTCGGCATCGGCCAGGGCGGTCTTTTCCACCGGCGACCACATCACCGGGCGGAAGCCGCGATAGAGCAGACCATTCTCCACGAATTTCATCGCCTCGCGCGCGATTACCGCCTCGGCCTTGAAGTTCATGGTGGTGTAGGGATGGGCGAAGTCGCCGATCTGGCCCAGGCGCTGGATCTGCGCTCGCTGCACATTCAGCCAGTGCGCGGCGAAATCGCGGCAGGCGCGGCGCAGCTCGTCCTTTGGAATCTCGTCCTTGGCCCGGCCTTCGGCGCGGAACCGCTCCTCCACCTTCCATTCGATGGGAAGCCCATGGCAGTCCCAGCCGGGCACATAAGGCGCGTCCTTGCCCAGCATCCCCTGCGAGCGGACGACGAAATCCTTCAGGATATGGTTCAGCCCGGTGCCGGAATGGATGTCGCCATTCGCATAGATGGGACCGTCATGCAGGATGAACTTCGGCCGTCCCTTCGCCCTGGCCCTGAGCTTGCCATAGAGGTCCATTTCCGCCCAGCGGGCCAGCCATTTGGGCTCGGCCTCGGGAAGGCCCGCTTTCATGGGGAAATCGGTGGCGGGCAGGAACAGGGTTGCCCGGTAATCCGGGAATTGACTGGCTTTTTCGGGTTTGTCGGACATGGGCGGACGCTTCTAACAGGGGTGAGGTCGGCAGCCAAGCCGACCGCACACCAAGCGGAAGGCGCGCAGGCGCTTTAATCGGGCTCCGGCACGCTCGCCAGGATGGCCCTTGCCTGGGCGGCGTCCGCCGCGATCTGGGCGATCAGGGCGTCCAGGTCGGGAAATTTGGCCTCGGGGCGCAGCCAGCGCACCAGCTCCACCGACAGATATTGCGCGTAAAGGTCGCCGTCGAAGTCGAACAGGTGGGTCTCGAGCAGTGGAACGGGGGTGCGGTACATCGGGCGGATGCCGAAATTTGCCACGCCGGCATGGCGCTGCACGATGCGCTCATTGTCCAGGATCGACACCATCACCGCATAGACACCGAACGCCGGCGCCAGACAGTGACTGAGATGCATGTTGGCGGTAGGAAAGCCCATCTTGCGCCCCCGCGCGTCCCCGTGCTCGACCCGCGCCTCGATCGCCCACCAGCGGCCCAGAAGGCGTGCCGCCTCTTCGGGCCTGGCCTCCTTCAACAGCGTGCGGATGCGGGTGGAGGAGATCTTCTCGCCGCCCGCTGCCGTCAGGACCGTGTCGAACGGCGTGACCGTAAAGCCCTCCATCTCGCCCATGTAGGACAGCGCGGCCAGGTTGCCGGCGCGGCCCTTGCCGAATTCGAAGTCGCGCCCCACCACCACGGCCTGGGCGCCCAAGCCCTCCACCAGCACCTGCTGCACGAACTCCACCGGACTGCGCCTGGCCATCTCCGTGTCGAAGGGCAGCGCGAACAGGGCATCGACCCCCATCTCGGCCAGCAGCCGCGCCTTCACCCGCAGAGGCGTCAGACGGAAACATTCGATGCTTGCGGGCGCCGAGCCGCTCTCCTGAAGCGCCCTGAAATATTCCTGCGGATGCGGTTCGAAGGTCAGCACCGTCAATGGCACACCGCGACCGCGCGCCAGGATGGAGGCTTCGTGGATCAGCGCCCTATGACCCAGATGCACGCCGTCGAAATTGCCGATCGCCACCACCGCGCCTTTCAGAGCGGCCGGCACATCGGCAAAATGACGGAATATCCGCATCGCCGTCAGGCCGGCGTCGTCTTGGAGGCATCCGGCAAGCCCGCATCGGCCTTGGCGCCGGGCCGGCGCGGCACCAGCACGCGCGCCTCCGATTCCAGCACCAGCCGGTCCTCCACCGTGCAGACACAGTCCATGATCGCCTCGCGGCCCACCACTTCGCGTACGGTCGCCTTGGTGACGACCGTATCGCCGATGCGCACCGGCGTCTTGAAGGCGATGGAGGCGGAGAGAAAGATGGAGCCTTCGCCGGGAATCCTGGTCCCCAGCAGCGCCGAGATGAACCCGATCGACAGCGCGCCATGCGCCACCCGCCCGCGGAAGATCGACTTGCGCGCCGCAGCCTCGTCGAAATGGATCGGATTCATGTCCCCCGTCGCCTCGCCGAAAAGCTGCACGTCGCGCTCGGTGACGGTGTGCTCCAGGCTCTCGCTCTGTCCGGCACGGATCTCATCCAGATAATAGGTCACCCTTCCCCTCCCCTTGACGGCTACCAGGCCAGCGCCCGCGCCGCCCATTGCGCCCGCGTCCCATAGCGTGCGAACAATTTCCCCATATGCTGCGCCGTGTAGGGCGCGACTTCCTCGCCGTGGATGCCGTCCGCGATGAACAGCACCGGCAAGCCCGCGCCAACCGCCCCCTTTACGTCGGTCATCAGCCCGTCTCCCACCGCCAGCGGCTTTTTCGGCGGCTCCCGCCCCTGGGCCCGCGCCGCCGCGGCAGCGGCCGCCAGGGCGGCCTCATACACGGGCCGATAGGGCTTGCCGTAATAGACCACCTCTCCGCCCAGTTCCTCATAGGCCTTGGCCAAGGCCCCGGCGCAATAAACCATGCGCGATCCCCTGTGCACCACCAGATCGGGATTGGCGCACAACATTACCAGCTTGCGCGCCCGCATGGCCGTCAGCTGCCCGGCATAGTCGGCCGGCGTCTCGGTCGCGTCGTCCACCAGGCCGATGGCCAGGGCCACCTCGGCCTCCTCGATCGCAGCGCGCGCCACATTTAGACCCTCCACCATCGCCAGGTCGCGGTCGGGACCTATATAATAAAGCGGCATTGGAGCGGTCCGACCGGCACAGCGCCGTTCCAGTTCCGCGCGCGCCGCCCCCCCGGACGAGACGATGGCGTCGTAGCAGCCGGCCGGTACGCCATAGCTGGCGCATTGGGCCGCAACCTCGGCGGGCACGCGCGGCGCATTGGTCAAAAGGATTACCGGACCGCGCAGGCGGCGGAATCGCGAAAGTGCCTCGGCGGCGGCCGGATGGTGGCGGGCGCCGTCATGGATCACCCCCCAGACGTCGCAGATCAGGGCGTCGTGGCCGGGCGCGATTTCGGAAAGACCGGAAATAAGGCGGGGAAGGGACATGCCGGTCCGGTTTAGCGAAGCCGCCAGCCATTATAAAGGGATACCGGCTCGCCCCTGCCGGACGCTGAGATGGCCAAAGCCTGGCCTTGGCGCCTTGCGATACATTTTTGCCGGCCCGGCAGCTGCCCGGTCTCAGCCGGCCCGCCGCAGCGGAATGACGGGAGCCCCTTGATGGGGCGATTCGCCGGGACGATCCTTGCGCAGATGGTCCTCGCGCACCGCGCGCGGCTCGCCGAACAGATAGCCCTGGGCATAGTCCACGGCATAGTCGAGGAGCTGCACCACGGTCTTTTCGTCTTCCACATGCTCGGCGATCAGGTTCAGGCCGTGGCGGGCCAGAAGGCGCTTGAAGTCCTCGGCCGCGACGCTGGCCTTGGCGCCCGACATGCCGGCGGTCAGGGTGGAGGCGCGCACCTTCAGATGCCGGAAGCCCAGCCCCTTCAGGCGTGGAAAATCCAGCGCCAGGGTCTGGACATGGTCCATCGACAGGGCGAAGCCCAGCCTCGCCAGCCGCGCCAGGTTTTCCTCGCCCACCGCGCCTGCCTTCAGCACGGCGTCCTGGTTGAACTCGAAAATGATCCGACCCGCCAGATCGCGATTGGCCTGCATATAGTCGGCGAACTGCGGGAAGAATTCGGCATCGGCCAGTGTATCGCCGGAGATGTTGCAGAAGATGCCGATCTCCCGGTTCTTCTGGGTCAGCCGGCGCACGATCTGCACGCAGCGGAACAGCAGCAGGTTGTCGACGACGCTCATCAATCCCGCGCCCGCGGCGACCGCGATATACTGGGCCGGCATGATGACCGATCCGTCCTCGGCGCGCAGGCGCGACAGCGCCTCGTAATAGCGCAACTTGCGCTGCGGCAGGCTGACGATGGGCTGCAGATAAAGATCGACGCGGTTTTCTTCCAGGCTCGCGCGGATGGTCTCAAGCAGTTCTCCGCCGGCGCCCATGCTGGCCGCATAGACCTTGGCGGGACCGCGCTGGGGCCGTGCCGGGGCGTGCGGCACCTGGGCGGCGCTTTTCGACATGCGGCCGGCGAATTCGCGCATCAGGCTTTCCAGCACCTGCAACTCGGCCACGATCTTGCGGCCCTGGGCACTGGTGCGCTCCTCGATCGCGTCCGACAGGGTCTCGATCCGTTCGCGGCTCTCGGAAAGTCCCGATTCGCACTGCAAGGCGAGCTTGCGCAATTGGGCGAGTTCACGCGCCAGGACCCGTTTGTCGCGAGAGCGCGCCAGCGCGCCGCCGGCCTGCTGGACGGCCAGGAACGCGACGATCCCCGACAGGATGGCCACTGGCCAGCCGGTGAACAGCGCCAGTCCCGCCGCCAGAGTGGCGCAAATGAAAAAGGCCGACAGGGTCAGCAACGCCCTGGTCATGACTGTGAGCTTGGTCATGCCGCCAGTCTGCCCGTCGGGCGTTGACAAGCGGTTAACCATAAGACGGGGATCGGTTATCCGACGGCCCCGACATCCGGGGACAAAACGGGGGCGGCGTCCAGCCGGTGTTTCGGTTCGGCCAGCGGCAGTTCCACCCGGAAGACGCTGCCGAGATCGGGCACACTGCGCAGGCTGACGCGCCCGCCATGCGCCATGACCACGGCCCTGACGATGGAAAGCCCCAGCCCTGGACTCCTGTCGCCGCGGGCGGGCCGGATTCGATAAAAGCGGTCGAACACCCGCTCGTGATGGCGCGGATCGATTCCAATGCCGCAATCCTCGACCGTCACGTAACCCATGCCGCCTTCCGACCCCGCCTCCACCGTCACCTGCCCGCCTTCAGGGGTGAATTTGACCGCATTGTCCAGCAGGGCCGACAGCATCTTGGCCAGTTGATCGACATCGCCCATCACCATCACCGGCTCACCCGGCACATGCACCACGTCGATGCCCTTGCGCGCGGCCGCCGTCGTGGCGCGGATCGCCGCCTGGTTCGCCAACCGGGCCAGATCGACCGGATTGTGCAGGCGGCGGCTGGGCAGGCCTTCCAGCCGCGACAGGACGATCAGCGTGTCCACAGTGGCGCCCAAACGGTCCATTTCCTCCAATGCTCCCGCAAGGGTGCGGGATGCCTCCTCCGAAGAGAGTCGTCCGCCGGCCACCTGTTCCAGTTCGCCCCGGATGATGGTCAGCGGCGTGCGCAATTCATGGGCGGCATCGGTAGCGAAGCGGCTGACATGGCTGTAGGCGCCGTCCAGGCGCTCCAGGATACGGTTCAGCGCCATGCCCAGCGCCGCCATGCGCGGCTCGACGTGGACGATGGGAAGCCGCTTGTGCGGATCGTTGAAGGTATAGGCCTCCGCCGCCTTTATCATGGTCTCGACCGGCGCCAGCGCCCGGCGCATCAACCAATAGCCCGCCAGCGTGGCCACCCCCAGCAGCAACGGCAACCCGATCAGGAGCGACTTGAAAAGCCGCCGTTCCATCGCATGTACCAGGTGATAGGACCGACCTATGTCGATGATGGTGTCGGGACGGCCGGGTACCGCATAAACACGCGAATAGAGCAGCAGATCGCCGATCATGGCGACATGCGGCCCGGTGCGCGGATCGAGTCGGGGAACCTTGGCGGCGACGAAAGTGCCCGCATCCGGATCGCCGGACCGGTAGATCACCTTGTCGCCCACCCGGATGCGGATGAAACGGTTTTGCGTTTCCGGCGCGAACCAGCGTTCAACGAGCTGCGCCACCCGCGCCGGATCATCGAGTGTTCCACGCGTCAGCCGCCAGACGTCCTGGTCGCGGATGATGAGATTCTGGGTCAGCGTCTGGCGCGTGAAATAACGAAAGGACACGGTCGTCACGCCCATGGAGACGACGCCCAGTATCAGCAGCAACAGGCTGTAGGACGTAACCAGACGTACCGTCACCGAGCGCGGAAACATCCTGCGCGGCATCATCATGCTGCCCTTCCCCCCGCCGGCGTGCCGGTATTGCGCGTTGCACCGCGCTATCGGCATTCCCGGCCGGCATCAATGTAGAGCAGGTCGGGAGCGCAAAGCCAGATGGATGGATGGATGGATGGATGGATGAATGGACGAAGGAAAGGTCTCGATTAGAGACCTTTCCGGTTATCCATAGGGAGCGATCTAGCGGCGATGCCCACCGCCGCCATGGCCGCCGCCCCCGAAATGACCGCTACCCTGGAACCCGCCGCCGCGGCCGGCGCCGCCCCAGTTGCCGCGGGTGGCGCTGCGGGCTCCGAAGCCCGCCGCGGACCGCTGCGAAAACTGGTTGCGGAAACCATGCTGCCCGCCACTCCAGTTGCGCCCGCCATTGCGGTTGAACGAACCAACGTTGCCACCGCGCCGGTCCCGCCAGTTTCGCTGGTTGAAGCCGGTGCTGTTGCGCCGGTCAAAGTTGCGGTGCCGATAGCCATTGCCGATGCCGGTCCGGAAGCGGTTGTCGGCACGCGTACTGAAGCGGTTGGCCGAACGATAACCCGGCGTGCCATAGGCCAACCTTCCGTTGGAAGGTCCGCGATAGGCGTAGGTGCCGCGATCGCCGCGCCATCCCTGGCGGTAGACGTGGTGCGTGCGATACCAGCTCAGGCCCAGCGCCGGACCATAACGGCCTTCGCGATACCAGGCGGGACGCGACCCGCGCCAGCCATCATAACGCCAGCCGCCGCGAATCCAGTATTGGCGGCGCCCGCCCCAGTCGCGGTAATAGAGCGGCCCGTTGAACCAGACATCGTCATAAAAGACCGACCCGTAATAGACCGGAAGCGCCCAGTAATCATTGGGACAGCCATATTCGTCGCAATAGCCATAGGCGTCCTCGCCGTAATAGGCATCGGCATAGGGATCGTCGTAACCCTGCTCGTCGTCGTAATAGCCGTCGCCATAGGCGCCGTCGTCATAAGTGCCCTGGTAGTAGCCGCCATCGTCGTAATAGCCATCGGGAGCGGATGGGCTTCCATCAGCGGGCTGGGCGGTTGCAGGCATCGCTGCGGCGGCGCCCATCGCCAGGGCGACCGCTGCGGCCTTCCAGAAGCTTCGCATTTCCTGCTCCAATGGCCACGCGGGCCTGCTCGCGCGAGGATACGCGCATCGGCATCAAACTGGGCTGTTCTTCCTGAACCGCATCTGAACCGATCGTGGCGGGATTGCGTACAACTCTTCAGTTTCGTTTCGCGCCGCATCAAAAAAACGGCCCCGGTGGAACCGGAGCCGTTCATTCCCTGCTAGCGATGGCGATGGTGCCAGCCGCCATGGCGGTAGCCGCGCCAGTGATGGCCATAATAGTGCCGAGGATACCAGCCGGACCGGTAGTAGAAGCTGGGCCCGTAATAATACGGGTAGTAGGCTGGGCCGTAATAGTCGTAGTAGCCGTAGCGGGGTCCATAATAGCCGCCATAGTAACCAAAGCCCGGGCCGACACCGATTCCGATGCTCACCCTGGCTTCGGCCGGCGTGGAAAGGGCTGCGGTCGCGGCGGTGGCCACGCCGGCCACCATTGCCGCGCTGAGCGCCAGTTTCGCGAATTTCTTCATTGTCGACTCCTTGATTCTCGCCTTCCCCTCGGTCGCCGATCATTCTGCGGAGGAGCGGCTGAACCCAACATGAACAACGTTAACCGGTCCGCGCCTGTTGCCGCGGCCCTGAAATGACCCCGTTCGCGCCGCAACTGCCCCCGGTTGGGCAAAGTGGCGGCAAAAAAAGGCCCGGCCCGGGCTTGACCGTTTCGGGGGGCATTCTTAAATACCGGGCGCGGCGCTGGCACTCACGGGGGCCGAGTGCTGCGACCCGATTAAAATCGTAGTTTTCTCAATATCTTAAGGAAGAGGACCCACATGAAATTCCGTCCGCTTGGCGACCGCGTTGTGGTTCGCCGCATCAAGGAAGACCAGAAGACGGCCGGTGGCATCATCATTCCCGACACCGTCGCCGAGAAGCCCCAGGAGGGCGAGGTGGTCAGCGTCGGCCCGGGTGCCCTGGACGAATCCGGCAAGCGCGTCGCGCCCGAGGTGAAGGCCGGCGACTATGTGCTGTTCGGCAAATGGTCCGGCACCGAGGTCAAGCTCGATGGCGAGGAACTCCTGATCATGAAGGAGAGCGACATCATGGGCGTGCTGGAAGGCCGCAAGAAAAAGTAAGCACGCCGCTAGCCGACACACCCCAAACATTCAACGGAGACTGATTCAATGGCAGCCAAAGACGTGAAATTCGGCGCCGACGCGCGTGAGAAGATGCTGCGCGGCGTCGACATCCTGGCCGACGCGGTCCAGGTGACCCTGGGCCCCAAGGGCCGCAACGTGGTGATCGACAAGTCCTTCGGGGCCCCGCGCACCACCAAGGACGGCGTCACCGTCGCCAAGGAGATCGAGCTGGCCGACAAGTTCGAGAACATGGGCGCCCAGATGGTGCGCGAGGTCGCCAGCAAGACCAATGACGTGGCCGGCGACGGCACCACCACCGCCACCGTGCTGGCCCGCGCCATCGTGCGCGAAGGCGCCAAGTCGGTCGCGGCCGGCATGAACCCGATGGACCTGAAGCGCGGCATCGACCATGCCGTCGAGGCGGTGGTCGCCGACCTCAAGAAGCGCTCCAAGAAGGTGAAGTCCAATGACGAGATCGGCCAGGTCGGCACGATTTCCGCCAATGGCGACACCGAAGTCGGCAAGATGATCGCCCAGGCGATGGCCAAGGTCGGCAATGAGGGCGTGATCACGGTCGAGGAAGCCAAGTCCCTGGCGACCGAACTGGACGTGGTCGAGGGCATGCAGTTCGACCGCGGCTATATCAGCCCCTACTTCATCACCAACGCCGACAAGATGATCGCCGAACTGGCCGACGCGCTCATCCTGATCCACGAGAAGAAGCTGACCAGCCTGCAGCCGATGCTGCCGGTGCTGGAAGCGGTGGTCCAGTCGGGCCGTCCGCTGCTGATCATCGCCGAGGAGATCGAGGGCGAGGCCCTGGCCACCCTGGTGGTCAACAAGCTGCGCGGCGGCCTGAAGGTTGCTGCCGTCAAGGCTCCCGGCTTCGGCGACCGCCGCAAGGCCATGCTGGAAGACATCGCCGTCGTCACCGGCGGCCAGGTCATCAGCGAGGATCTCGGCATCAAGCTTGAGAACGTCAAGCTGAACATGCTGGGCAGCGCCAAGACCGTGCGCATCGACAAGGACAACACCACCATCGTCGACGGCGCCGGCAAGAAGGCCGACATCCAGGCCCGCGTCAACCAGATCAAGGTCCAGATCGAAGAGACCACCAGCGACTATGACCGCGAAAAGCTGCAGGAACGCCTGGCCAAGCTGGCCGGCGGTGTTGCGGTGATCCGCGTCGGCGGCGCCACGGAAGTCGAGGTCAAGGAGCGCAAGGACCGCGTCGATGACGCCCTGAACGCCACCAAGGCCGCGGTCGAGGAAGGCATCATCCCCGGCGGCGGCACCGCCCTTCTCTACGCCACCAAGGCGCTGAAGGACGTGACTGGCGACAATGAGGACCAGAACCAGGGTATCAACATCGTGCGCCGCGCGATCCAGTACCCGATCCGCCAGATCGTCGCCAATGCCGGCCAGGAAGCCAGCATCGTCGTCGGCAAGCTGATGGAGCAGCGGTCCTCCACCCAGGGCTACAACGCCCAGACCGGCGAGTATCAGGATTTCCTGGACTCCGGCATCGTCGATCCGACCAAGGTGGTGCGCGTGGCGCTGCAGAACGCCGCGTCCGTCGCCGGCCTTCTGATCACCACCGAGGCCATGATCACCGACCGTCCCAAGAAGGAAGCCGCGCCGATGGGCGGCCCCGGCGGCGGCGGCATGGGCGGCATGGGCGACATGGACTTTTAAGTCCTGTCACGGCCCGCCGGCGAGGCCGCAAGGCCGAAGCGCGTGCGGGCCACCCGGTTTGTCTGAATGCGGAAAGGCCCGGTCACCCGACCGGGCCTTTTTGTTCGCGGGAACAAAGTCCGCCGCCACGGGTTGGCATGGCGGGCACGGGGCGTTCAGGACAAGGAGCCAACCCATGCGCCATTTCCCGACCCTTCTGGCCGCCGCGATCGTGATGCCGCTGGCCGCCGCGCACGCCGCCGAACTCAGCGTCGACCTGCACAAGGTTTCCGCCCAGGGGATCGGCGCCAAAATCGGCACCGCCCGGCTGATCGACGCCGACGGAGGCCTCAAGATCGTCATGAACATCACCGGCGGCCTGACCGACGGCCTGCACGGCTTTCACGTCCACCAGAATCCGTCCTGCGACCCGGCGATGAGCGAAGGCAAGATGACCCCGGCCGCCGCTGCCGCCGGCCATCTCGACCCGCAGAAGACCGGCAAGCATATGGGTCCATCGGGTACCGGCCATATGGGCGATCTTCCCGCCATCTCGATCAGCGGCGGCAAGGCGGTGAACCAGGTGCTGTGGGCGCCCGAGCTGACCGTCGCCAAGGTGCGCGGCCACGCCCTGATGATCCACGCGGGCGGCGACAACTACCGCGACGTGCCCAAGCCGCTGGGCGGCGGCGCAGGCCGCGCCGCCTGCGGCGTCATCCCGTCGTAACGCTGCCTGCATCCTGGGTCGCGGTATCGGGCGGCTGCACCGACATCACGGTAAGCGGGCGGACCTTTCCGGCAATGTTGCAGCACAGCGCCGATGAACCGGCCCGCCGGCCCAAAAGCGCGCTGCCCACCGGCGTCAGGACCGACAGCCACCCCTTCATCATGCTGGCATCGGCGGGATAGACCAGCCGGATGTCGTGGATCTTGTCGGAGCCGTGATCGTGGAAACGCACTGACGAGCCCATCTGCACGCAGGCGGGATCGGCATGCGGCACAATCTTGGCCTGCTCCAGTTCCTGCTCCAGATGACTGCTCAGTTCGGGCATCGAAAGGCGCGTCACCGCGACCAGTTCGGAAAGCCTTTCGTAATCGGCGGTCGTGACCATGGTGGACGATTTCAACATGACGTCATTCATGACTTTTTCCTCGGGATTGGGAGTCTTCCGCGACGGGCGGGCTGCACCGTTGCGAGACGCCGCCTGGGTTGCCTGGTCGAAGAACAGCGCCGTCCTTCACGACCGGGCAAAAAGCCCTCGCCGGTCGCGTCGGATGTTCTGTTCTCGGTCCGTGAAAGCGCCCGGCAAGAAAGCGCCCTGGCGCTTCATGCCGGACCCTGCCGGACCTTCAAGACGGATATGGAGATGGTGCCCGGACGCCGTGATGCGACGACGCCCGGCTAGAAGCCTGCGTGCGTGCGGTTCGCGCGAAGCGCGTCTCTGTTGGCCAGGAACACCATGCCTTTATAGTTATATGCAATGGTGGCAACTTCAAGGCTTCGGCCGACGCCTGCGGCCCCCAGCGCTTTTCCACTCGTCATGGCCCGCCCGCGAGGCCGCCGGGCCGAAGCGCGTGCGGGCCACCCAGTTTTCTGGATGCAAACACCCGGCCATCCGGCCGACCGCTCCTTCCCCGGACGGTGCGCAGCGTGCTCCTGTCATCCCGGGCGCGGCGCAGCACCACATGGTGCGCCCCTGGTCCATAGCGACGACAGCTATGGACGCGCCCCACTTCAACAAAACGCCCCGCTCATCCGACCGGGTCTTTTGTTTGCCCCGCTTTCCCTAAGATCGTCACGTCAAAAGGGATGGGGATCTCATGCGAAGGATTATTGCCGGCGCCGTGGCGCTGGCGGGGTTATTTGCCGCCGCGCCGGCATCGGCGGGCGTCTATGCCGACGACGTCACGCGCTGTGTCGTCAAGGCAACGTCGGATGCGGACCGGCTGGCCCTTGTGCGCTGGGTCTTTGCCGCGATGGCCCTGCACCCCGACCTGAAGGCAATGGCCGTTGTTACCCCCGAAGACCGGACGCAGATAAACCAGACCATGTCGCGGCTGGTCGAGCGCCTGCTCACTCAGGATTGCCGCAAGGAAACAGTGGACGCGATCAAGTACGAAGGCAGCGACTTTCTTGGAACAACCTTCAAGTCCCTCGGCGAAATCGCCATGGGCGGCCTGATGAGCAATCCGGATGTCGGCAAGGGCTTCCGGGATTGGGCCGCTACAATGGACACAAAAATATTCGACGGCCTTGCCACCGAAGCAGGCCGCCCGCCGATCAAACCGGCGCAATAGGCCGGCAGGCATACCTGCCGAGCCCTGTCATGGCCCGCCCGCGAAGCGCGACCGGCCCACCCAGGTTCTTCTAGCGAAAAGGCCCGGCCATCCGACCGGACCCTTTTGTTTGGAGCCCCAGTACCTACCTCATGTCATCCCGGGCGCTCCGCAGCATGAAATGATGCGATGCAGGCCCATGGCGACAGCTACGGACGGACCCAACCCAAGCAAAAACGCCGGTACGCCGCACCGCGCCTTTCCCCTTGTCATGGCCCGCCAGCGAGGCCGCAAGGCCGAAGCACGTGCGGGCCACCCAGTTTGTCTGAATGCGAAAAGGCAGTCATCCGACCGGGCCTTTTGTTTACTTCTGCCAAGTCTGCAGCGTTGACAAGCAAGTTTACGAATCACCAAACTAAGCAAAACTGGGCAGGGCGCAAATGGCAGATAAAAAAACAGCTTTTTTTGCTTATCCGCAAAAGCCAACTGATATTGGCCAGTCAATTACTAAGGCAATAACCTCTTTCAACAACTTCGTTGGCAGCTGCCAAATAGAAGCTTGGGAGCAAAACGACATTTCGGGACTGCCGATAGTTGCACCGATCTTTTCCCGAATAGCTGACGCACCTTTTCTCGCTGCAGATATCACCTATCTAAACGAAAACGTCGCATTTGAAATCGGTTACGCCATCGGCTGCAAGAAAAGATGCCTCCTATTTGTCAATACGACTCACGTCGGCGATAGAGAATTGGCGAATTCAGTCGGCATTTTCGACACGCTTGGTTACGAGCAGTACGCAAATGCAGCAGACCTGATGAGGTTGCTGCAAACGAGGACGAATTTCACACCATTGGCGTTTGAACTGTCATTAAACCGCCAGCAGCCGATTTATATCATCGAACCTGCACGAAAAAACGACGCGCATTTGATGCTCGTTTCGCGCACAAAAAAAGCTCGTTGGAAGTATCGAAGCTTTAACCCGGATGAAGACATTCGCCTATCGGGAATGGATGCGATCAGGCATGTTGCACAGTCGGCCGGCGTAATAGCTCCGTTGCAGTTGCCATCAGTACCTCAATCCAAAGAACAGAACATTCGTGCAATGTTTGTGGCCGGCCTTTCAACAGCCCTGGAAATACCAACGCTCATCATTCAACCTTGGGATCTCGTTACACCGCTCGACGTTCGCGACCTCGCAAAAAAGTACAAGCATCCCGACGATATCGCCGAAGCGGTGCAATCTTTTTCGCTGGAAATAACTGAGTATAGCCAAAGAGCACAAGCTCAACGAACGGTAGAGGCTACAGTTCTGACTGGTTTAACAATCGGCGATCCCACAGCCGAAAATGAGATGACGACTCTCAACGAGTATTACCTCCCGACAGATGAATTTCAACGTGCGCGCCGCGGTGAAGTAAATCTAGTCGTTGGGCGAAAGGGCTCAGGAAAAACGGCTCTGTTCGTGCAGCTGCGAGACACTGTCAGAAAATATAAGCCGAATATCGTAGTCGACCTAAAGCCGGAAGGATTCCAACTAATAAAGCTCAAAGAGCGAGTACTAGATTTTCTAACAGAAGGCGCTCAACAGCACCTGATCACGGCATTTTGGGAGTACATCCTTCTTCTTGAAATAACGTACAAAGTGCTCGAAAAAGATCGGGAGACTCACACACGCGACCACACCCTGACGCAAAAATACGATGACCTCGAAGCGATATACGGCAATACAGATCTGTCCATGGAGGGCGATTTTCGCGAGCGTCTATCAAAAATATCGGATCAGCTAATCCATCAATTCTTTAAAGTTTTTCGCATTCGAGAAGGCGAAGATAGCCCGGGTGCCACT
Source organism: Hyphomicrobiales bacterium (assembly GCA_040255825.1). Lineage (GTDB taxonomy): Bacteria > Pseudomonadota > Alphaproteobacteria > Micropepsales > Micropepsaceae > Rhizomicrobium. The sequence goes on along the minus strand of JBDZVS010000001.1, from coordinate 698,531 downwards.
CTGAGCATCACAACCAACCAGGTCACCGAAATCCTTTATAAACATGACATACACCGACTATATCAGGCACTAGTAAGTTATCTCCGACTGAAGGAAGAAGTCTGGCTTCTATTCGACAACATAGACAAGGGCTGGACTGTCGAAGGCGTCAGTTCAGAAGATCTTTTTATATTACGATGCCTGGTGAATGCATCACGCAAAGTGGAACGGGAACTGAAGAGTCAAAAAATTCCCTTTCATTCAATCATTTTCGTCCGAGACGATGTCTACACATTGCTAATGGAAGGATCGGCCGATTATGGAAAAGAGATGCGCGCGTCGCTTGATTGGTCTGATTCAGATCTGCTTGGAGAAGTTTTAAAGCGGAGAATTGCGAATTCCCTGGACGAAAACGAAAAAGTGTCTTCAGAAAGTTGGGCCACCGTCTGCATTTCCCACTATCAGGGAGAGCCATGGCTTGAATTTATGGCCAGAAGATCGCTGATGCGCCCGCGAAATCTTCTTAAGCTTTTTCGCTATTCACTCGGATACGCGATCAATTCAAATCATTCGCGGATAGAAGAACCTGATATCACGCGAGGCCTTAAAACGTACGCTCAAGACCTGATACTCGAAGTCGACAGGGAGCTTGGAGACGTATTTCCTAAGGCTCGAAGGCTGATCTACGAGTTCTCAGATGAGAACGACGAATTCTTACATGATGACCTTTCAACACTCATCCAATGCACAGGTATTACCGAGAAAGAGGCAGAAAAAGTAATCTCGTTCCTGATATACTACGGTGTCCTGGGTGTTAAACGCTCGAATGACGAACCTTATTACATTTACGACGTCAATTATGACATCGAGATGCTGAAGGTCCGCATTAGAAAATGGTCTGACAGCGCGCGCTATATTGTAAATCCGGCCTTATCGGTCGCATTGCAAAGTAAAAAAGAACAACCGCTGCTTATGTAAGATATCCACCACGCGCGCTCGCGCCGCTCATGCGATACTCGCGGCATGAGATGTGTCGCGGACCGATATCCCCTGCGCTTGCGTCCTGGCGCGCGGACTCACCCTTCGCGCCCAGCGCCGCCCCGCCGAGTTGCACTTTATCCAGCGTGGATAACCGGGAGGGGGTCGAAAAAAGGGTACATTTTCGCCCGCCGCTTTCCCGGCTTTTTCCTTCGCAGGGGTGTGACAGGCGGGGCCGTGCCTGTCCACGCGCTGTCCACCGTCAGGCGGCTACAACTCCAGCTTCAGCACATCGCGGAAATAGTTGGCGGTGATGCGCGCGCTCTCCTTGGGCGGGCGCCAGGGCGAGGCGTCCAGCTCCACCACCAGGAAGCCGCGCCAGCCGATGGCGTCCAGGTTCGCCATGATGGCGGGGAAGTCCACCCCGCCCGTCCCCAGCGGATAGAAATAGGGATCGTTCATCATGTTGGTGCCGCGCGGGGGCACCACCTTTGCCCCGCCGCGATCCTTCGCCGCCGTGTCCTTGAAATGGTATTCCACCACCCGGTGGCCCAGCCGCTTGCCCAGCGCCACCGGGTCCATCCCCGCCATGGTGATGTGGCCGGTATCCAGCACAAAGCCGACATGGTCGGGGTTGGTGTTCTCCATCACATAGTCGATCTCGTTCAGGTTCTGGATCTGGCTGAACAGATGGGCGTGCACGCCAAAGCGGATGCCCAGCTCTTCCTTCATCCGCTTGCCCAGCCGGTCCAGGGTGATGGCGATTTCCTTCAGGTCGGCCAGGGTCGTGCCCTCGGGCCGGCGCCGCCCGGCATTGGTCTTCTGGTGGTCGCAGCCGAAGCGGCGCGAAAAGCGCGCCATCGCGAAATGGCTTTCGATCACGCGATCGCGCAGCGCCGGGTCGGCGAAGTCGGTCGGTTCGCCCAGCACGCCGCCGGTGACGCATGAGAATTGCAGCCCGATCTCGTACATCCGGTGCTGAAGGCCTTCCCAGTCGTCGGGGAAATAGACCTCGTTCGGCTCGGGCGGGCCGCTGCCCTTGTAGACATAGCCGTCGGGCCAGACCTTGTAGGGGCCGGGCTGTTCGTTGCCCATGCCGGGCGGGCCTTTCTGTTTGCAGAAGGAATGGCCGAACACCTCTACATAGCGATAGCCGACCTCGCGCGCCTCGCGGAAGCTCTTGAACAGGTGGCCGGCCCAGCCGCCCGCGGCGCCGGTGGTGTGGCCGATGCGATAGCGCTGCTGCTGTTCGTGGAAGGCTTGCGGTTTGAGCGGTGGCTCGCATGCGCCCCGCGTCTGCGCCGTGGCGGGCGCGGCCAGGCCCGCCGCTCCCATCCCTGTGAGAAATTGCCTGCGTTCCATGCTGTCCCCCCGTCCCGTTTGCGCGATGGTAGCTGTGCGCCCGGCCCAGCGCAAAGGAACGATCCCCCCACCGCGCCGTTGAAATCAGCGAGGGTTTTCACCCCAGGCCGGAAACCTGGGATGGCTTATTTGTGGAGAGGTTCCCATGCGCAAATCGCTTGAGCTTCTGGGCGCCGCCGCGATCGTTGGCCTGGCCACCCTGCCGGCGGCGGCCGACGTGCACCAGTTGGGCGCCGTCAACGTGGCCGCCGATCACTATACCCATGTGCGCTGGTCGCGCTTTGACGGCGAGGTGGCCCGCCTGCGCTTCATTCCCGTGAACGACACGGTCGATTGCGACCATATCGATGTCACCTATCACGACGGGACCACCCATGAGGTGTTCTCGGGCGTACTGCTGCAGAACTCGATGGAGACCGTCACCTTCCCCGAGGGGGACAGCCGCATCGCGCATGTCGATTTCTCCTGCAAGGCCCAGAGCCGCGATGGCGCGCGCATCGCGCTGTCCGCGCTCTCGGAAGGCGATTCGGTCACCGCCGGACCCGAGTTGTGGGAGCGCAGCGCCAATGTCGCCACCCACACCGCACCCCCGCCGGATGCGTTCCCCCGATAGGCTTTTCAGCGCAGATAGGGCTCTACCTTGCCCTTGTATTTGACGGTCATGGGATTGCCGTGGCGATCCACGGTCTTGCCCACGGCCAGGCGCACCCAGCCCTCGCTGACGCAATATTCCTCGACGTTGTTGCGGTCCACGCCGTTGAAGCGCACACCCACGCCTCGCTCCAGCAATTCGGCATCATGGAAGGGACTGGCCGGGTTGGTGGAGAGCCGGTCCGGCAACGCGGGCACCTGTTTCTCGTCGGGCGTGTCGGTCATGGACGTCTCGCAAAAAGGGATGAGGGCGCCTCCTAGCGCCAAACCGGCACGGCGCTCAAGCCCCTTATGGCAACAGGGTTGCAAGCGCCCGGCTTTGTCCTTCAAGTCTGTGCCGCAATCTCCAGGAACCCCGTCATGGCTTACGACCTTTACGATGCCTCGATTCCCGGCCTGATCCACATGCTGGGCAGCCTGTCCGCCGTCCTGGCCAAGGGCGAGGCGCATGGCGGCATCGATCCGGCAGAGGCGCGGCTGGCGCCCGACATGCTGCCGTTGAAATCCCAGGTCTATATCGCCACCGACAGCGCCAAGGGCTGCGGCGCGCGCCTGGCCGGGGTGGACATTCCCCAATATGAGGATGTGGAGACCAGCTTCGCCGACCTGCGCGCGCGGGTGGCCAAGACCATCGCCTTCCTCAAGAGCCTGGACCGCGCCCGGTTCGCCGGCGCGGAGAACAAGCACATCGTGCTGAAATTCCCCTCGAACACCCTGGAATATTCCGGCGGCGATTACGTCACCCGCTTCGTGCTGCCCAATGTCTATTTCCATATCACCACCGCCTACGACATCCTGCGCAACCGCGGCGTCGCCCTGGGCAAACGCGATTACCTGGGTGGGTGAGGCGTGACCGGCCGAAGGCCGGGCAAACCAATCCAGTGGATTGGTTTGAGTGCCGAACGCGCCGAGCTTGGGCGAGGCGCCGGAGAGCAGTGTGCGAATATCCCATACGAGCGGCCCCACCCGGCAGAGGTTGGAAAAGCCGGCGGCGGCGACTAGGATCGGGAGTCCTTAAAACCATCGAGGCTCCCCCATGGCGAAAAAATCCCCTGCCAAAAGCAAAGCCGCCGCCCGCCTGCAGACCCAGACCGACATTTCCGCCAACGCGATCCCGGAAATCGCGGAGGCCCTGAACGGGCTGGTGGCCGACTCCTTCGCCCTCTTCATCAAGACCAAGAACTTCCACTGGCACGTTTCGGGCCCGCACTTCCGCGACTATCACCTTCTGTTCGACGAACAGGCGGCCGAGATTTTCGCCTCCGTTGACGAGCTGGCTGAGCGGACACGCAAGCTGGGCGCGAAAACCGTCCACTCGATCGGCGAGATCGCCAAGCTGTCGGCCATCAAGGACAATGACCGTGACTTCGTCTCGCCCGGCGACATGCTGGCCGAACTGATGAGCGACAACAAGCATGTGATCCGCCAGATGCGCGCCGCCCATGACATCGCCGACAAGCATGAAGACGTGGCGACCGCCTCCATCCTGGAAAATTTCATCGACCAGGCCGAGAAGCGCAACTGGTTCCTGTTCGAGGCCGGCCGCGGTGCCGACGGCTCGGGCCATTAGCGCCGACCGCCGTCCGCCCGCGCGGCAGGTAACCCGATGACGCCAGAAGGGCCGGCCAATGCCGGCCCTTCTGCTTTTGCGCGCCCGCGACAGGCAGGGCGCGGATAAGGTGTTGGACAGCCGTGACGGCTTTCGCGCTGTTTCGGAGGCCGCCGCGGCGCAAAACGCCTCTGCCACGGGCACCAGATGAATCTTCGTTTGCTCCATTTTCACCTCCCCCCTCCCCCCACGGCGATGGACAAAGGGGTGGACAGGGCCGCCGGCCGCGCTCGGCCGCATGACGCATGCGGCGGCGCATGGCCACGGAAATCCGGCCAGCCGATGAGTCGCGTCCGTTTCCATGACCGCGAGTATGCCACGTGCGGCGGCGCCATCCGAGGTGGATAGCATTGGTGTGCAGGGCAGATGGATAAGGTAGGATGCTGGCACGGCGGCGTTCCGGGAATTAAGTATCGCATCCCTGGAATTTGTCCCTGGAATTTCGTCCCCTGGGAATTTCTGGAATTTAAGTCTGACGATTTTGCGCCAGTAGACGGGCATCGTACAGCAGCTTGCCGTGCATACGCTCGGCGCGGTGGTCAAGCCGGCGGATTCTCTGCTCGTTGTCGTACCACGCCACGCGGAGTTGACGGTTGAAGGGGCTTGTCTATTCAGCTACCTGCTTCCCCGCTTGCACGTCGGATTCAAGAGGCCGGCCGTGAGCGCTGAAACATTTCAGTGTGTCAATTGCTATCGTCTGCTTTCGACTGATTGGACGCAATCGCGACGAGTCCCGCTCACGGCTTCAGCGGACTATTGAAAGCCCCATCGCCTCGTATATCTTTCGTAGTTGAGAAAGCGCTACCAGATACCTCTTGAGGTGAGTTGCGGAGCAGACGCCGTTATCAGACAAGTGAGAGAAAACTGCGCCGCCGCGCAAGTATGCGCAGGCAAAGGGTGAGGGTGTTTCCCGTGAATTCAGGGTTCGTATTTCGTCTCCCTTCGAGGCGTTGGTCTACGATAGTCGTGGTTGCTGCGGTACTGAATACCATAGGGCTCGCAGCTTGCGGGGAAGCGCAGCGCCCGGACTTAAAGACAGGCAAGTTTTATTGCGCCCGCAATAGTCAAATATACACAACCGATACGCTTTCAAATGTCGCGCTGCGCGAATTCCTGCCCAACAGAAGAAATCCACGTGGTTGTCGACAATATAAGACAATTGCGGAATTCAGGGCGGTAAACCCGCATTGCTGCACCATAGCAGTTGGTCGAACCACCATCGATATAGACGATGATGGGCGCACAGAACCTGTTGGCAAAGTCAATTGGAACGACAGTGACAGGGGGTACCTAGTTGGTATTTTTCGCGTCCGATATTTGTGCGGAAGTGCAGATCCGGATTTGGGCGAAGCGCGTACCTCATACTCGACGATTTCAGCTTGCGGCTTTCTCACAGAGGAGTCCTCAATGGTCGAGACTAAATTTACCAGGGGTTTGACTCGTTAGGCTCGGGGTTTGGCTAAAATTCTCTTAGTTCGGGGGACACTATATTTAATTGACTCCGATTGGGGCGGGGTTTGGCGCATGGCGCGGATGGCAAGGGTTGTGGGGGTGCCCCACCATGTGACGCAGCGGGGCAATCGCCGGCAGGAGGTCTTTTTCTGCGACGATGATTACCGGACCTATCGGGCGCTTCTCACCGAACGCTGCGTGCGGCCGGGAATGACATGGGCGGGCCGACAGTCTGGTAGCCTGCTAATGCGTGCATTGTACAACTGGATGGCCCGCATAAAGCGGGCCATGACGGTCCATTGGTTTTCGCGCAAATAGTCGGGGTCGGAGTGGAGCGGCCATGACGGGTTTGGCTGTTCCTGTCCGAGGCGGTCGAGGACAATTCGAGGGACACTATAGGTAATTGCGTCGCTGGAGGCTGCGGGCGTCCAATAGAGAGTTGGACCTTCCGCCGCCCCCTCGGCCATCCCACCCGAACAGCTTCACCGTTCGCCTCGCGGGGCGCCGCGCCCGGGGTACATCAGGAGGCCAAGGCGTCTGGCAGCCTGACAAGTATCGTTACATAAAACTGGGTGGCCCGCATAGTCGCTAGCGCGCCCAGCGCGTAGCGACGGGCCAGGACAGGTTGTTGGGTCTTACAGGTTCTCGGTTTTACGGGTGTGGATTTTCCGGCCGGCGGCGGCAACGCAGCGAAAAGGGCCGGCGAGGAGCCGGCCCTTTGCTTGTGCGACAGACAACTGAGTCAGCGGCGCCAGTCGCGATAGTCGTCGCGATAGCGGTCGCGGTAATCGTAGCGATCGTGATAGCGGTCATACCGGTCGTAACGGTCATAGCGATCGTAGCGGTCATGGTAGTAGCCGCGATGATAGCCGTCGTAGTAGCGCGGCGCGCAGGCGGTCAGGGCCGAAGCGGCCAGCGCCAGCGCGAGCAATAGATTCCTGTTCATGGCGGTCTCCCTTTGAGAGGCCCTCTCCATAGGCAAACGCCCGCGTCGCCATTTGGATGCGTGGGCGGGAACATTGTCGATGGCGGACCAACGGCCAGGCCAGCGGCCAGACGAAAAGGGCCGGACCTGCCGGTCCGGCCCCGATGCGTCAGCCGTGGTCGGTGCTCATCGCCTTGGGCGGGGGACCGAACTTGCCCAGCACACAGACCTCGCCGGATTGCAGGACCCTCAAGCTCTGCTGGCCCTCGCAAACCTCCTGGGCGCCGCCGCGGATGTTCCAGGCGAAACCGTTGAAACGCAGGTTGGGGCAGACACCCTGAAGATGGTTGTAGAGCACCCGGCCGTCCCGCATGGTGAACTTCATGATCCGGCCGTCGTCGGACTTCGCGCTCTGGATGTCCCGAAGCTGCAGGCAGGTGGGTGGAGCGGCCGCAGCCGCGGTGGCGGAAAAAACGCCCGCCAGCAGCAGCGCCGCAAATGACACTTTCATCTTAACCTCCCTTGAGGCGCACGGACCCCTCCGTAAGGACAAATATGGGCGCTTGTCTGTTCTGCGGCAAGACCGGGGCCAAACCGGCCCACCCTTGACGGGACGGGCCGCGGAGTCCAAAGGTCCGCCCGGTTTCGCTTTTTTCCAGGAGAACGCCCGTGTCCGCCCCCGCCAGTGCCCCGCCCGGGGACAGCAAAGTGACCGTGACCTTGCCCGACGGCAAGGCCATGACCTTTGCGCGCGGCGTGACGGGCGGCGACATTGCCGCCGCCATCGGGCCGGGCCTGGCCAAGGCCGCCCTGGTGATCGAGGTGGACGGCAAGCAGTGGGACCTGTTCCGGCCCATCGAGCAGGACGCCAAAATCCGCATCATCACCAAGAAGGACCCCGAGGCGCTGGAACTGATCCGCCACGACATGGCCCATGTGCTGGCGATGGCGGTGCAGGCGCTGTACCCCGGCACCCAGGTGACCATCGGCCCGGCGATCGAGGATGGCTTCTATTACGACTTCGCCCGCGCAGAGCCCTTCACGCCCGAGGATCTGCCAAAGATCGAAGAGGAGATGCGCAAGATCATCAAGGCGGGGCTGCCCACCCGCCGCGAGGTCTGGCCCCGCGACCAGGCCGTCGCGCATTTCAAGGGGATCGGGGAGACCTACAAGGCCGAACTGATCCAATCGATCCCGGCGAACGAGGATGTGTCGATCTATTGGCACGGCGACTGGCACGATTTGTGCCGCGGGCCGCATTTCCGCTCCACCGCCGAGATCGGCGACGCCTTCAAGCTGACCAAGATCGCCGGCGCCTATTGGCGGGGCGACGCCAGGAACGCGCAGCTTCAGCGCATCTACGGCACCGCCTGGCGCACCAGGCAGGAACTGGACGCCTATCTGGAGCGGCTGGCGGAGGCCGAGAGGCGCGATCACCGCAAGCTGGGCCGCGAGCTGGAGCTGTTCACCTTCTCGCCTGACGTGGGGGCGGGGCTTCCCCTGTGGATGCCCAACGGCATGGTGATCCGCCAGGAGCTGGAATTCCTGGCGCTGCAGGAAGAGCGCAAGGACGGCTATCGCCGGGTCGCCACGCCCCATATCGCCAAGGAGGCCCTGTACTATCGCTCGCGCCACCTGCCCTATTATGGCGAGGGCATGTATGCGCCGCTGGACATCGACGGCGAGAATTACCGCCTGCGGCCGATGAACTGCCCCCATCACCACCTGATCTATGGGGCGGGGCGGCATTCCTATCGCGAACTGCCCATCCGTATCGCCGAATACGGCCAGGACTATCGCTATGAGGCGTCGGGCGGGCTGTCGGGACTGATGCGGGTGCGCGGCTTCTGCATGAACGACGCTCATATCTATTGCCGCTATGACCAGGCCAAGGACGAATTCATCCGGGTGATGAAGCTGCATGCCCGCTATTACGACCTGCTGGACATCAAAGACTATTACATGCGGCTGTCGCTGCCCGACCTGGACAAGCTGGACAAGTATGTCGACCAGCCCCAGAAGTGGCTGGATGCGCTGGCCATCATCCGCCAGGCAATGGACGAATCCGGCCTGAAATATGTCGAGGGCAAGGGCGAGGCGGCGTTTTACGGCCCCAAGATCGACTTCATGATCCGCTCGGCCATCGGCACGGAATACACGATCTCGACCAACCAGCTCGACTTCCTGGCGACCCAGACCTTCGACCTGAGCTATATCGGCGAGGACGGGGCGGACCATCCGGTCTATGTCATCCACCGCGCGCCGCTGGGCACGCATGAGCGCTTCACCGCTTTCCTGATCGAGCATTATGCCGGGGCCTTCCCGGTGTGGCTGGCGCCGGTCCAGGCCCGGGTGATCCCGATCTCGGACAAGGTGGGCGACTATGCCCGCAAGGTACTGGACAGCCTGTTCGCCGCCCCCGTGGTGAACGGAACCGCCGGGCTTCGGGTGGACATCGACACCTCGGCCGAGCGGATGCAGAAGAAGATCCGCGAGGCCCAACTGCGGAAGATTCCCTATATGCTGGTGGTGGGCGAGCGGGAGGCGGCCGAAGGCAAGGTCGCGGTCCGGCTGCGCTCGGGCAAGGACCTGGGGCCCATGCCCCTCGAAACCTTCATCGCCCGTATCCGGTCCGAGGCGGAATCCCGCAAGGATGTGGCCGAATAGCACTTTCCGGGAGGGGCATTACCCCCTATGTTGGGGAACGAATCCGGCCCCCATGGCCGGCCAGCGTGCAGCCGAGCTGCGCGTCCCGCGAAAGGAAAAGCCGACGCCCATGACCGAAATTCGTTTCGCTTGGCCCCGTCGGACCAAACGGAACGCGGTATCGCGCGGCCCGAACCCAAGGAGAGAGTCATAGTTCCCAGACGTTTTCAGGCTAATCAGCCCCCGCCGGCCAAGGACGGCCCGCGCATCAACGAAGAGATCACTTCCCGCAGCTTCCTTTTGATCGGCGACGACGGCCACAAATACGGCCAGGTCGGCATGGACGAAGCCATGGCCCTGTCCGAGGAAAAGGGCCTGGACCTGGTGGAAGTGTCCCCCGATGCCAAGCCTCCCGTCGTCAAGCTGATGGACTATGGCAAGTACAAATACGAGCAGCAGAAAAAGGCCGCCGAGGCCCGCAAGCGCCAGAAGGTCATCGAGATCAAGGAGATCAAGATGCGCCCGACCATCGACGACCACGACTATGACGTGAAGATGAAGGCGATGAAGCGTTTCTTCGACGAGGGCGACAAGGTCAAGGTGACCCTGCGCTTCCGTGGCCGCGAGATGGCGCACCAGAATCTGGGCATGGAGTTGCTGAACCGGGTCCAGAAGGACACTGAGGTCTTCGCCAAGATGGAACAGATGCCCAAGCTGGAAGGCCGCCAGATGATGATGGTCTTGGCCCCCCGCTAGGCGCCGTTCCCATCCCGTCCGCGTAATTGTATTGGCAGGGAGTCGGCCGCGACAGCGGCCGACGGGGGCCAAGGCGCCCCGCAATGGACCCGAAAATAACCACTCTACCCTTCGATCATGTCCTTGTAGACCACACGACCGCTGCGCAGCAGGAAGACGAGATGGCCGGCGGGCTCTGCGGCATGAGCGGCCAGCAGGCCGTCCTGCGGCTCGCCCAGCGGCACCACCACGGCGGTGCAGCGGTCCCGCCCCTCGAAGCAGGCGCGGATCGCCGGATCGAGCCGGTCGAACTGGCGCGAGGTACGCGGCATGAAATATTCCTGCACCCCCAGGGCGGACAGCGAGCGCGCGCCATGGGCGGCGGTGAAGCCCAGCCGGTTCAGATCGGGCTTGCCGGAAATGTCCACCACCACCCGCGCATAGGCCAGCCGGGCAGCGTCCAGCGAAACCAATGCCGGATGAAGACCCGCTTGAGACCACCGCGCGCCGGCAAGGCAGGCCGGCAGCACCACCGCCAGCGCGGCCGCGCACAGCAGCGGCGGCGGACGGTAGCTGTTCTTCCGTCGCGACGTCATGGTTGACGGCAATCCCGATTTCCCAAGCGTCAGCCTTAGCAAAGCGGTGAAATCCGCCAACCCGCGCGTCGTATCAAGGTAAACGGCTTAACGAATCCAGCTCGGCGACCAGGCCGGCGCCGAAATAATCGCTGAGCTCGGCGCGGGCGCCATCGTAACAGCTCGGGCCCTTGCCCGCGCACACCAGGGAGCCGTCTTCGGCCTCGCCGGACAGCCGCAGCACGCCATGCTCGAAGGTGACGGGAAACAGGGTGCTGACCAGCGGCTTGAGGAGGTGATAGTCGATGCCGGCTTCCAGGCACCAGGCATGGATCAGGCAGCCGCGCCCGGCGCGATCACGGAAAACACAAGCGCCGTCCCGAACCGCCGTGCGCAGATGGGCGCCGCCGGGAAATTCGGGATCCGCGATCACGGGTCCGCTGAACCATTGCTCCACCGGCACGCCGACGCGGTCACGGAAGGCCGGCGGCGCAGCCTTCAGGCGTGCCGCATTCTCCACATCGATGTCCACGCCGTGATCGCAGCAGGCGTCGCGGCAGAAGCCGCAATCCATGCAGCGGGCAAAATAGCGGGCGCGGAAGATGGCGGTATCGACCGCATGCAGCACCGGCGCGCCCAGCCGGCAGGCATAGGAAAGAGATAGCGGCACAACGCTCATGCCGCCGCCATCACGATGGTCTCGATCAGGTCGGGATAAGCCATGCCTGCCTGCCGCGCGGCGGCGGCGAAGCCCGCGTCCGGCGCGATGCCGGGATTGGCATTGATCTCCAGGATCAAGACGGTGCCATCCGCATCGACGCGGAAGTCCACCCGCACGAACCCGGTCAGGTCGAACAGCGGCCAGACAGACAGGCAGGCGGTGCGCAGCCTGGCGGCCAGTTCCGGCTCGTCCCGCTCCACGCCGAAACGGCGTACCGTGCCGTTCCAGCCCTCCGAGCCCTCCTCCCATTTGGCGTCATAGCCGACGATGCGCGGCTTGGCGGCGGGCCAGGATTCAAAGCGCATTTCGGCCATGGGCAGGATGCGGGGGCCCGCATCGTCCTGCAGCAGGGCGATGTTGAACTCGCGGCCCTCGATGAATTCCTCCGCGAACCAGGCACCACCGAAATTTGCGGCGCATCGGGTGGCGCGGGCGATGGCCGCCGTCCGGCCCGTCACCACCGCACCGTCGTCCAGACCCAGCGAGGCGTCTTCCAGCGCCGCCTTGACGATCCAGCGGCGGTCATCCAGCCCGCGCCAGTCGGGCGGCAGGCTCCAGGTCGGCGTGGCCAGCCCGGCGTCCCGCAACATCTGCTTGGTGCGGGGCTTGTCGTTGGTCAGGTCCATCGGCCCTGGCCCCACTCCGGTAAAACGCACGCCGCGTTCGGCCAGCATGGCGGGGGCCTGTGGCGCCAGGCTGCCCAACCCGTTCACGCCTTCCACCAGATTGAATACGATGTCAGGGACATGCGCCGTCAGCACCGCATCCAGCGTTGCGCCGCTGAATGCCGCCTGGCTGACAACATGACCTTTCGCGGCAAGGGCGTCGGCGACGGCGGCGGCAGCGACCAGCGTGTCCTGTTCCTCGGGCGGAGCGTCCGGCGCAATGTCGGAATGCAGCACCAGCACCCGCATCAGCGGTTCTTCAATTCGGGGTGGCGCAGCAGGAACGAATCCAGGAACAGGCCGATCAGGTCGTTGTAGGAAAGCCCCTCATACTCCGCAACAAAGCAGAAATCCGAATAACCGGGGCGCAGGCCCGCCAGCGGATTGACCTCGATGAAGCAGGGCCTGCCGTTTGCGTCCTCGCGCACATCCACCCGCCCGCCGTCGCGGCAGTTCAGCGCGCGCCACGCTTCCAGCGCCACCCGGCCCGCCGCGCGGGCGTTGGCATCGGTGGTGCGCACGATGTCCAGCTTGTCCTCCCAGCCGGATTGCTTGTTCTCATAGCCGTAGCCATGGCCGACATAGCCCGCCTTCTGCACGATCTCGAGCGTACCCAGCACCCGCGCCTGTGCGCCCGTGCCGGTGATGCCGATGGTGAATTCGCGGCCGGGCAGGAATTCCTCCACCAGCACCGGCTGGCCGAAGCGGTCCAACAGGTGGCGCACGCTCCGCACCAGGCCATCGCGGTCGTCGACACGTGACAGGATGCCGATGCCCTTGCCCGAGCCTTCCGACAGCGGCTTGCAGAACAAGGGAAACGACAGGCGCACGGCGTCCACATCTTCCAGCCGGGTCACCACTGCGAAGTCGGCCACCGGCACCCCGCAATCGCGCACCACGCGCTTGGCCATCGCCTTGTCCAGCGACAGCGCCAGGGTCAAAGGATCGGAGAAGACGTAAGGAATGTCGAAGGCTTCCAGCAGCGCCGGCACCTGGGCTTCGCGCGCCACGCCCTTCAATCCTTCACAGAAATTGAACACCGCGTCCCAGCGCTCACCCGCCGCCAGCCGCGCCGTCAGCGGCCTGATGCCGCCGATGCGGACCGGCTGGTGGCGATGATGGGCCAGCGCGTCGCAGATCGCTTGAATGGTTTCCTCGGCATCGAACTCGGCGGTGTCTTCCGCGGTGAACCCCTGCGCCAGATAGTCGGAGCGCAGGTCATAGGTGACGCCGACCCTCATGCGGAAACGGAGCGCATCAGCGGCCCAGGGTGCCGTGCGGGTCGGGGTAGCGGTAGACCTTGCCCTCGAAATTGCGCAGCAGCAGGAAGTCGCCGTCGCGGCCCATCACCGGATCGGGCGCAAGCTGGATCTTGCCGCCGCCGCCGGGCGCATCGATGCAGAAGATAGGGGTGGCATAGCCGGTGGTGTGGCCGCGCAGAGCGGCAATGATCTCGAGCCCCTTGTCCACCGGGGTGCGGAAATGCGCGGAGCCCCGGATGGGATCGCACATATAGAGGTAATAGGGCCTCACCCGGTTCCGCAGCAGACGGTGCATCAGCGACGTCATGACGACGGTGTCGTCGTTGATGCCCTTCAGCAGCACGGTCTGGCTGCCCAGGGGGATGCCGGCATCGGCCAGCCGGGCCAGCGCCTCGCCCGTCTCGGCGGTCAACTCGGCCGGGTGGGTGAAGTGCAGGCTCATCCACAGAGGATGATGCCGCTTCAGGATGCGGGTCAGCGCCTTGGTGACGCGCTGAGGCGTGACTGCCGGCATCTTGGTGCCGATGCGCAGGAACTCGATATGCTTCATGGCGCGCAGCCGGCCCAGCAGCCAGTCCAGCCTGTCGTCGCCCAGCGTCAAGGGATCGCCGCCCGACAACAGCACGTCGCGGACTTCGGTATGCGCCTCCAGGTAAGCCAGCGCCTGCTCCCATTGCCGGGGCGAAAATTCATATTCGCCGCCGGGATTGCCCACCATCCGCGAGCGCGTGCAATAGCGGCAATAGGTCGAGCAGGTGCCGGTGACCAGGAACAGCACCCGGTCGGGATAGCGATGCACCAGGCCGGGCACCACCGTGTCATGGTCCTCGCCCAACGGGTCATCCGCCTCGCCCGAGGTGAAGAGATATTCCCCGGTGGTCATCACATGGGTGCGGCGCAGGGCATCGCCCGGATCGCCACGGCCCATCAGCGAGGCGTAATAGGGGGTGATGCCGACGGGCAGCGGCCCGGTGTGGCGCGCCACCGCCGCCCGCTCGTCCGGCGACAGCGCGAATATCCGTTCCAGATCGTCCAGCGACCGGATGCGGCTGCGCATCTGCCAACGCCAGTCGTTCCATTCCGATGGCCCGGTACCCGGAAAGAAGCGCCGATAGAAAGCGCGGCTGGCCGGCGCGATCGGAAAAAGCTGTACGGGCCGGCGCGAAACATCGGCCGCGCGCGCGTCTTGCGGCGCTTGGGATGGAACCGGCTTGAGAGTCCTCAGGGGGTCACGGCGACGCGCGACAGGCAGACCCATATGCGGATACCGCTCCCCGGTCCCTTCGCGGCGCGAATGCCCCTTGGCGATTCATGATGCGCGCATCAGGTCCGGCGATATTTCCAAGCTGCGGAATATTGTCAAGAGATAGTCGCGGTCAGGGACCGATCCGCCCGACACGATACACAGTCACATGCACCGGCTTGCCGCGCGAGTAATTGAAGCCGCTCAGACTCGCTTCGGCCTCGGCATCGTCCTGAAGCTCGGCGAGCCGCGCCAGGAAGGCGCCGCGCTCCCGATCCTCGACCACCGCCAGTCCGCCGCGCGCCGCCGCGGCATCGGCCGCGCCGCGCCCGTCGGTCAGCACCACGTCCTTGCCCAGGGCGAAGACCAGGCTTGGCTCCTGGAAGCCTGCCAGCACCGGCGGCGGGTCGCCCTGCCTGGTGTGGTCAGCGACCAGCGGCGCCAGGCGGCGGCTGACCCATAACTGCGAAAGTCTGGGCGCCGCCGCCACGGTCAGGCTGGGCGCGAAGACGAACAGCGCCGCAAGCGCCGCAGCGGCCGCCTTGCCGTCCTTGCGCAGGACAAACAGCGCCAGCGCCGTGAGCGCCAGCGCCGCGCCCAGGCCCGTCAGAACGAGCACCGGCCAGCCCAGCGGCGCGCCGCCGCCATACAGGTGCATCAGGACGATGGGCGCCGCCGCCAGAAGCGCCGCGCCCACCAGAAACTGGATCCCACCGATCCAGCGCGCGATGCCGGCGCCCGGCGCTGATGGCTGTGGCTGGGCGATCCACAGGGCTGCCAGGATCGCCAGCGGCGGATATGCGGGCAAGACATAGTGCGGCAGTTTGGTGGGCACCAATTCCACCAGCAGCCACCAGGCCAGGGCCCACACCAGCAGGAAGCGGATCATCGGGTCGGAACGGCGCTGGAGCCCCATCACCAAGGCCGGCGCCACGAACAGGATGGTGGGCCAGAAGGTGATGGCCGAGAGGACCAGGAAATAGCCCGGCAGCGCGCCGTGGCTCTCCTGCCCGCCGGCCATCTTGGCGGCAAAGTCGTTGCCCAGCGACTGCTGGAAGAAAGCACCGTGGCTCTGCACGGTGATGGCCAGCAGCCAGGGTGCCACCACCAATATGGCCAGCAGCATCCCGCGCAGTGGCCTGAGCCGCGCCAGCCAGCGCCATTGCCGGCCTCTCCACTGGCGGTCCCAGATCGCCAGCCCCGCCACCGTCAGCACGGCCAGCGCCGGCGGCACCGGCCCCTTGACCAGGATGCCGGCGGCCATGGCGGCCCAGCCCGCCAGGACCAGCCGGCCGGGGACCGGCGGCGCGCTATCGACCCGCGCGGCCCGCCAGACGCGCAGCAGCACACCCTGCATCGCCAGGATGGTTGCCAGCAGCACCGCGTCGGTGGTGGCGATGCTGGCCTCGCCGGTCAGCAGCACCGTGCCCAGCATCAGCAGACCCGCCAGGAACGCCGTCCCGGCGCCGGTCAGCGCCAGCGCGCACCAGACCGTCAGCCACGCCGCCGCGATGGCGCCCAGCAGCGAGGGCAGCCGGTAGGTCCATATCTGATGATCGCTCACGCCCGGGAAATTGTCGGCGATGCCGGTGGCGGCCGCCTGCAGCCAGTAGATGCCCACCGGCTTCTTGTAGCGCGGGACCTGGCCAAAGCGAATGTCCACCAGATCGCCAGATTCCACCATCTGGCGCGAGGCCTGGGCGAAGCGGCTCTCGTCACGGTCCAGCGGTGGCAGGCTGAGGATTCCCGGCAGCCACAGGATCAGCCCCAGCAGTGCCAGCACCGGGAAGGGGCGGCGGGCCAGCGCTTGCAGGACCCTTCCTTGCGGGATTGCGGACGGCGCTTCGGTCATGGAACAGGACTATGCGTACCGGGCCGGAGGTTGCAAATCCCAATAGGTCCGGCGGTGGTGGCCCGGTCCCCCCACGGCCTGTATAAGGCACCAGCATTTTCGGCGGGCCATGCCCCTTCAGGAGTCTGGAATTTGACGACCATCGCCATTTCCGCCGTCATCCCGGTAAAGGACGAAGCGGGCAATGTCGCGCCCCTCGCCCGTGAGATCGCGGCCGCGCTGCGCGGCGTCAGTCCCCATGAGATCATTTTCGTGGATGATGGTTCGACCGACGCGACCGCCGGCGAGCTTCGGGCGCTGAAAGATGAGATCGCGGCCCTCAGGGTTCTGCGTCATGCCCGCAATCTGGGCCAGAGCCGCGCCATTCGAACTGGGGTGATGGCGGCAGGCGGGCCGGTGATCGTCACGCTGGACGGGGACGGCCAGAACGACCCGGCCGACATCCCGAAGCTGCTGGCGGCGCTGGCCGGCGATCCGGCGCTGGCGATGGTTTCGGGGGTGCGCGTCAAGCGCCGCGACACGGCCAGCCGGCGGCTGGCTTCGCGCATCGGCAACCGCGCACGTGACTGGCTGTTGAAGGATGGCGCGGCGGACACCGGCTGTGGCCTGAAGGCATTCCGGCGCGACGTGTTCCTGGACCTGCCCTATTTCGACCATATGCACCGCTACCTGATCGCCCTTGTGCGGCGGGAAGGCTGGCAGGTGGGCTTCGTGCCGGTGGGTCACCGGCCGCGGCTTCAGGGCAGGTCCAAATACACAAATCTCAATCGGCTGCTGGTCAGCCTGGCGGACCTGATGGGCGTGCGCTGGCTGCAGCGCCGCCACCGCGGCCCGGCCGGAACGGAAGAGCTTTGAGCGGGCACCTGTGGCGAGGTGCCGGCTGTGATAATCTGGCGCCGCTTCGCGGAGGACGTCATGCTGGGGCCCTTTCCGATCATCCTGATCGTGGTCGTGCTTTACAACCTTACCCTATTCGGCGGGGCCGCGGCCGGCCAGCCGGACATGACCCTCATCCTCGGCCAGAGTTTCACCATCAGACTGTTTTCAGGCGACGGCTGGAAAGTGACGCTGGGCGATCTGTTTGTGACGCTGTCGCTGGTGCTTCTGTTCGTGGAGGTGATCAAGGCGACGCGCAGCACCAGCCGCGCGATCATGAACCATGCCCTGTCCATGCTGACCTTCATCGGGGCGCTGGCGGAGTTCCTGGTACTGAAGGGCTTTGGCACATCCACCTTCTTCTTCATCACCGCCATGTGCCTGTTCGACGTGGTGGCGGGCTATACGATCTCGATCATCACGGCCAGGCGGGACCTGGGTTTCGAGGGCGGGGAATATCGCGCCTATGAGCGGGAATAGGCGCGTCGCTTCAGGTGGATAAAGGCACCGCAGGGTCGGGAACGGAGTGCTTGCGACTGGCCGCGCAGCCGTGTATGTCCCCTTCCCCGACCAGCGTGGACAGGTGGCCGAGTGGTTGAAGGCGCACGCCTGGAAAGTGTGTAACGGTGATGAGCCGTTCGGGGGTTCGAATCCCCCTCTGTCCGCCAGTCAATACCAAGTAAGCGATTGGTATTGTTGAGCGATGATGGCGTTCTCGTGAACGGATAGGTCCTCGCTCCCATAAATTCTCCCATCACAGCCTCGAAAATCGATGCCATCCTCCGCGTGCAACCCAGCGAACGAGGATGGCATGACAGTATCTCGCGGCAAGATCGGGAAATCCCTTGCCGAGCGCGGCCGGCCGGCCATGTGGGCCAACGAGCAGGAGGCCGCGGTGCTATCCGGCATGTCGCCAGACCGCTTTCGAAAAGCGGCCCCGATCCTTGAGGCCTCGGGCTTTCCCAAGATCGAACCTGAGAATGGGCTGCGGTTCATTCCCGGCATCCTCCGCTTCTGGGCGGCGCGAGCCGGCGAGCCCGTGGAATCCGTCGCGCCGCCGCCCATACTACGCGCTATCGACTTCGAGGACGATCATACCAATGGTGCGGAATGCTGGCCGAAATCCAGCTCGCCCACGGGCTACGTCGACCAGTACGGAAACCCGACACCCGCTCCCCTGGACGCTTGGCGAAAACGGAAGCGCCCCAGCCGGTGATAACGGGCTCACCTGCCGCCTTTGGGCTGGTCCATCATTGGTGACCGCCCATACCGTAAGGAACACAGCAGGGCGTTGGCGCCCAGGCGGGCGTTGATTCTCTCTGCAAATCGGTTCAGCGTGTCCGTGGGTGTGAGAACCTGGACCTGATAACCCTGCACGTTCGCTTGGCGGCGAGCCTGCTGGGGGCAGCGGAGCCCTTGGCGGGGCGATGCTGCATGTTGGCGCCTTGGCGGGCGCGGCAACTTGGCCAGATAATGGCCAGGACGGCTGCGCCATGTCCAGCCCCGCGAGGGGTAAAAGCACAGCCACCAGTCATCAGGCTGGTTCTCACGTCCTGGCTGCCGGTCCACCACCGGCGCGGCTGTGAGAGGCCAAACCTGAAAGACCACCCTATGCTTCACACCACACCTCGCAGGGCCCCTGTCCTGCTTTTGCCCAAGCGCTTGCCGACCGCGACCCGCCGACAAGTGGAAGACGCCATCGAACGCCTGCGCGACGCCCAGGATGCCCTCATCGCCTATCTCGATGCGATCGACGGTGACATCGATCTGGAGCCATCCCTTGGATTTCAGGAGCCTGCCGCAGGCAATGTCGACCAGGAGAACATCGCGCGTTGCCGCCAGTCTCAAGACCTAGAGCAAGACATCCAGGACGAGCCCCACGACCCGGAGCCGGACGAGCGCGAGTTGGGATGGCCGACCTGGCCCAACCAGGAGGCCGCTCTCAAAGCCTGCCGGGGCCAATACCGGCAGGGCGGCGCGTGGGACACCCGCGATACCGACCGGGAAGCAGACCCGTCAGAGCGCGAGCCCAGCCTGGGCAGCCGGCATTGTATCGGCCTGCTGACAGGCAGCGAGAACCGCGGTTTCGACCAGACCGGTTGGGCTGGCGGCGGCACCGACGACAGGGAGGAGGAACGCTATGAACACTAGGCAGCCCGTAACGCCGGAAGCCATCCGCCTGCTGGAAGGTATGGGTTTTGTGCCTGTGTACGACAGCGACGGCGCGGTGGTGGAATTCCTGGAACGTGGCCACTATGAGCGATGCTTGGCTAAGGGGTTGATTAAACCGAGGGCGACAACTGGAGGATTCCGTCATGGAAGATGAACTGAGCGAGCGCGACAGGGTGGCAATTGAAGTTGAGCTTGCTTTGGATCGCTACATGGCTCTTAAGCCTGAAAGCGAATCTGCAGCCGACTGGCTCGACCATCTGGTCCATACGTTTCCAGAAGAAAACGCCACAAGGGCCGAATGGAAGAGGCTATCCGACGCCGCCCGCATCCTCGAAATGCTTGAAAACCCCGATGAACTCCTCGCATCTGCCGATGACCTCAACGCCGAGGAGGCGGCAGTGATTCAAATCGTCCGCGGCATTTCAGAACGCTTCCCCCCTCTGCCCGGAGAGAATGTGCGCGCAACTATTGCGAGGGCCGCCGGCGCTGGTGATCCTGAGGCAGTAGCAATTCTCCCAAAACTCTGACCAGGGCCCCGCCGGCGGTGCTGGCGGGGCTATTTCTTCCGGTATTGGCCTACAAGCTCGCCCAGCAGAAGCATGGCGAGGCCCTCGGCGCCGCGGCCATGATATGCGGCGCTCTTGCTGAAATATTCCCAGTGGACCGTCAACCTATCGCCTTTGATGGAATAGTTGCCGCGGTAGGTGGTGTCCCCAATCGTGCACTCGACGGCCCTGCTTTCCGTCATTGGGCGGCGGCGCGATATTCTTCGATTTCGTGCAGATCACCGGCAGCATCCACGACATATCCCGGCCGCAAGCCTGGCACTTCCCCGCGCTCCACCAGGCACACGGCATGGTCCGCATGGCGCCAGGGCATGATCGGGCTGTCGGGATGATCGTCACACCGGGCAATGATGGTGGCCATGGTGACGGCCCACCGCGCCGCATCCTCGCTGGCCGCCTCGACCCAGCACCGCTGGGCACCGATGGTGGATGACTTCCAGTGCGGGCTTCCCGCGCGCTGGGCAACAGGTTCAAGGCGGAAAACCGGCATTCTGGCCTCTGAGTCGGGATGCCAATGCTATCAGAAGTCCAGCTTATAGTAGGCGGTCGTGTACCAGAAGGTGCGGGCCGCCTTCTCCGACCTCCCAGTTTTGACCATCAAATGCCCCTGAAAGGTGCCTGAGGCGCCCCAGGTGGTCTTGGTCCGCCGGAAGGTGATGACGGTGAATTTCTCCCCCAGCACGGTGCATTCGTATTCCATCCTGTCCGGGCCCAGAGATCGCAGGCCTTTCCAGGCAAATTCCTCACCGCCGACCATTCGGTTGCCCTAGGCGTTTGCCGCAGGCGGTTTGCGCAACTCGCCCAGGCGAACCAGTATCCACTCCCAGATCACCGCGCCCTGCTCGTCCCCGCGCTCGCGGCAGCCCTTGATGACGCCCTGCACCATTTCAAGGGCATCATCACCATAGGCACCGATGGCCTCCATGGCGGCCTTGATGAACAGCACATCGAGATCGGGCGGCAGCTTGTTCACGCAGAAACCTTATTGCTTCTGCCTCGCCCCGACACATACGCCCGCCCCGCCAGAATGTCGTCCACCATCTGCGGCGTGCAGCGGAACATCCGCCAGAGCGTGTTCGGACTGCGGCCGGCGGCGTGCAACGCCCTGATCTTCTCCGCTCGTTTGACGGTCATGCGCGGGGGAGCGACGTGCGGCAGGCGCGCCGCGGCCAGGTCGGCGTCCGTGTCCAGCGGGACAACCATCACGCCAACGCCCAGGGCGCCCAGCCAGCAATCGAACATGGGGTGGAAGACGCTGCGTCCGGTCTTCTGCTTGCCCGGCACGGATGGCGCATCCGGCCGCTCCAGCTTGCCGGTATAGCCGGTAGCGAATCCCGCTACCTCGTCCAGTTCAAGTTGCGATATGCCCAGATGCTCTCGCACTGCCGCCAATGCGCGCGTGACCTCCGCCCGGTTCCGACACAGGAACGTGGGCGGCGGGCCATCCTTCGGTTTCCTATGCCCCACACGGTGGCTCACTGGGACGCCCGTAGCTGCGCGGCGGTGATGCGCGCATTCAACCCGGCCTGAACCTTCTCGGTGGCGGTGGCGCGCACATAATTCTGCAGGTCGGTGAAATGGTGATCGTGCATGATCGTATCGAGAGCCCCCTGGCGGTGGGTCTGGAAGAGCTTTTTCAAGAAGGTCGCCTTCATCCCGTCTGGGCCGTCGCTGAGTCCTCTGTAGAGGTTCGCCATGGGCCCCATGCCATTGTGCAGGTCGGCAATCGTGTCTTTGAGGCCCTTGCCCGTAACCGGGTTTTTCCAGTCATTGCCGGTGAGCCGTACCAGTGCATCGTAGGCTTTCGGGAAATCCCGCCAATTGACATCTGCGCCATGGACGCTGCCCCGCATGCTGATCCTGGGCGGATAGACGCCCTGTTTCAGCAGTTCCGCATCGGCCGGGCTGTCCTTCACCCGCGACATGGGAATGGCGCTGAAAGCATCGTACGTGTCGCCCAGGGCATCGCTCGGCCGGATGGGCTGGCCCCACTGGTCTCGGCGCGGCAGGAGCGACGCCGACAAGCCGGGAATGCGCGACTGGACATATTCGAGCGGGGTCTGCGGGTTGCGCAGCGTTGGATCAATCGCGGATTCCACCCGCCCCAGCAGCGGCCCGGCTGGCACCATCGCTGAAAGGAAGCTTTCCGCGTATCGTTTGGAATAGCCGCGCGGGTCCGTAAGCATCTGAGTGAGTTTGCTCAGGCCTGAGAGGTACGATTTGTTGATGGCCGCATCGGCCACCGCACCAATGCCTGCTGCCATGACCGTCATAACATCGTCGAAGTCTTCCGGGTGGACGTCACTCTGCTTGAGGATTTCGCCCAGATCGGAAGCCGTGGCCAACGTCATCCCCAGGGGGTCGACGCGAGAGTACGAATACCAGTTGCCGCCGATTTTCACCGAATACGGCCGCCAGCCTGTGCCTTCCAGGGCATTGCGCTCGCCGGCGTTCTGCGGCCCGCGGCCAGAGAGATTGCCCTGATAGGCCTGGTCCATCGCCAGCGACCAGATCATGGTGCCGGTGGCCATGCGCGCCTGGGCCAAAGCCGCGCGGGCGCCCCCGGCGGCGATATCAGCCCGCCACTTCGCCACCAGCGGCGCGAGTGGGGACCGCTCCAGCGAATAACGCAAAATGTTGGCCGGGGTTCTGATGAAGGGAATCGTCAGCATGGCGCCGGCGCTTAGCAGCGGATTGCCGTCCACATTTCGGAGGCGGATGAGCTGATTCACGAACTTGCCGGGATCGTTGGTGAAGGTGTTGTAGAGCGCCGCATCGTTCGCTGCCGTGGTCATCTGCGGCGTCGGCGCGTTCACAAGCTCCTGCACCCGGGCCTTGAAGGCTGCCGCGTCCAATCCTTCCGTCGAAGCCTGGCGGACGGCTTGCGCCTGCAGTTCGGCCCACTGGTTCAGCGTCTTGAAAAATTCGTCGCTGCTGAGCAACAGGCGGCCGGGAATGCTTGCGGCCTGACCCACCAGGTCGATCGCCCGACCCATCGGCGTTCCGATCTGCCCAAAGGCAGACGCGGAGATCGCGTTCTGCGGCGCTTCTACTTTGCCAGCCCAGCCGCCAGTCTCGCCGGTGCGGAAGGCGCGATAGCCAAGCCGTAGCGCGTCCTTGAAGCCGGAAAGCGCGCCGTGCGCCATCGCCAGCGGCTCGCCGGCGGCGATTTCCTCTGGCGCCAGGACACGGCTCACCGCCCGTTCCTGGATTTGCTGAAGAAGGGTGGCGAAATTCGAGAGGAAATTGGCCTCATGCGTTACCGGCGAGGTCAACAGCGAATTCACGAAGGCCTCCTTCACTGCATCGCTTGTCTGGGCGAACACGCCGCGGTTGGCCAAGTTGGTGATGTTGCGGGTGTCGGCGGCTCCCTGGCTCTTGAGCATGGCGAGGCGCTGCGCCATTTCCTGGGCCGTCGCTTCCCCGCCACCTTGTTCGATGACGGCCCGCACGGCCGCCAGCCTGTCGGCATCGGTGCCGGCCGGAATAGCCCAGGAATTCAGCGAGCGGGCCGTTTCGGTCCGCGCCGCCAGCACCTCGGTCTGGATGGCGTTATGGACGCCCAGCGCCTTGCGGAAGCGATAGAGGTCCACCAAGCCCGCGTTCGGATGGGCAGCCTTCTCAGCTAAGTCTACCAAGGTCTGCCCGGACGCGGTGAGGAGCTGGCGCGCTGCCAGGGCTTCATGGGCGAGAAAGGGCTGCGCCATGCCATTGGCGGCACGGCGGCTGAGCAGATCGTCCACCGTCATGCCCATGTCGCTGGCCAGGGCTTTGGTGTCATCATGGGAAACGACGCCCCGCGCAGCCTCACCGATATGCTCGGCGTAGAGGTCCGCGGTGTTCTGTAGAATGCGCTTCACGGCGTCCGGGGAATTGATGCGCCCCATGTTGAGATACACATCGTGCAGGTCATGCGATGTGTTCAGCAGCCCCAGGGCGGCATCCTGACCGGGAATACCTGTATCGCCTTCGGCCGCGAAGTCCCTGGCACCATTGGCGGGTCCAAACGGCGCCTTCGCGTCGCGCTCGACATAGGCGTTACCTTTCGGATCGCCCAGCGAGAGGTCAGACGCCCTCACCCCAGGCGCGCCGGTGGCATCGATGGTCAACCCCCTGGCTTTGGCAGCCTGGCGCATCGCGCCTACAGCCCGGACACCGGCGAACAAGCCTTCCGCGGCGGCGCCAACACCTGTGCCCTCCGCAGCGTTCTTGAAGCGGCTGGTGATTGCGAGGTCGCCGGGGTTACTCTTGAGCGCCTCGGTGAGCAAGTTCTTCGGAAGCCCTGCCTGTTTCCACATATCGGAGAGACGGGGCTGGTCGGGAGAAAGGGCCAGAAAATCGGCAATGGCGCCCGCCGTCAGTCCGTTCGACAGCTTGCCGGCTACGCCCAGGCCTTCCAGCGCACGGGACGCGGGAATGAACGCCGCGAGGAATTGCGTAGCGCCGCGGGTGAACGCGCCGGTATGGCTGTCGGCGGGCGGCGCGATCTTGTCCACCACATCGATCTGCTGGTTGGGCGGCAATTCCTGGCCCGGCGGCACGAATTTCACGCCCTCCGAGCTTATCTGCACCCCGCCCAGGTCCAGTTTCTTGATGGCATTGCCCAGGTCGATGACGGCGTTGACCGCGTTCTCGCCCGCCTTGGCTCCGCCAACCAGGACATCCTTCGGGAAGGTGGAAAAGCCGCGCGCAAGGTCGCCCAGCCAGGACCGTTCAGGGATCGCATCCGTGGTTGGCTGCTGCCGCGGTATCGCCGGGGAGCCAACTTGCGCCTTTGGTGCCACCTGGTCCGAAGCGGAAGGCTGCGCATCCCACGATCCGGTCGTGCGGATGAAATCGTCCAGGCGCTGCTGCTCCCGGGAGGCGTGGGTGGCAGTGAAATCGCTCTCAAGGCTGTCCGCCATTGAAATTCCCCTGTTCGATGGAGCGCAGATAATCCGCGCGTTCGGCAACCTCCATTAGGCGCCGCATATCAATTTGGAAATTCGGGTCCGACATGACCGCAGCCATGTTGTAATTGTGCAGGGCCAGGTAGCGCTGTTTGATCCTGGTCGCGGACTGCGAAACGTTTGGGTTCTCCAGCGTACCCACCAGAAGCGGAACGCGGGTTCCATTGCTGCCAAGCCGGGAAGACGTCAGGCCACCAAGGCTGTGGATAGCCAGAATGTCGTCGGCGCGCTGGCGAAGCTGCTGCGCGGTCGCGTTCGGTGTCTGAATGGCGAAATCCCGGTACTCCTGGAGCGCCGACTGCTGCCGATCGGCCGCATCAGGATCGAATTTCCCTTCGAGCGTGCCGGGTGACATGCGCGCAACAATATAGGACTGCCATCGCTTCACGTCAGGCGGGACCGACTGATTAAGGATGCCGAAAAACTTGGTTGCCGTATCGGTTGTCAGCCGGCCATTGGCGGCCGCCATCGCGACGTCGCTCTTCGCAGATGGGTCACCCGCGCCATAGATTCTCGGAAGCAGCGCCGCCACGGTTGCGGGATCGTCATGGATCGCCGGCGAGGTGGCCATTCGAAGCAGGGATGCAAAGGAAGACGGGTCTAGCCGGCTCTTGTTGGCCAGGACCCAGCCTTGCGTCAGCGCCCCCCTGGCCTGTAACTCAATCCCGTCCTTTTCCGTCGCATCATAGGTCTGACGCAGATTGCGCTGGGCCACCGCGTCGGCATGATCCTGGGCAGCTTGATATTCGTTCACCATCTGCCGCGCCTGGCTTGTAAAGGCGCGGGCGTGATCAATATCGAGGCCAAGGTTAGGATCATTGACCGCCGCCTCGAATGCCTGCATCGCGGCGGCGGTGCCATTTTTCGACATGGCGAAATTGAAGTTGCCGAGCAGCGCCTGGATTTTGGCTTCCGCTGTAAATTCGGCCATGGCTGCATGGTGCTGGTCGGCGGAGAACGCGATGCCATGGTTGCCTTCCAGGCTGCCGTACAGGCTATCCACCTCGGAAACGAGTTGGAGATAGGGCTGGCTGGTGATCGCGCCGCTGCGGGCAAGCTGAAGCGCCTGGTTCTTCTTGAAATCGATCTGGCTCTGCACCGATTTATGGGCGAGCTCAAGATCACGCTGAATCTTGTCGGTTTGGATGCCGGCAGCCAGTCGATTGACCTTCTGAAGGCCGGTTTGCAAGAGGCCGCCGCGGATTTCGATTGGCTCATTCGCAGCCATATCCTTGACGAGCTGCGAACCGGCGAGACGAAAGCCGTTCGGATCATCGAGATGTTGTTGGCTGAGTTCCAGCAACGCATTGTCCTGGCTGCCATCTGCCTGGACGGCAGCAGCAGTCCGCATGCCGTGGTTATAGGCTTGGTCTAGCGCGTTGAAGACAATCCGCGGCTTGATCGAAATCTCGCCGGTTTCGGGGTCCTGCGAAACCGCTTCCGCGCCCTTGGCCTCCATCGTGGGCAGCGCCGACCGAACGCCCGCCTCCTCCACCGTTTTCCCGAAGTCGGCCAAGTTCGCATAGACCTGGTTCATACTCTTCGCGAAAGAGTCGGGTATGGCCTTAATCGCAGCAGCCGGGGACGGCCCCGAGATAGGCTGCGTGAAAACCTCGGCGTTGGTGCGCGTTTGGATCGGTCTCGGCGCCATTAGCTGAACCACTTCGCGTCATCTGCATATTTTGCCGCCTTCAACAGGGAACTGATGGCTGAGGTGTACCCCGCCGCCCGCGCTGCCGAGGCCTTGGCCCGCATGATGGTGTTCTGGAAATCGCCCTGTTGCATGACGGTGGCACCGTGCAGGCGATAATTGCTCGCATCCTGCATGGCGTTGAAGCTCATGCGCCGAATATCCCGCTGGGCATAGGTGTCCGCCGCGTCTTCCAGCGCCATCGCCGAGGGCGAATTCGGGTCCAGACCGCGAGAGCCGATGGTGGCCTGGATCACCCCCAGGGTCCGCGCCAAATCCTCATAGCGGGACGCCTCCTGCTGGCGGCCGGCAATCATCGTGTCCTGGGCCTGGATTTCGTCCTGCCGCTGCTGCGCCTGGGCAGCATAGACCCCCTGCTGACCTTGCGCTTTGGCGATCGCTGCCTGGGTATTGCCTTGCTGGATGGCGGAAACACCCTGGATAAGCGACCCGCCGATCATCATCGCTGGGATTGCGAAGCTCATCAGATATCTCCAATACGCGGCTTCCGCCGCAGCGGCACAACATTGTCGGTAACCTTCGTCGCCGCGGCGGAACCGCTCAGTTCCTTCATCGCCCGCAGCATGCCCGCGGTCCGTTCAAGCGCTGCCACGCGCGGCTTCTGGTCGGCACGTGCCTGAGCGGCCGGGCTGCGCCGTCGCTTCTGGATTTCCGATTTCTCGCTCAAGTTGCCCTCCTAAATTCCGGCTATAAAGCCGGCGGTGACGTTGGGCCGCCCGCTGCCGGCGGTAATATCGTTCGCCACCAGCCCAAACCGCTGAAGCCGCGCCTGCGTTCTGCGCTGGAGATCGTCCTGAATGCTGCGGGTCAGAGAGGCA
The DNA here is from genome assembly GCA_040255825.1 of Hyphomicrobiales bacterium. Classification (GTDB taxonomy): domain Bacteria; phylum Pseudomonadota; class Alphaproteobacteria; order Micropepsales; family Micropepsaceae; genus Rhizomicrobium. The sequence continues at coordinate 670,784 of JBDZVS010000001.1, read as the reverse complement.
TCCGCCTGCACCTGGGCCTGCTGACGCGCCGCTGTGACGGCCGGGTCTTCAGTCGGGGCGGGCTGCGGGGCTGGAATCTTCGGCGCGCTGAACAGGCTCACAGTCTTTTCTCCCTGCGATCTGCTTTCTCGCGGGCGATGTGCTCGTCCTGCCGCCGGGCCAGTGCTTCCAGCCGTTCACGCTCCAAAGCGGCCGCCATCACTTTGTGCGTGGCTAACGCCTGTCGCTTGTCACGGTCACAATTCATGGCGACCTCCAGAACGAGAATTTTCTGAATGAAAAACTGCGTCGGCCTCGCGGGGTGTACCCACATGGCGCGGGGCGCGGCCAATTTTCCCCCCGGCCGCGGTTTCGGCCGCGCAGACGGCGCCGATCGCTCTGGGGAGCAGCATGGCGGAGAGCGCATCCGCCCAACCACCCCGCAAAGCCCAGCATTCCCCGCGCGCAGCCATGGACGGCCGCTCCAATCCCGTCGTCCTTCCCGCAAATCGGCACGTCACAGAACCCGGAATGCGGTGTTCTTCCGGCATCAAGCCATTGCCGACACGATGATTGTTGCCCACCGACGACGGCACGCTACCCATGTTGCTCCCTAACGCCATCATTCATCGCCCTCCTGCAGCTCGGACGGATGCGGAACGCGACGCGGCAGATGATGGCCTGCACCGTCACGCGCCAGCGAGTGGGGATGCGGTGTCCCGATCATGGGCCTGGTGCCACCCACCGGCAGCGCTACCTCTTCCTCAACCGCATGCGGCTGACGCGACACGAAATTGATCGTCAGACCTGGGATGACGCCATGATGCACATGCAGGTTCTCCGTGCGCTGGACGGGCACGAGGCCATCTAGGCCACCCAGCCACTTGTTGGCGTCCATGCGCACATGCTCGGATTGGGCGCCGTCGGCCAATTTCGCGGCCCTGGCGATGCTTCTGGCGGCCTCACTTGTGCGCAGAGCCCCCATAAGGCGGTTCCTGAGGTCCAGGCACTCCGGCCGCAGGAGCGCCCTATACAGCCAATCGTCAGTAATTCCGCAGGCTATAGCGGCATCCTTACGGCTCCGGCCTTCCTCCACCATCAGGCGGATTGCTTCACGCACCTTGGGGCTAATTCTCACCTTCCGCTCGCCTTGCATCGTCCTTACAGCCTCTCAGGCAATATTCCGCTTTCCGCATCCCTGCCCCCTGAGGGGCGGCGGTATCTCGGGCCTAGCTTCATCCGCGTATAACCATCGCTGCACCTTACGGGTGCCAGTCGCCTGCCGCCCTAATCCCGGGCCGGGAACGCTATGTTGGCATTTAAGGCAATGGGTATCCGTCACACGCTAGGGATGCTTCCGGGGCTCGGAAATCCGAGGCGCCAAAATTGGCGCCTGCGGCAAAGATCGCCCGCGAACGACCGCGAATAGGGCACGGCCGGCCCGTTGAGAACACAGCACTCTCCCCACGCTTGCGCGGCTGGCGCGGGCGCGGTACAAATCCCCTCGTCGGTAGGGATTTGCTTTCGAGCGGCCCGCTTGTGTTCCCAAACACGGCGGGCCCTTTCGTTTTCAGGCCCTGCAACTCAGTCGGCACGATGGCCGGGCTGCACTTGACCCAAAAAATCCGGTTGATGATGTCCGGGGATGCGCTCATTCGGCGGCAATCCCCATAGGATCAGGAAATTTGATGGTGTCACGGTCACTGTCACGGTTTAGCGCCGTGACAGAGGCGTGACCGTCACGCAGTTTTGCGCGGCGCCGACGCTGGCGGTCGGCAGCAGTGCGGTCTTTCGGACCTCGCTCTGGTTCATCAATGAGCATTCCCGCTTGGTCGAACATGACGTCCATGGCGTCCCGGCTGGCTACCCCATCTGCGGCAGCAGCGAGGTCAGTCAGTCGACGGGCGACACGGCGCACATCCATGAGTGGGATCACCACGAACATTTCTTCCTCGTGTCCGCTCCAGGCTTCCTGCCTGATCACCAGGTCGCCGTTATCGTTGAAAAATATCGCTATCGCCATGCGCCGCCGCAGGACGACGGACTCGTCACGGTCCCAATCGAATTGATCATCGGTGGATGAACTCATGTTTTTCTCCCGCTGTTGAAGGCGGGGCGTTGTGAGGAGCAACCGGATGCGCTACCAAACCGCTGCGAGACGAGTTTGCGTGCATCCGGCGGCGGTCCTTACAGGCCGTCGCCATTTTCATTTCTGTGGCCAGGATCGCCATCAGCGTTCCAGTGCGCGCGTGAGGCGCCGGCGGATCGTGGCGATGATATCGGGATTGAGAGCGGCGTCCGGCGGGCTGCCATGGCGCTGGCCACGGAAGTGCCGGACGCCCTTCGTCGTCATGCGGTTGGCCAGGTCGGCCTCGAATGAAAGGGTGAGGCCGTTGAAATTGAAATCGGTGTGGCCCAGCGCCTCGCAGGCGCGATGCAACTCGCCCATCTTTTCGGTGCGGGTGCCGAAGTGTTCGGCCAGGGATTCTGCCGCCTCGACCTCTGCTTCACTGGCCGCGACCACCTCGTCGACCAAATCCAACGCTGCCAGCACAGCTGCGCGCCGGCGCTGTTCCCGCTGCCGGGCTGCGGCCGCCTCCTCTTTTCTTGCCTCATCCTCGGCCAGGAGCTGCGTGCGCTTCGCAACACGTGCCCGGCGCTTCTGCTCACCCTCGATCGCATCCATGCCCATCTGATCATCACGGCGGATGGCGTCCAAATGGGCCGCGGCAAGCTGCTCATCGGTTTTGTTGACATAGTCCTTGATGTTGGCGGCCATGCAGACCTCCTACTTGCTGGGTTTCTGGTAATGGGCGCGAAGGAAATGCGACCCGCTGCCGGCCCGGCCAGGTTCCGGCGGGCGGGTCTGCTCCTCCAGCTTGTCCTTGGCCTGAGCTTCCAGCATTTTGCGGGTGGCACCGGTGGCATGGGCAGCGCGCATCAGGTCGCTGGCGACCCCGCCCTTCACGACGCGATCCTCAGGCCGAGCTTATCGCCCTGGCGCTCGATTGAGGTTCCCCGCTCAGCCAGCGCCGCAACCGCGGCATACTTGAAGCGGCGGGCGCGGCCTAACTGGATCGATTCCAACTTGCCGGATGAGACCAGGCGGTAAAGGCTGGTCTTCCCGATGCCGAGCATGCTCTGCACCTGCTTCGCCGTGAGCAGCAGGGGGGTAGGTGAACCGTTGTTTTTCTCGCTCATGGATGAGTCCCTTGGAGAACTTCTGCATCCAAAGTAAGAGCACAAGGAACCAGCGCAACGCACCGGCGTGAAATCACGCGCCAGATACCAAGACAGGCGCGCGAAAGCGTTTCCTTCCGCGTTCTCAACGTCTTATCGGAGCCGTTCCCCGAAGCAACTGCAACGCAGGCCTATATGGGGATGTATGGGTGCCGAAATTTATTTTTCAGGGAATGCGAATTTCGCCCGACTGAGACCAAGCTTGAGGCGCGCCGGCGCATTTACGCCGAATCACCCGGCGTGGATTTGCGCCAGCTTATGCGGTCCTCAGCGGAATGATCTCGGCTAGCGCACGTGGTCTGGAACAATATCCCGCCCAAGCGTCCATCAGCTTTCGCCGCTTATCGAAGAGATCGCCGCGCCGATAGGCGGCCTCCACGGCGCCCTTTACGACATGCGCCAGGGCCATTTCAGAAACCGTATTGGGAAAATTGGTCGCTTCCGACGCCCAATCCTTAAAGCTCGAGCGGAAGCCGTGAACGGTGAATTGCGGATACCGACCCTGTAGGAGATTCAGCATGGCCATGTTGCTTAAGCTTTTCCCCTCGATTGCGCCGGCAAAGAGGTGTGGGTTGCCCTCAAACCGTGGCAGGTTTCGGATGATCTCCAGTACTCGCCCGGACAGGGGAACGCGATGCTCTTCCTGCGTCAGCTTTGTGCCGGCGCGGGATTTTGGCACCGTCCATATCCCCCGCATGAGGTCTATCTCCTGCCAAGTGGCGCCCGTCACAGCAGATGTTCTCGAGGCGGTCAGGATTGTGAATTCCAACGCCCTGGCCGAAATGCCTTCCGTGGTTTGTAACTCAGCCATGAAGGCGGGCACATCCCCGAAGGGCATAGCCGGCTGGTGACGAACCACATTGATTTTGGCCTTCTGAGGAAAGTGCTCAGAAAGATGCCCTTTCCACCTCGCCGGGTTTGGGCCTGTGCGGAAACCGGCGAACTCGGCCCAATCAAGAATTTTTTCGATTCTGCCCCGCACCCTGCTCGCGGTCTCGGGCTTCTCATGCCAAATCGGTTCAAGGATTTTCAGCACATGTTGGACCCCCACCTCACCAACAGGCAGGGAGCCGATGACCGGATAAGCGTAAAGCGACAGGGTCGCGCCCCACTGGGCCCTGTGTTTCTCGTTCTTCCAAGAAGCTTCATGCTGAGCGATATAGCGCTGAGCCGCTTCCCGGAACGGCACTGCCTTCGCGGCCAGAAGCCGCGCCTCCTCGGCCATCGCCGCCGCAGCCGCTTTCCGGGCTTCCAGAGGATCGATCCCTTGGGCCTTGTCCTCGCGGGCCTTGCTTGCGATTTCTCGCGCCTTGGCCAGCCCGATATCGCGGGCACTGCCCAAGCCCATCTCGCCGCGCCTACCGCGGATCATGTAGCGGAAGACCCAAGATGCCGCGTTCGGTGATGTCACCAGCAGGTACAGGCCTCGGCATCCGGCGTCCCGGTGATAGCCCAACCGATCACCTTTCAGCAGGGAATCGACCGTCAGCTTGGTGAGTGGCTTGTTCTCGCGGGTCATGTTTGGTCCCTCAAATCTCCCCGCAAAATTCGATGGGCTTTGGGCGGACCGCAACGCACCGCAGGGGATACCTTTTTCCCCAATGGCACGGGCGGATGATGTATATGGGACGCCAGCGAACTTGAGGAAACTAATTTCTAAGTCCCCTCTGTCCGCCACTGTCACCAAGTCATCAATGCGCCGGTCTCGTGCGCATGGCGGTCACGGTCGCGCCGTGAAACACATTCGAACCTCGCGCCAGGATTCCACTATTCGATTCTGGTACCGCTAAACACGCCGTCCTGGCGATATGGTGATTGGAAATTTGCGCTCGCTGCTCCTGCGTCATAGGATCGTGACGGGGCGCAGTCCCGATTCCAATCCTCCTAATTGCCTCCAGCCGGATGAAACGCCGTACTCCGATCATACTTGCCACCCTGATCGCTTTTCCCCCATTGGCGGCGGCAAAGCCCGGCACGGCCGGCATCACCAGCTTTGCCACGGCCTACTTTCAGCACCAGCAGCCCACCAGCGCCGCCGACATGGTGCGGCTGCTGCCGGGCTTCCAGATCCACAATGGCGACCTGGGCGTGCGCGGCTATTCCGGCTCGGCCGGCAATATCCTGATCGACGGGCAGCGCCCCACCAGCAAAGAGGAATCGCCGGAAGCGATGCTGGAGCGCATTCCGGCCGAGGCGGTCGATCACATTGAGCTGATCCGCAGCGGTGCGCCAGGCTATGACATGCAAGGCTATGCCATGCTGGTGAATGTGGTGCGCTCCACCAAGGTCGCGCTGCAAGGCCGGGTGGAGGTGCAGGACGTCCATTCCCATTCCGGCTATTCGGCACCGCGCATGGAAGCGCAGGTCAACTGGCAGGGCGATGACAGCTCGCTGGACCTGGGAACCATCTTCTATCAGGCGATCGACAACGGCCTGGGCTATGGCCGGCGCGACCAGATCGGCGCCGATGGCAAGCCGGTGAAGCTGGCCCGCTATGCCTATCCCCGACTCGGCGAGGGCGGCCAGGTGAGCGGCGAGTTCCGCCAGAGCCTGCCAGCGGGCCAACTGACGCTGAACGGTCTAGTCAAACAGGATTACTGGCATGCCGACATCACCGAGACGATCCGCTATCCGGCACCGCTGATCCAGCCCGCCAAGGACCGCCGCCGCAACCGGACCGGCGAGATGCAGGCGCGCTATGAGACGCCGCTGAGCGACAATGAGCAGCTTCTGGTGCTGGCCAGCCACCGCACCACCGAGGAGATCTCGCGCAACATGTCCTATTCGCCGGGTACGGTGAGCATGACAGCCGATCGCGCCGGCAGCCGCGAATCCATTCTGCGCACTGTCTATCGACGCCAGGATGGCGACGTCTCCCTGGGCGCGGGCGTGGAGGGGACGATCAACATCCTCAACAGCCGCAATGCATTGTTCACCAATGGCGCGCCGGTCGCCCTGCCCGCCGCCAATGTCCGCGTCGCCGAAAAGCGTGGTGAAGGTTTTGTCGTCGGCACCTGGCGCGCCACCCCGACCCTGACGGCAGAGGTGGAAATGCGCTACGAGTCGTCGGTTCTCAGCCAGAGCGGCGATACCAACCTGTCCAAGCCGCTGTCCTTTGCCAAGCCGCGGTTGCAGACCAGTTGGCGCCCCATTCCCGGAAACGAGTTCCGATTCTCTGTCGAGCGGCGGGTCGGTCAATTGAACTTCGACGATTTCGTCAGTTCTGCCAATCTGCTCAACAACAATGTGGAAGCGGGCAACCGCGACCTGGAGCCCGACCGTACCACACGCTTCGAACTGACCTGGGAACGCCGCTTCTGGACGCGCGGTTCGCTAACGCTGACCGCGCAGCGGGATGACATTTCCCAGCTGATCGACCATGTCCCGATCTTCAACGACGACGGCACTGTCTACGACGCCAATGGCAATATCGGCGACGGCCAGCGCGACCGGCTTGTCGCCAACCTCACCATGCCGCTGGACGAGTTGTGCCTGACGGGCTTCACGGTTCAGGCGGCGGGCAATATCTCCCATTCCGATGTCACCGACCCGGCGACCGGCCAGCCCCGCGCCTTTTCAGGCGATCATCCCTTCGATGGCTGGATTTCCTTGACCAAGGATATGCCGCGCCGACGCCTGCGCTGGGGCATGACCCTGGCTTCGCCATCGGTCTACCAGACCTACAAGGCCAATGAAATCCAGCGCGATCAGTATCCTGCCCGGTTGTCGGCCTTCGTGGAATACCGGCCCCGTCCGCAATGGACGGTGCGCCTGTTCGGCGAGCGGATGACCCAAGTCCCAACCCATCGCGATCGCACGATCTATGATGGCCTGCGTGGCGGTTCCGCCCTTGCTTACGTGGAAGAGCGCGCGCTCAATACCGGCATGATGCTGGGGATCAACATCCAGCATACCTTTCAGGATTGAGCGGAAGCCACGGCAATCACTGCCCAGAGACTTCGCATCCGTTAGGCCATTTCGCGCCCGGACGCGACCACGCTATCCTCATGCTTCGACACGCTCAGCATGAGGATCACCGTGTTCCCTCGCCCTGAGCTTGTCCAAGGGCGGCGATTCCGTCCAAACTTGATTTGCTCTAAAAGGGCGGCGGCGGGTTGCCATACTGGATGCCGGTGTCCCGGGCGGATTTCAGGCGCGCGCAACGATGGCCGGCCACCGGATGGGTGCCGAACATGACCCCGCCGATCCGCACTCCGCCCATCCGCGCCGTGCCGTCCCGGATCAGAAGCTGCTCTTCCTCGTTGCACAGCCAGCGGCCGCGGATGCGCACGGCGTTGCGATTGAGATAGCGCACATAGACCACCGGGTCGCCATAGCGATCCAGCAGTTCCAGCGTGCTGCGGTCCGGGCGATGCAGCGTCAGGCCCGCCACCATCAGATAATCCAGCCGGTTGTTGCGGATCATATAGACCAGGTCATTGGCCCAGTCATAGCCGAAGGCATCGACCATCAGGCCCTTGGGCGTGCGCGTCAGGATCGGGCCGGGACAGAAATGCGCCATGAAGGGCCGGTGCGGGCCGGCGCCCTTGGCCACCACCCGATCGGTGCCAACTACTATCACCAGATCGCCCGGCCCGGCCGGACAACCGTTGACGGGCGTCGCCTCTCCCGCAGGGATTAGCGGACCGGTGGGCTCGGGCGGCGGAAACAGCAGGCGCCAGCCGATCCATGTCACGGCGGACGACACCAGGATGCCGGCCACCGCAATCAAAAGACGGTCCGGCGAAATATCGCGGATGCTCAGTTCCACCACCGCCAGCAGGCACAGAGTGGTGGCCAGCGCGCCGACCACCACCGGTTGGGCCAGGTCATGGGGAAACATCAGCAGGAAGACCGCTATCGCGACCAGCGACCGCAGCGCCGTCATCACATTCTGACGTTCCAGCCGGGGCATGCCGATCTCCCACAATTTGTTCTACTTTATAGGTATAATGCCCGCGGGCGGCCGCTTGACGGAAGACGATTATTATAACTACAATGTAGGGAAAATAATGGGCGCGCTTATGACGGATGCATTGGGCCAGTTTGAACAGGTCGTGCTCACCGCCATTCTGGCTCTGAGCGACAATGCCTATGGCGTCACCATCCATGCCAAGGTCGAGGAATTGGCCCGGCCGCGCAAGATCACGCGCGGCGCTGTCTATGCCACGCTCGACCGGATGGAGGACAAGGGATTGATCGCCTCCTGGATGTCCGCGCCTACGCCTGAGCGGGGAGGCCGCTCACGCCGCCATTACCGGCTGGAAAAGACGGGTCAGCAGGCGCTGAAGGAATCGGCGCGCACCGCCCGAAGGTTGATCGATACCATCGCGGAAAATCTTGGGGGACTGGGATGGAAGGCGCCGCACTGAGAATACCGCCGGAAAAGCTGGACAGCCTGGTACGGCTGCTGATCCCCCCGGCGGTACGTGAGGAGGTGACGGGCGATCTGTGGGAGACCTACCAGAATCCGGAGCAATATGCGCGCGAGGCACTGCGTACGGTACCCCTTGTTGTTTTCAGTCAGGTGCGGCGCCACTTCAACCTGCCGGCCCTGCTGCTGCAGGGCGTATTGCTCTATGCCTGCCTTGGTCCGGTCGCGGCGGCGTTGATCCTTCCCCTGCTGATGGTGGCGGCGGCTTATCAGCCCGCCACTCGCCCCACTCCGCGCCGCGCCATGCGCGAAGCGATCATGGTGGCTTTCGCGGTGCTGGCGCTGTTGCAGGCGGCATGGGGAACCAGTGGGGACTGGAAATTTTCCACTGACGGTATCCGCCTGGGGCTGCAGCTCTTCTTCGTAGGCCCTTGTCTTTCGCCCCTGCTCTGTCTCCTGCGGACCGGATTGATCGTGGATGGCGACCGCCGCCCTTCACTGGGCAGCCGGGAATGGACAACCGACGAATTGGCCGGAAACCGGGACCGCCTGATCGTCCGGTTGCGCAGGGCCCGGGTGATGGAAGCGGCCGCGCTGGCGGCTGCCGCAATCGTCTCCTGGCGATTTCTCGACCAAGGCGTGCCCGGCCTGGTGCTGGCGCTGCTCTTCACCGTCACCGCCCTGCTCCTGGTGCTGGACATGCCCGCCGCCGCGGATGCCGGCGACTTTCTTTCGGTGCGCGCCGGCTATCAGCGGCTGCTGACAAGGCAGCAGCAATTGCGGAGCTTCTTGTGGTGGCTGTGGTGCACACCGGCGGTGCTGGTGCTGCATTCCAATGCGGTAGCGTTGGCCAGCGACGGCAACCTGATCAAAGGTCTGCTGCGGGCAGTGGCAGCGATCATGCTGTGCTTCTTCGTCAATGCGCTGAACCGGGAAGGCGCGGGCTGGGCCCAGGAACAAATATCCCTTCTGGGAAGAATGCGCGAAAAGCTGGCCTGACTGCCGGCGAGCCTTCTGCCCAAGGACCATGGCGGGATTTTCTTCGGCCGCGCCGGCCAAACAGCGTGGTCAAGGTCGGCACTGCGCTCTTAGATGACATGCTCCTTCGCCAACTGAATCGCGTGGTCGGCGGCGCGCGCGGTCAGGGCCATGAAGGTCAGCGACGGGTTCACGCAGTTGGTCGAGGACATCTGCGAGCCGTCGGTCACGAACAGATTGTCGGCGTCGTGAGCCTGGCTCCAGCGGTTGGTGACTGACCGGGTGGGATCATCGCCCATGCAGGCGCCGCCCATCTCGTGGATGGCGTCACCGGGCACATGCTCATCCTGGCGGCTGCCCACGTCCGCCAGACCCGCCGCCCGCATCATGGCCTCGCCCTGCCGGGCGGCATCCACCATCATCCGCTCTTCGTTATGGCGGAAGGCCACGTCGAACACGATCAGCGGCATGCCGAAGCGGTCGGTCTTGGTGGGATGCAGCGTCAGCGTGTTGTCCTTATAGGGCAGGCATTCAGCGAAGACGTTGAACTGGATGGTCCAGGGGCCATATTTGCGCAGACCTTCTTTCATCGTGGCGCCGAAGCCGTCCGGATCGACCACACGGCGCGAGGCACCGCCCTGCATGCCATAGCCGCGCACGAAATCGGCATCGGAATCTTGGCCGTTCAGGTTGCGGAATTTGGGGATGTAGACCCCGGTGGGCCGCCGTCCATATTCGACATACTGATCCAGCTCACCGGGCGGCACCGTGCCCCAGAAGAAAGTACGCATGGCATGGTCCATGATGTAGCAGCCCAAGGCGCCGCTGGAATTGACGAAGCTGCGGTCCGATCCCGGCAGGCGTGAATTGAGCAGGATCTGCACCGATGCCATCGCGGAGGCACAAAGGAACACGATGCGCGAGGTATAGGTCTTGGCCTCGTTGGTATTGGCGTCGACGGTGCGCACGCCGGTGATCCGCTTCGTGCCCGGATCATAGTCCAGCGACGTCACCACCTTGTCGGACAGAAGGGTCAGGTTGCCGGTTTTGCGCGCCGCCGGCAGGGTCGAGGATTGGGTGGAGAAATAGGCGCCGAAAGAGCAGCCGCGGGCGCATTGGTTGCGTTCCTGGCAGCGATAGCGACCCTGCTCGGGCTTGTCTTCCGTCATGTTGGCGCAGCGGGTGTGGATCAGCTTGCGACCGGGCATGGCCTTTTCCAGCCGCTCCTTCACCCAGATTTCCGCCACGTTCATCCCATGCGGCGGCTGGAATTCGCCGTCGGGAAGTTGCGGCAGTCCTTCTTTGGCACCGGCTATGCCGGCAAACGACTCGACATAGGAATACCAGGGCGCCAACTCGTCATAGCTGATGGGCCACGGCACGCCGTGTCCGTCCCTGCGGTTGGCGTCGAAGTCGATCTGGCTCCAGCGCAACGACACTCGCCCCCAGATCAACGACTTGCCGCCGACCTGATTGGGGCGCACCCAGCGGAACGGAGTCGAGCCCTCATAGTCGAACGGATTGAGCCGGTCATTGTTATAGAAGTGATTGCGGTCGGTATTGGCGGCGCCGCCCCACTTCGCCAGGAAGTAATCGCGCGCCACTTCCTCGGGCGGCAAGGTGCCGCGATAGGGCAATTGCCAGGGGCCTTTGAATTCAGTGGTATAATCCTTCTTGTGCTCGACCATGCGGCCGCGATCGAGCATCAGAACTTTCAGGCCCTTTTCGCAAAGCTCCTTGGCGGCCCAGCCACCGCTGATCCCGGAGCCGATGACAATGGCGTCGAAATCATAGTTCGGCATCGCAATCGCCCCGCTCAGGAAGAAAAGATGCGCCCGGCCTTGGCGACAGGATAAGCGCCATCGTAACGGCCGGGCACCGGCAGATAGAATCGTTCCTGCTTGCAGCCGATTTCGGAACTGTAATAGCCCAGGATCACGAGCTGACGGCATTGGTTGAAGAAGCCGGCGGCGAGGCCGGGCATCATCTCATGCATGGCGGCGGTCAATACCGAATCCTGTGGTTCCGGCGTCAGTGCAACAAACGTCTTGCCGTGCCCCCTGGTGGCGAACGCGTCCAGCACCGCCAGGCCGGCGAGGAAATCCGTACGGTCGCCGGCGCTGTACCAGTCGGCCAGCATCATCTCGATAAAGGCGGGAACGCCGGCGGCAACGGCACCGGGTGTATCGGTGGCGGGAATGATGCGATCGCTGATCGCGGCGACGAGCGCCCGCTGGCCGTCGTTGAACACGGCATGGGAAGCCGTGAAGCCGGGCAAGGTTGAGGCTTCCGCCGCAAGGGCCTTTGCGAGAGGCGGCGCCAGGCTGACCCCAAAGAACAGGCCGGCACCGGCCAGCAGATCGCGGCGATCGGGCATGGGCTTCCTTCCCTGACGGCTCCGAAAACTCAGGACGGTCAGGTTGGCCCCAGCGGGTCGGTCAAGTCCACCCCAAATACCGTCTTGTCCGCGCGGAACCCGATGGCGCAAAACCCCATGACCGTCCATTGTTTCATGACTTTAATCTCATTCCAGCATCCGGGCCTGGCGGGCCAGGCGCTGGTCGCGGTCGGCAGCGAAGCGCTGGATGGCCGCAAAGACCGAATCGGGATCCAGATGCGCCTCGGCGATCACGTCCTTTTCCAGTCCCCCCGTCAGCCACTGATTGTCCCAGTCGGAGGTCAGGGAATATTCGTCGGTCAGAGGCCCCAGATTCCGCACCGGCCACACGCGCCGGGTGCCGGTGGAAATCACCATCGCATCCAGCAGCGCCGCATCCGGCAACACCGCGTCGCGATAGGCCTGGGGCTGGCGCTCGAACAGGTCCTCGCTGACAGCCGAGACGATCCGCACATTGATGCCGGCCTTTTCAAGGCGGGCAATGGTCTTCACCAGGTTGACGGTCGATGACGCCCCCTGCGCGATCACCGTGCCGTGGCGCGCGCCGGGACCGAAATCGCGGATCAGATAGAAGCCCTTGGCGGCGGCGTTGGGGTCGGAATCGGCAAACCTGCTGCGGTCGGCCACCGGACTGTCGGGGCGCGCCACCTCGATGACGATGATGCCGACTTTGGGATCACGCGCGGCGATGGCGGCGGCGGCGAAATAGCCGGGCGCGACGTCGTTATAGTCCCAGAAATTCAGGCTGATGGTCTGGCCGCGCGGAAACAGCTTCCAGACCTGGGTGGCAAAGATGCCGAAATGGGTGCGCCCGTCGGCCGCCGTTTCCGGTCCCGAATGGCCGGCCAGGATGTGCAACACGCCCATGCGGAAGCGACTATCCTGGTTCTGCTGGCTCCAGACGCGCGCGGGCGTATACATCAGCGGGGTGAAGGCGCCATAGGTTCCCGACAACGCCCACAGTCCGGCGAACTTGCCAGGATCGACGCTGGCCGACTGACTGACCATGCCGATGGCGGTCGACACATTGCCTGCCTCTTCGATCGCCGCCTTGACGCGCGTGCCGGACGGATTGGACAGCGGGTCGTAATGGCCCCACAGGCTGCCATGTTCGACATTGATGGAGTCCGACAGGTCGGCCGCCAAGGTGATGAAGCGGTTGCCGGTGACATGATTCATCCATTTGATGATTTCGGAGATGGCCCGGCGCGCCCCCGCCATCTCGCCGGATTTGCGGAACAGACTGATTGAGACTTCTTTGACAGCGCCATTGTGAGGATTGGTGGGGGTGATTTTCAACGGTTCGCGCGGCAGTGCGGTCACCGCCAGGCGGGTGTCCAGGAAGGGGTCGGCGCGGTTGTCGATCCGCAATGCGTGGTCATCGACGACGGTATCGCCGATTTGAACCAGCCGGTCGGCGATCCAGTCGCCAAGCCCATTGCTGTCCAGCACCGACATCACCCTGTCGATGTTGGTCTTGAACTGGATCAGGCGGTCGCGCTCGCTTGCGGGCACGCCATCGCGGATGCCGTCGAAGGTGACCCCGTATTTCTTCTCGAAACTTTCGGCCAGGGCGATGAAATAGGGCGAATTCATTTTCTGGCCATAGGGGTGGCTCTGGTAGCTGACGATCTGTTTCATATCGCCCAGCATTCCGCCCACCGCGGCCGGCCACCAGCCCTTGACCGTTCTGGCGACCACCACGATGGGGCGGCGGTCGGCCGGATCGCTTTCCTCCATCCGCGCCAGCACATCGACCACCTGGCCGAAATCGTTGCCGTCCGCCACTTCCAGCACATTCCAGCCATAGGAGCGCCACTGGTCGGCCAGGCGATAGCCGCCTGCCAGGTTGGCCGGGATCACCCCGCCCAGCAACACATCGTCGATGCCGGCATTGTTGTCCGACAGGATCACGCGCAGGCGCTTGCCCACGGCCAGGGCCATCGCCTGGGTTTTCAGCTCCTGGGCGTGGCCCTCGGTCATGGCGAACTCGCCTTCCAGGGCGATGATCTTCGGCGCGTCGATACCGGCACCGACCATGTCCCAGAACGCCGCCTTGCCGGCGGCGGTGGCGATGCCGACGCCCGATGGACCGCCATTGACATCGTTGGTGAGGTCGGTGCTTTCGGCATGGCCCGACAGCGCCTTGATGCCGCGCAATTTGGCCTGCGCGAACAGCGGATGGTCGCAAAGGCCGTTATCGGCCAGCAGGGTTTTCAGCGCCCCGGCCCCCCGCCGGAAGCCCAGCGCATCGATGGGCAGCATCGCCACATGCGGATCGACATGGTAGCGCGCGTCGCCGGTGTTCTGGTGGCGGCGCGTCATCGCCTGCCCCAGGATCATCCAGAGGGCATAGCAGGTGGGCACGCTGTGGCCCGCCGCCATCATGAACTTGTCGCCGAAGGGGTGCTTGGGGCGGCGATAGTCGTAGCGCAGGCCCCCCAGCTTCGGGCCGGCCAGGTGCGCGGCGACGTTGAAGGGTGTGTAGGCCAGCGGACCGCCGAAATGACCGGTCTGGGCGTAGTTGCCCAGCAGCACCAGCGTCATGCAGGTGAGAAAGCCCACATCCTCCAGCCGGCCGCGGTCCTCAGGGCTCAAGTGCGATGCCATCACAACATCCCCTTCGCGCCTTTACCCGAAGGGCGGCGCCGTTTCTCTCTGCCGCTATTACCGGCGTTCACGCAGCGGTATGCAAGGCAAAAAGGGATGCCGGGATATGCTTCAGGGTCGGCCGGCGGCCGGCGCGGCCGCAAAGGCCGCCACGTCCTTGGCCGCCTGCGTCTCCTCGCCAGGTTTGCCCAGAAAACCCAGATCCTTGAACCAGTCGGCAAAGCGCAGCGGCCAGGCACCCATCGCAGTGCCGTCACGCCAGGACAGGCCCATGCCGTGATGGCCGCGCGCATAGATGTGCATCTCCACATTGGGGATGCCGGCCTGCAGCATGGCGTTGAAATACTCGGTCGCCCAAACCGCATGCACCTTGTCGCCCCAGCCGGCGCAGGTGATGAAGGACGGTGGCGCGTCCCTGGGGATCGCGGGCGTGCCGCCCTTGGTGAAGAGCGACGGGCCCGGATAGATCGCGCCCACGAAATCCGGCCGCGATGTGATTCCGGCCAGCGGGTCGGACGGCGAATTGTTCTTCGCGTCAAAGTCCGGGTACTGGATGGCGGCGGCCATCGCCAGCTCCGCCCCGGCCGAGAAACCCATCACGCCGATCTTGTGCGGATCGATGCGCCATTCGGCGGCGTGGGCGCGCACCAGGCGGACCGCCTGCTCAAGGTCATAGACCTCATCGGTCTTGGGATTGTAGCCGTCGCGGCGCAGGCGCGAGCGCAGGATGACGGTATTGATACCGTAATTGAAGAAATAGGGCACCGGATCGGACCCTTCCAACCCGACGACCAGCGTGTTGTGGCCGCCGCCGGGGATCAGGATGATCGCCGCGCCGGTATTCTGGGCCTGGGGCACCAGATGCACCTCGATCGAGGGATTGTGGATATTGACGATGCGCGAGACGCGGCCGGGTACATCGGGATCGGCGGTATATTGCTCCGCTTCGTGGATACGGTCCTTGTGCAGGAAAGGGGAGTCGGGCGCGAACAGCGGGATCACGATGCCGCCGGGCAACAGCGCCTGGGGCTGATAGACGCCTTTGATGACGGGCCCCGGCCTGGGCACCGCCTGGGGCGTGGGCACCGGCGGCAGCGCGGCCGCAACGGCGGTGGCCGAAAGACCCGACAGAATGACAAGCGCGAAAGCGCCGACGCGGATGTTCATGATCCCTCTCCGACTGTGACCGCTTACGGCGCGCCTCATCCCCACCACGCTTCGCCGGGCGCCAGATGCGCCTTGGCGACGTCGGGATCGATGTCGAAGCCCAGGCCCGGCTTGTCCTCGATATGGAAATAGCCGTCCCGCCAATAGGGGCCTTCGTGCGTCACCAGCGTCGGCCACCAATCGACCCAGTTGGCCAGTTCGTGGATGCGGAAATTGCGCATCGAGGCGGCCGAATGCGCCGATGCGGCCGTGCCCACGGGGCTGGCCGGATTGTGCGCGGCCGTCCAGATGCCATAAAGGTCGGCCAGGTCGGAGACGCGCTTGGCCTCCCACAGCCCGCCCATCTTGGGAATGTCCAGATGCACGCCCGAGCAGCCCTGGTGGATGATCAGGTCCTTGAAACCCGCCAGCAGATAGAGGTTTTCGCCGGTGCAGACCGGCGTCTTGGTGGCGTGGGTGACCTGGGCCATGGTCTCCCAGTTCTCGGGCGGGGTGGGGTCTTCCACCCACATCGGCCGCACATGCCCCACCGCGTCGCAATACTGGATCGCCTCGTTGACGGTGTATTTCCAGTGGCACTCGATCGCCATGTCGGTGTCGGGGCCGATGGCGGCGCGCACCCGATCCATGCGGTCCACCAGCCGGTCGATGTCCTTGTTGGTGAGCTGGTTGGTATAGGGATCATGGCCAGGCTCGGAGAAGGTGGGATCGGCGGTGCGGGGCACCGCGTCGCCCTGATACTTGAAGGCGGTGAAGCCATAGGGATTGTCGGCCTTCGCCTCGGCCGCCTGATCGCCCCAGCTTTTCGGGTCCTCGGGATGGCGCGCCGGCGCCTGCAAGGTACGATAGAAGCGCACCTTGTCGCGGAAGCGCCCACCCAGAAGATCGCACACCGGCACGCCGAGCAGGCGCCCCGCCAGGTCCCACAGCGCGATCTCGATGCCGGATGAGGCATGCACGGTGACGCCGCCGATGGCGCCATAGCCGCCATTGAGGAACAGCACCTTGGTCGCAAGCTTGACCACGTTCAGCGGGTCTTCCCCGATCAACTGATCCTGGAAACGGTTCAGCACCATGTCCTTGAGGCCCGGGCCCCAATAGCCCTCGCCGATGCCGTAAACTCCGGCGTCGGTCTCGATCTTGATCAGGTTCCAGTCCCAGGTGCCGCGGATGATCATCACCTTGACGTCGGTGATCTTGACCTTGCGGGCCAGGGCGGCGGCCCTGGCCTGGAACGGCAGGGCAAAGCACGATCCCGTCGCGGCCAGGTTCATCAGGATTTGGCGGCGATCCATCATGTCGGGGGCTCCCTGGCTAGTTGCCGGCCGGCTGGTTGACCTGGAAATAATGGACCTGGCCTTCGCGGTTGCGCGGGGTCATCGCCAGGCGGGTACACGAGCCGGTGTTGGGGGCACAGGTGGCGCGGTGCCAGCGCTCGTTATTGGCCTGGATCACATCGCCGGTCTCGCCATGCACCAGCCCGACACCCGAGATCAGCACATCCAGCTTGCCTTCGATCACCACCCAGGCTTCGACCATGTTCTCGTGGAAATGACCCCAGCTTGTGTCAGGCGGCAGCTTGGCGAGATTGCCGGAGCGGATGATATGGGCCGAGGTGTGCCCGTCCCAGGCAAAATCGCGGCTCTTGCCGCCGCCGGCGGCATAGGTGTTGAAATCCAGGAAAGGCTGGTTGGGCGCATCATAGCCGCCGGTGGAGGTGATGCGCGCCTTGATATAGCGCCAGCCCTTGACCGGGGTGGGCGTCTCGCTTTCGGGATAGCTGGGCATCTGGCCCGCCGGGGTGGAGCGGTAAAAGACGGCGGGCGTGCTGCCGGTATTCTCCATGCAATAGGACAGGCGCGGCGCCACATCGAACAGATAGCCCTTGGTGGCGGTGACGGGCTGCTGCCCGTCGATGGTGATCCTGACCTGGCCGCTGTAGATCCAGCCGAAGACGCGATCGTCGGCATAGAACATGCACTTGGTTTTTTCGCCCGGCGCCAGGCTGACATAATGGCCGTCGAAGTCGCGGGTCAGCAGCACCTGCTGGTCCCAGCTTTGCTGTCCCTGATGCGCCTTCAGCACATCGGCGATATGAACCACGGGCCTGTTGGGACCGGTATAGGGAGACTCGGGCTCCTTCTGCGCCGCCCAGACGATGCGCTCGGGCCCCTTTTCGCCGCCCGCCTGCGCCCAGGCCGGCATTGCGCCGGGTATTGCGACCGCCGTCGCCGCCAAAGCCATTCCCATCGCCACGAAGGCGGCTGCCCTTTTCATCGCGTCCCCATCCCCTTATGCGCGGCAGAGATTGCAGCGGGGCACAAGACGCGTCAACGTAGCGGCGCGCGAATGATCGCCTGGGGAGGCTTTTATGAGCAGATGCAGCATTGCCGTGCTGGCGGTGATCGCGGCCGCGGCGACAGCCCAGGCGGCGCCGCTCAGGATCTGGAAATTCGACAATCTCCAGAAGATCGGCGGGGTGGTTCCCAAGGTCGAAGGCCATCCCACCATCATCGCCAGCCCGGTCGGCAAGGCGGTGCATTTCAACGGCAAGAACGACGCGCTGTTCTTCCCCGACCGGCCGCTGGTGGGGGCGAAGACCTTCACCATCGAGGCGATCTTCCATCCCGATGGCGGCGACTTCCAGCAGCGCTGGATGCACATCGCCGAAACCGATCCGAAAACCGGGCTGGACGCCAATCCCAGCGGCACCTCCGACCCCAATCCGCGCTTCATGTTCGAAATCCGCGTGGTCAAGAACCAGTGGTACCTGGACGCCTTCGTCAATTCCAAGGCCGGCAGCCAGGCCCTGGCCTTTCCCGATAAGCTGCATCCCATCGGGCCCTGGTATGCGGTGGCCCAGACCTATGACGGCAAGACCTATCGCTCCTATGTCAATGGCGTGCTGCAGGGCGAGGCCGAGGTCGCCTATGCCCCGCAAGGGCCCGGTCACATGATGGTGGGGGTGCGCATGAACCATGTGAACTGGTTCAAGGGGGCGGTGGCCGAGGCGCGCTTCACGCCCCGGGCGCTGACGCCGGAGGAATTCCTGAAAGTGCCGAAATAATATCCAGCGGAAGATACCCAGCGGCGGCGGGCGGCGATTTGCAGGAAAGCCGCGGGCGAAATGGGACGCATTTTTCGCCCCCCTCCCCTTTATCCAGCAGTCCCTGTCCACCCTGCGCGGTCCTTTGGTTCGCCATTTGCGAATCCGAGCATGGCGGTTCCGCATGTGGACAGGAAGTGGCTACTGCGCCTTTGTGAAGTACATGCCGCCGGGCTGGTCGATGGCAAGGACCACGCCGGTCGGCGTCAGGCCGCCGGTTTTCTTGTCGACGCGAAATTCGGTGATGTTGTTGCCGCCCTGGTTGGCCGCGAGCAGATAGTCGCCCTTGGGCGAAAAGCGGATGTTGCGGGGCGTCTTGCCGCCCGAGGGCACAATGGCGGTGCGCGTCAGCCGCCCGGTGGCGGGATCGGCGGCGAAGATGGCGATGCTGTCGTCGCCGCGATTGGTGACATAGACAAAGCGCCCGTCCCCCGACACCAGGATCTCGGCGGTGGAATTGCGGCCGGTGAAACCCGCCGGGATCGTGGGCAGGGTCTGCAATGATTTCAGGCGGCCATCCCGCACGGAAAAAACCTGAACTTCCGAGTCAGTCTCATGGCAGACATAGAGGAACTTGCCGTTGGGCGAGAGTTGCAGGCGGCGCGGCCCCGCGCCCGCATGTGTCTCTATGTATGGCGGATCGGCATGGGCGATCGACGGCCCGGCCGCGTCGAAACGATAGCTGTAGACCCGGTCCAGCCCCAGGTCGGTGACAAACATGAACCGGCCGTCGCGGCTGAATTCCACGCCATGCTGCTTGGGCCCGGGCTGCTTGTCGGACAAGGGCTTGCCCTGGTGCTTCTCGGTATAGAAGGCCTCGGACAGCCTGCCGTCCGGCAGGATGCGATAGGCGGCGATGGTGCCGGAGATATAGTTGACCGTCACCGCCACGCGGCCGGACGGATCAACCACCACCTGGTTGGGGTCGGCGCCGTGCGCCGAGACCTTGTTCAGGAAGCGCAGCGCTCCGGTGTGCCGGTCGATGGCATAGGCGCTGACCGCGCCGTCCTGAAGCCAGTTGACGGTGTAGAGATATTTGCCGTTGGGCGTGATCCAGATATGCGCCGGCTGGGGCGTTTGCGCCACCAGGCCCAGCGGCGCCATGCGGCCGTCGGCATCGTTGAAGCGCCAGGCATAGATGCCCTTGGACGAACCGTCGGTATAGGTGCCCGAATAGAGGAAATAGTCCGCCGCCATCGCCGTTTGGGAAAGCGGCAACAGCAGCAGCGCCGCCAGCACGATCCGGCGCATCATTCGATTCATCATTGGGCGTCCGCCGTTTGCCGGTGCCCCTGGCGGGTCAGGAAGGCGACCAGGTCGCGGAATTCGTCCGGCGAAAGGCGCTTGTCATAATCGGTCGGCATGATGCTGCCCGGCTTGAGGGTGACGCTGGCCAGGCCGCTGCGGTCGAAGGAATAGAATTTTCCGTCCAGGCCGATGAACTGCACCGACCAGTGGTCCTGGTTGCGCATCACCCCGTCAATGGTGCGGCCGTCCTTCGTCACCACCTGCACGGGATCATAGTCCATGGGCGGGATCGCCGGCAGGTGCACGCCGCCGTCGCCGAAGACGCGGTGCTCCACCTTGGTCAGCGCATTGACGATGGCGGTGGATTTGCGGATGGCCGCGATGTTCGACAGGTCGGGCCCGGTCACGCCGCCACGGCCGTCGATCATGTGGCAGGTGCCGCACTGGCCCTTGCCCCAGAACACCTGTTCGCCATGCGCCGGATCGCCCGGCAGCGGATTGTCGAGCGCGGTGCCGCGCAGGCCGTTGATATAGGCGCCGAGCTTCAGGATGTCGTCATTGGACAGGCGTGTGCCCCAGGCCGGCATGCCGGTGCCGGGAATGCCGTTTCGCACCACGGCGACGATCTGGTCGATGCTGCGCTGGCCGCGCAGCGCGGTGCCGGCGCCCGAAAGCACGATGGCGGGCGCGCGCTCGCCCGCCGTGCCGTCAGGCCCGTGACAGGCGGTGCAATAGCGGTCGTAGGTGGCCTTTCCGTCCGTCACCGCCTGTTGGTTGCCCAGGAAGGGATTGGACGATTTCGGCTGCGCCAGGGCGGGCGATGCGGCCAGCAGCAGAAGGAGGATGAGGCGCTTCACGGGGCACCGCCTTTGCCGTCATCCGGCAATCCAAAAGCGAAGATGTTGGTTCCCGAGGCGATGGCGAAATACTGCCGGCCGCCGACCATATAGGTGATCGGGCTGGCGGTGATGAAATCGCCGGTATTGAAATGCCACAGCGCCTTGCCGGTGCGCAGGTCCCGCATCGCCACCTGGCCGAATTGCTCGGGCGCGAAAAGGATGCCGCCCGCCGTGTTCATCAGGCCCGGCCCGTAATGGTTGGAGCGCACCTCGGTCACGTCCCACATGCGCTGGCCGGTGAGCGGGTCCATGGCGCGGATATGGCTGACCCATCGGTGTGCCTCTTGCGGGCTTTCGATATAGCTGGTGCCGGCGCCGGGGGTGGAGCTGGCGCGGAAATTGACGCCGCAGCCTTCCACCGCGTGAAAATAGAGCCAGCGGGTCTGGGGACTGTAGGTCGCCGACGGCCAGTTGGTGCCGCCCGCGGTGGACGGGCAGGTCAGCGTGCCCTTGACCGAGGGCTTGGCGCCGTCGCCCTTCAGGATCGGCCGGCCCTCGGGCGAAAGGCCCGTCGCCCAGTTCATGTCGTCGATATAGGGGTTGCCGCGGACGAATTTTCCGGTGGTGCGGTCGATCAGATAGAAGAAGCCGTTGCGGTCGGCCTGGGCCAGCAGCTTGCGCATCCTGCCCTGATACTCGGCATCGAACAGCACCTTGCTGCCGCTGGCGGCGTCCCAGTCATGCTGGTCGTGCGGCGTGGTCTGGAAGTGCCATTTCAGCTTGCCGGTATCGACGTCGATGGCGACGATGCTGTCGCTGTAGAGATTGTCGCCCTCGCGCACCTCGTTCGAATAGGGCGGATTGGGCTGGCCGGTGCCGTAGATGATGACATTCTGCTCGGGGTCGTAGGAGCCGCTGATCCAGACCGCGCCGCCGCCTTCTTTGGTGTTGCCCGACCAGGTCTTGTATTCGGGGTCGCCGGGCTTGGGGATGGCGTGCCAGGTCCAGGCATGCTTGCCGGTCCTGGCATCATACGCCTCGATGAAGCCGTCGGGCTGGTCGAGGATACCCACGATCACCTTGCCCTTGGCGACATAGGGCGGCGCGCCGGACAGGCGGCGGCCGGAAGCGGTGGGCACGTCCCACACCACCGCGCCGTTGCGCGCGTCCAGCGCCACCAGATGCGCGTCGGTGGTGGCGACGAAGACCTTGTTGTCCCACACCGATGTGCCGCGATAGGCGGCGGTGGAGGCCGGCGGGCGCTGGTAGCGCCAGACCACGTTGCCGGTGCGCGCGTCGATGGCATCGACCCGGTTGAACTGGGCGATGTACATGATGCCGTCCTTGACCACGGGCGCCATCTCCAGCTCCTGGCTGCCGGGGACGTGATAGACCCACTTCACCTGCAGGCGGTGGGCGTTCGCGGTGTTGATCTGGTCCAGCGGCGAATAGCGCTGGGAATTGTAGGTGCCGCCATAGACGATCCAGTCACCCGGCGCCGACGGGCCCGGATCGTTTATGCTCACCTCGGATCTGGAAGGCTGGGCCGGCGCGGCCGCCGGAACCAGCAACAGCCCCATCGCCAGGAACTGCCCCGTCAGAAGGGCATGCCGGAGCCTCATGGCCATTTCCCCCGTTTTGCACGACTAGATCAAAAAAGACCCGCATGGGGAAGATGGCCCATGGATATGGCCCAAGGAGATGGCCCAAGGAGATGGCCCAAGGAGATGGCTCTGTGCGGCCGATGCTCTAATATCGGCGCATCCTGTTGCCGCCGCGAGGCTTTGTTGCACAATCTGGTTTCCGCCTTCATCACCCTGTTCGTGGTGCTCGACCCCATCGGGCTTGGACCCATCTTCCTGGGCGTGACCGGCGGCATGAGCCCGCCGGAGCGGCGACGGACAGGCCGCGACGCCAGCATCATCGCCTTTGGCGTGCTGACGGGGGCGACGCTGTTCGGCGACTGGCTGTTGCGGACGCTGGGCATCGGCCTGGAAGCCTTCCGCATCGCCGGCGGCCTTCTCCTGTTCGTGATCGCCTTCGAGATGGTGTTCGAGATGCGGGGCGAGCGCAAAGCCGGCGACGCCTCGCCGCAAGGTCGTGCTTCGGTGGCCGCCTTTCCCCTGGCCATTCCGCTGATGGCCGGGCCCGGCGCGATCACCGCCTGCGTGCTGCTGGCCAGCCGGGCAGAGGGCAACTGGCTGGAGCTGGGGCTTCTGATCGCGATCATCGCGGTGATGCTGGCGATCTGTTTCGTGGTGTTCCTGAGCGCGGGCACGCTGCAGCGCCTGTTGGGGCCGCGCGGCGAGATCATCGCCGGACGGCTTTTGGGGGTGCTGCTGGCGGCCATGGCGGTGCAGTTCGTGGCCGACGGTGTGCTGGCGCTGGCGGGAAGGTGAAACGAAAAGGCCCGGCTTGCGCCGGGCCTGGCCGTCACCACAGATGCACGCGCCGGTCGGGCGCCAGATAATATTTCTGTCCGGGCTTCACGCCAAAGGCCGAATACCATTCGTCCTGGTTGCGCGTCGGGCCGATGACGCGGAATTCCGCCACCGTGTGCTCGTTCGACAGGGTCTGGGTGCGGATGGCGCTGTCGCGCATCTTGGTGCGCCAGATCTGGCCTATCGACAGGAAGAAGCGCTGGTCGCCGGTATAGCCGTCCAGCACCGGCGCCGGCTTGCCGCCCAGCGACAGGTGATAGGCCTTGAGCGCGATGGCCACGCCGGCATTGTCGGCGATGTTCTCGCCCAGCGTGTTGGCGCCGATGACGTGCAGGCCGGGCAGCGGCTCGAAGGCGTCATACTGGGCCACCAGCGCCTTGGTGCGCGCGTCGAAGGCGGCGCGGTCCTGCTTCGTCCACCAGTCCTCGAACACGCCATGACCGTCATACTTGCTGCCCTGATCGTCGAAGCCGTGGCTGATCTCGTGGCCGATCACCATGCCGATGCCGCCGTAATTGACCGCGTCGTCGGCGTTGGGGTCGAAGAAGGGCGCCTGCAGGATCGCCGCCGGGAACACGATCTCGTTGAAGGAGGGATTGTAATAGGCGTTGATGGTGGACGGCGTCATGCCCCATTCGGACTTGTCGACCGGCTGGTTGATGCGCGACACCTCGCGGTTCCATTCGAACTCGTTGGCGCGCTGCACATCGCCGATCAGGTCGCCGCGCCTGATGGTGAGCGCCGAATAGTCGCGCCACTTGGTGGGATAGCCGATCTTGGGCGTGAACAGATGCAGCTTCTCCAGCGCCTTCTCGCGCGTGGCGGGGCTCATCCAGTCCAGCGTCTTGATGTCGGCCTCATAGGCCTTGAGCAGGTTGGCGACCAGTGCGTCGGCCTTGGCCTTGGCCTCGGGCGGGAAATAGCGGGCGACATAGAGCTTGCCCAGCGCCTCGCCGATCAGGCTGTCGAGCAGGTGCACGCCCCGGGTCTTGCGGTCGAGCTGCTGCGTGCGTCCGCCCAGCACCGTGCCGTAGAAGCCGAACGACAGGTCGTCGAACCGCTTGGGCAGATAGGCCGCGAAGGTGTGCAGGTAATGCACCACCAGATAGTCGCGCCAGGTGGAGACCGGCGTGTTCTTGAAGATGGTGGCGAGCGGACCGAAGGCGGTCTTTTCCGCCACGATCACCTGGCGCTCGCTGCCGTCGGGACGGGTCAGCGGGATGTGCGTCTCGGCCAGGAAGGCGTCCCAGTCGAAGTCGGGCGCCAGCGTCTTCAAGGCCGAAACCGGCATGGGGTTGTAAATCTTGTCGGCGTCGCGGCGGTCGGCGCGGGTCCATTGCACCCTGGCGATCTCGGTCTCCAGCGCCAGGATGCGGTCGGCGCGCGCGGCCGCGTCGTCCATTCCCGCCAGGGCCAGCATGTCGGCCAGGTATTTGCGATAGGCCGCGCGGG
Organism: Hyphomicrobiales bacterium; assembly: GCA_040255825.1. Taxonomy (GTDB): domain Bacteria; phylum Pseudomonadota; class Alphaproteobacteria; order Micropepsales; family Micropepsaceae; genus Rhizomicrobium. Next base: position 645,952 of record JBDZVS010000001.1, on the reverse strand, counting down.
TCTTCACCAGAGCCGGATCGTCCTTCAGATAATAGTCGCGGTCCGGCATGCCCAGGCCCGCCTGGACCAGGTTCACCGAGTAATTGTCGGGATGCTTGTCGTCCACGCCGACGCCGATGCCATAGATGCTCTGGGTAGAGAGCTTGACCGAGGCCATCGCCCTGGCGACATCGGCATGGGTCTTGAGCCCCTCCAGATAGTCCAGGTCCTTTTGCACCGGCTTCAGGCCCGCTGCCTCGATGGCGCTGGTGTCCTCGAAGGCGTCGTAGAGGTCGCGCAGCTTGCGCTCCTCGACCGTGAGCTGGCTTTCCGGCTTCTTCTCCAGGTCGGAAACGATGGTCTTGAGCCGTTCTTCCGAAAGAATCTGCAGGTCCTGGAAGGAGCCGGTGGAGGAACGGTCCGGCGGAATCTGCGCGGTCCTGAGCCAGGTGCCGTTCACGTAATCGAAGAAATTGTCGCCGGGCGCCACGTTCTTGTCCATCGCGGACAGGTCAATGCCCCATTTGCCGAACCTGGGCCCGTCCTGGGCCAGGGACGGCGCGCCGAGGGCGAGGCCGGCCAGGAGGACGCCGCACAGGAAGACGCGGGAGGGACGTGGGGACATGAAGCTCTCCGGGAATGGACGGGGCGCAAAAGGCCGGACATATGAATGGCCCAGACTAGGGGGACGGCGGCGGATTTTCCACATTGCCCGCTTTCTGGATCACCAGGCCGGGGGTCACATAGCCGCCCTTGGGATCGCGGGCCATCGAGACGGTGACCACCGCGCCGGGTGCGATCGCGTCCGCCGCGCCGATGCCGAGCGCCAGCACCGGCGTGCCGCCCGGCACATCGATGGCGGCCGTGCCGGTGCAGGAGAGCGGGCTGGCGATGGCCGGCGGGCTTGCGCGTCCCACGCACACGCCGCCGCTTTCGGCGGCGCCGCGATAACTGAGGGTGAAACCCGTGGTCCCGGCCTTGGTGACCGTCCCATTGACCATGGTGCGACCGCCTTCGGTGAAGCGTCCCTCGCCGGTGCCGGCCAGCCCCGGCGGATAGATGAAGACCTCATCGGCCGTCAGACGGCCCTTGGCGTCCGTGACCGATGCACCGGCATAGCCGCCCGGATGGATGTCGGACAATGTGGCCGGGGCGGCGACGACATAGCGTGTCTCTCCCCGCACCGAGACATCGAACGGCTTGCCGGCGGCGGGCATCCCCTGCGGGGCGGGCGGCGCCTTGCCGGCGGCGGGCAGCGGGTCCAGCCGCAGCACCTTGCCGTCGAAGGACAGGACCTTGGCCTTGATGCGCGGCAGCGGCTGGGCAAGGGCGCCGGACAGAGGCGCGCAAAGCAGCGACGCCGCGGCACAAAGCACCGCGGCGTCCCTGAGCCATGCGCGCGTCGTCCGGTTCACCGCGGCTTCTGGAATTTCAGGACCATCTGGTCGGTATGGCCGCGAATGTCGGATTCAAACACCCGCTCGCTGTGATTGTCGCCCGGGTTGGCCAGCGCGTTGCTTTCTTCCGCCAGCTTGAAGCCGGCTGCCTCGACTTCCTTCTTGACGGTGGATTCCTTGATCCGGTGCAGCGTCCCGGTGACATCGTCGGGGGCGTCCTCGGCCGCGCGATGATCGACGATGACGTAATAGCCGCCCGGCTTCAGCGCGGCATAGATCGCCTTGTTCACCTTGGCGACATCGGTGGCATAAGGCTTGTTGTGCATGTCGTGATAGTTCAGCGAGGTCCACACCACATCCACCGGCTGCGGCGTCGCGAAGCTTTCCAGCGGCGCATGGATGACGCTGAGGTCGGGATAGGCCTGCTTCAGGTCGGCGAACTGGTTGTCCGGGTCCTTGCCCTGGCCTTTCAGGCGGGCGTCATACTGGGTGCCGAAATAGGCATAGACATGCCCGCCCGGCTCGACCGCCTTGGCGAAGATGCGGGTGAAATAGCCGCCGCCGGGCAGCAGATCGACCACCGTCTTGCCCGGGGTGATGCCGGCGAAGGCCAGCATCTCGGCAGGCTTGCGGTTCTGGTCGCGGGCCTTGTCGGCCTCGGGCCGGGCCGGATCGGCGACGGCCTCCTTCATCTTGGCGGTGACGGTGGCAGCCGGGGCCGACACCGCGGACGCGGCGAGCAGCGCAGCTCCCGCCATAAGCAGGCTGATGCGTTTCATGTTCCCACTCCCTGTTTGGCTTTTGGCTCTGAAGGCCGCGCGAGCCTAGCGTATTTCGCGGCGCCCGCGAAAGCTCATCCGGACGCTTCGATGGGATAGCCGGGCTCCTGCTTGGAGGCGTGGATCACCAGCGAGCTCTTGACGCTGGCCACGTTCTTCTCGGCAGTCAGGGTGTCGGTGATGAAGGTCTGGAAGGCCGAAAGATCGGTGGCGACGCATTTGAGGAGAAAATCCACCTCGCCCGAGAGCATGTGGCACTCGCGCACCTGCGGCCAGCGGCGGGTGCTTTCCTCGAAAGCCCTGAGGTCGGCATCCTTCTGGCTTGCCAGCCCCACGAATACGAAACCCGTCACCTCGAAGCCCAGCAGCCTGCCGTCCAGTTCGGCATGATAGCCGCGGATGTAGCCCGCCTTTTCCAGGGCGCGGATGCGTCTGAGGCACGGCGGCGCGGTGATCCCGGCCCGGCGGGACAGTTCGACATTGGTGACCCGGCCGTCGGCCTGAAGCTCGCTGAGAATGCGACGGTCGATCGAATCCAGTTTGCGGATGTCCAAGCAGAACCCGGAAGTGAGGAACGGACGGCTTATACTGCGCCATCCGGGGCTCGCGCAATAATATTTCCCAAATCGCGTCCGCGGCCCGCCTTTTCCCTGCGTTTGGAGATCGTTTCCAACTTTATGCACCGCACGGTTTTCCAACCCGCTTGATTTCGGCCCCGCCTATTCCGATATGACATGCCCAGACCCGCAAAAGCCGCAGAGCCTTCCATGGTCATCGAGCCCAAAATCTCCACCAAACATTCCAAGGTCATTGTCCTGGGCAGTGGCCCGGCAGGCTGCACCGCCGCCATCTATGCGGCGCGCGCCATGCTGGAGCCGACGCTGATCGCCGGACTGCAACCGGGCGGCCAGCTCACCATCACCACCGAGGTGGAGAATTATCCCGGCTTCGCCGAGGCCATCCAGGGACCCTGGCTGATGGACCAGATGCAGGAGCAGGCGCGCGCGCTGGGCACCAACTTCGTCACCGACACCATCGCCAGGGTGGACCTGTCGCGCCGGCCCTTTACCCTGATGGGCGATGGCGGCGACATCTATACCTGCGACACGCTGGTGATCGCCACCGGCGCCAGCGCCAACTGGCTGGGCCTTCCCAGCGAAAGCCGGTTCCAGGGGTTCGGGGTATCGGCCTGCGCCACCTGCGACGGCTTCTTCTATCGCGGCAAGAAGGTGGCGGTGGTCGGCGGCGGCAACACCGCGGCGGAAGAGGCGCTGTTTCTGACCAACTTTGCCGATCGAGTCACGCTGATCCATCGCCGCGACACGCTGCGCGCCGACAAGACCAACCAGATGCGCCTGGCGGCCAACAAGAAGATCGACGTGCTGTACGACACCGAGCTGGTGGAGGTGCTGGGCACCGCCGAGCCCAAGGGGGTCACGGGCGCGAAGCTGCGCAATGCGGTGACCGGCTCGACGCACGACATCGCCGTGGACGGCGTGTTCATCGCCATCGGCCATTCCCCGGCCACCAGCCTGTTCAAGGGCCAACTGGACATGGACGAAAGCGGCTACATCCTGACCGCGCCGGATTCCACCCATACCTCGGTGGCGGGGGTTTTCGCCGCCGGCGACGTCAAGGACAAAACCTTCCGCCAGGCGGTGACGGCGGCGGGCATGGGCTGCATGGCGGCGCTGGAGGCCGAACGCTTTCTGGCCGCCGCCCATGCCGGAGACCTGCCGGTCGGATAAAAACGGCCGGACGGCCAGCAATCGAGCGCAAACCCTGGGGGCGCGACATGGATTGGGACAAGCTTCGCATCTTTCACGCGGTGGCCAGCGCCGGCAGCTTCACGCATGCCGGCCAGTCGCTGGGGCTTTCGCAGTCGGCGGTGAGTCGGCAGATCAGCGCGCTGGAGGAGGAAATCTCCACGCCGCTGTTCCAGCGCCACGCCCGCGGCCTGACCCTGACCGACGAGGGCGAGCTTCTGTTCGGCGCGGTGGCCGACGTGCTGGAGCGGCTGGCGGCGGCGGAAGAAGCGCTGAAGAACGTCCACGACCAGCCGCGCGGAACGCTGAAAATCACCACCGCGCACGGCATCGGCGCCTATTGGCTGCTGCCGCGGCTGGGCCAGTTCCTGGCGCTGTATCCCGATGTGGAGGTGCATCTGGTGATGGACGACCGCGAGCTGGACCTGGCCCAGCGCGAGGCGGACCTGGCCATCCGCATGCGCGCGCCGGTGCAGGCGGACCTGATCCAGCGCAAGCTCTTCACCGTGCACTATCACATGTACGCATCCGGGAAATACCTGAAAGAGCATCCCGCGCCCAGGTCGCTGGAGGAGATCGCTGACCACACCATCATCGTCTATGGCGAGACGGCGGGGCCGGAGATCCGCGACATCAACTGGCTGCTGGAAGCCTTCCGCAAGCACAGCAAACCGGGCGACAAGGGCCGTGTCGTGCGGATCAACAACGTCACCGGCATCGCCCAGGCGGTGGAGGCGGGCCTGGGGATCGGCGTGATGCCCGACTATGTCGCCGCCCAGTATCCCGGCCTGGAGCGGGTGCTGCCGGAGGTGGATGCCCCCGGCTTCGACGTGCACCTGGTCTATGCCGACGCCCTGCGCCAGTCCAAGCGCGTGGCCGCCTTCCGCGATTTCGCCGCCAAGGCGTCGAGGGACTGGCAGTTTTAGGGCCTGGCCCGGAGACGATCGGGAGCCTTGAAAAGCCGCCGGCGCACCCCATCTCAGGTCAGTCGCTTCACCCCCCGGAAGCGACAATGACCCGCTCTTTCCCCTTGAGCGTGGTTCCAGGGCCGGCGCAGCGCCACTTTCGGCAGCTTCGCCGGCCCTTTGGTTTTCTGCACCCCGTGGCCGGCTCTGGATCGAGGCCATGTCTGCCGGCCCTCGCTTGCGCTCGGGCGTTCGTTGCTCGAAATGGTCCACCGGACCATTTCGTTTGCCTTCGGCAAAACGCTCCTCACCCTTTCGCGTGGTTCCAGGGCCGGCGCAGCGCCACTTTCGGCAGCTTCGCCGGCCCTTTGGTTTTCAGCGATAGGTCTTGTCGTCCACACCCTTCAGGTCGGCGTCCAGCACGCCGACCGTGACAATGGCGTAGGTGAAGACCTCGGTCCCCGGCTCCAGGTGCCCGGCGATGGCCTTGGCGCCCGTGCCCACCGTCATGTGGGCATGGACCTTGCCATCCACGACATAGCCGTTCATGCCGACCAGGTCGCAGGGCGTGTCGCGCTCCTCGGTGAAGATGTTCTTCGTGGGAAAATCGCGGTTGGCGACCTGGTGCACGCTGTAGCCGCGCAGCGAGCCTATGCCCGCCAGGATCACGCCGTTGCGGATGTTCTGCGCCTTCACCTGCTGCTCGATCCCGGCCAGCAGATCGGTCTTGAACTTCACCCGGATCACCACGATGCGGGAGAAATGGCCACCGATGGCATAGGCGTCGGGGACCTTGTCGCTGTTGGGCCTGTTGTCCGAAGGCGAAGCGGCGGTGGTGACGACATGGCTGGCGGCAAGCGCCGCCGGCGGCATGACGACCGCGCCGAGCATAAGCGAAGCGATGAGAAGGGGCAGTGCGCGCGTCATGGGTGTCTCCCGCCGGATTGCGCCGGATTGCGCTGGATCGCGGAAGACAGCTTGGCATGATTCCGCCGCTTATGCCGCCTTGCGGGTCGCCACCACCTGGTCGGCCAGTTTGCCGTTCAATTCCGACAGCCGGTCGAATTCCATCTCGTAGGTGCCCACCCCTTGCGTCAGCGAGCGCAGGTCCACGATCAGGTCCGCGATTTCCGCCAGCGGCAGTTCGGCCTGCACCGTGTCCCAGCCCTGCCAGCCGGCCCGGACATCGAAGCCCAACAGCGCGCCGCGCCGGCCGCTGACCAGGGCGTTGACCTTGGACGTCGCCTCGGACGGCACATGCACCTTCACCCGCATGATCGGCTCCAGCAGCACCGGCGAACAGCCCGGCATGCCTTCGCTCATCGCCAGCCGGCCGGCGATCTGGAAGGCCGCGTCCGAGGAATCCACCGTGTGATAGGAGCCGTCGACCAGCGCCACCGCGATGTCCACGACCGGAAAACCGAGCGGGCCCTCCTTCATGTAATCGCGGATGCCGCGCTCGACCGAACCGATCCACTGCCGGGGCACCACGCCGCCCTTGACGCGGTCCTCGAAGAGGAAGCCGGCGCCGCGCGGCAGGGGCCGGATCTCCAGCACCACATCGCCGAACTGGCCATGGCCGCCGGTCTGGCGCTTGTGGCGGCCGCGCGCGGTGGCCGATTTGCGGATCGTCTCCCGATAGGGCACCCGCGGGGGATGGGTTTCCAGGTGCAGGCCATAGCGGTTGGCCAGCCGCGCCACCGCCACCTTCAGGTGGATTTCGCCCTGCCCCGCCAGGATCATCTCCTGCATCTCGCCGCTCTGCTCGAAGCGCAGCGAGGGGTCTTCCTCGCACAGTTTGGCGATCGCGGCGGTCAACTTGACCTCGTCCTTGCGGTCCTTGACCGCCACGGCCAGCCGGTAGACCGGCGGCAGCGCTTCGACCGCGGCGCGGCGGCCGCCTTCTTTCGCGGTGGAGAGGATTTCTCCGGTTTCGAACGCATCCAGCCGCGCCAGCGCCACGGTATCGCCGGCCTCGGCGGCATGGCGCTTGATCTGGCGCTCGCCGCACAGCGCGAAGATGCCGCCGATGCGCGCTTCGCGCCCGCCTTCGCCATGCAGCACCGCGCCATCCTTGAGATGACCGCTCAGCACGCGCACCAGGCTGAGCTTGCCGCCATGGCCGCCATGCATGGTCTTGAGCACCTGGACGGCGGTCTCGCCTTCCACCCCGGCGCGCGCGGCCAGCAGGCTCACATCGGGCACGTCATGGCGCAGCGCCTTGAGAAGGCGGCGCACGCCATTGTCGCCTTCCGCCGAGCCTATCAGCACCGGCATCACTTTGCCTTCCGCCAGTTCGCGCCGGATGTCGCCGAAGACCTCCTCGCGCGAGGGCTCGACCTCGGTCAGCAATTCCTCCATCAGATGCTCGTCATGGTCGGCCAGCTTCTCCAGCATCTCGAAGCGGGCTTCCTTTTCCCGGCGCACATCGGCGATGTCGACGACTTCGCTGGCGGCATGGGGGCGATAGGCGAAGGCGCGCTCCAGCGCCAGATCGACGAAGCCGGTGGCCACGCCCTGGTCCCAGACCGGAAGCTGGCGCAGCAAGGGCGTGCGGTCGCTGACGTCCTTCAGCACCGCCAGCAGGGCCAGAAGGGAATCGCGCGCCTTGTCGAACTTGTTGAAGAAGACCAGGTGGGGCACGCCCGCGTCCGACAGCCGCTTGAGATAGGGCTGGAGCAGGACGGCCTTGGCCGGCTCGGGCTCGCAGACAAGCACGGCCGCGTCCACGCCGGGCAGGATGTTCAGGGTTTCGCCCAGGAACTCGATCGATCCGGGGCAGTCCAGGAAGGTGAATTCCTCGTCCAGCCAGGTGGTGCAGAGCGTGTTCACCTCCACACTCATCTGGCGGTCGCGCGCTTCGGGGGCGGCGTCGCCCAGGCTATTGCCGGCGGAAACCGCGCCCTTGCGCTGAACCGCGCCGGTGACGGCGGCGATGCTTTCCAGCAATGAGGTCTTGCCGCTGCCATGGGGCCCCACAAGGGCGATGGCGCGCGGCCCCGATCTTATCTTTCCGGTTGTACCTGCCTGATTGTCACGTTGGTTGTCGGGGGACATGAGCGCCTCCTCGCGCGAAAACCGCTTCGGCTTTCGGGGCGCTGCGAGGGGTCCGTCCCTGGCTGCTTCCAGGCAGGCGGGCCGCTGTCCACGTCCCTCCAGTGCGGCGATGCTCGGACTCCCCGGACCCGAAAGCAAGGCTTTTCGGGCGCCCGGTGGCGACTGGGCGCTACCGAGGCGCGTCTAAGCCTGGTTTTCCGGCTTGGGCACCGGAGGCACGCTGACCGTGGGCGCGCCGGCGGCAGGCGCCGGACGCGACTTTTGCCCTTCACGCAGATCGCCCTGCTGCATCAGCGCCAGCGCCATGGCCGGGTTCATTGCATCGACCATGCTGGAGGGCATCAGGATGGTGGCGCCGCGACTTTTGGTGGTTTCGAACACGATGTTCATGGCCCGCAGTTGCAGCGCCTCGGGCGTACCGGCATAGATTTTCGCGGCGTTGACGAAACGCTGGGCGATCTCCTCCTCCGCCGCGCCCAGGATGACGCGCGCCTGTTTCTCGCGCTCGGCCTGGGCCTGGCGGCTCATCGCATCCTGAAGGCTCTGGGGAATGGCGACATCGCGGATTTCGACCGAATGGATCGCCACGCCCCAATCGGCGGTCTTTTGCCCGATCGCCTGCTTGAGCTCGGCGTCAGCCTTCTGGCGTTCCGACAGCAGCGCCGACAGCGGGGAGGAGCCGATCATCTCGCGCAGCGAGGTCTGGGCCACGCGCTGGACGGCGCTCACATAATTCTCGATGCGCAGGGCGGCGCGTTCGGGGTCGCTGGCCTGCCAGAAGATGATCGCATCGACATTCACCGGCACCGTGTCTCGGGTCAGGGCCTGTTCGGCCAGCACCTCGGTGGTGCGGATGCGCTGATCCACCCAGACGGCCACCTGGTCGATGACCGGCACCAGCAGGAACAGGCCCGGACCGCGGACCGCCTGCAACTTGCCCAGGCGCAGCACCACCGCCCGCTCCCACTGCTGGGCCATCTTCACCGAATAGCCCAGGAAGACGCCGGCCAGCGCCAGCACGATGGGAACTTCCAGCGGCAGGTTCGCGCTGAAGGCGAACGCGGCGGCGGCCAAGAAGACCACGAAGATCAGTGTGCTGACGGCATTCATGCCTGGAGCCTCCCGCGAAAGTCCGCGACGGCGCACACTAGCACGAAGCGCGCGGCGTCAGAAGGCAAGCGGGCGCGATAACGGCGGATATGCCGGTCAGTCCAGGCTGTTACAAAAGCGCTGGATGCGGCTGCACGCCTCTTCCAGGTTCTTGTTGGAGGTGGCGTAGGAGATGCGGAAGAAGGGCGACAGGCCGAAGGCGGCGCCATGCACCACCGCCACGCCGGTCTCTTCCAGCAGCGCGGTCGCGAACGCCTCGTCGGTGTCGATCACCTTGCCCTTGGGCGTCTTCCTGCCGATCAGCCCCTTGATGGACGGATAGACATAGAAAGCGCCCTCCGGCTTGGGGCATTCGATGCCCCGCGACTGGTTCAGCATCGACACCACCAGGTCGCGGCGTTCCTCGAAAATCTTCTGGAATTTGGGGATGAAGTCCTGGGTGCCGTTCAGCGCCTCGACCGCCGCCCACTGGCTGATGGAGGTGGCGTTGGTCGCCGATTGGCTTTGCAGCTTGGCCATCGCCTTGATCAGGTCTTCGGGCCCGCCGCAATAGCCGATGCGCCAGCCGGTCATGGCATAGGCCTTGCTGACGCCGTTCATCGTCAGGGTGCGGTCATAGAGACCGGGCTCGACTTCCAGGATGGTGGTGAACCTGAAGCCGCCATAGACGAGATGCTCGTACATGTCGTCGGTCAGCACCCACACCTGCGGATGCTTCATCAGCACATCGGTCAGGGCCTTGAGCTGGTCGCGGCTATAGCAGGCGCCGGTGGGATTGGAGGGCTGGTTGAAGATCAGCCACTTGGTCTTGGGCGTGATCGCCTTTTCCAGCGCCTGCGGCGTCAGGCGGAAACCGTCTTCCAGCGCGCACTCCACGATCACCGGCTTGCCGCCGCCCAGCAGCACGATGTCGGGGTAGCTGACCCAATAGGGCGCGGGCACGATCACCTCGTCGCCCGGATTGATGGTGGCCATCAGGGCGTTGAACAGCACCGTCTTGCCGCCGGGGGCGACGAAAGTCTGCGACGGCTTGTAGTCGATATTGTTCTCGCGCTTGAACTTGGCGGCGATGGCGGCGCGCAGTTCGGGGATGCCTTCGACCGCGGTATATTTGGTCTGGCCGCCCTGGATCGCCTTGATCGCCGCTTCCTTGATGTTGTCGGGGGTGTCGAAGTCGGGCTCGCCCGCCCCCAGGCCGATCACGTCCATGCCGGCGGCCTTCAGCTCACGCGCCTTGGTGGTCACCGCGATGGTGGGCGACGGTTTGATGCGGCCGAGCGACTCGGCAAGGAAACCTTTGGGCAGCGGCATGGGGAGAACCTATGGATTTTCGCGGGCGGGGAATAACAACCGCCGCCCGTGCGGGCAAGGCGCGCGCCACCCGCGCGCCCTGCGCAATATAATTGTGCCGCGGAAAAATCGCGCCCCACCCCCCCGCCTGGCTTGATTTTGCAGCGATATTTGTGGGGCTATCCACATCCAAGGTGGTTTCGGTTGTCATGGCGGCCAGTATAAGCCGACGCGGCAGCAGGGGGATAAGTTGTAACCTTCCCGTCATGGGAGGCTGAGTCGCATGGCAAAGATGCGGGGCCTGCTGGCGGCGGCGCTGATGGCCGCCTTGCCGGCGATTCTGTCGGCGTGCAGCAAACCGGTGCCGCCGGTGGGCAAATGGGAAGGCGGCGCCGAGCGCGGCGGCACGCTGGTGGCGGCGCGGCTGGAGATCCTGCCGGGCGGCGGGGTGCGGATCATGGCGCCCGACATCACCAATGTGACGGGCCCGCGCGCGCAGATCGAACTTTTGCGCGACCGGCTGGCCTCGGACCTGGCGACCAACTGGGACTATGTGAAGCCGCGTTCATTCGATTTCGACGGCAAGACCTTCAGGAAGCCCGGTGGCATTGCCCCGCAGATGGAATGGGACAAGGCGACGAACCAGATGACGGTGATGCTGTATATCGGCGCCAATCCGGCCTTTCCGGTGACGTTGCGGCCAGTGGACGGATTCCACGACAATCCGTTCGGCAGCGGATGACGGACCGCGCCCGCTCTGGCTTTTCGGCGGCGAAGGCCCCACTATCGGCGCGGGAGCCGTGGCGGCCCGAGAAAAACAGCGCCCACGAGGCGCGCATGGAGGAACGATCATGAAAAGGCGCGATTTCCTGTCCTCGTCACTGGCGGCTGCCGGTGCGGCCATGCTGGCGACGCCGGCAAGGGCGCGAGGGCTCGATCCGGTCAATCCCGACATCCTGTTCGGCACCACCGGGTCGGTGTTCGGAAGCTGGCCGGGCAAGTCGCTGAAAATGTCGACCGACATGCGGATGATGCTGGAGGACTGCAAGCATTACGGCCTGGAAGGGTTCGAGCCCTATTCCGGCCAGGTCGTGCAGTATCTGGACAATGTCCAGGGCCTCAAGCAACTGAGCCACCAGATAGGGGTGAAGATCGCCTGTGTCGGCGACCTGCCGCGGCGGCCGTCGGCGCGGCCGGCGCATCCCGCTAACGCGGCGCCGCAATATCCGTGGCTTGGCGGCGAGGGTCGCGCCCAACTGATCGCCGACATGGAGGCCTGTGCGCGCGATTTCCTGCAACCGCTGGGCATCGACCATTGGAAGAACAATATGGGCGCGCGCCCGCCGGGAGGGCCGAGCGACGACCAGCTCAAGGCCCTGGCCGACACCGCCAACGAGATCGGCCGGCGCACCAGGAAATATGGTGTGCGCCTGGCGCTGCATCCGCATATCTGGGGACCGATGGAGCGCGAGCATGAATTCCGCCGCGTGCTGGAGCTGACCGATCCAACCTATGTCTACATCATCATGGACACCGGCCATAACGTACTGGGCGGGATGGACCCGGTGAAGATGACGGATGAATATTTCCCGCGCATCGCCGAATTCCATCTCAAGGATACGTTCCCGCGCTATCGCGGCAACAAGGCCACGCCCAGCCGCGAATCGCAGACGCCGCCGAACAAGAGCCTGTATGCGGCGGTCGGCCAGGGCGGCGGGGTGGATTTCCCCGGTGTGTTCGCGGTCATGCGCAAGAAGCACTTCAAGGGCTGGGCGGTGTTCGACATCGACGCGCCGCGCAAGGGCGACGGCACCGGCACGGTCGACGACAATCTTGCGGCGTGCATCAACTACCTGCGCACCAAGCTGGGCGTGAAGCTTCCACCCGCCAACGGCAAGACGGGCCTGTACCGGGAGGCGTAACGGCCCGCGCGCGGGAAGTTTGGCCGATGCCGGATATTCGGCAGTCAACATTATCGCGACGTCAACCGGCCCGGCTGCGTCATGGGCGCCAGCGACCTTCTATCATTACGACGGACACGGCCGGGCGGTTGATATCGCTATCGTGTCCAACACCGGCCAGACGGACATGCGATCTCGCGGGATGTCGGCCAGGAATTGCTGGACGCTCCAATCCGCCGCGTTGACATTTTTCCGCCCTGCCCCGAGCCTAAGCCTATAAAAGACAAGCGGGCCGGGCCCGCATCCCAGGGGCAGGAAAGAGGCGTTCACAATGAAATCGAAGCTGCGTTTGGCCACCGCGCTGGCCGGTATGATGCTGGCGGGCGCGACCCTCATGGGCGCTTCGCAGGCGCAAACACACTACAGCACCGCCACGACCAGCATCGGCGACCTGCTGGAAAATCCCCAGACCCGGGCCGTGTTCGAGAAATATTTCTCGCCGCTGGCGCACAGCCCGCAACTGAGCCAGGCGCTGGAAATGACCCTGCCCCAGATCGAGGCCAACAATCGCGGCATCGTTGCCGACGGCGTGGTGACCGACGCCAAGATGGCCCAGATGGACGCCGATCTCGCCAAGCTGGCGGCCGCGCCCAAGGCCGCGCCGCCGCCGGCCGCGCCGGCCAGCGCCGACTGGCCCACCTGGGGCTATGACCAGGAGCGCACCGCCTGGAATCGGGGCGAAAAGACGCTGAACGCCGGCAATGTCGGCAAGCTGAAGGTGCTGTGGAGCACCCAGCTATCGGTGCCGGTCGACAAGGACGTGCTGTCGACGATGACGGCCCCGGTGATCGCCTCGGGCATGAGCGTGGCGGGCCAGACCCGCGACGTGATGTTCATCCTGGGCGCCAACGACACGCTCTATGCGCTGGACGCGCAGACCGGCCGGCAACTGTGGCAGAAGACCTTCCCCAATCCGCACAAGGCGGTCACCCCGGCCTCGTGGCTGTGCCCCAACACCGCCAACGACACGCCCACCATCGACAAGAAGCGCGGCATCGTCTTTTTCATTCCCAGCGACGGCAAGCTGCGCGGCCTGTCGGTGGCAGACGGCAGCGAAAAGCTGACGCCGGTGCAGATGGTGGCACCCTTCGCGCGCGCCTGGAGCCTGAACCTGGTGGGCGATGTGGTCTATTCGCCCAGCGGCCGCGCCTGTGGCGAGGTGATGGACCCGAACTCGCCCATGGCGGCGGCGGCGCGTTCGGGCCTGCGGCGTGCCATTCCCGGCGTGCTGCATGACGCCTCGGCGGTCAATGCCGTCAACACCGCCGACCTGGCTCATCCGGTGGTGACGCACTTCTTTACCAGCGGCGCCCGGCCGGCGGCGCCCTGGGGCCGCGGCGGCGCGGTCAAGGGACCGGACGACAGCGTGCTGGTGGAAACCTCCAACGGACTCTACGACCCCGCGGCGGGCAACTACAGCGAAAGCATCCTCCGCCTGGCGCCCCAGGCGACGCGGCTGATGGACAGCTTCACGCCGCAGAACTGGCGCGACAATCTGCGCCACGACATGTCGGGCTCGGCCAGCCCGACGATCTTCCAGTTCGCCGGCAAGACCATCGTCGCGGCCTCGCAGAAGGAAGCGGTGCTGCGGCTGCTGGATGCCGACAAGCTGGGCGGCGACGACCACATGACGCCGCTATGGGCCTCGCCCAAGCTGGGCAACGACAAGAAGATCGGCACCGATCCGGGCCAGGGCGTGTGGGGCGCGATCACCACCTGGGAAAGCCCGGAAGGCCGCCGCTTCCTGTACCTGCCGATGCAGGGGCCGGCCAGCGCCGAGCAGCCGAAATTCCCCGTCACCAACGGGCCGGTGCCCAACGGCACCGTGCTGGCTTTCGAGGTGGTGAACAACAACGGCAAGATCAGCGCCGAGCCGCGCTGGAGCGCCACCGACATGATCATGCCCGATCCGCCGGTGGTGGCGAACGGCGTGGTCTATGCACTCTCGACCGGCGGCCAGGCCTGGCAGAACTATGCCACGCCGGGCGGGCGGCGCCTGCCCTGGACGGAAAGCAACACGCTGCGCTCGACGCCGGTCGACAACATGAAGCTCTATGCCTATGACGCGGTGAGCGGCAAGCAACTGTTCAGCAGCGGCAAGACGATCAAGGACTGGGTGCATTTCAGCGAGCCGGTCGTGGCGCTGGGCAAGGTCTATGTCGTCACCCATGACGCGCATGTCTATGCTTTTGGATTGAAGTAACCTCTTAAGTTGAACCCCTCCGTCAGCAGCGCAGGGTCGGCAGAGCCGACCAAGCTGCCGACGGAGGGTTAATTCCATTTGTGAAAAGCGAAGAATGCCGCCGCCACGATCAGCGCGAAGGACACCGCATGGTTCCAGCGCAGCGGCTCGCCCAGCCACGCCACCGAGAAGACCGCGAACACGACCAGGGTGATGACTTCCTGCATCGTCTTGAGTTGCGCGGCCGAATAGACCTGATGGCCGATGCGGTTGGCCGGCACCGCGAAACAATATTCGAAGAAGGCGATGCTCCAGCTCAACGGGATCACCACCCACAGCGCCGCGTGCGGGTAGCGGAGCTGGCCGTACCACGCAAAGGTCATGAAAATATTGGAGCAGCAGAGCAGCAGGATGGGAGCGAGCATCGGCCAGGTCATGTTGGAGTCCTTGTGACAGCTACGGGGATGATGTTTTCTTCATGCACGGCGGCAGGCTGCGGGGACCCGGAGACAATGTACCGAACCACGCGTTCACGGAATTTATCTTCGCCCGGCCTGAAAAGAGCGGCCTTTCACGACACACCGATACAAATTTGCGGAGCCAGGCGGCTTCACCTGCGCCGCGCGCAGGAGGATGTTGCCCACCGGTTCTGTATCCATTCGGCGCTCCACCTTAGGGATACGACCGCAGGGACGGCCGGGTCGGCTTTGGTGCCCCCCACGTAAAGCCCTTGGCCCGGCCGTCCGATTTTCTTTTGCCCCTTGTCCGCAAAGCCCATCGCGTCGGCGGTAAGAACGGCGTCGCGCTTTGCCAACGCGGGGCGGGGCGGGTCGGCTTTGGTGCCCCCCACGTAAAGCCCTTGGCCCGGCCGTCCGATTTTCTTTTGCCCCTTGTCCGCAAAGCCCATCGCGTCGGCGGTAAGAACGGCGTCGCGCTTTGCCAACGCGGGGCGGGGCGGGTCGGCTTTGGTGCCCCCCACGTAAAGCCCTTGGCCCGGCCGTCCGATTTTCTTTCGCCCCTTGTCCGCAAAGCCCATCGCGTCGGCAGTAAGAACGGCGTCGGGCTTTGCCAACGCGGGGCGGGGCGGGGCGGCTTTGGTGCCCCCCTCAAGGGCCTGGTCGTCAAAGCCCTCGGCCCGCCGGCCGATTTTCTCGCCCTTGTTTTCCTTGTTCGCATCCATAAGGCTATGCGGAATCGCCCGTTGGCGGCGTTCACTCCATTTCCTGAAATTCCCGTAAGCCTCTGAAAAGCCTCGAAGCCATGGCGGCGCGACAAACCTTTACAGGCTGGGGCCTTGCCTGTCGCTCGCCCGTCGCCATATTTGCGCGTGATGGTTGGGGGGATTCCAGAAAGCCCGTTCCATATTGCCCGATACGCCGTAAGACCCATACGCCGTCAGAAAAGAGAGTTTGATGAAATCCCTTATTCCCGGCGCCGGCCCGAAGGGCGCCCTCCTCAAGGGTGCCGCGGTCGTGGCGCTGAGTGCCGCCCTCGCCGCCTGCTCCAGCAATCCCACGCCGCTGGACCGGCCCGGCGATGTGCCCGCCTCGTTCGAGCAGCCCGCGCCCAATCCGCAGGCGCCGCTGTGGCCGGCGAGCGACTGGTGGACCAGCTTCCAGACCGATGAGTTGACGCAACTGGAACAGACGGCGCAGAAGGAAAATCTTGACATCGCCCAGGCCGCCGCCCGCGTGTTGCAGGCCGAGGCGCAGGACACGGTCGCGTTCTCGGCGTTGCTGCCGACGCTGGATGCCAACGGCGGCTACCAGCGCAAGGGCGCCGGCCATCCGCATGGACCCGCCTTCAATACCTGGTCGGCGGGACTGTCGGCCAGCTATCAGCAGAGCTTCTTCGGCGGCGAGTATTTCAACCTGCAGGCGGCGCGACAGGGCCTGCGGGCCAGCCGCTATGCCGCCGCGGTGACGGGCCTTTCGATCGAGGCGCAGGTGGCCGACCAGTATTTCACCGTACTGGCGTTGCGCGAGCGTATCGCCATCACCCGCGCCAATGTCGATGCCGCCAAGCGCATCCTGACCATCACCCAGGCGAAGGTGTCGAGCGGCGTCTCCTCCAACCTGGATCTGGCCGAGCAGCAGGCCGTGCTGGCGCAGCAGCAGGCGCGTCTTCCCGGTCTGATCGAACAGGAGAAGGAAGCGCGCTATGGCCTGGCCATCCTGATGGGCCGCGCGCCCGAGCGTTATGACGTCAAGGCGCAGAATCTGGACAACATCGCCTCGCCTTCCGTGAAGCCGGGGCTGCCGTCCGAGCTTCTGCTGCGCCGCCCCGACATCGCCCAGGCCGAGGCGCAGCTTTACGGCGCCCATGCCAATGTCGATGCCGCCCGCGCCGCCTTCTTTCCCTCTCTCAGCCTGACCGGCAACGGCGGCTATTCGGCGGGGGCGCTGGCCGGGCTGATCAACCCGGCCAACATGGCGTTCACCATCGGCGCCTCCATCTTCCAGTCGATCTTCGACGGTGGCCGGGTGAAGGCGCAGAGCGACTATGCCAAGGCGCAGGAAACCGAACTGATCGCGGCCTATCGCAAGACCGTGTTCAGCGCCTTCGCCGATGTGGAAAGCGCGCTGGGCCAGGTGCAATCCACCAGCGAGCAGTTGACGCTGATCCAGGACCAGGTGAAGGCCAGCGCCGAAGCCTTCCGCATCTCCGAACTCCAGTATCGCGAAGGCACCATCGACATCCTGTCGCTGCTGAATGCCCAGCAGCAACTGTTCAACGCCCAGGATTCCCTGGTGGTGACCAAGCTGGCGCGGCTGGAGGCCAATATCGGTCTGTATTCGGCGCTGGGCGGCGGCTGGAAGCAGGACGAAGCGGACGCGAACTACAAATACCAGCTCGACTGGTGGCCTCTTTAAGCTGAACCCCTCCGTCAGCAACTCGGTCTGCCTGCGGCAGACACAGCGTTGCTGACACCTCCCCTTCCGGCGTGCTTCGCACGCGAAGGGCAGGCTGGGATGCGCTTGCCGACAAAGTGGCGCGGATGGCCTTTTCCCTGCTCCCGGCATTGCCTACATAAGGACCAGGAGAGTTCTCATGGCGGCCCAGAAACGCGCAGTCCTTTATCGCATGGTGATGGACAAGCATGTCTGTCCCTATGGCCTGAAATCCCTGCATCTTCTGAAAAGCCGGGGCTATGCCGTCGAGGACCATTGGCTGCGGACCCGCGAGGAGACCGACGCCTATAAGGCCAGGGAAAATGTGCGGACCACGCCGCAGACCTTCATCGACGGCGTGCGCATCGGCGGCTATGACGATTTGCGCCGCCATTTCGGCAATCCCCTGCCCGATCCCGGCGCGGTCAGCTATCGCCCGGTGATCGCGGTATTCGCCGTGACGGCGCTGATGGCGCTGGCGGCGAGCTTCGTGGTGTACGGCATGGCCTTCACGCTCCTGACCCTCAAATGGTTCATCGCCTTTTCAATGTGCGTGCTGGCGATTCTGAAGCTGCAGGACGTGGAGAAATTCACCACCATGTTCCTGGGCTATGACCTGCTGGCGCGGCGCTGGGTGCCCTATGCCACCATCTATCCCTTCGCCGAGGCGGTCGCCGGGGTTCTGATGATCGCGGCCGTCTGGACATGGCTGTCGGCCCCGCTGGCGCTGTTCATCGGCACGGTTGGGGCGGTCTCGGTGTTCTATGCCGTCTATGTCCAGAAACGCGACATCAAATGCGCCTGCGTCGGCGGTTCTTCCAATGTGCCGCTGGGCTTTGTCTCCCTGACCGAGAACCTGATGATGATCGCCATGGCGGTGTGGATGCTGGCGGGCTAGAGCAAGCCGCTCATCCGGCTTCCCAGGCAAAGCCGGATGGCCGGGGTCGCTAGCGACAGCGTGGCGACGGCCGGCCATGGAGAGAAAGTCAAAGTTGGATGGGCGGCTCGGGGGCCGCCCATGGAGATCGGGATTGTAAAGCTCAGATTACGCGCTCCATCCGCGAATAGCATTGAGCGAAGGATTTTCGCTGCGGACCAGGGAGGAGCGATGTGGGCAGCAAGCCCATGAGTGACGAGCAACGCCGTCAGGCGAAAAGGCCCGCTCAGCGCAAATTTCCGGCGACGGGTTTGGGCCGATAGGGCTCTTCGAGGTATTTCACTTCCTCGTCCGTCAGCGTGATGGCGGCGGCGGCGATGGCGTCTTCCAGGTGGCTCATCTGCGAGGCGCCGACGATCGGCGCGGTGACACCCTTGGCCAGCAGCCAGGCGATGGCGATCTGGGCATTGGAGGCGCCGCGCCGGCCGGCGGTCTCTTCCACCCGGCGCAAGGTCTCGACATCGGCGTCGCCCCAGGCCATGTCCAGGACATTGTCGCTCTTGGCGCGGGTGGTCCGGCGGTCCAGCGCATGGGCGGCGCCGCGGCCCAGGAAGCCACGGGCCAGCGGACTCCACGGGATCACGCCGATGCCGGCGTCGCGGCACAGGGGCAGCATCTCGCGCTCCTCCTCGCGATAGACCAGGTTGTAGAAATTCTGCATGGAGACGAACCCGGTCATCCCCATCTTCTGCGCCGTCGCCAGATATTTGGCGAACTGCCAGGCATGCATGGAGGAAGCGCCGATATAGCGAGCCTTTCCCGCCTTCACCACATCGTGCAGGGCTTCGATCGTCTCCTCGACCGGCGTGGCGTTGTCGAAGCGGTGGATCTGGTAGAGATCGACATGGTCCATGCCCAGCCGTCGCAGCGAATTGTCGATCGCCGCCAGGATATGCTTGCGCGACAGGCCGCCATTCCTGCCATCCACCGGAAAGAAGACCTTGGTGGCCAGCACATAATCCTCACGCGCGGGACAGAAGTCGCGCAGCGCCCGGCCCACCACTTCCTCGGATGCGCCCAGCGAATAGATGTCGGCGGTGTCGAAGAAATTGATGCCCGCCTCCAGCGCGCGCTTGATGAAGGGACGGCTGGCTTCCTCCTCCAGCACCCAGTCGCGCCATTTGGGCGAGCCGTAGGTCATGGTGCCCAGGCAGATGCGCGAAACCTTCAGGCCGGTGTTTCCAAGACGGACTTTTTCCATGGCAGATCGCTCCGGTGAAAGGCTTCGGCTTCTGCGATAGCACGCCGGCGAGAGCGCAAGAAGGGTCCGGGAACTCCTGGAACTTTCGTGGCCCATCCCGCATTGTTCCCTGCGTTGCATCCCTTTCGGGCAGCCGGGATCAAGCCATTGACGGACATGGAAGCCGCTTCTGATGCGCCGGAAGCCTGGTTCGCGCTGGACCGGGAAAAAGGACGGCTGACGCTTGGCGGGGCCTGGATCACCGCCCACAGTGCCCGGCTGGACCAGGCGCTGCGCGACGAGGACTGGACCGGGCGCGGCACGCTGGCCATCGACGCCAGCAAGCTGGAGCGGTTGGACAGCGCCGGGGCGTGGCTGCTGCTGCGCACGCAGCGCGCGCTCGAGGCGGCGGGGCGGGCCGTCCCGCCCCTGGAGGTGCCGCAAGCCTATGCGCCGCTGCTGAAGGCGGTGGAAGGGACAAGGCCGGGCGAGCCTTACGTCTCGCGCATTCCACCGGGTTTCCGAGGCCGGCTTTACCGCATCGGTCGCGCCACGGTGCATGCCGGCCACCAGGGATGGTCCATCCTGGGTTATCTGGGGCGGGTGACGGTGGAAGCCGGCGAAGCACTGGTCCGGCCGGCGCGCAACCTGCGCATCCCCGCCATTTTCCACCAGATCGAGGAGACCGGCATCAACGCCCTGCCCATCGTGGGGCTTCTGGCATTTTTGATCGGCGTCGTACTGGCCTATCAGGGCGCCGACCAACTCAAGCGCTTCGGCGCCGAGATCTTCACCATCAACCTTCTGGGCGTGGGCGTGCTGCGCGAGATCGGCGGCCTGATCACCGCCATCATCGTGGCGGGGCGCAGCGGCAGCGCCTTCACCGCCCATATCGGCACCATGCGCGTCAACGAGGAGATCGACGCGATGCAGACCATGGGGCTGAACACGGTCGAGACGCTGGTCCTGCCGCGCATCATCGGCCTGGTCATCGTGTTGCCGCTGCTGACTTTCTATTCGGACGTGATGGGCCTGATCGGCGGCGCCTTCATGTGCTATTTCCAGCTCGGCATCACCATCCATGTCTTCCTGCGCCAGTTGCAGGACGCGGTGACGCTGAACACGCTGCTGGTCGGCCTGGTCAAGGCGCCGGTCTTCGCCTTCGTGATCGCACTGGTGGGCTGCTATGAAGGCTTCCAGGTGGAGCGCAACGCCGCCAGCGTCGGGCTTCTGACCACCCGCGCCGTGGTGGAAGGCATTTTCCTGGTGATCGTGCTGGATGCCGCCTTCTCGGTCATGTTCTCGGTCCTGGGGGTGTGATGGCCGTGGAGCGCGGAGAGGACGATGTCGTGATCCGCATCCGCGGGCTGGTCACCGGCTTCGGGCGCAAGGTGATCCACGACCATCTGGACCTGGATGTGCGGCGCGGCGAGGTGCTGGGGGTGGTGGGCGGCTCCGGCTCGGGCAAGAGCGTGCTGCTGCGCGCCATCATCGGCCTGATCGCGCCGCGCGAAGGCACGATCGAGGTGCTGGGCCAGATGCTGGGCAAGGCGATCGGCGCGGTGGAAGACAGCCGCATGCGCCGGCTGGAGATGCGCTGGGGCGTGCTGTTCCAGGAGGGGGCGCTGTTTTCCTCCCAGACCGTGGCGCAGAACATCCAGGTGCCCCTGCGCGAATATACCGATATGTCCCAGGCGCTGATGGACGAGATCGCGGCGGTGAAGCTTTCGCTTGTCGGCCTGCCGCCGGACGCGGCGCACAAATATCCCAGCGAACTGTCCGGGGGCATGAAGAAGCGCGCCGCGCTGGCGCGGGCGCTGGCGCTGGACCCGGAGCTGCTGTTCCTGGATGAGCCGACTTCAGGGCTGGACCCGATCTCGGCCGACGGTTTCGACGCGCTGATCAAGCAGCTCCAGCAAAGCCTGGGCCTGACGGTGTTCATGGTCACCCACGACATCGACTCGCTGCGGGCGGTGGCCGACCGGGTGGCCGCGCTGGTGAACCGTACGATCGTCACCGGCACCATCGAAGAGATGCGGGAAAATCCCGATCCCTGGATCCAGGAATATTTCTCGGGCACGCGCGGGCGCGCGGCGCTGGCCGGAATGGAGGCTTGAGCGATGGAAACCAAGGCCAATTACGTCGCGGTGGGCGCTTTCGTCCTGGTTTGTGTGATCGGGCTGGTGGTTGCGGTCATGTGGCTGGCCGGCGTGCAGTACAGCCAGGAATATGCGTATTACCAAGCCTATTTCAAAGGCCCGGTGACGGGCCTGGGCACCGGCACCATCACCCGGTTCAACGGCATCGAGGTAGGCCACATCAAGAGCCTGGCCTTCGATCCCACCGATCCGCAGCGGGTGATCGTGACCATGCAGGTGCAGCCCGATCTCAACATCCGCGAGGACAGCGTGGCGTCGGTCGAGAGCCAGGGATTTACCGGCGGCAGCTATGTCGAGATCAGCGGCGGCACCGCGGATTCCCCGCTGCTGACCGCCAAGGACGACCAGCGCTATCCCGTCATCCGCACCAAGCAATCGACCCTGCAGCAACTGGAGCAGTCGGTGCCGGAAGTGGTCGCGAAGCTGAACAGCGCGGCGGGCCGGATCAACGACCTGCTCAACGACAACAACCGCAAGGCGCTGGCCCATGTGCTGGCGAACCTGGACGAGACGACCGGCACCATCGCCCGGCGCAGCGCCGACATCGATGCCGCCATCGCCAACGCCAACGCGGCGACGGCGCAGCTCAACGCCGCGTCGAAAAGCCTGGCGCCCACCATCGACCAGGCCGGCCTGACGATACGCAAATACGGCAAGGTGGCCGACGACGCCGACGCCTTCATCAATGGCGAGGCCCTGGCGCAGCTTTCCGACCTGATCGGGGAAATGCGGCGGCTGGTCGCCAACATGGATCGCTTTTCCGATCAGATGAACCGCCAGCCCACCCGGCTGCTGTTCGGCGACCGGCGCAAGGGATACGAACCAAAATGAGGCCCGATCCGATGAGCCAGAAACAAACGGCGACCCCCTTGATGGCGCGGCGCATCTTGCTGCTCGGGCCCGCAGCGCTTTTGCTGTCGGGCTGCGCCGGAAACCTGATCGGGCCGCCGCCCGCCGGCCGGATCTATACCCTGAGCCCTTCTTTCGCCACGGGCGGGAGCGGGCAAAAGGTGGACTGGGCGCTGGCGATCGACCGGCCCGAGGTGCCGGGCGGGCTGGACAGCGACCGCATCGCCCTGTTCCAGCCGGAAGGCATGCAGGATTTCTATGCCGACGCGACCTGGCCCGATCGCCTGCCCGCGCTGGTCCAGCGGGCGCTGCTGGACGGCTTCGAGGCGTCCGGCCGCATCGCCGCGGTATCACGCGAGCAGGACGCGCTGCATGCCGACTATGCGCTGATGACCGAGGTGAAGGATTTCTCCGCCCGCTATGCGACCCGGGACGGCATCCCCACCGTCACCGTGACGATCATGGCGAAGCTGGTGGCGGTGCATGGCCGCCGGATCATCGGCAGCCTGACCGCGAGCCATTCCGAAGCGGCCGGCGCCAACAGCGCGGCGGCGGTGGCGCAGGCGCTGACGGAGCAATTGCGCCGCGCGGTGCTGGACATTGTGGGCTGGGCGCTGTCGCAGCCATCCCCCGTCCCGGAAATGCCGCAGGAGACACCCGGGCGCTAAAGGAACCTCCGCGCTGCCATCGTGTTTTCTTTAGGAATTGGAAATGCGGAGTTCAGCCATGCTCAAATGGGCGCTGATTTTCCTGGTGATCGGACTGATAGCGGGCGTGCTGGGCTTTACCGGCGTGGCCGGCGCCTCGATCGCCATCGCCAAATTCCTGTTCTTCATCTTCATCGCCATCTTCCTGATCCTGCTGGTCCTGGGGCTGACGGCGGCCCGGCGCATCACCTAACCCTCACGCACCGCCTCGGCCAGCGCGCGCCAGGGCGCGATGTCCCAGTGATTGGCGGCCAGTGGCGATGGCGAAGGCAAAATCCATACCCGCGTCCGGCCCAGCCGTTCGGGCTGTTCACCGGCCCGCGCGCGCGATCCCATCACCGCGCGCCCGGCGTTCAGGCTGGTGAAGGCCAGGTAGCGCGGCGCCGCCTTTGCGATGCGCGCGCGCAACGCGGCGGCCGCCTTTTCGCCAAGCGCGTCCGCGGGAAGCTGGTGATCCATGCCATAGGCGAATTTGGCGATGTCGGTCAGCCCGATCCCCAGCTCCCACAACAGCGCATATTCGGCGGGCGCGAAAAGCCGGGGCGTCAGTCCTACTTCGTGAAGCGTCTTCCAGAAGCGGTTCTGGGCATGGGCATAGTAGGCCCGTTGCAGGGCGGACTGACGCCCGGCGGCCGTGCCGCAGAACACCAGCTTCAGCCCCGGCTTCAGCCGGTCGGGCAGGACATGCTTTAGGACATGCTTTCTGGCCATATCGGATGGATAGGCGGCGCGCGGCCATGCCGCAATGCGGCAAAGCCGGCTCGCGTCGAGCCTGCCGGTCGGGAACATTTTGGGGAAGACAGAGGCGGGACGGTATGCAACGGTGGCGCAATAAAAGAAGAACATCCGGAGGATTCCCATGGCTCTCTCCTTGCCCAACCGCCGGCATTTCCTGGTGGGGGCGAGCGCATTGGCCGGCACTGCCGCGCTGGGCGCCGCACCGGCCGCCGCCGCAGGCCGCCTGCCCTTCCGCTACGGCTTCAGCGCCATTTCGTGGGGCACCGATGTCGAGGAGGCCATCCAGGTCGCCCGGCGGCTGGGATTTCCCGGCATCGAGCCTTTCCGTCACAATGTCGTGAATTACCTGGGCCGCCCGCTGGCGCTGAAGGCGCTGATGGACAAGAACGGGATAGTGATGGAAACCTGCTCCAACGGCGGCGGGCCGGATTTCTCCGGCAATTTCTACGATCCCTCCAAGGCCGCCAAGACGGTCGCCGACCATATCAGGTTCGCGCGCGATTTCATCAAGCCCTTCGGCTATTGCAACCATTTCAAGATGAACATGGGCGGCCGCCCGCCGGGCTATGACGTGAGCGACGACCAGATCAAGCAGTGCGCCGAAAGCCTGAACAAGATCGGCATGGAGACGATCAAGATGGGCCTCAAGCTGGCGCCCCATCCCCATGTCGGATCGCTGATCCAGAGCCAGCACGAAGTCGATCTGCTGATGAAGGAAACCGATCCGCGCTATGTCTGGATGACGGCCGACCTGGCCCATCTGGTGCTGGGCGGACTGGTGCCGATGGAGGTGCTGACGACCTATTGGCCGCGCATCGCCGAAATCCATTACAAGGGCGCGCCGACGCGGCTGAAGGGCAACCGCAAGGTGGCGGTGCCGCGCAGCGGCCCCGAGTCAGGCGGCCACCACTGGTTCCGCACCATGAGCGGGCCGGATTCGGGCGGCGTGGATTTCCCGGCCGTGCAGAAATACCTGATCCAGAAGAACTACAATGGCTGGGTGACGCTGGACTATGACGCCTCCATGATCCCGCCGGGCAGCACGATGGAAAAGGTCCTGGCCAGGGACAAGCAGTACATCATCGATGTGCTGAAGGTGGACGCGAAGGCGAACTTCACCGGCGGCCGGGTCTGAGCGGGAAGGCCTGCGGACGTTCCGTTCCAGCCTTTTATTCGGGCAACGGCGGGACCTGTCCACGCGGCGCCGCCGCCAGCGTCTTGATGATCTCGACCTCGCGCGCCCGATACGGCGTGCCGTCGCCGCGCAGGATGTCGTGGAACCAGATGGTGGGCGGACGCAGCACATAGGGCCGCTGCCAACTATCCCATGGCATGTCGGTTTGGGTCTTGCCGTTGACGAACCCCCAGTTGATCATGCCGATGTCCATCCTTTTGCCGATGGGCAGGATGGTGTCGAAGGTCGAACCGTTGCCCCGCGCCATATATTCGGTGCACAGGATCGGGCGGTCATAGCCCGTCAGCGATTTTACCCGCGCCTCGAATATCTCCGGCCAACTGTAATCGTGGAAGCTGATCACGTCGGACTGGGTGAGCTGGGTCTTCTCGACGGCGTTCAGGCCGTCCAGCCGGTCCCAATGCGCATCGTGCCAGACGCCGCTGGTGAGCGGCTGCACCGGATCGACGCTGCGCGCCCATTCGTAAACGCGCGGCAGAAGCACGCTGACCCGCGCGATCTTGGCGGGCACGTCGTCGCGGTACTGGCCCACCGGATTGTCGGGCTCGTTCCACAAGTCCCAGCCCAGGATGCGCCGGTCCTGGGCGAAAGCGCCGACCACGCCTTTGACATAGGCCTTCAGACGCGGCTCCTGTGACGGATCGTTCAAGGCTTCGGAGCCCGGTCCCTGGACCCAGCCGGAATTGTGGACGCCTGGGATCGGCGGATGCTGCGGCCCAAGTTTCGGATGCGGGTCCCAGCAGGAATCGAACAGCACGAAAAGCGGCTTGATGCCGTGGCGGGCGGCTATGACCAGGAAGGTATCGATACGCTTTTTGAATCCGGCGGCGTCCTGCTCCCACAACAGGTCGTGCAGGAAGACGCGCATGGTGGTCATGCCCATGGCCTGCGCCCATCCCAGCTCGCGGTCGATCTGGTCCGGGTCGAAGGTGTCGGCCTGCCACATCTCGAGCTGGTTGATGGCGGAGGCGTTGATGTAGTTGGCGCCCACCGGCCATTTCTGCGCGGCGTACCACGCTTTGGCCTCGGCCGGTGTCCAGCGGCCCCGCGCCATGGCCGGCGTCGCCGCCAGCAGCGCGGCGGCAAGCAGCAAGGCCTTGTTCATGGTATTCCCCCTGTCGCCCCGGAGCCAGTATGACCGCTTCGCCGCCCGGGCGATAGCGGGCGTCAGCCCACCAGCTTGGGGTCCTCGTCGCGGTGGCGGCGGCGGATGGCGTCCAGCATTTTGGAATCGAGCTTGCCGGAGTCCAGGATCACCTTTTCGGCATCGGCATCGACATCGGCAATGGCGTCCAGCGGCACCTCATAATCGCCCGCATCCTCGACATAGACCATGATGCCCTGCTTGTGGACGCGCCGCACCGCACCAACGGAATCGTCGCCGTCATGCAGGAACACGTCGAAGCCTTCGCGGATTTTCTCATGCATGGCGGGAACCTCCTTTCAGACATAGCGCCGAAGGTGGCCGGCCTGTTCCGCCAGACGCGCACCCTGGAATATGCTGCATTGCAACAGCGATGATGCCGGAAATTTTCCCGGCCATGCAACGCTTTATTCACCATTGCTCCGTCCGGCCGGGGACGAACGGCGTGCCGGCGCGTTTTATGACGTATGGACGATGACGCCGACATCCCCACGGCAACCGCGCAGGAATTGCGCAACATGCTGGCCGTGGCGGCGGCGCTGCGGCGACTGGCGCAGGATGCGCCGGCCGGCGAGTCCGCGCTCTATGTGGCGACGGCCAATTCGCTGGCGCGCAGGGCGGCGCGCATGGCCGGCCTGTTTCCCGATCCGCCGCCAGAGGAGCGGACCGGACCTGCCGGGTTGTACCGTCCGGTGGACCTGCGCATCTAGAGCAGGTCGGGGCCCGTCGGAATCTCAATATTCGAACTGGTAGCTGAGGCCGACACTGCTGCCATTGTCCTGCAGCGCGGTGCTGGTGGTGGCGGTCGTGCCGGTGGACAGCGTCGCCTGAGCCTTCAGACGCCTGGTGATATCGACCTGCACCTGGGTCTGGGTGCCGCCCGACAGATTCTGCTTCACACCGACATAGACGCCATTGGCGACATAGCGGCCCGCTTCCACCGTCGTCTGACTTTGCGTGCTGCCCGCCACCGCGGCCGAGCCGACCGCCAGGCGGTCCAGGCCCAGCGTGCGCCGCACCGAAGTCAGCGGATTGAAGCCGCCGCCCACCCCGCCCATGGCCGCCAGCGCCTGAGCGATGGAGGCCAGTTGCAGCGGCGACAACTGCTTGGCGCTCTGCTGGAACAGGAGGCGGGCGACGATCTCGTCCTGGGGCAGCGACGGTGAGCTGGACAGCGTGATTTTCGGCGCCGAGGCATAGCCGGTGACGGACAGGGTGGCGGTGACGCCGCCGGATTCGGTGTGGGCCTGGAAATCCAGCCGGGGATCGATCCGGCGGCGGACGCCGGTGCCGTCAAAAGTCACGGTGCCGGAATCGAACTGAAGCGTCTGGCCGCCCAGGCTGTATTCGCCGCGCACCATGCGGAACCTGCCCCCGATCTGGGGATCGGCGGTGGTGCCGCCCAGGCGCATATTGCCGCCCATCACCGCATCCATGCCTTGGCCGCGCACGAAGATGGGACCGGAGGCGCGCACCGCCACATCCAGCGCGATGCGGCTGGTTGAGGGCGGCGGGGGCGGCGGCCGGCCCCGGCGGCGCACATTCAGCACCGCGACTTCGGGCGGGAAATTCTCGGGAAGGTTGATCTCGCCGCGGGTGATGTCGAGCCTGCCCGACAGGTTCAGCAGCTTCTCCACCTGACCCTTGAGGGCCATCTCGCCCGACAGGGTAGCGGTAAAGAGGTCGCTGACCATGGGACGGGCGTCCTTGGCGGTGAAGGCCATGTTCACCGGCAGGCCGGGCGCCGCCAGATCGACACTGCCGCTGCCGGAAATCGTGCCCTGCCCTGCCTTGCCGGTGAGGCTGGCGATGGTCAGGCGCGTTCCTTCGGCCTTCAGGTCGGCGGCGATGTCGCGCACGCGGATGCCACGGGCATAATCCTGGAACTCCCCGCCCGAAAGGCGGGCGCCCCCGGTAACACGCGGATTGTGCGCCGTACCCGCGATTTGACTGTCGATGGAAACAAGTCCGCGCGCGCGCCGCCCGCCCGGGGCCAGCACCGGATCGAGCAGCGCCAGGTCCAGCTTGCCCTTGGCCTCAAGCGCCATCGCGCCATCCATCGAAAGAGGCGCTCGTCCCGTCAGGGTGAAGTCGGCGGAGGCGCCGGCCTGTATGGCAGTATCGATCGCGGCGTGATCGCCTGCCAGTTCGAGATCGGCCTTGATGGTGGCGGGCGGCACGCCCTTGCCGGTGGCCGCGGCGGTGAGGTTGCGCGCCTCCACCACGACATGACCGCTGGGCTGGGCCGGCGTGCCGGCCAGGTCGATGTCGGCCGAAATGATGCCGCGCGGTCCCACCGTGGGCATCAGGCGCGGAATGTCTTCCAGTTTCACATCCGTGACTCTCGCCTGAAGCGCCAAGGTGGGCGTGATATGTCCCGACGCGGTGACGGTGCCGCCGCCCAGATGCGCCGCCAGATGATCGATGGACAGGCCCTTGCCATAGGAAAGCGTCGCCGGGCCATCCAGCGTCAGCACGCCGCCGCGCCACCCGCCCTTCAGGGCCGTGACAGTGAGATTGCGCGCGGCCGCATCCAGCGCCGCCGACGCCGAAAGCGATACGGACTCGCCCTCCCCGTCCTTCATGTCCAGCGACAGGTCGGCGGCGAGGTTGCCGGTGGGGCCGTTCGCCTTGAGCGTGCCGTCGCCGGTGAAGCCGGCGGCGGCGATGCCCTTGGCCTCCACATCGAGCGCCAGCATCGGCTTGCCGAACAGGTCGGCGGCATTGCCGTTGACGGTGAGTGTCGCCAAGGTAGCGCCACCGGCGGCAAGGCCGGAAACATGCAGGTCAAATCGGGCATCGCTTGCCTGGCCATGCGCGGTCAGCGTGGCGTCCAGCGCGGCGCTGCCGGAGAGACCGGCGCCAGTGAACGGTGCGATGTCGTCCAGCCTTGCCAGCGCCAGGTGCAGCGTGCCGTGGGCGGGAGCTTTGTCCGGCAGGGCGAATTGGGCTTTCGCATCCAGCGATTTCCACTGGGCGGCAAGCGCCAGCCTGTGCTGCGCCTTGTCCGCGAGCGTGGCCAGAAGATGCAGCGGCGCATCGTTGAGAATGCCGTTGGCGGACAGCCGCCCCCGGGCCGGCATGGGCAATCCCTCGGCGGTGAGGGCGAGCGCGATGCGATGGCGGGCAAAACCCGCGGCCGCCAGATTCGCGGCGCCTTCGGCCTTGACGGCGGCGGTGTCCAGCGGGCCGTTGACCGTGCCGTGCAGCGACAGGCTGCCCCTGAGCGTTCCGGCCAGGCGCGACACATCCGGCAGCGCCACAGAGGCGCGATAGGCCAGAACACCCTTCTTCAGGGTCCCGGCCAATTCGCTGGAAACGCCATCGGCCTTCAAGGTCAGGCGCGACTGGAGAATGTCGCTGCCCTGGACCGTCGCGGAGACGGTCAATTCGCTGTGGCCCAGAAGCCGGGCCGCCAGCGCCGTGCCCCTGGCATTCAGCCTGCCCTCCAGCCCGACCTGCAGGCCGCGGTCGGCGAGGGCGGCGGTGAGATGAAGATGGCCGCTGCCGGACAGGTCCATCCCCTGACGGGCGGTGAAGGGAGCGAGCGAGGGGATGGTCAGGTCCGCCATCACCGCCTTCGTGCCCGCGGTGGTCGCCCGTCCCTTCAGATCGGCAAGCGGGTGATCCAGCGCGAAGGTCACCGGCCGCGTCTTCGACTTGAGGTCGGCATGGGCGGAGAAGTTCAGCGGCGCGTGGGCGAAAAGATCGCGTTCGTCGCCCGGAATCGTCACGCCCTCGGCGGTGCCGGTCACATCGGCGGCGCCACCCGCCCCCCGCGCATCCAGCACCAGCCGGCCGGCGGCGATACCGTCGAAACGCAGCCCCGCCAGTTCGAGATGCGCGTCGATGCTGGGACGGGAGAATGGGCCGTGGAAATGGCCTTCCGCCACCAGCGACTGCCAGCCCATCCGGTCGTTGGGCGCCATTGCCGGCGAGCGGGCATGGAAGTCCAGGTCGGCGCGGCCGCCGCCCAACTGGATCGTGCCCTGCCCCGTCGCTTCCAGCGCGCCCAGCGAGGCGGTCAGGGACAGGACATTGTTCACCGCATCGCCCTGGGCCTGAGCCGCCACATTGACGGGCCCCAGCCCCGGCAGGCCCAGCAACCTGCCCAGGATGCCGTCCGCGCCCTCGCGGATGGAGACGCGGCCGCGCGCCACATTCCTGACGATGCCGCCGTCGATGCGATAGCGGTCGCCATTGTCCAAACGCGCCACGGTGAGATCGGCAGACATGTCCTGCAGCGAGACATAATGAAGCCTTCCCTGGGCAGAAAGCGTGACGGCGCGGCCCGCGATCCCGGCCGCCAATCCGATGCGCGGCGCCGACAGGCGCGCAATGTCGATGATGGGCCCTTCACCTTTCGAGGCCGATGGCAGGGGCCTGCGCCGCACATCGATCCGCGCGGCGCGCACCTCCTGAATGTCGATATGGTTGAAAAGGGCGGACAATGCCGACCAGTCGAGGTGAATGTCCTGGGCGGTGAGCCAGACACCCTGTTTGTCGGCGACCTCCACGCGCGCCGCGGTGACATGGTTGGGGAAAAAGCCGCCGAGCCCGACAAGGCGTACCGTGCCGCCCGAAAGAGAGCCGACAAGCCGCGCCACCAGCGACAGGCCGGGCGGGGTGTAGAACAGAAGCCCCAGCAGCACGGCCAGCGCGCCCGCCGCCGCGCCCGCGCCGATCAGGATTTTTCGCCTCCGGGTCATCAGAAAGCCTGCCCCAGGCCGATATAAAGCTGGAAGGCGTTGCCCCCGCGCATGCGGTTGAGGGGCGCGGCCACGTCAACCCGCACCGCGCCGATGGGCGTGTAGTAACGCGCGCCCACTCCCGCGCCCACCCGCAGCGTTCCCGAGAAAGGAGCCCCACCGGCGCTGGCCTGGCCGGCATCGACGAACAGCGCGGCGCCCCAATCCTCGCCGATGCGCTGGCGCCATTCCACCGTGGCCGCGTCCACCGACTTGGCCCCCACCGGGCGGCGGTCGGGAAATTGTGGCCCGATGGATTGGTAGTCGAAGCCGCGCACCGTGCCGCTGCCGCCGGCATAGAGGCGCTGGTCGGGTGGCACGGAGAGATTGGAGCCGCCCAGGATGGTGGCGACCAGCGCGCGCAGCGCCAGCACCGAGCGGCCGTCGCCCGACATGTCGAAATAGGTTGAGCCACCAAGCTGGACCGGCATGAACAGCAGATTGCTGTCGCCCAGCGACTGGGTCGGCGTGACCGTCAGCGCCGCGCGCAGTCCGTGGGTGGGATCGGTCAGCGCGGCGGCATTGCCGGTGCTGTCGTAATTGACGCTGACCGGCAGGCCGATCAACTGGTAGAGCCTGCCGACGCCCTGCTGGGTCACTTCGTCATGCATCAGCGACAGACCGGCGCTGCCGCTCCATAGCGGCGAGAATTTCCGGCGCACATAGGCCGCGACCGTCTGCGCGGTCTGGTCGTAGGCGTCGAGCTGCTGCTTGACGCCGGACAGGTTGAACTCCAGCGTCTGACCCGGCTCCTCGAAGAACCAGGGCTGGATGTATTGGGCAACCAGATTGTAGCCCAGCCCGGCGCTGGCGGTGCCGAGCCCGGTGCCCGCCGCCGTCAGGTTGAGCTGTTCGCCATTGCCGAACAGGTTGCGATGCGACCAGGTCACCGACAGGCTGACGCCAAGATCGGTGGAATAATTCCCCGAAAGGGTGACGGCGTGCTGGCGGCGCTCCTGCACGTCGAAGGTCAGCGGCATGCGCCCGTCGGCATCGAGCTTGTCGGCGGCGCGCACATTGACGCCGGAGAAGACGCCCAGGCCCGCCAGCGCCTGGCGCGCCTGCTCGATACGGCTGGGGCGGTAGAGATCGCCGCTGTGGACGCTGAGCGCCTGGCGGGCAAAGGATTCGTTCACCTCTTTCAGGCCCTGGAAACGGATCGCCCCGATCTGGACGCGCTTTCCGGGCGTCAGCGTATAGGTGATGTCGATGGTCCGGTCGCCGTCATCGGCGGTCGCCTCGGGCCCATCGACCTTCGCCAGGGCATAGCCGTCTTCCTGCAAATGGTTCAGCAGCGCGATCTGGGCATCCAGGATGTCGCGCGCCACGGCGGGATCGCCCTTGGCGATGTTGAGGGCCTGGCGCGCACCATCGGGGTCCGCGCCTTTCAGGGTGATCTTGCCGATATGATAGAGCGGGCCCGGCGTCACCGCCGCCCTTACGGTGACGGCGCTGCCGGCCGGCGCGTCATCCAGCGCCGAAGGCAAGCCCGGATCGTCCAGCGGCTTGCCGTCGATGGTGATGGAGACCTGGTTCTGATAATAGCCGAAACTGTCCAGCGCGGTCTGAAGACGCGGCACATCCTCGCGCGCGCGCTCGATCAGGGCAAAGGACGAAACCGTACCTTTGCCGTTCAGAGCCGCAAGCTGCGCACTGGCTTCAAGAGTCGGGCGCATATCGTCGGAAACGCCGGCGATCTGGAAATCGTATTTCTGGATGTCGGCGGCCTGCACCCGGGCCCCGCAAAGGCACAGGAAAAACGCAGGCAACCACTTTGGAACTTTATGAAAAACCATGCCGGTGCAGTCTGCCTGCTGGGGCGGCGGGGCCGCAATGGCCGCTCCCGGGCTGTCACCCGATTATCGCAAACCCGCACGGCGGCAGCCACCGCTGTGGACATGCGCGCCCTTGACCCCGCCGTGAGCGCCCTGCTCTAGTCGATGACGAAAGCCAATCGCCGGGGCGGGGGATGGTGTACAGAGTCGCCAAGCTGGACATGGTCCGCTGGCTGGACGGTGTCGTACCGGCATGGGCCTGCCTGCTGGTTTGCGTCGCGCTGGGTGTGGGGCTCGCGGCCCTGCTGCGCGCCGTAACCGATCTGGTTCTTCCGGGCGCGGCGCCGTTCGCGTTCGTTTATCCCGCGGCGCTGCTGGCGACCCTTGCGGGCGGCTGGATTTCGGGCCTGGGCACGTTGGTCCTGACTCAGATCCTGGCATGGCAGTTCGTACTGCCCAAGAATGCCGATCTCATGGACCATCCCGATCAGAAGATCGCCGCGACAGTCGTGGTGGGCATCACCTGCATGGCGGTGATCGCGGTGGGTGAGGGTTTCCGCCGCGCCGCGCGCCACGCGCTCGATGCACGCGACGGCAAGTTGCGGGAGGGCCAACTTCTCTATGCGGAGCTTCAGCATCGGGTGAGCAACGATTTCGCCATCGTGGGGAGCCTGCTGGACGTGCAGCGGCGGCGCAGCAACAATCCTGAAGCGCGCGACGCGCTGGAGCAGGCGATGGGGCGAGTGCGCTCCATCGCGCGCATCCACCGGCATCTCTATGCCGCGCCGGGCGCCGAACAGGTGCAGCTTGAACAGTATCTGATGGAGTTGTGCGACGGGCTGCGCGATGCGGTGCTGCCGCCGGCGGGCCAGACGCTGATCTGCGAATGCGCGCCGGTGATGATGCCGCGCGAGCGCGCGCTGTCGGTGGGGCTGGTGGTCAACGAGCTGGTGACCAATGCGGTCAAGCACGCCTTTCCCGAGGGCCGCGACGGCGCCATCACAGTGCGCTTCGGTCCCGTGGGAGAACGCTGGCGGCTGACGGTGAAGGATGACGGGGTCGGCATGACCGCGCCGGGCGACAATGCGGGATTGGGGCGCGGGCTGATCGACAGTTTCGTGGCCCAGGCAGGCGGCACCCTGTCGGTCGCCGGCGGCGCGGGCACGGAAGTCTTTCTGGACCTGCCGCAGGATGCGGCCTGGCGCTGGCCGGGCTGAAGACCGGGCGCGTGGCTGTCAGGCGGCCGCCACCCGCCGGCGCACAAGAAAGATGTAGGCCAGGATACCGCAGGCCAGGAAGAACAGCACCATCTGCATCGCCGCCGCATAGCCGCCGGTTCTCTGCACCAGCCAGCCGGTGATGATCGGCGCCACGATGCCCGCCACGCTGGCGGCGCAATTCTGGATTCCGATGATGCGCCCGGTCTTGCCGCTGGGCATCAGCGTCTGGGTCAGCGCCCAGTAGTTGGCGGTGGCAAGGCCCAGCCCGGTAAGCGAGAAGATCGACACGATCAGGGCCAGGTCCAGCGAGGTGAGAAGAGGACTGAGCACCTCGGTCGAGGCCAGCAGGAAGCCGGCGATGGTGAAGCCCTTGCGCACCGCCACCGCATCATATCCGGCGCCGATGATGCGGTCCGCAAGCCAGCCGCCGACGATCGACATGACCGCCATGCCCGCGAAGCTGAAAGTGGTGTAGACGCCGCTGGAGGCCAGCGACAGGCCCCGCGCCTCGCGCAGATAGGCCGGCATCCAGGTCATGCAGAAATAGACGAAATACATATAGGCGAAGGTGCCGATGATGACGCCCAGGATGATCGGACTGGCCAGAAGAACGCGCATCGGCGCATCGCCCTGGGCGGCCTGAACCTGGCCGGCCGCCGTGCCGGTGGCGCGATCATCCTTGACCGACCAAAGCCAGAGCGGCAGCCAGAGCATCGCCGCAACGCCCAGAATGACGAACATGGCGCGCCAGCCATGCGATTCGATCAGCAGCGCCGCCAGCACCGCGCCGATCGCGGGGCCGAACTTGGTGCCCGACATATAGAGGCCGATGGCGAAGCCTCGCCTGTTCTCTTCGAAATTGTAGCGGATCCAGCGCATGCTGGCGGGCTGCATGATGGCCTCGCCCACGCCCAGCAGCAGGCGGACGGCGAACAGGCTGGCAAAGCCGGTGGTGAAGGCGGCCAGCGCCGTCAGCCCGCTCCACACCGTAAAACAGATAGCCAGCGGATATTTGGTGCCGTAGCGGTCGACCAGCCAGCCGGCGGGAATTTGCAGCGCCGCGTAGGACCAGAAGAAGGCCGAATTGACCAGGCCACGCTCGGTATCGCTGATCTGGAAGAAGCTTTTGAAGTCGGCATCGATGATGGCGAAAGACAGATTGACCCGGTCGACATAGGCGACGATGCAACCCAGCGTAAGCAGCACGACGATCCACCATTTGCCGGCGGTGGAATAGCGTGGAAACGCCGCTGCCCGTGCGGCCTGTACTGCGCTTTTGGCTGCATCCGTGGTCATTCGCCCGCGCCTTCGCCTGACGCCACTATAGGGATGGAATGGGGGAAATCAAAATGCAGAACCCCGCCACCGGCCTCATGGCCGGGGCGGGGCTCGCGTTCAGGCGTCCGCGCCGCTCAGAGACCGCCGCCGCCGGGCCTGGGATGCATCATCCGGTCATAGAACTGGTTGTACATCTTGTCGAACTCGGCCTTGGACATTTTCAGCTTTTCGGGATGCTCGGCCATGTACTGCTTGAAGCCGGCGAACTTCTTCTCGTCCCAGCCGCCTTCCACCGAGCCGCCATTCTTGTTGGCCAGGTTGAGCTGGAAATTGTAATCGTCGGTCAGCTTGACGAACTCGGCCGTGCTGATGGCGTCTTCCGCCAGCGCGGCGGGGATGATCAGCACGCCGTCCCGCTTGGCCAGCACGACGTCGCCCGGCAGCACCGTGGCGCGGCCGATGCGGATCGGCACGTTGATGCCGGTCAGCTCCATGTCGCGGATCGCGCTGGGATCGACGCTGCGATAGAAGCCGTTGAAGCCCTTGATCTCGCGGTTTTCCTCCTGGTCGCGGATGGCGCCGTCGAAGACGAAACCGTTATGCGACTTGCCATAGATGCCGTTGCCCAGGTTGGATCCGATCAGCGTGCCTTCCACGCTCTTGCCATAGCCGTCGGCGATATAGACGTCGCCATCCTGGAGTTCGGCGATCGGCCAACTGTTGTGGCCGCTGACCCGGCCCTCCTTCTTGCCTTCGGCGGTGATGGCCGCGGACATGTCGGGCCGCTGGGGCATGTACTGGGCGGTGAGTGCGCGGCCGGCAAAGGGCCGGTCATCATGCAGCATCATCCAGCCGCCTTCATACTGGTTGCGATAGCCGTGCTGGCGCAGATAGCCCCAGATGTCCTCGATGGTGCAATCGACGGCGCGCTTGAGCAGGTCGTCGGACACTTTGGGCCGGCCGTCGGGAAAGCGTTCCCCCTTCCAATCGGACGTGTAGAACAGAATCTGTTCGCGCGTTTGCTTGACCTGTGCCATGGCCGGAACGGCGCTCATCGCCGTCACCGATGCCAGAAGGGCAGCCACAAAAATCTTCTTCACGTTCATCTCCCCTGTCGCGGCAGCCCCGGCTGCCATGTCCGATTGGATCATATCCGGCAAAGCCGGCCTGCAAAAGAAAAGGCGGCCTTTGCCGGCCGCCTTTCCCGGATGTCATCCACCCATCATCGGGTCCGCCGTCACACCGGCATCTTGCGCTTGGTGTATTCGCGGCCCATCTGGGCGACGGCCTCACCGCCCCGGCCGGCAGCGATCACCATCGCGCCGTCCTTGATCTGCTGCACGATGTTGTTGTGGCCCGGCTCGGTTTCGGCGGCATTGAGGAACATCACCTTGTTCTTCTTGCACGCTGCCAGCACCTTCTGGCGCACCGCCTCCATGTTGGGCAGGGCCGAGACGTCCTCGATCACCTTGCCGCTGGCGTCGCGCAGCACCGGATGGCC
Organism: Hyphomicrobiales bacterium; assembly: GCA_040255825.1. Classification (GTDB taxonomy): domain Bacteria; phylum Pseudomonadota; class Alphaproteobacteria; order Micropepsales; family Micropepsaceae; genus Rhizomicrobium. Next base: position 609,204 of record JBDZVS010000001.1, on the reverse strand, counting down.
CGACGGACCGCCTTCGGCGACGCTGTTATAGCCGTTGAGCCATAGATTGTGGTCGCCCGGACCCCATTCGGCCATCGCCATGCCCGGCAGCGCCAGGGTCTGATCCACCGTCTGGTCGGCATAGGTGTCCTCGATCTTCACGCCGAAGAACAGCTCGCCCTTGGGGTTCAGCGGCCACAGGTCGGCGATGTGCTGATAGGTGCCGCCCGAAACGCCCCAGATGTTGGCGGCATAGCTGGCGCTGTTGCCGCGCAGGCCCTGCATCGGCATCTTCGGCACGCCGGGACGATCCTGGAAGGGGTAGCGACAGCCCATATACATATATGTCGCGATCGCCTTGGGATCGCGGGCATGGCAGATGTGGATGCCGGTGACGCCGGTGCACAGGATCTGCTCCAGCACCCAAGTGTTGGCGCGGGCATAAGGCTCGTCCAGGCCGATGACGGGCGGGGTGACGAACGTGGCGGGGAATTTGTGGCCCGAGCGGGTGGGGCCGCCGTCGCGCAGGCCGCGCATGAACTCGCGCAGATCCTTGAGGTCGAACAGGCCGTGCTCCATCTCGATGGAGACCGCATCGGCCCAGGTGCCGGCCATCTTCACGCCCTGCTCATAGGGATCGACGCCGGGCCCGACGCCCCAGCCGGTGTAGTAGATGGGCTGACCGTCTTCCCAAAGCTCGATCACCTTGTTCAGCCGCCGCGGCTTGTAGTTCATGTCCACGCTGGACGGCTGCTTGCCGGAGTTGATGACCGGTCCGCGCCGCTGCGCCATCGCCTGGGTTGCCGCCAGGCCCATGCCGGCCGCCGCGCCCGCAAGCAGAAGATCACGTTTCTTGATGTCCATTTCCTGTTTCCCCTTTCGAAAAAGACCGGCCCGCCCGGACATGCCGGGCGGGCCATGCCAGGGTCAGAGCTTGGCCCTGATGCCCATCGAGACGACGCGCCCGATCGGGCTGGCATTGAAGGCATTGAAGCCGAATGCGCCACCCGAACTGCCCGCCGTACCGTTGGCGGTGGTGTTGATGAAGGGCGGGTCCTCGTCGAGCAGGTTCTTGGTGTTGACATAGACCTGGTCGCCGCCCAGCCAGCCATCCTCAAACGTGTAGCTGACATTCAGGTCCAGCGTGGTCCAGGGGCTGACATGGTCGCCTGCCGTCGGCACACCCAGCGCATTGGGATTGAGCGGGGTGACCGAGGTCGAGTTCCAGTTGCTGTAGGAGGGGAAGTAGTTGACGAACACGTCCACGGCATAGGGGCCCTTGGTCCAGCCAACATTCAGGCGGGTGTTGTATTCCAGCGAGGCGAAGGTGCCGTTGAAGCCCGACGTGCCCTTGATGCTGAAATAGTTCTTCCCGTCGTACCCTTCGTCATACTTGGTGAAGAGGGTCAGATAGTCGCCGACATGGAAGCTGCCCCAGTCGCCAGCGTCGAAGTCATAGCTGACGTCGAAGTCGATGCCCTGGATCTGCAGATAGAGGAAGTTGGTTTCGTCATGCGCCCACAGGTAATATATCCCGCCTGAGGGAAGTGTGCCGGTGGTAGCGCCATTGGCGACATTGGTGAAGGCGTCGACCTGTGCCTGGGTGCAGCCGGCGCCGTTGTTGCATACGTTGAAGAAGTGGAACAACGAAGGCACGTTGGCCGTCTGCTGGATGTGCGCCGCGTTCACCCCTCCCTTGAAGGTGTTGTGGAACATGGTCACGCTGGAGTGGAAGCCCGGCAGCCAGGAGGGATCGTAGTCGAAACCCGCCGACCAGGCAAAGCCGGTCTGCGGCTTGACGTTGACGAAGCCGCCACCCAACTGACGCTCCAGGCCGCGGTCGCCGCCGACGCCATTGGTGCCGTTCAAATGACCCACCGTGACATACGGACAGCCGGTGGACGCGGAGATGGTCGAGGCCGAGCCGTTGATGGTGCAGACCGCGCCGGGAATATTCTCGATACCCGGGAAGTTGGCGGCCGGGATGTTGTCCAGCTGGCCGCCCTGCGACGCGCCACCGCTGTACATGTAACCCAGCGCCGGGTCGCCGATCGACAGCAGCGGCGGCGCCACGAAGGCGGTGGAATAGTTGGCGCGCAGCTTCAAGTCCTCGACCGGCGCCCATTCCATGGCGAATTTGGGATTGGAGGTTTCGCCCACATCGCTGAAGCTGTCGATGCGGCCCGACACGTCGAAGGACAGCCTGTTGACCAAGGGAATGCCCATCTCCGGCGACACCACCGGCACCTGGATTTCGGCAAAGCCGGATGTCACCGAACGCTCATAATGGTAACGCTGCAGCGAGGCGCCGATCGAACTGGGGCCGATATTGGTGTTGCCCACCGCATCCTTGAGGATGTGCTGGAGATAGAGTTCGCCGCCGATAGCCATGCGCACGGTGCCGGCCGGCAGGTCGAACAGCGCGCCATTGAGCGCGCCACGAACCTGGTTGGTGCTGTTGACGATGATCTGGGTGCTGTTCATCGAACTCAGCGAACGGATCACGTTTGGCGAAGTGAGGTTGCCGGCGCCCGGCGCATGCCACACGTCCAGCGCATTGTCCGGGGTGAGCGGCGTATTGAGCGAGATGACATTGTGGCCGGCGATGTCGGTGGTGGTAGGACTCCCGTTGGCCAGAGCCGTACCGTTCAGGGCCAGATAGGCGCAACTGGCGCAGAAACCGTTGTTCTGCCCGTTGGTGAAGGTGTTCTGACCCAGAACCCAGTCGATGTCGAAATGCCAGTCGTCGCTGATGTTATAGGTGGCGTTGACCCGGTTGTAGATGACGTTTTCCGACGTCAGGTTCTGTGGCAAAGGCGACAGCAAATTCACCCATGAAACCTGCGCGGCTGTGGTGCCCGGAGCGCCGGCGGGGGCCAGGAAGAAGGGGTTGCCCTGTCCCGGACGATTTCCTGGAGGCGGGTCGGCGTAAGCCTGAGCGCCGCTGATTGTGCCGGGGCCGGTTTCCGCGCGGGTATGCAGGTCGTTATAGACCATGGTTTCGGTGAGGCTCAGCCGTCCGCCGAAAAAGTCCTGGCTGACCTTGGCCAGGACATTGGTGCGCTGAACCTGGGGAAGAATGTCACCATAGATCGAATTGTTGCAGGGACGCGCCGCCTGGGTGTTGGGGAAGCCCGTCGTCGCGCCGGGACCGGCGTACCAGTAATTGCTGCCGGTGCCGGCGACCGGAGAGGTCGGATGGATGGACGCCACCGGACAGGAAACCGAATTGCGGTTGGAGCCGCCGATGGGTGTGTAGTCGCCCATGCTGGCGAAGGACCGGTCGGCCAGGGCGATGCTGCTGCCGTAGGTATAGCTGGCGGCCAGCATCACATTGCCGTTCTCCCAGCCGGTGCCCCACAGGATATCGGCATTGGCGGTGTTGTAGCCGTTGCCGAAGCCGATCTGGCCGTCCATCTGCAAGCCGTCGAAGCTCTTGCGGGTGATGAAGTTGACCACGCCCGACACCGCGTCGGAGCCGTAGATCGACGAGGCGCCGTCGGCCAGCACTTCCACGCGCTGCAGGGCGACGACCGGTATGATGTTGGGGTCGGCTTCCGCCCATTGCGAGCCGCCGCCCGGAATGCGCATGCCGTCAACCACCACAAGGGTCGAATTCGAGGCGCTTGCGGTCAGATTGTGAATGTTGGGCGAGTAGAAGGAATAGGTGTTTTCACCCTGGCCGGCGGTACCGGCATTGGAGAGCTGGGGAAGAGAACTCAGAACGTCCGACACGCTGACGGGCGCCAGCGTCTGGATGGTGGTGGAATCGATCGTTGCCACATGCGAGCCGACGACTTCGGCGCCGCGAATGCTGGTGCCGGTCACCGTCACCGCTTCGACGGACGGCGACGCGCCCTGGGCGGCGGCGGGAGCCGATACGAACGCGGCAGCCGCGGTGAGCGCCAGCGCGGACGCACCGATGGAAAATTTCTGCGATAGTCTGGACATGCGATCTCCTCTCCCCGACGACCGGGCGGACAAACGAGACGGCTCAGGCAGGCGCCTGTTCTCAGCCGAGTCCCATGGAGACCGGTCACGCGGACCGACGCTCCCCCAGTTGTCTTTTTTTTCGATCCGCAGGAAGCGGATCGGTTGTCGGGTGATCTTTGGAATTGCCGCCCATTGCTGTCAAGCAATGTTCGTTGACGAAAATCGGACATCGGCGGCGACATGGCGTCGCGACAAATTGAGATGGTTTCGAAGTGACGCGTACAACGCCATCGCCGGATCGTAAACAGCCGTTCGCCATCCCGGAACCAAAAAACCGGAAAAGCAGTTCGGTGCGGCGCTGGCGAAGGCCGCCCGCGCGACGCGGTAACTCCATAAAGATGCTATCTTTATTGAATGCGGTGGACTTTGAACAAGCCGGGCTCGCCGTCAACTTGCAGATTGAAGCTGCCCAGGAAGCCCTTGCTCAACCGCACCCGATAGCTGTCGGCTGGCTTCTTCCAATGCGCATAGGTTGTATCGCCATTCACCTGTCGCCACACTTGACCGTTGCCAAGCGTGACGGTGAACCAGCCGAGTTTGTCGAAACTGTACGACGCCATCTGCGCAAAAACGTGATCGGCGTTGCCCAAGGGTGACACTGGTAGCGCTCTCGCGCCGAAACCGGAGACGGGCCTGGCGGGCGGCGGCGTCTGCGCGGGAAGAATCGCCTGAAGCGCGGGCGTGCGCGGCGCGCTCTCGAGACCCAGCCGCACCCGCATCGGCTGGGCGGCGGCATAATAGCAGCCGAGCCATTGCCGTTCGTCGCTGAGGGTGGTGCAGCGCACGGCCCCCGCCATTACCTGATCGCGCACCGGCAGATCGGCGGGCACGGGCGTGCCGGCGGGCGGCTGCGCCACAAGCTGCGACTGCGACGCCGGCACGGGCTTCATGCCCAGCGCGGCGCGCACCGGCTGGGCCGCGCCGTAATAACAGTCCAGCCAGGTGCGCGAATCGCCGATCGCGGCGCAGCGATAGGCGCTCGACAGCACATCGTCGCGCGGACGCGCCGATGCCGCCCCCGCGATGGCCGCCAGAAATCCCAGCGCCAGAAGAATGGAGACCCTGTTCATGACGCGCATTATGCACGGCGAACACCCACCCGCAACGCAGCCCCGCAACGCGCAGGCATCGATTACAAACGCGCCAGTAACCGACGTGCCGGTATACAAGCCGACGCGATGCGGTCTAAACTTTGCGCGGCGCCCGCGTGCGCGCGAGCAGCGGCCGGTCCGGCAAGGTCCGGGCAGCGGGGAAATTTCGGGGAGGCTCTGATGAAATCCATTATTTCGTATGCCGGCTATTGCGCCGCGGCAGCACTGCTTGTGGCAAGCGCGGGCGCACATGCCGAGCTGGCGGTCTCGGCCAATGACGGCAAGCAGATGCGTCCGCACGATACGATAAACTATGTGGAACCGGACAGCGTGACGGTGCTGGACATCACCGGCAAGGGCGTCAAGCGCCTGGGCACGGTGGCGGCGCCCGCCTGCATGATCGGCTCGCCAACGGCGGTGGCCGTTTCAAAGGACAGTCGCTTCGCCATCGTCACCGCCTGCCAGAAGATGGAGAATGGCAAGCTGGTGGCCAATGACACCGCCTCGGTCATCGACCTGTCCCAGCCCGCCAAGCCGCGCGTGATCCAGACCATCCACACCGGAAACCAGCCGGGCGGGGTTTCCATCAGCCCCAATGGCAGGCTGGCCCTTATCGCCAACGGCCAGGACAATTCGGTGTCGATCTTCTCGATCGCCGGCAAGACGCTGACCTCCGCCGGCACCGTGAAGCTGCCGCAGAAGTCCGGCCCGTCGGATGTCGTGTTCACGCCCGACGGCAAGACGGCGATCGCGGTGGGCCGCGGCGATTCCCGGCTGATGGTCCTGTCGGTGAACGGCACGCAGGTGTCCTATACTGGGCGTTCCTTCTCGCCGGGCCGCAATCCCTATGGCGCGGTGGTCACCCATGACGGCAAATATGTGATCAACACCAACCTGGGCGGCGCAAACCCGCCGCCGGGAAGCGCGGCGCCGGGCCGGGGCGCCCGCCGCGCCGGCACCATCTCGATGAGCGACATCGCCAGCGGCAAGCTGGTGCAGAGCGTGGAAGTCGGGCCGACGCCGGAGCATGTCGCCATGTCGGGAGACGGCAAATACATCGCTGTGGTGGTGGCCAACGGCACCGCCTCGGTGCGCTCCGATCCCAAATGGAACTCCGTGCTGGGCCTTCTGGAGATATATAAAGTGGGCAACGGCACGCTGACGCCGGCCGGCCGCTCCGACACCGGCCACTGGTGCCAGGGCGCCACCTTCAGCAGGGACAACAAGACCGTTCTGCTGCAATGCGCGGCCGAGCGCGAGATCGAGGTGTTCCACTATGACGGCAGCACCCTGACCTGGGACAAGAGCGCCAGCATTCCGATCGGCGCGCGCCCCGGCTCGATCGCGACCGCCTATAGCCGCTAGAGCGCGATCCGGGCGAGCGGATACCGCCAGACCCCGAAATCGCGCGACCAAACAACAAGCTGGAGCATGATCCAGATTCAAGGAAGATGGATCATGCTCAAGGCCGCGTCTGCACCCTGCCGGCAGCGGCCATTCAGGGCGCCACCTGGCTGGGGCGCGATCCGAACGCGCGCGACAACCACCGCGCGGACCGCGCTCGCCGTCAACCCGCATCCCCCGACGCCGAGACGGATGACCGGAAGAAATCCGGCACGGAAATTTTCGCTCCGCATGAAAGTTTTCTGCTTCGGCGAGCGCCTGTGTTCCCACACTATGGGCGGCGCGCCCCGCGATGCGAGGGCGATGGCGCGACCTTCGGAGGGAAAGACCAATGCGTCCGGCCCAGCTTGCAATGGCATTTGTTGTGACGGCGGCAACGGCGGCCCCCGCGCAGACGCTCTATTTCGGCGCCGACCTGTCCTTCGCGGGCCAGATGGCCGATTGCGGCGCTGTATATCGCGACAGCGACGGACAGGCGAAGGACATCTACAGTATCTTCAAGGCACATGGCGCCAACCTGGTGCGGGTGCGCATCTGGACCGACGGCAACAGGAGCAACTACAGCACCCTGCCCGACGTCATCCGCACCATCCGCGAAGCCAGGGCGCGCGGCCTTCAGGTGCTGCTCGATTTCCACTATGCCGACAGTTGGGCCGATGCGGGCAAGCAGCCCATCCCTGAAGGCTGGCGCGGCATCACCGACGACGGCAAGCTGGCCAGCACGCTGTACCAGTACACCTATTACATCCTGACCACGCTGGCCCACCAGGGCCTGATGCCGGAGATGGTCCAGGTCGGCAACGAGATCAATCCCGAGATGCTGCAATATGGGCCGCAACTGCCCAATGGCGCGGTTGCCCACGGCCCCATCAACTGGAAGCGCGATGGCTTATTGATCAACGCCGGCATCCGCGCCGTGCGCGATGCCGGAAAGGCGAGCGGCACCAATCCGCGCGTCATGCTTCAGATCGCCCAGCCAGAGAATGTCGAGTCCTGGTTCGCTGATGCCGCCCGCGCGGGCGTCACGGATTTCGACCTGATCGGCATCAGCTATTACGGCTATCAGTGGTCGAAATTCGACCTCGCCCAGACCGGGGCGGTGATCCGCCGGCTGCGGACCGCCTATCCGGGCAAGGGCGTGATGCTGGTGGAAACGGCTTATCCCTGGGGCTTGGATCCGCCGGGCGTGCACAGCAACCTGAACGGCAAGGCGCTGCTGCCCGGCTATCCGGCAACCCCGGAGGGACAGAAGAAATTCCTGGTCGACCTGACCCGCACCGTGCTGGATGCGGGCGGCGACGGCGTGAACTATTGGGCGCCCGATCTGGTGCCCAACAAGTGCGGCACGCGCAACAAGGGTTCGACCACCGCCCTGTTCGACTTCGACGGCAATGTGCTGCCCGGCATCGACTTCATGCGCGTCCGCGCGCGGGCAAAGCCATAGCGGCTTGCCAGCGCGCCCTGGCCGCAACAAGATCGGCGCAAGGCGGCCCGTATGCGGATCCTTGTCATCACCCTTGGGTCGATCGGCGACCTGATGCCCTTCCTGGCCGTCGCGCAGGCACTGCGCCAACGCGGGCACGAAGTCGTGATCGCCAGCAACGCCGGCTATGCCGCATTGGTGCAGCGGGCCGGATTCGGTTTCGGCGTCATCTGGAACGGAACGCCGGCGCCTATCGACGACGTGCTGGCGCAGTCGCCGCATCAAGCCTGGGAGCAGGTATGCCGCGACCTGTTTCTGCCGGCCGCCGAACCGACCGCCGCCTTCATCCGTCACCATGCCAAGGCGCGGGACTGCGCGGTGCTGGCATCCTGGTCGGCCTTTGGCGCCGTTTCGGCCTGTGCGCGGTTGAACCTGCCGCTCTACCGCGTGTGCCTGTCGCCAGGCGCCATGGACGAAGCGATGACCACGGGACCGCAAAGCGAAGGCCAGGGATGGCTGGGCTTTTTTCCCGACTGGTTCTGCGCTCCCAGGCCGGAATGGCCTCCGATCCATCTGACCGGCTTTCCGGCCCTGGACGACCGTCAGGTGCCGCCTCTGGAATCGACGCTCGAAGCCTTCCTGAAGGCGGGGCCAGCCCCCATCGTCTTCACACCCGGCAGTTTCCAGCGCCGGGCGAGCCGGTTCTTCGGCGAAAGCCTGGAGGCTTGCCGCCTATTGGGGCGCCGCGCGATCTTCCTGACGCCTTATGTCGACCAGGTCCCGACCGGTCTGGGCGATGTGGCGATGCACCTGACCTATGCTCCATTGCAGCGGCTGGCCCCGCGCGCGGCGGCGCTGGTGCATCATGGCGGCATAGGCACCTTGGCGCAGGGACTGCGATCGGGCGTGCCGCAACTGTGCGCGCCGGTTTTCTTCGACCAGTTCGACAATGCCGAATGCCTGTCCGGGCTGGGTGTCGGCCACAGTCTGCCGCCGCAGGACTACCGTGCCTCCACCCTGGCGGCCAATCTGGAAAATCTGTTTTGCGATCGGGCCATCCTGAGGCGCTGTAAGGAGGTTCGCGGCCGATTCGCCGGCCCCGATCCGACCGACCGGATCTGCGAGATGATCGGTGCGGGCACGCTGCCTAAAGCTTGACGCGCAATCCCAGGGTGAAATAGCGGCCGATAATGTCCTCATAGGGCACGACCGGATAATTCATGCCCGGACTGCCCGTATAGCCCGGCACCTGGAAGAGTCCCGGCTGCGCGTCCAGCAGGTTGTCGATGGCCAGGAACAGCGAGCCCGGCATCCCCTGGGCATCAAGGTCGAAGGAGATGTTCACGTCGGTCTGGAGCCATGCCGGCAGAGTCCTGACAGAGGAATCGAAGACCTGCCGCGGATTGGGACTGGGATGCAGGGGACCGTAATAGCGTTCCAGAAGATCGATCGTGACCGGACCCTGCCGATAGCGCGCCATAAGGGCGATCTTGTCCGCCGGCAGCGCGCTCGCCGGCGCATAGGCCGAACCGGCGACATTGGTGATGACCGATCCGGGCAGGCCGAGAGTCTTCAGAAAAGATGTGTGGGTCCACAGCAGCCGGATGGCCAGCGCGCCATCCAGTCCTGCCCAGCCGGACAGGTTTATCCGGTAATCCGCCTCCAGGTCATAGCCTTCCGTCCATTGGCGCTGGAAATTCTGGGCCTGGGAATAATAAAGGGTCGGAAAATTGACCGGCGCGGTATCGTTGTAGGAGACCGGCCGCTGGATCAGCGCGCAATAGGCAGAGCTTCCGCCCGGCGAGGCCAGGCACAGCGATTGCGCCACGATATTGCTTCCGCTGACCACGGCGATCTCGTCGCGGATGTCGATATGGAAATAATCCAGCGTCAGGCGCCCGCCCGCCAGCCAGTCCGGCTCATAGACGAACCCCGCGGTTGTATTGTGCGCTATCTCGGGCCTCAGCGCGGGATTGCCGATCGCCTCGGTGTTGGCCGAGCCGGACACGCCGGTCAGCATGTCGCTGACGCCCGATGTCGTCGTGTTCGGGCCCTGGAACAGGTCCCATAGCGTCGGCGCGCGGATGTCGCGCGAACGGGTGGCCCGCAATTTCAGGTCTTCGCTCACCTGCCATTCCAGGCCAAGCTTCCAGGTGCTGGCGGCGAATCCCCTCTTCACCAGGCCCATGCCCGTGGGATCCTGGCCGCCGACATGATATTCGGCATAGCGTGCCGCGCCTTCGGCCGAAAGCAGCCGGACGAAGGGCTGCTCCGCGAGCAGCGGAATCTCCAGTTCGAGATTGGCTTCGGAGATCGTTTCCGATCCGTCCGCGCCCGACTGAACCTCCTTGAAATGGGCAAGATTGGCCGGCGGAAAAGTGCCGGCCGGCGACGCCTGGGTGGGGGCGAAGGTGCCCGGCGGCGCCAGGCGCAGATTCTGCGGATTGAAACTGTTGTCGGGCGTGCTGGTATCCACCACGAGACCGGCGAAACGATACTCCGCGCCCAGCGCGAATTTCACCTCGCCTGCCGGCAGCGCCATAAGGTCGCCGGTGAGATTGGCGCTGAGATCGTCCATGGCGTTGTGCGCCGTCCACCAGGTGGTCGCGCCGATATAGGCGAGCGCTTCGGGCGAGGCGTTGGAACCGTTCACCACCGTGGCGCTTTGGCCGAACAGGTTCAGCGGCACGCAGCCGGGAAAGGCGCCCGGCGCGGTCAGATCGGTGTTGCAGACGATCTTGCCGGTGGCCCGATCGCGCACCGCGTCCAGCGCCGCATAGAAACGCGCGGAATCGATATTGTTGCGGGTGATGAGCTGTGTGCGCGTCTGGCCGTGCGTGTAATGGATGTCCCAGGCCAGGCTTTCCGGCCCATGGCCCGCCAGGCCCATGCTGACGGCAAGCGCCCCGGTATGCTGGTCCAGCGCCAGGCGGCTCATCAGGTCGTTGTCCATCCGGTTCATCTGGAAACTGGAAGGTCCGCCCGGCGGAAACAGGAAGGCCTGGGCCTGCGGCGTCAGGAAGGCGTTGCCGCCATAGATGGTGATCGGATATTGCGCACCCGAGCCATCGGTGCCGATACCCGATCCGTTGATGTTGGTGAATATCTGCCCGGCCTCGTAGCTGCGGGCCACGGCATAGCGGGCCTGCACATAGGCCGTGGCGGAATTGCCCAGCGTCTGATCGTAATGGGCAAAGGCCTGGCCGGTGCTGAAGGCCGGCAGCAGATATTCGTTATGCTCGATGCCGCCGTCACCGCCGATCGAGAAATTGGTCGTGGCGGTGGGCCTTCCCGGATTGAAGGGGGCCAGGCTGCCATCGCTGAGGAACTGCAATCCCCTGCCCGGTCCCGAAACGATCAGGCCGCCGGGCGCGGTGTTGCTCTGGCGGATGTTCGTGACCAGCCTGTAGGGACTGGCGGCGGTTCCGGCGCCCACGATGGAGGTGCCGAGGTTGCCCAGGGGCCGGGCGGCCGCGTCCGGCAGCGCGGCGCGGTCATGGAATTCCAGGCTCCAGATCAGGTGGCCGCCGGCGCCGATATCATGGCCGCCGGCCATGCCCACGCGCCACGAATGCGCATCGCCCTGACCGGACACTCCACCCAGCGCAACCGTCTTGAAGCCGTCGAACTGGCGGTCGAGCACGAAGTTGACGACACCGGAGACCGCGTCGGAGCCATAGACCGCGGAGGCGCCGCCGGTGACGATCTCAACCCGGTTCACCAGCATCTGGGGCAGCATGTCGACATCGACCGTCGTGTCGTAAAAAGTGCCGGGCACGCGATGGCCGTCTTCCAGGATCAGGGTGCGTATGGCGCCCAGATTCCGCATGTCCAGGAAATAGCCGGGTGCGTTATTGCCGCGTCCGTTCGCCCCGGTGGTGGCGTTGTCCGGGGTGGAGCCGCTCATGAAGACCGGCATCTTGTCCAGCGCGGCGGGAATGCCGGCGGGCGTGGTCGCCAGGAGCTGTTCGCCGGGCAGCGACGTCACCGGCGTCGAACGTTCTTCGCCGCTGCGGATGCGCGAGCCGGTGACGATCACCCGTTCGGGAAGCAGCAGGTCGTGCTCCTCCGCCGGGCGCGGCGCTGCCGACCGCGAGATGATGACGGCGCCGCTGATGTCGCGGCTGGCGGTCATTCCCGTGCCAGCCAGCAAGACCTTGAGCGCCTGGTCGGGAGGAAGCCCGTGCACCGCGGCGCTGGCGCGCCCCGCCACGTCGTCGACATTGTAGATAAGCTGCGCTCCGGTCTGGCGGATATAGATGTCCAGGGCCGCCCTCAGGCTGCCGGCGGGAATGTCGAGGAGATCGCGGCCCGCCGCCTGCCCCGCGGAAAGGCAAAGCACCGCCGTCCCGGAAAGCAGCGTCTTCAGGGCTCCCCTGCGTCTCATATGCCCCCTGCAATATTCTTGTTCTGGACAGTCCGCCAGCTTGGGCGGCCTGCCGGTGTCGCCGCCCTCCTACCGTGACACGATGATGTCGTCGCCGCGCCTGCTGACAGTCAGGCCGAATCCCTGGTGCAGCAACGCGGCAAATCCGGCCACATTGTCTTCCTTGAAACTTCCGCCAATGCGGATCTTGCGGGCGCTGCCCTCCACAACGATACGCTGGCGGTTGTAGCGGTTGAACTGCTCGGCGGCCTCGGCCAGCGTCTGCTGGTTGAACACGAGCATGCCGCTGCGCCAACTGAGCTCGTTGGCGATGTCGTGAGGGGACTTGGAGATCAGAAGCGTCTCGGCGCCCCGGGCGATCACGGCGTGGCCGGCTTCCGCCACGACGGGCGCTGTCGGTGTGGGACTATCCAGCAGATCGACGCGAACGCGGCCCTCCTGCACAGTGACGCGCACATCCTCGCCCTTGCGGTAGACCGAAAAACGGGTGCCCAGATCGGTGATGCGGCGATTGCCGGCATAGACCATGAAGGGCCTGGCCGCGTCATGCACGACGTCGAAATAAGCTTCGCCGGAATCCAGGGTCACGGTGCGCGAGGTGCTTGTCACCTCGGCATGGACGCGCGTGTCGGTGTTCAGTTCCATGCGCGAGCCGTCGGCCAGGCGCACCTGCTGGTTGGCGCCGACCGGTGTCACATAGGTCTGGGCCAAAGGCTGCGGCCGGTTCAAGAAATCCCAGTTCAGGAAATGCCCGTTCAGGAAATGGAAGGCGCCTCCTGCCACAAGGGCGAGCAACAGGGCGGCGGCGGCCAGAAGCCCCCAATGGGGCAGTCCCACTCCTGCACGCGCAAGCGCGGCGCGCCGCGGCGCGCGCAAGGCGGCCAGCCGGTCGGCACGAATCCAGGCGCCTTTCAGGCGCAGATAGGCGACGCGGTTGAGGCTGGATTCATCCAGCCAGGCCTGCATCGCCGCATGCTCCTGCGCCGTCAGCCCGCGATCCTCACGAGCCAGCCACTCGGCAGCGGCCTGTTCCTGCTGTTCAACGGACATCGCGGCTCTTTCTGAAGAAATTGTAGCGCCGCGCCTGGCTGGCCAGCGCCCCACGCCGCCCGCCCAGCGCCTGGGCGAGAAGACGTACGCCCTTGGCCACCTGGTTTTCCACGGTATCGACGGCAATTCCCATGCGCTGGGCCACCTCCTTTTGCGAAAGACCTTCTATCTTGCGCATGACAATGATCTGACGGCATCGCGGGGGCAGATCGTCCAGCGCGTGCTGCAACTGCCGCAACTGCTGACGCGCCGCCACGCGGCTTTCCAGGGACGGCGCATCATCGGAGACGTTCGCCCACTCGAAATCCGCCATGGTTTCCAGCGAGACCACGCTCTGCCGCCGCAACCGATCGATCATCAGGTTGCGGGCGATCTGGAACAGGAAGGGTTTGACCTGTTTGGGCCGCTCGCGCAAGCCGGCTTCATAGGCGCGCGCATAGGTCTCCTGCCTCAGGTCGGCGATCTCGGCCGGCTGGCGCCAGTTGCGCTGAAGAAAGCGCGTCAGCGCCGCTTCCAGGGGCAAGACATCCCGCATGAACCAATCATCGACCTGGCGCCCGGCGTCCCTTTCGTCCATGTGCGGCCCCCTCATGCAGGGCGCCTGCGTCACCGCCCCTTCAGCCATTCGTATTAGGACGGACCGCGCCTGGAAATCCCCCATCGCGATCCTGGAACAGGATGCGGCGGATCGTCCTTTTCCCAGATGATTGATGTCATTAGGTTATCATGAATCCGGCCCGGCGGTGATGGTCCGGCCCGCCGCACCGAGATCGTCATGTCCCAGTCCCGCCAGCCCCTGCCCCGCCTGCCCGTCGTCGACGCGCACCAGCATTTCTGGGACCTGGACGCCAACTATCTGCCCTGGCTGCACGACCTTCCGCCGATACCCTTCCGCTATGGCGACTATGCCGCCCTGAAACGCAACTACATGCCGCCGGACTATCTTGACGACGCGGCGGCCCTGGACATCGCCGGCTCCGTCTTCGTGGAGACCGAATGGGACCGGCGCGATCCGGTGGGCGAAACACGCTGGGTCGAGATGCTGCGGCGGGACTTCGGATTGCCGACCGTCATGGTCTGCCATGCCGCCCTGGATCGGGACGACGTGGCCGATGTGCTGGCGCGCCAGGCTGGCTTTGGGTTCGTGCGCGGCATCCGCCACAAGCCCCGCGTGTCGGACAGCCCCGGCAAGGTCGAAAGCGGCGTCCCCCGGTCGATGAGCGATCCGGCCTGGCGGCGCGGCTATGCATTGCTGGCGCGCCACCGCCTGTCGTTCGATCTTCAGGCGCCCTGGTGGCATCTTGCCGAAGCGGCGGCGCTGAACGCCGACTTCCCCGAGACCATCATCATCCTCAACCATACCGGCCTGCCCCGCGACCGCGAGCCCGACGAACTGGCGGCGTGGCGCGCGGCGATGGCGGGATTCGCGGCCGCGCCCAATGTCGCGGTGAAGATCTCGGGGCTGGGCGAGCCGGGCCGGCCCTGGAGCCTGGAGCGCAACCGCCAGGTCATTCTGGACACGATCGGCATCTTCGGTGAGGATCGCTGCATGTTCGCCAGCAACTTCCCGGTGGACGGTCTGGTGGGGAGCCTTTCGACAATCTATTCGGGCTTCGCCGAGGCGACAGAGGCATTGGGCATGACGGCGCAACACAAATTGTTCGCGGAAAACGCGCGGCGGATCTACCGCCTTCCCACACCATGAAGCCGCGTATCGGCTTTGTGGGAATCGGCATCATGGGCGCGCCGATGGCGCGCCGCTTGATGGCCCGCGGTTGGCAGGTCCGTGTGTGGAATCTGGAGCCGGAACGCTATGCCCAGGTGCCGGGGGCCGTGGCGATGGACAGTCCGGCGGCGGTGCGCGCCGCCAGCGACATCGTGATCTTCTGCGTCCTTCACGGCGATGCGGTGGAGGAGTGCTGCTTCGGCACGCACGGACTTGTACGCGCCAATGCGGGCGCTTCGCTTCTGATCGATTGCTCGACCATCAACCCCGACCGCACCCTGTTGCTGGCGGACAGGCTGAAGCGCGAAAGCGGCATGCACTGGGTCGACGCGCCGATCTCGGGCGGCCCGCTGGCGGCGGCGGACGGCCAGTTGACGATCATGATGGGCGGCGGGGGCGAAGATGTCGAAAGGGCCAGGCCGGTGCTGACGGATCTTTCCGCAAATCTTACCCACATCGGGACACTGGGAGCCGGCCAGACCGCCAAGATCATCAACCAGGCCATTGTCGGCGTCGGCTATGTGCTGATGGCCGAGGCGCTGGCGCTGGCCGAAGCGTCCGGCATCGACGCCGCGCGCCTGCCGGCCGCCCTGGCCGGCGGCATGGCCGACAGCACCGTGCTGGAGCGCATCTATCCGCAGCAACAGGCACGCGACTATGACCCGCCGCGCGGCTATGCGCGCCAGCTGGACAAGGACCTCAAGAACGTCATGGCCTTTGTGGCTGGGCTCGGCCTCGACCTGCCCCTGATCGCGCGGGCAGCGGCGCGCTATCACGACTTTGCCGCCGGCAATGAAATGGCCGACAGCGCCGCGGTGGCCGGGCTCTACGAAAGCGGCAGATCCTGAGCGGCGCCATGCAGGAGGCGGAGCTGGAACGCCGCACCATGGCCAAGGTGATGTGGCGCCTGCTGCCGCTGATGATGCTGATGTTCCTGATCAACCAGCTCGACCGGGTGAATGTCAGCTTCGCCGCCCTGGCCATGAACCGCGATATCGGCCTGGACGCGATGGGCTATGCCTGGGGCGCCGGCATTTTCTTTTTGTCGTATTTTGCGTTCGAGATTCCCAGCAACCTGATCCTGGAACGGGTGGGGGCGCGGCTGTGGATCGCGCGCATCATGATAACCTGGGGCGTGATCTCGGGCGCCACCATGCTGGTCACCGGCGCCACCAGCTTTATGATTGCCCGCTTCCTGCTGGGGGCGGCCGAGGCGGGGTTCGTGCCGGGGCTGGTTCTTTACATCACCTGGTGGTTTCCCCCGCGCTACCGCGCCCGCGCCACCGCATGGTTCTTCTTCGCCGCGCCCCTGGGCAACGCGATATCGGGACTGCTTTCGGTGCCGTTGCTGCGCATGGACGGCATCGCCGGACTGACCGGCTGGCAGTGGATGTTCCTGGTCGAGGCCATCCCGGCGCTCGTGATGGGACTTTATGTATTGCGGTACATGAAGGACCGGCCGGCCGAGGCGGGCTGGCTGTCGGCGTCCGAACGCGCCTGGCTGGAGGCCCATGTCGACCGCCAGGGCACGCGGCACAGCGTGGGCGAGGAGATCCGGGCGGTATGCAACCAACGGGCCGGACTGCTTTCGGCGATCTATCTGTTCCGCGCCATGGCGATGTATGGGGTCAGCCTATTCCTGCCGCTGATCCTGAGCGGGGCAGGCCTGTCCAACGCCCAGGTCGGCTTTATCGCCACCATCCCGTTCCTGACCGCGGCCGTGGGCGCTGTCGCCTGGGCCTGGAGCTCGGACCGCTTCGCCGAACGACACTGGCACACGATTGTCGCGATGCTGATCGCCGCAATCGGGCTGGCGGTCAGCGCCCGGCTGGGCGCGAATGTGTGGTCGCTTGTCGCCATCTCGATCGCCGCCATCGGGCTTTATGCCCAGGCCGTCTGCTTCTTTTCCATTCCGCCGCTGGTGCTCGACACCGCCGCGGCGGCCACCGGATTTGCGGTCATCAACGCCATCGGCAATCTCGGCGGCTTCCTGGGCCCCTATGTGGTGGGGGCAGCCGCCGGGAGCAATGGGGATTTCTCGCTGGGGCTTTATGCAATGGCGGGCGCAGCCGCGCTGTCGGCACTGCTCAGCTATATACTGATGCGCCTGAAATGGGACCAAAGACCGATACGGAGCGCGCCATGATCGTGGAAACAGCCCTTTTCACCGTCCGCGAGGAAGATGCAGCCCAGTTTCGCCAAATCTTTGCCAGGGCGCGCCGCTGCATCGAGACGTCGAAGGGCTTTCATCGCCTCGAGATGCACCGGGGGATCGAGGCGCCGGACACCTTTATCCTGATTGTTTGGTGGGAAACACTTGAAGACCATACCGTCGCCTTCAAGCAGTCGGACAATTTTGCCCGATGGCGCGCGCAGATCGGACATCTCTTTGCCGCGCCGCCTGTCGTGAACCACTATGCGGTCGACCCGGCCCGCTGAGGCTCATCCGGCGGGGAAAGATGGCGGGACCGAAGAATACGGTCCCGCCCGCAGTCAGAGGGGACTGGATCAGTAATTGTAACGCAGGCCAAGGAAGAAGTTTCGGCCGGTCTGGTGATAGTAATACAGCCGGTGCCCGATTGAATCGGCGTACTGATAGGTCGGCTGGTTGGTCAGGTTGATCGCGTCGAAGGTCGCGGTGAAATTGTCGTTGATCTTGTAGCTGGCCGAAGCATCGACGTTCAGCGTCGCGGCGTTGACGATGACGTCGTTCAGGTTGCCCGGATTGATGCTGGCCAGGTACTTGCTGCGGAACGACGCAGTGCCGCGCAGTGAGAACACCGTGTCGTCATAGTAAAGCGTGGCGCTGTAGGAGGTTCGCGACAGGCCGGTCAGGTCGGTCTTGGCCAGCACCGTGCCGTTGGAATTGAAATAGGTCTGGGTGGCCTGCACGAAGGTCACGTTGCCCAGGAAGCCGGTGTTCTGGAACAGGCCGGGCAGGAAATCGAACGGCTGCTGCCACGAGATTTCCGTGCCGTAAAGGGGCGCGCCCTTGGAATTGACCGGCTTGGAGAACAGCCATGTCGCCGCCTCGTTGCAGCCGGTGGCCGGCGGCGCCTGATAGGCCGCGCCGCAGGCCGCGATCGCCAGGCTGTCGGGCACGCCATCGGTGTTCTGGTTGAAGGCCACGCTCTGGCGCAGCGTCTGAATCAGCGAATCCAGGTGCTTGTAGAAAAAGGCGACCGAGAACAGCGCGCCCTTGTGGTAATACCACTCGAACGACATGTCGGCCGTCTTGGCGCGATAGGGCAGAAGGTTGGGGTTGTTCTCGGTCACGTTGAAGTTGCTGCCGGTGACCGTCGCGGTGGCCCCGCCCGGCAACAGGTTGTTCAGGTCGGGACGCGCCATCACATAGGCGCCGCTGAGGCGGATCAGGAAATCGTCGGTGGGCGAGAAGACGGCGTTGGCCGAAGGCAGCACGTCGTGATAGCTGCGCGACAACTGGGTTGTGATGATCGACTTCGACGCCGGATCGAAGCTGTAACCCACCGTGTCCTGGTCGGTCTGCACATAGCGCACGCCGATATTGCCGCGGAACGGCACGCCATAGAACATCGTGTCCCAGTCGGCCTGCGCCCAATAGCCCAGGTCGTTCTCGCGCACGATACCGTTCTGGCTGAGGAACTGGCCGGGCCCCTGCACGAAGGCCGCCTGGCTCTGGTCCCAGATATGGAACTGCTTGTTGAAGGCTTGGATGTCCGGCACGGCCCAGGTGGTTGGGGTGCCCGGCCCGACATCCAGCCCGTGCATTGTGATGAGCTGCGAGTTGGCGGCCAGAACGGCCGAGGATTCGATCGCCGCCGGGATCACATTGTCCTGACTTGCCGTGGTGCCGTTGGTGCGCGCGGTGATCAGGGCGCGATAGCCGTAGTTCTTGTAGTCGAAGCCGGCCTTCACCGTCAGCCAGTCGAACGCCTTGTATTCGCCTTCCACCTGGACGGTGCGGAAGCCGTTGTTGACATAGGCCTGGCGCTCGCGGATCTGCGACAGGAACCAGCCGTTGGTCGAGGTGACATCGACATTGCCGTAGTCGAAGGCGGGCAGCTTGCCCAGGTCGCCGCGATAATCGAAGGAGTAGGGATTGGCCAGCGTGCCGGCCCCGCCCCCTGCCCCGCCGGGGCAGCCCGACACCGCCCCGGTCGCAGAGGTCGCGGCGGTACAATCATAATCCATGGTCAGCGTGGTCTGGATCGGGTTGCTGTGGTGGGATTCCGACCAGCCCAACAGGCCGTGCACGCTCAGGACGTCGCTGAAGGCGTGGTTGAAGTCCAGCGTCACCTGCTTGAAACGGGTGTCGAGATGGTCGAGCCGGTGCTCGGACCTCAGGCCCGCATTGACGGCCTGGACATAGTCCAGGTTGTTGGTGACCGGATTGACGTCATAGTTCAGCACGCCGATGCTGCCGGCGCCCAGGATCGGCGCGTTCAGCCCCGCGATATTGCTGCTGACATTGTTGTTCGAGAAAGATTCGGCTTCCAGATAGTATTCCTGGCGCTCCACCGCGAAATCGGCATAGAGCGCATCCAGCGTGAAGAGGGTCGCATCGTCCGGCTGGTACTGGACCGAGCCGGTGACGCCCAGCCGCTTTTCATGGTTGGTGATGTTGTCGTAGCGCGGAAAGCGCGGCCGGAACGCTTCATTGACGACGTCGTAATTGTTGGGAAGCGTGGCGGCGTTGTAGTTGGCGCCGTTCGGCACCGCCCCCACCGTCTGACGGTTGGGCGCGGTGGCGCTGGCGAGCGTGAAGGTCTGGGCTGCGGCGGCGCCCGGCAGCGGGCCGGGCGGATTGAAGGCGACATAGCCCAGGCGCTGGCCGTTCGCGCATTGCGAGCTGGCGCCCGGCACATTGCTGACGCAGCCGGCGATATAGGGCGAGGAATGGTTTCCGGTCTGGGCGGTGTTGTCGTTCTGCCAGCGCACCGTGCTGGAGCCGTTCTCCAGGCCGTTCTGAATCTGGTAGGCGCCCGACAGCAGCACGCCCAGCTTTCCGCCCAGGAAAGTATCGGACACCAGCCCCGCGACGCGCGGATTGAAGCCGCCGGAAAGGTCGTTGTAGCCGCCCTGGGCCGAGGTCACCAATGTGAAGCCAGGCTTGTCGAAGGGATGTGCGGTGTGCAGGTCCACCGTAGCCCCCAGCGAGCCTTCCTCGACCTCGGCCGAGGCGGTCTTGTGCACCGTGAGCTGGCTGAACAGTTCCGAAGCAAAGACATTGAAGTCGAAAGAGCGGCCGCGATTGGACCCGCCCGACACGTCTTCCGATCCCGTCGTGGCCAGCGCCTCCATGCCGTTGATGCGCACGCGGGTGAAGGTGGAATTGAGGCCGCGCACCGAGATCTGGCGGCCCTCGCCCTGGTCGCGTTGCAGGGTGATGCCGGGAATGCGCTGCAGCGATTCCGAAACATTCAGGTCGGGGAATTTGGCGATGTCTTCCGCCAGGATGCTGTCGGAGGTGTCGTTGGCGTTGCGCTTCATCTCCAGCGACCGCTCCAGGCTGGAGCGGAAGCCGCTGACCACCACCGTCTCGACGGACATGCCGCCCGCCGACATGTCCGGCGCCTGGGTCACGGCGCGCTGGACGGGCGCGCGCACGATCAGCCCATTGGGTCCGTCGGACATGACCTGAAGGTTGGTGCCGCGGGTCAGCATGGCCACGGCCTGCTGCGCGTTCATCTGGCCCGAGATCGCGGGCGCGCGCAGGCCGGCGACCGACTCGGGGGTGAACAGGATGTTCTCGCCCGTCCGCTGCGCCACCTTGCGCAGGGCGTCGGACAGCGGCTGCTCCTGCATCGAGAGATTGGCGGGCTGGTCGGCCTGAGCACCTGTCTGGCCGCCAGTCTGGGCACCGGTTTGAGCAATCGCCGCCGTGTGGCCGGCAAGGACGGCTGCCCCACCCAGCAGGATCAGGCGCCGTGCGCCCCCGCGCGAAGTCCCCATGACGCTTCCCTCCTCGCCCGGCCGTTTGCGGGCCATTTTTGTGGAGAGACGTTCCAGGGGGTGTCTTTCCCCACCCCCTAACCCTGCTGATCCGGCACCAGCCGGTAGGAATCTCCGTCCTGCCGCACGGCGATGGGCAGGAGCTTGGCGATCGAGCGGGCAAAAGCCTCGTTGTCGCCGACGCGATAGACGCCGCTGACCTTCAATCCGGCCACCGACGGATCGACCTCCAGCCGGGCCATGCTGTAGCGGTTCATCTCCTGCGCCGCCTCCGCCAGGTCGGTATTCTCGAAAACCACCGAACCGCTTTGCCAGGCCAGCAGATGGTTCAGGTTGGGGCGGTCGCGCCGCTCCATGTCCACCGAGGCCACCAGCCGTTCGCCCGGCCCCAGCCGTTCCGCCCCGCTGCCCCGCGGCGCCGAAACCGGCGCCACGTCCGCCTCGCCATGGATCAGCAGCACCTGGACCTCGCCGTCCTCGCAGCGGACATCGAAATTGCATTGGGTCGCGACGATCCTGCGCTGGGCCGCCCGGACCACGAAAGGACGGTTCGGGTCGGGCGCGACGCGGAAATTGACCTGCCCATACTGCAGGTTGGCCGAGCGGACGACATCGGTGAAGTCCACCACCAGCCGGGTCTTGGCATCCAGGAACAGCTGGCTGCCGTCCGCCAGCGCGACGTGCTTCTGTTCGCCCACCTCCGTCTCATAGACACCGGCGGAAGCGGAGCGCCAGAATGCCAGGCTTCCGCCTCCCGCCAGCAACAGTGTCGCCCCCGCCATCACCGCGCGGCGGCTGACGCGCCGCGGCTGCGGGGTGGTATGCAGGCGTGAAAAACCCCGGCTGCGCTGCAGCCCGCCCACCGCCGACCACATCCGGTCCACCGCTTCGAAGGCGGCGGCATGATCGGCACCGGCGGACAGCCACCGGCGGAACGCTTCCTCATCGGCCGGCGAGCGATCGTCGCCGTGCAGGCGGGCCAGCCAGGCGGCGGCCTCGGCCCGCGCCTGCGGGGATGGCGGCGCCGATCCCATTACCAGCCTTCCGTCCATTCGGTCAGAAACAGGGCCGCGCGCGCGATGTGCTTTTCCACGGCGCTCTGGCTGATCCCCAGCCGCTGGGCGATCTCGCGGTATTTCAGATTCTCCAGGCGGTGCATCAGAAAGATTTCCCGGGTGCGCGGCGTCAGGCGGTTCAGACCCTGGCTGACTCGTTCTAGACGAGCGCGCGCCGCCAAAACCTCATCCTGCAAGGGCGAAATTTCGGTAATGGTCATGTCTTCGGGCGCGGCGCCGCACAGCAGGCGGTCATGGCGATAATTGTCCACGCCGATATTCACCGCGGTGCGGACCAGGAAAGCCGGAACATTTTCAACCACATGCTCCTTGCGATACTGCATCAGCCGCAGATAGGCCGCCTGGAGCAGGTCCTCCGCATCGGCGCGGCCCTTGATCCTTTGCCGCACCCGGCGGACCAGTCTTTCCCAGAACTTCCGGTCCAGCGCGTCGTTCGACATGCTTCCCCGAACTTGCGCCATAGCGGCGCCAAACAAGCCCGCGCCAAGCAGAGCCCAAGCCGGGGCGGGATGCAAGATCAGCCGGTGGTGCGGCCCACGACCTGCCCGGCCAGCGCGATCATCAGCGCACCGATCGCGGTGGTCAGGCCGATCGCCAGCAGGCCCGCGCCCGCTCCGAAATGCGTTTCGGCCCACAGGCGATAGAGCGGCGAAACGAAGCCGGCCAGCGCGCCCAGCATGTTGACCAGCGCCAGGCCCGAGGCCGCCGCCGCGCCACGCAGATAGCCGGCCGGCAAGGTCCAGAACAGGGGCTGCACCGCGATGAAGCCCGCCACCGCCAGGCACAATGCCGCCAGCGCCAGCAGCGGCATGGAAGACAGAAGCGAGGACAGCGACACCCCGACCGCCGCCGCCAGCATGGTCAGGCTGGCGATCAGCCGACGCCTGCCCAGCCGCTCGGCCAGGCGCGGCAGGCCATAGGAGGCCAACATGGCGCAGGCCCAGGGGATGGCCGTGACCAATCCCACGACGAAACCGACATCGCGGCCGATCAGCCGCCCGACCTGGGGCGGCAGGTAATAGACCACGCCATAGACGCAGCCCTGGATCAGGAAATAGATCAGCGCCAGGTAAAGCACCCGCCAGTTGAGCAGGCCGTGCAGGATGGATGCCGCGCCAAGGGCGGCCTTCTGCCGGTCTTCCGCAGCGATTGCCGCGCTCAGCGCCTCGCGTTCGCGCGGCGCCAGCCAGCGGGCGGCAGCAGGCGTCTCGGCCAGCCGGAAGAAGACGACGATCCCCACCAGCGAGGCCAGCAATCCCTCGACCAGGAACATCCATTGCCAGCCGTGGAGGCCGCCCATGCCGTCGGCATCCAGCAGAAGGCCCGACAGGGGCCCGCCGAACACAAAGCTGAGCGGCGCGCCGAAATAGAAAATACCCAGCACCCGCGCGCGGCGCGCATCGGGAAACCAGCGCGACAGGAAATAGACCGCGCCGGGAAAAAAGCCCGCCTCGGCGACGCCCAGGGCGACGCGCACGGCATAAAAGCCCGCCGCGGTATGGACCAACGCCATCGCGGCCGAGACCAGACCCCAGCTCACCATGATGCGGCTGAGCCAGCGGCGCGCCCCGAAGCGGTGCATCAGGATGTTGCTCGGCACCTCGATGGAGGCATAGGCGACCGAGAAGATGCCCACCCCGAAGGCATAAGCCGCCTCGCTGATGCCGGTCGAAGCCTGGAAGGCGTTCTTGGCGAAGCCCAGATTGGCCCGGTCCAGATAGGCCAGCACATACATCAGAAGCAGCCAGGGCAGCAGGTGGCGCATCGCCTTGGCGGCGGCGCGTTCGGCGTCGGGGCTCAGCGTGTCCATTTCAGCCCCCCGCCTCAGACTTTGAGTGTCTCGAGATCGTCCAGGGTCAGGCCGAGGCCGAAGCCCGGTCCGTCGCCGGGCACCAGCACGCCATCCTTCGGCACCGCCATGCCGGGAAAGGGCGTGACTTCCTCCAGCGGCACGCCGGGTGCGGTACCCAGGAAATATTCCCCCATCGGAATGTTCGGCATGGCCAGGCAGACATGCTGGCCGAAGGGCGAATTCATCGCCGCGTGCGGAATGACCGGGATACCGGCCGCGTCGGCAAGGTGGCAGATCTTCACGGTCGCGGTGACGCCGCCGACCCAGGCGATGTCGGGCTGGAAGATGTCCACATGGCGCCGCGACGCCGAATGCAGGAATGGCGCGAGCGTGTACCAGTGCTCGCCGGTCGCCAATGTCTGCCAGGGCAGGCGCCGGCGCAGAACCGACCAGCCATCCCAGTCGTCAGGCATCAGGCAGTCCTCGATCCAGCGCAAACCATAGGGGCGAAGCCGCTCGGCCAGCCGCACGGTGAAATCGATGTCGAACGCCATCCAGCAATCCAGCATCAGGTCCGCATCCGGGCCGATCAGGGCGCGCGTTCGCGATACCAGGGACTCGTCGGCGTCCAGCCCCGCCTGTCCGTCGGCAGGACCGTGCGGACAGGCCAGCTTCATCGCGGTAAACCCCAGCTCCATCTGCCAGTCGGTGTCATTGCCGGTGGCATAGCAGCGGATGCCGTCTCGCGCCGGCCCGCCCAAAAGGTCGAACACCGGCCGGTTCAGGATTTTTCCCTTGAGGTCCCACAGCGCGCAGTCCACCGCGCTGACGGCATAGCTGGCCAGGCCCATCGATCCATAAGGCGAGGTCAGGCGCTGCATCATGCCCCACAGATATTCCGTGGCCATCGCGGCCTCGCCCACCAGCAGCGGGCCGATATGTTCGTTGATCAGGCTTGCGACAGGATTGCCGTAGCGGGTGGCGCCGAAGCCCCAACCGCCGTCCTCGGCGGTGACGACGCAGCCGACCGAGGGCATGGCCGGGCGCCATTTGCTGCGATCCTTCTTGAAGCGGGGAAAGCCCGACATGGGCCCCGCCACTTCCGCATCGCGCGTCCACGCAGCACGCCGCGCCGGCGTGACGGGCCTGCCGCCGGTGAGGTCGCTGGCGATCAGGAATGCCTTGACGCTGGCGATCTTCATGTCTGCCCCCTTGCCGCGGCACGAACTGGCGCAGCCCGCTTCGATCAGGTTTTTGAAATCCCCGGCACGTTGCGTCGCTCGAATCCGTCGACGCGATATTTCCGCAGCGCCTTTTCATCGACGTTGAGGCCCAGACCCGGGTATTGCGGCACCATGATGGAACCGCCCTTGAAGGTAAAAGGCGACTCGCCGTGGAGGATCGGCCGGTAGGCGTCCCATACGTCCCAGGGAAAGGCGCCGGGCTGCAACACGCCGATTTCCTGGATCAGCGACCCCATCGCGGCGGAGACCTGAAGCCGGCCCGCCAGCGCCAGGCCCGTCGCTGCGTGCGGGGCGATGGGAATAGTCCACGCCTCGCACAGGGCGCCGATCTTCAGCATCGTCAGCGGACCGGCGCAGGTGCGCATCTCCGGCTGCATGATGCCATAGGTGCCCGCTTCCAGGCCCCGGCGGAACGGCGCCAGGTCCGTCCACCCCTCGCCGCCGGTGATGATAATGCCCGGCACCTCCCGGCGCAGCCGTGCCGGACCTTCGAAGTCGTCGCGCGCCAGCGGCTCTTCCAGCCAATACACGCCCGCGGCGGCCAGCGCCCTGGCAGCCGCCACGGCCTGGTCGAACGTCCACAGGCCCTTGGCGCCTGCGGTCCGGTCCACCATCACCCGGAATCCAGGGCCGCCGGCCGCCAGCATCCGCGCGGCCGCTTCAACGTCGCGCCGATAGTCGGTGCGCATCATCTGAATCTTCATGGCCGTGAAGCCCGCCGCGCGAAGCCTTGCGGCCTGGTCCGCCTGCGCCTTGGCAGGTACCTCGTCCTCCGGCACCGGCCAGACATAAGTGAAATATACGGGCATGGTCTCAAGGCTGGCGCCACCGAACAGGCGGCACAGAGGCTGGCCGGCGATCCGCCCGATGGCGTCCCACATCGCCTCCTCCACCGATGGCCACGCCAGCAACCCCTGGCGGAGATAGACATCGACCGCGAAGAGAGTCTTGCCCGCCACCAGCGCTGAAGCGGCGGCAACCTCGCCGCGCTTGGCGCCCAGGAAGGAATAGCCAGAAACGCCCGCATTCGTGGTCACCTTGACCACATTGTTCCGGCCCGCCGTCATGTTGCGGTATGTGGGAAGGAACGTGCGGGTCCCCTGGACCTTGGGAAGCTGGATATCGAAGCTTTCGATGGCCATGATTTTCACATCGGCCACACCCAGATCCCTGGCCAATGCCGGAAAGGACGTGGAGGCGAGCAACGCCCCCGATGCGGCTGCATGAAACAGGCCGCGCCGGCTTATTCCGTCATTCAATGGTCCCACTCCGAATCTGTATACCCCGGCGGACCTGTCCGAACGGCCGGTCAGGAGCCCGAGATCGCCCCGGCCCGCGAATGATCGAGCGATCCATTCCAGCCCAGGTCCGCGCTGATACGGTAAGCCGTGCGGTGGACCAGCTCGGCCAGATCGCGCATCCGCCCGTCATCCATATACTGCGCCGCGCTGCTGACGCTGATGGCCGCCTTTATCTTGCCCGTCGCATCGCGGATGGGCGCGGCGACACAGCGGATGCGGTCCTCATTCTCTTCCAGGTCGAGCGCGTAACCAAGCGCGGCGTATTCGCGCATACAGCGGAGCCAGTTGGCGAGCGTGAATTTGTATTTCTGGCGGCTTCCATGCTCGGCATGATAAAATTGCTCAAGCCGCTCCGCCGGTTCATCCAGCAGCAGAGCCTTGCCGAGGCCGGTGGAACGCAGCGGATGGCGCTCGCCGATGCGGGAGCTGATGCCGACCCTTCGCCGCCCTGCGATCTTGTCGAGATAAAGCGCGCGCGTTCCATCGAGGATGCCCAGATGCACCGTGTCGCCCGTCTGGTCGGCCAGCGCCTCGATATATTGCCGCGCGATCTGCGGCAGGCTCATCTGATCGGACGCCTGAAACCCAATCTCCATCAGCTTGGGGCCGAGCGCATAGCCCACCCGCGGCGTGAAGCTGAGATAGCGGCGCTCGACCAGCGTGGCGGCGAGCCGGTGCACGGTGCTGCGGTTCAGGGCCAGGACTTCGGTCAATTCCGCCAGGGTGGTGGCGCCGGAAGCCACCGCTTCAAGCACATCCAGCCCGCGAAGAAGGGTCTGGCTGCCCATCAGGGACCTGGCCCCGGCATCGGCTTTCGCGGGCGTCGTGCGTATCTCGGCGGCCTTGAAATTCCGCTTCATGACATCAACCCGGGGCGGATTGCCGATAACCGATCATGCCTGTGGAACAGCCCCGGCTTCATTGAAAGAAGATCATGCGTTTCTTGGCCTCGAGCACCGGACGGTCGAGGCCCGGGACGGCGGCTTCGAGATCGGCGAGGTCCTTGAACGGTTGCTTGCCCCGCCGCGCCATGATCGCCTTCACCTGATCGGGCGTCGCATGCAGGACGGTTTGCAGCGATTCAGGGTCGGCATGGTTCACGTCGATCGTCGTCATGTTCTCGAACAGGAACTGCATGACCAGATCAAGCTCGTCCGTGCTGCCCCTTGCGCCCCGGTTCAGCATCTCCTGCACCGTATCGTGCCAGGCGTCGTAATCCCTGGGCGTGTCCATCACCAGCTCCAGCCCGTGGCAACTGGTGCAGACCTTGCGGATCGCCTGTTCCGGCGTCGTGGCCTGCGCGTCCGCAGGCGGCTGGGCATGCGCGGCATGGGTCGCAAACAACATCCCGACGCCGGCCATGCCGCAGGCCATTACCCTCCATCCGCCTTTTGCACCATGCCCGGCCAATTGCCACCGTCCAGACTACTGGGCCGCCCAGTTGACGCCGGCGTTCGGATCGGGACCCGTGGGGGTGGCGATCAGCGGCGCCTTGCCGGGAAGCACCGGCATGTGCGGCCCCACGCCCATCTTCTCCGCCGTGACGAAGTCACCATATTCGTTGCCGAACTGGTTGGAGACGCGCTGTAGATGCCCGTCCTCGAAAAGCATGTCCAGTTCCTTTTCGCTGAACATGCGCGTGCCGAATTCGCTCTTGGTGACGCCGACGATCTTGTGCGTGGCGACGTCGATGATGTCGCCAGAGGAGGCATAGACCAGCTTGCCGTCCAGTCCCATCGTCATCCAGAAGACGCCGTCCGGCGTGTCGATGGTGCCGATCTCCTTGGGATCGTCGGTGTTGCTGAAGATATGAATCTTCTTGAAGATGCCGTCCGCCAGCCAGATCTCCTTGCCGTCCTGCGTAATCAGGATGCCGTGGCTGGGACAGCCATGGGGAATGCGGGGCCTGGGTGTGGTGTTCCATACCTTGCGCCAATCCACGCTGGTCACTTCCACCGTCTTCAGGATCTTGCCGGTCCTGGTGTCGGCGATGATGAAGCCCAGAAAGTTGTTCTGATTGACATAGATTTTCGAGGAATCCTTGTTCAGGACCTGGACGCGGACGTTATCGGGAAACCGGATGGTGCGAACGACCTTGGCGGTTGCGACATCGGCGATCTGCAGCAGCTTGCCGTTGGGCGACATGAAGGCGAGCTTGCCGTCGGCGCTGAGGTTGAGATTATGGGCAGACATGCTGCCGGGGGCATGGATAACCGCCAGCAGCTTTCCGGTCCGCGCGTCCAGCTTGTACCAATAGTCCTGCAGGTTCGATCCCACGATCAGGGTCTTGCCATCGGCATCGACCTGGGGGCGCTCGCAGCATTTGCCGTCCAGCGTCGTCGTCCACACCATCTTGTCCGTGGCCAGATCGATCGCGCCCAACCGTCCGCGGGCGGCCAGATACAGCATGTTCGTGGCCGGGCTTGCGGCGACGCCGGAAATATCTTCCGGGCTCATGCTGCCGGCATAGTCCCACACATGGATACGCTTGACGAAGGCATAATTGTTGTCGGCATCGAGCACGACGATGCCGTCGCCGTTCGGATAGATCGGCCGTTCCAGCGAGCCGGGCAGCGCCACATAGAGGAGATGACGCTGATGCTGGGCGAAGTCGCCACGGGCCCGGCGGGGCGTGCCCGGCTTGGGCGGCGGCGGTGGCGGCTGGACGATGGGCCCGCTTCCCACCACATTGGCGTTGGGCGAAAGCGCGGGCGTGCCGGCTTGCGCCAGGACAGCTCCTTCGCTGCCCAGCAGAAACAAGATCGCCAATCCGACGTGATGCAGCTTCATCAATCTGTCTCCTTCACAGGCCGCTGGCGGCCCTTGTTATCTGACGGCCTTGCGGGTTCCGGCCGGGCCTTGCGGTCCATGCGTCATGCGACGAGATATGGTTTCAAGTAGGTCGCGAGCGCGTTTCGGACCGCCGCTTTCTGCGCCTCGGTAATGGGGCCGCTACGTCTTCTGGCCGGGCCGGCGGCGGACGACGAGCGCATAACCGCGTCCTCGGCGAAGACGCCGCGCGCCTTCAGGACATATTCGTTGGCGTGCGGTAGCGAATTGAAGGCCAGGAATCGTCCGAAGATGTCGAACGCCTCGCCCTTGCGCCCGGCCCGATAGTCATTGAAGCAGGATTGCAGCACATCCGACAGACCGACATAGGGACATGTGCCGGTAAAGCCCAGCTCCATCTCCGGGAAGAATTTCATGCCGCCGCCGCCCGAGAAATCCTGGACGCGCCCGGAGGTCCGCCGCAACAGATCGGGTGCCCGCTCCAGCGGATCGCCCGCTTCGTCCTTGACCGCGACGATGCTGGGCACCGCGGCCGCCAGGGCGACCAGCATGTCGACGCTGACATCGCCGACCGCCTGGACGAAAATCGGCAGGCCGGACGCATCGGCCAGCGCCTTGAAGTAGCTGACGGCCTCGGCCTGACCGGCATTGGGGGGGACAAGCGAAATGATGCCGTCGGCCTTCAGCCGTTTGGCGGTGCGCGCATATTCCCGGGAATTGGCGAGGTTGAATCCGACCGTTTGAACACCCAGCACCAGGGCCGAGTTTCCCTTGACCGACGCCAGCGCTTCGGCGCCGGCGTTCCACTCCTGCGCCGTCAGGGTATTCCAGCCGCTGGCATTCTGTGGCCAGGCCAGGCCCGCCACCTTGCCGCGATTGATGAATTCCATCTGTTTGGCCATCGCGGCGGTGTCCAGCCTGTTGTCCGGCGTGCAGGCGGTCCAGCCGATGGGGAACACGCCGATCAGCGGCTTGCCATTGGGCGATTTGGGCACCGCGGCACGCACTGCGGACGTGCTTGCCGCCAGCAGACCGGCGGCGCAGACGCCTTTCAGGAAATCCCTTCGATTTTCACCCACGTTTCTCAACCCTCCCCCGCGTCCGCGATTTCGTCGCTTTCCAAGCGGCATTGAAACAGATTTCCGCACCCGAGGCAGCTTGGAAGCACCCGGCGCGCGCAACACCGTTCCAGTAAGTGAGACAGTCGCGGACCGTCAAAAAACCTCGCGCGATATGCGGTCCACCGGCTGTGCGTCGCAGCATCGGCCTACTGGGCGACGAATGAGGGATAGACCTTGCGGCAGATCTGTTCCGCCGCCAAAACCAGGGCCGTGGATACTTCATCTATCCTGCCTGATCCCAGGCGCGTGGACGTCTCCGCCAGGGAAATGGCGGCAATGACCTGCCCGTTGGGATCGCGGATGGGCGCCCCGATACAGCAGATCGCCGGATACACTTCGCGATCGTCGATCGCAAAACCGCGATGGCGGATATCCTCGATCTCGGCAGTCAGCCGGCGGCGGTCGGTGATGGTCTGCGGGGTCAGGGCGACCAGGTCGCCGTCGCGCAGGAAATCGTCCATCTGCTCCTCCGACAGGCCGGAGAGGAGAGCCTTGCCCAGGGCGCTGCAATAGGGCTCCTGCTGGGCCCCGACCCGGCTCGGAATGGCAAGGCGATCCATGTCGCCCACCTTGGCGGCATAGGTCACCATCCATTTCTCCAGGATTCCCAGATGGATGATTCCGTTCAGCTGCGCCGCCAGCTCGGCCAGGATGTCGAACGAGGTTCTGCGCACCAGGTCGCCGATGGATATATTGCGTGAGAGCGATGCCAGCGTCATGCCGGGCCGGTAGCACCCGCGCGGATCGCGCACCACGACGCCGATTTCCTCCAGCGTCTTGATCAGGCGGTGTGCCGCGGCCTTGGACAGATGGGCACGGCGGCTCAGTTCGGCATTGCTGACCCATTCGTCCGGGCCATGGAACGATCCCAGCAGCGCAAACGCTTTCTGGACGGACTGGTTTTTCGGCGTAGCCATCTGCTCTCTCCCCGAAAAGAGCTTCGACGCATTCTTCGAATATCAAGGACCGGGTCGCGATCCATTATACGTTATTCTCAGTATATGGGACACTATCATAATATCTGACACGGCACAAGCGCTGCGACTTCTTACGACTTGAAACAGAAGAGTTATTTTAGCGCTAACACTGTGGGTGAAGGTGAAGCACGCGACACCAACCGATCATGGAGCGCCGCGGATCAGAAAGTCGTGCGACCGCCGGAGATGTCAAAGGTGGCGGCGGTGGCGAACGAGCATTCCTCGCTCGCGAGCCAGCACACCATTGCGGCGACCTCGGCCACCTCGCCCAGCCGGCCCATCGGGATGCGCGAGCGCATATAATCGATCTGGCTTTGCGGCAACTGGCTGAGGATCGGGCTTGCGAAGGCAGTGGGCGTAACACAGTTGACCAGCACGCCGCTTTTTGCCAACTCCTTGCCGAGCGATTTCGTCAGCGCGATCACGCCGGCCTTCGAGGCCGAATAGGCGGAGGCATTGGGATTGCCTTCCTTGCCGGCCACCGACGAGATATTGACCACGCGGCCATATCCGCGCGCCGCCATCAAGGGCGTGATCTCGCGGCAGCAATAGAACAGGCCGTTCAGATTCACGTCCATGACTTCCAGCCAGCTCTGAACGGGAAAGTCTCCGATCGGAACGGTCGCGCCGGTGATGCCGGCGCAATTGATCAGGATATCGACCTGGCCCAGCGCGGCATGGCTCTGCCGCGCGGCGTCGGCGACAGCCTGGTAGTCGCCGACATCCACGCGCACCGTGTGAACCTGGCCGAACATCTTGCTCGCCTCCTGGAGCGCCGCTGCATTGGCGTCCCACAGCGACACCTGCCCACCCTCGTCGGCGATGCGCTGTCCGGCCTGCAACCCCAGTCCCGAGGCGCCGCCGGTGATCACGGCTTTGCGTCCCAAAAAGCGGTCGGGAAAAATCGTCATGGCGTCCATCCGTGATATTGCCGATCGCGCAGCCGGCAAACGCGGCCGCGCCGACGGCGAACGGGCCCTGGCCCGGGTATCGCTGTCTGCCGTAACGGTCTGGAGATCTGTTGCATGTCCGGAGAAAAAACGGCCCCGCCGCACGACGACGGCGGGGCATCAGGGGGGATAAGCTAGGCCACAGCCCTCAGAATTTCTTCTGCAGGCTGAAGACGAAATATCTGCCGATCGTCGAGCCGCTGGCGGCGATGCCCTGGCCGCCATTGGTCGGAATGGCGCTGCCGCCTTCCAGGTAGATGGGCGGATCGTCGTCGCCGATATTGTTGACCGTCAGCCCCACGGTCGCGCCGCTGCCCCAATCGGCCACCCCGTCCAGCGCATAGGACACATAGAGATTGACCGGGTGGAAGGATTCGATGCGCCGCTGGTTGTACAGGGTATAGGACTGGGTGCCCGGATTGACCCGGAAGCCGGGGCTGTAGTTGACCCAGACCCTGCCGTTCCACGGCCCGCTGGCCACCTGCAGATAGCTGGTAAGAGCATAGAGCGGCGCGCCAAACTCCTGGATATTGTTCCAGGGTGCCCCGGCCACGGCCTGTGTCTGGTCAGTTTCGCTGATCGTTCCCGAGGCGCCCACGGACACCGTGGCGAAATTCTCGATGTCGGTGGTGTATTTCGCCGAGAAGTCATAGCCCTCGAGCAGCGCATTGCCGATATTGGCGCGGCGTGCCGACACCAGGATGAAAGGAGGGGTGACGCCGGGCGCGTAGATCGAATCGAGGTTCGGCCCGGGGAACCCAATGAAGGAGTTGTAGCCGAAGTCCGCAACCTGCGCCTGGGTCGGATTGATGATGTAGAATTTCGAATATTGCGGAATCTGGAACAGCACCGGCGAGTTGAACGGCGGCAGGCCGATCTGGTTCTCGATGAAGATGTGCCAGCGGGTGATGCTGAGGTCCAGGCCGGTCAGATCGATCCCGAACTCCGTCGTCGGATGGAAATCGGCGCCCAGCGACCAGGTGTTGCCCAGTTCGGGTCCCAGATTCGGATCGCCGCCCGGCACGAACAGCGAAGGACGCAGGGCATCGGCCAGCGATGTGCCCGGTGGGACACGGGCGTTCGGGGTCACGCCGCCCGCATTGTAGATATAGCGGCCATCCGGCGCCAGCGTGTCGGCCAGGCTTGGCGCGTCATAAGACGTGCCCTTGGTGCCGCGGATCGTCAGTGCGTCGAACGGATCCCAGGTAAAGCCGATCTTGTAATTGTCGGTGGTGCCGAAATCGCTGTAATCGTCGTGGCGGCCCGAAACATCCAGGGAGAAGCTGTTGACGAATGGCAGGCTGTTGGCTTCGCTGATCACGGGGACAATCACCTCGCCGAACACGGAGGCGGTGGTACGATGGGTCTTGGCGAAAACGGTCTGGCTGCCCGGGTTTGGCAAGCCGCTTTCCTGGCCGATCGGCGCGTTGATGAACCATTGCGAGATGTAATCGTCCCAACTGTATTTGGCGCCCACGGCGGCCTTCACGTCGCCGCCCGGCAACGAGAATACCGTGCCGTTCAAGGCGCCCTCATATTGCAGCACATGCTGGGTCGCCTTGCCGATCTGGGCCACGTTCAGGATGGAATTGAGCACCTGGGGGTTGGTCATGCCCAGATTGTAGGGATCGACGGCGTTGCCGGCCGAACTGCTGGCGCTGACCAGATTGGGCGACAGCACCCCGTTGATCATCTGCTGGCGCAGCGCCACGGACAGCGCGCCACTGTCCAGTTGCCGCACGATGCCGTTCGAGAAGCTGCGGCCGTAATTGCCCGTCAGATCGAGCTGCCAGTCGCGGAACGGCAGATCGATGGTCAGCTTCGGCGTGAACTGGAACATGGTGATGTCGTTGCGCGCCACGTTCCAGTCGCGGCCCAGATAGGGCGCGAAGTTGAGCAGTACCGTCTGCGATGTCTCGCCGGCGATCGACTGGAAGTATGGATTGGTGTTGTCGATCGTCTGCGTCACCGACTGCACGGGCTGCCGCTGAGACGCCAAACGGTTGCTCCACAGGACGGTCGCCGAGAAATCCACGCCTTCCATGATGTGTTGGTGCATGGAGCCGAAAACCGAATCCTGTTCCTGCTTGGGAAGCAGGTCCGATGCCGCGTTGGTATCGCAGCGATTGAGCGAGCCGGCATTGGAGACCGGATCCAGGCCGGGGAAAGGCCCGCTCACATTGGCCGCCAGAGAGCCCGGCGAGCCATCCGGATAGCCGCGCATCGTATAGTATTGCGAGCCCACCCTTATGTTGGGAAGAGCGCAGGTGGTGCTGCGCGAATCGCGGCCGCCGATGCTAGTCAGGTCCATCGTGGTGTAGGAGCGGTCGGCGGCGGCCAGCCGGGTGTTGCTCTTGTGTTCATACGCGAGATAGGCGCCGCCGCTGTTCCAGCCCAGGCCCGCCATCGCGCTGGCGTTGAAGGCGGTATAGCCGTCCGCGACCCCTACGGAACTGTTGGCCTCGAAGCCCTCGAAATTGTCGCGTGTCACGAAATTGATGACGCCGGTTATGGCGTTCGCGCCATAGATCGACGAGGCGCCGTCCGGCATCGTATCCACCCGGTTCAGCACGATGGTCGGGATCAGGCCGGGATCGGGCGCAGTGGCCAGACCGCTGACGCCGATCATGTTCTCGCCGTTCAGCAGGACCAGCGTTTCCGAACCGCCGACGATGGCCTGGGAGGGGATGTAGCGGATGACGGGCC
Organism: Hyphomicrobiales bacterium; assembly: GCA_040255825.1. Lineage (GTDB taxonomy): Bacteria > Pseudomonadota > Alphaproteobacteria > Micropepsales > Micropepsaceae > Rhizomicrobium. The sequence goes on along the minus strand of JBDZVS010000001.1, from coordinate 574,260 downwards.
GTATCGAGCCGATGTTGATCTGGGTCTGCGCCACCGCCGTGGAATTGAAGGTGTTCGAGATCTGCGGGATCTGGGCCAGCACTTCGTCGGTCGTAAGAGCGCCCGTGGCCTTGATGGTTCCCGTGTCCACCGTCACCAGATTGGAGCCGACCGGGTTGATGCCCCGGATCATGGTGCCGGTGACGGTCACCGTCTCCACCGGCGCGGCTTCCTGCGCCTGTGCGGCGCCGGCGATCGCGATGGCGATCGCGCCCAGGGAAGCGCCACACAATAACTTCCTGCTGAACCGCCCGTCCTTGCACGAGTCGAAGAACATCAACCGCCTCCCCTTGCAGTCATGTGTTTGCGCGGCGTTCCTGCCCGCGTTGCTTGCGCACGAGAGTTGTCGCCACCCTTATTGCTGTCAAGCAAGCGCGGCTTCGGCTTCTCGCTTTGTGAGACGGACCATCTCGCTTCTTGAGACGCCGACCGAAGACAGGCGTGCAACGACGATCGTGGCCGATCTCGAGTGTGCCGATCCAGACACTGCGCCCCTGCCCCAGCGCGCCGTCATCCGCGCATGATTAGGTCTTTGAATGGTTCCGGCGATGAATTAGCGTTGGCCCGAAGGATGGGGATGGGAGCTTCGCGATGCCGTGCGACAGACGCCAGGTCATTGCGGGCGGGGTGGCGCTGGCCGGCACGGTCATCACGCGGTCCGCACGCGCCGCAACGCTGGACGACATCCCGATCGTCGATTGCCATATCCATCTGTTCGATGCCACGCGGCCCCAGGGCGCGCCCTATCGGGGCAGCCGCAGCTTTCCCGGCGGCGTCGCCTTGCCGGACATGTATGAGAAGATCGCAAAGCCGCTGGGTATCGTCGCCGCGATTGAAGTCGAGGCCAGCCCCTGGGTGGAAGACAACCTCTGGGTGCTGGAAACGATTCAGCCATCGCCCTTCATGGTGGGCACCATCGGCAACCTGCAACCCGGGAAACCGGAGTTCGCAGATTTCCTGGGGCGCTATGCCAAGAACCCTCTCTTTCGCGGCATCCGCTACGGCAATCTGTGGGGCTACGACCTTGTCGCCCAAGTCGACAACCCGTCTTTCATCAATGGCCTGAAGCTTCTGGCGCAGCATGACCTGGTGCTGGAGACCGCCAACCAGACCGTCCCGCTGCTGCAGGCGGCGGTGAAAGCCGCCGACAGGGTGCCGGACCTGCGTATCGTCCTGGACCACCTGCCCGCGCTGGATCCCGATCCCGCCAACCAGGCGGACTATGAAGCGGTCATGCGGCAGATCGCCCAGCGCAGGAACATCTGGGCCAAATTGTCCGAGATCGTGCATCCGTTGCGAACGGGCCGCGGCAGCGCGAGGACGGGGGGCGCGCCCGTCATCGTGCGCGGCCTTGCGGCCCATCGCGAACGGCTCGACATGCTGATGTCGTATATGGGCGAGGACCGGGTGCTGTTCGGCAGCGACTGGCCCAATTGTGTCGGCGTATCGGAAGTGTCCGACACGGTGGCGCTGGTGCGGGAATATTTCTCGGGAAAGGGCCGGCAGGCCGCCGAGAAATATTTCTGGAGGAATTCCGTGGCGGCCTACAAATGGGTCCGGCGCGCGCCCGGCCAGCCCACGCTCTCCTGACCGGATCATTCAAGGCAAGGCGCCAAGGAAACGTCATGAACAGAATCAAACTCCTGTGTTTGGCCGCGCTGGGCGCATTGGCGCTGGCATCATCGGCCGGCATAGCCCAGAAAGCCGGCGAGCCTTCCCTCTCCCAGGCGGACGCGGCCCAGGCCATGAGGGACTTCAACGGGACATGCGCCTCCTGTCATGGCGACAATGGCGGCGGCGGCGACCGCGCCCCGGCGCTGAACGACAATCCGCACTTGCGCACATTGGACGCGGCTGGCATCGCGGCTATCATCACCAACGGACAGCGGGGCATGCCGGCTTTCGGCCATCTGCCGAAGGCCGAGATCGCCCGGCTGGCCGCCTGGATCCATTCGATGAACATTTCCGGCCTGCAATCGGCGCCGCCCCAGCAGGTGGCCGCCGGCGAAGATCTGTTCTTCGGCAAGGCCGGATGCTCGGGCTGCCACATGGTGCATGGACGCGGCGGCTCCTCCGGCCCCGACCTTTCGGCCGTCGCGGCGCGCTCGACCCGCGCCGAAATGGAGAAATGGCTGGATGACCCTACCGCGCTGATGGGCCACAAGTCGGACCCCGCCTGTCCGGGCTGGGCTTTCTGTCCCGACTTCCAGTGGGCGGTGCAGGATGTCACGCTCAAGAACGGAGAGAAGCTGCGCGGCTTTGCCCGCCGCCAGACCGAGCACGCCATCGCGCTGCAGACGCTGGATGGAAAATTCCGCATGCTCTACACGCCCGACATCGCCAGCGCGGTGCGGGAAAAGCGATCCTACATGCCCGCCTTCGACGGCACCGCCGACGAACGGCGCGACCTTCTGGCCTATCTGGGAACGCTGGGCGGCATCCAACCGGGTCCGCTGACCCATCCGGTCGCGCCGGTGTCGCAAGCCGATATCGACGCCATCATGAATCCGAAGCCCGGCAACTGGGTCACCTATAACGGCAAACGCGACGGCGGCCATTACAGCCCGCTGTCCCAGATCAATGTCGACAACGTGAAACAGCTTCAGCCCCAATGGGCCTTCGTTCCGGGTGGAGTCGGCCTGGAAGGCGAGCCTATCGTGATGGACGGCATCATGTATGTCACCGGCGGCACGCAGGTCTGCGCCCTGGACGCCAGGACGGGCCTGCGTATCTGGTGCGTGCCGCGCACCAATGGCGTCGGCGTGCAGGCGAGCGGCCGGCGCGGCGGGGCCAAAAGCGGCGCCCCCCAGCCCGTTGGGCCCAATCGCGGCGTCGGCATCCTGGGCGACCGGCTGTTCTATACCTCCGACGACGCCTATATCGTCTGCCTCAACCGGCTGACCGGCGCGGTGATGTGGACCGAGCCCCTGGCCGAGCCCAGCGAGAAAGGCCGCGTCTATACTTCCGCCTCGGTGATGGTGGTGGGCGACCTGGTGATCACCGGCATCGCCGGCGGCGACGGCCCGATGCGCGGCTTCATCGTCGCTTATCATGCCGACACCGGGAAACAGGCCTGGCGCTTCTATACGATCCCCAAGCCGGGCGAGCCCTTGTCGGAAACCTGGAAGGGCCGGGCCCTGGCGACAGGTGGCGGCGCGACCTGGGAAACCGGCTCCTATGACCCGGAGACGGGCACCCTGTTCTGGGCGGTGGGCAACCCCTATCCCGATACCGACCCGTCGGAGCGCGGCGGCACCAACCTCTACACCAACTCAGTGGTGGCGCTGGACGTCAGGACCGGCAAGCTCAAATGGTATTACCAGTTCACGCCCTATGACACCCATGACTGGGACGCGACCCAGCCGATGGTGCTGGTCGACACGATATGGAAGGGCAAGCCGCGAAAGCTGCTGATGACGGCCCAGCGCAGCGGCGTGTTTTATGTGCTGGACCGCACCAACGGCCAGTTCCTTCTGGCCAAGCCTTTCGTCAAGAAGATCACATGGGTGGACGGCTTCGATCCCAAGACGGGTGAAGCGCATCTGGTGCCCGGCAACACCCCGACCGAGGAAGGAACCAAGACCTGCCCCGGCGTGCGCGGCGCGACAAACTGGTATCCGACCGCCTTCGATCCCAAGACGCGGCTGTTCTATGTGATGGCGGCCGAGGATTGCGGCATCTACCGCAGCAAGGGCCGCATCTTCGGCAACAACCCGGACCCGTCCGATCCGGGGCTGCGGCTGGTGCGCGCGCTCAATATCGAGACGGGCGACATCGTCTGGGAAAAACCGATGCCCGGACCGCAGGAGACCAACTATTCCGGCGTCCTGGTGACCGGCGGCGGGCTGCTGTTCCACGGCGAGGTCGGCGGCGACTTCGCGGCTGTCGACGCCAGGACCGGCAAAACGCTGTACAATTTCCGAACCAATGACAGTTGGCGCGCCACGCCCATGACCTACATGGTGGATGGACGCCAGTATATCGCGGGCATGGACGGCCAGATCCTTTGGGCCTTCGCCCTGGGCTATCAATAATCAGGGACGGGAAAACATATGACGATCGTGTCGCACGAAGTTCATCCCATGTTCGCCGAACCCTATTTCCGGGCGAACATCGCCGGCACAATCACGCCCGAGCAGATAGCCTTCATCAAGGGCCTGAAGATGGTGGGCAATATGGAGAACCTGATCTCCGAGAATCTTTATATTTTCGAGGAGCCGGAGCTCAAAAGCATCAAGGATGCGGTTCAGGACGTACTCGACATCTATGCCCGGGAGGTGCTGTGCATCCCGCAGCGGCTGTATGTGACGCAGTCCTGGTCACTGATCAACAGCCCCGGCGTCGGCATGCACGGCCACTCCCATTCCAACTCGATCCTGTCCGGATCGCTTTATTATTGCGAGATTCCGCAGCCGCCTGCCGGCATGGTCTTCACCCGCCACGTCACCTATCAGCAGATCGACCTGGCGCCCGACCGCGACAGGCGCAATGTCTACAATTCGCCGATCACGCGCGTTCTGCCGAAACAGGACGACATCATCCTGTTCTCGTCCCGCCTGACCCACATGGTCGAGCCGAACACCTCGGGCCAGCCGCGCCACGCCATCGCCTTCAACACCTTCGTCAAGGGCAAGCTGGGCCAGTATCGGGACGTATCGGAACTGACGCTTTGACGGGATAGCGGGCGCAGATCATGCTTCCGCCGCCTGTTGCCGGCCCTCCTGGCAGCTAAACCCCGACGAAATCGCCGGCGTGCGGCACCTGGATGATGTCGTCCACCAGGTCCGGCGCGATAATGCCCTTGATGTGGGCGATTTCGCCATCGGGCACATGATCGTGGTCGCTGTCGATATCCAGATAGGTATAGCCGTGCAGATAGCGGATGCCGACCGTGCCATCGGCCTGCGCCTCGGTGAAGCTGGCGTAATCGTGCCCGTCGAACGGATCGCCCCCCAGCTTGATGATGTCGTGATCCGGTCCCGTCGTCTGCAGATCGCAAATGAAGGCGGACTGGTCGTTGCCGGAATAGAAGCTGCCGTACTGGCCGGAAAGCACGAAGGTATCCGCACCCGCGCCACCGGTCGCCTTGTCCGGCCCGACAATATTCAGAATATCGTCGCCATTGCCGCCGATCAGGGTTTCGCGCAGACCTGAGGCGCCGTTCAGGACATCGTTACCGTCACCGCCGTCCATGTACATGCCGCCATTGTAGGCGGACTCGGAAATCTGGTCGTCACCCGCGCCGCCATAGACCTGCTGGACGAAGTATCCCTCGGCGGCGCCAAAGGAATCATCGCCATTGGTCAGGATCAGGACATCGGCGTTGAACTTGTCCCAGTTGTATTCGACATCCGGCGTTCCCGGCAGCGCGAAGGCGAATTCCGCCCCGTCGTAAACCGCGGAAAACTCCACCGGCAGAGTCACGTTCTGAAAGCTGACGATCGCTCCCGTGTAGTCCTTCACGATCCCATCGGTAAGATCGGCATCGGTGACCTTCACGGAGCCTTCGAAACGGAACATGTCTGCCTCCCTTGCTGGCTGACCGGAATTGGCGCAGCGCACAGTGATCCAGCCGGGCGCCGGAGCCTGTGACCAATCTGTGATCGCCGCCACGGGAGTTCCGGCCCGCCTGCAAATTGTCACAGGACAATCGCCTTCCGGCGAAGGCACCCTCAGAAAAGGGGGAGAGCCCGCCGTGCCGATCGGATGGATTGTCTTTCCGGACAGCAAGCCCACCGATCCTGTGCGCGAGGTGCTGGATCAGAATGGATCCCTGCTGTGGGCCGGTATGCTGTTCAGTGCGGTAAACAGTATCCTGGCGCTGAACGTCTCGCTGTACATGCTTCAGGTTTACGACCGTGTCCTGACCAGCCGGAGTCAGGAGACACTGCTGTTGCTGACGCTGATGGCGGCGGCGGTGCTGGTGGCCTTCGCCTTTCTGGATTCGGTTCGGTCGCGGCTGCTGGCGCGGCTGGGCTTGCGCGTGGGCGAAAGCCTGGGCGCGCGGACATTGCGCGCCTGCGTGACCACCGCTTCGGCCACAGCCGATCCCGGCATCCATCAGGGGCTACAGGATGTGGAGATCATCCGCGGTTTCCTGTCCGGCGCGGCGCTGGCGGCGCTGCTGGACGCGCCCTTCCTGCTTCTGTTTCTCGTCCTGCTGTTCCTCCTGCACTGGGCGTATTTCGTCCTTGTGTTGCTGGGTGGAGTGGTTCTTGGCGGCCTGGCTTATGCTATCGCCCTCAGCACGCGGCCCGCCGTTACGCGCGCCATCACCGGTCAGATAGCCACACAGGCCTTCGCCGATGACGGACTGCGCAACGCCGCCACCCTGGAAGCGCTGGGCATGGCGGACGCCTTCGTCGCGCGCTGGCGGGTCCGATGGCTGGGCAGCCACGGGCTTGCGCTGACGGCATCGGACCGCGAAGCAGTCGGGACCAGCATTTCCAGGGCCGTGCGTCAGTTGATCCAGATCGTGTTGCTGGGCACCGGCGCCGTGCTGGTGCTGAACTTCCAGGCCACGGGCGGCATCATGATCGCCGCCTCGATCCTGGGCAGCCGGGCCCTGGCACCCATAGAGCAACTGATCGGCGCGCGGCGCAGCCTGCTGGCGACGCGGTTGGCGCGCAAAAGACTGTCTATCCTTCTGGACCGGGCCGGCCAGCCGGACGATGCGATGGCCCTGCCCGCGCCGACCGGGCGGATCGTGGCGCAGAACATCGCCTATCTCGTACCGGGCAGCCGATGGCCGTTGCTGGCCAGTCTGAACTTCAAGCTCGAGCCGGGTGAGCTTCTGTGCGTGACAGGGCCATCGGGATCGGGCAAATCGACCTTGGGACGCATCCTGGTCGGCGCGCTGCGGGGTTCATCGGGCGTGGTCCGGCTGGACGGCGCCGATGTCTCAACCTGGCCGCGCCACGACCTGGGCCTGCATGTCGGATACCTGCCGCAGGATGTGGAGCTTCTGGCCGGAACGGTGCGGGACAATATCGCCCGCCTGCGAAGCGCGGACGGCGAAAGCGTCGTGCGGGCCGCCAGGCAAGCCAAGGCGCACGACATGATCCTGACGCTGCCCAACGGTTATGACACCGAGGTGGGCGCGGCCGGGCATCATCTGTCGGGCGGCCAGCGCCAGCGCATCGCGCTTGCGCGTGCCCTCTATGGCGATCCCTGCCTGGTGGTTCTGGACGAGCCCGATTCCAACCTGGACGCCGCCGGCCAGGCGGCGCTGAAAAGCGCGATCGGTGAGCTCAAGGCGCGCGGGGCCGCGATTGTCCTGATCGCGCATCGCCAGAACCTGATGGATGGCGTCGACAAGCTGTTGATCCTGCGCCCCGGCGCGCCCGCCATCTTCGGGCCGCGCGAGGCGCTGCTGCGGTCGATGGCGCGCGCCGGCCCCGATGAGACGCGCCGAAGCACCGCCCTGAGCGGAGTTGCATCATGAGCGAGACTGCTCTTCCCCTCGCCGGCCTCGGGCGGACACGTCCCGCAGCGGGCGGGGCACAGCCGGCGGACGACGACGAACTGGCCTTCCTGGATACGGCACGTCTGTTGCGCGGCGGCTATCTGGCGGTCGCCGCCCTGGGGCTGTTCCTCGGCGGATGGGCGGGGTTTGCCCCGCTGGACAGCGCCATAGTGGCGCCCGGCGTCGTCGTGGTGGAATCGCACCACAAGGCCATCCAGCATCTGGAAGGCGGCATCGTCTCCGCCGTGCTGGTATCGGATGGCCAGCATGTCAAGGCGGGCCAGCCGCTGATCCGGCTGGACCAGACCCAGGCGCATTCCAGCTTCGCCACCCTCAGCGAACAGGCCGACGCGCTGGCGGCCCAGGAGGCGCGGCTGACCGCCGAACGGGATGGCCGTGAGACGATCGAATTTCCCGCCGGCCTGCGCGCCCGCGCCGCGCGGCCCGCCGTGGCCCAGGCGATGGCCGGCGAGACCAGCGCCTTCAATTCCCATCGCGAAACGTTGAACAAGCAGGTCGATATCCTGCAATCGCGCATCGCACAGGACCAGCGGATCATCGCGGGCCTCCAGGCGCAGCAGGATTCGCTGGAGGCCCAGATCGGCTTGATGGACCGCGAGATCGCGCCGGTCCAGAAGCTGTTCAACCAGCAGATGGACACGCTTCAGCATGTGCTGTCGCTGAAGCGCCAGAAATCCATCATGGAAGGCACGCGCGGCGAAATCATCGCAAAGATCGCCCAGACCGGCCTCAACATCGACGAGAACCGGATGCAGATCCAAAACCTCCGCAACGAGCGGCAGAACACCGTGATGGATCAGCTGCGCGCGGTACAGGTCCGCCGCCTGGAGACCGCCAACAAGCTGCGCGCCGCCGGTGACATCTACGACCGGGTCATCATAAAGGCCCCCGCCGCCGGTCAGGTGGTGGCCCTTTCGGTGCATTCGCCAGGCACGGTGGTCAAACCCGGCCAGACGCTGATGGAGATCGTGCCGGACAACGACCAGCTTGAAGTGGAAGCCCACCTGGCGACCCAGGATGCCGACAGCGCCTATACGGGCATGGAGGCCACCGTCCGGTTGACCGGATACAAGCAGCGCCTTCTGCCCGCCATCCAGGGACATGTAACGGAAGTGTCGGCCGACCGGTTGATCGACAGTCGTACCGGCCAGCCCTATTTCAATGTCCTGGTGAGTGTCAGCCGCGCGCCGCTGGAAGGTTATGACGGCGTGCGGCTGATGCCGGGCATTCCGGTCGAGGTGGCGCTGAAGACCGGCTCCCGCACCGTGCTGCAATATTTGGCCGAGCCGGTCACCGACATCATGCAGCGCGGCATGCGCGAAAAATAGCGCTCACGCGCATGCGGCCCGGGCGGCCTGTTCGGCTTCCAAAACCCGCGACTTGGGAAATGTGACCGTCACGGTCGTTCCCTGTCCGACGACGCTCGATATGCCGATCTTTCCTTCATGCATCTCGACAATCCGGCTGACGATGGCCAGCCCCAGGCCGGTACCGTCGTGCCTGCGGGTATAGGCTGAATCGATCTGGTGGAACGGCTCGAATATCTTCTTCAAGTCTTCCGCGGAAATCCCGATGCCCGTGTCCGCGATCTCCAGCGCCACACCGCCATCGACAGTGCATTCGACACGCGCCTGGACGGCCCCACCGCTTGGGGTGAACTTGACGGCATTGGTAAGCAGATTCAACACGACCTGTTTGATCCGCAGGCGGTCGGCCCAAATGGCGGGCACCGTCGCGGACGAGACCTCAAGCCCGACATCCGACGCCGATGGTGTCGATCGCACCAGCCCGCAACTCTCGTTCAACAATTCTCCCAGATTCACTTCCTCCGGGTGCAATTCCAGCTTGCCTGCCTCTGCCTTGGAAATATCGAGAATATCGTTCACCAGTTCGAGCAGGTGCGAGCCGGCCACATGGATGTTCTTCGCATATTCCTGTTGCCGCTCCCGGAACTCCGGCATCCCATGCGATATGATCTCCGAAAATCCTAGGATGGCATTGAGGGGCGTGCGCAGCTCGTGGCTCATGCTGGCGATAAAGGCCGATTTGTTGCGGCTGGAACGCTCGGCGATCTCCTTGGCGGCCTGATTGCGGACAAGCTCGACTTCCATCTCCCGCTGCGCCACGGCGCTATCGCGAAAATGTCTTAGCGACCGCGCCAGTTGCCCAATTTCATCTCCGCGGGATTGATAGGATATGTGGGCGATTGCGCCGCCCCGGGCCACGAGATCCATCTCCGCGGCAATCCTCTTCAACGGAATGACGACCCTGTAAAGCACATAGGCCCCCGCACAGACTGCGAGAATCGTGGAGGCCACCATCATCCAGATCGACACCCGCAGATGGGCGCGCGTTTCCGAAGCAAGCATGCGGGCCCGGTCGGCGGTGGCGTCGAGCATCACCATCGATGCCGCACTGATGCTGTCCACCGAGGGACCGGAAACCTCGAGCAGCCCGGCGCGCGAGACAAATGGCTTTTGCCCAGCCCGCAGGCTCTCGATCATATGCTCGCGCCAGGCGGCGTAGCGATGGAAATAGAGCAGATCCGTCCTGCGGAGCGGCTGCCGCAAAGCCTCCGTCACATCCGGCGAGCGCATCTTGTCGCTCAGCATTTCCCATCGCGCGTCCAGTTGCCCACTTATTTTATCCATCTGCCTCAGCTGCGAGAGGCTCGCGCCGGCTCCTTGAAGCGCATCTCCCATATAGCGGCGCAACATTCCCGCGTCGCCGCGCACGTTCCAGAGGATGTCGTTGATTCCAAGCACGTCGTCGATAAAGGCGTCGGTACCATGCCGCGCCGAAAGCATCTTGGACACGCGATCCATTTCTCCTGTCAGCGCGTCAATCGTGCCGGCCCAGCGCAGGTCGACCCCCGTCTGATGGGCGGAGCCGCGGGGCTGTTTCAAGGACTGCGCTATGATCGGCCATCCCGCCTTGTAGGCGTCGTAGCGCCTGTGGAGCAGCGCAAGATCGAGGGCAACCGCGATGGGCGTCTGGCGGCGAAGCGTCGTGATGGTGCGTCCGATGATACCGTCGCATTCGCGATGCGCGGCAATCGCGTTTTCGATCGGGGTCGCATCCCATCTATCCGAAGCGTCATAGATGGCGCGCTCCATCCCCAGTTCGGTTCGCGCACATTCGAACGATTTGAAGAGGCCGCGCTTGAGTTCGACCACCGTGAGGGTGCGCGCCGCATTTTCGTTTTCAACGAAGGCGGTCTTGGCGGCATCCGCGAAAATCGCGGCCAACAACAGGATGAAAATGACCGTAGCACCGACAAGAATCGAGCTTATGGACGACAATCGGTGCATCAGCCCCCCTCGGCCGTTTTTGGGGCTGGATGCTAAGGAGCGGAGGTAACTTTGATGTTAATGCCGATAATATGCCCGTTTGGGGCCGATTTCGTTCCAAATGGCGGACAGGGTGGCCTTTAAGAATCTTTGCAAGCGCGTCTAATGCGTTCGGATGCGGTCGGCTAACGATCTGAAAACACAGCAGGTGTTTAGAGCATGATCCATATTCCTTGAATATGGATCATGCTCTAGCTTGTTGTTTGGTCGCGCAATTTCCCGGTCTCGCGGTATCCGCTCGCCCGGATCGCGCCTCCTGGAATATGGGATCAGCTTGACTGGCTCCCCCACACTCCGGGGCCACACTCCTACTGCGCCGGGCCGCCGACCGTGGCGAAACCGGTGCCGCTGCATCCGGCCGGGCCGTAATGCAGGAATTTCTGGATGCGCTTTCCGGTGTCCACGTCGGCGGTATAGAGGTCGCCGCTGCTGTCGGGGCTGACCTGATGCAGCCAGTGGAACTGGCCGGCCATGCGCCCCTCCTTGCCCAGCCGTCCCAGCTCGGTCAGGTTCTGCCGATCCAGGATGTAGATGGTCTGGTTGGTGTTGTCGCCGACATAAAGACAGCTCTGCGCCTTGTCGGGCGAGAAGCTCATCGACACCGCCGTGCCGGGCATCACCGGCAGCGTCTCGGTCTTGCGGCTGATCCACTGCTCGGCGACGAAGCCGCATTTGCCCGCCTCGCCGTTCGGATTGCTGCACGGCTTGCCCAGTTCGGGACTGTTCTTGTCGAACACCTGGATGCGGTCATTGCCGCGATCGCAGACATAGATCTTGCCGTCATTGGCGATCTTCACGCAGTGGACAGGGTTGCGGAAGAACATCGGCTTTGTGCGCCCGGCCGCCAGGTCGTCGGGCCAGCGGCCCGCCGCCTTCGCGGCGGCGTCGTCAACCGGATTGTTTCCATAGGCGCCGAAGTGGCCGATATATTTTCCTGTCGTGGCGTCGGCGATCACGATGCGGCGGTTGCCATAGCCGTCGGCGACATAAAGCCGGTTGGTGGCCGGGTCCACCACGATGTCGGCCGGCTGATAGAAGACCGGCGTGCCGTTCAGGCCGCCCGCCTTGTCGTTGCTGTCATGCGCCTGCGGCGTGCCGCCGACGCGCATCTTGAAATTGCCGTCCATATCGAATTTCAGGATAAAGCCGTCGGCGCCCAGCTTGTTGGTGGCCCAGGGCGCGCGCGGGCCGGTGCCGGCGGCCTCGGCGCCGCCTTCCTCGGGCGGCTTGCCGCCGTAAGCGGTGTTGCCGCCGATCCAGACATTGTCATTGGCATCGACATAGATGCCGTGCTCATTGCCCGGCCAGATGCAGCCATCGGCGGCGCGGCAATGTTTTTCCATCCAGCCGGGATCGGACGGCCCGCCCCAGGCCCGCAGAAGCTTGCCGGCGGAATCGAATTCCAGCACCGAGGGCGCGGCCAGGCAGCAATCGGCGGCCGGTCCGTGCGGCCGCTCGAAGCCCAGGCCATTGACCGGGACCTTCTTGCTGTCCAGCGCGCCCGGCACCGCGTCGGAAAGACCGATCTCGTCATTGGTCAGACTGCGCGGACGGTTCAGCACCCAGATATGATCGTGGCGATCGACGAACAGCCCGCCGATCTGGCCCAGCAGCCAGTGATGCGGCAAGGGCTGGGGCCAGGAGGGATCGACGACGAACTGGGGCGTGGTGGCGCCGGGCGCCTTGTGCCAGACGCCGGTCTCGGCCATCAGGCGCTGCAGCACATTGTTCTTCGTCAGCACGCTGGTGTCGGCCGCAAAAGCAGTCCCCGCCAGCACTGCGGCGCCGGCCAGAAGAGCCCCCAGGGCAACAGGCCCGAACTTCGCCAATACGCGCATTCCCATCCCCTTCGCTTTCTGGAAAATCCGTCAGCCCGTCACCTGGCCGCCGTGTTTTGCGGCACCTCGATCATCAGCAGCCGCTTTGGGGCGCTGCCCACCTTGATGCGGGCGATTTCCCTTTGGCTCTGCACGTCCAGGATCGAGGTATCGTTGGAATCGGCATTGCTGACGCCGGCATAGCGGCCGTCGGCCGACATGCTGATCCAGTTGGGACAGGCGCCCACCGCGATCTTCGGCGACAGGGCCCTGGCGGCGATGTCATAGACATAGATGCCGGCATCGGCGACCGAGGTGATCCAGAGCTTCCTTCCGTCGCGGGTGAGCGCGATGCCGTGCACCGGCGTGTTGGGCGGCTCGACCCTGCAGTTCATCCAGGGCATGGGCGGCAGCACGGTCTGGCTCATGGTCTGGTGCGGGATGTCGATGGTGGCGAAGCCGTGCAGGCCGCTGAGCGCGGTATAGAGCGTCTTTTCATCGGCCGTGATCACGAAGGGCCGGGGATCGCCCGCGACCTTCACATTGTTGGTGATCTGCATCTTCGCCAGGTCGATGCGCGAGATGTAGAAATTGTCGCGCGCCTCGCAATAGACGATGGTGTCGCTGCCGCCTTCGGGCGTGAAGCAGTTGTGGGGGTGGCGCACCGCGAAGGTCTTGACGATCTGCCGGGTCGCGGTGTCGATCACCACCGCGCTGTTGGCCGGCGCCAGCAGCGGCACCACCAGATACTTGCCGTTGGCGGTGACGGCGCACTCATTGGGCCGGCCCGGCAGCGGGATCGTGGCGGTGACGCTGTTGGTCAGCGTGTCGATCACCTGGACCGTGTGGTTGGATTCGATGGTGGCATAGGCGCGCCGCCCGTCGGCGGGGGCACAGACGCCATGGACCAGGGCGCCGACCTTGATGGTGGTCAGCAGCTTGCGGCCCGCCACGTCGATGACCGAGATGTCGTCGCCCTGGCTGTTGCCGACATAAAGAAGAGTCTTTGCCGATGCGGGCGCCGACAGAGCGAGCAGCGCGGCCAAAAGGCAATGGCGGATGAAACGGGGCATGTTTCTTCCTTCTCTTTCCCACTTTCTACCCGAACGGCCACGGCCCGGCCAGTGCGCGCTCAGGCCGGCCCACTCAGACCGGCATGGTGCGCTTGGTGTATTCGCGGCCGATGCGGGCGACCTCCGGATTTCCGGTCTCGATGACCATCGCGCCACGGTCGATCCATTCCCTGATGGTCTTGGGCGTGGCGGCATGCAGGAAGCGCACCTTGTTGGCCTTGGCGGCCGCCAGCACGCGGTCCTGGGCCGCCTGGATTTCCGGCGCGAAATGCTGCTCGCCGTCGCCGGGCTTGGGCGGGCCAGTATCGGCGTAATGGGCCAGCCCCTCGAGCGACATCTGCATGTCGCCGCCGCCGCCTTCCGTGAAGGCCAGGCCCGGCTGCCTCAAAATCTCCTCGCACACGGCCAGCCCGTGACGGTCCTCGATCTTGGCGCCCAGGATGATCTCGCCCTTGGGATTGAGCGGCCACACATCGGCGATGTTGAAATACATGTTCTGGGTCACGTTCCACATCCTCGCCGGCAATATCTGGCTGCCCGATCCGCGCATGCCCTCCATCGGCTGTTTGGGCACGCCCGGATAGTCGAAGGGATAGCGCGCGGCGGCGACATAGACCGGCACCGCCTTGGGATCGCGAGTGTGGCAGAGGGTGAGGGCGTTGACGCCGGTGGACAGCACCTGCTGGATCACCCAACTGTTGGCATAGACCATCTGCGCGTCATAGCCCAGCACCGGCAGCGAGACGATCACGGTGGGAAAACGGTGACCGCTGCGGGTGGGCCCGCCATCGACCAGGCCCTGCATGAACTCACGCAGGTTGGCCAGGTCGAAGGTGCCGTGCTCCATCTCCCAGTTGACGGCATCGGCCCAGGTGCCCGCCAGGGCCTTGCCCTGGGCATAACCGGGCTTCCGTGGATCGGCGCCGACATAATAGATGGGCTGGCCTGCCTCAAAAAGCTCGATGGCCTTGTTGTGCCGCCTTGGCGCATAGGCCGTTTGGGCCGATGCGGCGGTCGCGGCGCCGGCGACGGCAAGACCGGCCAGGAATTGGCGCTTGTCCATGGATCCCCCGATCCCTGTTGTCCGACCCAGATTAGGCGGTCTTCGGGCGGCGGCAAAGGGCCGGATCGCGGGAGGTGAGTGGCGATGGTACAGTTGGGTGGGCTCGAACCACCGACCTCCGGATCCACAATCCGGCGCTCTAACCAACTGAGCTACAACTGCACAGACCGGCGGTCCCCGGAAGGCCGCAAGAGAGAGGCGGCAAGGGGCCCGCAAGAGGGCCGGAAACTATGGGCGGCCCTGCCCAAAAGCAAGGCTTTATCGGGCTTGCCGCGCGGCAAAACCGGCCCAGGTCGCGGCGTTTGCGCCGTGGCAGCCAGCAGGGGCGGCCGTCGGCCGATGTTGCGGCCTCTCTCACGGATTTTCCATGCTTGTTCCGTCTGGGCAGCGATCTAATCTGGCGCGATGATCCGCAAAATCCTTCTTGCCCTCGTCCTTCTGATGGCGGCCGCGGGCGCGGCCCTCTGGTGGTTCACAAGGCCGCTTCCCGTGCTGACGGTGACAAGCTGGGCGGGGATCTATGGCCAGGCTCAGGACCGCGCCATGATGCGCCCCTTCGCCGCCGCCCGCCGGGTGGACATGCGCCTGGCGCTGTGGGACGGCGAACTGAAAGACGTCGCCGCGGCGGTGCGCTCCGGGACCTACAAGGGCGACGTGATCGACTTCGAGCTGCCGCGTGCCGTCGAAGCATGCGCGGCCGGCCTTCTGGAGCGGATCGACGCCGGCGAACTGCCGCCCGGCGATGACGGCACGGCGGCGGTGGAGGATTTCGTGCCCGGCGCGATCGGCCCCTGCTGGGTGGGCTCGGTCGTCTATTCCCGTGTGATCGTGGCGGCGCAGCACCGCTTCGCCACGCCGCCCGGCACGCTGGCCGACTTTTTCGATACCAAGAAATTCCCCGGCCGGCGGGCGCTGCCCCGCGCCTCGCCCAAATTCAACCTGGAGATGGCGCTATTGGCCGACGGCGTGGCGCCGGCCGATGTGTACCGCACCCTCTCCACGCCCGAAGGGCTGGCCCGCGCCTTCGCCAGGCTGGCGGCTCTGCATCCGATATGGGCGCACGACAGCCGCGACGCGCTGAACTGGGTGAAGAACGGCCAGGCGGTGATGGCCAGCGTGCTGAACGGCGATGTGTTCGATGCCCGCCGGGATTTCCGGCCCGATGTGATCTGGGACCGCCAGCTTTACGAACTGGACGTGTTCGCCATTCCCAGGGGCGACCCGAACAAGGACCGCGCGATGGAATTCATCCGCTTCGCCACCGGCACCCAGCGGCTGGCGCAGACCGCCAGTTGGCTGCCCTATGGGCCGGCGCGGCGATCGGCCTGGAACCGGGTCGGTGAAAATCCCGACCTGAAGATCGCTATGGCGCCGTTCCAGCCCACCGCGCATTTCGACACCGCGTTCGCGGTGGACGACCGCTGGTGGCACGGTCACATAGCGGCGCTGATGCCGCGCTGGCAGGCGTTCATCCTGGAGCAGGACGGCGGCTAGGATCGCTCGACCGCCTCAGCGGATGCGGCGGACCTTGTACTGAACGCTGTCATTGCCGTCGACCACCATATTGTAGGTGCGCATCGCCCCTTCGCTGATGGTCACGCGCATGCTGGAAGCCGGGTCGCGCCAGCGCGCGCGATGGCGGCCGACATCGTCGCTGTTCTGCTGCCATACCTGCCCGTCGGCCAGGGTGATGGTGAACGCGCCGTCCGACCCGAAGCTGTAGCTTTGCATCGGCGCATCGCGGACGACATCGCTGCCGCCCAGGAAGTCGGCGAACAGGCCCCGCGACTTGGGCATCGGCGGCGGCCCGGCGGGCGCGCGCGACGCCATCTGCTGCTGCGGCTGGTATTGGGGCTGGGCCTGATACTGGGGCACCGGCGCCAGGGGCGCCAGCGCGGGCGCGGCAGGCACGACCGGATGGACCGGAGCGCCGGAATAATGCTGTTGCAGCAACTGCTGCTGGGACTGGGGCGCGGGCGGCAGGCCCAGGCGGGCACGCATCGGCTGGGCGGCGCCGTAATAGCACTCCAGCCACTGGCGATCGTCGGCGATGACGGCGCAGTGCATCATGCCCGCGACCACATCGTCGCGCGGGTCGGCCATGGCCGCCTGTGGCAGCAGGGCCGGCGCCAGCATGGCGGCAGCCGAAACAAGCAGCCTGCCCGAGAAACGCAATTCCATGACAATCCCCCTCTGGCGCCGGCCTTTCCGGACGCCGATCCTGTCGATGTGCTGCCATGCCGGCAGATCTTCTCTTGCCCATCGTAGAAGGTTGCGATGGCTTCCGGCAAGGTATTGAAAAACCGGCGCTTAACCGCGTTTTCCGCCGTGGCGGCCCGGCCGCTACTGGCGTCTGCCCCCGAAATCGGGCAAACCAGACGCGCGCGACCCCATAGCTCAGCAGGATAGAGCGGCGGTTTCCTAAACCGTAGGCCGGAAGTTCGAGTCTTCCTGGGGTCACCATCCGCAATCGCGCCCAATCATGGACCCCGCCTTCGCGGGGTGGCAGGTCTTCTAGCCTCGCTTCGCTCGTCAAGAAGACCTAGCCAGTTCGAGTCTTCCTGGGGTCGCCAGCCGCAATCGCGGCCACCGATCTTCCCGGTGCAAGGCGATCCGCGAGGATGCGGTTCCCTCTCCGTTTGGCACCTTCGCGGATGGTTCCCGAAAAAATTTTCTCTCGCCGCCGAGACCGGCGCCGGTCCCAGCCGTTGGAAGCGATGGACGGGGGTCCATACGGGAACCGTCGGTTCCCTCCAACGGAGAGAATAGATGCACAGCACGATTCGAATCGGATTCACGGCTGCTTTTCTGGCGGCCGCGATCGCCCTGCCCGCTTCGGCGGCCGGACTGGGATTGGGCGGCGGCGCGGGCGCCGGCATCGGGGGCGCCACGGGCAGCATCGGCGCCATGGGCAATGGCATGGCCGGCATGCCGCGCGCCGGAACCGCGATGGGCGCCAATGCCGGTGTGAACGGCGCGCTGGGCACGCCAAGCACCGCGCCCGCGACGGGCGCCATCAACCGTTCCACCATGAATGCGGAAAGCCGCGCCAATAGCGCGGTGGGCCGCGCGGAGAATCGCGCAGGCTCGCTCGCCGGCAACGCAACCGGTACGGTGAACGACGCCGCAACGGTGAACGGCCAGGCCAGCGCCAACGCGGGCACCCCTTATGGCAGCGCGGGCGTGAACGGTGGCGTCAATTCCGCCCAGACGTTGAACGGCGTCAACGGCGCCGCCGGCGGCGCCACGGGGCGCATCAACAGCGCCACCCGCAATGCCGAGACCCATGCCAATTCGGCGGTCGATCGCGCGGGCAACACACTGAACAACAGCGGCGCCAACGCTTCGGCGAACGGCTCCGCTACGGTCCAGCAGTGATCGGAAAAAAGAGTCGCTGACGACAAAAGGCCGGGCGCGCACACGCCCGGCCTTTTCGCGCACGCACCGGATTTAAGGGCATTTTGAAGGCAGGCGGAGAGATTTGGGGCTTCGCCCGTTCTGCTTGGCAGGGGCACAGGGGACCGGGCGGCTTGTCCGGTTCCAGTTCAGGAGATGAACATGACCACTTTGCGTTTGTCTTTCGCTGCGGCCCTGATGTGTGGCGCCATGGCCCTTCCCGCCGCGGCGGCGGGCGCGGATGCCGCTGCGAACAGCAATGTCACTCCCCAGGCCCAGGGTTCGCTGGGCACGCCTTCGACCCCTTCAGGGGTCAATGGCGGGATCAACTCTTCCTCGCCCCAGGACCAGACCGCGATGAATGCCCATGGCAATATGGCGGCGGATACCAACGTCCCCGCCGGCCAGGCGAATAGCCAGGCCAATGATCGGATGAATGGCCAGATGAATGGTCAGATGAACGGCCAGATGAATGGTCAGGCGAACAGTCAAGCCAGCGGTCAGGCCAGCGCCGACACCAGCTCCGACGTGGCGACAAATGAATCGGCGATCCGCAACACCGGCGGCGACACGTCGCAGAAGTACAGCGCCAAGACCCGAAACGCCGACAATCAGAAGGAAGCCGGCATCACCGCCCAGCTGAATCAAAAGGAGGCGCAGATGGCCTCCAGCGGCGGCCAGAACCAAACCCGCTAGTCGCCCCGATTTAGCGGACCCTGGAAGGGCCGGTGTCCCGCAAGGCACCGGCCCTTGTTTTGCGCGTGCACAATGGTCATGGACGAGATGGCGGGTTAAGACTCGCAAGTCTTTTGAAATACCGCATTTCAGGATCGTCTCATGCCCATCTACCGCGCCCCCGTCGATGACTACCGTTTCCTGATCAACGAGGTGCTGGAGGTGGAAAAGCACCGCGACCTGCCCGGCTTTGCGGAGCTGTCGCCCGAACTGATCGACGACATCCTCTCCAACGCCGGCAAGTTCTGCGAGGAGGTGCTGCATCCCCTGAACCAGCCCGGCGACGCGGAGGGCTGCCGCTTCGAGAACGGCGCGGTGACCACCCCCAAGGGCTTCAAGGACGCCTACAAGGCCTATTGCGACGCGGGATGGGGTGGATTAGGGGCGCCCGAAAGCGCCGGCGGGGCGGGCATGCCCCCGCTGATCACCATGGCGGTGAGCGAGTTCGGCATGAGCGCCA
The DNA here is from genome assembly GCA_040255825.1 of Hyphomicrobiales bacterium. GTDB lineage: Bacteria > Pseudomonadota > Alphaproteobacteria > Micropepsales > Micropepsaceae > Rhizomicrobium. The sequence continues at coordinate 554,841 of JBDZVS010000001.1, read as the reverse complement.
ACCAGTCGCTTGCCATGTATCCGATGCTGACCGCCGGTGCCTATGGCGCGCTGCTGGCGACAGCGCCGGACTGGATGAAGCAGAACATCGTGCCCCGGATGGTGACGGGCGAATGGGCCGGCACCATGTGCCTGACCGAGCCGCATTGCGGCACCGACCTGCGCCTGATGAAGACCAGGGCGGTGGAGCAGCCGGACGGCACCTATCGCATGAACGGCACCAAGATCTTCATCTCGGGCGGCGACCAGGACCTGACCGGCAACATCATCCACATGGTGATCGCCAAGATCCCGGACGCGGACGGCCAGATCCATGACGACCTGTCCACGGTGAATTTCTTCATGGTGCCCAAATTCCTGGTCGCCGAGGACGGGCAGGTGGGCGCGCGCAATGGCGTGAACACCGGCGGCATCGAGCACAAGATGGGCATCAAGGGCCAGGCGACCTGTGTGCTGAATTTCGATGACGCGGCTGCCTGGCGGCTGGGGCCAAAGCCCGAGCCGCTGAAGCCGGGCGAGAAGCGGTCTTCCAGCGCGGGCATGGCCGGCATGTTCGGCATGATGAACGCCGCGCGGCTGGGCGTGGGCATCCAGGGCATCGGCATCGCGGAAATCGCCTGGCAGAACGGCTATGCCTATGCTCATGAGCGGCGCGTCGGGCGCGCGCTGACCGGCCCCAAGGAGCCCGACAAGCCCGCCGACCTGGAGATCGTCCATCCCGACGTCAAGAAGATGCTGCTGCAGGCGCGGTCCTTTGTCGAAGGCGCGCGCGCGTTGGCGGCCTGGACGACGCTGCACATGTCGATCCAGGAATCGAAGCGCCCCGAAGCGGAAAGCGCGGGCCTGCTGGCCGACCTGATGACGCCGGTGCTGAAAGCCTTTTGCACCGACATGGGCTTCGAGGCGGCGAACCTGGGCATGCAGTGCTATGGCGGCCATGGCTATATCCAGGACAATGGCGTCGAGCAGTTCGTGCGCGATGGCCGCATCAACATGGTCTATGAGGGCGCCAACGGCGTGCAGGCGATGGACCTGGTGGGCCGCAAGCTGGCGCGCAAGGGCGGGGCCGCGCCCATGGCGCTGTTCGCGCTGCTGACCGGCTGGATCGGCGAACACCAAAAGGACGAAGCGATGGCGCCCTTCGTCGCGGGTGTGAAACGCAGCACCGAAGCCTTGCAGGCCGCCACCATGTGGTTGGCCGCCAACGGCATGAAGAACCCCGACGATGCGGGCGCGGGCGCCACCGACTATCTGCGCCTGATGGGCATCACCATGCTGGCGCTGATGTGGGGCATGATGGCGAAAGCGTCGCTGGGCAAAGCCAAAGATGAGAAGAGCCGCCTGCACAAGGACAAGCTGATGTGCGCCCGCTATTGGATGGAGCGGATGGTGCCGGAATGTCCGATGCTGCTGGAGCGCATCCAGGCCGGCAGCGCCACCATCATGGAGCTGGAGTGACGACATCCGGGCCCTGGAGCAAGCCGCCGGAGCGGCGAACGTCGCGGCGGCTCATTCCGGCGTCTGGTCCGTGGCTGTGGCTGGGATTCCTGGCCCTGGTGGCGCTGGGGCTGTGGCTGCTGAGCCGCTGGTTTCCGGTGCGGCAGACCGCGATGGACCAGATCGGACTGATCCAGTGGTTCGGATTCCTGGCGCTGGCCAGCAGCGGCCTGCTTTACGTCCGCCGCTTCAAGGCAAAGGAGACGGCGCGCGGCGTCGCCCTGTGGGTGGCGGTGGCCGCCTGTCTGGTGCTGGCCTTCTCATTCCAGGACCAGCTTCTGGGGCTGTGGCACCGCCTGCGCTCGGCGGTGATTCCGGGCTATCCGGTGCAGACCGCGCCAGGAGAAATGGTGATCTCGGAATCGCCGGGCGGACACTATCTCGTCTATGGCCGCATCAACGATACGCCCGTGGCCTTCCTGATCGACACCGGCGCCAGCGACATCGTCCTCAGCCCCGCCGACGCCAAACGCATCGGCGTGGATTTCAGCACTTTGTCCTTCGACCATGTCTATGAGACCGCGAACGGCCAGGGCCGCGGCGCGCCCTATCGCGTGAGCACCCTGCGGGTGGGCGCCATCGTGCTGCACGATGTGCCGGTATCGATCAACCAGGCGCCGATGCAGACCTCGCTTTTGGGCGTGGCGTTCCTGCGGCGGCTGAAATCCTTCGGCTTCGGCGACCACAAGATGGTGCTGCGATGGGAATGACGGCGGGATCAGCGCGGCGGGTTGGGCATGGATGCATTGGGCGCGGGCACGCTGGAGGGCGCGTTCAGCATCGGCTCGCCGCCATTGCTGCCCAGGGCGGGCGCGCCCAGGCTGGTGTCCTGCGAGGGGTTGGGGGCATAGGGATTGTAAGCGATCGCGGGCCCGTCCTGAGGGCGAACCGCGACGGTGCCGCCGGGCTGGTTGGCATAGGGCGAGTTGTCGGGGTTGCCGTCAGGGCCCGCGCACCCGGCGCAACCGATCGCCAGCAGAAACACAATCGTCTTTTTCATGAACTCCGCTCCGCCAAATATCCTCACGGGAACGCGCGGAACCTTCCTGCGATCCCCGCCGCGATCCGTCAGCGATGATAGTTGCACACCAGCACGCTGCGGCTGGCGCCCCACCGCTGCGGCAGGCCGCGATGGATGCCGTCCTGGCAGCTTACGATCACGGTACCCGCGTCGCCCAGGACAGCGATCTCGCGCCCGGCGAAGGCGAAGGAATCCTGTTCGCGCCGCCCGGTCAGGCTGTTGAGCCGTGCCTCGCGCCGGGTCAGGTCCTGGCGGCGATGGCTGCCGGGGACATAGGCATAGGCGCCATCGTCGGCGCGCACGACCGGGCTCAGATAAAGGAACGCCTTGTAGCAGCCATTGAGGTTGTCCCAGTGCAGGCGGCGCGTGTCGGCGACGGAATCGTTGCGCAACAGGTGGAACTGATCGGGGCGGCGCGACGACACCGCCGCGACCAGGCTCGCCACCGGCGGCGCGGCCAGGGCCGCGCAGCAGGCCGACAGCGTTCGCCAGCCTTGCTGACGCGCCGCCCGGTCGACGCGGAAGATGTCGATGATGCCGGCATTGGGTCCGCTGCCCGCGCGCCCCGTCAGGTTGACCACCGGGCGGTCATGCGCGGCCAGCGCACGGTATGAGGGGAAGCGGACGCCACCCACCTGCCAGAAGATGTCCTCCACCATGCCGCAATCGGCGGGATCGTCCAGCGCATGACGCAAACGGGCGATGAAGATGTCGATCTCGCGGCGCGCCTGTGCCGCCAGCGCCGCATCCACCAGGCCGGGAAGCACGACGATGCCGTGCCGTTTCAGCAGCGCCGCCGCCGTGATCGTGTCATGCGGATCGGGGCAGGTGACTTCGCCGGGGCTTGTTGCGGTGGGATGCAGGTCATGGCCGATCGCCGCATACCGCGCTTCGCCGATCCTGTTGCCGAAAAGCGGTCGGCCGACAGCACGACATACCCGCACGGCGACGCGCTGTGACAAATGCCGAATGCGTATCATGCCAGCCCCTGTGTGGGGCTGCGAACGCCGCAAGACAGCCGCAGTTCCGCCACCCTGCCGTCAAAGGCGATGTTGTCATTGCTCTTTCCCTGCCAGTCCGGCGAGCCTTGAAATCAGGCTGGCATCATCGCCGGCCAGCAACAGCATCTTGGTGCGGCCCGTCTGGCCGGAGCGGATGACGATGTCCGCTTTTTTCAACGACAGGGTTTTGGCGAGGAAGGCGATCAAGGCGGCATTGGCCTTTCCGTCCACCGGCGGCGCGGTCAGGCGCACCTTCAGCAGCGGGTGGCCGTCCGCGTCCGCCGCAATGCCCTCGATCGCATCCTGCGATGCGCGCGGCGACAACCGCACAGCCAACAGCACGCCGCCATCCGTGGCGCGCCAGGGCTTCACGCCGCCCGCGCCAGCTTCGCCAGTTGCGTCAGCACCGCCTTGGCGCCGTTCAGGCGGTCGTCGGGCGTCGGCCAGTCCCGCGTGACCACGATCTTCTGGTCGGGCCGCACTTTCATGGTGCCGCTGTGGGCGCTGATCAGCTTGACCAGCGCGACGGGATTGGCGAAGGCGTTGCCGCGGAAGGCGATGGTGCCGCCCTTGGGCCCGGCGTCGATCTTCTCCACCCCCGCCTGCTTGGCGAGCTGCTTGATGGTGACGATCTCGAACAGGTGGCGCACCTCGTCCGGCAACGGGCCGAAGCGGTCGATCAACTCGGCGGCGAAACGGTCGATGTCCTCGCGCGTCTCGATAGCAGCCAGGCGGCGATAGAGCGACATGCGGACATTGAGGTCGGCGACATAATCCTCCGGGATCAGCACGGCGGCGCCCAGGTTGATGGTGGGCGACCACTGATCTTCCAGCCCCTCGCCGCCATCGCCTTCCTTCAGGTTGGATACCGCTTCCTCCAGCATCTCCTGATACAGCTCGATGCCGACTTCGCGGACATGGCCGGACTGTTCCTCGCCCAAGAGGTTGCCGGCGCCGCGAATGTCCATGTCGTGACTGGCGACCGAGAAGCCCGCGCCCAACTGGTCCAGCGATTGCAGCACTTCCAGCCGCCGTGCGGCCGTCTCGGTCAGCTTCTTGTCGGCGGGCGTGGTCAGATAGGCATAGGCGCGCTGCTTGGAGCGGCCGATGCGCCCGCGCAACTGGTAAAGCTGCGACAGGCCGAACTTGTCGGCATGGCTCACCACCAGCGTGTTGGCGGTGGGAATGTCCAGGCCGGATTCCACGATGTTGGTGGAGACCAGCACATCGATGCGCCGCTCGTAGAAGGCGGTCATCACCTCCTCCAGCACCTTGGCGCTCATCTGGCCATGCGCCAGGGCGGGGCGCACCTCCGGCACCGTGGCCTTAAGGAAGGCCATCGCCTCGCCCAGGTCGGAGATGCGCGGGGCGACGAAGAAGCTCTGGCCGCCGCGATAATGCTCGCGCAGCAGCGCCTCGCGCACCACCAGCGGATCGAAGGGCGTCACGAAGGTGCGCACCGCCAGCCGGTCGATGGGCGGGGTGGTAATCAATGACAGGTCACGCACGCCCGACAGCGCCAGTTGCAGGGTACGCGGAATGGGTGTGGCCGTCAGCGTCAGCACATGGACATCGGCCTTGAGGTTCTTCAGCCGCTCCTTGTGCACCACGCCGAAATGCTGCTCCTCGTCCACGATCACCAGGCCCAGGCGCTTGAAGCTGATGCTTTCGGCCAAAAGCGCATGGGTGCCGACCACCACATCGACGGTGCCTTCGGCCAGCGCGGCCTTGGTTTGCTTCGCCTCTTTCGCATCGACGAAGCGCGACAGCTGGCGCACCTTGAGCGGGAAACCGGCGAAGCGTTCGGCAAAGCCGCGGTAATGCTGGCGCGCCAGGAGCGTGGTGGGCACCACCACCGCCACCTGCTCGCCCGACATGGCGGCCACGAAAGCCGCGCGCATCGCCACTTCGGTCTTGCCGAAGCCGACATCGCCGCACACCAGCCGGTCCATCGGCCGGCCCGCCGCCAGGTCGGTCAGCACCTCTCCGATGGCCTTTTCCTGGTCGTCCGTTTCCTGCCATGGGAAGCGGGCGGCGAATTCATCGTAAAGGCCGGCGGGCGGATCGACCGGGGTCAGGGACTTGAGCTGGCGGGCGGCGGCGATCTTGATCAGTTCGGCGGCGATGGCGCGCACCCGCTCCTTCATCTTCGCCTTGCGCTGCTGCCAGCCCGCGCCGCCCAGCCGGTCGAGCACCGCGCCCTCGTCCGAGCCATAGCGGGTCAGGAGCTCGATATTCTCCACCGGCAGGAACAGCTTGCCGCCGTCATACTGAAGCTCCAGGCAGTCATGCGGCGCGCCCAGCGCGTCGATGGCTTTCAGGCCCAGATAGCGGCCCACGCCATGCTCGATATGGGTGACCAGGTCGCCCGGCGCCAGCGACGAGGCCTCGGCGATGAAATTCTGCGCCCGGCGCGCGCGGGTCTGGGCGCGCACCATGCGGTCGCCCAGGATGTCCTGTTCGGCCAGGATGGCGAAGTCGGGGCCTTCGAAGCCGCGCTCCAGGCCCAGGCAGGCGATGGCGAAGGCGGACGTGTCCAGCTTGAGCGCCTCGGGCCAATCCGCCACCTTGCGGATCGGTGTGACACCGTGATCCGACAGCACGCCGCCCATGCGTTCGGCGCTGCCGTCGGTCCAGCTTGCCACGACGATGCGCTTGCCGGCGGCCCGCAGCGCCTTCAAATGATCGCCGGCGGCCTGGAAGACATTGCGGTTGCCGCCTTGCCGTTCAGGGGCGAAATCGCGCCCCTGGCGGCCGCCGGCATCGACACTGCCGGTGGATTGCGGCGCCTGGAACGGCGAGAGTGCCCGCACGATGTTGCGCGACAGCGCCGCCTGCCAGTCGGCATCTGTCAGGTACAGCGCGTCGGGCTTCAGCGGCTTGTATGGCGGCGCTTTTATTTTGGGGTCGCTCCGGCTCTCGCCGGCGCTCCCGGAATCCGAGCGCTGGATCAAGAACTGCTCGCGCGTTTCGTAATAGTCGCGCACCAGCTCCAGCCGTGCGGTCTTGGCTTCTTCGGCCTGATGCGCCAACAGCACCAGACAACGCGGCAGGTAGTCGAACAGTGTATCGAGATGGTCGTAGAACAGCGGCAGCCAGTGTTCCATGCCGATGGTCTTGCGCCCGGCGCTGACGCTTTCATACAGCGGGTCGTCGCCCGCCGCGCCGAACTGGGCGACATAGCCCGCGCGGAAGCGGCTGATGGCCCCGGGGCTCAGCGGCGCTTCGCTGGCGGGCAGCAAAAGGATTTCGGAAACCGGCGTCTTTTCCGAAAGCTGGGTTTCGGCGTCGAAGCGGCGGATGGCGTCAAGGGTCGGGCCGAAGAAGTCCAGCCTGAGCGGCTGCGTTTCCCCTGGCGGCCACAGATCGACAATGCCGCCGCGCAGGGCGAAATCGCCCGGCTCGCGCACCGTGCCGGCGCGCACATAACCGTTGCCGGACAGGAAGGCGACCAGCGCCTCGCGGTCCACCTCCCCTCCGTTCCTGGCCGCGAAGCTGGCGGCGGCGATGGCGGATTTCGGCGGCACCCGCTGCAACACCGCATTGACGGTGGTGACGATGACGGCGGACGCATCGGGATCGCGCGCCAATGCCGCCAGCGTCGCCAGGCGGCGGCTCTCGATGTCGGGCTTGGGCGAGGCCCGGTCGTAAGGCAGGCAATCCCAGGCGGGAAAATCCAGAACCGTCATCGACGGCGCGAAAAAGGCGATGGCGCGGCAGGCCGCATCGGCCTCGGCATCGTCCAGCGCCACAAACAGCACCGGTCCTCTGTCGCCGGCTTTGGCGCGGCGGCGCAGGGCCTCAGCCGCCAGCCAGGCATCATAGCCATGCGGCGCGCCGGTGACGGTCAGCCGCCCCGGCTGGCGGGCGATATAATCAAGACGATCCACTCACGTCTTCCAGTTCGGATCCTTGCGGCCGCAGAAGCTTTGCAGGCCCGCGAACACCGTATTGTCATGCACGGCCGGCACGGGAGCCGCGCCACGCAGCCAGGCATAGACGTCCTGGTCTGGGGCGGTCAGCAGCGCCTCGAACTGGTCCAGGCCGGTTTCATCCAGCCCCGCCAGATGGGCATCGGCATAGGCGCCGAAAATCAGGTCCACTTCCTTGAAGCCGCGCCGCTGGGCGCGAAACAATAGCCGCTTGCGGCGGGTCTCCGAAGAGCCACCTGTTCGGTTGTCCGTCATGGCGGGGGAATAGCAAATTCGAGCGGGAGTCCGAAAGGGCAAATCCAGCTGCCGTGGGAACCGCGCGCCTCAGAATTCGACCACCGTGCGGATGCTTTCGCCCGAATGCATCAGGTCGAAGGCCTCGTTGATGCGTTCCAGCGGCAGCTTGTGGGTGATCAGGGGGTCGATGCTGATCTTGCCGTCCATGTACCAGTCCACGATCTGCGGCACTTCGGTGCGGCCGCGCACGCCGCCAAAGGCAGTGCCTTTCCACACCCGGCCGGTGACAAGCTGGAAGGGACGGGTCCTGATCTCCTGCCCCGATCCGGCCACGCCGATGATGATGCTTTCGCCCCAGCCGCGATGGCAGCATTCCAGCGCCTGGCGCATCAGCTCGACATTGCCCACGCACTCGAAGCTGTAGTCGGCGCCGCCTTTGGTCAGCTCGACCAGGTGGGGCACCAGGTCGCCCTTGACCTCCTTCGGGTTGACGAAATGCGTCATGCCGAACTGGCGGGCCAAGTCCTCGCGCAATGGGTTGATGTCCACGCCCACGATCATGGCCGCGCCCGCGATCCGCGCGCCCTGGATCACGTTCAGGCCGATGCCGCCCAGCCCGAACACCACGACATTGGCCCCGGGTTCGACCTTGGCGGTCCTGATCACCGCGCCGATACCGGTGGTGACGCCGCAGCCGATATAGCAGACCTTGTCGAAGGGGGCGTCCTCGCGGATCTTCGCCAAGGCGATCTCGGGCAGCACGGTGTGGTTGGCGAAGGTCGAGCAGCCCATATAGTGATGAATCTTCCGGCCGCCGATGCTGAACCGGCTGGTGCCGTCCGGCATCACCCCCTGCCCCTGGGTGGAGCGGATGGCGGTGCACAGATTGGTCTTGTGCGAGGTGCAGCTTTTGCACTGGCGGCATTCGGGGGTGTAGAGCGGGATGACATGGTCGCCCGGCTTCAGGGAGGTGACGCCGGCCCCCACCTCGCGCACGATGCCGGCACCCTCATGGCCGAAGATCACCGGGAACAGGCCCTCGGGATCGGCGCCGGAGCGGGTGAATTCGTCGGTGTGGCAGACGCCGGTGGCCTTGATCTCGACCAACACCTCGCCGGCGCGGGGCCCCTCCAGGTCCACCTCCTCGATCACCAGGGGCTTTGCGGCTTCGTAGGCGATAGCGGCTCTGGTTTTCATCGGCGTTTCTCCCGGCTCGGCGGGACGAAACTTGCGGCATTCGGCTGATATTGCAAAGCGTTAGATTGGCGCTAGGCTGCGGACCGGGCTATATGTGGGCATTCCAGGCAGGCGGCGGACAGATGCGTTCCTCGGCGTTGTTTTTGTGCATGATGACGGCCCTGGCGGGCCTGTCGGCGCTTGCCTGCGGCCCAGCCACGGCCCAGCCGGCGGGCGATGTGATCGTCAATCCGCAGGCGGCGGCCGGCCGGGTTCTGCTCTATCCGGGCGGGGACTATATGCGGGTGGTTCCCCACCTGCTGCAACCGGGCCAGAAAACCGGGCCGATACATCTGCACATGCCGTCCAAGCGGCGCCCGGTACGGGTTGCGACCACCCCCGCCACGCCAAAAGCCCAGCCGAAACCTGAAGAATCCGCGCCTGCGGCCAAGCCTGCCCCCAAGCCCGCCCCCAAGGTAGCCGAAGCGCCCCGCAGCGCGCCGGCCCGCTCCGGCGGCTATACCAGCAGCCTCGCCAATCCGGGCAACCTGTTCGGCGGGCCGGCGCTGACCTTGCACCCCACCAAGCCGTCCCCCCCGCCGCAAAAGCAGTCCAGCGCCGCCCCGCCCGCCCGGACGGCCAAGGCCAGTCCGCCGCCCCAGTCTGCGTCTGAACCGGCATCCGGGGGCCCGGCGCGGCGCAGCGTGATCCTGTTCGCCAAGGACGCCACCGAGCCAATGGAATCGGCCCAGGACCAGATCCGCTACCTCGCAGGCGACCTGAACGCCGCCATGACCCGGCCATCGTCGCGCATCGAGCTTCAGGCCTTCGGCGGCGCGCGCGGCGACAAGGGATCGGATGCCCGCCGCCTGTCGCTGAAGCGGGCGCTGGCGATCCGCCAGGCGCTGATCGACGACGGCGTGGAACCCGGGCGCATCGACGTGCGCGCCATGGGCGGCGCCGACACGGGGCCTTCGGATCGGGTGGATGTCTACGTCAAGGCATAGCCGGCGGGCACGCGAGTCGTTCGCACTTTTTCCCCGCCGCAAGGACCGTTAGAAAGACCGACCACAAAGGATGACGTCATGCGCCTGACCGCTGCCTGCGCCGCCGGCCTGCTTGTCGTCATGCCCTGCATGCCGGCGCGGGCGCTGTCGAACGAATCCGCCGGCACGGCGGTCGCAATCGCCCTGCCGCTGCTGGCGGGCGGCTTTTCCATCTATGAGGGCGACAAGACCGGCTTTGCCCAGATGACCGTGGACACGCTGCTGACGGTGGGCACCGCCTATGGCCTCAAACAGTTCGTGCGCGAGAGGCGGCCTGACGGCAGCGACTACAAATCCTTTCCCTCGGACACCGCGGCGCTGGCTTTCGCGCCTGCCGTCTTCATGTGGGACCGCTATGGCTGGCAGTATGGCGTTCCGGCCGTGGCGGCGGCGACCTATGTGGGCTGGAGCCGCGTCGATGCCAGACAGCACCACTGGTACGACGTCGCGGCCAGCGCGGGGCTGGCGATCATCTCCAGCCAGATATTCACCACGCGCTATCACCCGCGCGGCCTCAATTATGACGCCATGGTCCAGCCGGACGGGGGCATGGTGCACCTGAGCTACAACTTCTAAAGCGGCACCGTCACGTCGCTGAAGCTGTTGACGCGGTGCAGCGGCCGGAACAGCTTCATCCATGCCAGCGCCACCGCCAGCGTGCCCAGCCCGCCAAGAACCACGGCCGGCACGGTGCCGAACAGCGCCGCCGTGGTGCCGGATTCGAATTCGCCCAGCTCGTTGGAGGCGCCGATGAACAGCATCGACACCGCCGAGACGCGGCCGCGCATGGCGTCGGGCGTGGACAGTTGGATCAGGCTGCTGCGGATATTGACGCTGACCATGTCGGAAGCGCCCAGCACGAACAGCGCGGCCAGCGAAAGCGGAAACCAGACCGACAGGCCGAAGACGATGGTGGCGATGCCGAATATCGCCACGGCGGCGAACATCTTGGCGCCGACATGATCGCGGATCGGCCAGTGAGTCAGATAGAAGGCCATGACGAAGGCGCCCGTCGCGGGGGCGCTGCGCAGAAAGCCCAATCCCACCGGGCCCACATGCAGGATGTCGCGGGCATAGACGGGCAGAAGCGCCGTGGCGCCGCCCAGCAACACGGCGAACAGATCCAGGCTGATGGCCCCCAGCACCACGGGCCGCGAGCGCACATAGCGCACGCCTTCGGCAACCCGCTCGAAACGCGAGTGTCGCGAAGGCTGGGGCTTGTAGCGCCGCCCGCCCAGCCCGGCGACGATCGATGCGGCGCCGAGGAAGCCGGCGATACAGAGGGAATAGACCGCCACCGGTCCCAGCGCATACAGAAAGCCGCCAAGCGCCGGCCCCGATATGACCGCTGTGGTGAAGACCGATGAGGAAAAAGCGATGGCGCGCGTAAGCTGCTGCGGCGCGACCAGGAACGGCAGCAACGAGGACCCGGACGGGCCGGAAAAGCCGCGCGCCGCGCCGAACAGGACCAGCACCAGATAGAAGGGCCAGGCGGTGTGCGGCGAATAAAGACTCAAGGCCAGAAACAGCGCACTGCAACAGGCCTGCAGGCCCGCCGCCAGGGCATAGACGCGGCGCTGGTTGAAGCGGTCGGTGATGTCGCCGGCCGGCAGCGTCAGCAGGAACATGGGAACGAACTGGCACAGCCCGACCAGCCCCAGAGCCAGGGGCGTGCGCTCCATGTCGTAGATTTGCCAGCCGATCGCCACCGACTGGACCTGTACGGCGACAGTGGAGATGAAACGGGAGGTGACGAAAAGATTGAGGTCGCGGCGGCGATAGAGGGTCGGCGTGTCGCTCATGTGCTGCGCTGATTAGCATGGCGGCAAGCGGTGGCGACAAGATTTTCCCGGCGCGGCTCCTTTTTCCGGCTATTCGCCGCGCCAGTCGGAATTCTGCAGATGCAGGACCTGTGTATTGCGGCCCGGCGTCAGCGTGAACTTCACACGATCGAAGCCGGGCTTTGACAGGATGGGGCGGCCATCGCGGGAAAAGCCGTAAGGCTCCAGCGGCAGGCCGATCCAGCTCGTGTCCATGCGGTCGTTGGAATTGACGTCCTGGTACGCCTCGATGGCATAGGTGCCGGGCTCCAGATTCTTCAGGGTGATGACGGTTTCGCCGCGCACGGCCGCAACGTCGGCCGAGGCGACGGGCGCCTTGTCTTCGGGATAACCGGCGGCATCGTAAAGCCCCAGCCGCATGATGCCGCCTTTGGGCGAGACGTTGCGGACGTGGATTTCAAGACTTGCCGCGCCGGGGGCGGCCGATGCTGGCACGCCGGCGCACAAGACCAGCGCCGCCGCAAGCAGCATGAAGCCCATTCCCTGCCGGTTCCCGCCGTGCATCCTGTTCCCGTCCGTGCAAAAGCAAGTGGCGGCCCCATCGGGACCGCCACCGCCATTTGGGATGCGTATGAAGCGAAATCAAGCCAGCTTGGGTTCCAGCTTCTTGCAGGCTTCGATCAGTCCGCTGACGGCGCCGGCCGATTTTTCCAGCCCCGCCTTTTCTTCGGCGGTCAGGTTCAATTCCACGATGCGCTCGATGCCTTTCTCTCCGATCACCACCGGCAGGCCGACATAGAGGCCCTTGATGCCATAAGGCCCGTTGACATGCACCGCGCAGGGCAGCACGCGCTTCTGGTCCTTGAGATAGCTTTCCGCCATCGCGATGGCGCTGGTGGCGGGCGCGTAATAGGCCGATCCCGTCTTGAGCAGGCCGACGATCTCCGCGCCGCCATTGCGGGTGCGCTCGACGATCGCGTCCAGCCGGTCCTGCGTGATCCAGCCCATCTTCACCAGCTCCGGCAGCGCGATGCCCGCGACAGTGGAGAAGCGCGGCATCGGCACCATCGTGTCGCCATGGCCGCCAAGCACGAAAGCCGAAACGTCTTCCACCGACACGCCCATCTCCTCCGCCAGGAAGTGGCGGAAGCGCGCGCTGTCCAGCACGCCGGCCATGCCGACGATCTTCTCATGCGGCACGCCGGAAAACTTCTGCAGCGCCCACACCATCGCGTCCAGCGGGTTGGTGATGCAGATCACGAAGGCGTTCGGGCAGTTGGCGCGAATGCCCTCGCCCACCGCGGCCATCACCTTGAGATTGATGCCGAGCAGGTCGTCGCGGCTCATGCCGGGCTTGCGCGGCACCCCGGCGGTGACGATCACCACATCGGCGCCGGCGATGTCGGCATAGGCGTTGGTGCCCTTCAGCGTGGCGTTGAAGCCATCGACCGGCCCGGACTGCGACAGGTCCAGCGCCTTGCCCTGGGGCAGGCCCTCGGCGATGTCGAAGATCACCACGTCGCCCAGTTCCTTGAGCACCGCCAGATGGGCCAGCGTGCCGCCGATCTGTCCGCCGCCGATAAGAGCAATTTTCTTGCGCGCCATGGGGGATGTCCTTTTTTTCCGGGAAAAATATGTGGCTACCTAGCCCCTGGGGCGGATGGCCGCAAGCGGACACATCGTCCTGACCGACATGCCATGAAGGGCGGCGCTTACACCGGGCGGCGCGACTCCGGCAGGGCCCGCTCGCCGCCCCCTTCCTCGTGCAGGCGGAAATCCTGACGGCGCTGACGCGGCAGGCTTTCGGGGAAGTTGTCGCGGATATAGGCGATCAGCTTCTCGCGCACCTCGCAGCGCAGGTCCCAGGCCTTGGGGGAGTCGGCGGCGCTGCACAGCACACGCACTTCCATCACCTGCTCCTTGGCGTCGGAGACCTGGACATTGACGACCTGGCCGTCCCACAACCGCGACGCCTTGACGATGTCGGTGGCGGCGGCGCGTATCTGATCCATCGGCAGCGTATAGTCCGCATAGACATAGACGGTGCCGATCAGCGAGGCCGACGACCGCGTCCAGTTGGTGAAGGGATTGGCGAACAGGTAGGACAGGGGAACGACAAGGCGCCGCCAGTCCCATATGCGGACCACGATATAGGTGGAGTTGATCTCCTCCACCCAGCCCCATTCGCCGGCGATGACCACCGCGTCCTCCACCCGGATCGGCTGGGTCAGCGCAAGCTGCACGCCGGCGATCAGATTCTCCAGCATCGGCCGCGCAGCCAGGCCCGCCACGATGCCGGCCACGCCGGCCGAGGCGAAGAGCGAAACGCCGAATTGGCGCACTCCGTCGAAGCTCATCAGCGCGAAGGCCGCGGTCAGCAGCACCAGGAAGACGTTGGTGGCCTGGCGGAAGATGCGCATCTGGGTGGCGGCCTTGCGCGCCATCAGATTGTCGGCCGCATCCAGTTGCAGGCCGTGCACATAGCGGTCGATGAAGAGATTGGCCACGACCATCGCGATCCAGCCCAGAAGCACGATGAACAGCGCAATGAAGACGTGATGAACGCTGAGTTCTGCTTCGCGCGACAGCGGCACCAGCGGGATCGCCAGCACCAGCGCGAACAGCACGATGGCATAGCGGCCGAGCCGTCTTGTGCGCGCGAGGGCGCTTTGCAGCATCGGATGCCAGCCGGCGGGGCGCCGCTTCAGCCACGCCGTCAAAACCCGCTGAGCGGTGAAGCCGGCGGCAACAATGATGACAAAGACAATGCACGCAACCAGCCAAACTGGCAGCCAGCCTTGCAGCCTGTCCGTCATGCCGTTCCAGAACGCCATTTTTCGCCAACGCACCAGTGTGGGAAAATTTCCAAAAAAAGCGGCGTCCAAGGCGCTCCAATGAAAAAGGGCCGGGCCTGTTCAGCCCGGCCCTTGACGCGATGCGGATCGGACTAGATCGCTTCCTTCAATTCCTTGGAAGCGCGGAAGGCGACCTTCTTGGATGCCTTGATCTTGATGGCTTCGCCCGTGGCGGGATTGCGGCCCATGCGCGCGGCGCGCTTCTTGACCTGCAGGATGCCCAGGCCATTCAGACGAATGCGCGCGCCCTTCTTCAGGTGCTTGGTCACATTGGTAATCAGGTCTTCCATGATGGCGTTGGCGGCCTTCTGGGAGAGCTCGTGCTTTTCGGCCAGCTGGCCGGCGAGCTGACGGGTGGAGATGGTTTCAGTCTTGGCGGCAGCTTTGGTTGCCATGGGGGGTCCCCTTTTGCGAATCAACGATAAGCCCCATTTTACGGCATTTCCCGCAATATGAAGCGGGACGGCGGACAAAAAACGCCATAAATAGGGGCTTTTTCAACATATGGGGGCGGCCCCGCGCCACGGAAGCCTCAAAAACCCATATTTTCCGCCGTTTTCGCCTGTCCCGAAAAGCAAACGGGCCGCACAAGGCGGCCCGTGAAACTTTGTCAAGCTTGCCAGCCGGTCAGGCGGCGCCGCCTTCGGTGGGGTTGCTGTCCGTACGTTCGGTGATGCGCGCCGACTTGCCCGTGCGTCCGCGCAGATAATACAGCTTGGCGCGGCGCACCTTGCCCTTGCGGACCACGGCGACAGAATCGACAAGCGGCGAATAGATCGGAAAGACGCGCTCCACCCCTTCGCCATAAGAGAGCTTGCGCACGGTGAAACTCTCGTTCAGGCCCGCGCCCTGGCGGGCGATGCATACGCCTTCGAAAGCCTGCAGGCGCTCACGGACCTTGTTCTGTTTGGTCTTCTCGTCAAAGCTGACGTCCACCACCTTGACGCTGACCCGCAGCGTGTCGCCGGGGCGGAACGGAGGAAGCGGCTTGGCCCGCACGGCCGCCATCTGCTCGGCTTCGAGCGTCTGCAAAAGATTCATCTTTCAGTCTCCGTGCGGGAAAAGTGCGGATTGAGCCGCGCCGTATAGCCCAGGCAATGCTGATTTCAAAGGGGCTTTCGGGTCTTTCGATAAAGCGCCCAAAGATCGGGGCGGCGCTGTTGGGTCAATGCTTCCGCCCGCCCCAGCCGAAACCGGGCGATTTCCGAATGATTTCCTTGGTTTAGGACATCGGGGATCGCCATCCCCTCGAAGTCCTGGGGGCGGGTATAGTGGGGATATTCCAATAACCCCGCCGAAAAACTTTCGTCAGCAGTGGAAGCGTGGGTTCCCAGCACGCCAGGGATCAGCCGCACCGTCGCCTCGATCAAGGCCATGGCGGCGATCTCGCCCCCCGCCAGCACGAAATCGCCCAGCGAGATTTCCTCCATGCCCCGCGCCTCGATGGCGCGCTGGTCCAGCCCCTCGAACCGCCCGCAGAACAGAACGGCGCCCGGCCCGGCCGCCAGCTCGACTATCCGGCTTTGCGTCAGCGGCGCGCCGCGCGGCGACAGATAGATCAGCGGCCGGCCGGCGCGCTCGACCGCATCGATCGCGGCACAGGCGACATCGGCCCGCATCACCATCCCAGGCCCGCCGCCGGCCGGCGTCTCATCGACGGTGCGATGCCTGCCGATGCCGTGCTCGCGGATGTCGCGCACGTCCAGCGACCAGATCTTTTTCTCCAGCCCCTTGCCCAGCAGCGAGATGCCCAATGGTCCGGGAAACATCTCCGGGAACAGCGTGAGGACGGTGGCCGACCAGCTATTCCACATGTGGGTGCGCGCCCCCGTCTTCATCGTCTTCCGGCACCGCCACCGTGATGCGTCCGCCGGCGATGTCGATCACCGGCACCGTTTCACGAGTAAAGGCCAGGTGGACGCTATCTCCGTCATCGCGCACCAGTTCGATCACGTCGCCGGCGCCGAAATTGTGGATGGCGCCGACCGTACCCGCCAGCCGGCCTTCGCTGTCATAGGCTTCCAGCCCGATCAGATCGGCATGATAGAACTCATCTTCCTGTGTCGGAGGCAGCGCCTCGCGCGGCACGAAAAGCTGCGTGCCCTTCAGCGCCTCGGCGGCATCGCGGTCGGCGATCCCCGCAAACGCAATCACCGCCTCGCCGTCCTTTGCCGGACGGCAGGCGGTGATCTCGAACCGGTTGCCCTTGGCGTCGTGCAGGGCGCCATAACGCGCCAGCGCCTCGGGCGTTTCGGTGAAAGCCTTGACCTTCACCTCGCCCTTCAGTCCTTGCGCGCCGATGACGGCGGCCAGCAGGACGTCCCTGCCCACTAGGCTGCGGCTTCTTCCGCGGCCTTGGCGGCAGCGGCGGCACGCTCCTGCGCCTTCTTCCTGGGCTGGGCCTTCTGCGGGTTGTTGTGCACGCGCTTCTTGGTGACGCCGGCATCGGCCAGCCACTTGTTGACGCGATCGGTGGCGACGGCGCCCTTGGCCACCCAGGCCTTGGCCTTTTCCAGGTCCAGCTTGATGCGGTCGGCATGATCCGACGGCAGCAGCGGATTGTAGAAGCCGATCTTCTCGATGAAGCGGCCATCGCGCGGGCTGCGCGAGTCCGAGATCACGATATTGTAGTGCGGACGCTTCTTGGTGCCGCCGCGGGCAAGACGAATACGCAGAGCCATTTCTATTTTCCTTCAGTGGTTCGGTTGAAAACGTGAAAACTAGCGACGGAATCCCGGCGGCATGCCGCCGCCGAACATTCCTCCCATTCCGGGGCCGCCCATGCCCGGCGGCAATTGCGGCATGCGCCCGCCCTTGCCCATCTTCTTCATCATGTCCGCCATCTGGCGGTGCATCTTCAAAAGCTTGTTGACCTCGCTGACCTCCACCCCGGCGCCCGCGGCGATACGCTTCCTGCGCGAGCCGTTGATGATGTCGGGATCGGTGCGCTCCTTGCGGGTCATCGACTGGATGATGGCTTCCTGGCGGGTGAGGATCTTGTCGTCGAGCCCCGCCGCCTCGAGCTGGCCCTTGATCTTGCCCACGCCCGGCAGCATGCCCAGCACGCCCTTCATGCCGCCCAGCTTCTTCATCTGGTTGAGCTGCGAAGCCAGGTCGTTCATGTCGAACTGACCTTTCTTCATCTTGGCGGCGATCTTCTCCGCCTCCTGCTTGTCCAGCGTCTCGGCCGCCTTCTCGACCAGCGAGACGACATCGCCCATGTCCAGGATGCGGCCGGCGACGCGGGCGGGGAAGAAGGGCTCCAACGCATCCAGCTTTTCGCCGGCGCCCAGGAATTTGATCGGCGCGCCGGTGACTGAGCGCATCGACAGCGCCGCGCCGCCGCGCGCATCGCCATCGACGCGCGTCAGGATGATACCGCTGATCTGCACCCGCTCGTTGAACGACTTGGCGATGTTGACCGCGTCCTGGCCGGTCAGGCTGTCGGCGACCAGCAGCGTCTCATGCGGGCTGACCAGCGCCTTCACGGCGGCGACCTCGCCCATCAACTGCTCGTCGACATGCTGGCGGCCGGCGGTGTCCAGGATCACCGCGTCATAGCCGCCGACCTTGGCGCTGGCCATGGCGCGCCGGGCGATGTCCAGCGGCCCCTGGCCCGCGACGATCGGAAGGGTGGCGACACCCGCCTGCTCGCCCAATACCTTGAGCTGCTCCATCGCGGCGGGACGGGTGGTGTCCAGCGAGGCCATCAGCACCCGCTTCTTTTCTTTTGTCTGCAACATCAGCGCCAGCTTGGCGCTGGTGGTGGTCTTGCCCGAACCCTGCAGGCCGACCATCAGCACCGGCGCGGGCGGTGCGCCAAGCGACAGCGCGGCATTTTCCTCGCCCAGCGTTTCAACAAGCACGTCATGGACGATCTTGACGACCTGCTGGCCGGGCGTGACCGAGCGGATGACGCTTTCGCCCACGGCGCGCGGGCGCACCTTGTCGATGAAATCCTTGACCACCGGCAGGGCGACATCGGCCTCCACCAGCGCGGTACGCACCTCGCCCAGGGCGGCATCGACATCGGCTTCGCTGAGGGCGCCACGGCCGCGAAGCTTGTCGAAGACGCCGGTCAGGCGGGACTGCAAGGATTCAAACATATTCTACAGCTCCAAGCACTTGCGCCCCAGGGGGCGCACTCATCAGTGTGGTTGCGCCCCTTGTCTGGGTCGAAACCAAGTGGTTTCGCCCCAGGGGGCGCAACGCGCTGCCTGGGGGCGATCCCCCGCGCTGGGCGGGGGACCGGAAAGTCATGGCGGCTTTCCGGGAAACAGCCGGGTTTTAGGCCGTATCGAAGGAGAATGTCAATTTTGACGCTTGCGGTCCGGCCGGGCCGGCAATAGCGGGCGCACGCCACCGGGATTTGACAGACCGAAACCGGATTCGGATGCTGCCGCAAACAGTTCGGAGGGGACATATGAGCGACCTGAACCGCCGCCTGGCGCTGGCCGGCGGCGCCAGCCTGATACCTGCCGCCGCTTTCGCCCAGAACAAGATGCTCGGGACCCCGCGCTCGGTCATCAGCGATCCGCCGCGCCAGTATGGTCCGGGCGCCCAGCCCGCCTTCAGCCCCGACCCCGATGTGATTCGTGTCGATCCGTCCTTCGGCCAGCTTCTGATCGGCCAGGAGGTGATCCGCCGCCTGCACACCGGCCTGCATCTGGCGGAGGGCCCGGCCTGGTCCAGCCTCGGCCAGTTCGCCATCTTCAGCGATGTCAAGAACGACACGCTCTATCGCTACATCTGGGAGACCGGCGCGGTCAGCGAATTCAGGAAGCCCTCCTTCTCCACCAACGGCAACACCTTCGACTTCCAGGGCCGGCAGATCTCGACCCAGGATTTCTTCCGCCGCGTGGTGCGCTGGGAAGCCGACGGCTCGATGAGCATCGTCGCCGACAGCTATGACGGCAAGCCATTGAACTCGCCCAATGACGTGGCCCCGCACAAGGACGGCAGCGTCTGGTTCACCGACCCACAGTTCGGCGGCAACCTGGCCGAGGGCCATCCCGACGACGGCGCCGGGCCGATGAACCCGAACGGGATACGCGACCCCCATATCGGCAACACCGGCGTCGGCATCCAGAAGGCCGGCAGCCTGCACCAGCAACTGCCGATGAATGTCTATCGCGTCGATCCGTCGGGTCGCGTCGAGGTGGCGATCCCGTATGAAGAAGGCTTCGCGCCCAACGGCCTGTGCTTCTCGCCCGACTACACCAGGTTCTACATCATTCGCGGCGGGCGCATCTTCATCGGCGACATCCAGGGCACGCGCGTGGCGAACCTGCGCCTCTTCACCGACTGCATGGTGGATGGGGTGCGCTGCGGCCCCGACGGCATGCGCGCCGACCGGGCGGGCAATATCTGGGCCAGCTCGGCCTCGGTGCTGGGCTATGCCGGCGTGACGGTGTGGAATCCCGCCGGCAAGCTGATCGGGCGCATTCGCCTGCCCGAGCCCTGCGCCAATCTCTGCTTCGCCGGGCCCAAGCGTGACCATCTGTTCATGTGCGCCACCCAGTCGATCTACATGTTGCGGGTCAACATACAGGGGGCTTCCCCGGGTTGATCCAGCAGGGCAATGTTAGCGCACACAAAACAAAGAGGAGAGCCCGATGTCCCATCTGTCCCGCCGCGGCATGATCGCCGGCGCCGCCGTCACCATTCCCGGCCTGAGCGCCTTTGCCGCCGACAAGCCGCAAACGGGCACCTGGCCCTCGGTCATCTCCAATCCGCCGCGCGACTTCGGCCCCCATGCGCCGCCGCTGATGAATCCCGATCCCGACGTGCTGGTGATCGACAAATCCTTTGGCGGACTGATCATAGGCCAGGCGATGATCCACCGCGTGAAGACCGGCTTTCAGTGGGCGGAAGGCCCCGCCTGGTGCGCCGCCGGCAATTATGCGCTGTTCAGCGACGTGAAGGGCAACACCCAATACCGCTATGTGTGGGAGACCAGGCAATTCTCCGCCTTCCGCGATCCCTCCTACAATTCCAACGGCAACACCTTCGATTTCGAGGGCCGCCAGGTCTCGTGCCAGGACTTCCTGCGCCGCGTCGTGCGCTGGGAGCATGACGGCTCGCTCAAGGTGCTGGCCGACAGTTTCGAGGGCAAGCCGCTCAACTCGCCCAACGACCTGGCGCCCCACCCCGACGGCTCGGTCTGGTTCACCGACCCGCCCTATGGCGGACAGCTTTCCGAAGGCCATCCCGACGAGGCGGGTGGCCCCCTGAATGCCGACGGCCGCTTCGATCCCAATGTGGGCGTGGGCGGCACCGGCATCATCGGCGCCACCCGCCAGGTGCTGCCCCGCAACGTCTATCGCTGGGACCCCAGCGGCAGCCTGTCGGTGGTGGTGCCCGAAGAGAACGGCATGTGGCCCAACGGCATCTGCTTCTCGCCCGATTACAAGAAGGTCTACATCGTGCGCGGCGGCGCCATCTGGGTGGCGGATGTGCAGGGCAAGGGTATCGCCAACCTGCGCGTCTTCACCGACTGCATGGTCGACGGCATCAAGTGCGGGCCGGACGGCATGCGCGCCGACCGGCTGGGCAACATCTGGGCGGGCTCAACCTCGACGCTGGGCTATTCCGGCGTCACGGTGTGGAATCCGGCCGGCAAGCTGATCGGCCGCATCCGCCTGCCGGAAGTCTGCGCCAATCTCTGCTTCGCCGGGCCCAAGCGCGACTGGCTGTTCATGACTGCGACCCAGTCTATCTACATGCTGCGGGTCAATATCCAAGGTGCATCGCCCGGCTGAGCCGGCGATGCACCGATAGGGTGAGGAGCGGCGCGGCGACTGCCGCGTGAGCAGGTCCGGTGGACCTGCGAAAGCGACGAACGCCCGGAGCACAAGCGACGGGCCGGCATCGCCCGACTGAGTCGCTCCCCGGGCAGCTGTTGGCGATCCGCGCTCCCTGCCCTAGACTTCACGCGGGCGCGTCGAAGGTCATGGGTGGATCATGACCGCACTGGACTGGAATCTGATCCTGCGGCTGGTGATCGCCGCCCTTCTGGGCAGCATCATCGGCATCGATCGGGAAAAGCTGGTCTGGGCGCCGGGCCTGCGCACCCACATGCTGGTCTGTGTGGGCGCCTGCCTGTTCATGATCGTCTCCGCCTTCGGCTTCGCCGATATTCTGGGGACGAAGGCGGTCATCCTCGACCCGTCCCGCATCGCCGCCCAGGTGGTTTCCGGCATCGGTTTTCTGGGCGCGGGCACCATCCTGCTGCGCGGCGAGGTGGTGCGCGGCCTGACCACCGCGGCCAGCCTGTGGTCGGTGGCGGCCATAGGCCTTGCGGTGGGCGGGGGGCTCTATGCCGAGGCCCTCGCCGCCACCGCGATCATCATGATCATCCTGGCGGGCATCAAGCCGATCGAGGAACGGTTCCAGCAGCGGCACCGCAGCCATGAGCTGCTTCTGGAGACACGGCCGGGCGAGTTGTCCCTCGCCGCCCTGGAAGCGGCCCTGGGCTACCGCGCCCGGCGCATCGTCCGCTATGTCGCCCGGCCCAGCGACACCGAAGGCCTGGAGAGCATCTCCATCACCCTCACCCGGCTGGCGCCGCGGGAGGTGGAGGAGATCGAACACATCCTGCGGACGCTGCCCGGCGTCAGCCGGGTGGACCGTCCGGGCGTGTAGGGCGAGTTGGGACCGGATTGACAGGTCCGCTTGGGCGGGTTCCCCTTCCTCACGAAGTCGCAATGCTGGGAGGGCATCCATGACTTTCAACCTGTCGCGCCGCGCCGTGCTGGCAGGGGTCGCCGGCCTGGCGCCGGCCACCGCCTGTGCCGCCGAAAAACAACTGGCGCCCATCGTGTCGGTGCTGAACGGCCGCGATTTCGGGCCGAACGCGCCGCCCACCATCTATCCCGACCCGGACATTCTGGCGATCGATCCCGGCGCCAACATCTTTGTGGGCCATTCCTTCATCAAGCGGCTGGCCACGGGCTTTCAGTGGGCGGAAGGCCCGGCCTGGTCGGGCGAGGGCCAGTATCTGGTCTTTTCGGATGTGGCCGGGGACGTGCAGTACCGCCTGATCTGGGAGACGATGCAGATCACGCCCTATCGCCGCCAGAGCTTCAATTCCAACGGCAACACGTTCGACTTCCAGGGCCGGCAGATCAGCGCCCAGCACTTCCTGCGCCGGGTGGTGCGCTGGGAGCATGACGGCTCCATGACCGTCGTCGCCGACAATTACAACGGCCAGCCGCTGAACTCGCCCAACGACATCGCCGTGCACAAGGACGGCAGTATCTGGTTCACCGATCCCTACTATGGCTCGCTGCTGCAGGAGGGCCACCCCGACGATGGGCCGGGACCGATGAATCCTGGCGGGCGCAACAATCCGCGCCTGGGCAATGGCGGCGCCGGCATCATCGGCTCCCAGCACCAGGTGCGGCCGCCCTCGATCTACCGCGTCGATCCGTCGGGCAAGATCGATGTGATCCTGGAGGGCAGGCCGGGCCTGGTGCCCAACGGCATCGCCTTCTCGCCCGATTATTCCAAGGTCTATTTCGTCTGGGGACCCAACATCGATGTCGCCGATGTGGTGGAAGGCAGGATCGCCAATCAGCGTGTCTTCAGCGACGGCATGGTGGACGGCGTCAAGTGCGGTTTCGACGGTCACCGCGTCGACGTGGCGGGCAATGTCTGGTCGGGCTCGACCTCGGTGCCCGGCTATATGGGCGTGACGGTGTGGAACCCGGCCGGCACGCTGATCGGCCGCATCCGGCTGCCGGAAACCTGTGCCAATGTCTGTTTCTGCGGACCCAAGCGGGACTGGCTGTTCATGTGCGGGTCGCAGTCGGTCTATCTGGTGCGGCTGGGGATACAGGGCGCGGGGCCGGCCTGAAAAATCCAGTATTTTCCCGCATTTGCCGGGAAAATTCCGTGTGCGGATTGTTATCCCGGGACGGGGGGTCTAGGCTGTGGCGTGGCCCTGCTGACCCTGTGGAAGTTCCCGCCGATGCCCAAACTGCCCGACCTGTCCCAAGCTGCCGTACGCCGGCGCGAAGCGCTGGCCCAGTCGCTGGCCCAGTCCGCCGCGGCCAAATCGGCCAAGGCCGAGAAATCGTCCGCCAAAACCGCGGCGGCGCCCAAGCGGCGCGCCAAGCGCGGCTGATGCAGAGGAACGCCGGCCGGCGCCCTGCCCGGCCAGCTCCTCCTTTGCCCGCACCGGTAAAAAAATTCAGGCAGGCAAGGGCGCCATCATTTCACATTGCTGGAGATAGTGGTGAAGGTGGTCGACAGGCTGGTGCCCACCACGGTGACGGCGCTGATGATCACCACCGCGATAAGCGCGGCGATCAGGCCATATTCGATGGCCGTTGCGCCGTCCTCGTTGGCGGCGAACTTCCCAATGAGAGTCAGCATTTGAATACCCCGTTGCGTTTCAGCGCGACAGCTTTGCGCCGGGCCGCATTCCACCAGGATATTTCATAAGGCCGGCTCAACGCACAGGGCACAAGTTTCGACAAAATTGCACGCAATTGGTCCGATCTGCCGCTATTGCAGCCCCAGTTTCCCGGCCAGGTAAACAAAGGAGAGCGCCGTCATCTCGGCCTGCTGCTTGTGGTCGGCGGCGGCGGCATGGCCGCCATCGGTATTCTCGTAGAACAGCACGTCATGGCCCTGTTCCTCCATCCTTGCCGCCATCTTGCGTGCATGGACGGGCGAGACGCGGTCGTCGCTGGTGGCGGTGATGAAGAAGACTGGCGGATATGTCCCCTCCGCCTTCACATTCTGGTACGGGCTGTAGCGCAGGATAGAGGCCCGCGCGTCCGCATCGGCGGGATCGCCATATTCGCCCACCCAGCTCGCGCCCGCGCCGATACGGGTATAGGCGATCATGTCGATCAGCGGCACCTGGCAGACCACCGCGCCCAGCAGCTCGGGATGCTGTACCATCACGGTGGAGACCAGCAGCCCGCCATTGGAACCGCCCATGATGCCAAGCTGCTTGGGCGTGGTCAGGCCGCGCCGCGCCAGATCGGCGGCGACGGCGGCGAAATCGTCGAAGGCGCGCTGGCGGTTTCCTTTCAGGGCGGCGTCATGCCAGGCGGGGCCGAACTCGCCGCCGCCACGGATATTGGCGACGACATAGATGCCGCCCCGCCCCAGCCAGATGCGGCCCACGGTGCCGCTGTAGGACGGGGTGAGCGAGACTTCGAAGCCGCCATAGCCGTAAAGCAGCGCCGGCGCGGGGCCTTTGCGGTCCCTGGGCCGGGTGACGAAATAGGGAATCTTCGTGCCGTCGGCGCTGGCCGCCTCGAACTGCTCGGTGACCAGGCCCGAGGCATCGAACCGCGCCGGCAGCGCCTTGACGGCTTTCAGCGCGTCGTCGCCCGCAGCGAAATACACCGTCGGCGGCGTCAGGTAATTCTCGAAGCTGAACATCGCCTCGGGACCATATTCATTGACGCTGACGATCCCCGCCGTGCCCTGCCCCGGCAGGTCCAGCACCTTTTCGTCCCAGCCCTTGCCCGCGGGCGCGAAGACATGCACCGCACCGATCACATTCTCGGTGATGGCCGCATAAAGCCGGTCCCGGCCCACGCCCACGGCCTCCACGCTGGCGCGCGGCCCCGGCGCATAAAGCAGCGTCACCGCCCCCAGCCGGTCCGCATCGGTGCCGGCCAGCGCCAGCGCCGCCAGCGCGCCCTTTGCCAGCGCCGGGCCGCCGGGGACCTGCCAGTCCTCGCGCAGGGTGAAGATCAGCCTGCCATCCAGGAAACCCTGAAGCTGCAGCGAGCGCGGCACCGGCAGCTTCCAGGTCTTCTCATCGGCCCCCAGGACGAAATATTCCGTCTCGAAGAAGCTCACCGCGCGGGCGATCACTGCCAGGTTGCCGTCTTTGGCATGAAAGGTCTCGGGCGCGGCCAGAACGTCCTCCACCGCGGCCTCATACACGATCGCGGCATCGGCGGGCGGCGTGCCGCGCTTCCACAGTTTGACGATGCGGCCATAGCCCGACCGGGTAGCGCCATCGGCGGCGGTGACGAACAGCACCGCGTCATCATCCAGCCAGGTGGCGCCGCTTTTGGCCTCCGCCAGGAAAAAGCCGCCGGTCACAAAGGACCGGCTGGCGATATCGAACTCGCGCGTCACCACCGCGTCACCGCCGCCGCGCGACAGGCTGATCAGGCAGCGCCTCTCGTCGGGCGAACAATCGGCCCCCTTGTAGACCCAGTTCTCGCCTTCCGCCTTCGCCAACGCATCGACATCCAGCAGGGTTTCCCATTGCGGCGATGGCGTCTGGTAGCTGGCGATGCTTGTGCGCCGCCAAAGGCCCTTGGGGTTCGCCGCATCCTGCCAGAAATTGTAGACATGGCTGTGGCGCAGCCTCCCGTAAGGGATGCGGTCCGTCGCATCGGCCAGCGCCAGCGCGATGTCGAAATTGCGCTGGTAGCGCGGATCGGCCTTGAGCATGCCCAGCGCGACGGCGTTTTGTTCCCGCACCCACGCCAGAGGCTTTTGCCCATGCGTGTCCTCCAGCCAGGCATAGGGATCGGGGGATAAATCTGTCACAGGGCGCGCTCCAGCCAAGGCTGTCATGAGGGTGACCAGCAGGAGAAACGCAAGGCACAGGATCGCGCGCATGGCCGGCCCGCCGGATTTCGGCCACAGATTGGGAATTTTGCGCCGCGGCGGCAATGGCAAATCGCACGCCGACCCCATATAACGCCCCCATGACGGCGTTCCTGAAAATGCATGGCCTGGGCAACGATTTCGTTGTCTTCGACGCACGCGACTGTGCCCTGGCGCTGACCGCAGGGCAGGTGCGCGCCATCGCGGACCGGCGGCGCGGCATCGGCTGCGACACGGTGGTGGTGATGCGGCCGGGCGGTGCGGCCGCCGACGCCACGGTGGTGTTCTACAACGCCGATGGATTGGAATCGGAAAGCTGCGGCAACGCCACCCGCTGCGTGGCACGCCTCCTGATGGATGAGCGCGGCCTGCCGCGTGTGCGCCTGTCCAGCAAGGGCGGCATGCTGTTCTGCAGCGACGCCGGCAAGGGACTGGTGACTGTGGACATGGGCGAGGCCGAACTGAACTGGCAGAAGATTCCGCTGGCCCAGGCCGTCGACACCGCCGACTTCCCGCTCGACCTGGCCGGCAGCGCCTTGTCCGCCAGCGCCGTGTCGATGGGCAATCCCCATTGCGTGCTGTTCGTGCCCGACGCGGAAAAGGCGCCGGTGGCGCAGCTTGGCCCACGCATCGAGACGCTTGCCTTGTTCCCCAACCGCGTCAATGTGGAATTCGCCCAGGTCGTGAACCGTGCCAACATCCGCATGCGGGTGTGGGAGCGCGGCGTCGGCATCACCCAGGCCTGCGGCACCGGCGCCTGTGCCGTGGCGGTGGCGGCGGCGCGGCGCGGTCTGACCGATCGCAAGGTCGATGTCACGCTGGACGGCGGGGTGCTGTCGATCGAATGGCGCGACGATGGCCATGTGCTGATGACCGGTCCCACCGCCATGCCGTTCCGCGGCTATGTGGACATCGACAGATTATGACGGTCGAGGTCGTCACTTTCGGTTGCCGCCTGAACGCCTATGAGAGCGAGGCGATCCGCCTGCGCGCCGGCGAGGCGCAACTGCAGGGCACGGTGGTGGTCAACACCTGCGCGGTGACGGCCGAGGCGGTGCGCCAGTCGCGCCAGACAATCCGCAAGCTCAAGCGCGAAAATCCCCATCGCCGCATCATCGTCACCGGTTGCGCCGCCCAGACCGATCCGCAGGGCTATGCCGCCATGGCCGAGGTCGACCAGGTGCTGGGCAACGCCGAAAAGCTGACGGCGCAGGCCTATGCCGATTTCGCCAAAGCCGGTTTCGGGGTGGGCGGCGCGGAAAAAATCCGCGTCAACGACATCATGAGCGTGCGCGAGACCGCCAGCCAGATGGTCGATCATTTCGAGGGCCGCGCCCGCGCCTTCCTGCAGGTGCAGAATGGCTGCGACCATCGCTGCACCTTCTGCGTCATCCCCTATGGCCGGGGCAATTCGCGCAGCGTGCCCATGGGGGCGGTGGTGGCCGAGGCCCGCCGCCTGGCGGAGAACGGCTTTGCCGAGGTCGTGCTGACCGGCGTGGACCTGACCTCGTATGGCGCCGACCTGCCGGGGGCCCCGACCCTGGGTCAACTCGCCGCAAAGATCCTCAAGCTGGTGCCCGAGATCAAGCGCCTGCGCCTGTCATCCATCGATTCCATCGAGGCCGATTCCACTCTCATGCGCGTTATCGCCGAGGAGGATCGGCTGATGCCCCATTTCCATCTTTCCGCCCAGTCGGGCGACGACATGATCCTCAAGCGCATGAAGCGCCGCCACACCCGCGCCGACACGATCGCATTCTGCGATGAGGTAAGGCGGCTGCGGCCCGGCACGGCCTTCGGGGCCGACCTGATCGCCGGTTTCCCCACTGAAACAGATGGAATGTTCGAGAACAGCCTCAAGCTGGTGGATGATGCCGGGCTGACCCTGCTGCATGTTTTTCCCTATTCGCCGCGCCCCGGCACGCCTGCCGCCCGGATGCCCCAGCTCGACCGCGCCCTCGTCAAGGAACGCGCCGCGCGCCTGCGCGAAAAGGGCCTGATCGCCCTTATGGCGCGGCTGGACGCGATGGCCGGCAGCCGCCAAACCCTGCTGGTGGAAAAGGCCGGCCTTGGCAGAACATCCTGTTTCACCCCCGTTGCCTTCACCGGCGAGATACCGCCGGGCAGCCTGGCCGATGTCGTCATCGCCGGGCGCGACGGCGAGCAGCTTTCAGGCATCCTGCAATGAGGACTTTCGGAGAAGCCCCGCCGCCGCCCACTTTCTTCGAGCGGCTGACCAGCGGCCTTGCCAGGAAAGGCAGCCTCAGCGACAGCCTTCTGGGCGTCTTCACCAAGAAGAAGCTGGATGCCGCCACGGTGGCGCAATTGGAAGAGGCGCTGATCGCCGCCGACATGGGCACCGGCCCCGCCGCCAGGCTGGCCGCAGCGGTGGCCAGGGGCCGCTATGACGCGGAAATCTCGGACCGCGAATTGCGCGCGGTGCTGGCCGGCGAGGTCGCCTCGCTGCTGGCGCCGGTCGAAAAGCCGCTGGAAATCGATGAGACCAAAAGGCCCTTCGTGATCCTGGTGGCGGGCGTCAACGGCACCGGCAAGACCACCACCATCGGAAAGATCGCGCGCCGGCTGGTGAAAGGCGGCGCGAAAGTGACCCTGGCGGCCGGCGATACCTTCCGGGCCGCGGCAGTCGAGCAATTGCGTGTCTGGGCCGAGCGGGCGGGGGCGCAATTTGTTTCCACCAAACCCAATGGCGATGCGGCAGGGCTGGCTTTCGAGGCCGTGGAAAAGGCGCGGGCCGCCGGCAGCGACATCCTGATCATCGACACGGCGGGGCGCCTGCAGAACAAGACCGGCCTGATGGCCGAGCTGGAAAAGATCGTCCGGGTGATCAGGAAACTGGATCCGGCGGCGCCGCATGCCGCGCTGCTGGTTCTGGACGCGACCACCGGCCAGAACGCGATCGGCCAGGTCGAAGCCTTCCAGGCGGCGGTGCCGTTGACCGGCCTTGTCATGACCAAGCTGGATGGCACCGCCAAGGGCGGCATCCTGGTGGCCCTGGCGGCGCGCTTCGGCCTGCCGGTGCATTACCTGGGCGTCGGCGAGGGCGAAGATGATTTGCAGCCCTTCGGCGCCGAAGGCTTTGCCCGGGCCCTGGTCGGTGCCGCATGAACAAGCAACTGTTTCGCCTGGCCATGGACCTGGGGCCGCTGCTGATCTTTTTCGCCAGCTTCAAGTATTTCGGCATTTTCGGGGCGACCGCCGCCTTCATGATAGCGGTGCTCGCGGCGCTGGCGATCGGCTGGTGGATCGAGCGCCGCCTCTCGCCCATGCCCTTGTTCACTGCCGTGCTGGTGGTGGTTTTCGGCGGCCTGACGCTCTATCTGCGCAACGACATCTTCATCAAGATGAAGCCGACCGTGCTCTATGCCTTCTTCGGCGCGCTGCTGCTGGCCGGCCTTTCCTTCAACCGCCTGTTCATCAAATATATTTTCGCGCAGGCCTTCGAGCTTACGGAGACGGGCTGGCGGAAACTGACGGTGCGCTGGGCGTTTTTCTTTCTTGCGCTGGCTGCCGCCAATGAAGCGGTGTGGCGCACGACCAGCACCGGAACGTGGGTTTCGTTCAAGGTATGGGGCATTCTGCCGCTGATCTTCCTGTTCGCACTGGCCCAGACACCGCTGGTCTTGAAACATCAACTGCATGGCGAACGGAACGACATGTGATCCGGGTGTTCCTTTCGGAACGCAGGCGGACTTTGTTCTTATTTCCCACAACGCCCGACAACAAATGGGGCTCGCGGCCAGCCGCATACCAGATTTGTGTTTCGCACCGGCACACGCATGGACCGCAATTTCCACTCCCGGCCTGGACAATCCGTGGAACGCGCCGAACACGAGATTGCAATATCCGCTGGAAAAAATTTTGCGCATGGACTTCCGCGTTCAAACCAAGTTTAACTCGCCATGAGAGCCGCGCATTTCCCGCGCGACCGGTTGGCGCCTGGGGCGCTTTTCGTTCCGGTCATGTGCAAGGTGAAGCTGCGTAGCCTGCCAGAGTGAAATCGGGGGAAGGAATGATAAAGGGGCGAAAAGCGGGCAACGGTTTCGACCTCTCCGAAGCGCCCTCGCACCTGATCCGGCGTTGCCAGCAGTTCTATGGCGATCTTTATGCACGCGAGGCCGGCGCCAAGGACCTGACCAAGCAGCAATTCACCCTGCTCTGCGCGCTGGAGCAGAATGACGGCGTCAGCCAGACCGCATTGGTGGAGATCACCGGCATCGACCGTTCGACCCTGGCCGAGATGGTCCGCCGGATGCTCGAGAAGGGACTGTTGTCGCGCAAGCGGACCGAGGAAGACCAGCGCGCCAACGCGGTGGCGATCTCGCCGGCCGGCCGCAAGGCGTTGCGCGGGGCGCGCAACGCCGCCGACCGCGCCGAGCGGGCGCTGTTGGAAGCCCTGCCTATTCCGGAACGTCAGAAATTCGTCCGGGCGCTGTCGCAGATCGCCCAGGCAGCCGATCAACTGGTTGCCGATGGCGGCAAGCCGCGCCGCAATGTGCGCCGCCGCAAGCTCTAGGCGTTCTTTCTAGACCGTGATGTCGATATGTGCGCCCAGCCGGGCCACGCCCTGCGGCCGGACCGGCTCCGCCGGCGCCTGAGCCGGCGCCTGTTTCAGCGGCAACGGGGCAAATCCGTCCATGGCGGGCGCGGAAGGCGGCTGGGAGGCCTTGCTGGGGGTGCCGGCAGCCGCCGCGCCTCCAGACTGGACCGGAGCCTGGAAACGGGCCTGGGCCTGGCGATCAGCCAGGGCGGCCTGTGCGGCTATCAGGGAACCGGGTACCTGCATGGCCGTCAGCATTGCCAAAACAGGGTTAGGAAAGAGTTTAAGCCCCCTTGGCGGCCGCGATGGCCGGCATGACCTGACGGGCCATCACATCGTCGGTCAACGGTCCCACATATTTGAACCGCACCACCCCCTTGCCGTCGACCACAAAGGTTTCCGGCACGCCATACACGCCCCATTCGATCGAGGCGCGTCCGTCATCGTCGCGCGCGATTTTCGCGAAGGGATTGCCCACCTCGTCAAGGAATGCGCGCGCGGCGGCAGGCTTGTCCTTCTGCACCAGACCATAGAGCGCAACGCCGGGCAGATTGGACATGGCGGCGAGCTGGCTGGTCTCGGTCCGGCAGGGCGCGCACCACGAGGCAAAGACGTTGATCACGCTGACATGCCCCGCGGTGAGATCGGCCGGCGTGAAGGCCGCCGTCTGGCTGTCGAGCGCCGGCAGGGTCAGTCTTGGCGCCGGCTGGTTGAGCAGCGCCGAGGGAATGACATCGGGTGGAGACGCCCACAGACTGCGGAACAGGAAGAATGCCAGTACGGCAAAGCCCGCCACGGGCAGGACGAATATCCAGCGCTTCATGGCTTGTCCACCGGCCCCGTCTTCTCCAATTCCAGCAGACGCCGCTTGGCGCGCCGCCAGCCTGCCAGCGTCCACAGGGTCAATCCGCCCAGCGCCGCCGCCGTGACGACATAAGATGGCCAGATGAAATCGCTGTAAGGACCAAGGTCGAACATCAGGACATTCCCTGCATCAGGCGCTGCGCTGGAGCAAGGCCGTGACGCGGCGGTTCACGATGGCGGTGCGGATGCGGATCAGCCACAGGGTGATGAACAGCAGCATATAGGCCAGCATCATGGTCAAAAGCGGCCACAGAAAGACGGGCGCAAGATTGCCGCTGACGATGCTTTCGCCCTGGTGCAGCGTGTTCCACCAGTCGACCGAGAATTTTATGATGGGGATGTTCACCGCGCCCACCAGCGCCAGCACGGCCGCGGCGCGGGCGGCCTTGGTCTCATCCTCGATGGCGTTCCACAGCGCCATGTAGCCGAAGTAGAGAAACAGCAGCAGCAGGAAGCTGGTCAGCCGCGCATCCCATACCCAATAAGTGCCCCACATGGGCTTGCCCCAGAGCGAGCCGGTGACAAGCCCCAGCGCGGTGAAGACGGCCCCGAAAGGAGCGGCGGCGCGGGCGGCGGTATCCGAAAGGGGATGGCGCCAGACCAGCGACAGAAGCGAGCAGACCGCGATGGCGCCGTAGACGCTCATCGCCATGGTCGCGGCCGGCACATGGATGAACAGGATCAGCACCGTCAGGCCCTGTTGATAGTCGGGCGGCGCGGTGAAGCCCAGCAACAGGCCCACCGCCAAAGCCACCACGGTCAGGCTCGCGACATAGGGCAGCACCGCGCCGGACAGGCGCATGAACAGGGCAGGATTGGCATAGCGGAACAGGAACTGCATTGCCTAACCGTTCAACCGGACAGATTCAGGCGGACGCTGGCCGCCGCCGCGAAGGGACTTAGCAGCACCGCCGCCAGGGAGAAAGCGCCAAGCAAACCCAGCGCGCCATGCGGCGAAAAGCCGTCCAGTTTCGCCGCCACCGCACCCGCGCCGAAGATGACCGCCGGCGACAGGAGCGGCAGGATGATCAGAGGCAGGATCAACCCGCCGCGACGCAAGGACAAGGTCAACGCCGCGCCGATGGCGCCGATGGCGCTGACCGCCGGGGTTCCGACCAGCAGCGAAAGAAACAGGATGGCGGTGGCGCCGGACGGCAGATTGAACAGGACTGCCAGCAGCGGCGACAACAGGGTTAGGGCCGCGCCGGTGGAAAGCCAGTGCGCGGCGATCTTGGCCAGGCTGGCCAATTCCAGCGGCAGCGGCGACAGCGCGATCAGTTCCAGGCTGCCGTCGTCGTAATCGCCCTGGAACAGCCGGTCCAGCGACAGCAAAGCCGCCAGCACCGCCCCCACCCACAAGATGCCGCCGGCCACGCGCGCCAAAAGCTTCAGGTCCGCGCCGATGCCCAGCGGCACCAGCGTGGCGACCAGCGCGAAGAAGGAAAGCGCCAGCGCCGCACCACCGCCGCCACGGGTGGCCAGCTTCATGTCACGGACGAGAAGCGCAAGAAACGGACTCATAGCCTGAGGCTTTCATTGTCGAGACCGAGGGGGCCGTGCGTGGCCGCGATGACCAGGCCGCCCTTGTCGCAATGGGCGGCCATCAGCCGGGCAATCAGCGCCTGGCCGGCGGCGTCCAGAGCCGCGAACGGCTCGTCGAGCAGCCAAAGCGGGCGGTCCGATACCAGCAACCGCGCCAGCGCCAGGCGACGCTTCTGCCCGGCGGAAAGATAGCGGCAGGGCAGATCGCGCTGGCGTGCCAGGCCCACCTGCTCCAAAACCTCTCCCTCCCCCGCGCGCGCAGCGCCGGCATAAATCTGGCGATAGAAATGAAGCTGCTCGCTCACGGTGAACTGCGGCTTCAGGCCATCCTGGTGCCCCAGCCAACCTATGAAGCGGCCGCGCTCTTCGGCATCCGCGATGGACTTGCCGTCATTCGTCAGGACCAATGCGCCGGCTGCCGGAGCCAGAAAGCCCGCGATCATGCGCAGCAGGCTGGTCTTGCCCGCCCCATTCGGCCCTTCCACCGCCAATGCCTGCCCGGCACGCACGGTGAAGCTCAGGCTATCGAACAGCCGCCGCTCTCCGCGCACACAGGCAAGACTTTCGGCGGCGATCGATTGGATCATCTTCATTCTTCACATGGATGGCCCCGGGGCCGCGCGACGCCTGGCCATGGGAAACCACTATAATCCATAATGCGGCCGCAGCACTGGGACGTGCGGTTACTGTCAGCGAGGGATTTTGTGGCGTGAGCAGGAGCGCCGATTGACGTGTACAGCAAATGTACATGAGCGCAGGCGCGGCGAACGCACGACGCAAAAGGCCCGCGCTAATACATGTGCTGGCCGCCGTTGATCGACATGGTCGATCCGGTGATGAAGCCGGCCTCGTCCGCCACCAGGAACCGCACCCCGCGGGCGATCTCGTCGGCATGACCCAGCCGGCCGACCGGAATGCGCGCCACGATCTTGGCCAGGACGTCGGGGGGCACCGCCGCCACCATGTCGGTGTCGATATAGCCGGGGGCGATGGCGTTGACGGTGATGCCGCTGCGCGCGCCTTCCTGGGCCAGGGCCTTGGTGAAGCCGTGGATGCCCGACTTGGCGGCGGCGTAATTGACCTGGCCGTACTGGCCCGCCTGTCCGTTTATCGAGCCGATATTGACGATGCGGCCGAATTTGCGCGCCGTCATGCCATCCCACGCCGCCTTGCACATGTTGAAGCAGCCACCCAGGTTGGTGTCCATCACTTCGTCCCAGGCGGTGCGGGTCATCTTCCTCATGGTCCCGTCCCGGGTAATGCCGGCATTGTTGACAATCACATCGACCGCCCCCAACTCGGCCTCGATCCGGCGCACGCCGGCCAAGCAGGCCTCCACATCGGCCACATCCCATTTGTACGCCTTGATGCCGGTACGTTCGCTGAAAGTTCTGGCGCGGGCATCATTGCCGGCATAGTTGGCGGCGACGATATAGCCCCCATTCTTCAGCGCTACGGATATCGCTTCGCCGATGCCGCGTGTGCCGCCCGTGACCACCGCTACCCGTGCCATACCGCCGCTCCTCGCTGTGTCTCGCGATGGTTGTAGGCGGCGACCGTGGCACCTTCAACAAGGTTCAATGCTGCAGGCGCGCTGTATACTGTTACGCGATCAGCGCTCCACGCACATCGCGATGCCCATGCCGCCGCCGATACACAGCGTCGCCAATCCTTTTTTGGCGTCGCGGCGATTCATTTCGAACAGCAGCGTGGTCAGGATGCGCGCTCCGGAGGCGCCGATGGGATGGCCGATGGCGATGGCCCCGCCATTGACGTTCACCCTGGCGGTGTCCCAGCCCATGTCCCTGTTGACGGCGCAGGCCTGCGCCGCGAAGGCCTCGTTGGCCTCCACCAGATCCAGATCCGCGGGCTTCCAGCCCGCCTTTTCCAGCGCCGCGCGCGAGGCAGGGATGGGGCCCGAGCCCATCACCTTGGGATCGACGCCGGCCTGGGCCCAGGCGGCGATCCGCGCCAGGGGCTTGAGGCCCCGCGCGGCCGCCTCCCCGCCGCTGATCAGGACCAGGGCGGCGGCGCCGTCGTTGAGGCCGGAGGCGTTGCCCGCGGTCACGGTGCCGTCCTTGGCGAAAGCAGGCTTCAGGCCCGCCACCGCCTCATAGGTCGTCCCGTCGCGAATATATTCGTCGGTATCGACCACCGTGTCGCCCTTGCGGCCCTTCACGGTCACGGGAACGATCTCCTCCCTGAAACGGCCGGCCTTGCGCGCGGCTTCGGCCTTGTTCTGGCTGGCGACCGCGAAACGGTCCTGTTCCTCGCGGGTGATCTGCCACTGCCTGGCGACATTCTCCGCCGTCATGCCCATGTGGTAACCGTTGAAGATGTCCCATAGCCCGTCGCGGATCATGGTATCGATCAATTGCATGTCGCCAAACTTCTGCCCGGCGCGCAGATACGCGGCATGCGGCGCGAGCGTCATGTTTTCCTGACCGCCCGCCACCACGATCCGGCTGTCCCCACTCTGGATGGACTGGGCGGCCAGGGCGACGGTCCGAAGCCCCGAGCCGCAAACCATGTTGATGCCCCATGCGGGTATCTCGGTGGGAAGACCGGCGGCAATGGCCGCCTGGCGGGCCGGATTCTGGCCCTGGGCGGCGGTCAGCACCTGACCCAGGATCACCTCGCTCACCTCGCCCGCTGCGACCTGTGCCCGCTCCAGAGCCCCCCGGATGGCGACCTCCCCCAGCTTGTGCGCGGGAAGCGCGGCGAACGCCCCGTTGAAGGACCCGACCGGGGTACGGGCAGCGGATACGATCACGACATCTTCCATGGAAATCTCCAGCGCGGACGTCCGTCACTATGTAGCTCAAAATGCCGCGATTGCGAGCCTTGGTTACCATCGCGGAATCTCCTTTTCCGCCAGCCTGTTAAGCCCGACGCTGCAACCAGGGATATGCTGCGACTGCTAAAATCGCGCTGGACATGGGGACTTTGGGATGTTGTCCTTGTCTTTCAGCGGCATAGCGCCGCCATGGAGTTGGGGAACACGTGTCAGACGAAAAATCCAAGGCCGAAGGGCCTGTCATCATCAAGAAGTACGCCAACCGGCGGCTCTACAATACGCAGACGTCCAGCTATGTGACGCTCGACCACCTGGCAGCCATGGTGAAGGACGGCACGGAATTCGAAGTGCAGGACGCCCGCACGGGAGAGGACATCACCCGCAGCGTGCTCACCCAGATCATCTTCGAGGAAGAAGCCAAGGGCCAATCCCTGCTGCCCATCAAATTCCTGCGCCAGCTTATCCGCTTCTACGGCGATTCCCTGCAGACCTTCGTGCCCGGATACCTGGACATGAGCATGGAAAGCTTCACCAGGAACCAGGGTGCCATGCGCGACCGCATCGCAGAGGCATTGGGCGGCGGCAACCAGATGATCGAGAACATGACCCGCCAGAACCTGGCCCTGTTCGAGAATGCCATGGCGATGTTCACGCCCTTTGGCGCCAAGCCCTCCGAGTCCAGGCCCGCTGACCCCAAGCCCGACCGGCCGGCCAGCGATGAAGTCGCCGACCTCAAGGAAGAGGTCGAACAGATGCGCAAACAGCTTGCCGAGTTGAGCCAGCGCAAGTGAGCCTCCGCTTCCGGGGGCCGCATCTCATCCTTGTCGCGGTGCTGGCTGTCCTGGCCGGCTGCGCCGGTCCCATGACCCGGCGCGAGGCCGAGAATTATGCCTCGCGGCGCATGGCACGCTTCTGCGGCACGGCCTGCGGCAGCTATCACATCACCGGCGCCCAGCGCATGAAGGACCGCTGGCTGGTCGATTTCGATGCCCCGCGCCACAAGCTGGCGGTGCTGGTGGACGATGGCGGCAACACCGAAGTGACGGTGTGGGACAAGACACGGTAGTCAAATCCGAAAGATTCGGGCGCCGCATATCGCGGCGCGGCCCTCAGCATCCGACGGACGGGGATCTATAGAAAGAAGCTTATCGACCCCAGTCGGGGTCAATCAGCGGCTCGCCGAAATGGAAGCCCTGGAAATAGTCGACGCCAAAGCCCTGCAGAACGACTGCATCGGCATCCGAGCTGACCCATTCGGCCACCGTCTTGATGTCGAAATTCCGCGCCAGATCCACCAATGTGCGCACGAAAACCTGGTTCACCGGCGATTCGCTGATGTCCTTCACATAGGAGCCGTCAATCTTGACGGCATCGACATGCAGCATCTGCAGATTGCGGAAGCTGGTATAGCCGGCACCGAAATCGTCGATCGCCACCTGCGCGCCCAACGCGCGCAACTGCGAGACGAAGCGGGCATTCTCCTCGAAATGGTGAAGCGCCGCGGTCTCGGTGAGCTCCACGGTCAGCCGCTGCGCGACGTCGCGCGCGCCATGCACATAATCGATGAAGGACTGCAGCCAGACCGGATCGGTGGCCGCCATTCCTGACACATTCACGGCCAGGCCGATGCCGGGATGCGCCTTCAACTGCGCGATTGCGGTTTCCAGCGCGAAACGATCGATCATGTGCACGATACCCATCTGCTCGGCCGCCGGCACGAAATGGCCGGCGGTGATGATGGAGCCATCGGGCTTGAACATGCGCAGCAGGCACTCGTAATGGCTGACCTTGCGGCTGCCGGCCTGGACGATGGGCTGGTAGGCCAGCTTGAGGCGGCCGTCCTTCAGCGCCTGGACCACCTCGTCGGCGATCGCCATCTGGCGCAGGCGGAAGGTCTCGCGGCTGGGGGATGGCTGATAGGCGGCAAAGCCATCGCGCCCCCCCACCCGGGCCCGGTTCAGGGCCTGTTCGGCACGCAGCATGGCTTCCTGGCTGGACGAAGCGGCCGACGGCAGCCACACCGCCCCCACACTGCAGGTGGCGGCGACAAGGCCGCTGCGGGTCTCGATGCCGCTTCCCCGCACCGCCCCGCGCAGCCGCGTGGCGACCACCGTGATTTCCTGCTCACGGCAGTTTTTCAGGATGACGCCGAATTTGTTGCCGGCGATGCGGCCGATGATGTCGCTGCCGCGCAGGGTGCGCGACAGCCGCTCACCCACGCCCATGATGACCTCCTCGCCCGCATCGAAGCCGAAGCCGTCATTGATCATCGCCAGCCTGTCGATCGAAGCGACCAGGAAGGCACAGGACCGGTTTTCGTCCTTGGCATTCTCGATGGCCTGAGCCAGCTCCTCGCGCAAGGCATTGCGGTTGAGATGGCCCGTCAGCTCGTCC
The DNA here is from genome assembly GCA_040255825.1 of Hyphomicrobiales bacterium. GTDB lineage: Bacteria > Pseudomonadota > Alphaproteobacteria > Micropepsales > Micropepsaceae > Rhizomicrobium. The sequence goes on along the minus strand of JBDZVS010000001.1, from coordinate 516,549 downwards.
CGCGTGGCAAGATAGGTCAGGCGCTGGATTTCACGCGCCCGTTCGGTATTCTCGCGCATCACGCCCACAAGGCGTGCGGCTCGCCCATCCTGGCCCGGCATGCGGGTACCGGAGATGGTGAAAGCAACCGCGCCCAGCGCCGCGGCAACCTCGATGTCGATGACGAAGAAGGTGGGCTGCGGGGACACAGTTTCCAGAAGCGACAGAAGCTGGCGGCGCTTGTCGGCCACGATCCCGTCCAGGAATTTGCCGGCGTTGGAATGGTCCAGATGCAGAGGCAGGATGTCGGTCGCACCGTCCCAGCGGATGACATTCGCCGATACGTCCCAGTCGAACGCGGCATAGCCCGCCGACTGGATCGCAAGTTTCAGGCGCAGCTCGTCGTCCAGCGCAACGAGCCGGCGGATTTCCTCTGGCTCTTGCAAAGCAGCATTCAACACATCCCACCACCCGGCCGGTTTTCCGGTCCATAGATTGGCGGTCATCATGGGGACACGGGCTTAAGAAAGCGCAAACCCGAAAAGGCCGGAAAGCCGCACGCAATGGCCTGCGGCTTGCGTCGCACGACCTCATGCGCGTGAATGGACATGGGCAGCATCTTGGCCGCGGAAGCGATCTGCTTTCGGCCGCTGCGCCGCGCGCGATAGAAAAAACCAGCACCGCCAGCCACTTGAAGCGGGAGGGTGCCGGTACTCCGCAGAAACGACACAAGACGACGTCACCTCTTCAGGCTGGACCTGTGTGCCAGCCCGGCACGGCAGCGTTCGACCCATTTCGGGACGCACCGAAATTGCGATCGGCTTTTGTCGCACAGGTGCTCGGCCAGGTGATGAGACCCAGCCCGCCTATCGCGTCAATCCGGACCGCCTATGGCCGTGCGGCCGGCGCCGGCGGCCGTCTCATCGACCGGCATTGCTGAAGCCAGGCACGCACCCGCCGGTCCACCGGCCAGTCCGCGTGAAAGTCCTATAATCGCGGCTGCCAGGTACAGCAGCACGCCGTTGCCGGCCCCCTGCTCTACGAACGCCAAGGTTCCGGCCAGGAGCGCCAGCGCGCCCAACGCGGCCAGTGGCGCCTTCCCACCCAACGCCAGCGCGCCGGCGACAAGGTTCACGAAGACGACGGGCACGAGCGCCACCAACTCTCTGCCTGTCAGCACCGCCACCAGCCCCAACGCCAGCATCGTCGCCAGCAACAGGGTGGCGAGCGGGCTGGAAAGACGCCGGCCGAAGCGTGCCCAGGCCGCGATGGCCGATGCGCCCGCTGTCAATGGCAGAAGGAACAGGAAAGCGGCGTCACCAAGTCCCAGGGCGGCACATGCCGCCGTCGCCGCCAGCAGCACGGCGGCGAAGTGCAGGTAAAGGCGCCATGAAGCCGGCCCCGGGCCGGCCAATCTCCAGCCCACGATGGAGGACGCGAACAGCATGGCCGCACAGACGAGCGAATCGGGATCCATGATCCATCATGGCGCGCCGCCGCTTCGATAGGAACCGGCACTGCGATCTTCGCAAGGCGCTGTTTACCCTGCGCCCCAGGAGCAGTCGGACAATTTGCTAGCGAATCTTAAGATTTTCGGGCCAGATTGGGTGGTATTACTTATCTGCTTTACTGGACAGCGATGGAATACGAACGCCTCAAGAAGGAAATCACTTCTCCTGCCTTGCTGGCCATCGTCCAGCACTGGCATCAGTCGCGCGGAAGCAATCCGATGCCGCGATGGTCGGACTTGCGCCCCTCTCAGATCGCACGCCAGTTGAACATCGTGTGGGCTTACAAGTTCGATCCCGGCACCAGGAAATTCACGGGCCGGCTGGCCGGCAACCGCATCACCGAAGGCTTTGGCAAGAACTTCCGCGGCGCGCCGCTGGAAGACCTTCACCCGTCCGAGAACCTGCCACTCATTTATTGCCACATGCTGCGGGTGGTCGAGACACCTGCCGTCTACAAGAGCAGCGGAACGCTTTTCCGCAAGGGCCCGGTGCGCGGCGTTGGCGAGCGGATCATGCTGCCGCTCGGCAACGGCGTGGGGGATGGTGTCATCGGGGCGTCAGACTACGAACTGGTGCCCGACACCGGCACGGGCGAGTCCGTCGAACTGCAGGGCAACGGCATCCTGTGGTTTCCGGTTGACGGGTAGACCCGTGGATCGGCCGGCGCGATCCATGCGCCGGATCGTTTTCAGGGCGCGGGGAAATCCACTCTTTACGCCGCCAGCAGCTTCCTCAGCACGTACTGAAGAATGCCGCCATTCCTGAAATAGGCCACCTCGTCCGCCGTCAGGATCATCAGATAGAGCGGCAGGATAAAGCTGGTCCCGTCGGGCCGGTGCACGACCGCTTCCATCCTCTGGCGGGGCCTGATGTCACCCGACAGGCCGGGAATATCGACGCTCTCCCGGCCGGTGAACCCATAATCCTTGCGCGTCTTGCCCGCCTCGAAGCAGAAGGGCGCAACGCCCATGCCGATCAGGTTGGAGCGGTGGATGCGCTCGAAGCTTTCGGTGATGACGGCGCGCACGCCCAGAAGCCTGGGGCCTTTGGCGGCCCAGTCGCGCGACGAGCCGGTGCCGTATTCCTTGCCGCCGATCACCACCATCGGATGACCGTCGGCCTTGTAGCGCTGCGCGGCATCGAAGATCGACATGGCTTCGCCTTCCGCATTCGGATCGGCGTAATAGAGGGTGTTGCCGCCCTCCTTGCCGCCCATCATCTCATTGCGGATGCGGATATTGGCGAACGTACCGCGCTCCATGACCTCATGGTTGCCGCGCCGCGACCCATAGGAATTGAAGTCCTTTTGCGCCACCTGCCGTTGCTGCAGATAGAGGCCTGCGGGCGAAGTGGCCTTGATGTTGCCGGCGGGCGAGATGTGGTCCGTGGTTATGGAATCTCCGAATACCGCCAGCACGCGTGCGCTCCGCACATCCTCGACCGGCGACGGCTCGACCGTCATGCCCTCGAAATAGGGTGGGTTCTGCACATAGGTCGAACCGACGTCCCACTGATAGGTCTGGCCCTTGACCAGCTTGACCTTCTTCCAGTTCGCATCGCCGTCGAAGACATTGCCATAGCGCTGGCGGAAGGCAGCGGGCTTCACCGCCTTGGCGATGGCAGCGGAAATTTCCTGCGGGGTCGGCCAGATGTCCTTCAGATAGACGGGCTCGTTCTTCCTGTCATAACCCACCGGCTCGCGCGTGAGATCGAGAGTGACCGAACCCGCCAGTGCATAGGCCACGACCAGCATCGGCGAGGCCAGATAGTTGGCCCGTACCTGCGGATGCACGCGGCCCTCGAAATTGCGGTTGCCGGAAATCACGGCGGCCGCGACCAGGTCGGCCTCGGTGACCGCCTTGGCCACCGGATCGGGCAAGGGGCCCGAATTGCCGATGCAGGTGGTGCAGCCATAGCCGGCGAGCGTGAAGCCCAGCCTGTCCAGCGCCTTGTCGACGCCGGCCTTCTTCAGATAGTCGGTGACGACCTGCGATCCGGGCGCCAGCGAGGTCTTGACCCAGGGTTTCACTTTAAGCCCGCGCGCCACCGCTTTCTGCGCCACCAGGCCCGCGCCCACCATCACCGACGGGTTGGAGGTGTTCGTGCAGGAGGTAATCGCCGCGATCACAACATCGCCATGGCCGAGCGTTTCCTTCGAACCCGCCATCGCCACCCGACGATCGGCGTCATCCTCCTTTTTCCAGGTGGTCCTCATGTGTTCGGAAAAATTGTCGGCGATGCCGGACAGCGGCACACGATCCTGCGGCCGCATGGGACCGGCCATCGAAGGCTCCACGCTTGCCATGTCGAGCTCCAGCGTGTCGGTGAATACCGGCTCGGCGCTTTTGGAACCGCGCCAGAGCCCTTGTGCCTTGGCATATTTCTCGACCAGGCTCACGCGAGGCGCCTTTCTGGCCGTCTTCTTCAGATAACGCACCGTCTCCGCATCGATGGGAAAGAAGCCGCAGGTGGCGCCGTATTCGGGCGCCATATTGCCGATGGTCGCGCGGTCTTCCAGGCTGATCGCATCCAGGCCGGGCCCGAAGAATTCCACGAACTTTCCGACCACGCCTTTCTTGCGCAGCATCTGGGTGACGGTCAGCACCAGGTCGGTGGCCGTTATCCCGGCGCGCAGCTTGCCCGTCAGCCGGAAGCCGATGACCTCCGGGATCAGCATCGAAATGGGCTGGCCCAGCATGGCCGCTTCCGCCTCGATGCCACCGACGCCCCAACCCAGCACGGACAGGCCGTTGATCATGGTGGTGTGGCTGTCGGTGCCCACCACCGTGTCGGGGAAAGCGAATTCCTGCATCTTGCCGGTCTTGGCGTTCTTGGCCTTGCGAACCCACACGGTCTCGCCCAGATACTCCAGGTTCACCTGGTGACAGATGCCGGTGCCGGGCGGCACCACCCGGAAATTGGCGAACGCCTGCTGGCCCCAGCGCAGGAAGCGATAGCGCTCGCCATTGCGCTGATACTCGATGGCGACATTCTTCTTGAAGCTGTCCGGACGGCCGAAGCTGTCGATCATCACGCTGTGGTCGATGACCAGGTCGACTTCCGCCAGCGGGTTGATCTTCTCCGGATCGCCGCCCAGCTTCTTCATCGCATCGCGCATGGCCGCCAGATCGACCACGGCAGGAACGCCGGTCAGGTCCTGCATCAGCACGCGCGCGGGCCTGAAAGCGATTTCACGATCGGAGGTACGGGTCCTGGCCCATGCCGCCACGGCCTTGATGTCATCTTTCGTGACGGTCTGGCCGTCTTCATGACGCAAAAGGTTTTCCAGCAGCACCCGCATGGAAAAGGGAAGCTTGGAAATGCCCTTCAGTCCGTTTTTCTCCGCCTGGGGCAGGCTGAAATAGACATAGGACTTGGCTCCGACCTTGAGGGTTTTGCGGCACTTGAAACTGTCGAGGCTCTGCGTCACGGCGCCCGTCCTTCTGCTGGATGGAATGGGACCGGATTTAGTCATTTTCCCGCCTAAAAGAAAGCCGCAGGGGGTCGCGGCCACCATGAAATTCCGCGATGCAGCAGATGGGCCCCAAGCGGCCGGCAATCGCGCCCTTGCCGTGAAGGGCTAAAAATTGCCCAATTGAACCCGCAGAGTAGAGGCAAAGAGGGCCTGGTTGGGACATCGGTTAACCGGCCGGAGGGCGGAAGAACACCGCCAGTGGAACAGAGTGACATACATTCGGACCATCACCGCCGTGTTCCTGTTCACGGCCATGCCGGCTGCCTGGGCGCAACCGGAAGGGCCTCCAGGCGTCAATCCCTACACCAATCCCATGGCGGCCCGGCTGTCGGCCGAGCGCATGGGCGTTCGTCCGGGCGATTACAGCGCCGGCGATGGCAGCATCGCCTTTACCCTGACGCCTTATAACCGGAAATATCTGCTGAGCTTTCAGAACGACCCGGAGGTCTTCGTGCTGTCGGTCGAGCATGGCTCCCTGGGCGCGCGCATCCTGAAATACGACACCGGCACCACCGCGATCCGCGTCTCGGTATGGGGCGGCATGACGCTCTATACACAGGATGCGCCCGGGGGCATTCCGGCCACCCGTCAGGGCGACGCCCCTCCCATCGGCGAACCGGCGATTTCCCAGCCCGAACTGCAGGCGGCACTACAGGACGAGGCCGGCCACCTGACCTATGCGCAAAAGGTCGACCTGCATTTTTCAGCCGATCCATCGGTGATGTCCGCCGATCCGGAGACGCGGGGTCGCGCTTTCGATGCCCTTATCAATGCGGGACTGGGGATCGAGCGTTATCTGACGTCCCTGCCCACCGCCCGTCAGACCTTCTCCAAACGCATCAGTGGCGTGAAGATGGCGGAAGGCGGAAAGCCCACGGTGACGCTGGCGGGACAGACCCTGCTGGTCAGCTTCGTGCCGAGCGAAGGCCGCGAAGGCCACGCCTCATCCCTGGCGATCGAGCAGGAATTGTCACGTCTGCTGGCGAACTCCGCCAAGGATGTCGCGTCCAAATAATCCGCTTGTCAGGCGCGGTCGGGCCTTCTGTCGGTGGGCGGATATCCGCCTTGCCGGCCCTCCGGCTCTCTTGGATGTTCGGCGCCATGCCCATGAGGGCGCACCAGGCCCGGAGCGGGAACGGTGAACTCGTTGCCCGGATTCTTCAATTCGGTGTCATCCGGCGGGACGCCCGCGCCCTTCGCAGGACCGGCCATCGTTTCATCCAGCTCCGCCTGCGCCTTGCGGCGAACCTTCTGATAGGGCCGATCAAATCCTTCCTGTGCCGACCCCAGGATCGGGCCGATATTGTTGTCATAGCGTCCGGACGTGGCCATGGGGTTCCTCCCGTATTGGAAACAAAAGGTTGCGGCGGACGTTCCAGGAAACAGGAAAAACAGGCGCCCCTCCATTCGGGAGGGGCGCCGGAACCTTATTTGCTCATCACTGTCACACGGCCAACCGAAGTGTCGCCCGCGATCAGATTGTCATGCTTGTCGAAGGCCCAGTAGCTCGCCTCGGTGAATTGCCCCTTGCCGATGCCCATGCCGTTGCCGATCGCACCCAGCACATGGCCGTCGCGATCGAGTTTAAGGAACTGGCCGTCCTGCCCCGATGCCATCCAGGGATTGCCCTCATGGTCGAAATTCAGGGCACAGACCAGGTTGCGCATCTGCAGCGTCTTTTTGAAGCGGCCATCGGCGGTATAGATCACGATGCGATACTGCTCGCGGTCGCCGATCCACACATCGCCATTGGTGGGATCGATGGCGAAGCCGTGGGTGGAATCGAACTTGCCCTGCCCGACTTCATTGCCGAACCACTGGCCGACGAACTTGCCGTCCTTGGTGAGGTGAATGACCCGCGCCACGCCTTCCCGGTTCCAGGGGTCGGGCCCATCCACGTCATTGGGACTCTCATTGGCATGGCCTTCGGCGATATAGACATCGCCATTGGGAGCAAACGCCACCATCACCGGCTGCCACAGAAGGCGCTGACCCTTTTCCTCGACCCAGTCGCCCGGCTTGCCCTTGGTGCCGATGGTCATCAGGAGCTTGCCCTGCGGCGAGAGCTTCATCACCGTGGCCTGGCCATTGTCGGTGATCCAGACGTTGTCCTCTGCATCCACCGCCATGCCGTGCGCCTTGGCCTGGTGGCCGATCACGCTTTCAGGCACTTCCAGCACCAGCTTGTGGTTCGGGTCGAACTTCATCAGCTGGACCACCCCAGCGGGGCTGCGCTTGAACACCCACAGATAGCCCTTGGAATCCAGCGCCACCGAGGGGATGCCGCCGATCCCCTTTGGCACCACATAAGGATAGGAGAATTTGTATCCCATGGTCTGGTCCCACTCGACCCGGGCCAGTTCACTGCGCTTGAAACCATTCTTGCGCCCGCACATAGGAGAGTGGCTGCAAGCCTGGCCGGCATTGCCGCCCGGCACGCGCGGCCTCCCGCCCATCATCTTCGCGCGCTCTTCGCGCGGGATGACATGGACGGTGCCGTCGGGGTCTACCAGCGTGAAACCGGTCGGATCGGGGAAAGACGGCCCCAGATGCCAGCCCGGCATGCCGTCATGTGCCGGCATCGACTGGATGGCCAACCGGCTCGCCTGGCCGAACGCAGAAGGTCCGAACGCCGCCGCCGCCATAAGCCCAACCGCGAGGGCGCTGACGCCCGCAAAACCCTTCATCACATCTCTCCCCGTTCCTTGTTGATGATGGAAGTCCGCCGACAATACCCGATCCATCCACGCTGTCGCCTGCCGTTTTGCCGCAAATGGCGGACTTTTTGCGTTTGCACAAATTTGGTTGCGCTAACGGTTTCTATTTATGTCGAATGACACCGGCGTATAATGTCGCCGTCGCTATCGCGAGACACTGCCATGCGCGCCACAAGTTGGATTGTCATGGTGCTGGCTGCCGGGGCCCCTGCGCCCTCCATGGCGCAACCCGCCCAGCCCGCCTCCATGCAGGAGACCACGCTGCCCTTCACCCCCAGCGGCTTTGGCGATCCCGATGCCGTGATCTGCCGGGCGCCCCAGAAGCTGGAAACCGGCGACGGTTACGGCCCTACGATCTGCCTTCGCAACAGCATCTGGATTCGCCTTACGCGAACCGCCAAGGACCTGGCTGCCGACGGCAAAAGCGTGTTCAAGCGACCGCTGGTGGAGGAGCCGCATGGCGATGGCCCCCCGCTGGCCGTGACCTGCCGCAAGCCGGCGACCATCACCGCCAGCCGTACCTGGCGCGGACCGGTTGTTTGCCTGGAGAACAGGAGCTGGGCCTCCCTTCATGAGCGCGATCTGACCATCACCGGCGACGGCAGGCTGGTCAGCACCCGTATGTCGGGACCGGCGACCGATGCCACGGGCATGCCGGTAATCCAGACTGCGCCTCCCCCGGCCGGGGCACCGGTAATCGGCGGCTATTACAGTCCGCTATAAAAAGGACGCCGCACGCATTTCCTGTCGTCCCGGATCACGCGCCGCACACGTTTCCGGGACGACAGATTCAGGGCGTGAAATCCGGCGGTGCCAATTCAAAAGTCGCAAAGTCGAATCCCGGCGCCACCGTGCAGCCGACGAGCGAATATTCTCCCGTGCTGCGCGCCGCCTGCCAGGCGCGCGGCGGCACCACCGCCTGTGGCGTTTCTCCCTTCTCGACCGCCGGACCCAACCGGACGACCTGGCGGCCGATCCGAAGCTCCACGGGCGCGCCACGATAGAAATGCCAGACCTCCGCCGAGTCGATGCGATGCCAGTGCGAGATCTCGCCGGCCTTGAGCAGAAAATAGATCAGGGTGGAATGTCCGCGTCCCTCTGGTCCCGGCGCATCCCGAAAGATTTGCCGGTAATGGCCGCCCTCGGGATGTGGCATCAGGTCCAGAAGCTGGATCAGCCGGTCGGCCTCAAGCATGGAAGCTCTTGCTGTTGCATCGGCGGATCATCCGCGCCGGCGCCATTAATACATTGTTAACGGCTCCAAATCTTGACGCCGTTAGCATAAAGTGGATTCGGATTCGAAGAGGTGCGGGATGGCCCTCTCCCTTGGAACTGGTCGCCCCGGACAGCGCGATGCCATCGTCAGCACCCAAATGGGGCGCGCCTCGCAAATCCACCCTCCCTTTTCCCGCCGCCGCGCGCCACACTCGTCTGCCTGAGGCAAATCCAGGCGATCTTGGCAGAGGTGGATAACAGGGGAGGGAGAGAGAAAATGGTACGTATTTGCCCGCCCGGAAGCTGGAAAAAGGCCATCGCAACCGCTGGACACGCGCGAACCCTTCCGAGGCCTCCACCGGGGGCTTAGGCTGAACTGCCGGGGCCGCCCCGCCCCTGATCCTGATTGCGCCGTTAAACCGATTGCCATGTCTTGAATCGTCGCCAGCCGAGGGCCGCCCATGACCGCCATCCATTCCGTAGATACCAGGGAAGGGCGCGCGGCCGTGGCGCACCTGGCCGAGGCGCGCGCCCTGCTGACGGACCAGAACCAGGTTGAATTCTTTCAGGCGCTGTTCGCGTCCGCCCTGCCCGAGGAAATTCTCAGAGTGCGGCCTTCACGCCTCGCCGCGCTTGCGAGCGCCCTGCATGGACAGGTTGCGCGCCACAGAAATGGCGGGACCGAGGTCGTGTTGCTGGACGACGAGGAAACCCGCGAGACGGTGCTGGTTGGAATTAACGACGACCGCCCTTTCCTCTTCGACTCGGCGCTCCAGGCCGCCCTCGCGTACCGCGCGCGCATCCGCGCCGCTTTCCATCCCATCATCGCGCTGGACGGCCATCGCGTCAGCGTGATCGCGCTGGTATGCAACACCATCGCCTCCGAAAACGAGCGCACGGCCTTGATCGGGGGACTGCGCGAAGCCTTTACCCAGGGCGCGCTGGCAGTGCGGGACTGGCGCGCGATGCTGGAACGGCTGGAGGCGGCGCGCGCCGAACTGGCAGCCTCGCCCCCGAAGGCCGATGTCAGCGAAAGCCTGGCTTTCCTGGATTGGCTGGCGGCCGATCATTTCACATTCCTGGGTGCGCGCGACTACCGGCTCGTGACTGACGGCGGCAATGGCCGGCTGGAGCCGGTGGAGGACAGCGGATTGGGCGTGCTGTCGGCCACCGAAGCCCGGGTGATCCACGCCGGTGCCGAACGGCCGGGCCTCAGTGCGCCGGTGCGCGCCTATCTTGACGAGCCGCAAGCCCTGATCGTCACCAAGAGCCATGCGCGCAGCAAGGTGCATCGGCGCAGCCATATGGATTATATCGGGGTCAAGCGCTTCGACACCGAGGGCCGGTTCGTCGGCGAGCATCGCTTCGTGGGCCTGTTCACCTCCAGCGCCTACAGCGCCCAGCCGCGCGTCGTTCCGCTGCTGCGCCAGAAGATCGCCGCCGTGATGACGCGGGCGGGGCTGGACCCCGCCAGTCATGACGGCAAGGCTCTGAGCCATATCCTCGACAGTTTTCCCCGCGACGAGCTGTTCCAGGTCTCCGAGGACGAACTCTATCAGGTTGCCACCGGTATCCTGCGGCTGGCGGGATTGCCGCGCCTGAAGCTGTTCCTGCGCTTCGATCGCTTCGACCGTTTCGTCTCGGCCATTCTTCTGGCGCCCCGGGACCGCCTGAACAGCAAGCTGATTGCCGACATTCACGGCTATCTGGCCACGACGCTGAACGGACGCACGAGCGCGGCGCAAACTGCGGTGGACGAAAGCCCGGTGGCGCGGATCCATTACATCGTCGGGCGCAACGAGGGACCCGTGCCGCCGGTCGACATGCATGCGCTGGAACAGCACATCGCCGGCATGATCGAGACCTGGGATGACGCGCTGAACACCGCCATGTGCGCCGTTCACGGCAACCAGGAAGGCATGCGCAAGCTGGAGACAATGGCGCCGCGCTTCTCGCCCGGTTATCGTGACCATTTCTCGGCCCACGAAGGTGTGCGTGACCTGACGGTGCTGCAGGAACTGGCAGCGGCCAAGGACGGCCTCAACATCCGTGCCCGCGTCTGGCGCCGGGAAGGCGACGCAGGCGCCGCGCTGCACCTGAAACTGCATGTTCTGGGAGATGTGCTGCCATTGTCGGCATCGCTGCCGGTGTTCGAGAATCTGGGCCTGACGGTGATCTCCGAGGACGCCTTTCCGGTTTCGTTCAGCGCGGGCGCCGGCTGGCGCCAGGATGCGGTGATCCTGGATTTCGCCATGGAGCGTGCCGATGGCGTTGCGGTGAAGATCGACACCATCCGCCGGCCGCTGGAAGACGCCTTCCACGCCGTGCTGCGGGGGGATGCGGAAAATGACGGCTTCAACAAGCTGGTCATGGGAGCGGGCCTTGCCTGGCGCGACGTCACCATTTTGCGCGCCGTGGGCCGTTACCTGCGGCAGGCGGCGATTGCCTTCTCGCTTGCCTATATGGAGCAGGCGCTGGTCCGCAACCCGGAGGTGGCCGCGCTGCTGGTGGCGCTGTTCCATGCCCGCTGTGCCCCCGACCGGAACGGCAGGGATGATGCGGCGGCACTATCGGCCCGTATCGAGGCGGTACTCAAAACCGTTCCCAGCCTGGACGACGACCGCATCATCCGCCGCTTCCGCAATGTGATCGAGAATGTGCTGCGGACCAACTTCTGGCAGAAGGACCGGCACGGCGGCGCCAAGCCCTATCTCTCCCTTAAGCTGGATTCGGCCAGGCTGGACGGCCTGCCCGCGCCGCGCCCCTGGCGCGAAATCTTCGTCTATTCCCCAGCCGTGGAAGGGGTGCATCTGCGGTTCGGGCCCATCGCGCGCGGCGGCATTCGCTGGAGTGACCGGCGCGAGGATTTCCGGACCGAGATTCTGGGTCTGGTCAAGGCGCAGCAGGTCAAGAACGCGGTGATTGTTCCGGTAGGCGCCAAGGGCGGCTTCTTCCCCAAGACCATGCCCGAAAACCCCAGCCGCGAAATCTTCATGGCGACGGGCATCGCCGCCTATAAGACGTTGATCCATGCGCTGCTCGATATCACCGATAACCTGGACGCGCATGGCACGATCATGCCGCCCCCGGATGTGGCCAGGCCCGACGGCGACGATCCCTATCTGGTGGTGGCGGCCGACAAGGGCACCGCCAGCTTCAGCGACTTCGCCAATGCCATTGCGCTTGAGCGCGGCTTCTGGCTGGGCGATGCCTTCGCGTCGGGAGGAAGCGCCGGTTATGACCACAAGAAGATGGGCATCACTGCCCGCGGTGCCTGGGAAGCAGTCAAGCGCCATTTCCGCGAGCTGGGCACCGACATCCAGAAGGAGGATTTCACTGTCATCGGCGTGGGCGACATGTCGGGCGATGTGTTCGGCAACGGCATGCTGCTGTCGAAGCATATCCGCCTCCTGGCCGCCTTCGACCACCGCCATGTCTTCCTGGACCCCAATGCCGATGCCACAACGGGCTTTGCCGAGCGCCAGCGGCTCTTCGAACTGCCACGCTCGAGCTGGGACGACTACAACAGGGACCTGATCGGCAGGGGCGGTGGTGTCTTCGCCCGCACGCTCAAGGAAATTCCACTGACGGCCGAGATGAAGGCGCTGCTGGGAACGGAGGCCGATACGCTGGCTCCCGCCGCCCTCATCCATGCCCTCCTCAAGGCCAGGACCGATCTTCTTTGGTTCGGCGGCATCGGCACCTACATCAAGGCCTCCACCCAGACCAATGCCGACGCCGGTGACCGCGCCAACGACGCGGTCCGCATCGACGGCAGCGAAGTGCGCGCCCGCGTGGTGGGCGAAGGCGCCAATCTGGGCGTGACCCAGCTTGGCCGCATCGAATATGCCAGGGCGGGCGGGCGCATCGACACCGACGCGGTCGACAATTCCGCGGGCGTCGACACCTCCGACCATGAGGTCAATCTCAAGATTCTGCTCTCGGGTCCTGTCCGGCGCGGCGAGATCGACGACCAAAAGCGCAACAGCCTGCTGGCCTCGATGACCGAGGCGGTCGCCGCCCATGTCCTGGCGGACAACTACAACCAGACCCTGGCGCTGTCGGTGGCCGAACTGGCGGCGGTCCAGGACATCGACGCCGCCGCCCGCTTCATGCGCGACCTGGAAAGCCGCGGCCGGCTGAACCGGGCGGTGGAGTTCCTGCCGGGCGACGCGGCGATGATGACCCTGGCGCACGACCACAAGGGCCTGACCCGGCCGGAACTGTGCGTGCTGCTAGCCTATGCCAAGCTGGACCTGGATGCCCAACTGCTGGACAGCAGCTTACCCGACGACCCGGCGCTGGAGGAACTGGCAGCCGGCTATTTCCCGGCCGCTCTGGTCGCAGCCTTCCCGCACGAACCATCGCGTCATCGCCTGAAGCGCGAGATCGTCTCCACCGTGCTGGCCAACCGCATCGTCAATCTTGCCGGGCCGCTCTTTGGCTTCCGCATGCGGGAGTTGTCAGGCCTTCCCGGTGCCGAGGTCGCGCGCGCCTTTGTGATGGCCGATGGAGCTTTCGCGCTGTCGGCGCTCAAGGAACGCATCGACGCGCTGGACGGCAAGGTCGATGCGGCGATCCAAATGAGCCTGTATGCGGCCATCGCCGATCATCTGCGCCGCGTGACGCCCTGGTTCCTGACCCATGTGGCGGGCGACGCCGCCCTGGGCGACAGTGTTGCGCTCTATCGTGCCGGGGTAGAGGCATTGCGGCCCCGCATCGTCCCGGACGTGATGGAAGATCGGATCGCCAAATGGCGCGCGGCCGGCATACCGGATGCGGTTGCCCGCGACACGGCGCTCCTGCCCGCTCTGACCGCCGCACCGGACATCGCCCTTCTGGCCCATGACGCCCGCCAGCCGCCAGACCAGGTGGCTGCGTTATATTTCGCGTTGGGCCGGACCCTGGGGCTGGACCGTCTGCGCGACTGGAGCCGGCAGCTGTCACTGTCCGAACATTGGGACCGGCTGGCGGTCCGCCGCCTGATCGAGGACCTGTCGGCGACCCAACGCCTCTTGGCGCGCAGGCTTCTGGCAGCAGAAGGCGGCGGCGAAGCGGCCGTCCACCGCTGGGCGAAGGAGAACAAGATCGCGCTGGACCGGATCGAAGGGTTCGTAACCGCGCTGGAAAGCAGCGGTGAACTGTCCATCGCCAAGCTGATGCTCGCCGCCAGCCAGATGCGCAACCTGGCGTGAAAGTATCGCTGGCGCTGATGACGGACGGAGCCGATGCGGGCCTGGCAAGTCAGGACGAACAGCTTACTTCCAGATCACACATGACGGGCGGCGGTGGGGCGACAAAGACTTCGCCGCCGTCCTGCCTTTCAAAAGGCGCGCGCACCAGATTGAAGATGCGGTCCAGGGTGGCGATGTCTCCCTTGTCCTCCACGGCGCGAATGGCGGTTTCGGCCACCCAGTTGCGAAGGACATAGCGCGGATTGACCCTGGACAAGCCGGACAGATCTTCGTCTTTGGTGCGGGCGCGGTAGCGTGCCAACCAGGCTTTGGCGTCCCCGCCATGGTCGCCGAACAGTTTCAGCCAATCGCCGTCATCGCCCGTGATATTCAGGAACGTCAGGCTGTAGTCCGCCCGCGCCCGGGCCATCAATGCCAGCAGGTCCTCGATGAGAGGATCGTCGTCCTCCTCCTCGCGTGTCAGCCCCAGCTTGGCGCGCATGCGGGTGCGGTATCCGGCGATGAAATACCTTTCAAAGCCATTCAGCTTCTCCAGCAGCGTATCGGTGTCGATGAGATCGCTCAGGGTCAACGCCAACGCGCGCAAATTCCACAGTGCCACCGCCGGCTGGTTGGCGAAGGCATAGCGTCCCTGTTCATCGCTATGGTTGCAGATGAACCAGGGATCGTAGGCATCCAGGAATCCATAAGGACCATAATCGATGGTCAGACCCAGGATGGACATATTATCGGTGTTCATCACGCCGTGGGCGAAGCCGACCGCCTGCCAGGCGGCGATAAGGTGGGCGGTACGGCGCACCACCTCACCGAACCAGGCGGCATAGTCGCCGGCCATGGCGGGGAAATGTTCGGCGATGACATAATCGGCCAGGGTGCGGACTTTCTCCGCCTGGCCGTGATGGAAGAAGTGCTCGAAATGGCCGAAGCGGACATGGCTTTGCGCCAGGCGCGCCAGGATCGCCCCCGGCTCCGGCATTTCGCGGCGCACCTTTTCGCCGGTGGCCACAATGGCAAGCGCCCGGCTGGTGGGAACGCCCAGCGCAGCCATCGCTTCGCTGCCCAGATATTCGCGGATGGTGGAGCGCATCACCGCGCGGCCGTCACCGAAGCGCGAATAGGGTGTCTTGCCGGCCCCTTTGAGCTGGATGTCCCACAGTTCGCCTTTGCTGTTGCGCACTTGCCCCACCAACAGCGCGCGGCCATCGCCCAACTGCCCGGCCCAGACACCGAATTGGTGACCGGAATAGACCATCGCCAACGGATCGAAACCCGCCAGTGGCATATGACCCGCCATCGCCAGGGCAAAGCGTGGATCGGAGAAGACAGCCGGATCCAGGTCGATCAGCCGTGCCGCATCGGCATTGGCATGAATCAGGCGTGGCGCACCCACCCGCTCCGCCGGCATAAAGGTGAAGAAGCTTTCACCCAAGCGGGCATAGTGCTCCTCCATCCGGCCGGCGGTCGGCAGGGAGAACGCATCAACTGTCAAGGCATCCGACGACATGCCTGATGATAACGCATCGGACGGCATTGTGCTGCTTTCCGCGGCCGCCCGCTTCAGCTCGCGGCGCTCGTCGCTTTCGCAGGCCCGCCGCCGGGCCTGCCGCCGCGCTGGCCGCGCCGCTCCTTGCTCCAGTAGGGTCGCGAGCCGTTGCGCTTCTTTGGTGCATGCGGGTTGTGGCCATTGTGGCCGCCCTTCTGCTGCGGCTTGTGCGGATTGTGGTTCCCGCGATTGTGGCTCTGGGCCGGGCGCGGCTGGTCCGCCTGTTCCGGCGGAAGTTCCGGCAGGTCGTGCGCCACCACTTCGATCCTGTTGCGCGTCAGCCGCTCGATGTCGCGCAGATAGCCGCGTTCGGTGGGATCGCAGAAGCTGATCGCCACACCCTCGCCGCCGGCGCGCGCGGTGCGGCCGATGCGATGCACATAGCTTTCCGGATCGTTGGGCAACTCGAAGTTCACCACATGGGTGATGTCGTCAATGTCGATGCCGCGGGCGGCGATGTCGGTGGCCACCAGCACCCGCGCCTTGCCGTTGCGGAACAACTCCAGCGCCCGCTGGCGGGCGTTCTGGGACTTGTTGCCATGGATCGCTTCCGCCGCGATGCCCTGCTTCTCCAGATGCTGCGCGACGCGGTTGGCGCCATGCTTGGTGCGGGTGAAGACGATCACCCGGTACAGCGTCACATCCTCCAGCAGCTTCGACAGAAGCTGGCGCTTCTGCGGCATGGGCACGTGGTAGAGCTTCTGGACGATGCGGTCGGCGGTGCGGCCCTGGGGCGCCACTTCGACCCGCGCGGGGTCCTTCATCATCTCGCCGGCCAGCCTGGCGACATCGTCCGGCATGGTGGCCGAGAACAGCATCGACTGACGCTGCTTGGGCAGGAAAGCCACAAGCTTGCGCACGTCGCGGATGAAGCCCATGTCCAGCATGCGGTCGGCCTCATCGACCACGAAGACCTGTACGGTATCCAGCCGCACATGCTTCTGCTGCACCAGATCCAGCAGGCGGCCGGGCGTCGCCACCAGCACATCGACACCGCGTGCCATGGCGCGGACCTGGCCGTTCTGGTTTACGCCGCCCAGGATAACCGCCATGCGCAGGTTCAGGTGGCGGCCATAGGTGCGCAGGGATTGTTCGATCTGCACCGCCAGTTCGCGGGTGGGGGCCAGGATCAGGCTTCGGGCCTGCTTGGGACCCGGCGGGACATGGCCCACCGACAGTCTTTGCAGCAGGGGAATGGCGAAGGCCGCCGTCTTGCCGGTGCCGGTCTGGGCGATGCCCAGAAGGTCGCGGCCTTCCAGCAGGACGGGGATCGCCCTGGCCTGGATGGGTGTGGGGACTGTGTAGTTCTCGCCCGCCAGGGCACGCTGAATGGGCTCGGCCAGGCCAAGCCCCGCAAATGTGATGTCGGTCATGGAAGTCCTTAAAGACCACGCAAGACGCGTTTCAGGCGCGGCGCGCGGCTGGTTGCCGCCTTCCACGCACGCTGGAGCAAACGGGGTCATCGAAAATTCCGGCGGCGGAAGCTGCCCAATTGTGGGTACGGGCGCCATGTGCGGCCGCGTCGGAGGACGCTATATCAACGTATTGGCGTCGCAAGTCAACTGTTCTTGTGCGCCGCAGCATGGAAAGACCATGAAATCAGTGTCGTTAACCCCGTTGCGGGCGGACGGATTCTGTTGTCATCATAGGTGCGACGCCTTCACGCAGCCGGACCGGGGGGTGTTCAATTTTGTCCAGCCGGCAATTGGGGCGCATCGTCGGTATCGCATGGCATACGGCAATGAGGGTTCCCGGCCCATCTCGCAGGCTTCCGCGAAGGGCAGGGTCAAATGGTTCAATCCCACCAAGGGATACGGTTTCATCACGTTGGACAATGGCGGAGACGCGTTCTGCCATGCATCGGCGCTTCAGGCGACCGGACATGCCGACGTGCCGCCAGGTACCACCATCGTGTGCGATCTTGCGGATTCGCAGCGCGGGCTGCAGGTGGTAGCGGTGCACAGCGTCGACACGACGACGGCCGAGGCGCCGAGCCGTGGACCGCGCCGCGACTTCGGTCATGGCGGCGGAGGCGGTTTCCACCGCGACAGCGGGCCCACCGGCCCGATGGTCGAGGGCAAGATCAAGTTCTTCAACGACCAGAAGGGCTTCGGCTTCGTGATGCCGGACAGCGGGTCGGGCGACATCTATCTGCATGCCAGCGCGCTTCGCCGTTCCGGCATCCAGGCGGTGGAGCCGGACCAGCGCATCCGCTATTCGACGCGCCAGGGCAACAAGGGCGTGGAAGTCGACCGGGTCGAGATCATCTGACACGCTACAACAGGCATTGAGGGCGGCGCCGGTCATGCCGGCGCCACTTTCGCTATTCCCGATGCCACATCGGGATCGCTCTCCACTTCCCTGAGCTTCTCGCGGGCGGCCGCGGCCTCGCGCTGCTTGTTCCACATGGATGCGTAATGGCCGCCCAGCGCCAGAAGCTGGGCGTGGCGGCCGCGCTCGATGATCCGGCCGTGGTCCAGCACCAGAATCTCGTCGGCATCGACCACGGTGGAAAGACGGTGGGCGATCACCAGCGAGGTGCGCCCTTCCGATACCTTGTTCAGCGCGCTCTGGATCTCGCGCTCGGTGCCGGTGTCCAGCGCGCTGGTGGCTTCGTCCAGCAGCAGGATGGGCGGGTTCTTGAGGATGGTGCGGGCAATGGCGACGCGCTGCTTCTCGCCGCCGGACAGCTTCAGCCCGCGCTCGCCCACCATCGCGTCATAGCCCTGCGGCAGCAGATCGATGAACTTGTCGATCTGCGCCAGCCGGGCGGCCTGCCTGATTTCCGCGTCGGAGGCGCCGATGCGGCCATAGGCGATGTTGTACTTCACCGTGTCGTTGAACAGCACTGTATCCTGGGGAACGATGCCGATCACGGCGCGCAGCGATTGCTGGGTGATGTCGCGGATGTCCTGGCCGTCGATGGTCACCGATCCGCCCTGAATGTCGTAGAAGCGATAGAGGATGCGGCTGATGGTGGACTTGCCCGCGCCCGACGGGCCCACGATGGCCACCGTCCGCCCGGCCGGAACGGTGAAACTGATGCCCTTCAGCACCACGCGGTCGGGGTCGTAGCCGAACACGACATTGTCGAACCGGATTTCGCCGCCGGTGACCATCAGCGCCTTCGCGCCGGGCTTGTCCCTGACCTCCTGCGGCTGGCCGAGCAGGCGGAACATCGCTTCCATGTCCACCAGCCCCTGGGTGATCTCGCGATAGACCGTGCCCAGCAGATTGAGCGGCTGGTAGAGCTGGATGACGATCAGGTTGGCGGCGACGAACTGGCCCAGCTTGACCTCGCCGGACTTGACCATCATCGCCGCCAGCACCAGCACCAGGCCCTGGCCCAGCGCCATGATCGCGGCCTGGCCGGTGTTGAGGATGGACAGCGAAGTCTGCGACTGGACCGAGGCCTGCGCATAGCGCTCCATCGACAGGTCGTAGCGCCGCGTCTCATGCTTCTCGTTGTTGAAATACTTGACCGTCTCGAAATTGAGCAGGCTGTCCACCGCCTTGGTGTTGGCGTCGGTGTCGGACTGGTTCATCTCGCGGCGGAAGGCGATGCGCCAGCGGGTGACGATGAAGGTGAACCAGGCATAGGCCGTCACCATCGCGATGGCGGTCAGCGCCACCCAGATGTTGAAGAACCAATAGAGCATCGCGCTGTAGATCAGCACCTGGAAGACGATGGGGAAGATGCTGAACAGGGCGAAGGACAGGATATTGTCGATGCCGCGGGTTCCCCGCTCGATGATGCGCGACAGCCCGCCGGTCTTGCGCTCCAGGTGGAACCGCAGCGACAGGGTGTGGACATGGGCGAAGGTCTCGACCGCCACCTCGCGCATGGCGTGGTACTGGACCTTGGCGAAGACGCCGTCGCGCAGTTGGGCGAAGGCCTGCATCAGCACGCGCGACATGGCATAGGTCGCCACCAGCGCGACCACCACCAGCATCGAGGCGCGTTCCGGCGTGGTGCCGAAGGCGTCGACCGCCGCGCCCAGGAACTGCTGGGAAACGGTGGTGGCCGCGATGCCCAGCATCAGGAAGACGATGGAAAGAACGACGCGGGCCTTCAGGTCCGGGCGGCCCTTGGGCCACAGATAGGGGACCAGCCGCCAGAGAGGGCGGAAACTGGGGGCGCTCCCCTCTTCCACCAAATGGGCCATCTAGCGTCCCATATTCGCACCGCCGAAGGTCACGAAACCGGCGATCAGGGCGATCAGCGCCACGGCCCCCAGGATAATCAACCAGCGTGGCACGAACTTCTCCGTTGGAAAGGGGCGCGAACCCGTCTAAGCAGTCCCAGATTTAGGAAGATGCGCCCGGCCGCGCAACCCCTGCCCCACGACATGGACAAGCCCGCGAAATCCCACGCCATCGCCAGTCCGGCCATCTGTGTCTTCGCCGGTTCGTCCCATGGCGACAATCCGCGCTTCACCGAGGCGGCGCGCGCCATCGGCGCGGGGATCGCGGCGATGGGCGGTTCCATGGTGTTCGGCGGCGGCGGGCTGGGCCTGATGGGCGAGACGGCGCGCGCCGCGATGGCGGGCGGCGCGCCGATCCAGGGCATCATGCCCGCCTTCCTGCAGGCCATCGAACCGCAGGTGTCGCCGCAGGAGAAGCTGATCGTCACGCCCCACATGCAGGAGCGCAAGACGCTGATGCTGCAGATGTCGGACGCGTTCGTGGTGCTGCCCGGCGGGCTTGGCACCCTTGACGAGTTCTTCGAGGTGGCGACCGAGGCGCAGCTCGGCGTTCACAAGAAACCGATCGTCGTGGTCAATGTCGATGGCTATTTCGACGCCCTGGACACGATGCTCAGGCTGATGATCAAGGCCGGCTTCGCCAAGGCGGCGATCCTGGAACTCTATCATCTGGCGGACGGGGCGGACGCGGCGCTGATGATGTTGCAGGCGTCGCTGGCCGGCGCGCCTTCGCGCAGCAGCTTGTAGGCGATCGAATCGGTCAGCGCCTCGAAGCTGGCATCGACGATATTCTCCGACACGCCGACCGTGGACCAGCGGTTGTTCTTGCCGTCGGCGCTTTCGACCATCACGCGGGTGACGGCCTCGGTGCCGCCGCCTTCGATTCCGGCATTGAGGATGCGCACCTTGAAATCCACCAGCCGGAGGTCGGACAGGTGGGACGAATATTTGCCCAAGTCCTTGCGCAGCGCCGCGTCCAGCGCGTTCACCGGGCCGTTGCCGGTGGCGACGTTGTGCACCTTCTTGCCGGCGACCTTCAGCTTGACCACCGCTTCGGATTCCGTGGCGAAGGCGCCGCCGTCGCGGCGGCGTTCCACGCTGACGCGGAAGGATTCGACCGTGAAATAGTCGGGCACCTGGCCCAGGGCGCGCCGCGCCAGCAGCTCGAACGAGGCTTCGGCGCCGTCATAGGCATAGCCGGAGAATTCGCGCTGCTTGATCTGTTCCAGCAGGCGCGCCACGCGCGGGTCCCTGGGCTCCAGCTCGATGCCCACATCCTTCAGCCGCGCCAGCACGTTGGAGCGGCCGGCCTGATCCGACACCGGAATGACGCGGACATTGCCCACGCTTTGCGGCTTCACATGCTCGTAGGTGGTCGGGTCCTTGAGCACCGCCGAGGAATGAAGCCCGCCCTTGTGGGCGAAGGCGGATGGGCCGACATAGGGCGCGTGGCGGGCCGGGGCGCGGTTGAGGATCTCGTCCAGAAGGCGCGAGAGGTGGGTGATATGCGCGAGCTGCTCGCCGCTGACGCCGGTCTCGAAGCGGGAGGCGAACGGCTCCTTCAGCATCAGGTTGGGCAGAAGCGTGCAGAGATTGGCGTTGCCGCACCGCTCGCCCAGCCCGTTGAGCGTGCCCTGAAGCTGGCGCACCCCGCCGCGGATCGCCGCCAGCGTCACCGCCACCGCCTGGCCGGTGTCGTTGTGGGCGTGGATGCCCAGATCGGCATTGGGCAGTTTCGCCTTCACTTCGGAGACGATGCGATAGACATCTTCCGGCATGGTGCCGCCGTTGGTATCGCACAGCACCAGCCAGCGCGCGCCGGCATCGGCCGCCGCCTTCACACAGTCGAGCGCATATTGGGGGTTGGCTTTGTAGCCGTCGAAGAAATGCTCGGCGTCCAGCATCGCCTCGCGCCCTTTCGCGACAGCGGCGTCGATGGAGCGGGCGATATTGTCGATATTCTCCGCGCGCGGAATCTCCAGCGCGACATCGACCTGAAAGTCCCAGCTCTTGCCCACCAGGCAGACGGCAGGGGCGGCGCTGTCCAGCACCTGGGCCAGGGCGGGATCGTTGGCGGCGCTGCGGCCCGAACGCTTGGTCATGCCGAAGGCGGTGAAGCGGGCGCGCGAAAGCGCGGGCGGCCTGGCGAAGAAAGCGGTGTCGGTGGGATTGGCGCCGGGCCAGCCGCCTTCGATGTAATCGACGCCCAGCCGGTCGAGCGCCAGCGCGATCTGGCGCTTGTCTTCCACCGAGAAATCGACGCCGGTGGTCTGGGCGCCGTCGCGCAGGGTGGTGTCGAAGACGAAGAGGCGCTCTTTTCCGGCCGTGGCTTTCTTTTCCGTGGCCTTCTTTTCCGTCGCGCGGGTCATGGCTGCACCTCTTGCAGCAGGGCGGTGGCCAGGCGTTGGCGCATCCCCTCTGCTTCGTCCGCCGCGGCCAGGGCGGCCCGCGCCAGCGCCAGGGTCTCGTCCACCAGCGCCTGGACCCGTTTGAGGCGGGCGCGCCTGTCCAGCAGGTCCGGGTCGCGGCAGGCAGCGTTGCGGTTGCCCAAGCGCGCGCCGGGCCTGCGTTTTTCGCCCTCGGCAACAAAATTGTGCGGGGATTTTTTCCTCCCCCCTCCCCCCTTATGCACCACCCGGCGGCGCGCAGGTCTGGCCAGCGCAGCGGCAAGGACAGGGGTGAGGATCAGGTCGGTCATGGGGGGATGATACCGCGCGGTGCTGTTGGATAGGGAGTGTGGATAAGCGCGCGCCATGTTCCCCCCTCTGCCCGCTCCGCGGGCACCTCCCCCGTAAACGGGGGAGGATGAGCAGCAATTTATCCTCCCCCGCTTGCGGGGGAGGTGGCGAGCATTGCGAGCCGGAGGGCGGAGCGTCATTTCTTCACCTCCCAGGTGGTGCCGTCCGGTCCGTCCTTGAAGACGATGCCTTGGGCCAGCCACGCGTCGCGGATGCGGTCGCTCTCAGCGAAGTTCCTGGCCTTGCGCGCGGCGGCGCGGGCGGCGATGGCGTCGGCGATGGCGGCGGTGTCCACCTGCGCCTTGGCGGCGATCTTCATCTGCACGTTGGAGAAGCCGAGAAAGCCCAGGCCGCCCGCCAGCGCCATGTCATCGGCCTGGTGCAGGGCGGCGATGGCGGCCGGGGTGTTGAGGTCGTCGCGCAGCGCCTCCAGCATGGCGGCGCCGGGCGCCGGATCGACCAGCGGCTCTGTCACCGCATACCAGCGTTCCAGCATCTTCCAGCTTTCGCGAAGGCCCGCGAAGGTGAAGTCGATCGGCTGACGGTAATGGGTGCGCAGCATGTTGAAGCGCAGCACCTCGCCCGGCCAGTCGGCCAGAAGCGCGCGGATGGTTTTGAAATTGCCCAGCGACTTGGACATCTTCTCGCCTTCCACCTGCAGGAAGCCGTTGTGCAGCCACACCTTGGCGAAGGGCGCGTGGTTGGCGCATTCGCTCTGGGCGATCTCGTTCTCGTGATGGGGAAACTGAAGGTCGATGCCGCCGCCATGGATGTCGAACGTCTCGCCCAGATATTTTCCCGCCATCGCGGAACATTCGATGTGCCAGCCCGGACGGCCGCGGCCCCACGGACTGTCCCAGCCGGGAGTATCGGCATCGGACGGCTTCCACAGCACGAAATCCATCGCGCCTTTCTTGTAGGGGGCGACTTCCACCCGCGCGCCGGCGATCATGTCGTCCAGGGCGCGGCGCGACAGCTTGCCGTAACCGGCGTCGCTTTCCACGTCGAACAGGACATGGCCTTCGGCGGCATAGGCATGGCCATCGGCGATCAGCGTTTCGATCATGGCGATCATCTCGCCGATATGCCCGGTGGCGCGGGGGCTGTGGGTGGGCGGCAGGCAGCCCAGCGCGGTGACGTCCTCGACATACTGCCGCTCGGTCGCCGCCGTCAGTTCGGCGCGCGCCTGTTCGACCGGCATGCCGGCGGTGGCGGCGATCTCGGCGGCGCGGGCGTTGATCTTGTCGTCCACGTCGGTGATGTTGCGGACATAGGTGACGTGGGCGTCGCCATATTCGTGGCGCAAGAGCCGGAACAGCACATCGAAGACGATGGCCGGCCGGGCGTTGCCGATATGGGCGAAGTCATAGACGGTCGGCCCGCACACATACATCCGCACATTGGCGGCATCGAGGGGGACGAAATCCTCTTTGGCTTTGGTCAGGCTGTTGGTCAGGCGGATCGGCATGGCGGGACTTCTTTAACGTGATTTGGCTCGCCCTTCGACAGGCTCAGGGCGAGGAGATTTTCTGGATGTGGGGCGAGCAGAAGGTTTTTTGCAGCGACTCTAGCTGCAAATTCGCGCGCATTCGCGCGCGGGGGCGCAAATCGAAATCCGGCGAATGAGGACCGAAGCGGTCACGCGGGTTTTCCTTCCAGGCGGGCCAGGGCACGGCCACGCCCGATCAGGGGTAACAGCTTTTTGAGTTCCGGTCCATCACCCCGGCCGGTCAAGGCCAGGCGCAGGGGATGGTAAAGGCCGCGGCCTTTGGCCCCCGTCCGCGCCGAAACCGCCTTTGTCCAGGCGCCCCAGGTGTCCTCGTCCCAGGGCTCGGGCGGCAGCAGGGACGCGGCGGCGGCGGCCAGCGCGGCGTCCTCGATCACCGGCGTGACCGGGCCGGTGACCAGCAGGGCCAACGCGCCGGCATCGACCAATGTATTGAGATTGGGACGGATCGCCTCCCACAGCGCCGGGCCGATGCCGGACAGACGATCGGCCACCGCGTCATAGGGAAGATGGTGCAGGAGCTTCGCGTTCAGCGCGGTCAGTTCGGCGGTGTCGAAATGGGCCGGGGCGCGGCCGATCTTCGCGAACTCGAAATCGGCGGTGAGCGCGTCCAGTGACAGGCGCGGCTCCACCGGATCGGAGGTTCCGATCTTGGCGAGATAGGAGACGATGGCCAGCGGCTCCAGCCCATCGTCGCGCAGGGACTGGAGCGAGAGCGAGCCCAGCCGCTTGGAGAGCGCCTCGCCGCCGGCACCCACCAGCAGCGGATGGTGCGCGAAAGCGGGCGGGGCGACGCCGAGGGCGCGGAAAATCTCGATCTGGGCGGCGGTGTTGGTGACGTGATCCTCGCCCCGGATGACATGGGTGATGGCCATTTCGGCGTCATCGACCACGGAAGGAAAGGTATAAAGAAAGGTGCCGTCGGCGCGCAGCAGCACCGGATCGGACTGGGTGGCGGTGTCGATCTCCACCGGGCCGCGGATCAGGTCGGTCCAGGCGACTTTCGCGCGGCTGAGCTTGAAGCGCCAGTGCGGGACGCGGCCTTCGGATTCCCATTTGGTCTTGTTGGCGGGATCGAGACTGGCGCGGTCATAGATCGGCGGCAGCTTGCGCGCGGCGGCCAGGCCGCGCTTGCGCTCCAGTTCCTGTTCGGTCTCATAGGCCGGATACACATGGCCGGCGGCTTTCAGCTTTTCAAAGGCGGCGCGATATTGCGCGATGCGGGCGGACTGGTGCGCGATGGCGTCATGGCCCAGGCCCAGCCAGGCGAGGTCGCGGATGATCGCGGCCTCATATTCCTTCTTGGAGCGCGCGGCGTCGGTGTCGTCGATCCGCAGGAGGAAGCGGCCGCCCATCCTGCGCGCGAACAGGGCGTTGACGATGGCGGTGCGGGCGTTGCCGACATGCAGCAGGCCGGTGGGCGATGGCGCGAAACGGACGATGACGGTCATACCCCCCTCCCCTTGCGGGAGGGGGCGAAGGCTTCGAGCATCGCGAGAAGACTTCGGGGGAGGGATGAGTGACGAACGCGCCCTCCCCAACGCCGCTTCGCGCCGTGCGTCCACGCGCTGCGCGCGTGACCCCTCCCCGAAAAACGCTCCGCGTTTTTCGACCCCACGGGGCACGCTTGGGCGCGTGCCCGTCCGTAGGACCCCTCAAGGGGAGGGTAAACGTATGGTAGGGACCTAGCGGGCATCGCGGAACGCATTGGTGATCGGATAGCGGCGGTCGCGGCCGAAATTGCGGCTGGAGATCTTCACCCCCGGCGGCGCCTGGCGGCGCTTGTATTCGCTGACA
Source organism: Hyphomicrobiales bacterium (assembly GCA_040255825.1). Classification (GTDB taxonomy): domain Bacteria; phylum Pseudomonadota; class Alphaproteobacteria; order Micropepsales; family Micropepsaceae; genus Rhizomicrobium. The sequence goes on along the minus strand of JBDZVS010000001.1, from coordinate 490,667 downwards.
TAGAGCAGATGCTCCACGCGCCGGACGGTGGCGGGATCGAAGCCCATCGCCACCGTCTCCTCGAACGAGCATTCGCGCTCCACCAGGCATTCCAGGATGCCGTCGAGGATGTCATAGGGCGGCAGGGAGTCCTGGTCGGTCTGGCCGGGCCGAAGTTCGGCGGTCGGCGGCTTGGCGATGATGCGGTCGGGGATCACCCGGCCCTGGGGCCCCAGCGCGCCGGCCGGCGAATTCTGGTTGCGCCAGCGGGCCAGCGCGAACACCTCGGTCTTGTAGATGTCCTTGAGCACATTATAGCCGCCGCACATGTCGCCATAGAGGGTGGCATAGCCGACGCTCATCTCGCTCTTGTTGCCGGTGGTCAGCACCATCGGCCCGAACTTGTTGGAGAGGGCCATCAGGATGACCCCGCGCAGGCGCGACTGGATGTTTTCTTCCGTGGTGTCGGCATTGGTTCCGGCGAAGGGCGCGGCCAGGGTTTCGCTCATGGCGGCGACGGCGCGCTCGATCTCGATGGTCTCGTAGGGCGTGCCCAGAAGGCGGGCGCATTCGTCCGCGTCCTCCAGGCTCTCGCGGCTGGTGTAGCGCGAGGGCAGCATCACCGAGCGCACTCTGGTCCCGCCCAGCGCGTCCACCGCCACCGCCGCCGACAGCGCGCTGTCGATGCCGCCCGACAGGCCCAGCACCACGCCGGGGAAACGGTTCTTGTTCACATAGTCGCGCAGGCCCAGCACCATCGCGTGATAGATGCCCGACAGGCGCGACCCCGCCGGGGCGGTCCCGTCCGGCGCGCAGACAAACCGGCCATCGGGCCCGCGCGTCCAGTCGGTGATGACGGTCTTCTCTTCCCAGCCCGGCAGCGCCAGGGCGGTCTGGCCGTCCGCGTTCAGCACGAAGGAGGCGCCGTCAAACACCAGTTCGTCCTGGCCGCCGACCTGGTTGAGATATATCAGCGGCAGGCCGGTCTCGCGTGCCCGTGCGCGCGCCAGCTCCAGGCGCACATCCTCCTTGCCCGCCTCGAAGGGCGAGCCGTTGGGCACCAGCAGCAGCCGGGCGCCGCGCTGCGCCAGCGCGCCGGTCACCGCCCCGGTCCAGATGTCCTCGCATACCGGAACGCCGATGGTCAGGCCGCGCACCGTCATGGGCTGCGGCAGGGGCCCGGCGGCGAAGACGCGCTTTTCGTCGAACACGCCGTAATTGGGCAGGTCGTGCTTCAGCGTGACGGCCGCGACGTGGCCTCCATCCAGCAGCAGGAAGGCGTTGTAGAGCTGACCGTCGACCACCCAGGGCGCGCCCACCAGCAGGGCGGGGCCGCTCGTGGTGTCGCGGGCGAGATCCTCGATCGCGGCACGGGCGTCTTGCTGGAGCGCCGGCTTGAGCACCAGGTCCTCGGGCGGATAGCCGACGATATAGAGTTCGGGAAACAGGATGAGATCGGCGTCGCCGGCGGCGGCGCGGGCGGCGCGGGCACGGGCAAGATTGCCGGCGATGTCGCCCATTACCGGGTTGAGCTGGGCAAGGGCGATGCGGAAACGCTCGATCATGCCCGTTGTTTAGAGCCAATTCCGGTTGCAGGAAATCGCTGTCTGCATTCTCCCCCGTTTACGGGGAAGAGCCTGCCCCCGACTTGATCGGGGGCGCCAAACGAAGTGAGGCGGAAGGAGGCAATTGCCCGATGGGAGCTTGCACCCTCCACCGCTTCGCGGTCCCCCTCCCCCGCATGCGGGGGAGGACATCCGGATCAGCCGGCCACCGCGACCCGGCGCTCGGCCACCGGCATGGGCACGGACACGCCGGCCGCTTCCTCGACCATAAGGGCGGTTTCCAGCGCCTGGCTGGCCTGTTCGGGCGTCACCAGCGCGTCGATGCCGGCCTGGGCGGCGGCGACGAAGCCGGCCACGGACTCGCCCAGGGGATCGCCCATCTCCAGCATGCCGAGCGGACGCGGCGTGGTGTTGACGATCCGGCGGGTCAGGAAGTCGATCTCGATCACGCCATCGGCATAGACGGCGCGCATGCCGCGCTTGCGCTCGGGGGCAACGCGGCTTGTCTCCAGCCGGGCCACCGCGCCGTTGGCGAAGGTGACGGTGGCGCTGACCTCGTCGGCATGGGGGCCGTATTCGACATAGCCCTCGGCCTTCACGTCGGCGACCCGGCCGGGCACCAGCGCGTGCACCAGGTCGAGGTCGTGGATCATCAGGTCCAGTACGACCGAGACATCGTCGCCGCGGCCGGTCCACGGCCCCTGGCGCCAGCAGGTGACCTCCAACGGCGCCTCGGCAAGGTCAAGCAGGCCGGTGCGGGCGAAGACGAAGCGTTCCTGATGGCCGACGGTCAGCACCTTGCCCGTCGAACGCGACAGGGCGACCAGCCTGCCGGCGTCCTTCATCGTGGTGGCGATGGGCTTTTCCACCAGCACGTTGGCGGCGGTGTTCAGAAAGCCGTCGACAATGGGGGCATGGGTGATGGCGGGAGAGCAGACGCTCACCAGATCGACCTTGCCCAGAAGCTCGCGCCAGTCAGCCACCACCTTCACCGGGTGCAGCGCAGCGATGGCGGCGCGCGCTTCCGGGTCGGGATCGGCGATGGCGACCAGTTCGATCTCCGCACCCGCCGCGGCCAGGGCGCGATATTTGTTGGCATGGTGACGGCCGAAGGCGCCGGCGCCGATGACGGCGGCTTTGAGCGGACCGGCTTCCGGGATGCGGCGGCGAAGAAACAAGGTAAAACCCCAGCAATTTGGTACGGCCGCATAAGGTACCCCACCAGCCATCCATACCAGCAAACAAATGTTCCGGTTTGTTACGGCAGCGCGCAAGACTTTGTTTTCCATGGGAATTCAGCTCGCGGGCGAGACGCGGCGAAAGCGCCGCATCAGCGAAAGCCGCGGAAAGCCTCACTTTTCGGGCGAGCTTGCCAGGAGCGACGCCAGGGCGGCGACGATGAGGTAAGCGAGCATGAGCGGCGCCAGGCCGATCAGCACGGCGCCGGTGATGTCGGCAAAGGCGCTGCAGTTCAGCCAGGGATAGGCCGAGCCCACACACAGGAACTGAATGCCCACCACGGCGGCGGTTCCGAACAGGAAGGCGCGCAGGGTGGGGCCCAGAAGCTGGGGGCGTCCGTCCTGCTCCAGCCGGATCAGCCCCGCCGCCAGCCTGAGACGCGAGCAGGCGCTGGCCAGGTAGATGATCGCCAGGAGCCAGGTGAAGGCCGCCGCGAAGGCGCGCCCGCCGTCCATGGTGCAGGCCACCAGCGCATCGACCAGCGCCCGCTGGCCGGGCACCAGGAAATAGATGGCGTTTTGCAGCGCCCCCGCCGCGCCGCGATTGATCACCATGGGCGCGAGCAGCGCCTGGTTGAGGAAGGAGAGGATGGCGAAGGCGATGAACACGCCCTCGTTGAAGCCGGGGATCAGGTGGTGCGGCTTCATCCGCGTGAGGACCGGCGTGAAGGAATGCACCGCCGAAGCGCCGAAGCCGCCCACGAACAGCAACCCCATCGCGATGAACAGTCCGGCGCAGATGGAGAGCGCGACCAGCGCATTGCCCAGCGGCAGGCCCGAGACCAGTTCGATGCGCAGCGCATGGGCGGCCGCGAACAGGCAGAAGACGATCCAGCCCTTTGCGAGAAGGCGGGCGATGCCCATTAAAACTTACCCATCCATTCGCCCGCTTCTTGGCCGCTCGCCTGGGCTCGCGGCGTACGTCGCTTTCGCACGTCCACTGGACGTGCTCACGCGCTGAGCGCGCCGCTCCTTAACTCCTTCATCCGCTCGTCCCGGATGCCCTGGGCGATCAGGAAAGCCAGTTCCAGCGCCTGGCTGGCATTGAGGCGCGGATCGCAGGCGGTCTGATAGCGGTCCTTGAGATCGACTTCCTTCAGCCCCTGGGCGCCGCCCAGGCACTCGGTGACATTCTGGCCCGTCATCTCGAAATGCACGCCGCCGGCATGGCTGCCCTCTGCGCGGTGGATGGCGAAGAAGCTCTTCACCTCTTCCAGGATGCGGTCCACCGGGCGGGTCTTGTAGCCGGACTTCAGCTTGATGGTGTTGCCGTGCATGGGGTCGGACGACCACACCACGCGCGCGCCCTCGCGCTTGACGGCGCGGATCAGGGGCGGCAGCCTTTCGGCGATCCTGTCGGAGCCGAAGCGGGCGATCAGCGTCAACCGGCCGGGGATGTTCTGCGGATTGAGCGCGCCGATCAGGCGCAGCAGGTCGTCGGTCTCCAGACTCGGACCGCATTTCAGGCCGATCGGATTGTGGATGCCGCGCATGAACTCGACATGGGCGCCGTCGAGCTGGCGGGTGCGGTCGCCGATCCACAGCATGTGGGCCGAGGTGTCGTACCAGTCGCCGGTGGTGGAATCGACGCGGGTCATCGCCTGCTCATAGGGCAGGTGCAGCGCCTCATGGCTGGTATAGAAGTCGGTGCCGCGCAACTGGGGCACCGAGGCCGAGGTGATGCCGCAGGCGTCCATGAATTCCAGCGTTTCGGTGATGCGCTGTGCGAGACCTTTGTATTTTTCGCTGGCCGGCGAGTCCGCTATGAAGCCCAGCATCCAACGATGGACATTGTGCAGGTCGGCATAGCCGCCCTGGGCGAAGGCGCGCAGCAGGTTGAGCGTCGCCGCCGACTGGGCCACGCCCATCAGCAGGCGCTGCGGATCGGGGATGCGCGCCGCGGGGGTGAATTCGCCGGAATTGATGTTGTCGCCGCGATAGGACGGCAGGGTGACGCCGTCCCGCGTCTCGAAATCGTCGGAGCGCGGCTTGGCGAACTGGCCGGCGATGCGGCCCACCTTCACCACCGGCACGCCGGCCGCGAAGGTCAGCACCACCGCCATCTGCAGCAGCACCCGGAACGTGTCGCGGATATTGTCGGGATGGAATTCGGCGAAGCTTTCGGCGCAGTCGCCGCCCTGGAGCAGGAACGCCTTGCCTTCGGCCACCTGGCCCAGCACGGACATGAGGTTGCGCGCCTCGCCGGCGAAGACCAGCGGGGGATGGGACTTCAACTGCGCCAGCACCCGGTCCAGCGCCGCCTGGTCCGGGTATTCCGGCATCTGGCGGGCAGGCTTTTCCTGCCAGCTCTGCGGGGTCCAGCCATTTGGGGCCACGCCGGTTACTCCTTCAAAATCTCAAAATCCATGCCCGGCCGGCGAAATCCCGACCGGCGGTGGGTATAGGCGATGGGGGGTCAATTTACCAGAACCGCCTGTGTCATGGTTGACGCCGTAAAAATGTCGAAATCCCGAGTTCTTTGATCCGGATTAACCTGCTGCGGCGCAGCATGTGCCGGCAGGGGTCTCAATCGGTCTTTCGGTCTTCATGTCTGACGGTTCGTCCACGGCTCATCTCTATCGCCCCAAACTGGCAACCATCCTGACCGAGGGCTATGGCGCAGCCGATTTTCGCAAGGATCTCGTCGCGGGACTGACGGTGGCGATCGTGGCCCTGCCCCTGTCCATGGCTCTGGGCGTCGCTTCCGGCGTCAATCCCGCGCGCGGCCTGTACACCGCCATCGTGGGCGGCTTCCTGGTGTCGGCACTGGGCGGCAGCCGCTTCCAGATCGGCGGGCCGGCGGGTGCTTTCATCGTGCTGGTCGCGGCGACCGTCGCCCGCCACGGGGTCGATGGCCTGCTGCTCACCGTGATGATGTCGGGAATACTGCTGACGCTCGTCGGTCTTTCGCGGCTGGGCAGCCTGATCCGGCATATCCCCCATGCCGTGACGGTGGGCTTCACCGCCGGCATCGCCGTGACCATCCTGGGCAGCCAGCTGAAGGATCTGGGCGGGCTCAGACTGGCGCACGAACCGGGACCGCTGATCCCCAAGCTGGCGGCGCTGGGCGCCGCCGCCGGCACCTGGAATGGCTATGCATTGGGACTGGGACTGACGACGGCGGCGATCATCTTCGCCTTGCGGTACTTCCGCCCGGGCTGGCCGGGCATGATCCTGGCGGTGGCGGCGGCCTCGCTGGCGGCCTTCGCGCTGCACCTGCCGGTCGAGACGATCGGCGCACGGTTCGGCGAACTGCCGCAAGGGCTTCAGATGCCGCACTTTCCCCATGTGAGCGGGGAGAAGATGGTGAGCCTGTTCCCCGTGGCGCTGTCCTTCACCCTGCTGGGCGGCGTGGAAAGTCTTTTGTCCGCCAAGGTCGCCGACGGCATGACGGGCAGGAAGCACCGGTCCAACATGGAGCTCGTGGCACAGGGCATCGCCAACATCGCCTCGTCCCTGTTCGGCGGCATCGCGGTGACGGGCACCATCGCGCGCACCGCCACCAATGTGCGCGCCGGTGCCAGAAGCCCGCTGGCGGGCATGATGCACGCGCTGTTCGTGCTGCTGTTCATGGTTGCGGCCGCGCCGCTGGCCGCCTATGTGCCGCTGGCGTCGCTGGCGGGGTTGCTGCTGGTGGTGTGCTGGAACATGGCCGACAAGGGCGAATTCGCGCAGTTGCTTCGAAGCTGGCCCAGCGCGCTGGTGCTGCTGGCGACGTTCCTGCTGACGGTCGTGCGCGACCTTACGGCGGGCATCGTCGCCGGATGCGTTCTGGCGGCCCTGCTGGCGCTGATGCGCCGGCAGGTGAAGGAAGAAGGCGTTTAGAGCAGGTCGGCGCCGGTTGGAACCGGCCGGGCAGACCACCGCAATCCGGTTACGGCTGGCGGCTGTAGCTTTTGCCGCGCATCGTCACCAGTTCTTCGGCCGCCGTCGGATGCAGCGCGATGGTGCTGTCGAAATCCTGCTTGGTCGCGCCCAGCCTGAGCGCCACCGCCACGACCTGGGTGATCTCGGAGGCGTGGTCGCCGAAAATATGGCAGCCCAGGACTTTCTGGGTGGCGGCATCCACCACCAGCTTCATCATGGTGCGCACCGGCCGGCCGCCCAGCGTGTGCAGCAGCGGCCGGAAGGTGGATTTGTAGACATCGATGCTGAGGCCCATCAGCAGGGCCTTTTCCTCCGACAGGCCCACCGTGCCGATCTCGGGCGTGGTGAAGACGGCGCTGGGCACATGGACGTGGTCGGGCCTGGTGGGGTTGTTCCTGAACACCGTCTCCACGAAGCACATCGCCTCATGGATGGCGACCGGCGTCAGTTGAAGCCGGTCGGTGACGTCGCCTACCGCATAGATGTGCGGGGCGGTGGTGCGGGAATATTCGTCCACCTTGATCTCGCCGCGCTTGCCCAGCTCGACGCCCGCCTTCTCCACATGCAGGGCCAGCGTGTTGGGCTGGCGGCCGATGGCCAGCATGATCTGGTCGCATTCGATCATCCCACCCTTGTTGGTCTCGGCATGCAGGTTTTGCCCGCGCTTTTCCACCCTGGTGAATTCGCAGCCCAGCAGCACCTCGATGCCGCGGCTTTGCATGGACGCGCACAGGGCGTCGCGCAAAGAGCCGTCGAAGCCGCGCAGAGGTTTTTCGCCGCGATAGACCAGCGACACCTTGGCGCCCAGGCCGTGGAAGATGTGGGCGAATTCCAGCGCGATATAGCCGCCGCCGGCGATCAGGATGCGCCGGGGAAGCTTTTCCAGGTGGAACGCCTCGTCCGAGGTGATGCAAAGCTCGCCGCCGGGGATCACATGCGTCGTGCCCATCTCGCGCGTCGGCCGGTTGCCGGTGGCGATCAGGATGGTCTTGGCCGTGACCTTTTGGCCGGAATTGAGCAGGCTGAGGGTGTGGGCGTCCTCGAACACGGCGCGATCGTGATGGATTTTGACGCCGGCATTCTCAATCGTCTCGGTATAGAGCCCTTCCAGGCGCGCGATCTCGCGGTCCTTGTTGGCGATCAGGGTGGGCCAGTCGAAGCGGGGATCGCCGAAATCCCAGCCATAGCCGCGCGAATCCAGGATGTTCTCGCGGAACTGGCTGGCATAGACGAACAGCTTCTTGGGAATGCAGCCGCGGATCACACAGGTGCCGCCCATGCGCCATTCCTCGGCCAGGCCGACGCGCGCGCCCGTCTGCGCCGCCATGCGCGCGGCGCGCACGCCGCCGCTGCCGCCGCCAATGACGAAGAGATCATAATCGAACTTGGCCATTCCGGTACGCCTTGGGGCTGCGCTATACGCTTAGCCGAGGCGGGTACGGCGAACAATGTCGAAGCGGATCGCACAGGCATGCATAGGATTGCTGGCGGCGTTGCTGCCGGCGGGCTGCACCTATTCCGACTCGCTGCGGGTCAACGAGATCCGCTCGGTGTGGGGACCGGCGACGCACGCGCTGGCGCCGGTGCCGGTGTTCTATGCCACCGACCGCGAGCCCGATGGCCGGGGCGGATTCTCGCTGCACTGGGGCGGGGTGCCGCGCTGCGGCAAGGCCGATGTGGCCGTCACCAACGCGCTCAGCCCGCCCACGCCCGATCCCACGCTGGTGCCGATCGCCTGCAACGGCGAGGCGGCGATGGCCGCCTTTGCCGGCCAGATCGCGGCGGCGGCGAAAGCGCGCGGCTGCGACCGGGTGCTGCTGATCGTGCATGGCTACAATGTCAGCTTCCGCTCGGCCCTGCTGCATGGGGCGCAGAACGCGCGCGACACCGAATGGCGCTGCGCCACGCTGCTGCTGAACTGGTCCAGCGAGGCCCGGTTCAACCGCTATGCCGCCGACATCGAGCGCAGCAGCTATGCCATTCCGCTGCTGGTCGACCTGTTGCGCGAACTGAAGGCGGCGGGGCTTCAGACCGACATCCTGTCCCACAGCCTGGGCGCGCGCATCGCGCTGATCGCGGTGGATTCGCTGTGCCCCGACCGCCAGACCGCGGTGGGCCAGTTCATCCTGGCGGCGGCGGACATCAGCGTGGGCCAGGACAATGACGATTTTGCCCGCCTGCTGGAACGCGCCAAGCCCTGCACCCGGCGCTTCACCGTCTATGCCTCGCGCAACGACCTGGCGCTGATCCTGTCGGAGAATGTGCATGGCGGCATCCCGCGCGCCGGGCGCGTGCCCGCCCACGACATGCGCTATGAAGGCCCGCAGGTGGATGTGGTCGACGCCAGTGACGCGCCGGGCGATTCGGCCGGCCACGCCTATTTCATTTTCTCGTGGGAGATGGCCAAGGACATCATGTGGGTGCTGGCGGGCGCCGGCATGGCCGAGCGGGCGGCACCGGACGGGCCGCACACGCTGCGTTGTGAGGACTGGAACGGCAGCCTGTGCGCGGCGGGCGGCGGGCGCTACAGCCTGCGCGTGGCCAAAGATCGCAGGCCCGGCCTCACCACCGACCTGCTGCGCGACATCCTGCCGATCACGCCGGTGCAGTGAGCGCCAGGCTCATGCTTCGACAGATTCAGGGTGAGGTTCTTTCACAAATCCTCATGCTGAGCTTGCCGAAGCAAGAGCTTGGCGAAGCATGAACTTGTCGGGGGTTACCCCACGGCCGCGCCTCGCAGTCCGGGGGGCATGAGCATCACGCCCGTTCGATCACCGCGACATCGCCGGGGCCGGCGATCAGAAGCGTGCCCGCCATCCCCACGAACAGGCCATGCTCCACCACGCCGGGCACCGCGTCAATGGCGGCGGCCAGTTTCGGCGCGCTGGCGATGGAGCCCAGGGCGCAGTCATAGATCACATTGCCGCCGTCGGTCGTGAACGCTTCGCCGTCCCGCTGGCGCAAGCTGATGGGCACGCGGCTGTAGCCCAGTCCGTCCAGCGCCGCCGCCAAGCGCCGGGCGGTGGATTTGTGGCCGAAGGCGACCACTTCCACCGGCAAGGGAAAGCGGCCCAGGCGCGGCACCAGCTTGGATTCGTCGGCGATCACGATCATGCGGCGCGAGGCGGCGGCGACGATCTTTTCCCGCAGCAGCATGCCGCCGCCGCCCTTGACGAGGTTCAGATCGCGGTCGGCCTCGTCGGCGCCGTCGATCGTCAGGTCCAGCGGCGCCAGGTCGTCCAGCGGCGCCAGCGTGATCCCCAGCTTGCGGGCGAGCGCGGCGGTCTTTTCGCTGGTGGGCACGCAGGTGAGGTTCAGCCCGCCCTTTATCCGGGGGGCGAGCAGTTCGACGAATATCTCGGCGGTGGAGCCGGAGCCCAGCCCCAGCTTCATGCCGTCTGTCACATAATCGAGCGCCCTGGCGGCGGCGGCCTTCTTGAGGGTGTTCCGGTCGGTCATGAGAAGGCTCTGTAAGACATGAAATCGCGATATTATACTGTAAAGGGGTAGAACCGGGGGCAGATATACATGTTGTCGACACAAGATAAAATTCTGATCGAGCAGCGGGTCGCCAATGACAAGCCGAGCATGGGGACGGCGTATCTGCTCGGCATCTTTCTGGGCCTGTTCGGCGCGCACCGCTTCTATCTGGGCCGCACGGGCTCGGCCATCGTCATGCTGATCCTGAGTTGCACGATCCTCGGCCTGGTCATCACCATCCCCTGGCACGTCATCGACTGGTTTCTGATCGGCGGCTGGGTGCGCGAGAAGACCGACGACCTGCGCCGCGACTACACGATGCAGGCCATGGCCGGCGCGCCGGCGGCCTGATCTGGATCCCCTTCCCTCGCGGCTTCGCCGCTCGCCGGGAATGACAGAAACTGCCTGCGCCAAGCGCGCCGCGCAGTATTTTGCCCGCTGGGCAGGGTTGGTAGCGGCAGCGTGCCAACGCGCGGAGCGTGCTTATAGCACGTGAGCACGCGCGACGGACCCAGAGGGCAAAAGACCAGCGGCTATTCGACGGTCACTGACTTGGCCAGGTTGCGCGGCTGGTCGACGTCGGTGCCTTTCGCCAGGGCGGCGTAATAGGCCAGAAGCTGCACCGGCACCGCATACAGCAGCGGCGTGATGAAGGCGTTGGTGGTGGGCACGGTGACCTGGGCCCAGACATTGCCGGCCTTGGCCACGCCTTCGGCATCGGAGATCAGCAGCACCTTGCCGCCGCGCGCCATCACCTCCTGCATGTTGGAGATGGTCTTCTCGAAAAGCTGGTCGTGCGGGGCGATGACGATGATCGGCACCGCCTCGTCGATCAGGGCGATGGGGCCGTGCTTCATCTCGCCGGCGGCATAGCCCTCGGCATGGATATAGCTGATCTCCTTCAGCTTCAGCGCCCCTTCCAGCGCCAGCGGATAGGAAGGCCCGCGCCCCAGATAGAGCACGTCGCGGGCCTTGGCGACTTCCTCGGCCACCGCCTTGATCTGGGCTTCCTGTTTCAGCAGCTCGGCGATGTGGCGCGGCGTCTGGAGCAGCGCGGCGCAAAGCGTCTTCTCGTCCCCGGCGCTGAGGTTGCCGCGCGCCTCGCCGGCGGCGATGGCGAACGAGGCCAGCGCCGCCAACTGGCAGGTGAAGGCCTTGGTGGAGGCGACCCCGATCTCGGGCCCGGCGAAGGTGGGCAGCACGATGTCGGCCTCGCGCGCGATCGAGCTTTCGGCCACATTGACCACCGCGATGGTCGTCTGGCCCTTGGCCTTGGCGTCGCGCAACGCCGCCAGCGTGTCCGCCGTCTCGCCCGACTGGGAAACGAACAGCGCGGCGCCGTTCCTGGGATAGACCGGGTCGCGGTAGCGCAATTCGGAGGCGACGTCGATCTCCACCGGCAGGCGGCCCAGCCGCTCGAACCAGTATTTGCCCACCATGCCGGCGTAATAGGCGGTGCCGCAGGCGCTGATGGTCAGGCGCGAGGCGTTGACCAGCGCGTCGCGCAAGCCCTTGCCCTGGCGGCGCACCGAAGGACCGGCGGGATCGAGATAATGCGCCAGGGTGTGGCCGATCACCTCCGGCTGCTCGTGGATCTCCTTGGCCATGAAATGGCTGTGGCCGGCCTTGTCGACCAGCGCGGCGCTGGCGGCGGTGATCCTGATCTCGCGGTTGGCGGGCCGGCCGGACGAATCGTAAAGCGCGACCTGGGGGCCGCGGATCACCGCCACGTCGCCGTCTTCCAGATAGACGACGCGGTTGGTGAAGGGCGCCAGCGCGAAGGCGTCGGAGCCCAGATAGGCTTCGGTGTCGGCGAAGCCCACGGCAAGGGGCGCGCCCTTGCGCGCGCCGATCAGAAGCCCATCGTGGCCCGTGAAGATCATGGCGATGGAATAGGCGCCGGTCAGCCGCGCCACCGCCTGCTTGGCCGCCGTTTCCGGGTCCAGGCCCTGGTCGAGCAGGTCGGTGACCAGATGGGCCGCCACTTCGCTGTCGGTCTCCGATTCAAAGACATGGCCCCTGGCGGCCAGTTCTTCCTTCAGCTCGCGGAAATTCTCGATGATGCCGTTGTGGACGATGGCGACGCGCGGCGTGGCATGGGGATGGGCATTGGTCTCGTTGGGCTTGCCGTGGGTGGCCCAGCGGGTATGGCCGATGCCGGTCGAACCGTGCAGCGGCTTTTCCGCCAGCACCGCCCCCAGCCGGCCCAGCTTGCCGGGCGAGCGGCGGCGCGCGATCCGGCCCTCGTCCAGCGTGGCGATGCCGGCCGAATCGTAGCCGCGATATTCCAGGCGCTTCAGCGCCTCCAGGATGACGGGCGCGACGTCCCGGGTACCGGCGATGCCGACGATGCCGCACATTTCTTTTCTCCCGCCTCACCCTTCGACAAGCTCAGGGTGAGGACAATATCCCGGTCCTCATGCCGAGCGTGCCGAAGCATGAGGATATATGCTCATTTCTTTTCGCGCGCCTTGCGCTCACGAAACTGCTTCGCCCAGCCGGGCTTTTCACTTTGCGCGCCGCGCGCGATGGCCAGCGCGTCGGCGGCCACGTCGCGCGTGATCACCGAGCCGGCGGCGGTGATGGCGCCCGCCCCCACTTTCACCGGCGCCACCAGCGCAGTGTCCGACCCGATGAAGGCGCCGGCGCCGATCTCGGTCCTGGCCTTGGTGAAACCGTCATAGTTGCAGGTGATGGTCCCCGCGCCGATGTTAGCCTTCGGCCCCACATCGGCATCCCCAAGATAGGTGAGGTGGTTGGCCTTGGCGCCGGCAGCGATGTTCGCGTTCTTTACTTCGACGAAATTGCCGATATGGGCGTTTTTGCCGATCGCCGCGCCCGGCCGCAGGCGGGCGAAGGGGCCGATGACCGCGCCGGGGCCGACCTCGGCGCCTTCCAGGTGGGAGTGGCCGCGGATGCGCGCGCCGGCCCGGATCACCACGCCCGGCGCGATCACCACGAAGGGCTCGATGGCGGCATCCGGCTCGATCACCGTGTCGTGCGACAGGAACACCGTCTCGGGCGCCGTCAGGCTGACGCCCGCCGCCATGACGCGGGCGCGGAGCCGGTCCTGCATGACGGCCTCGGCCGCGGCCAGCTCGGCCCGGCTGTTGACGCCCAGCGCCTCCTGCCGGGACGCCATGATCACGGCGGGATTGACGCCGTCGGCCCTGGCCAGCGCCGGCACGTCGGTGAGGTAGTATTCCTTTTGCGCGTTGGCGTCGGTCAGCCGCGCGGTCCAGCCGAACAGGCTGGCGGCGTCGGCCGCCAGGATGCCGGCGTTGCACAGGTCGATGGCGCGCTCCTCTTCGCTCGCGTCCTTGTATTCCACGATGCGGCGCAAGCGGCCATCGGCGTCCAGCACCACCCGGCCATAGGCGCCCCCGCCTTGCGCGTCGTTGCAGGTGCGGAAGGCGACCAGCGCCATCCCGGCGGCGGCCGCCCCGTCAAAAGCGCGCGCGAAGGTATCGGCCGTGGTCAAGGGCGTGTCGCCGAACGCCACCACCACATCGCCGTCGAAATCCGACAGCGCGCCCTGGGCGGCGCGGGCGGCATGGCCGGTGCCCAACTGGCGGTCCTGCACCGCGACCGCGCAGCCGGCGGCCATCGCGTAATCGCGCACCGCGTCGGCGCCGGGGGCAACCACCACGACGATGCGCGTCACCCCCGCGCCGCGGACCGCCGCGATCACATGGCCCAGCATGGGCAGGTGCGCGACGGTGTGCAGCACCTTTGGCAGGGCCGAGCGCATGCGCGTGCCCTGTCCCGCGGCCAGGATGATGGCGGCCCTGGATCTGGCCTGGGCCCTGGTGGCCCGGGATTTGTCGCTGGACGGCATGGCGCTCCGGTAGGGGGTTGGCGCAAAAAGGTGAAATGACGAATTCCGACGCTATATTGCCGCGATTGTGGACACAAACAGACCGACGGAAAATCCCATTGCACACATCTGCAGTTTTATCACCGGCCCTGATCTTCGACCTGGACGGCACCCTGGCCGACACCGCCCCCGACCTTCTGGGGGCCACCAATGCGGTGCTGGCGGCGCGCGGGCTGCCCAGGACCGACCTGGACCATCTGCGCCACATGGTCGGTTTCGGCGCCAAGGCGCTGATCGCCCAAGCCATGCAGGCGGCCGGCCAGCCGGTCACCGACCCGGAAATCCCGCCGCTGGTGGAGATTTTCCTGGCGCATTACCGGGCGCACATCCTTGAGGACACCCGGCTTTTCCCTGGCGTGGCCGAGACGCTGGACAGCCTGAAGCGGCAGGGGGCGCGGCTGGGCATCCTGACCAACAAGCCGCAGGACCTGACCGACATCCTGTTGCCGCGGCTGGGCATCGCCGGCCTGTTCGAGGCCATCTATGGCGCCGGCCGCAAGCCCTATACCAAGCCCGATCCGCGCATCTTTCACGATGTGGTGGGCGAGGTGGGCGGCGGCGACGCAGCCATGATCGGGGATTCGGTCACCGACCTCAATACGGCGCGGGCGGCGCAGGTGCGCTGCATCCTGTTTTCGCACGGCTATACGCCGGTGCCGGCCGCCAGCCTGGGGGCGGACCTGGTGCTGGACGATTTCGCCGCCCTGCCCGGCGCGCTCAAGGTACTGGGATTGCTGTGAGCTCTGGCGCCAATCCGGCGGCTTTGGTCCGCCATCTGCTTGACAGGAGCAGGGCGGCTCCTTAAGCGGACGGTCCCCGTGGGCCAACCGCTGTTGGGCCCAGGGCGGGGCGCGTAGCTCAGCGGGAGAGCACTCCCTTCACACGGGAGGGGTCACAGGTTCAATCCCTGTCGCGCCCACCATTCAAAAGTACCGCAAAGCGGCACTTTTGAATGCCAGGCGGCGGTTAGCGCCAGCGTAGAGCCGCCGCACGGCAGAGGAATACACCGACAGGGATTGATCTTGTTGGATTGCGCCGCATGCGCGGCGCGGGGCCCTCTCGCGCCCACCATTCAAAAGTACCGCAAAGCGGCACTTTTGAATGCCAGGCGGCGGTTAGCGCCAGCGTAGAGCCGCCGCACGGCAGAGGAATACACCGACAGGGATTGATCTTGTTGGATTGCGCCGCATGCGCGGCGCGGGGCCCTCTCGCGCCCACCATTCAAAAGTACCGCAAAGCGGCACTTTTGAATGCCAGGCGGCGGTTAGCGCCAGCGTAGAGCCGCCGCACGGCAGAGGAATACACCGACAGGGATTGATTTTGTTGGATTGCGCCGCATGCGCGGCGCGCAGATCGCTCCGCTCAATGCGCCTCTGAGCCGATGGGAGGGGCGGACACCTTGCTGCCCGCCGGCGCGGTCTGGCCCCGCAGCAGGCGTCTCCTTAGCCAGGCGCGCAGCGGCTCATCGAACAGGCGCATCGCCAGAATGCCCGCCGCCAGCGCGCACAGCAACTGAAGGCACACGAATGCAATCAGGTGCTTTCCGTACATGGGCACGTTCCGCATGGTCTGGTTGAACAGATAGATCACCGGGAAGTGCGCCATATAGAGCGGATAGGACAGCCGGCCGAGAAAGGAACAGGCCGCTGTGAGCCTGGGTCCGGGATGCATGTGCGCGGCCAGGAAGACCAGGGCCGGCATCACGACCAACACGGCCGAGAAATACAGGTAGAGCGAGCGATTGCTTCCCCAGGTGACGGGCGCCATGCAGATCGCGGCGAAGAGCATCATCAGGACCGGCAGCGCCTTGGTGCTGATCCGCAGCCCCGGCCGCATCAGCCGATAGATCACCAGCCCGGCCGTGAAGGAATAGGCGACGCGCAGCAGGCCATCGGGAAAATAGTCCAGCGTGGTGCCCAGGGTGGAATGGCGGTGTATCCACAGGGACCAGGTATAGGCGGCGCCGCAGGCGGCCTGGAATGCCAGAAGGCGCGGCATCGTCAGGTAGCGGACCAGCGGCGCATAGACGAGGTTCGAGATCACCTCGAACAGCAGCGACCAGGCCTGCAGGCACAGCGGATAGATATAGTCGATCGACGGCGCGAGAAACCCGGCCGGCAAAGGCACCAGCAGAAACGCCGCGCCGAGCGCCGTCAGGAAATGCTTCATATGGGCCCCTTCCGGCCACATCCATTGCGCCGCCAGGAAGGAAACCGCGCCCATCGCCATGCCCAGCGCGATCATGGGATAGAGGCGGACGAAGCGGATCGCAAAGAAGCGGCCAATGCTCATGGAGCCTCCCCGCAACTTTTCGCCATAGGCATGGGCCAGCACCAGGCCGCTGAGGACGAAGAAATAATCGACCGCCACATGCGCCACCGGCACGAACCGGTAAGTCATCAGGCTGTGCGCCATCACCACGAACAGCGCGGCGAAGCCGCGGCTGCCGTCCAGCACCGCCATGTGCCTGTTGGTGAAGGAAATGACCGTCCCCCCATGCCCCACGACGCGCACCATGGGAACAGTTGAAGGGGGCCACAACCCAAACGCTGGGTAGGCGGACCCGTGATTGGGAAGGGACGGCGCGCCGTTACCAGCCTTATGCCGCCAGCATCGCAAACCGCACACAGGCCATCATGGCGCCGGTCGTCATGATGGCGCATTTACCATACACGAAAGTATATGAATGCCGCCGCGCAACGCTAAGGGATGCCACGCGGTCCGGGCGTATCCCAAGATCGCGGCCCGCGCCCGACTTCCTGTGGTGTCGGCTTATCGACACCCAGCCGCTGGGGGCCCTCAGGCCCTTATCGCGACCGGCGTGTCGAGGGCGACGGTCCTCCAGATCGTGTCGATCGCCCTGTTGCTGACGGCGATGCAGCCATCCGTCCAGTCGCGCGAAAAGGCTTTGGGATCGTAGTCGTCGAAGTCGGGCGGCAGGCCATGAATCTCGATATTGCCGCCCGGCTCCAGCCCGGCCGCCTGGGCGCGCAGCACGTCTTCGGCATTGGGATAGGAGATGTGCAGCGCGCGATAATAGCGGCTCTGGTCGTTGAAGGCGTCGATCCGATAAGTCCCTTCCGGCGTGCGCCCATCGCCCATCGCGCGCTTGGGGCCGGTGGGATGGCTGCCCAGGGCAACCGGAAAGGTGTGGAACGCCCTGCCGGCCCGCACCAGCATCAGCTTGCGCAGGGATTTGACGACGACGATGTGCAAGGCATTCGCCCCGGACGCCCAGCTTTCCCCCCGCGCCGGCGCCGGGCCGAGCGCGGCGGCGGCGGCCGCGCCGGCAAGCCCGCGGCAGATACCGCGTCGGTCCGGCGGCATCGGCAGGCGCATGGCGATGGACGGCATCGGTCTGTTCACGAGAGCCCGTTCAGATTGGCGGTGAAGCCGCATAAGGAAATTGCATCGGGGACCGGCCTGTCCGCAAGTCCGTCAGGGTGCAGCATCGGCGGGAGCTTCCTGGGCCGGGTTTTCCTGCACGGGATTTTCTGGGGCAGAATCTTCGGGGGCGGAATTTTCTGGAACGGGACTTTCCGCGGCCGGATTTTCCAGGGTGATGCGAACGGGCATTCCCGGCCGCTCCCGACCGGCGCGATTGACTGCGTCCCAATCGATGCGGCCGATCTGATCCGCCGCCGCCGCAGCCACGCGATCGTGCAATCGCGGCGGCACCTGGGGCGTGATCGGCTGGCTCACATCCATCTCGTCCACCTGGGAATGGCTGGGCGGCACCGCCAGATAAAGCTCGCCATCGACCCACTCCAGGCGAACGGGATCGTCGATGACCCGCACCGGCGTGCCGACGCGCACCTGCGCGAACAGCTTGCTGATGTCCTCCGGATAAAGATGGATGCAGCCATGGCTGACATTGCGGCCCACGCCATAGGGCTTGTTGGTGTCGTGGATCAGATAGGAAGGCCAGCCCAGCCGCAGGACATATTTGCCCAGTGGATTGTCCGGCCCCGGCGGCACCTTGCCAGGCAGTTCGGGCCGCTCCTTGCGGATCGATTTGGGCGGATACCAGGTCGGATTGACGACCTTGGCGACGACCTTCGTGGTGCCGCGCGGCGTCATGCCCGCCTTGGCGCCGATGCCGATGGGATAGGTTTCGACCGTGGTCCCGCCGGGCGGAAAATAGAACAGCCGGTGCGCGGCGAGGTCGATCACGATGCCCTTGCGCGGCCCCGGCGGCAGAAGATAGGCGCCGGGCAGCGTGACGGTGCGGCCATCGCCGGGCAGCCAGGGATCGATGTCGCGATTGACGACCATCAGCTCCGCATAGCCAAGGTCGTTCCTGCGGGCGACATCGAGCAGCGTGTCTTTGCCGCTGGTCACATAGGAGCCGGTCCGGCCCACCATCATCTGACCGGGGGCCAGCGGATAGGTCGCCGCATCGGCGGCGGTCGCGGACAGCGCCGCCGCGAAGGACAGGCAAAACGCCGCGCCACGGCATCGCCATGCGCGCGGCGCCCGCCCTTTGCGTGCAGCACCGAGATTCATGCAGAAAAAGCCGAGCGAAGCGCTATGGGGAGAAAGCAAACCCTGCAGCCACATCGCCCTCCGCTACTATTTTTTCAGGCCCTTCGCAAACATGCGATCGACCTTGTCGTTGAGTTCATCGACCCGCGAATTGACGGAGTCGGCCTTGCTGGACGCCGCATTGGCCGCAGATATCGCCTCATCGGCCTTGCTGGATGCCGCATTGGCCGCGGCCATCGCCTGATCGGCCTTCTGGTTGGCGCTCTGGGCCAGTTGCAACGCCTGGTCGGCGGTCGCCTGGGCGTGCTCGACGCTTTCGCGGGTCGCGCAGCCGCCGGCCAGCAGCGGCGCGGCAAGAACCAGGAGGCCGGCATATTTCTTCCAGCGCAATGTTTGCATGTCTTTGCTCCTATCTTTTTTAAGGTCTATCGGGACTTTTCATGGAATGACCCCCGTCCGGAACGCGAAGCCCGGCGGAAAGTTCAACGTCCGGCCGTGGAAATGGTTCACCGCAACCCCGGCCGCAGAAGCGGCCTTCCAGTCCCGTTGGCGGCGTAAGCACGACATGCGCGCATGTGGTTGCAATCCCGGCGAAAATCCGGGAAGGAAAAAAGATGCGAAAAATTCTCATCGTCACGCCACGGCCCCGGACCCTGGCGGTGTCCGCCCTGATCGTGTTTGCCCCGATAGCGCCGGCCGCCCATGCCGATCCCATTCCACCGCGCGTGATGGACATGATCCTGTCCGCCGCCGAGCATGGCGACCCGGAACTGTCCATGACGGTCAAGGTCGCCAAGCGGACCAATCCGCGCTCGGCCAGGGAGATCGACCGCCTGGCCGCGCGGTTGAGCGCGGAGAATGCGGCGCGCCAGCGCGCCAGGCTGATAGGACGGAGCTTTTTCGAAGGCTGGAAGGGCCAGGGAGAAGTCGGCGCCTCCGACACCACCGGCAACACGCACAGCACCAGCCTGGCGCTGGGCCTGAATTATGCGCGTGACGGCCTTTACTGGGACCATACTTTCACGGCGAGCGCCGACTATCAGCGCGACAATGGCGTGGAGAGCAAGAGCCGCTATTTCGCCAGCTATGCCGGGCACTATAATGTCACGCCGCGCGTCTATGCGCTGGGCCTGATGAGCTGGGAGAAGGACCGCTTCGCGGGCTTCGACCGGCGCTTCAGCGAATCGATCGGTCTTGGCTACAACCTGTTGAAGACGACCAAGGCGTCGCTGGCGCTGGAAGCCGGCCCCGCCCTGCGCCAGACCAACTATGTCACCGGCGATCCCGAGAACAAGTTCGCCGGCCGCACCTCGGTGAATTTCCACTGGGACATACTGCCCAAGTTGACCTTCAGCGAAGTTGCCTCATTCTATACCGAAAGCAGCGACAGCACGGCGACCTCCGATACCGGGCTGACGGCCGGGCTGATCGGGTCGCTGTCGGTTCGCCTGTCCTATCATGTGCAGTATGAAAGCAGTCCGCCGCCTGGACTGGCCAAGACCGATTCCACCACCCGGCTGACGCTGGTTTATGATTTCTGATCATGCGCCCGCGATGGAACCGGGAAACAAACAGCGCGTCCGGGATTGTCCGATGACAGGAGGAATGTCATGACGGACGACAGGAACCGGCGCGATGCCCAGGATCGTTCTTCGCACTCCAGCGAGAAGCCATACGACGTGACCCATTTCGCCGGCAAACACGGAATCACCATGGTGCAGGCGCGCAACATCATCGCCGAGCACGGCCCTGCGCGCGAGGATTGCGACATCGCCGCGAGAAGACTGTATTGAAGGAGCAGCGGTGGCGAAGGGGCGGCCGGTCGTCGAATTCCATGTGGTGCCCCATGGCGGGCGCTGGGAGGTTGTGCGGGACGACGCCTTCACCGGCCGGTTCGCGCACGAGGCGACGACCGCGATCCATCTAGCCATCGCGGCGGCCCAGTGCGAGGCGGGCGGCGCGATCGTCTGCATTCAGGAATCGGATGGAACCTGCCGGCACATCTGGCCTTGAGCTTTCGACAGGTGCAGGGTGATGCGGGAAGGCGCCAACGCCGCGCGGAGGTTTTCCGCGCGGCGTCCGATAAGTCCCGATCCTGTCGCCGGGATTATTTCGGCGTAAGGCGATAGAGCCCGCCGGGATTGGCGTTCTCGATCACCCAGACGGCGCCGTCGGGCGCGACCGCCACATCGCGGATCTGGTGGCCGACCGACCAGCGTTCCGCCGGCGTCGCATGGCCGTGTCCGTCAAAGGTGATGCGATTGAGGGTCTGGGTGCGCATGCCGCCGATCAACGCCGATCCCTTCCAGTTCGGGAACATGTTGCC
The DNA here is from genome assembly GCA_040255825.1 of Hyphomicrobiales bacterium. Classification (GTDB taxonomy): domain Bacteria; phylum Pseudomonadota; class Alphaproteobacteria; order Micropepsales; family Micropepsaceae; genus Rhizomicrobium. The sequence goes on along the minus strand of JBDZVS010000001.1, from coordinate 469,850 downwards.
GTTGTAGAAGGTCAGGCTGCCGGGCGCGATCACCGGCGTCCAGTAGATCACCGGCTTGGTCAGGTTGGGCTGGCCGTCGAAGCTGGGGATCGGCACATCGTCGTAATTGACGGCATAACGCGCCAGCGGCCAGCCGTAATTGGCGCCCTTCTTGATCAGGTTCAGCTCGTCGCCGCCCTTGGGGCCATGCTCCATTTCCCACAATTCGCCATTGGGCGCGAAGGCCAGGCCATAGGGGGTGCGATGGCCCATGGTCCAGGTCTCGGCCGGCGTCAGGTTCGGGCCAGGGAAGGTATAGGTGCGCACCACCGGCGCGGTCTTGGCCGCCTCGGTATCCTTGGGCGGATCGATGATCGGCAAGGTCTTGGAGCCGGTCTGGCCGGCCTTGGGATTGTCCGGTGCGGGCTTTCCGTCCAGCGTCAGGTGCAGGATCTTGCCCAGCGGCGAGTTGGGATCCTGCGCGGGCGTGAAGCGCTGGCGGTCGCCGGAGGACAGGAACAGCGACTTGCCGTCGGGCGCGAAGGCCACGGCGGCGCCGAACTGGCCGCCCTTGCCGCCCGCGCCGTCATGCCAGATTACCTTCAGCCCCTCCAGACTGGCCTTGCCGCCTTCCAGCGACAGGCGCGCCTTTGCCAGCGCCAGGCTGGAGCCGCCCTCATTGGGCTCCGAATAGGTCAGGTAGACGCTGTGGTCCTGTGCGTAATGCGGCGAGACATAAATGCCCAGCATGCCGCCCTGGCCGCCATAGAGAACCTTGGGCGCATTCGCGACCGGGGTCTTTTCGCCCTTCTGGGTCACCAGCCAGATGGGCCCGACCTTTTCGGTGATCAGCATGCGGCCGTCGGGCAGGAAGGCGATGCGCCATGGCAGGTTGAAGGTGGCGACCTCGGTCATATTGAACGGCAGGCTGGCCTCAGGCGCCTTTTTCCCCGCATTGATCTGCGCCGCGGCCGGCATCGAGGCCAGCGCCAGGATCGTAGCCGCCTTCAACAACGTCTTCATCCGGTCTTCCTTCCCTCAGATTACGAGGGACGCAAATTAACACCCGGATCGAAAAGCGCCAGTCCCGCGGCGCCCGGCGGACGGGCTTGCCTGACCCGCCCATACGGGCATGATGCCGCCTAAAGAATAAGGCCATGGGGAGCAGGGGCGATCATGACCGAGGCATCCGCCGTTCGTCATGTGGTGTGGCGGATATTGCCGCTGCTGTTTGCGGCCTATTTCGTCGCCTATATCGACCGGGTCAATGTGGGCTTCGCCGCCCTGACCATGAATACCGAGCTGGGGCTGGACGCCGAGCAGTATGGCCTGGCGGGCGGGCTGTTCTTCGTCGGCTATGTCGCCTTTTCCGTGCCGTCCAACCTGATCCTGGCCAGGCTGGGGGCGCGGCTGTGGATTCCGCTGATCACGCTGACATGGGGCATCGCCTCGCTGCTCAACGCCTTTGTAGTTGGGCCGAACAGCTTCTATCTGGTGCGCTTTCTGCTGGGCGTGGGCGAGTCCGGCCTTTATCCGGGGCTGCTCTATATCCTGACCATGTGGGCGCCCGAGCGCTATCGCGTGCGCATGCTGATGCTGATGATCCTGTCGACGCCCTTTTCGATCATGGTGGGCTCGCTGGTGTCGCAGCCGATCCTGATGATGGACGGGATCGGCGGGCTGCATGGCTGGCAATGGCTGTTCATCCTGCAGGCGGTGCCCACCATCGCGCTGGGCGCGGCATTCCGCTTCGCGCTGCCGGAAAGCCCGGCCGCTGCGCCCTGGCTGCCGCCCGCCGAGAAGGCGTGGCTGGTGGAGCGGTTGGCCGCCGAGCGCAGCCACCGCGAGAGCGTGCAGCGCTTCAGCGTGAAGGATGCACTGACCAGCCGCACCGTCTGGCTGATCGCGCTGGCAGGGGTGGGGATCAACGGCGCTGCCTATGGCCTGATCCTGTTCCTGCCGCAGATGATCCACCAGCTTGGCGTGTCGGCGGCGATGACACCGCTGGTCAACGCCATTCCCTTTGCCGTCGCCGCCATGGCGATGGCGTTGTGGAGCATCCATTCCGACAGAACGCGCGAACGCAACTGGCATGCCGCGATCCCGGCGGCGATCTCGGGCCTGGGGCTGGTCGCCTGCGCGGTGCTGACCGATCCGGTGGCGGTCATGGTGGCGCTGACGTTGGGGATCAGCGGGGTGTTCTGCTACGTCGCGGTGTTCTGGGCGGTTCCTTCGGCGATGCTGTCGGGACCGGCGGCGGCGGCGGGACTGGCGCTGATCAACGCCGTCGCCAACCTGGGCAGCTTCTTCGGCCCCACCATGGTGGGATGGATGCGTCAGGTGACCGGCAACTATTCATTGGCGATCGTGGCGCTGGGGGTGGGGCCGCTGGTCGCCGCCGTGGTGGCGGCGTCGCTGCGCGCGGCGCGGAAATTCGAGTCCTGAAACAGTTACGCAAGCGCCGCGCGGGCAAGCAGCAGCCCACCGGTGGCGATGGCGGCCAGCCCGGCAGCGCGGGCGACCAGCCGTCCCTGCGGCAGCAGCTTCTCCAGCAGCACCAGGACGGCCAGGGCCGCGATCCAGGCGATGTTCATGATCCCGCCCACGAACAGCAGCGCCATCAGCGCCCAGCAGCAGCCCACGCAATATGATCCGTGCCGCAGGCCCAGCATCAGCGCCGCGCCCGGACGGGCCCGGAAGCCGCCATGTCGCAGGATGAAATCCAGCGGCGCGCGGCACCGGGTCAGGCAGCGGTCCTTGAACGGCGTCCATTGATAAAGGCCCGCCGTGACCAGGATGATCCCGCCCAGCGCATCGCTGGCGCTGGCCATCATGGGCGTGAGCAGCGCGCGTGCCGTCAGCAGATCCTGCGCCGCCGTGGCCAGGAGCGAAAACAGCGTCCATGCCAGCAGATAGCCGCCCGCGAACCAGCCGGTGGCGGCGAAGGGCTTTTGCTGCGCATGGGCCATGCGCCCGACACGCGCATAAAGAAGGATCATCGGCGCGGCGGACGGCAGCATCATCGCCACCATCATCACCGACCACATGAGGAAGGTGAGCAGGAATTCGCCCGCCGTCCAGGCCCTTAGCAAGGGCTGCATCACCATGCCGGGCGTGCCGGCCGTCGCGGGCATCCGCCCCGCCAGCCAGACGATATAGCCCAGGGCCAGCAACGTCAGGACCAGCAGCGCGGCCGTCACCGCCTGGCGGTCGCGGCGCAGCACGGCTTCCAGTGCCCCGTCCGTCATGGCGCTAATGGATGACGCCACTCTGCGACAGGTTCAGCGCGCAGAACTGGCCATAGCTGTCCGCCAGTTCGATCGGAAGAACCCCCTGGGTGGAGGACCAGCCGCGGCCGATTTCCGCCAGCCGATATTCGAAGCCGTTGGGGTTGTCGATGCGCACCCGGTGCTCGGCGCCCGTTACCGGATTGAGGATGGGTTCGCCGCGCGATTCCACCAGGCCGGGGACATGGATGCGCGCGCGACGCGCCGCGATATCGACCTGGAATTCGATGTCGGTGAAGACCGGCTCATGCAGCTTTTCCAGGGTGGCGGCAAAGACGTTGAAGATGGTGGCGCCGGGCTCGGTATCCTGGCCGGTCAGGATGCGCAGCAGGGCCTCGCGCTGGGCGGGACCGGCCTTGCGGTCGATCACGACCGCCGCTTCGCCGCGGCCTTCATGGATGGGGCCGGGCCAGGAGAACATGCCCACCACCGTCAGCCCGTCCAGGCTGGTGTCGCCATGATGGCCGCTGTCGATGCGGAAAGCGACGACGGCGCGGCAATGGCCGTGGGTGGGTAGGCCGTTGAACTGGCAGGGACAGCCATAGGAACAATTGCAGTTGGCGAACTCCTGCGCGCGAATGGTCCAGTCGGTCATGGCACCACCCCACAAAAGCGCACCATCCTACGCCCTTTGCGGCGATCTGGCGAGGTTTTCAGTCCAGCCGGGGCGCGCGGGTGTGCCAGTCGGTGGCCTGTTCCAGCGCCCAGCCGATGCGAAGCGCCAGCGCCTCGTCGCCGCCGCGGCAGACGATCTGCAGCGACAGCGGCAGGCCGCCCCCTGGTTTGCCTTCTGCCGTCATGCCGTTGGGCAGCGACAGCGCACACATGTCCAGATAATTCACCCAGCGCGTCGAGACGGCGGGCGTGGTGGTCTGGTCCACCGTGTCCAGCGCGATGGCCGGCGTCAGGGTCGAGAAGGTCAGCACCGCATCGAAGCCGGCCATGCGGGCGGCGAACTCGCGCTTGGCCCGCTTGCGGTCTTCCAGCACATCCAGATAGGCGCGCGCCGACAGGTTCGCGCCGGCGCGGATGCGCGGGCACACCGCCTGGTCCAGTGGCAGGTCGTCGCGATCGATGAAGCCGGCGTGAAAGGAATAGCTTTCCGCCGAGATGATCTTGCCCACCAGGTCGCCGGCCTCGCGCAGGGACCGGCCGGGCGGCAGGACCGCGATCTCGGCCCCCAGCTCCGCCAGCTTCGCCACGGATACGTCATAGGCGGCCAGTACATCCGCATCGACGCCGGCGCGCTCGCTGTCCGGCATCACGGCAAGCCTGAGGCCCTTGATGGGCCGGCGCATCTCGACCAGCGGCTGGGACGGCGCCAGGGTGAAAGTGACGGGATCGTCCAGGTCGCCGCCCTGCAGCACCGCCAGCAGGATGGCGCAGTCCTCGACCGAGCGCGCCAGCGGGCCCGGCGTATCCAGGGTGGGCGACAAGGGCACCACGCCATGGGTGCTGATGCGCCCGATGGTGGTCTTCAGGCCCGTGATGCCGCACCAGGAGGCGGGAATGCGCACCGAGCCGCCCGTGTCGGTGCCGATGGCGACGGGCGCCATGCGCGCGGCCACCGCCACCGCCGAGCCCGACGACGACCCGCCCGGCGTGCGCGCCACATCGAGGTCCCAGGGATTGCGCGGTGTGCCCATGTGCTGGTTGGTGCCCCAGGCGCCATAGGCGAATTCCACCGTGTGGGTCTTGCCCAGCACGATCATGCCGGCCCCGATCATGCGCCGCGCCAGGGTCGCGGTGAAGCTGGAGCGCCGCGCGCGCCAGGCCGCGCTGCCGGCCGTGGTGACGCGGCCCTCGACCTCCACCAGGTCCTTCAGCGCGACGGGAATGCCGTGCAGCGGCCCAAGGCCGTGGCCCGACAGGATGGCCTTGTGCGCGGCTTCGGCCGCCAGGCGCGCGTCGTCGGCATAGGTTTCGACAAAGGCGTGCAAGCGCGGCTCCAGCGCCGCCATGCGCGCCAGACAGGCATCCACCACATCGACCGGCGAAAAGCGCCTGGCCGCCAGGCCCGCCGACAGTGCGTGCAGGGAAAGCTCGTGAAGGTCCTCGGCCATGTCCGCCCCAACAATTTCCGGCCCGACTGTTGCCCATCGCCCCTTTGGGCGCAACTTGTCATTGCCGGCCGCAACCGGCTCTTGCGAAGCCGCGAAACCAGGCCTAGTCAGCAGCAAACGGAGACGCCCATGCGCGAATATGCCATCGCCGCCATTCCCGCCGACGGCATCGGCCCCGAAGTCATCGCCGCTGGGACGCAGGTGCTCGAGGCCCTGGCCAAGCGGCTGGGCGATGTGCGCTTTCACATCCGGTCGTTCGACTGGGGTTCGGACCATTACCGCAAGCATGGGGCGATGATGCCGGCCGACGGGCTTCAGCAACTGAGGCCGTTCGACGCCATCTATTTCGGCGCGGTGGGCGACCCGGAGATTCCCGACCACATCACCCTGTGGGGCCTGCGCCTTCCCATCTGCCAGGGCTTCGACCAGTACGCCAATGTGCGGCCCACCCGCATCCTGCCGGGCATCGCCTCGCCGTTGCGGGGCGCCGGTCCCGGCGACCTGGCCGGGGACTTGGACTGGGTGATCGTGCGCGAGAATTCCGAAGGCGAATATTCCGGCCATGGCGGGCGCGCCCACAAGGGCCTGCCCGAGGAAGTCGCCACCGAGGTTTCGATCTTCACGCGGGTGGGCGTCACCCGCATCATGCGTTTCGCTTTCGCGCTGGCGCGGTCGCGGCCGCGCAAGCGGCTGACCGTGGTGACCAAGTCCAACGCCCAGCGCTTCGGCCTGGTCTTGTGGGACGAGATCGCCGCCGAGGTGGCGGAGGAATTCCCCGACGTCACCTGGGACAAGATGCTGGTCGACGCCATGACCGTGCGCATGACGCTCAAGCCCCAGAGCCTGGACACCATCGTGGGCACCAACCTGCATGCCGACATCCTGTCGGACCTGGCGGGGGCGCTGGCCGGCAGCCTGGGCGTGGCGCCGACCGCCAATATCAATCCCGAAGGGAAATTCCCCTCCATGTTCGAGCCGATCCACGGGTCGGCCTTCGACATCACCGGCAAAGGGATCGCCAATCCCGTCGCCACCTTCTGGACCGGGGCGCAGATGCTGGAGCATCTGGGCGAGAAGGAGGGCGCCGCAAGGCTGATGCGGGCGCTGGAACGGGTGTGCGCAGCGGGCGTGCTGACCCCCGATGTGGGCGGCAAGGCGACGACGCGCGACGTCACCGCCGCCATGATCGACGCCATCCACAGTTCGAACCTGTGAGGAATTAAAGTAGCCCCGTCTTCGAGGCCGCGATAGGTTGCGCGCAAACCAGGATGGCGGATCGGACGGGATGGACCTGCAGGCGCTTTACGAACAGGCCGTTGCGGCGCGCAGGAACGGCAACCTGGCGGAGGCCGAGCGCCGCTATCGCGAAATCCTGGCGGTGTCGCAGCCGCCGGAGCTGCTGGTCAATTACGCCAACATCCTGTCGGCGCTGAACCGCAAGGGCGAGGCGTTGAAGGCCTATGACGCCGCGCTCGGCGAGCGGTCCGGCTTTTTCGAGGGCGAGTTCAACCGCGCCAACCTGCTGATGGAGATGGGGCGGCTGGATGAGGCGCTGGCCGGCTATGAACGCGCGGTGGCGGCCCGCGCCGATGTGCCCGCCGCCTGGAACAATCGCGGCGCGGTGCTGCGCCGGCTGCACCGGCTGGAAGCGGCACTGGCCAGCCACGAACACGCCCTGGCGCTGGCGCCGGGCCACGTCAACGCCATAATCAATCGCGGCATGGTGCTGAAGGACATGGGCCGGTTGCGGGAAGCCGGCGTCGCGGCAGATGCGGCGCTGGCGCTGCAGCCGGACGCGGCCGAAGCCTTGCACCTGAAGGCCGCCATCGCGCTGGAGGCCGGGCGCATCGGCGAGGCCCAGGCGGAATTCGCGCGATTGCGGCAACTGGCGCCGCACCATCCGGCGGCGCTGAGCGGGCTGGCGCGGGCTGCGGCCCTGGCCTGCGACTGGCGGACGGTGGACGAGATCGCGCCCGCCTTGCTGGATGCGGCGCGCTTCGGCACGGCGCTTGTCCAGCCCATGGTGCTGATGGGCTATAGCGACGATCCCGCGCTGCTGAGGCGCGCGGCGGAAACCGCCATCGCGCGCGGCGTGCCCGGGCATGCGCCGCTGGCGAAGGTGCGATACGCGCATGATCGCATCCGCCTGGCCTATCTGTCCGCCGATTTCCACAACCACCCGACCGCAGCGCTGGCGGCGGGCCTGTTCGAGACCCATGACCGGGACCGCTTCACGGTGATCGGCATTTCCTGTGGCCCGGACGACGGCTCGTCCATGCGCGCGCGCATGGTCGGCGCGTTCGATGAATTCCATGACGTGCGCGGCAAGAGCGACCGCGAAGCCGCCGAGATGATGCGCGCGCTGGAGATCGACATCGCCATCGATTTCAGCGGCCATACCGCGAACGGCCGGCCCGGCATCCTGTCGTGGCGGCCGGCGACGGTGCAGGCGTCGTGGCTGGTCTATCCCGGCACCACGGGTGCGCCTTTCATCGACGCCATCCTGGCGGACCGGATCGTGCTGCCGCATGACCAGCAGCCCTTCTTCAGCGAGCGCATCGTCCACCTGCCGGACTGCTACCAGGTCAATGACGGCACCCGCGCCATCGGGCCGTCGCCGTCGCGCGCCGAGGCGGGGCTGCCGGAAGACGGCTTCGTCTTCTGCTGCTTCAACGCGCACTGGAAGCTGACGCGCCCGGTGTTCGAGATCTGGATGCGGCTTTTGGACAAGACTCCGGGCAGCGTGCTGTGGCTGATGGAGGGGCCGGGCGCTTCCAACCTGCGCCGGGCGGCGGGGGAGCATGGCATCGATCCGGCGCGGCTGGTGTTCGCGCCGCACAGGCCCGGGCCGGAGCATCTGGCGCGCCATCGCCTGGCGGACCTTTTCCTGGACACACTGCCCTATGGCGCCCACACCACCGGCAGCGACGCGCTGTGGGCGGGCCTGCCGCTGCTGACCTGCGAGGGACGTGCCTTTCCGGGCCGGGTGGGCGCCAGCCTGCTGAACGCGGTGGGCCTGCCGGAGATGGTGACGCGGTCGCCGCAAGACTATGAAGCGCTGGCGCTGAAGCTCGCCGAAGACGGCGCGCTGCTGAAGACCATCCGGCAAAGGCTCTCGGACAATCTGGGCAGCGCGCCGCTGTTCGATACCGCCCGCTTCCGCCGCGGCCTGGAGGCCACGCTTAGCGGGCTGCTGGAATCGGCGGGCTAGTGTCGTGGTTCCGAAATTCGCTCGGAGCCGATATGGAGATCATACGAATTTCGGAATCGGGACACTAGCGGTGATGGCCGCCATGATGGCCGCCACCATGGTATCCACCGCCATGGCGTCCGCCACCGCGGTGTCCGCCACCGTGGTGACCGTGATGGCCGCCGCGATAATGGCCGTGGTAGCCGCCGTGATGGCGATAGGAGCGGTGCCAGACCGGACGATGGCGATAGCCGTGATGCCAGCCGTGCCAACCCCAGGGACCGCCCCAGCCATAGCCATGCCGCCAGCGGTAACCGCACCAGTAGAAGCCGGGTCCGTGCCAGCCATCGTCGTACCAGCAATAGCGCCGGCCGCCATAGAGATAGAATTGCGCGGGCTCGAACACCGGCGGTCCGCCGAGATAGATTCCGAAATCGATATTGGCGGCCTCGGCCGCGCCCGCGCTCAGGAAAAGCGTGGCGACGGCGCCAAGAAGAATTTTCCGCATCGGACACCTTTGTGGAAATTTTGCGGCAATCGCTGCCGCGTTGGGCCCTCCTAAATCGGAAAGCGCCCAATCCGCAATCTGTTCCGAAGCGGGGTCTATTTCGCCTTGGGCCTTTTCGCCGGATCGAAGCCGTAAAATGCCTCCGGATTCTCGACCAGGATGCGATGGCGCAGCGCCTGGTCCGGCGCCCATTTCGCCAGCAGGTTGATCAGCATCACATCGTCGGGCATCGGCACACGGCCCGAGGTCGCGTCGGGATGCGGCCAGTCGCTGCCCCAGACGCAGCGTTCCGGCGCATGGCGGATATAGCCCATCGCCGCCGCGCTGGAATCGGCATAACCGGGCGCGGGAGCCTTGCCGTAGAGATAGGCCCCCGACACCTTGACCCAGCCATGGCCGCTGTCCAGCAGGCGGCGCACCGTGACATATTGCGGGCCGTTGGTATCGACCGCGCGGCCCAGGTGATCGATGATCACCGGCACGGGCAGCGACAGCAGCAACCCCTGCATCGCCACCAACTGCTCGGGCGGCATGTTGCACTGGATGTGCCAGCCCATGGCGGCGATCCGCCGGGCCAGCGGCATCACCTCGTCGGCGCCCACCGGGTTGCCCAGCCCGAACTGGATGCGCACACCGCGCACGCCGGCGGCGTTCAGAGCCTTGAGCTCGGCGTCGCTCACGCTGGCGTTGACGACGCAGACCGCGCGGGCGTCCGGGCCCATCTGGTGCAGCGCATCCACCACGCAGGCATTGTCGGTGCCATAGGTCGAAGGCTGCACGATGATGTTGCGGCTGGTGCCGATCTTCCGCTGGAGCTTGCGATAGTCGGCGACGGTGGCGAAGGGAGGCTTCAGCCGCGCGCCGGGCATATAGGCGAAGCGCGGGTCGTAGAGATGATGATGACAGTCGCAGGCCCCGTCCGGCACCTTGAAGCTGACGCGCGGATCGGCGGCCAAAGCCGGGGTGACGAACGCCACGCCCGACGCGGCGGCGGTCGCAAGGACTGCGCGGCGGTCCATCTGCATGTCGGCCCCCTTCCCCGTTTGCGGGACGATATTGTCCGCCCGCGCGACAAAGCGCCAGAGTGAAATCCCGGCCAAATACCGGCGAAAATCCCGCGGCCGATGGTGCGGGAACCGGGGAAAGGCTAAAAGCGGGTGCGATGAGCGACATGGAATCCCGCAAAAGCAGCGCGCGCGCCTGGTTCGAGACCTTGCGCGACCGCATCATGGCCGCGTTCGAGGCGCTGGAGGACCAGGCGCCGGCGGTGCTCTACCCCGGCGAGGCCGGGCGTTTCGTCCGCACGCCCTGGAACCGGGGCGACGCCGAAGGCGGCGGCGTGATGGGCATGATGCGCGGCCGCCTGTTCGAGAAAGTGGGGGTGCACACCTCCACCGTCCATGGCGAATTCTCGCCCGATTTCGCCAAACAGATTCCCGGCGCGGCGGAAGACCCGCGCTTCTGGGCCAGCGGCATCAGCCTGATCGCGCATATGCGCAATCCGCGCGTGCCGGCGGTGCACATGAACACGCGCATGATCGTGACCACCAAAAGCTGGTTCGGCGGCGGCGCCGACCTCAATCCCACGCTGGACGCGGCGCGCGATCCGGCCCATCCCGACGCACTGGCGTTTCATGCCCGGATGAAGGACGCCTGCGACGGTTTCGATCCGGCCTGGTACGGCAAATATAAAAAATGGGCCGACGACTATTTCTGGCTGGCGCACCGGGGCGAGCCGCGCGGGGTAGGCGGCATCTTCTATGACCATCACGACAGCGGCGACTGGGAAAAGGATTTCGCCTTCACCCGCGCGGTGGGCGAGGCCTTTCTCGACATCCAGCCCGGGATCATCGCCCGGCGCATGGGCGAGGCGTGGACGGATGCCGAGCGCCGCCAGCAGGCCAAATGGCGCGGCCGTTATGTCGAATTCAACCTGCTGTACGACCGGGGCACGACCTTTGGTTTGAAGACCGGCGGCAATGTGGAGGCCATCCTGTCCTCCATGCCGCCGGTTGCGGAGTGGCCATGACCGCTCCCGTGATTCTCGGCTCGGGGGGCTCGCCCGATTCGTTGATTCTCGGCTCGCGGGGCTCGCCGCTGGCCCTGACCCAGGCCGAGCTGGTGGGCAGCATGCTGAGGGAGCGGACAGGGACGGATTTTTCGGTATCCAGCTTCACCACCAGCGGCGACCGTATCCAGGACAGGCTGCTGCAGGAGGCGGGCGGCAAGGGCCTGTTCACCAAGGAGCTGGACGAGGCGCTGCTGGACGGGCGCATCGATGCGGGCGTTCATTCGATGAAGGATCTGCCCACGCGCCTGCCGGACGGCATCGCGCTGGCCTGCGTGCCGGCGCGCGAAGACCCGCGGGATGCCTTCATCAGCCCGCATGCGAACAGCGTGATGGACCTGAAGCCCGGGGCGACGGTGGGTACCGCCTCGCTGCGGCGCCAGGCGCAGACCCTGCATCTGCGGCCCGACCTGAAGGTGGCGATGCTGCGCGGACGGGTGGAAACGCGGCTGGCGCGGATCGAAAGCGGCGCTTTCGACGCCACATATCTGGCGCTGGCGGGGCTGCGGCGGCTTGGTCTTCAGGGCCACGCGGCGGGCGTGGTCGACAGCGCGGCCATGCCCTCGGCGCCGGGCCAGGGGGCGCTGGCGGTGACCGCGCGCGCGGACGATGAAAGGACGCTGGCTTTGCTGGCGCCGTTGAATGTGACCGAACACGCCATCGCCACCACGGCAGAGCGCGCCTTCCTGCTGGCGCTGGACGGATCGTGCCGCACCCCCATCGCCGCGCTGGCGCGCGTCGCGGATGGACAGATCACCTTCCTGGGCGAGGTGCTCACACCCGACGGCCGGCATTGCTGGCGGCGCACGGCCAGTGCCGCATTGGGCGCGGACGCGATGGCGACGGCGCGCGAACTGGGGCTGCGGCTGGGGGCGGAGATTCGGGCCGAGGCGGGGCCGCTCTATCAGGCCCATTTCGGCGACCGGGGCTGGTAACGCCGTCATCACCCTTCGACAAGCTCAGGGTGAGGACAAGCTGGGGGTGAGGCTCTGTGCGAATCCTCATGCTGAGCGTGTCGAAGCATGAGGACTTAGTCCGCCCTGAAGCCGTGCTTCAATGAGATGTAAGACGAATCCAGCGCCGCGATGCTGGGGCAGCCCAGCAGTTTCAGGGTGCGAATGATGTCGGCGGTGAAGATTTCCACTGCCCGGTCGATGCCGGCCTGGCCCGCCGCCGCCATGCCATAGGCATAGCCGCGCCCCAGAAGGCAGGCGTCCGCGCCCATCGCGATGGCCTTGACGACATGCGAGCCGCGCCGGATGCCGCCGTCGAACAGGATCGCGGTCCTGCCCTTCACCGCCTCGACCACGCCGGGCAGCACGCGGAGCGATCCGGGCACGGTGTCGAGCTGGCGCCCGGCATGGGTGGACACGACGATGGCTTCGGCACCGTGATCCACAGCGCGGCGGGCATCATCGGCGGTGATCACGCCCTTGATGACGATGGGGCCGTTCCAGATTTCGCGGATCCATTTCAGGTCGGTCCAGGACACTTGCGCCGATTCCAGCGCCGCCGCCACGTCGATCGCGGCAAGCGGCCCCTGACCGGGGATGACGATGTTGGGGAAAGGCCGGGTCATGCCATCGGCGATGAAGCCAGCCAGCCAGCGCGGATGGGCCAGGATGTTGGGGAGGTAAGGCAGCTTGGCGAAAGGATTCCTGCCCATCAGTTCCTTCATGCCGTTGCGCACGTCGCGCTCGCGATTGCCCGCTACCGGCGTATCGATGGTGACGAACAGGGCGCTGTAGCCGGCGGCCTTGGCGCGCGCCAGCGCGGCTTCCGCGGGCGCCCGCCCGCCCGCCAGATAGAGCTGATAGAAAAGCGGGCCGCGCGACTGGGCTTTCACATCCTCCATCCGGTGACCCGATACGGTGGAAAGAATATAGGCGGTGCCCGCCTTCCCCGCCGCGGCCGCGGCCGCCAGCTCGCCGCGGGGGTGCATCAGGCGCGAATAGCCGATGGGCGCCAGCAGGAACGGCAAATCCAGCTTGTGGCCCAGCACCGTCACCGACAGGTCGCAGGCCGGCGTCGCCACCGCATAGCGCGGCTTGAAATAGACCTCGCGGAAGGCCGCCTCACTGTCCCCCAGCGTCACCTCATCGTCGGCCGCGCCGTCGAGATAGCCGAACACCGCGTCCGGCAGGCGTGCGCGCGCCAAGCGGCGAAGATCGGAAATGGTGACGACATGCGGAGCGGCCAGCGACATGGAGGAAGTTCCGGGAAAACACGGGCCGCTTTATGCCCGCAATCAGGGAACTTCACCAGCCGTCGAAACGACGCGACGGCTCATTCTGTGGAACACCGCGGCGCGGTCAGGGACCGCCTTCCGGCTTGCCGGCTTTGCTGCCGGGCATGGGATTGACGACGTGCTGGCCGCTGTCCGCCGTCGGCATCACCTTGTCGGAATGGCCTGCCAGCTTGGCGTTGGTGTTGGCGTCTTCGCGCCCCTTGAGGGAATCGCGCAGGTCATGTTTCTTCTTTTCCATGAATCGTCTCCCGGAAGGTTGCCTGGAGAAAACGGTCAGGGCGCGCTTTTGTTGCCGGATTCGCGGCTTGCTGTCGCGTGCGCCAGCACCCAGTCGGCGGTGTCCTTCTGCACCTTGCGCCCGTCCAGGTCGCGGAACAGCATGTGATAGCCGTTCGGATAGCGCCGCACCTCCGCCTTGCCGTCCAGCGCCGCGATCACCGCCTTTGTCGGCGCGGCCGGGATGATCTGATCGTGCGCTCCGTACAGGAACAGGATGGGCGGGGCGTGGGTGATGCGGGCGGGGGCGGTGCGCGCTTCATCCATCAGATTGACGAGCCCGAACAGCGTATCGGTGCGGGTCTTCTTCTGGAACAGCGGATCGCGCGCCAGCGCGCGCAGCATCTCGACATTGTCGGACGGCACGATGGTGACGACATGCGAGGCCGCGCTGTTGGACAAGACCAGGCCGGGCCACAGATGCGCCGCCAGGAATAGCGCCACCCGGTAGCTGATGGGCATGTCGCCGCGCGACCAGACGGCGGGCGCGGCCAGAATGGCGCCGGCGATCTGCGATGACAGGGGCGAGTCCGGCGCGGCCAGCGCGGTCAGGACGACGGCCCCGCCCATGCTTTCGCCCAGCACGAACACAGGCACGCCCGGAAAACGCGCCTTGGCCGCCGCGACGAAATCGCCGAGGTCGCGGCGCATGATGTCGGCGCCCGCCCAAAGACCGCGATTGGGCCCGGCGCCGAAGCCGCGCTGGTCATAGGCCAGGGTGGTAATGCCCTGGCTGGCCCAGAATGCGCCCGGCATGGCGAAGGCATTGGAATAATCGCTCATGCCGTGCAGGGCCAGGATCAGCGCGCGGGGATGACCCTGAAACGCGCCTTCGGCCGGCCATTCGCGCAGCGGCAGCCGCACGCCGTCGCGGGTCACGAAGACACCGCCTGCAAGCGCGGGCGGCTCGGACAGGGCGCCCTGTGGCGCGCGAAGCGGCGCGCAGGCCGCCAGGCCCAGCAACAGGCAAAGGCGGAAGAATAGTGGGCGCATCTGGTGTTCCGATTCCGAAATTCGCTCAAGCGATCTGTATCGGTCTTGTAGCGAACTTCGGAACCACGGCACCAGTCGCCGTGGCTCCGCGGAGCGGCCGGTCGGCCGGGTCGCTTCGGATACAGGCGGGATTTCATCGGCGTCCTGATGCGGCGGTCTTGAGAGTGCGAGCGCCATGACGGCACCAGGCGATCATGGCATCTGTCGTTCTGTCGGCAAAAGCGGCCCGCGGCGCGCGATTTCGCCGCCCATGACATGACGTTGCTGCGCCGCTAGTGTCCGATTCCGAAATCCGCATGATCTCCATATCGGGCTCCGAGCGGATTTCGGAATCGAAGGACACTAGCAGTCTATTGAATCTCGTGTCGTTTCGGTTCCGAAGTTCGCCCAAGCGGTCTATACCGGTACTGTAGCGAACTTCGGAACCACGACACGAGGCGTCCCGATTCCGAAATCCGCATGATCTCCATGTCGGGCCGCGAGCGGGCTTCGGAACCACGATGCCGGGACACGACACCAGGACAGGCCGATGGATGCAGAGAAAGATCGCGCCGTAGCCCGCGGGGGCAGAAAAGTCATCGCCGCACTGGCGGGCGCGCGCGCGATCCCGCCCCTTCTTATCGTGCTGTATCATTTCAGCGAGGGCCATCACTATAGCGGCATCCTGTGGTGGGACCGCATCGTCACCCGCGGCTATCTGTGGGTGGAATTCTTCTTCGTGCTGTCGGGCTTCATCCTCACCTACAGCTATGGCCACCGGATGCGCGAGCTTCTGACCTGGCGTGGCTATGGCGCCTTTCTGCGCGCCCGGCTGATCCGGCTTTATCCGCTGCACCTGTTCATGTTGCTGCTGATCCTGGTGATGGTCGTGGTGCTGCGCGACATGGCGGCGCATGGCGGCTATGTCTCCATCTTCGACCTGAAATACCATCAGGATGTCAGCGTGAAGGGATTCATCCTCTCGCTGCTGCTGGTGCATGGCTGGCACACCATGGACCGGCTCACCTGGAACGGGCTGTCCTGGTTCGTCAGCGCCGAATTCGCCCTGTGCCTTCTGTTTCCTGCGATCCTGTGGTTCGCCATGCGCGGCGGGCGCTGGCGCGGCGCGGTGCTGATCGCGGCGGGTCTTGCGGTGCTTTTGATCATGCTGTCGACGCTGCGGCACGGCCTGGACCAGACCTATGACTGGGGCGTCGGGCGCGGCCTGGGCGAATTCCTGGTGGGGGCCGGACTGGCGGTGCTGTTCCGCTCCGTCGATCACCAGCGCATTCCCGTCTGGGTGCATTCGGCGGCACAATTGCTGCTGCTGGCGCTTCTGGCCTACAGCGTCAGCTTCACCGGCTGGTCCCACACCTTCAACGACATTTACACCGTGCTGCCGATCATGGGGTTGGTGTTTGCGCTGGCCTTCGACCGGGGCGTGGTCGCCGAACTGCTCAAGGCCCGGCCGCTGCAAAAGATCGGCGACTGGTCCTATGCCATCTATCTGGGCCAGACCGCCTGGTTGCTGGTGATCCGCTATTTCGCCAATGCCGTCTATCCGCCGCCGGACACGCCGGTGCTGGGCACGACCCTTTTCAGCCTGATGTGGTGGCTGGAGCCGCTGCTGCTGGTGCCGGTCTGCCTGATCTGGGGCGCGGCCCTGGCGGAATGGGTGGAAAAGCCGGCGGCGCGCTTCCTGCGCGAGCGGCTGGGCCGGCGGCTTGACCCCAAATCCATCCCGACGCCATCCTGACATTCACAACGGAAACCGACATTCACAACGGAAAAAGGTGTGCCGATGCCGATCAATTTTGCTGGAAAAGTCGCAATCGTGACGGGCGCGGGCGGCGGACTGGGCCGCGCCCATGCCCTGCACCTGGCGAAGCTGGGCGCGAAGGTGGTGGTCAACGACCTGGGCGGCGCCCTGGACGGCAGCGGCGGCAATTCCGAGGCCTCGCAAAAGGTGGTGGCCGAGATCGAGGCGGCGGGCGGCGAAGCGATCGCCAACGGCGCTTCCGTCAGCGACGACGCCGGCGTGGCCAACCTGGTGAAGCAGACCATGGACACCTTCGGCCGCATCGACGTGCTGATCGCCAACGCCGGCATCCTGCGCGACAAGAGTTTCGGCAAGATGGAGATCGCCGATTTCGAGGCGGTGGTGAACGTGCATCTGATGGGCACGGTCAAGCCGGCCAAGGCGGTGTGGGACATCATGAAGGCCCAGGGCTATGGCCGCATCGTGGTCACCACCTCGTCCACAGGCCTGTACGGCAATTTCGGCCAGACCAATTACGGCGCCGCCAAGATGAGTCTTGTCGGCTTCATGAACTCGCTGAAGCTGGAAGGCGCCAAGGACAATATCAAGGTCAACGCCATCTGCCCGGTGGCGGCCACGCGCATGACCGAACGCCTGATGCCGCCGGCGGTGCTGGAGATGCTGAAGCCGGAGTTCGTCTCGCCCGCCGTCGCCTGGCTGGCGTCGGAGGACGCGCCCAGCGGAATGATCGTGACTGCCGCGGCGGGGGTGTTCGCCGCCGCCCGGATCGTGGAAACCGACGGCGTCAATCTGGGCCATGGCGCCAGCGCCGACGACATCGCCGCTCATTTCGCCGAGATCGCCGACTGGTCGACGGCCAAGCACTACGAACAGGGTGGGGAACAGAACATGAAGTTCTTCGCCCGCGCGCAGGACAAGCCTCTTCTTGGTTGAACCCCTCCGGCTTTCGCTTCCTGTCGTCGTACACGGCGCTCTGCGCCATGTACTCCTAAGTCGCTACAGCCACCTCCCCCTTTTAGGCGCTTCGCGCAAAGGGGGAGGAAGCCTCTGGAATTCGTGATGGAGATATTCCACAGGTCCGCCTCCCCTTCGTGCGCCTCAGCGCACAGAAAGGGGAGGTGTCATCAGCGGGCGAAGGCGACCTTTAGGGAGCCGAGCGGAAGCTGATGACGGAGGGGTTCAAAAAGGTAATAGCAAGACATAAATTTTTCGCACGCACTTCAGATCGCTCTTGCGGGTGCGGAATCCTTGCGGCACCATTTGCGCATGAACGATCTCGCGCTAAGCGTTCGCTATGCGCGGCCTTCCGATGCCGCTGATCTTGCGCGCATCTATATCGAGTCCTGGCACGACACTTATGCCGGACTGATCTCCCACGCCCTGCTTTCGGCCATGTCGCTCAAGGGACACACCGCCCGCTGGCAGGCAACCATGCGCGGACCCGGCGCGGTGCTGGTGGCCGAAGATGCGGCCCATGGCGCCATCGGTCTGGCCAGCCTGGGCGCGGCCCGCGACAGCGCGCTGGGCTATGAGGGCGAGATCTATACGCTCTATGTCGATCCCGCCTTCCTGGGCCGGGGCGCGGGCCGGATGCTGATGGCCGGCGCCTTCGATACCTTCAGGGACCGCAAGCAGCGCTCCTGCATCGTCTGGTCCCACGCCGGGAACAATGCCTGCTTCTTCTACGAACGGATGGGCGGAAAGCGCGTCGCCACCCGCACCGTCAGCCTGATGGGCGTGCCGACGCCGGAAGTGGGCTTTGGCTGGAAGCAACTGGCCGCGCGCCGGCAGACCCGCACCATCCAGTCCTGATTTCTCTTGCCGCGCCTCAATGATCGGGCTGCGGCGCGCCGCAGTCGCAGACGATCTGCGGCGGCAGGTCCAGCGGCAGCCGCGGGCGCCGGTGAAATCCCTGGCTGAGCGACAAAAGCGCGTGCCGGCCGGAAACGTCTGCCCACATCGCCGTGCCGGTCTTCAGGCACTTGCGGCACAAAAGGCGTCTTTCGATCGGCTCATCCCGCGTCATGGGTCCAAGCCTGCCAAAAAAGTGCCAATTCGGAGTTGGAACGAACAGCCGGTTTTGCGTCAAGAATTAGGAAAATTGCGCGGGGGTTCCCGCGGCGTCTAAAGATCGCGCGGCCGCACCAAATCGACCAATTTCCCGGTCTTCTCCCGCACATCGCGCCAGCGGCCGACGTCGAAGTCCAGCACCGCCAGGGCGCAGGTGGGGAATTTCTCTTCCAGCGCCTCATGGCGGGCGCGCTCCTTGCGCCGCACCGGCATGCGCGCGAGCGCCGTGATGCAATCCTCCATCCCCGGATTGTGGCCCACGATCATCAGGCCGGCGGCGGCGGCCGGCGCGCCACGCACTGCCGCGACCAGGCGCGCGGCCTCGGCCAGGTAAAGATTGTCGCGATATTCGATGGGCGCGGCGGTTTCCTTCAGCACCAGCTCGGCGGTCTGGGCGGCGCGCGCCGAAGGCGAGCAGACGATCCGGTCGATATGGAATTCCCGCTTGCGGATATAGCGGGCCATGGCGGCGCCATCCTCGATCCCAGACAGCACAAGGGGACGGTCGAAGTCCGCGACGCTTCCGTCCGGCGGGGCCGCCTTGGCATGCCGCAGGAGGAAAAGGCGCTTCATGGTGCCTCCATACCGGCCTGGCACATGCGAATCCCACATAAAGCTTATGTTCTTGACCGGGGGGCGGCAACCGCGCCACAACGCCGGCGGGCGGCCAGACCGAAGCGGGCGAAACCATGGCGACAAACAAGAAACCGGGCAACTGGCGCAAGAGAACCCTGGGTGTGCGCGGCGGCGTCATGCGCTCGCCTTTCCAGGAGACGAGCGAGGCGCTGTTCCTGACCTCCGGCTATGCCTATGAGGCGGCCGAGGAGGCCGAAGCCCGCTTCAAGGGCGAGATCGGCGGCTTTCAGTATTCGCGCTTCGGCAATCCCACCGTCTCGATGTTCGAGGCGCGGATGGCGGCGCTGGAGGGCGCGCCGGTGGCGCGCGCCACCGCCACCGGCATGGCGGCGGTTTCGGCGGTGATGCTGTCGTCCCTGTCGGCCGGCGATCATGTGGTCGCTGCCAGGGCGATGTTCGGATCGTGCCGCCATGTGGTGGAATCCATCCTGCCGCGCTTCGGCGTCGGCTTCACCCTGGTGGACGGCGAGGATGTCGGCCAGTGGCGCGATGCCATGCGGCCCAACACCCGGATGCTGTTTCTGGAAACGCCTTCCAACCCCACGCTTTCGATCGTGGACCTGAAGGCGGTGGCGAAAATCGCCGACGAAGGCGGCGCCGTGCTGGCGGTGGACAATGCCTTCGCCTCGCCCATCCTGCAGCGGCCGATGGAGCTGGGCGCCCATGTCGTGATCCATTCCAGCACCAAATACATCGACGGCCAGGGCCGCGCGCTGGGCGGGGTCGTGCTGTGCCGCGAGGACTTCCTGAACAATCACCTGCAGTCCTTCCTGCGCAATACCGGTCCGGCCATCAGCCCGTTCAACGCCTGGCTGCACCTGAAAAGCCTGGAGACGCTGGACCTGCGCATGCGGGCCCATTGCGAGGCGGCGAGGCGGGTGGCCGACTTCCTGGCCGGCCACCGCAAGGTGACGCGCGTGCTCTATCCCTTCCGGCCCGACCATCCCCAGCACAACCTGGCCCGCGCCCAGATGGAAGGCGGCGGCGGGGTGGTGACCTTCGAAGTGGAAGGGGGCCGCAAAAGCGCCTTCGCGCTGGCCAATGCGCTGGAGATCATCGACATCTCCAACAATCTGGGCGACGCCAAGTCGCTTCTGACCCATCCGGCGACCACCACCCACCAGAAGCTGCCGCAGGAGGCGCGCCTGGCACTGGGCATAACCGCCGGCATGCTGCGCCTGTCGGTCGGGCTGGAGGACCCGGACGATCTTTGCGAGGACCTGGACCGGGCCCTCAAGGCGGCGTGACCGGGAGAAGGCACAAATGGGCGAACATCGCATCCATCTCGACTGGTCGCGGGGGGACGTGCCGTTCACCTATGACAGCTATCCGCGCAACCACCGGATCCGCTTCAAGGACAATGTGACTGTCACCGTATCGGCAGCGGCGGCCTATCGCGGCGCGCCTGACCAGCCCGACCCCGAAGACCTGCTGGTGGCGGCGCTCTCGTCCTGCCACATGCTGAGCTTCATGGCGATCTGCGCCAAAAAGCGGCTGACGGTCGAATCTTACCGGGACGATGCCGTGGGCTTTCTGGGAGATGACGCCACGCAAGGCCAAAAAGGCAAGCTATGGATGGCGCGGGTGATACTTAGGCCCCATGTCGTTTTCGCGGACCCGCCCGATCCGGCGGCTGCAGCGGAGCTGCATCACCTGGCGCATGCGGCCTGCTTCATCGCCAATTCCGTGAAGACGGATGTGCGGGTCGAACCGGTTCCCGCCCGTTAAAGTTACTCGCACCCGCGACCAAAACGCGCTTGCCTGCGGCCGGGGCCGCGCCCGATAATTGTCCCATGTACGAAAGAGAGACTAGGCGCATCCGCGTGGCGGTGAAACCGGCCTATCTGGACGACCAGTCCGATCCGGAGGGCGACCGCTATGTCTGGGCCTATACCGTTACCATCGAGAATCGCGGCTCGGAGCCCGTCCAGCTTCTGTCGCGCTATTGGAACATCATGGACGCGACCGGCCGGGTGCAGGAAGTGCGCGGGCCGGGCGTGGTGGGCGCGCAACCGGTGATCGCGCCGGGAGAAAAATTCCAATACACCAGCGGCTGTCCCTTGGAGACGGCGTCGGGCAGCATGCAGGGCCGCTACCAGATGATGAGCGCATCGGGGGAGAGCTTCGAGGCGGAAATCCCCGTCTTCCTGCTCGAAAGCCCCTACGAGCAGCGGCAGATTCATTAGGGCCGGGCAGGCTCTTTTGCCCATTTGGGGTTGAAACAGCGCGCATTTCAGGGCGTTAATCCGCCTTTCTCCAACGGACCCGCCATGGCCCCCACCGATTACAGAAACCCCTGTGCCAAGACCTCTCCCAACCGGCCCAGCCGCGAGGAAGCCGAGGCCGCGATAAGGACGCTGCTGCGCTGGGCAGGAGACGATCCGCAGCGCGAAGGGCTTCTGGACACGCCCAAGCGGGTGGCCAAGGCGTTCGAGGACTGGTTCAGCGGCTACGACCAGGACCCCGAAGCCTATCTTGCGCGCACTTTCGAGGAAGTCGCCGGCTATGACGACATGGTGATCCTGCGCGACATCCGCTTCGAGAGCCATTGCGAGCATCATCTGGCGCCGATCATCGGCCGCGCCCATGTCGGCTATCTTCCGACCCACCGCGTGGTCGGCATCTCAAAGCTGGCGCGGGTGGTGGAAGCCTTCGCCCGGCGCTTGCAGGTGCAGGAGAAGATGAATGCCCAGATCGCGCACTGCATCCAACAGGTGCTGGAGCCCAAGGGCGTGGCCGTGGTGATCGAGGCGGCGCATCAGTGCATAACCACGCGCGGCGTGCACAAGACGGGCGTGACCATGGTGACATCGACCATGCTGGGGGATTTCCGCGACCGCTCCGATACGCGGCGCGAGTTCCTGAACATCATCGGCAACCCGGTATCGCGCGAAGACCGATGAGCGCCGACCGATGAGCGGGGATACGGCGCTCGACCTGGGCAAGGCGCTGATCGCCTTCGACACCACCAGCCGCGATTCCAATCTCGCGCTGATCGATTTCGCCGAGGATGTGTTGAGGCGGGCCGGCGCGCGCTGCCGGCGCACCTATGACGCGAGCGGCACGAAAGCCAACCTGTTCGCCACCATCGGCCCGGCCGGGGAAAAGGGCGAGATGGATGGCGGTTATGTGCTGAGCGGTCATACCGATGTGGTGCCGGTGGACGGGCAGGACTGGTCATCCGACCCGTTCGCGCCGCAAGTGCGCGACGGGCTCCTGTATGGCCGTGGCGCCTGCGACATGAAGGGCTTTATCGGGGTCGCGCTGGCGCTGGCGCCGCAGATGGCCAAGGCCGGGCTGAAGCGGCCGATCCATTTCGCGCTGTCTTATGACGAGGAAGTCGGCTGCGCCGGCGTCTCGGGACTGCTGGATGACCTGGCGCGCGAAGGCATCAAGCCGGCGCTGGCCATCATCGGCGAGCCCACCATGATGAAGCTGGTGGGCGCGCACAAGGGCGGCGCCAAGCTGGTCACCCGCTGCTGCGGCCGGGAGGGTCACTCCAGCGCGCCGCAGAAGGGCGCCAACGCGGTGATGATGGCGGGCGCGTTCGTGACGCTGCTGGACAGCGTGCAGGACGAACTGGCAACCGACCGCGACGGGCGCTTCGATCCGCCCTTCTCCACTGTGCAGGCGACGGTGATCCATGGCGGCACCGCCGTGAACATCCTGGCCAGGGAAGCGGAGGTCACCTGGGAATACCGCTTCCTGCCGGATCGCGATCCGGCCAGGATCGTGGAGCGGGTGAGGAGCCGCGCCGACGCGGAGTTGCTGCCCAAATACCGGGCCCGCGCGGCCGAAGCGCGCTTCGACACCAGCCTGCACGCGCATTATCCGGGGCTGGTGATGGATGAGGCATCGCCCGCCATCCTTCTGGCGCGCGAGCTGACCGGCGCCAACCGGGTCGAAGCGGTGGCGTACGGCACCGAGGCGGGGCATTTCCAGCGTTACGGTATTCCGGCGGTGATCTGTGGCCCCGGCTCGATCGAGCAGGCGCACCGGCCGGACGAGTTCGTCGCGCTGAGCGAGCTTCAGGCGTGCGAGGCATTTTTGCGGAAGGTGATCGCGAAGGCCTCGTCCTGAAGCTCCACCATGGGCGGCCCCCGAACCGCGCGAAGCGTGGTCGGAGGGTAAACTTCACGACCCGCCCATCCAACTGCGTGCCGCGCGATGGAGAGTTGGATGGCCTGGGGTCGCTAGAGCATTTTTCATTCAGATAGAAACACACTCCTTGTCATGCCCGCGAAAGCGGGCATCCAGTAGGCCGTTGGATAGACTCTGGATTCCCGCTTACGCGGGAATGACAATCAGGATTCAAGCGATTCAATCTGCGCGCGCGGCGCTATAGCGGCAGCGTGGCGACGCCCGGCCATGGCGAGCTATTGCAGGGATTCCGGCCCGATCTCGTGCACCTTGCCGCAGAACTCGCACTTTGCCCTGATGATGCCGTCGGCGTCGGCGAGGCCGGTTCGGTCTTCCGGCGAGTAGTTCTTCAGAACACCGGCGATGCGGGCGGTATCGCAGTCGCAGCGGAAACCGACCGGCTCGGGCGGATGCACGCGCACTTCGTCTTCATGGAAGAGGCGCCATAGCAGCGTTTCGGGGGCCAGCGTGGTATCGACCAGCTCCAGGTCTTCCACCGTCCCCAGAAGCAGCGACAGCCGCTCCCAGTCGTCGGACAGTTCGCCATCCTCGGATTCGCGGGTGGCCTCGTTCGGCGTCATTTGCAGCATCATGCCGCCGGCGCGCCAGTGTGGCGCCGGATCGCCCGGCAGATAGACCGGCGCGGCCGCCAGCCGGATGGCGGTGGGAAGCTGTTCGGATTGGGAAAAATAGGTTTCGGCGGACGCGGCGATGCCGTTTTCCGACAACTCCACGATGCCCTGATAAGTCTGCTCGCCGCGGCGCGGCTCGATGGTGATGGCCAGCGCGCCCTTGCCCGCCAGTTCGGCAAAGCCCTTGCTGTCCAGTTCGGCGAAACGCTCCGCGTCCAGGCGCGCAAAGCCCCGCACGCCGCGTGCCTTGTCAATCTCGGCGCCGTAATAGTCCGCCGAGATCAGGTCGAGCGGTCCATCGCCCTTGGTCTGGATGGTCAGCCGCCCATCCAGCTTCAGCGCCGAGCCCAGAATGGCGCCCAGCGCAACCACCTCGCCCGTCACCCGGGCGGCTTCCTCCGGCAGGACATGGGCGCCAAGCGCCCGCCCGCTGGCGCTGTCCAGCCGCACCAGCCGCCCGCGCACGCCGGCCTTGGGCAGGTCGAATGGCAGGACGAAGTCGCCATAGGGCGACGGATCGGGGTTCTTGTCGGGCATGAACACCCAATATGGCGATCAGGCGATATGTTTCAACCCGGACCGCGCGCGGGCGCAGTCAGCCGGCGCGAGGTTTTGCGACAGAGGCTCGCGCGGAGCGTGCTGACAGCATGTGGGCACGCGCGACGAACCCCCGCCGCAAAAGAGCCGCGCCTCAACCGAGCGCCCAGGCCAGGATCGCCTTCTGGGCATGCAGCCGGTTCTCGGCCTCGTCGAACACCACCGACTGGGGACCGTCGATCACCTCGTCGGTCACTTCCTCGCCGCGATGGGCCGGCAGGCAGTGCATGAAGATGGCGTCCTTTTTCGCCAGCTTCATCAGTCCGGCATTGACCTGATAAGGCTTGAGCAGGTTGTGGCGCTTGGTGGCGTTGTCGTCGCCCATCGACACCCAGGCGTCCGACACCACGCAGTCCGCCCCTTCCACGGCCGCCCGCGCATCGGTGGTGAAGCGCACCAGTCCGCTTTCGGCGGCCCAGTCGCGGGTTTCCTGATCGACGGTGAGTTCCCGCGGCGACGCCACATCCAGATGGAACCCGAAGCGCACCGCCGCATGGACCCAGGATGTCAGCACGTTGTTGCCGTCGCCGCTCCAGGCCACCTTGGCGCCCTTAATGTCGCCCTTGTGCTCTTCATAGGTCATCACGTCGGCCATCACCTGGCAGGGATGGGACCATTTGGTGAGGCCGTTGATGACGGGCACGGTGGCGTTGGCGGCCAGTTCCTCGACCATCTCGTGATCCAGAAGGCGGATCATCACCGCATCGACATAGCGGCTGAGCACGCGCGCGGTGTCGGCGATGGTTTCCTCGCGCGCAAGCTGCATCTCGCTGCCGGTCAGCATCAGGGTGGTGCCGCCGAGCTGGCGGGCGCCGACGTCGAAACTGATGCGGGTGCGGGTGGACTGCTTGTCGAAGATCATCGCCAGCACACGGCCGGTCAGCGGCGCATCGGCGTCGGGCACGCCGCGCGGCAGGCCCAGACGCGCCAGCTTGCGCTTTTTCGCGTCGGCGATCATGGCGCGCAGCGTTTCGCCGGAATGGTCCGACAGATCCAGAAAATGTCTGGGCATGTTCACGGGGGCGTTCATTGGGCTGCCGCTTTCGATTCCAGTTTCGCTTCCAGGGCCAGGGCGGCGCGATCCATCGCCGCGACGCCCTCTCGAACTTCGCCTTCGCCGATGGTCAGCGCCGGCAGAAGACGCACCACATTGTCGCCGGCGGGCAGCACGATCACGCCGGCCTGGCGCGCGGCGGTGATGAAGTCGGTGTTGGGCACCTTCATGGTCAGGCCCAGCATCAGACCCTGGCCGCGCAGACCGGAAAAGACGGCCGGATGCGAGGCCACCAGCGCGCCAAGCTGTTGGCCGAGGAATCCGGCGATCCGGTTCACATGGTCCAGAAAGCCGGGCTCCAGCACCATGTCCAGCGCCACATTGCCCACCGCCATGGCCAGCGGGTTGCCGCCATAGGTCGTGCCATGGGTGCCCACCGTCATGCCGTTCGCCGCGTCGGCGGTGGCCATGACCGCGCCCAGCGGAAAGCCGCCGCCGATGGCCTTGGCCACGGTCATGATGTCGGGCGTGATGCCAAGCCATTCATGCGCGAACAGCTTGCCGGTGCGGCCGACGCCGGTCTGGATCTCGTCCAGCACCAGAAGCGTACCGGTCTCGTCACACAGCTTGCGCAGAGCGCGCAGCAGTTCGGGCGCGATCACCCGCACGCCGCTCTCGCCCTGCAACGGCTCGATCAGGATCGCGGCGGTGGCGGGGCCGATGGCCGCTTTCACCGCGGCCAGGTCCTGGGCCACATCGCCGCCCAGCGTCACCTGGTCGAAGCCTTCCATGCGCGGGCCGAAGCCTTCCAGATATTTCGCGTTGCCGCCGGCGTTGATGGCGGCATAGGTGCGGCCGTGGAAGGCACCTTCGAAGGTGACGATGCGGAAGCGGTCGGGGCTGCCATTCGCGAAATGATGGCGACGGGCCATCTTGATCGCCAGCTCGATCGCCTCGGTGCCGGAGTTCACGAAGAACACGGTATCGGCGAAGCTGGCGGCGACCAGCTTCTTCGACAGGCTTTCCTGCCCCGGCACGCGATAGAGGTTGGAGGTGTGCCAGAGCTTGCCGGCCTGGTCGGTCAGCGCCTTGACCAGGCGGGGATTGGCGTTGCCGAAAGCGTTGACCGCGATGCCCGCCCCGAAATCCAGGTATCGCTTCCCGTCCTCGGCGAAAAGGTAGGAACCTTCGCCACGGACGAAGGCGATGTCCGTCCGGTTATAGGTGGGAAGCAGGGGGGGAAACACGACGCTCTCCTTATATCTGTATGGTTTGTCCGATGATCTTTTCTCCTCGGTCTGGACCGGTTCTCCGGCCTGTTCCTCGGGGGAAAATTTCGAGGTTCCTTCGAAAGAGCGGGTTTATCTGCCTTTCGCGCCGGTTTTGCTACCCCGACCTGAGCATTTCAGGTCCGCCTTCCCCCTCTCTCTTGTGAACCCCTCTGTCACAACTCCTGGCCGGCGTCCGCTTCTGCAAGCCCGCACAGTTTGCCTCCCCCTTCGGTGCGAAGCACCAGGAAGGGGGAGCTGGTTTCAGCGGGCGCAGCCGACCTCTTGGCAAGCGCAAGCTGAAACCGGAGGGGGTTCATCAGAACAGGAATCATGTGGACAAGGGGTTGGGGAACCACCGCAGTGCTTGTGCAAGGTAAATGAGGCGCTACGATATGTAGTGCCGGGGATATGGAGAGCGTGCGGGTGCCGCCCGCCCCGATCAGGAGCGACAGCCATGACACAGGTGAACTGGTCCGATGACCGGGTCGAACAGCTCAAGACATTGTGGACTGAGGGACTTTCCGCCAGCCAGATCGCCCGGGCGCTGGGCGGGGTTACGCGCAACGCGGTGATCGGCAAGGTGCATCGGCTGGGCCTGGCGGGCCGGGCCAGCCCGTCGCGCGCCGAGCGTCCGCGCCTGCCGATGGCGCCCAAGGCGCCCAGCGTGCGCGCCCATCATGTGCCCGCCGCTCCGGTGGTGGAGGAAGACCCCCTGCTGCTGGACGACGGCAATTTCGCCACCGTGCTGACCATCAGCGACCGCATGTGCCGCTGGCCGATCGGCGATCCGGCCGGCACCGAGTTCCACTTCTGCGGCCGCAGCCCCAAGGCGGGCTCGCCCTATTGCGAGGCCCACGCCCGCAAGGCCTATCAGCCGCAGCAGACCCGCACGGCCAAAGACAAGGGCCGGATGGCGGGGTGAGGCGCAGCCTCCCCTTCCACAAGCTCAGGGCGAGGATTTAGATTGCCCTCATGGTGAGCTTGTCGAACCGTGAGGACATCCGGTGAGCGTCTACAACTTCACCGCCGATCTTTTGAACGGCGAGACCGTTGGCATGGAGGTCTGGCGCGGCCAGGTCCTTGTGATCGTCAACACCGCAAGCCAGTGCGGGTTCACCCCGCAATATGCGGGGCTCGAGGCGCTGTACCGGAAATACAAGGGCCGGGGCCTGACGGTGCTGGGCTTTCCCTGCAACCAGTTCGGCGCCCAGGAGCCGGGCAGCAACGCAGAGATCGGCGCCTTCTGCCAGAAGAACTACGGCGTCACCTTTCCGCTGTTTGCCCGGATCGCGGTGAATGGGCCGGACGCCCATCCCCTCTTCCGCTATCTGTGCCACGACAAGCCCGGCATCCTGGGTACCGAAGCGATCAAGTGGAATTTCACCAAATTCCTGATCGACCGCATCGGCGAGCCGGTATCGCGCCATGCCCCACGCACGCCGCCCGAGGAACTGGAAGCGCCGATAAGCAAGCTTCTTTAGGGGCAGGCAGATTTCCTCACTCTGAGCTTGGCGAAGGGTGAGGGCGAACGATATGCCCCACAAGACTGGATTCCCGCTTTCGCGGGAATGACAGGTGGGGCAAACCTACTGGGCGGCGCTTCTGGCAAGCGATTCATCCAGCGAATAGCCGGCCGAGCGCACGGTTCGGATCGGATCGGCCACGCCCTCGATGTTGAGCGCCTTCCTGAGGCGGCCCACATGCACGTCCACCGTGCGCGCCTCGACATAGACGTCGCTGCCCCACACCGCGTCCAGAAGCTGCTCGCGGGAAAAGACGCGGCCCGGATGCTGGATCAGGTGGTCGAGCAGGCGGTATTCGGTGGGGCCCAGATGCACCTCCACCCCGGCGCGGCGCACCCGGTGGGTGGCGCGGTCCATCTCGATGTCGCCCGCCCGGACCACATCCTCGGCCAGGGAGGGGCGAATGCGCCGCAGCACCGCGCGCAGGCGCGCCAGAAGCTCGGTCATCGAGAAGGGCTTGGTCAGATAGTCGTCGGCGCCGGTGTCCAGGCCGCGGATGCGGTCGGTCTCCTCGCCCCGCGCCGTCAGCATGATGATCGGCACGTTGCGCGTCTCCTGGCGGCCGCGCAGGCGCCGGCACACCTCGATGCCGGAAAGCTGTGGCAGCATCCAATCCAGCAGCACCAGGTCGGGCTTTTCCTCGGCAGCGACCAGCAGCGCCTCCTCTCCGTCGCGCGCCTCCCGCACGCGATAGCCCTCGCGCTCCAGATTGTAGCGCAGCAGGGTGACCAGGGCGCTTTCATCCTCTGCGACAAGAATGGCGGGTTTGCTCATGGGCGGCCCTCATAGGCGGTTTGGCTGGTGATGTCGGCCCGGGGCCGGCTGCCGCCCAGACGGTCCGCCTCGACCATGTGATAGACGACCTCCGCGATGTTGGTGCAATGATCGCCGCAGCGCTCGATATTCTTGGCGACGAACAGCAGATGGGTGCAAAGGCCGATGGTGCGCGGATCCTCCATCATGTAGGTCAGAAGCTCGCGGAACAGGCTGTTGTAGATCTCGTCGATCTCTCCGTCGCGGCTCCAGACCTGTTCGGCCGCGTCGGGCCGGCGCGCCGAAAAGGCGTCCAGGACCTGTTTGAGCTGGCCCAAAGCCTGGCGGCCCATGCGCGCCAGCCCCTGGATCAGGCCCTGGACCACGCTCTGGGTCAGGTGGGCCGGCGGCTCACGGTTCAGCACCAGGGCCCGCTTGGCGATATTCTTGGCCAGATCGCCGATGCGCTCCAGTTCCGCGGCGATCTTGATGGCGGCCAGCGTATCGCGCAGGTCGCGCGCCATCGGCTGGCGCAGCGCCAGGAGTTTCAGCGCCCGGTCCTCGATCCCCCGCTGGATGTCGTCGATGCGCGCGTCGCCGGCCACCGCCCGCTCGGCCGCTTCGCTGTCGCGCCGAACGATGGCCTCGATGGCGTCGGCGAACTGTGCCTCGGCCAGGCCGCCCATCTGGGAGACCAGGATGGACAGGGCTTCCAACTGCTCGTCGAAGGACTTCACGATATGTTCGCTCATGGCCGACCGTTCATGGGTTTCCCGCTGCCGGGGACGGTCCCTTGCTAGCCGGTTCGCACCACGCATATGCGACGGTTTTATAACATTTCCGTGACAGGGGCGGCGCCGGTCCCGGCGACCTCGGCAGGCAAGGCGTCGCCGGGCGGCAAGCGGGCAGAGGAATCCGGGGCTTGCGGCAGATGGACTGTGAAAGTGCTGCCCATCCCCTTGATGCTCTCAATGGCCAGTCGCCCCTGGTGGCGGTTGACGATGTGCTTGACGATGGCAAGCCCCAGGCCCGTGCCGCCCCGCTCACGCGAGCGCTTCACATCCACCCGATAGAAGCGCTCGGTCAGGCGCGGAATGGCAGCGGGGTCGATCCCCTCGCCTTGGTCGCGGACGGCAGCGGAAACCTCGCCGCCCTCGGCGGCCAGCGTGACCGTGACCGTGCCGCCCGCGCGGCCATACTTGATGGCGTTGTGGATCAGATTCTGGAACAACTGTACCAGCTCATCGCGGTCACCCAGCACCTCCGGCAGGTGCGGCGGGCCTTCCACCGCGATGCGGACACCATCCTGCGCCGCCAGCGGCATCAGCACCTGGGCTGCCTGGCGCACCACCCCCTCCAGCGCGATGCGGCCTTCGGGGCGGACATGCTCGTTCATCTCGATGCGGGCCAGCGAGAGCAGATCGTGGATCAGCCGGCGCATGCGCGCCGTCTCGCCGGCCATGATGTCCAGGAACTGTTCGCGCGCCACGGCATCGTCGCGGGCATGGCCGCGCAGCGTGTCGATGAAGCCCGACACCGCCGCCAGCGGCGTGCGCAGCTCATGGCTGGCATTGGCGACGAAGTCGGCGCGCATCTGCTCGCTGCGGCGGACCACTGTCACGTCGTGCAACAGCAGCGCGGTGATGGATGGCGCGACCTGGACGCGCGCGACATGGACCTGGAAATGCCGCTCCACCGGGACCGGCAGGGTCAGCGGAACATTGGCGGCCGCGCCCGCCGCATTGGCGTCGGCCACCGCCGCCAATACGTCGGGATGGCGCAGCACCTGGCCGATCTTCTTGCGTTCCAGGCCCGGGCCCAACACCTCGCGCATCGACTGGTTGACGAACAGCACCCGCTCGGAACCATCCAGCAGCATGACCGGCGTGGGCAGCCGATCCAGCACCAGGCGCGTCAGCGGCGGCAGGATGTCCAGCGGATCGTCGGGGTGCTGTTCGGGCACCCGGCTGATGGGTTCCTGGAAGGTGACGAAGCCGCCCACCAGCAGCACAGCCAGCGCCAGCACCACCATGGCCCAGAAGACCGGCGCGCCCAGAAGCAGAACCGCGCCGCCGCCGGCGATCATGCCGGCCAGGAGGATGCCGACCTTTCCGCGCGTTATGGACAGCGATTCCAGCATCCCGTCATGTTAGCGCCGATCGTGACTGTTCCGTAACCGCGCGGGCAAGCTGCAGCGCCTGCCGCGAATCCGCGTGAGGTGGCGGACGATTGCGGTTCTGGATCGCCGGGCTTTGGGAGGGCCCGAACCTGACCGGGGAAAAAAGCGCGGAAAATCGGGAAAAAACAGCCTCGCCGCCGCGCAGGCCCTTGTTTCCACATGGAAAGTTTGTCGCACGTGCGGAACCGTACAGGCTGCTAGCGATTGTCTCGAGCGGGCATCGGGGACCCGAAAGATGGCACAGGTCATAGCCTTCCCAGACCGCAAAAGCGCCAAACACACTGTTCTGGTCGTGGATGACGAGTTCCTGATGCGCGGCGTCCTGGTTGAAATCCTGCAAGACAGCGGCTTCGCAGCGTCGGGAGTCGCCTCGGCCGAAGAAGCGATGGCGCATTTGTCGGGCTGTGCCGGCGTCGATCTCGTCTTCAGCGACATCAAGATGCCGGGCATCGACGGCTTCGCGCTGGCGCGCTGGATTCACCAGCACCGGCCGGAGATACCCGTGATCCTGGCCAGCGGCTACCCCGGCAAGGCCAACATGGCGGCCGAGCTTTGCCAGGCCGAGTTCCTGCGCAAGCCCTGCGATTTCGAACTGATCGTCGAAAAAATCCGCGAAACGATCGAGCGCCGCAAGCCGTGCAGGGCATGACCGCGGTTCATTCCGCGTGAATCCGCGTGCGCTGCTGCTTGACGCGGCCGCGATGCTTCTTCGATTCCAGCCGCTCGGCCTTGCTGGCTTTGGGAATCCGGGTCTTGCGCCGTGGCGCGCGGGGTGTCGCGGCGCGGCGGATGATCTCCACCAGCCGGGCTCGGGCGTCGACGCGATTCTTTTCCTGCTCGCGGAAGCGGCGTGCGGTGATGACCAGCACGCCTGCACCGGTGAGCCCGCCGCGCGCCAGAAGCGCGGCGCGCACCGTCTGCGGCAGGCTGGGCGAGCGGGCGACGTCGAAGCGCAACTGCACGGCGCTGGCCACTTTGTTCACATTCTGCCCGCCGGGCCCAGTGGCGCGGATGAAGCGCTCCCGAAGCTCGCTTTCGGGGATGGCGATGCGTGGGGTAACGGACAGAGTGGTCATCGGCGCACGCTCGCGGGCTCGAACGCCTTGGCCAGTTCGCGCCGCACCAGCTTGCCGCCCGCGTTGCGCGGCAAGGGCCGGGGCGAGACAAGAATGCGCACCGGCACCTTGTAGGGAGCCAGATACCGCCCGGCGAAATCCTGCAAGGCATCCTCACTGACGGGGCCGCGCGCCTGGACCAGCGCGGCGGGTACTTCGCCCAGCACCGGATCGGGCAATCCCACCAGCGCCGCGTCGGCCACCGCCGGGTGGCGCGCCAGGACAACCTCTACCTCGGTGCAGTAGATGTTCGCGCCGCCTCGGATCACCATGTCCGTGGCGCGGCCGGCGATGGTCAGGAAGCCTTCCGCGTCGATGCTGGCCAGATCACCCGTCTTCACCCAGCCGTCGCGGAAATGTCCGGCGGTAGCGTCCGGGCGGTTCCAGTAGCCTTTCGCGACATTCGGCCCGAAGGCCCACAACTCTCCGACCGTGCCGGGCGGCGCCTGGCGGCCATCGACCAGCACCTTGATGCGGCTAACCGGCAGGGCGGGCCCGCAGCTTGCCGGACGGCGGGCATAATCGCGGCCCGAATGAGTAGTGCAGGTGGCCGAGGTTTCGGTCATGCCCCAGCCATGGCCGGCGGCCGCGTTGGGAAAGGCGGCCGCGACGCGCGCGGGCAGGTCGATGGGCGGCGGCGCCCCGCCATAGGTGGCCAGCTTCAGCGAGGAGAGGTCGAAATCCTTGAGGCGCGGATGCTCCAGCATCGCCAGCATGATGGCCGGGACGCCGCCCGTGACCGTGACCTTTTCCCGTTCGATCAGGGCGAGCGCCGCCTGTGGCGCGAAGCGGTGCATCAGCACCAGCTTGCCGCCCGCCGCCATGGACGGCAGCATCACCGACAGGCTGCCGATGACATGGAAGAACGGCACCGCCAGCAGCGTGATCCTTTGCGGCTCCTGCCCCGCGCGCCAGGCCGATAAGGGCAAGCCGTCGCGCAGCACATTTCTCGCCGCCGAAAAGGGCGCGGCGAAGATGTTGGTGGTCAGCGCGCGGTGGGTGCCCAGCACGCCCCTGGACACACCCGCGGTGCCGGAGGTGTAAAAGATGGTGGCGTCGTCCTCCGGCTCCAGGACGACATCGGGCATCGCTCTTTCCGGCAGGTCGCGCCATGCGGAAGGAGCGCCGATCACATCCTCCAGGGCCGTCACGGCCGCCGGGGCCGCCGCGGCGCGGGCGACGAAGATGTGGCCGGCGCCGGGCGGCAGCGCATCCATTAGCCGGGGCAGCCGTTCGGCGTCGGCGATGACGAACCGGGCGCCGCTGTCCCGCATGGCATGGGCCAGTTCGCTGTCCGTCCACCAGGCATTCAGCGGCACCATGACGGCACCGGCCAGCAATCCGGCCATGAACGCGACCGGCCATTCCGGCAGGTTGCGCATCACCAGCACCACCCGGTCGCCCTTGCGCAGGCCTTTGGCGCGCAGCGCCGCCGCCAGGACCGGCACCGCCCGGCAAAAGCCGTCATAGGTGACGCGCTCCGAATCCAGCACCAGGAACTCGCGCCCGCGCCAGCGGCACGCGGCGGCAAATGCCTCGGCCGCCGTTGCCGGCACATGCTTCCACACGCGCATGGGAATGCCGCGGACCATCGCATCCGCGGTCTCGAAGGCAGCGCCCGGCGCGGTCAGGCGGGCATGAACTTGCGTTAGGGAAGCGGCCGGCCAGGCGGCGTTGTTGGTCATGTTTATTCGGCTCCGGGCCGGTTATAACCAGGGCCATGGATCAAGTCTTGAAGGATTGCCGCGTGATCGAGGAACTGCCCATCACAAGCTGGACCGGGCCTTTCGAGGACGGGGTGAAGGCCCGGGCGGTGGCGGCACTGGAAA
This sequence comes from Hyphomicrobiales bacterium, assembly GCA_040255825.1. GTDB lineage: Bacteria > Pseudomonadota > Alphaproteobacteria > Micropepsales > Micropepsaceae > Rhizomicrobium. Next base: position 435,740 of record JBDZVS010000001.1, on the reverse strand, counting down.
AAGGGGCGGTCCTGTTCTTCCCCTTCCTGCCCTTTGCGATCCGCGACGAGGAAACGCAATTCCTGGATGCCCGCGTCTCGGACGGCAAGGCCAAGAATATCAGCCTGGACCCGTCGACCGGCAAGCTGCAGGCGACCGCGCTGGCCGGCGAGAAGGCGCAAATGCTCGCGGCGATGATCGAGCGTTTCGGCGCCAGCGCGGCCGGTCTGGTCGGCGCGCTTCTGCCCTATCGCAATGTCGAGCGCGCGCGCACCAGCTATCGCCCCGTGCAGGTGGAGGGCCGCCGCTATTCCAGGATCAGCGACGACCGGCTGCTGCATGTCGACGCCTTTCCCACGCGGCCGATGCGGGGACGACGCATCCTGCGTGTCTTCGCCAATGTGGCGCCCGTCACCTCCCCCGATGGCGGCCATCGCCGCTGGCAGGTGGGCGAGCCGTTCGAGGATTTCGCCCGCAAGTTCCTGCCGCGCCTGGGGCCGCGCATGCCCGGCAAGTCGTGGCTGCTGGGCAGCCTGGGGATCACGCGCGGCCGGCGCAGCCGCTATGACGAGCTGATGCTGTCGCTGCACGACGCGGGAAAGCTGGACGAGGATTTCCAGAAGAGCAGCCCGCATCGTGCGGTCAGTTTTCCACCGGGCTGTTCCTGGATGGTGTTCACCGACCAGGTGCTGCATGCGGCGCTGGGCGGCGAATTCGCGCTGGAGCAGACCTTCCATTTCGACGTGACCGAAATGGCCGATCCCGGCCGCGCGCCGATCAGGATCCTGGAACGGCTCAGCGGGCGCGCGCTCGCCTGAACTCTGTCGGCCGGCCTTGAGGGCGGCCGTCAGGCCAGGGCAATGAATGGCGGACGCGCCTTTGCCTCAGAACACAGCGGGGCGAGATAATCGAACTCATCCGACGACATGGGCGGCCTCAGGCCGCGATCATGCCGACCTCCGCCAGCTTGGCGAGGACGGCGGCCCGGTCGAAGGGCTTCAGGATACAGTCATCCGCCCCGGCGGCCCGGGCCTGGGCGATCTCGCCGGCGTCATTTTCGGTGGTGCAGAAAAGGATGAAGGGGTGGCGGCCGCCGTCATGACCGCGCAGATTCTTGACGAATTCGGTACCCTTCATGCTGGGCAGGTTCCAGTCCAGCACGATCAGGTCGGGCATCTTCTCGCGGCAGCTTCGCAGCGCAGCGATGCCATCTTCCGCCTCGTCGACCGAGTAGCGCAGTTCTTCGATGATGCGCCGCGCAACGGTGCGGATCACGCGGCTGTCGTCAACGACCAGGCAATGCTTCATGGGCGGAAATTTCCCGTCAGGCGGCACGCGCAGTATGGCGGTGCCCGAAAACGCTAAGCCAGCATCGTAAACAGGGGGTTACCCCCGCCATCAGCCGGCGGCGATTTCCACCGCGCCCCCGGCGGCGGTCAGGGTCAGGGCCGCATTGATCGCGCGCGACAATTTGTGGGTGAGGAAGGGCTGGACATGGCGGGCATCCACGTTTGGCGCCTCGCCCCGGACCGACCGGTCAACCTCCTCGCTCACCCGGGCGCCCTGCCCCTCGGCGCGGATGCGAAAAGCGGGGGGCGCCGGGGCAAGGCCGTCGCCGGATGCCGTCTGCGCGACCTGGACGGTGACCGTACCGCCGCGCGGCAGGCAATCGGCTGCCAGAAGCGTGGCATTCATCAACAGTTTGGCCCAATCCTTGGCCCAATAGAGCTTGGGCACCTCCCAGTGGAGAGTGACCTTGCCACCTTCCAGCAACCCCGACGCCAGCCGGCCGATTTCACCCAGGTCCAGCTCGGCCCCGGCCGAACCGGCCGCGCCGAACGCGATGCGCATGAACTGTATGCGCGCCAAGGCCTGGTCGGCGCTCATGGTGACGAGCTTGATGGCGTCGGCGCGCATGGCTGGGTCGCGTTCGTCTTCAAGGACTTCCATGCCGTTGACCACCGCGCCCAAAGGCCCGACAAGGTCGTGGCAGACACGGCTGACCATCAGCGCGGCGAATTCGATGTCGTTCATGGCGAAGCTCAATGCGGCCCCAATGGTTAGCAATTGGTTAACACGCCAGATTGTCTTAAGGAATTCTTAACATGGCCACAACGAACGGCGCGCACGCTTCCGCATCCCATCCGAGCGCGCGCCTGAAAGTCCTGGCGGCGATCGCCGTGAAGGCCGGCTCGGTGGTGATGCGCCATTATGAAGCCGGGGGCGTGGACGTCCGCCACAAGCAGGATCGCTCGCCGGTCACTGACGCCGATGAGGAAGCCGAACGCCTGATCCTGGCCGAACTGGCGGCGCAATTTCCCGGTGTGCCCGTGGTGGCGGAGGAAGAAGCCGCTGCTGGACGGATCGTGCCGGTGCAGGACCATTTCTTCCTGGTCGATCCGCTGGACGGAACCCGCGAGTTCCTGAACCGTAACGGCGAATTCACCGTGAATATCGCGGAGGTGGTGGACGGAGCCCCGGTCGCGGGCGTGGTCTACGCACCCGCCACGGGACGGCTGTTCGCGGGCGGCGCGGAAGGCGCGTTCGAGATGTCGTCCGATCTGGAAAAGGCCACACTTGTTGCAGCGCGGGCGGTGCCCCAAAAAGGCCTGGTCGCCGTGACCAGCCGCTCGCACAATGACGAGAAGACCGCCGAATACCTCAAACAACTCGATGTGAAGGCGTTCCGCAACGCCGGCTCATCGCTGAAATTCTGCCTGGTGGCGGCAGGCGAGGCGGACATCTATCCGCGCGCGGGCCGCACCATGGAATGGGACACCGCGGCCGGTCATGCGGTGCTGGCGGCCGCCGGTGGAAGCGTTACGCGCTGGGACGGATCGCCACTGACCTACGGCAAGCCGGGCTTCGAGAATCCGGCCTTTGTCGCAAGGGGAAAGTGATCGCCGCGCCCGTCGACGCGGGCGCAATGGCGGGGCTGACGCCATCCCCAGTCTTTTCCGCCACATTGCCGGAATCTTGAGCGCCGACGGGCTGTAAAATTGCCCCAATCTGGGTGAGACTTCGCAACTGCGGGGCGTTGATTCGGTTTTTGGAGCGATTATGGACCGGAAACAATTCATCGGCGGCCTGGCGGCGTTCGGCGCCGCTTCCCTGACCGAGCTGACCCAGGCGGGTCCGGCGCGGGCCGACCATTTCACCGAGGATGCCAAATACACGGCCAACGAGATCACCCAGGCGGGCGCCGACTTTTTCGGCATCACCACCGAGGCGATGGCCAAGGCGGTGCAGCACATCTTCGCGGACCTGGGCGAACCGGATGCCTACATCAAGGGTGATGAAGGCTCGGGCGCCTTTGTCGTGGGCTTGCGCTATGGCTCGGGGTGGCTGGTGCGCAAACAGTTCAAACCCAAGCAGGTCTATTGGCGCGGCCCGTCAGTCGGCTTCGATGTCGGCGGCAACGCCTCCAAATGTTTCACCCTGGTCTACAACCTGCGCGACGAGAAGCGCCTTTACCAGCGATTCCCCGGCGTGGAAGGCAGCTTCTATTTCGTGGCGGGGCTGGGCGTGAATTATCAGCGCAGCGGCGGCGTCACGCTGGCGCCCATCCGCACCGGCGTGGGCTTCAGGGCCGGCGTCAATGCCCAGTACCAAGTCTATACCGACGAGCGCGACTGGTTCCCTTTATGAGGTCCACCCGCTGAGGCCTCCGCGACTTTGCTCAGGGGCGGCGCACTTCGTGCGTCGCCCCTTCGCGTTGCTGCGGCCTCCTTCCATGCGCTCGCGCGCATAACGGGGCGGGGCGGCGTTTGATCGGAAATCAGACGGTGGCTTCCTCGCTCTTGGCATCCACCTGTCCGGCCGGCGCGGGCAGGTAAAGCAGCAGCGAGGAGGCGACATAGACCGACGAGAAGGTGCCGATCACGATGCCGAACAGGATCGAGGCGGAGAATTCAAACAGCGCCGGACCGCCATAGATCAGCAGCGGGATCAGCGATACCGCGGTCGCGACCGACGTCAGCACCGTTCGGGTCAGGGTCTGGTTCGTCGACAGGTTGATGAGGTCGGCCAGGCTCATACGCTTGTATTTGCGCCGATTCTCGCGGATGCGGTCGAACACCACCACCGTATCGTTGATCGAATAGCCGGCCAGCGTCAAAAGCGCCGCCACGCTGGTCAGATCGAAATCCAGATGGAACAGCGAGAAGAGCCCGGCCGTCACCAGCACGTCATGGGCCGTGGCGAAGGCCGCACCGACGCCATACTGCCATTCGAAGCGCACCGAGACATAGATGGCGATCATCAGGATGGCGAGGAGGGTGGCGTAAACGCCATCGTGGAACAGTTCGTTGGAGACTTTGGGCCCCACCACGTCGTTGCGCCGGTACTGGTAGCTCTCGCCCAGCTTGGCCCGGATGGTGCGCGCCACGCTCTGGGCCAGGACATTGGGATCCTCGCCGGCGCGGGCCTCGCGCGGCTGCACGCGGATCAGGGCGCAACTGTTGACCGGCTGGTCGCACTCGCCGCCGCCAAAATACTGGAGCTGGCTTTGGGGAAAGCCCAGGCTGTTGACCTGGGAACGCAGATCGCCAATGTCGATGGTGTGGGCTGCCTTGACCTCCATCAGCACGCCGCCCGTGAAGTCGATGCCCAGGTTGAAGCCATGATAGGCGATGGAGAAGATCGCCGCCAGCAGCAGCAGGCCATCGAGGGCGAAGGCGATATAGCGTGCGCCCACGAAGTCGAGCTTGGTTGCTTCAGGGATGATTCGCAGCAGCGGCATGAGACGACCTTGGCAAATGCGGGCGGAACCTATAGGCCCCGGCGGCAGGGGGCAAGTTTGGGGCGCCACCCCTGCTTTTTGGCCGCGAAATCGGGCCTTTGGAAGGACAAGGGGGTACGCATCCGCAATATGGATGCGCGCCACGCCGGCGCCTATAGTCGATCCACAATAGAAAAACGGGGAGAATTCCGATGTTCCGTACTCTTGCTCTGGCTTCGGCGCTTCTGGCTGTGGGCCTGGGGCCTGTGCTTGCCCAGGAGGCCGCCTCCATCGATCCGGCGCGCGCGATCGGGCTGACGCCGGATAAGATCCAGTGGCAGAAGGGGGAAGCCTCGGACCAGGCCTGGCCCATCGGCAACAAGGACCAGCCCGGGCCTTGCATGGAGTTGATCAAGTGGCATCCCGGCCATTTCAGCCATCCGCATTATCATGAGCACGCCCGTTATGCCGTAGTGCTGGACGGGACCTGGTGGGTCTCCACCAGCAACACCTATGACCCCGACCACAACACCGTACCTTTCCCGAAGGGGTCGGTGATTACCGATCTGGTAGGGGGCACCCATTATGACGGCGCCAAGGCCGCCACGGGCGACGCCACCATCGCCATCTTCATGGAATGCCCGCTTACGTCCGTTTCGGCCGAGAAGAAGTAGTCAATCCTTCCGCTCCGGCAGAAAGAAAGTGATGACGGCAGAGGCTGCCAGCGCGCCCGCCATCACCAGGAAGGACATCGCGGTCGTTCCTGTGGCATCGTTGAGCAGCCCCACTGCATAGGCCCCCGCAAAGGAGCCTAGCGCGCCCATCGAATTGATCAGCGCGATGGCGCCGCCGGCGACGTTGGCGGGCAGCGATTCGGCGATGTAGGCGAAGAAGGGCCCATAGGGCGCATACATGCCCGCAGCCGCCACCACCAGCAGCACGAAACCCGCCCAGAAATGCGACGGGCCCAGCAGATAGGAGGCATAGAAGGCCAGCGCCGCGATCAGAAGCGGCGGCCAGGCGGCGACGCGGCGCCGGCCGATGCGGTCCGACAGGGCCGAGACGGAATATTCGGCGATAATGGCGACCAGATAGGGCGCCGCCGACAGCCAGCCCACCTCGACCATGCCGATATCGCCCATCTTGAGCATCGACGGCAGCCAGATCACGAAACCGTAAAGGCCCAGGCTCCAAAGGAAATACTGCACGCACAGCCAGATCACGCGCGGCGAGCGGAAGGCGGCGGCATAATTCTTCATAGGGGCGATGGCGCCTTGCTCACGCGCCAGCGCGTCCTCCAGCGCGGTGCGTTCGTCCCGATCCAGCCAACGCGCATCGCGCGGACGGTCGGACACCAGACGCCACCAGACAAAGGCCCAGATGATGGGAGGAAGCCCCTCGATGACGAACATCATGCGCCACCCCAATCCAGCCGCCAGATAGCCGGACAGCACGCTCATCCACAGCAGCGTGGCGGGATTGCCGATCACCAGAAGAGCATTGGCGCGGGCGCGTTCGCCGCGGTTGTACCAGCGCGCCTGCAGGATCAGAAGCGCCGGCAGCACCGCGCTTTCCACCACGCCCAGCAGGAAACGGTCGATATAGAGAAGATAGATATTGCTGATCAGGCCCATGGCGCTGGCCAGCACGCCCCAGCCGATCAGACCGGCGAATATCAGCTTCCTGACGCTGTAGTGCTGGGCATAGGCGGCGCCGGGAATTTGAAACAGGAAATAGCCCAGGAAGAACAGCGAGCCCAGCAGCGAAGACTGCTCGCCGGTGATGTGCAGGTCGGCGGCCATGCCGGCCGCGGCGCCGAAGCTGAAATTGGCGCGGTCCAGATAAGCCAGGCTGTAGGTGACAAATATGACCGGCAACAGCACAGTCCAGCGGCGACTCACGCCTTGATTCTGCATCCTGATTCCCCCGTTTTGTGTTTATCGGCCCGCGTGATGACCCGGGCCGGCGCATTCGCCAACGGAACATGTGCCGATCCGAAACGAGTCTTTGTGGATCGCGGCGCATTTGACTCGGATTCTGCGGAAAATAGAACCGTTAGGTGTGCGTAACTCGCTATTTAGATGATTTACAATTGCTTGCCAAAGCCGCCCGTTTCTATCGTCGATTCAGGTTTGATTAACGAAGCCGGCGGGATGGCGCGCATGGAAATCGATCCGGTGGTGGTTCTGGCCGACGAGTTGCGGGCGACGGAGGCTGCCCTGCGGGCCGCGATGCAGCGGTACGAAAAGGCGCGCAAGCGGGAAAATGGCGATGCCCTCAACAGCCTGCTGGAATCGGTAAAGATCTTGCGCGGCGACATCTTCAAAACCGTGCCCACCAGCGCGATCGGTGCAGGCGAACTGGTCCGTCTGGTGGCGCAGTATCTGCCCTTTTCCTTCGCCACCTATTCCACCCATTTCCACGAAGTGGCCGACCGCCTGATCGCGGGTCAGCGCCGGCATGACGACCTGATGTGGCTCAGATCCATGCGCGCTGCCCTGGCGGGAGGCATTTGCAGCGATGCGGGCGTCAAATTGGCTCCCCTGCTGGAACTGGCGCTGAAGGGTGCTTCGCGGCCGGTGGTGGTTTTCCGCAATGTCGCGCCGGTGCAGGACCATCCTCACAATCCGACCTTCTGGGCCAAGCGGCTGAGCTGAGCGCCGCTCCTTCGGGTTTGCCAGCACCCTGGCGGCTGGATTAGCGTCTGCCTTCGGAATCGACCGGAATGCGGGGATACCCCATGAGATACATCGCAGCCGCTGCTATCCTGTCCGCCCTGTTCACGACCGGTGCCGCCTGGGCGCAACCGATCAACAAACTCCTCGACCACCATGTCGCCAATATGAAGAGCGGCAGCCTGAATGGGGTGATGGCCGATTACGCGCCCGACGCCGTGGTGGTGACGCCCGCTGGCATGGTCAGCCGCTCAGGCGTTTTCACGGGCCGCGATGTGCGCAAGCTGTTCGCGGTACTGACCGACAAGGATCACGTGCCGGGTAACAAGACCATGCAGACCAGATACGAAAATGTCTCGCCCGACACCACCATCATGCATTGGGTGCAGTTCAAAGGGACCAAGCAGGAAGTCTCGGGTCATGACGTCTTCGTGGTGCGGGGTGGCAAGGTGGCCTTCCAGGCCGTGATCGTGAACCCGCCGAAATAGCCGCCGACCGGCCGCCGGCGCAGAAACGGCCGCCGGCATGATGCGAAAGGCGCGGCAGGGCCTGCGCCCGGTCAATGAGCCATCGCGCCACGATGCTTTCGTAAAACCAAACAGGCGGGCCCACTTGTCCGTTGTCCGGCGTCCGTGGGAGGCGGTCCCCCACCTACGGGATTATCTCTCAAGAGATGAGAGATCGGCCGCACGGGCGATTTGGGTTCGCAGGCCCTTTGCCTAAGCTGGCGCCATTCCCGCGGGGCGTGCATGAAATCCAGTCCGATCAACAAGTTGAAAGTGGCCATTATCGGTTCCGGCAACATCGGCACGGACCTGATGGTCAAGGTCTTGCGCACGTCTTCGATCCTGGAGATGGGCGCGCTGGTGGGCATCGACCCGAAATCCGAAGGACTGGAACGGGCCCGGCGGATGGGCGTGCCCACGACCGACCTGGGCCTGGAAGGGTTGACCCGCATGCCGGCCTTTTCCGACATCGACATCCTGTTCGATGCCACCAGCGCCGCCGCCCACCAGGCACATGCCGACATCTGTGCGGCCTCGGGCAAGGTGATGATCGACCTGACGCCGGCCGCCATCGGTCCCTATGTGGTCCCGGAGGTGAACGGCGACTCGCACCTGGACGCGGCCAATGTGAACATGGTGACCTGCGGCGGGCAAGCCACCATCCCGATCGTGGCTGCAGTCCGGGATATCGCCAAAGTCCATTATGCCGAGATCATCTCCTCGATCGCCTCGCGCTCGGCGGGACCTGGCACCCGCGCCAATATCGACGAATTCACCCAGACCACCGCGCGCGGCATCGAGGAGGTGGGCGGCGCCGACAAGGGCAAGGCGATCATCATCCTCAATCCGGCGGAGCCACCGATAATGATGCGGGGCACGGTCTATACCCTTTCGGAAGGCGCCTCTGAGCCGCAAATCGGGCGCGCCATCGAAGATATGGTGAGCCGCGTGCAATCGTATGTGCCCGGCTATCGCCTCAAGCAGAAAGTCCAGTTCGAGCGCTTCGGCGCCAACAATCCCCTCGCCTTGCCGGGCATTGGCGAATTCAGCGGCATCAAGGCCAGCACCTTCCTGGAGGTGGAAGGCGCGGCACACTATTTGCCGGCCTATGCCGGCAATCTGGACATCATGACCTCGGCGGCGCTGCGCACCGCGGAAAAGATCGCAGCCCGCAAGCTGGCGCGGAGGGTCGCCTGAGATGTTCAACCCCGATACCGACCGGCTCTATATCCAGGACGTGACTCTGCGCGACGGCATGCACGCCATCCGCCACCGCTATGACATCGACCATGTTGCGCGCATCGCCGCGGCGTTGGACGAAGCAGGCGTCGATGCCATTGAGGTGGCCCATGGCGACGGGCTGAGCGGCTCGTCCTTCAACTATGGCTTCGGGGCTTGCACCGATTGGGACTGGATTGGAGCCGCCGCGCGGGCAATCCGGCGCGCCCGCCTGACCACCTTGCTGATTCCCGGCATCGGAACGGTCGAGGACCTGCACCGCGCCTTCGATATGGGCGTGGCATCGGTCCGCATCGCCACCCATTGCACGGAAGGCGACATCGCCCGCCAGCATATCGGCTTCGCGCGCAAGCTGGGCATGGACGTGTCCGGCTTCCTGATGATGAGCCACATGACTGAGCCAGAGGAACTGGCCCGCCAGGCCAAGCTGATGGAGGATTATGGCGCCCATTGTGTCTATGTCACCGATTCCGGTGGCGCCCTGGACATGGACGGCTACCGCGCCCGACTGGAAGCCTATGACAGGGTGCTGCGGCCGGAAACCGCGCGCGGCGTGCATGCCCATCACAATCTGTCATTGGGCGTGGCCAATTCCATCGTCGCCGCGCAGGCCGGCGCGATCAGAGTAGATGCGAGCCTGGCCGGCATGGGCGCCGGCGCGGGGAACGCGCCATTGGAAGTCTTCATCGCCGCCGCGAACCGCAAGGGATGGAGCCATGGTTGCGATCTGTTCGCTCTGATGGACGCGGCTGAAGACCTGGTGCGGCCGTTGCAGGATCGCCCCGTTCGCGTCGATCGCGAAACGCTCAGCCTGGGATATGCCGGCGTCTATTCATCCTTTCTTCGCCATGCCGAAAAGGCGTCGAAAGATTACGGCATCGATACCAGAAAAATTCTGGTAGAACTGGGCCGGCGACGAATGGTTGGAGGCCAGGAAGACATGATCACCGATGTCGCGCTCGACATCCTGAAAAGAGACGACGCCGACCTGAGATAACGATCCCAAGGGGGGACAAAAGATGGCAACGCCCAAGAACCAATCCGTTTTGAAAGCGTTCGCAGTTCTCAAATCCTTTCGCAACAGGGACGAATGGCTCACCAGCAGCGAAGTGAGCCGACGTGCGAAGCTGCCGGAGGCTTCAGGTTACCGCCTTCTTCAAACGCTGGAGCAGATCGGCGCGGTGATGCGCGGACCGCGCGGGCGCTATCGGCCAGGCATGCTGCTGGTGTCACTATCCTATAATGTGGCCATCGGCGACCTTTTGCGCGAAGCAAGCCTGGATATCATCACCGAAGTTGCCGAGAGGCTCGATCTGACCGTGCATATCGGCGTTTTGGAAGGCGGCATGGTCACCTATGTCGCCAAGGTCTGCACGGCTACCTCGCTTTCGCCGCACACCCGGCCGGGCGCACAGCTTGAGGCCTATTGCTCGGGCCTGGGCAAGGTGCTGCTGGCGGCGCTGCCGCCGGAGGATCTGGACGCCATCATATTGGACGGCGACCTGGTGGCGCTGACGCCTTACACCATCACCAGCCGCGTGCAACTACGCAGCGAGCTGGATCGGGTGAGGAAATGCGGCTATGCGCTGGACAATTGCGAGATACGGCCCGACATGCGTTGCCTGGCCGTGCCGATCCACGACAGCGAGGGCCGCACTATCGCAGCGATGTCGGCGACCGATCACGCCGAACGCATGGATGCTGATCGCCAGTATGAAGTGCGCAGTGCATTGACCGGCGCGGCACGGCTTCTGGAATGCCGCGTTTTCCCACCGGACCCGGAACTTGGCCCCGGCCGCATCCGCCGTCGTCGCAGCGACCCAGTCGAGCTGATGATGCTGGGCTGAGCCCCACGCCGGCCTTTCGGGGCGGATCTGCCCGTGTTCAGATTTTGAACCGCGCCATCCACCCCATATCGTCGCAGAAATACATCTGGTCGCCCACCAGCTTGGCGCCATGGATCACCGGCGAGTCGGGAGGAAGCTGCACACGCTCATGGATGTTGCCGGTCGCGGCATCGTGGCGGAAGAAGCAGTTGAGGTTGGAGTCCGATGACCAGATGGTCGATCTGTCCCTTCCCCAGCTCAACCCATGGGTACGGTTGCCCGGCACCGGCCATGTGGCCTTCACCTTCCAGGTCTTCTTGTTGATGGTGAAAATCTGGCGCGCCGGCGGACAGGCATAGATCAGATAGTCGCCGTCCAGGATGATACCGTGCGCGCCGGTGCCGCCCGAGCCTTCCTCGGCGTTCAGGGGAAGCTGCCCGGGCGGCAGGCCCTTGCCGGTATTGTTGCCGACATTGCCCGTCATCGCTGGGCCGATGCCGCGCTTCATGTCGGGCCAGGCGGGTTTCAAGGGGCTGCGCCGCGCGGGCGGATCGTCCTCCCGTTCGAAGATGCGCCCCGCCCCCGGCGTGACATATTTCGCGATGGTCTTGCCATTGAGATCGCAGTGGACGATCAGCGAATTGTGGGTGGAGGTGATCCACATCGTCTCGCCATCCTGCACCAGGCCGGAGGGACCTACGACATCGGCCTGGAACTCGCGCACGGTCGAGCCGTCCTTGATGTTGATCAGGGTGATCCAGTGTCCGGCGCCCTGGTCCAGCACCCACATCTGGCCCGCATTGGCGGTGGCCAGCGCCAGCCCGTTGGGCTGGCCATGCTTGGTCTTGTAGAGCACCTCGATCTTGGCCGCGGACCGCGAAGGGATGGCCGACCAGGCCGGCAGGCAGGCGGGATGTGCGGGCTGCGCCATGGCGGGCGCGACGGCCTGTCCGGCGGCGGCGGCCGGTGCGGCGACCGCCGCCAACTTCAGGAAATTGCGTCTTTCCATCATGCGGGTCGGACGTGGCCGGCGATCCGTTTCCATGCTGTCCCCAACTCCAATTCTGTTGCGCTGCCGGATGCTGCGTCAAACGAGGCCATTTTCAAAGCGGGCGCGCGCAGTGCGTCTCAACAGGTGAGTTTGCAACCGCGTATGCTTGTTGCAAAGCAATAGACATTACGGCGGACAGGCCGTGTTCGGATAAAGAAAAAAGCCTCCCGGCAACAAGGGGGATATGCCGGGAGGCCGTCCTGATAGCAGACAGGACTAGAATTTCACCCTTATGCCCAGGGTCATCAGGCGCCCGATGAGGTTGGTGACCAGATCGTTGGTGCCGGTGATTTCGTACTGGCCATGCGAATTGTAGAAGGGCGGGTGGCTGTCGAAGATATTGATGCCGTCTATGTAGATCTGATCGCCAGACAGGAAGCCGTCGGGAATATCGTAGGAAGCATGCAGGTCGAAGGTGGCGAAGGAATCCACCACATCGCCGCCGCCGGTGGGATTGCCGTTCGCGTCATGAAGGATGGGCGTGGCCGGGGCATCCCAATCGTGGTAGCTGCCGGTGTAGTTCATGAAGAGGTCGAGCGACAGGCCGCCCATCGACCACCCGAGATTCGTGCGTGAGTGCCATTTGATCTCGGGGAACTGCGAGGTCTGGCCCGTCGTGTTGAGCAGGCTGTAGGTCGGCCCCGCCACCGGATAACCGAACGAAATAGTGTACTTCAGGAAGTCGGTGGCGAATTCTCCGATCCGGAAATGGCCGAAATCGGTGTCGAAGTCATAACTGGCGCTGATGTCCAGGCCCTGCGCGGTCAGGTTCTCGATATTGGCCTGGTCGTGGGAGTAGATGTAGTAGACCGTGGACGGCAGCGGGCTGGTTAAGGTGGGGAACGGCGCCGCATAGGAATTGACGAGCGCCTGGCTGCACCCCGTCGGACAGACGATGAAGTATTTGTTGAGCGAGGCCACATTGGCATAGACGTTGACATTCGCCGATGTGACCGCGCCTTTGAACGCGGCGTTGAACAGCGTGACATTAGCCGTGAACCCCGGCAGGAAATCCGGCGCCAGGTCGAAGCCGACCGTATAGCCGTTGCCGTGCTGCGGCTTGGCGTCAGGCCCGATGCCCCGAATCTCCTGGAAACCATCCAGGCCGGTGCCGCCACCCACCTCGCACGTCACCGCGTTCGCGGCGCAGCCCGGCAGCACCCCCGCCGCCCCCGGATAGAGGCTGGTCGGGAAGACCACATGACCGGTCGTGCCGCCGGCACTGGCATAGGAAGCGCGATAGCCTTTTCGGGGGTCGCCGATACTGTCGAGCTGCGGCGCCACGAAGGAGGTGGAATAGCTGCCGCGCAGCTTGAGACCATCCATCACCGTCCAGTCCATCGCGAACTTCGGATTGGCCGTGGAGCCGACATCGCTGTACTTGTCGTAGCGGCCGGAAACGTCGATCACCACATTGCGCGCGAGCGGCACATCCATGTCGGGCGAAATCATCGGAATGTTGATTTCCGAATAAACGGACTGTACCACGCGGCCATAATGGAAGGCTTCGAAGCCTGAGCCGTAAACCGCCGGACCCGTTCCGTTGGTCTTGGTGACGTTCTGGACGAGGCTGTTGGCATAGACCTCCGCACCCAGGGCCAGCTTGATCGGTCCGGCGGGACCCTGAAAAAGCGTGCCGCTGGCCGAGAGCCGGTATTGCACGAACGCGTTGTCGGCGGTCGAACCATGGTCATAAGAGGCAATGCGCGCGCGCGTGGCCGCCGAGGTCTTGTTGGTCGCGGCGGGATTCCACACATCCAGCGCGTTGTCTGGCGTCAGCGGCAGGTTCAGGGGCACCAGCGTGGTGCCCACCACCGCCGGCGTGGTGGTGTTGCCGGCCGTGTTGACGGTGCCGTTCAGCGCCTGGTAGGCGCAGCTCGCGCAAAAGCCGTTATATGTCCAGTCCACCGAAGCATCCTGCCCGGCCACAAAATCCGCATCGATGGTCCAGTCGTCGTTGACGTTGTAGCTGCCGCTGACATGGGCATAGATGTCGTTGGCGCCGTTCCGCGACAGGCTTCTGGGCAAAAGGCCTTTGAGGTTGTAGCGGACCGTCTGCTTGTTCGCGGTCACGCCCGGCGGATTCTGGAAGAAGGGATTGATCTGGTCCGAGTTGGCGTAGCCCGGACCGAAAGCGGTTCCCGTGATGGAGCCGGACTCGCTGAATTGCGTGTCGTTGCGGATCGCATAGATCATGGTAGCCGACAGGGTGAAATTCCCGAAGGTCTGGGTCAGCTTGGCAAGCGCGTTGTCGCGCTTCTCCTTGGGCAGGTAGTTGCCGTCGATGATGTTGCAGGGCGCGTTGGACGCCGCGCTCGTCACCGCGGTCGTATAGTCCGGCGGCAAGTATATGTTCCCGCTTCCGTTCGGCTGCAGCGACGCCGGCGAGCAGTTGAAGCTGTTCTGGTTGGTGCCGCCCAGGGGGCGGAAGTCGAAGCTTGCCGGTTGCCGCGTGGCGTTGGCGATGGAACTGGCATAGGAATGCTGATAGGCGATCATCGCGTTGCCGCCATCCCAGCTGTATCCCCACAACAGGCTGCCGTTCCACTTGTTGTAATTGTCCGCATAGCCGCCCGATGCGTTGATCTCCAGGCCGTCGAAGGATTTGCGGGTGATCACATTGACGACGCCGGCGACCGCGTCCGAGCCGTAGATCGAGGAGGAGCCGTCGGCGAGCACGTCGACGCGCTGGACCGCGTTGGCGGGCACGATGCTGGGATCGGGCTGCGAATGGACGGTGCCCCCCAGCGGAATGCGCATCCCGTCCAGGACAACCAGCGTGGAGCTGCTGGAGCTGGCCCCCAACTGGTGGATGTTGGGGGAGAAATAGGTGCTGTTGTGGATGCCCTGGCCGACCTGGCCGGCATTAGACAGGGCCGGCATCTTCTTGAGCACTTCGTCCATCGTCTGACCGCCGGTCGCCTGGATGTCCTGCGGGCCGACGGTGATGAGGTTCGATCCGACCGGCACAACGCCGCGGATGTTGGTACCGGTCACGGTGATCTGTTCCACCGGCGCGGGCGCGCCGGCCGGCTGGGCAATCGCCGGCGCCAGGGTTGCAGCCACCAGCGCAAGAGTGGAACCACCGAGCTTGAGCTGTCGCGAGAGTGTGGTCATGGCGTTTCCCCTTTTCTGTCCAGGCCATCGGCTTGGTTGCTCTTCGGCCTTGTGTGAAAAGCTTGGGCTCGCCAATCTGAAAGTGTCAAAAATGGTAGCGTCACCCGCTCTCAACAGATGAGAGCGGATGACTCGCATTGCGCATGCGCGCTGCGAGTCAGAGGGCGGCGCTATGCCTTTGGGGCAACCCGCCGGCGCGTGCCCTGCTCCTGCACCGGCAAGGTCTGATCGCCCGAGGGGATCGCCGGCAGCGGCAGGTTCTTTGCCGAATAGCGCGCCATCTCCAGCATCGCGCCGGTATCGGGCACCAGCGGCGGCTTGGCCGCGGGCTGGTCGAAGCGGAACGCCGCCGTCAGGTCGCCGAAGGTCTTGCGCCGCCAGTCGCTGATGTTCGGCTCGCGCACGCCGGTGAACCGCTCCAGGAACTGCAACACCGAGGTGTGGTCGAAAGGCTGGCTGCATACCCATCCCCCCGCGGTCCAGGGCGAGATCAGGATGCAGGGCACGCGGAAGCCCCCGCCGATCGGCAGCCCGCCAACGAACTCATGCGGCGTGCCGTCCGGCGGCACCGGCGGCGGCACATGGTCGAACAGGCCGTCATTCTCGTCATAGTTGAGGATGAATACCGTCTTGGCCCAGACATCGGGATTGGCGGCGATGGCATCCAGCTTGCTGGCGATGAAATGCGCGCCGGCCGCGGGCGTCTGGGCCGGATGCTCCGACGCCTCGACGCTGGGACACAGCCAGGACACCGCCGGCAGCCTGTCGTGCCGGGCGTCATATTCGAACTGGCCTTCCGACACCGCCGGCATGCCCTTGAGCTGCAGCGCCGATCCGCCCGGCGCATCCATGAAGCGCGTGAAGGCGCGCAACAGATTGTGGGGCTGGCCGGGACCGTGCTGGTAGACGCGCCAACTGATGCCGGCCTCTTCCAGCCGCTCCGCATAGGTCTTCCAGCGCAGGCCTTCGGCCGGAATCTTGTTGACGATGATCGGGCCGCCGCCGGTGGCATCGGGGTCGATCATGCCGGTCATCCAATAGAGCCGGTTGGGCCAGGTCGGGCCCATCACCGAGCAGTGATAGGCGTCGCAGACGGTGAAGGCCTCGGCCAGGGCGTAATGGAAGGGAATGTCCTGGCGCTCGAAATAGCCCATCGTATAGGGCCCCTTGGCGCCATCGGCGGCGCGGTGGGCGGGCAGCCACTGGTCCATCCTGCCGCCATTCCAGGCGCGGTGCTGCACCTCCCAGGCGTGGCTGGTGGACGGGATTTGCTGGGCATTGGTCGAAAGACTGTCGAGATGGAAGGGCAGCATGTAGCCCTTGCGGCTTTCCGTGTCCGGCTGGTGGAAGACGCTTTGGCCCGAGGACAGCTTCAGCGCATCGGGATCGGCGAAGCCGCGCACGCCCGACAGGGTGCCGAAATAATGATCGAAGGCGCGGTTTTCCTGCATCAGCAGGACGACATGCCTGATGTCCTTGAAGCTGGCGGCGCCGCGCGGCGTCTGTGCCAGCAGCTTTTGCACATTGGGCGGCATCAGGGTTGCGGCGGCGGTCAGCGACGCAAGCTGCGCCGCCCCGCTGACCAAGCGGCGGCGGGTGAAGGATGATGACGTCATGCTGGCCCCCTTTTTTCCCCGGACTGCCTACGCCGGCTGTTTCAAGCCCGTGTGACGGTCCCCGCGCCCATTCTTGCCAGGTTGGCGGCGGTGTAAAGAGCGCCGACAGGGCGGCGCGGAATTGCGCCCCCAGGTCGGCCGCGCGTTCGGCGGCGGCGGCCAGTTCCGCACTCTGGTCTATCAAGCGCTGCAGGCGGGCGAAATGCAGGCGATCGGCGGCGGTTCCGGGGCGAAATTTTCTCACCCCTCCCCCTTGTGCAGCACCAGGCTATCCAGCGGCGGCATCTGGCTTCGCTGGACATGGATGGTGACTTGGCTCTGGCCCTTGAGTTTGGCCAGCGCCTCGGTCAGGCGGGCACTGGCCTTCATCAGCTTGGCGACATAGGCGACGTCGTTGCGGCGCAGATGGCCGTGGGCGTCGTTGCCGCTTTCCGCGCGAGAATGTTCCAGGCAGTCCTGCATCGCGGCCAGGCAGGCGGCGAGCTGGCTGCCGATCAGGGTTTCGGGAGAGTGTGTCATGGGCCATCCGTTTGCTTTGCGTTTCAACCCGCCATTCTAGGCGGCGCCGATGGCGTGTGGATTGGCGCGGATGGTGGACAGGCGGCTATGGCGCGGGCGGCAAAGGGGAAAATAAATTTGGGCTGGAGGGGATAAGGTGAACCCGCAAAGACGCCGGCTTCAGGCCTTACAAGATGAACGGCAACAGCATTCTGGTCCCCGCCTTGTATGCCGGATATTCGGCGGGGAAGACGAGCGTCATGCGCTTTTCTTCCTGGCGCGCGCTGTAGAGGAAAAAGGCCGCAAGCAACAGAAAGCCCAGCAACAGAACGTGATGTATCGCGAGCGCCGCGCCCAGTACGGCCATGAGAATGCCGGTATAGATGGGATGGCGGATCACCGAATATGGGGCTGCTGTGACGAGTTCGGGATTTTCCCTCTGCGTCATGGGGTGCCCCCAATTGCGGCCGATGACAAAACGCGCCCAGACCGCAAGCCCGATGCCCAGAAGGACGAGCGCAGAACCGATAAGACCGGCGCGGGGGTCATGGACGGCAAGTTCGGGCCGGCGCAAGGCGTGATGCACATCGGGCAGGCGCAAAACCAGCAGGACGGCAATCAACACGGCCAGGTGCAGCCCCCTCACCAACCACCAATCGCGGCGGGCGTTCACACTGGGCTTGGCGCCGAAAGCGGTGACGGTCCATACGCCCAGAAAAACCAGCCAGCAGGCGCCGATGATCCAACGATAGACGGCCATATCGTGCATGTATGCCCTCCGAAAGCCCGGGGAGCTTCATCCAGCCCTGCCAAAGGGTAAGAGCGCGCGCGATCTCTTTCAACCGCCGCCAAAGTGGCATCCTGGCGCCTCCCTCGCCGCTGTGCGGCTCGAAGAGGCGCTCAGTTTTTCTAAGTTCGCTTCGCTCACTAAGAAAAACTGGCGCTCCCAAGGGGAATCGAACCCCTGTTTCAGCCTTGAGAGGGCCGCGTCCTGACCGCTAGACGATGGGAGCGTGCTGGCGGAAGTGGGGGCTTATAGCGGCAGGCGCCAGGAACCTGCAAGCGGACGGTGATCGGAACCGGAACGGCCCGCGCCCTTCGGTGTTAGCACTGGGAATAACGGAGCGATTCCAGCATCATGCCGCGCTATTATTTCGATGTCCGGGACGGTTCTGAATTCAGCCGCGATCCCGAGGGCGAGGAACTGTCCGACACCGGCGCGGCCCGCGCCGAAGCCATCCGCGCCGGGCGGGAGATGCTGGGTGAAAGACTGCTGCATGGCGGCAGCCTGAACCACCGGCAGATCGAGATCGCCGACGAGACCGGCCATGTTGTGGAGGTGGTGCGCATCCAGGATGTGCTGCTGCGGCACGGCGAACTGAGATCCTATCCCGACGACGTCACCCACTCCGCCCCGGTGGCCAACGCGCGGAACGCGCCGTCGCGGTAAAGGAAGGCGGCCAGCGCAGGCTTTCCCCCGGGGGCCGCCGCGATCAGCCACAGGAAATCCTGTTGGCCCGCGCCGGACAGGTCGCGCGCCGAAGGGACCGCCCGGCCGCCGGGATGGGAATGATAACAGCCGATGATGGCGCGGCCGGCCGCGCGCGCGGCGCGGGCGGCGGCGAAATGATCGGCGGGATCGATCTCGAACCGGTCGGCGCCGGCGGCCAGGTTGCGCGCCGGGTGGATCGCGCTGACGCGCCAATCCTCGCCGCTGCGCGCCCCTTCCAGAAGGCCGCAACATTCGCGCGGCGCGGCCGCCCTTGCGGCGGCATGGATCGCCGCCGCGATGCCGGGGGCGAGGCGAATGCGGGGCGCGCGGTCAGGGCCGGGCAACCGCGGCCTTCACCTGGCCGACAAGGCGGCCATCCTGGGTGTCGAAAATGTCGATCTCTTCGCGCGCGCCGTTCTGCACGCGCAGGATAAGCCGGCCCGGCTGGCTCTGCATCTCGACGATGCGCGAGCCGGCGGGAAGCTGATAGCCGGCGGCGGCGGCCGGGGCGGCGGGCGCGGGAGTGGACTTGGACTTGCCCGACAGCTTGAAGATTCCGCCCACCACCAGCGCGCCCAGCGCCAGCACGATCAGCACCGACAGCACGATCACCGCCATCTTCGCCGCCTTGTAAGCGGCGGTTTCCTTTTCGGGGACCGGGTCGGTATAGGATGGCGGCATGCCGTCCGCATCAGACGAAAAGGTTTCCGGCATCGAAGACTCCCAGGATGGCCGGTTCGAGGCCCGGGTCGCCGCCGATCATGCCGGCTGGCGGCTGGACCGTTTCCTCAGCGCCGCGCTGCCCGCGTTCAGCCGCTCGCGGCTCCAGCAACTGCTGGAACAGGGGACGGTGTCGCAGGACGGGCGGACGATAAAAGACGCCAACCACCGGGTCAAACCGCAGGAGGTCTATCGCCTCGATGTGCCCGCCGCCCTGCCCGCCACGCCGCAGGGCCAGGCGATCCCGCTTGCCGTGGTCCATGAGGACAAGGACCTGATCGTGATCGACAAGCCCGCCGGGCTGGTGGTTCATCCGGCGGCGGGCAATCCCGACGGCACGCTGGTGAACGCCCTGATCGCCCATTGCGGGCCGGGCATGCTGTCCATCGGGGGCGAGGCGCGGCCGGGCATCGTGCACCGGCTGGACAAGGACACCAGCGGCCTTCTGGTCGCCGCCAAGACCGAGCGGGCGATGGCGTCGCTGGCAAAACAGTTCGCCAACCACACGATCGAGCGCGCCTATGCGTGCGTGGTGTGGGGCGCGCCGCGCCAGGCGTCGGGCACGATCGAAAGCCAGATCGGGCGCAATCCGTTCGACAGGAAGCGCATGACGGTGCTGCGGGCGGGCGGCAAGAGCGCGCGCACCCATTATAAAGTGCTGGAGCGTTTCGGGCCTGCCGAGCTTGTCGAATCCGGGCGGGCTTTCGCCAGCCTGCTCGAATGCCGGCTGGAAACCGGGCGCACCCACCAGATCCGCGTGCATCTGACCCATCTGGGCCATCCCCTGATTGGCGATCCCCAATATGGCCGCAAGCGCGCCGCGCCCCGCCCGAAAAACCCCGCCGAGGAAACGGCCTATGCCGCCGCGGCCGGCTTTTCCCGCCAGGCGCTGCACGCCTTCGTCCTGGGCTTCCAGCATCCCAGCCTGCACAAGACGTTGCGGTTCGAAGCGGCCTGGCCGGCGGATTTCGCGGGCCTGGTCGGCGCCTTGCGCGGATTGAACGGCTGAAATCCGGCCGTTGCGGCGGCGGTGGCGGAACTTGAAAAGATCGTAAGCAGGCTTATTTGTTGGGCCGTCCGGGCCATCAGGCGTTAGAGTCTGATGTCGCCTTTTTGCGGCACCACCCTGGACGAGCAAGGGGGAATGATGAGCAGCCGTGGTTTACCCGTCCTGTCGGGAGAAGCAGGCCTTTCGCGGTATCTGACGGAGATCCGCAAGTTTCCGCTGCTTTCGCCGGAAGACGAATACATGTACGCCAAGGCCTGGCGGGAACACGACGATCCCGAGGCCGCGCGAAAGCTGGTGACCAGCCATCTGCGCCTGGTGGCCAAGATCGCCATGGGCTATCGCGGCTATGGCCTGCCGGTTTCCGAGATCGTCTCCGAAGGCAATGTCGGGCTGATGCAGGCGGTCAAACGCTTCGATCCCGACAGGGGGTTCCGGCTGGCGACCTATGCGATGTGGTGGATCCGGGCCGCGATCCAGGAATATGTGCTGCGGTCGTGGTCGATGGTGAAGATGGGCACCACGGCGGCGCAGAAGAAGCTGTTCTTCAACCTGCGCAAGGCCAAGTCCAATATCGGCGCCATCGAGGAAGGCGACCTGACGCCCGAGCATACCGAAAAGCTGGCCGACCAGCTTGGCGTGACCACCAGCGACGTGACCGAGATGAACCGGCGCCTGTCGGGCCCGGATGCCTCGCTCAATGCGCCGCTGCGCAGCGATTCGGAAAGCGAATGGCAGGATTGGCTGGCCGACGACACCGCCGACCAGGAAACGCGCATGGCCGAACGGGAAGAGTTGGGCGACCGCCGCGCCTTGCTGGCCCAGGCCCTGGACGAGCTGACCGAGCGCGAGCGCGACATCATCCAGGCCCGCCGCCTGCAGGAAGACCCCGCCACCCTGGAGGAGCTGTCGCAGAAATATGGCGTTTCGCGCGAACGGGTGCGCCAGATCGAGGTGCGCGCCTTCGAGAAATTGCAAAAGGCGATGAAGGCGGCCGCGTCGCGCGCGCCCGCCACGCTGTCGGCGCCGGCTTAGGACCACCACCACTTGCGCGGGTGATTTAGCCGCCGGCGCGATCGGTATTGCGCCGGGTGGTCATGTTTCCCAGCGGTTCGTCCTCGTCATCGACGCCCTCGCGGGTATCGCTGTCGTCCACGATGCCTTCGCCGAACAGGGCAAGCCCGTCCTCCAGATAGTCGCCCAGCAGCGGCAGGCCCATCAGATATTCCGCCGTGCGCTCGTTATGCTCGCCTTGCGCGGTGCGCAGCGCCTCGTCCCATTCCTCGATGTCATAGGTGCCGCGGCCCAGCCATGCCAGGGCGACCAGGCGAATCTGTTCGTCCTGGTTGAGGCCGCGAATGGCGTCGGCCAGGGCCTCGGCGGTGGCGTCGCCCGGCTTGTCCTCGAGGATATCGGTGTCGCCGTCGTCGGTGGGATTGGAGCCCGTATCGGGATCGCTGTCGCTTTCCTTGACGTCATATTCGCGCGCCAGCTCGATGA
This sequence comes from Hyphomicrobiales bacterium, assembly GCA_040255825.1. Classification (GTDB taxonomy): domain Bacteria; phylum Pseudomonadota; class Alphaproteobacteria; order Micropepsales; family Micropepsaceae; genus Rhizomicrobium. Next base: position 413,795 of record JBDZVS010000001.1, on the reverse strand, counting down.
CGTAGGTGATCTTGTCCAGGGAAATGCCCGGCTCTGGCGTTGCGGGTGCGCCGGAAGGAGCGACAGCCATAGCGGTTCCTGCAAGGTTCCTTTGACCCTTCGAGGACAGAACGCCCCGATACGGGGCGGCGTTCCGTCACGGCATTTTCATCAAGCGATGGTTGACGCGCCGCGAGCCTCTCGCCTATACGGGCGCCGGGCCACACCCCCCCAACGGGGTGCCATCATTCTGGAAGGAATGAACCGCGATGACTGAATCGGTACATCCGGCTGTGCGTCCCGCACGGCCTTTTTTTTCCTCCGGCCCCTGCGCCAAGCGCCCCGGCTGGTCGCCTGAAAACCTGAAACACGCCCTGCTGGGCCGCTCGCACCGCTCCAAGCCCGGCAAGGCCCGGCTGAAACAGGCGATCGACCAGACCCGCGCCATCCTGGGCGTGCCGGCCGATTACCGCATCGGCATCGTGCCGGCGTCCGATACCGGCGCGGTCGAGATGGCGCTGTGGTCGCTGCTGGGCCCGCGCGAGATCGACATCTATGCGTGGGAAAGCTTTGGCGAGGACTGGGTCACCGACACGGTGAAACAGCTCAAGCTCAAGGCCGAGACGCACAAGGCCCCGTATGGCCAGCTTCCCCAGATGAAGGCCGCCAGGGATCGCGACACCGTGTTCCTGTGGAACGGCACCACCAGCGGCGTGAAGGTGCCCAATGGCGACTGGATCCCGGCCGACCGCGACGGACTGACCATCTGCGACGCCACCAGCGCCGTCTTCGCCATGGACCTGCCCTGGGACAAGCTGGATGTGGTCACCTTCTCCTGGCAGAAGGTGCTGGGCGGCGAAGCCGCGCACGGCATGCTGATCCTGTCGCCGCGCGCCGTCGCCCGGCTGGAAAGCCACACGCCCGGCTGGCCGATGCCCAAGATTTTCCGCATGACCAAGGCCGGCAAGATCGCGGAAGGCATCTTCCAGGGCGAGACCATCAACACCCCCTCGATGCTGGCGCTGGAAGATTATCTGGACGCGCTGACCTGGGCTGAGAGCGTGGGCGGCCTGAAGGGCCTGATCGCCCGCTCCAACGCCAACCTCAAGGCGCTGGAAGACTGGGTCGCCAAGTCGGACTGGTGCGGCTTCCTGGCCGAGGATGCGGCCATCCGCTCCAACACCAGCGTGTGCCTGAAGATCACCGATCCCTGGTTCACCGCCCTCGCCGACGAGGCCAAGGCGGACGTGGCCAAGAAGATCGCATCGGTGCTGGACAAGGAAGGCGTGGCGCTGGACATCGCCGGCTATCGCGCCGCCCCGCCCGGCCTGCGCATCTGGTGCGGCGCCACCGTCGATACCGCCGATGTCGCGGCGCTGACGCCCTGGCTCGACTGGGCGTGGGCCCAGGTCAAGGCCGCTTGATTTCCCCCTCCACCGTTTCGCGGTCCCCCTCCCCCGTAAACGGGGGAGGATAAACACCGGAGTTCTCAAATGCCCAAGGTTCTTATCTCCGACAAGCTCTCGCCCGCCGCCATCGCCATCTTCAAGGAGCGCGGGGTGGAGGCCGATTACAAGCCCGGCATGAGCAAGGAGGAGTTGCTCGCCTGTGTCGATCAGTATGACGGGCTGGCCATCCGCTCGGCCTCCAAGATCACCAAGGAGGTGATCGCCGCCGCCAGGAAGCTGAAAGTGGTGGGCCGCGCCGGCATCGGCGTCGACAATGTCGATATTCCCGCTGCCACCGCCGCCGGCGTGATCGTGATGAACACGCCCTTCGGCAATTCCATCACCACCGCCGAGCACGCGATCTCGCTGATGCTGGCGCTGGCGCGCGAGCTGCCGGCCGCCAATGCCAGCACCCAGGCGGGCAAGTGGGAGAAGAACCGCTTCATGGGCGTGGAGATCACCGGCAAGGTGCTGGGCCTGATCGGGGCGGGCAATATCGGCTCCATCGTCGCCGACCGGGCGCAGGGGCTGAAGATGCGCGTCGTCGCCTATGACCCCTATCTGTCGCCGGAACGCGCCGCCGAGCTGGGCGTGGAAAAGGTGGAACTGGACGATCTTCTGGCCCGCGCCGACTTCATCACCCTGCATGTACCCAAGACCGCCGAAACCAAGAACATCCTGTCGGCCGACGCCATCGCCAAGACCAAGAAGGGCGTGCGCATCATCAACTGCGCGCGCGGCGGACTGGTGGACGAGAACGCCTTGCGCGCGGCGATCGACAATGGCCATGTCGCGGGCGCGGCGCTGGACGTGTTCGAGGCCGAACCGGCCAAGGAGAATGTCCTGTTCGGGTCGGACAAGGTGATCGCCACGCCGCATCTGGGCGCCTCCACCAGCGAGGCGCAGGAGAATGTCGCCCTGCAGGTCGCCGAGCAGATTTCGGATTACCTGTTGACCGGCGCCATCACCAACGCGCTCAACATGCCGTCGATCTCGGCGGCCGAGGCCAAGCAGGTGAAGCCCTGGATCGAACTGGCCGAGAAGCTGGGCGGCTTTGCCGGTCAGCTCACCGGCACCAGCCTGACCCAGGTCGAGATCCTGTATGAAGGCACGCCTTCGAGCCTCAATACCCGCGCCCTGACGCAGGCGGCGCTGGCCGGGCTTCTGATGCCCATCCTGTCGGGCGTGAACATGGTCAACGCGCCGGTTGTGGCCAAGGACCGCGGCATCAAGGTCAGCGAGACGCGCCGCGACGCCGAAGGCATCTATGAGGGCTTCATCAAGCTGGTCGTCACCATGACCGACGCCGATGGCGCGACCTCGACCCGGCGGGTGGCGGGCACCGTCTCCAACGGCCGTCCGCGCCTGATCCAGATCAAGGACATCGCGATGGAGGCCGAATTCGCGCGGCACATGTTCTATATCGTCAACGAGGACAAGCCGGGCTTCATCGGCAAGCTGGGCACCATGCTGGGCGACGCCGGCGTCAATATCGCCAACTTCACCCTGGGCCGCAGCGCCCCCGGTCAGGACGCCATCTGCCTGGTGGAAGTGGACGGGCCGGTGCCGGACGCGGTGATCGCGGCGGTCACCAAGCTGCCCGTGGTCCGGCACGCGAAGGCTTTGGTTTTTTAACTACCCCCTCCGTCGGCAGCTTGGCCGGCTCTGCCGACCCTGCCCCTTTTGGTGCGCTTCGCGCAGAAGGGGAGCGGGCCTGCGTTCGCTGAGAAAAGCTTCGGCGTGCATGGCCTCGAGCGCCGCATTCCGCGGCGCGAACATCAGCGAACACAAAGTATCTTCCCCCTCCCCTTGCGGGAGGGGGCAAATGCTTCGAGCAACGCGAGAAGCGTTGGGGGAGGGCATGCGAATGGTTGAGATGGATTCCCCCTCCCCCGATCCACTGACGCTTCGCGCCAGCGTCTCGCCCCCTCCCGCAGGGGGAGGGGGAATGGACCGAGCTATCGCTTATTCCTTGCGATAGCTTTGCGTGGAAGGTGGAGGCGGCCTGTGCTTGCGGCTGACATCGCCTGGGCCTCGAACCTGCGTCGGAGTGTCTTCTCACGCACCGTGATGCTGTTTGCGTTCTCTAGCGGGATGACCTGATCTTCCCCCTCCCCTTGCGGGAGGGGGCAAACGCTTCGAGCGACGCGAGAAGCGTTTGGGGGAGGACATGCGACTGAAGTGATCGGGTTTCCCCCTCCCCCGATCCGCTTGCGCTTCGCGCCAGCGTCTCGCCCCCTCCCGCAGGGGGAGGGGGAAACTGCGCTGGTTGTTTCCTTTTGCGATGGCTTTGCGTGGAAGGGGGAGGCGGGCCTGTGCTTGCGGCTGACATCGCCTGGGCCTCGAACCTGCGATCGGAGTGTCTTCTCACGCACCGTGATGCTGTTTGCGTTCTCTAGCGGGATGACCTGATCTTCCCCCTCCCCTTGCGGGAGGGGGCAAATGCTTCGAGCAACGCGAGAAGCGTTTGGGGGAGGACATGCGACTGAAGTGATCGGGATTGCCCCTCCTCCGATCCGCTTGCGCTTCGCGCCAGCGTCTCGCCCCTTCCCGCGGGGGCGAGGGGGAAACTGCGCTAGCCTTTTCTTTTCGCGATGGCTTCGTGATGGCGGATGACTTCGGTCACGATGAAGTTCAGGAACTTTTCCGCGAAGTCGGGATCGAGGCGGGCTTCCTCGGCCAGGCGGCGAAGGCGCGCGATCTGCGCCGCCTCTCGGCCGGGATCGGCGGGGGGAAGGCCGTGGGTCGCCTTGAACTCGCCCACCGCCTGGGTGCACTTGAAACGCTCCGCCAACAGATGAATCAGCGCGGCATCGATATTGTCGATGCTGTTTCGCAGTCGCAAAAGTTCTGGTTGGTTCATGCCCGCCTGCCTTGCCCGCCCTGTTTAGGCGATCCGTTCCCTTCGGCCAAGCCGTCCCGTTCGACCCCTTTATCCGCCAACAGACTTAACATCGCGCGAGTTCCCCCTTCCATTCCACGGGATTTGAGTGGTTAGCTGTCCGCCGCAGATGGTGGGGGGCCTGGCGCGACCGGCAAAGCCGGCAGGGCAGGGCATCTGGGGTAATGACACAGGCACGACATCGCCGGCCGGCCATCGTTCTTGCGCTGGTCATGGCCGTCTTCACGGCGGGCTGCGCCAGCGACCCGCAGGCGCCGGACGATCCGCTGGAGCCGATGAACCGTTTCTTCTTCGACTTCAACCAGCGGCTGGACCGGCATGCGGCGCTGCCGGCGGCCAGCTTCTACTCCAGCGCGGTGCCGCGGCCGGTTCGCAGCACGGTGCACAATGTGCTGAACAATCTGGGCGGCCCGGTGACAGCGGCCAATGACGTGCTGCAACTGGAATTCGAGAATGCCGGCATCGCCGCCAGCCGCTTCATCATCAACACCACCATCGGGGTGGTGGGCATTTTCGATGTCGCCACCGACTGGGGCCTGCCGGCGGCCCATCGCGATTTCGGCGAAACGCTGGGCGTCTATGGCGTGCCGCCCGGTCCCTATCTGGTGCTGCCCTTCCGCGGCCCAACCGCGGTGCGCGACCTGGCGGGCAGCTATGTCGACGGCTATTTCACGCCGCTGCGCTATGCGCGCTATTCGGGCCGCAATTATGTCGGGCTGGTGCGTTCGTCGCTGGGCTCGATCGACAACCGCTCCGCCAACATCGTGACCTATCGCGACATCGAGCGGGCCAGCGTGGATTATTACGCCACCATGCGCGCCTATTACCTGCAGCGCCGGGCCCGGCAGGTCGAGGAAAAATCCGTTCAGACGGCGGAGTTGCCGGACTTTTAGCGTCCCGATTCCGACGTTCACCGGCGCAAGTTGAGGCCGGGACCGGAACATGCTCTAAACCGCTGCGTTCAGAGCTTTTCGGCCATCCATGACCATCATCGAACGCATCGTCGCCTTCTGCTGCCGCTTTCACCTGCCGGTGATCGCGGTCAGCCTGCTCCTGGCCGTGGCGGCGGGATTTTATACCGAACAGAATTTCGCCATGAACAGCGACAGCAGCTCGCTGATCGACGCCAAGGTCGGCTGGCGCATGCGCGAGGCGCGGTTCGACGCGGCCTTTCCGCAGCAGACCAACCTGACGCTGGTGGTGATAGACGGGGTCACGCCGGAACTGGCCGAATCCGCCGCCGCGCGCCTGAGCGCCGCCCTGCAAAAGGATCACGCGCATTTCCTCCGCGTGCGGCGGCCCGATGGCGGCCCCTTCTTCAACCGCAATGGCCTTCTGTTCCTGTCGCGCGCCGAAGTCCGGCAGACCACGCAGGACCTCATCAAGGCCCAGCCCTTCCTGGGCGCGCTGGCGGCCGATCCCTCAATTCGCGGCATCATGAACAGTCTTTCCACCGCGCTTCTGGGCGTGCAGACGGGCGACGCGAGGCTGGCGGATCTGACCGGCCCCATGGCGCGCTTCGCCGGCGCCTTCGACGCCGCCGCGAAGGGCCGGACCGACTATCTGTCCTGGCGCTCGCTGGTCACCGGCGAAAAGCCCAGGCCCGAGGAATTGCGCCGCTTCATCTCGGTCAAGCCCAGGCTGGACTTCGACGCGCTGGAGCCGGGCGCCAGGGCCAGCGCCGCGATCCGCGCCGCCGCCGCCGCGCTGCACCTGGATGCGGAGCATGGCGTGCGCGTGCGCCTGACCGGCCCGGTGCCGCTGTCGGACGAGGAATTCGCCACCCTCACCGATCGCGTCTGGCTGATGGTCAGCGCCATGATGGCCGGCGTGCTGCTGACGCTGTGGCTGGCGCTGAAGTCCTTCCGCATCATCTTCGCCATCCTGGTGACGCTGTTCGTGGGTCTTGCCGTCACCATGGGGCTGGGACTGATGGCGGTGGGCGTCTTCAACATCATATCCATCGCCTTCATCGCATTGTTCGTCGGGCTGGGGGTGGATTTCGGCATCCAGTTCTCGGTGCGCTACCGGGCCGAGCGCTATCGCGAGCAGAACCTGGCCAAGGCCCTGGCCAATACCGGAAGCGGGGTGGGCGTTCCGCTGGCGCTGGCGGCGGCGGCCACGGCGGCGGGCTTCTTTTCCTTCCTGCCCACCACCTATACCGGCGTCGCCGAACTGGGCCTGGTCGCCGGCATCGGCATGGTCGTGGCCTTTCTTCTGTCGATCACCATGCTGCCGGCGCTTCTGATGCTGCTGAATCCGCCGGGCGAATATGAGGATGTCGGCTTTGGCGGCCTGACCCCGGTGGACACGTTCCTGACCGCACACCGGCGCCGGGTGATCACGGTGGCGGCGGTGGCCGGCGCCATCTCGGTGGTTCTGATGGGTTTCGTGCGCTTCGATTCCAATCCGCTGGACCTGCGCAGCCGGAAGATGGAATCGGTCTCCACCCTGTACGACCTGATGAAGAATCCGCAGACCTCGCCCAACACCATCGACGTGCCCGCCGTGTCCCTGGCGGTGGCGGACGCGCTGGCCGAGCGCATCGCCCAGCAGCCGCTGGTCGGGCAGGTCATCACCCTGTCCAGCTTTCTTCCGTCGGACCAGCCGGCCAAGCTGGCGCTGATCGCGGACGCCGACAATCTTCTGGACGCCACCATCAACCCGTTCGACGTGGCGCCGCCGCCCTCCGCGGCCGAGGATTTCGCGGCCATGCGATCGACCGCCGCCAAGCTGCGCGCCGCCGCCGGCAACGGCGCGGATGCGGCGGCCCGCGACGCGCGCCGTCTTGCCGATGCGCTGGAGAGGGTGGTGAAGGCCGGACCGCAGGCGCTGGCGCGGGCGCGTGAGGCGCTGATCCCCGGCCTCAAGACCATGCTGTCCCAGGTGTCGCAATCGCTGACGGCCGCGCCCGTCACCATCCAGAACATGCCCGCCGATCTGCGCCAGGACTGGGTTTCGCCCGACGGCACCGCGCGGATCCAGGTCTTCCCGAAGAACAACAGCAACAATCCGGCGGCGCTGGAGGCCTTCTCCAACCAGGTGCTCAGCGTGGCGCCCGAAGCGACCGGCGCGCCGATCTCGATCCGCGCCTCGGGCAAGACCATCGTGGGCGCCTTCACCGAGGCGGGCATCCTGTCCTTCATCGCCATCATCATCCTTCTGACCGTGGTGCTGCGCAGCGTCCACGACGTGATGATGACGCTGGCGCCGCTGGTGCTGGCAGGGCTTCTGACCCTGGCGACCTGCGTGGTCATCGGCCTGAAACTCAACTTCGCCAATGTGATCGCCCTGCCGCTGCTGCTGGGCATCGGGGTGGCGTTCAACATCTATTTCGTGATGGCCTGGCGGCACGGCCAGCGCTGCCTGCTGGCGTCGGCGCTGACGCGGGCGGTGATCTTCAGCGCGGCGACCACCGCATCGGGCTTCGGCACGCTGTGGCTGTCGGTGCATCCGGGCACCGCCAGCATGGGCGAGCTTTTGATGATCTCGCTGATGTGGACCCTGGTGACGACGCTGCTGCTGTCGCCGGCGCTCCTGGGCCCGCCGTCGGAACATCAAAGATTGCACGATCCCGAAGTGTAACCGCACGCACGGGCTTGCTCCCCCTTCGGTGCGAAGCACCAGGAAGGGGGAGGTGGTCGAGACGACCGAGGGAGCGGAGCGACCGACAGGTAGTCGAGACCGGAGGGGGTTAAATCAAGACAGATTCTGATCCGCCAATGCGTTGATCTTCTTCGCCAGTCCCTCGGGGCCGCCCGATTTCAGGGTGCCGGCGAAATCGGAGCGCTTCTGCGCCATCTGGCTGATGTTGCCGGCCAGATAGACGTCGATGACCTTCCAGGTCCCGCCCACCTGATGCATGCGGTAAATGAAGGCAACGGGCTCACCCGACGAAGGCACCAGCTTGCTCTTGACGAAATGATCGCTGCCGCGCGCGATGGACTTGGGCTCGACGGGAAATTTCTCGCCGTTGTAGGAGTCGAAATTCTTGGCATAGTTGGCGACCGTCATGCGGGTGAAGGCGTCCACCAGCGCTTTCTTGTCGGCGTCCGACATGGCGGCAAAGCCGGGACCCACCGCCGCCGCGGTCATCGCCTGAAGATCGAAGGCCTTCTCCACCGCGGGCCTCAGCTTGTCGTAGCGGGACTTGGCCGAGCCACCCGCCTTCATCGATGCGATCAGCGCGTCATAGAAACCCTGGATCTGGGATACGGCCGGATCGTCCGCCTTGTCGGTGGCGGACTGGGCCAGAGCGGGGCGAGCCGTGATGGCGAGGCCGGCCGGGGCGGCCGCCAGCAACAGGCCCAGGCAAACAGGTTTCCATATGCGGTTCATCGAATTCTCCCTATGCCCCGTCTAACGCACGAAGCCGGTATTTGGCGACAAAAGACGGCAATTTTCCGCCTTTTTGAAAGCCGTCAGGCGTCACGGTCCAGCAGGAAAAACGGCAGCGCCGACAGCCGGGGCGCGCGCGTGGCGTGCGGGCCAAGCGCTTCCACCGCGCGCGTGGCGCGGCGCCGGGCTTCGGCTCTGGCGCCATCGACGCCCAGCAGCGTCACCAGCGTCTGTTTGCCCATATCGGCATCCTTGCCCACCGCCTTGCCGGTCTTTTCGGCGGTCGAGGTCACGTCGAGAAGATCGTCGGTGATCTGGAAGACCACGCCCATCTCTTCGGCATAGGCGTTGAGGCGGTTGCGATCTTCGGCGCCGGCCTGTGCCAGAACGGGCCCGGCCCCACAGGAGAATTCGAACAGCCGGCCGGTCTTGCGCCGCTGCAGGTCGATCACGTCTTCCACGCCGAACGAGGCGTCAGCCAGCATGTCGATGATCTGGCCGCCGATCATGCCGCTGTGGCCCCCCGCTTCCGCCAGGCGCGCGACCAGCGCCGCGCGCACGGCGGCGTCGGGATGGGTGGCCGGATCGGCCAGCAGCTCGAAGGCGAAGGTCAGAAGCGCGTCGCCCGCCAGGACCGCCGTCATCTCGTCGAAGGCGATATGGGTGGTGGGCCGGCCGCGGCGCAGATCGTCATCGTCCATGCAGGGCAGATCGTCATGCACCAGCGAATAGGTATGCAGGCATTCGATGGCCGCCGCCACGCGCAGGGCGCGCGCATCGGGCACGCCGAACAGGCGGGCCGAATGCAGCACCAGGAAAGGACGCAGGCGCTTTCCCCCGCCCATCACCGCATAGCGCATCGCTTCCTGCACCCGGGCCTGGCGGCCGGCCGGCGCGGGCAACACCGCGTCCAGCGTCGAATCGACCAGGCGCGCCGTCTCGGCGATGGCGGCCGGCAGGAGGGCCGGATCGTCCTGCGGCCGGGCCTGGTGCGCGCTGTCAGACATGAAAATGCCCCGTTTCTGGCTGTGCTCTGGCATGGGGCGCCGGTTCCCACCGCCGCGGCGCCGTTTTCCGGGGCGGTTCATGGCCTCTTTTGGCCCCGGAAGGCAACCACCATCTCGCCGCTATGGCCGATGGGCAACAGCGGCAGCGTTTCGTGCCGGAACAAGGCTTTATCCCCGCCGGCGAAAGGGTTGCACCCCCTTGTCCGATACGGGACAATGCCCATGTTGCAATGCAGCCACCGCTTGGGCCACGGCGCGGCTTCTGTTATGCCCCTCCGGAAACCAGCCCCTGGATCAGGGATCCCTATGCGAGTCATCCTAGCCCAACCCCGCGGCTTCTGTGCCGGTGTCGTGCGCGCCATCGACATCGTGGAGAAGGCGCTCGACAAGTTCGGGGAGCCCGTCTATGTGCGCCACGAGATCGTGCACAACAAGCATGTCGTCAACACCCTGAAGAGCAAGGGCGCCCGCTTCGTCGAGGAACTGGACGAAGTGCCCGAGGGCGCGGTGACGGTCTTTTCCGCCCATGGCGTGCCGCAATCGGTGTTCAAGACCGCGCAGGAGCGCAACCTGCCGGTGCTGGACGCCACCTGCCCGCTGGTTTCCAAGGTGCACAACCAGGGCAAGCGCTATGTCGCGCATGGCCGCACGCTGATCCTGATCGGCCATGCCGGCCACCCGGAGGTGGAAGGCACGATGGGCCAGGTCGGCGCGCCGGTGCATCTGGTGCAGAAGGAAGAGGATGTGGCGGCACTGGCCATCGCCGACGAAACGCCCGTCGCCTACATCACCCAGACCACCCTGTCGATCGACGACACCAAGGGCATCATCGTGGCGCTGAAGAAGCGCTTCCAGGACATTGTGGGGCCGGAAACGTCCGACATCTGCTATGCCACCCAGAACCGGCAGACCGCGGTGCGCGAACTGGCCAAGCTGGCCGACGTGATTCTGGTGGTGGGCGCGGCCAACAGCTCCAACTCCAACCGGCTGCGCGAGATCGGGCTGGAGGAAGGCGTTCCCAGCTATCTGATCAATGACGGCAGCGAGCTGAAGCCCGAATGGGTCAGGGGCAAGAAGATCGTCGGACTGACCGCCGGGGCCAGCGCGCCGGAAGAACTTGTGAACCACGTGATCGAGGCGCTGGGCGCCATCGAGGACGTGAGCGTGGAAACCATGGACGGCAAGAAGGAACATATCGAATTCCGCCTGCCGGCCGAATTGAGGGCATAAGAGCATGGGTCTGCCGCTGCGCCAGGCCGCCAAGATCGGCGCCTATGTGATGAAGAAGCACATCTCCGGCGGCAAATATCCGCTGGTGCTGATGCTGGAGCCCTTGTTCCGCTGCAACCTGGCCTGCGCCGGCTGCGGCAAGATCGACTATCCCGATCCGATCCTGAACCAGCGCCTGTCCTTCCAGCAGTGCATGGATGCGATCGACGAATGCGGGGCGCCGGCCGTCTCCATCGCCGGCGGCGAACCCCTGCTCCACCGCGACATGGCCAGGATCGTCGAAGGCTATATCGAGCGCGACAAGTTCGTGATCCTGTGCACCAACGCGCTGCTGCTGGCCAAGAAGATCGACCAGTACAAGCCGCACCCCAATTTCACCTGGTCGATCCATCTGGACGGCGACAGGGAGATGCACGACAAGTCGGTCTGCCTGGACGGCACCTATGACAAGGCGGTCGCCGCCATCAAGCTGGCCAAGGCGCGCGGTTTTCGCACCCAGATCAACTGTACCCTGTTCGACGGCGCCGATCCCGAGCGCACCGCCCGCTTCTTCGACGATGTGATGGCGATGGGCGTGGACGGCATCACCGTGTCGCCGGGCTATGCGTATGAGCGCGCGCCCGACCAGCAGCATTTCCTGAACCGCGAGCGCACCAAGACCATGTTCCGCGAGATCCTGAAGCGCGGCGACGGCGGCAGGAACTGGGAATTCACCAATTCGGCGCTGTTCATGGATTTCCTGGCCGGCAATCAGACCTATGAATGCACGCCCTGGTCGATGCCGCTTCTGACCGTGTTCGGCTGGCAGAAACCCTGTTACCTGCTGGGCGAAGGCTATGCCAAGACCTTCAAGGAGCTGATGGAAGGCACCGAGTGGGAGAAATACGGCGTCGGCAAATATGAAAAGTGCGCCAACTGCATGGTGCATTGCGGCTTCGAAGGCACCGCCGCCACCGATTCGGTCAAGCATCCGTTGAAGCTGCTGTCGGTGGCCATGCGCGGGGTGAAGACCGAAGGCCCCTTCGCGCCCGAGATCGACCTGTCGAAGCAGCGCCCGGCCGAGTTCGTCTTCTCGCGCCATGTCGAGAAGAAGATGTCGGAGATCCGCGCCGGCCGCTCAGACACCACCGAGTCCGGCGCCACAGAGATCGCGGCAGCGGAGTAATTCCTTAAAGGCTTTCGAAGACCCCCTGCCCGTGCGGATCAGCGCCGGCAGTTGCGCCGGCTTTTTGACCAGCGACCACAGAACACGGGTTATCGCGATGCCGCCGTCCGGCCGCATCGCCACCAGCGCGGCCGGCGGCAGGGTGTGGCGGGCGTCGTCGGAGATCACGCGCAGGGCGGCGAGCGGAAGGTTGCGGGACGCGGCAAAGCGGGCGGCGATGTGGGATTCCATGTCCACCGCCAGGGCGCCGGTCCGCGCGTTGAGCGCGGCCTTGGCGTCCACATCCTGGAGCACCATGTCGCCGGCGGCGATGACGCCCTGATGGGCATGGGCGAGCCGTGACATCAGGCGCACGCGCCAGGCCTCGTCGCAATTCCACACCTTGCTGCTACGGCCCAGGGGGCCGTCGAAGCTGATGCGTTCGGCGATCACCACGTCGGCCACCTTCAGCAGCGGCGACAGGCCGCCGCCCAGTCCGATGGAAATCACGCCGCGGATGTCGCCATGCAGGGCGTCCAGCTTTTTGGCCAGGGCTTCGCCATCGCCGCCGCCCGCCACCGCCACCACATCGGTGGTGCCGACGATTTCGGCTTCGCGGGTCAGGCCGCAGACGGCGAGGATGGTCACAGCCCGTATTCCACGCGCCGCGAATTGCCCGTCTTGAGATTGCGGTAGCGCGCCAGCGCCCAGAGCGGGAAGAATTTCGGATAGCCGTGATAGTTCAGGTAGAACACCCGCGGAAAGCCGCCGCCGGTATAATGCGCCTGGCGCCACAGGCCGTCGGATTCCTGTGTGGCCTTCAGGTAGTTGATCCCGCGCGCCACCGCCGGATGATCGACCTGGCCGGCCGCCATCAGGCCCAGAAGTGCCCAGGCGGTCTGTGACGCGGTCGAGGGCGCGGGCTCATAGCCCTTGTAATCCAGCTTGTAGCTGTCGCAATTCTCGCCCCAGCCGCCGTCCGGGTTCTGGATCGCGACCAGCCAGTCGGCGCCGCGCTTCATGGTGGGATCGTCCGGGGACAACCTCGCGCCGTTGAGGCCCGCCAAGGCGGACCAGGTGCCATAGATGTAATTGACGCCCCAGCGGCCCCACCAGGAACCGTCCTCGCGCTGGGTCTTGCGCAGATAGGCGATGCCGTCGGCCAGCTTCTGCCCGCCATTCCCCAGTTGCGCCAGCATGCCGACGCAGCGGCCCGATACGTCTTCCGTCGGCGGGTCCAGCAGCGCGCCGTGATCGGCGAACGGGATGTTGTTGAGGTAATAATAGGAATTGTCGGCGTCGAAGGCGCCCCAGCCGCCGTCTTTGGATTGCAGCCCCTCCACCCATTCGCGGCCCCGGGCGATGGCGGCGTCGTCGTGCGCCACACCGGCACGGTCGAACGCCATCACCACCACGGCGGTGTCGTCCAGGTCGGGGTAGTGATCGTTGCGGTACTGGAAGGCCCATCCGCCGGGACGCACATCGGGCTTCTCCTCGGCCCAGTCGCCTTTGACGTCCAGCACCTGGAGCGGGCGCAGCCACTGAAGCCCGCGCTCCACCGCGGCGCGCGCCTTTTCGTCCTTCGTCTCCAGCAGCGCGTGCGCCACCAGAGCGGTGTCCCACACCGGCGAGACGCAGGGCTGGCAATAGGCTTCGTCGTCCTTGACCACCAGCAGCAGATCGACCGACTTGCGGGCGATCGCCCGGTCGGGATGGTCCGGCGGATAGCCCAGCACGTCATACATCATCACGCTGTTGGCCATGGCCGGATAGATCGCGCCCAGCCCGTCACGGCCGTTCAGGCGCTCGGTGGTCCAGGCGCGGCACTTTTCGATGGCCCTGGCGCGCGCGCCCTTGGGCCAGGGCACGATTTTCAGAATCTTGTCCAGCGCGTTGAAGAAAGCCGACCAGCCGGCGCTCTGGTGCGGCGCGCGGGGGCTGGCGGCGGGCACGCCCGGCACGAACAGCTCGGGCACATGGACGGCGCGCGGATTCTTCGCCAGCGGCCGCAGCGCACACAGCACCAGCAGCGGCACGATCACCGTGCGCGCCCAATAGCTCATCTTGGACAGATGGATGGGAAACCAGCGCGGCAAAAGGATCAGCTCCGGCGGCACGGTGGGCACGTCGTTCCATGACGCCTCGCCATACAGGCACAGGAGGATGCGGGTGAAGACATTGGCCTTGATGGCGCCGCCGCGCTTTCTGATCGCGTCCCGCGCGCGCGCCATGTGCGGCGCGTCGGTGTCGTCACCGATCATCTTGAGCGCGAAATAGGCCTTCACCGTCGCGGAGATGTCGAAGGCGCCGTCGTGATAGAGCGGCCAGCCGCCATGCGTGCCCTGGATGCGGCGCAGATAGACGCCGATCTTGCGTTCCAGTTCCAGGTTGGGCGTCTCGCCCAGCCAGTGCACCAGAAGCACATATTCGGCCGGAATGGTGGCGTCGGCCTCCAGCTCATAGACCCAGTGGCCGTCCGGCTTCTGCTCGGCCAGGATCGCGTCGGTGGCGGCGCGGATCGCGCCTTCGACATCCTGGAAATCGGCGGGGTTGAGCTGGTTCATCACACGTCTCTCGCGCGCGATTATAAGCGCAGATGTTTCAGGGCCAAAGTTGCCGCAGTCTCGCCCGAGCGCAGCGCCCCTTCGATGGTGGCGGGCAGACCCGTCGCCGTCCAGTCGCCGGCCAGGAACAGATTGCGCCATTGGGTGCGCGAAGGCGGCCGGCGCGCCTCCTGCCGCGGGGTGGCGGCGAAGGTGGCGCGCTTTTCCTTGACGATCTGCCAGGGGGGAAGGGCCGCGTCGATCTTGAGTATTTTCGCCACGTCAGCCCACAACAGCGCCGCCAATTCCTCGCGCGGGCGCTCGGCGATGGCGTCGGCGTTGCTGACCGTGACCGAGATGCGGTCGGCAAAGGCGAAGATCCATTCCACCGTGCCGCCGATCACGCCCAGCATGGCGGGCGCACCCGCATGGGGCAGAAATCCCGGCGGCGGCGCGATGCGGAAATGACCGTTGACGATGGCGCGGAAATCGTCGGGCGCCGTCAGCCCCGGCAGAAGCTCGCCCGCCACCCAGGGCGGCACCGCCAGCACCACCGCGTCCGCCCGGTCGATGGGCATGACGCCATCGGGCAGGTCCAGCGCCGCCGCATCGCGCGCGGCAAATGTGATCCGGCGCAGGCGCGCGCCCAGCCTGGCCGTGCCGCCATGCGCCGACAGGAACGCCAGCGCCGGATCGACAAAGGCGCCCGCCAGGGTGGGATGGGCGATGCGCGGGCGATAGTGGCGCCCGCCCCTTGCCAGCGTCTCGCGCAGGACCGCGCCGGCCAGCGCCGCCGACGCCTGCTCCGGCTCGGTGTTCAGCGCCGCCACCAGGAATGGGCGCATCAGCCTGTCCCACAGCGCGCCGCTCACCGGCACGCAGTCCTTCACGCGCGCGCCGGACCCTGCCCACAACAGCGGCAGATAGGCGGCATAATCCCCAGCCACGGTGCCGGGCACGCGCCGCGCCCGTCGCAATGTCCATAACGGCAAGGGCCCTTCATCGGGCTTGAGCCGCCAGCGCGCGCCGGACACCAGATCGGCAAAATGGAAATCGGCGCGCGGCGGGCCGGCCAGCGCATCGCGCGCCCCGATGCGCTTCAGGTAATCATGCACCGCGCGGTTGCCCGACAGCACCAGATGGTTGCCATTGTCGATGACCATGCCCAGCGCGGCGTCGTGATAGGAGCGGCAGCGCCCGCCCGCCTGGCCCGCCGCCTCGATCAGCGTGACGGCAGCGCCCCGTTCCGCCAGGCGCGTGGCCGCGGCCAGGCCGGAGAGCCCTGCCCCGACGACAAAGGCCCGCCCGCTCATCGGAAGGCTCCGCTCATCCGAAGAATCCCTGGCGCAGCACCAGCATCAGCAGCCGCGACCTGGGCAGCGAGACGCGGTGGCGCGGCGCGGCGAATCCCGCCGCCTCGCTGGCGGCCAGGATCTGCGAATAGACCGCGCCCATCAGGCGCGGCGTGCGAAGCCGCCCCCTTGGCCTGGCGTCAAGGACCGCCCGCGCCCGATCATAGTGATGATGCGCCATTGCGGCGACGCGCCGGCAAACTCCGTCGATGCAGGGGCTGGCGACAATGGCCTTGGGGTCCAGCGCGGCGATGCCGGCGTCCTTGAGATATTCGCGCGGCAGGTAAAGACGGCCCACCGCGGCGTCCTCGTCGATGTCGCGCAGGATGTTGGTCAGTTGCAGCGCCCGGCCCAGATGATGGGCCAGCGTGAAGCCGGGCCCTTCGTCCATGCCGAACACCTTGATCGACAGCCGCCCCACCGCGCTGGCGACGCGATCGCAGTAAAGGTCCAGCGTGGCGAGGTCCGGCGCGACGATATCCTCGGCCACGTCCATGTCCATGCCGTCCAGCACGGCGTTGAAGTCTTCCAGCCGGAGGCCATAGCGCGCCACCGCGGGCGCCAGGAACGCCGCCTGGCCCGGCGGGCCGCCGCCATAGAGCGACGCAAGATCGGCGCGCCAGCCTTCCAGGCGGTCATGGCGCTCGGCACGGGTGCCCACACCGTCGTCGGCGATGTCGTCGGCCTTGCGGCAGAAGGCATAGATGGCGAACATCGCCTCGCGCTCGTCCTGGGGCATCAGGCGCATGGCGATATAAAAGGAGCTGCCGGCGGCCTTCTTGCGGACCGCCTTGGACTGGCTGGGATCGAGGGATTCGGTGCTGCTCATCTGCGGCTCTTCAGGCGCGTCATCGCAAAGCCCGGCAGGCGCGCCAGGAACAGGCGCGCGACGTCGGACCGGGAATGGTGTACGGGCTCACACAGCGGATCGCGTCTCATCAGCAGGCGATTGAGATCAAGGGCGAGGGTTTGAATGAGATCGACTTCCAGCGCAAGCCGCAAGTCGGCGATGGCGCCCGCGAAGGGCGACGCCGTCTCCAGAAGGGTCGCGGTCCGGGCGGCCAGGCCGGCGATCACGCGGCGGAGCGCGGGAGCGGCCTTGTCCGCCGCAAGCGCCTCCACGCCGACGCCGGCGGCGGCCAGCGCGTCCTGCGGGATGTAGACACGGTTCAGCGCGCGGTAGTCCTTGCCGCAATCCTGCAGGTGATTGATCACCTGCAGCGCCGCGCACAGCGCGTCGTTGGCGGGCCACAGGGATTGCTGCTCGCCATGCACGTCCAGCACGAAGCGGCCCACCGGCATGGCGCTGTAGCGGCAGTAATCGATCAGTTCGTCCCAGTCGCAATAGCGCAGTTTGGTGACGTCGCGGCGGAAGGCTTCCAGCAGGTCCAGCGCATGAACCGGCGACAGGCCGCGCTCGGCCAGCACACGGCGCAGCGCCACGCCTTCGGGCACCGCGTCGCTTTGGCCTTCCAGGCTGGCGCGCATCGCCTCCAGCAGCGCCAGCTTTTCATGCGCCGGCGCGGTGGGGTGGTCGGCGACATCGTCCGCCGCGCGCACGAAGCGGTAGAAGGCCAGCACCGGCGGGCGGTGACGCGGCGCGATCAGCACCGAGGCGACGGGAAAATTCTCGTCCTTGTGGCCCTTGCCCGATTGCAGCGCGGCGATGTCGCTCATGACTGCTTCGCCTTCAACTCGGACGCTTGCGCGCGGCCCTTCCACATGCCGCCGCGACCCGACCAGTGCTGGATCGCCGATTGCAGCGTGAAGGCGGCATAGAAAAGGCCGATCAGCGGCAGGGCGAACCCCCACAGCCAGGACAGGCGATAAAAGCGCAGCATGGGCACGAACATCGCCGCCATGATCGCCCAGGCCAGCCAGCCCGCAAGCTGCGCGGCGCCCCAGGCGAACAGCGCCGTGGCCACCGGCGCCAGATACAGCAGCACCAGCCCGACAAGCGTGCCCGCCAGCAGCAGCGGCGAATAGGAAAGCTGGGCATAGGCGCTGCGCGTCACCATCCGGCCGATGTCGGCAATGTGCGGATAGGGCCGCAAGCTGAGCGAACGGTCGGTCAGGCCCAGCCAGATGGAGCCTTGCGCCTTCATGATCCGGGCCAGGGCGCAATCGTCGATGATCCGGCCCCGGATGGCGGCGATGCCCCCCGCCGCTTCCAGGCTCGCGCGCCGCGCCAGCATGCAGCCGCCCGCCGCCGCCGCCGGCCTTCGGCGCGGATCGTTCACCGCGCCGAAGGGATAGAGCATGGCGAAGAAGAAGACGAAGGCGGGGATCAGGAAGTGCTCTGCCGGGGTACGGCAGTTCAGCCGCGCCATCAGCGATACCAGGACCCGGTTCTTTTCTTCCGCCCGCGCCACCAGATGGCGCAGATTGTCCGGGGTGTGGGCGATGTCGGCGTCGGTGAACCAGAGGAATTCCGGCGCGTGCGCCTTTGCCATCTCGCTGCCCTGGTGCATGGCCCAGAGCTTGCCGGTCCAGCCCGGCGGACGCGGCGCGCCGGTCACCACCGTCAGGCGATGTGAATCCAACGCGCGCGCCAGATCGCCCGTGCCGTCCTCGGACTGGTCGTCCACCAGGATGACATGGAAACGACCGGGGTAATCCTGTGCCAGCAGACTTGCCAGACTATTCTGGATCACGTCGGCCTCGTTGCGGGCGGGCACCACCGCCACGACAGACGGCCAGACCTGCGGCTCTGGAACCGGCAGCGTGTCGCGCGCGCGCATGCGCCAGAAGCCGCCCCGCAGCAGCAACAGGTAAAGCCATGCCGCCAGCGGCAGAAAGCCGAACAGAATCCCCGCGATCATTTCAGGTATCCGTTCTGGCCGAACCAGCCCAGGGCGTCGCGCAGCCCCTCGCGCCAGGGCCGGGCGCGGTATCCCAGTTCGGCTTCCGCCTTGGCGGAGCTGAAGAACATGCGATAGCGCGACATGCGCAGCGCATCCGCCGTCAGGAAGGGCTCGCGGCCGGTCAGGCGCGCCAGCGCCTCGGCGCCCCAGGCCAGCGGAAACAAGGGCGCGCGCGGCAGCCTGACGGTCGGGGGCCTGCGGCCGGACAGCAACGCGATGTCGGCCAGCATCTCCTGGAGCATCACATCGCTGCCGCCCAGGATGTAGTTCTCGCCCACCCGGCCCTTGTCCAGCGCCAGCATATGGCCTTCGGCCACGTCATCGACATGCACCAGGTTGAGGCCGGTATCGACGAAGGCCGGGATGCGCCCGGTTGCCGCTTCCACGATGATGCGGCCGGTGGGCGTGGGCTTGACGTCGCAGGGGCCGATGGGGGTTGAGGGCGCGACGATCACGGCGGGAAGCTTTTCCTGCGCGATCATGCGCTCGACCTCGCGTTCGGCCAGCAGCTTGGAGCGCTTGTAGGCGCCGATCACCGTCTGCGGCGTGTGGCGCGAGGTTTCGTCCACGGCTTGTTGGCCGGGTTTCAGCGCCGCGACCGAGGAGGTGTAGACCACCCGTTCGACGCCCGCCTTCAAGGCCGCCCGCATGGTGACCTCAGCGCCCAGAAGGTTGTTGCGCTCGATCTCGCCCGGATCTTTCGCCCACAGCCGGTAGTCGGCGGCGACATGGAACAGGTAACGGGCGCCCTTCGTCGCGGCCATCATCGAATCGGCGTCGCGCATGTCGCCGGTCACCGGCTCGCAATTGAGGCGGGCAATGTTGAGGCGGTTGGCGCCGGCGCGCATCAGGGCGCGCACATGAAAGCCGCGCGCCACCAGGGCGCGGGCCACCGCCGAGCCGACAAAGCCGGTGGCGCCGGTGACGAGCACCGTGTCAGCCATCGGACACCTCATCCGCTGCGCGGAACGCGGCTCGCCCCTCAACGCTCTGCCAATAGATCAGCGCCGGCACGCCCAGCGCGATCTCCCGCGCGCGCTTGAGCAGCGACACCGCCAGCCCCATTTCCGGCGTCAGGCCGAACAGCGGCGCCAGCATGGCATAGCCGGCTTCCTGCACGCCGATGGCGGCGGGCACGAAGGCGGCGATACTGCGGATGGTGGACAGCAGGGCTTCCAGGGCGATGGCGTGCAACAGGTCGATGCGCCCGCCCACCAGCCAGAAGGAGATGAAGGTGCCGCCGCCAGCGCCCACCCATCCAACAAGATGCAGCGCCGCCGACGCCGCCAGCCGCGACGGGGAATCGTACATTTCCGCGATGGCGGCGTTGAATGACTGGCCGCCCGCCGCCTGCGGGAAGAAACGCGCCGCGATGCGCTCGGCAAAACCGGCGCCGCGCCGCTGCAGGAAGATCAGCAGCGCGATGCCCGGCACCGCCAGCAGCAGCACCGCCAGCATGGCGGTGGTCAGGGGGCCGCTGCCGTCCATGTGACGGAACTGGGTGAAGCCCAGCCCCAGCCCGAAGGCCAGGAAGGCGACCTGGGCCATCGCCTCGGTGGTGGCGTCGGCCGCCACGGAGGCGCCGGCGTATGCGGCGCTCATGCCGCGCAGGATCATCAGCCGCGCCGCCGCCACCATCCCGCCCACCGGCGAGAAGGGCGAGACCTCGGCGATGGAATCGCGCACCAGCCGCCCCATGTAGAATTCAAAAACCGGGCGGCGCTGGCCCGGCGGCAGCAACGCAGCCCAGGCATAGGCCAGCGACACGAACACGACCAGCGCGTAAAGACACAGGATCGCCAGCCCGCCGAAGCCGGCGCGGGCGATCGCCGCCATTACCGGCGCAAAGCCGATCGACCACACCAGATAGACCGCGGCGACCAGGCCGGCCGCCAGCGCGATGACGACGCCGATCCGGGGCTTGGCCATCAGGCGCATCAGGCAGGCAGCGGCTTGGCGCGAAAGCTCCACAGACGCATGGCCGACAGCGCGGTCTGGGCGAGTTGGGGCAGGAAGCTGGGCCGCAGCAGCTCGGGATCGAACGTGTCCATGCGCCGCCGGTTCTCCGAATAGCAGTCCTCCAGGAAGCGGCGGAAGGTGAAGTCGTCCAGGAAGACGCTGGCCTGGGTGGCGGAGAACTCCTTGCCGTCGTTCATTTCCTTGCCGCGGCGGGCGGTGCCCACCAGACGGCCCAGCGCGCGCATATAGTAGCGCAGGTCGGTCAGCGGCATCAGGGCGCGCGCGATCGGACCCTTGCGCGCCTGGTTATAGGCCATCCAGTTGACGAAGAAGACGATGTGGCGGGTTTCCTCGTACATTAGGGTCTCGAAGATGGCGAACATCTCCCTGGGCAGGAAGTCGTTGGCCATGGCGATCTTGAAGACGCCAAACCCCAGGAACGAGTCCATGCATTCGCCGAAGCCGAAATCCTTGAACCGCGTCTCGACATTGTCGGAAACGTCTTCCACCGGGCGCTCGGCGGCGTCGATGCCGTACTTCTCGATCATCACCCGGATCAGCTTGGCGTGGCGGGCTTCCTCCAGCCCCTGCAGGGCGACGGCTTCCTTCAGCACCGGGTCGGTGATGGTTTCGGTGAAGGCGGCGACGATCGCCCCGGCCCGGCGCTCGGTATAGAAGACCTCTTCCCAGAAGGGCACGGATTTGAGCCGCGCCAGCGCTTCGGGCGACAGTTCCGGCCAGGGCAGCGTGTCGGGATCGAACTCGGTATAGGTCCGCATGAAATGGCCGCAAAAGGCGTCGCGGTGTTCCTGAGATCCGATTTTCATCAGGCGGCTTTCTTCTTGTTGCCCACGATCCTGAGCGCCAGCCGCGCCATGAAAGGCACGAAGCGCGGGCGCTTGAGGCGCGGATCGTAGATCGACAGGCGGCGGTCGTTCTCCGCCAGGCAGATGGCGATCAGCTCGCCGACATCGATGTCGGCGCCAAGCTGCTGGGCGCCGTTGACGGTGAAGTTGTTGTCCTGCTGGCCGTGGCCGACGTCCTTGGCGATGCCGATGCGCTCCCAGATCAGGAACAGCCACACCGCCAGCACTTTCAATTCGAACCAAGGGCGGCGCCACAAGGGCATGTTGCGGCGGTGCCAGGCGATCCAGTTGACGAAGAACAGGATGTGGCGGCCTTCCTCATGGATCACCGGCTCGAAGGTATCGATCAGCTCGGGCGGGAAGAAGCCGGTATCCTTGGCCGCCTTGAACAGGCCGAAGGCAAAGAAGCTGTCGATGCACTCGCTGTAGCCGGTGACCATGAAGGCCCATTCCGGGTCGCGCGGCCGCGGGAAGGGCGGCTCGGGCGCCAGCTTGATGCCATAGGCCTGGACCAGGTTGGCCAGCACATGGCGGTGGCGCTTTTCCTCATAACCGTCCAGCTCCACCGCCTTCCTGAGCAGCGGATCGGCAATGGCCTCGGCATAGGTGGCCACATTCATTCCCGCCTTGTTCTCGGTCTGCACCGCGATGTCCCAGATCGGCAGGCTGGTGATGCGCTTCTCGGCATCCGCGTCCAGCCTGGGCCAGTCCAGCACGCGCGGGCGATAGGGATTGTGGGTGTCCAGCAGCGTCTTGCAGAACAGGCGCTTGTGCGCATCGGAGCCGAAGCGGATGGGGCCGTCCTCCGGCCAGGTGCCGGTGTCCAGCGTCAGTTCGGGCGGAATGACGAAAGCCGTGCTGCTCACAGCTAACTCCTTGATTTTGCTCTAGGCATCGCGCGCGGCGGACTTTACCGGAAAGTCGCAAAAGCCGCCAAGGCGAATATTGTGCGCCGCAATCAGGGCGGGCATGCGCGGGTCGGTCAGGGCCGCCAGTTCCTCCCCATAGCGGTAGCCGGGGGCCGCGCCCGGATAATCCCCGGTCGCGGGATGCAGGTAGATTTCCGACAGCCCGTCAGGCAGATGGGCCAGAAGCCCGGCCAGCCGGTCCGCCGTCACCGCCCCCGACCAGGCCAGGCCGAACACCTGGTCCGGGGCGGCAAGGCCCGCGCGGGCAAAATGCCGCGCCAGCCGGCGGGCAAAGGGCGTTGTTAGCGCCACCACCGCCGAGGCTTTGCGGGGCTCGATCCTGGCCAGCACGTCCTGCGGCTCCAGGGGCACGCGCGCGCCTTTGACGCCGTGGGCAGCCGCCAGCCTGACGATCAGCCCGCCGATGGTGGGATGCAGGTGGAAATGCTTGTGGGCGTTGACATGGTCCAGCGGCAGGCCGGTCCGTGCGAAAGCCTGGAATTGCGCCTCGATTTCGGCGGCAAGCTGGCGGCGCACGGCGGGCAGGAAGAACATCGCCGCCCCCGCCCGCGCCATGTCGGTGCGGAAAAAGCCGTTCCGGTCCACCAGGTCCGGCACCTGGGCGGGCGGCAGGGTGGGCCGGCCTTCCACCAGCACCAGATGCAGGCCGACACGCAAAGATGGCGTCTGCCTGGCCCGGGCCACCGCGTCGGCGGCAAGTGGGGCCGAAACCATGAGGCTGGCGGCGGTGAGGATGCCGTGGGCGTGCGCCTGCAGCACCGCGTCATTGACCTGGCGCGCCGCGCCGAAGTCATCGGCGGTGACGATGAGGTTCTTCATGGAGGATCGTTCGGCCCCCTCCCCCAAATCCGCTCCGCGAGCGGGAGCGGATTTGCCCCCTCCCGCAGGGGGAGGGGGAAAGTAGTCAGGCGGCCGCGTTCTGGCGGTCGCGCAGGAACTGGAAGAACTCCACCCCCTCGCGCAGGCGGCGCTTCATCATGCCTTCCTGGGTCACCATCTCCTTGACGATGGAGCCGATCTTGCCCGGCCGGAAATAGAAGGCGCGATAGAAGCTCTCCAGCGAGTCGAAGATTTCCTTGTGGGACAAATGCGGATAGTGCAGCGGCGCGATCTGGATGCCGTGCTCGTCGATCAGCTCGGCGTTGGCGGCATCGAGCCAGCCATTCTGCAGGGCCTGGTTGTAGAGGAACGTGCCCGGATAGGGCGCCGCCAGCGACACCTGGATGGTGTGCGGATTGATGCGCTTGGCGAACGCGATCGTCTCGCGGATCGTCTCCCTGGTCTCGCCCGGCAGGCCCAGGATGAAGGTGCCGTGGATCTGGATGCCCAGCTTGTGGCAGTCGCGGGTGAAGCGCTCCGCCACCTCGATGCGCATGCCCTTCTTGATGTTGTGCAGGATCTGCTGGTTGCCGGATTCGTAACCGACCAGCAGCAGCCGCAAGCCGCCGTCCTTCAGCTTCTTCAGCGACTCATAGGGTACGTTCGCCTTGGCGTTGCACGACCAGGTCACGCCCAGCTTGCCCAGTTCGGCGGCGATGGCCTCGGCGCGCGGCAGGTTGTCGGTGAAGGTATCGTCGTCGAAGAAGAATTCCTTCGTCTGGGGAAATGCCTTCATCGCCCATTTGATCTCTTCGACGACATGGCTGACCGAGCGGGTGCGGTAATGGTGTCCGCCCACCGTCTGCGGCCACAGGCAGAAGGTGCAGCGCGACTTGCAGCCGCGGCCGGTATAGATCGAGATGTAGGGATGCTTCAGATAGCCGATGAAGTAGTTCTCCATCACCAGGTCGCGCTTGTAGACCGGCGTCACCCACGGAAGGCTGTCCATGTTCTCGATCATCGGGCGGTCGGGATTGTGCACGATGACGCCCTGGCGGTTGCGGAACGAGATGCCCTTGATGTCGGCCCAGTTCTGGTCGTCGGCGACGTCCTTGATGGTGAAGTCGAACTCGTTGCGGGCGACGAAGTCGATGGCCGGGGCCTCGCGCAGCGAGCCTTCGGCGTTCACCGCCACCTTGGCGCCGATCAGGCCGGCCTTGAGATTGGGGTTGGCGGCCTTCAGCGCCTCGACCACCTTCACGTCCGACTTGAAGGAGGGCACCGAGGTGTGGGCCACGACGAGATCGAAGTCCTTTGCCTGGGCCACCACCTCGGCCAGCGAGGTCTTGTGCGGCGGCGCGTCGATCAGCTTGGAATTCTCCACCAGCGCGGCGGGCTGGGCCAGCCAGGTGGGATACCAGAAGGACTTGATCTCGCGCTTGGCCTGGTAGCGCGAGCCCGCGCCGCCGTCGAAGCCGTCAAAGGACGGGGCCTGCAGGAAAAGGGTTCTCATGGTCATCGCGGACGTCCTTGGGTCGATCAGGATTGCGACATCGCCCCGGCGGGGTCCACATCGAAGCGGGAACCCCGCCAATGAACCGTTTCGCCGAACAGCGACATCGCGAAAACAACAAAGGTCAGAAGATCGCGCACCGGCAGCAGCCAGAAGGGACCGGACCTTGCCCTGAAAATAGCATCGATGCGGTATTTCAGAAACAGGCGCGCCGCAAGGGTGATGCCCAGAAGGCCAAGCGTCGCGGGCGCGAAATGCAGCAAAACCGCGCTGATCAGGGCGAAGGCGAAGCCGTGGGTCACGAAACTGCCCAGATGCCCGCCGGGATTGAGCATGCGGATGGTGCGGGTCCAGCGCAGTTCGTGGCGCACCACCTCGCCCAGCGAGGCCTCGCCGGCGGTATGGGTGACCCCCAGGGCGGGAATGGCCAGCGTATAGCCCAGTCCGCGCACCGCCCGGCCAATCTCGTAATCGTCGGCCAGAAGATCGGCGAAGGCGGCGAAGCCGCCGACCTTGTCCAGGGTGGCGCGGTGAAGCGCGATGGTGGACCCGAAACAGGGCGCCGCCAGCTTCAGGCTGGTGCCCACCAGCGCATTGGGCAGGAAATCATAGGACGTGCCCATCGCCGCCAGGGTCGGCCACAAATGCGGCCTGTCAGCCGCGCCGGTATAAAAGCAGGTGACGACCCCGACGCCGGGGCGCGCCAGCGCCGCGACCACCTGGCCCAGCCATCCGGGTCCCACGGCGATGTCGCTGTCCGACAGGATCAGGGTCGGATGCCTGGCCACCGGCAGCATGTTGATCAGGTTGGAGACCTTGCCGTTGCTGCCATGCAGGGCATGGTCGCGCACGATGGCGATGTCGCGGTGTGGATATTTCGCCGCCAGCTCTTCGGCGACCGCCAGGGCGGGATCGGCCCGGTCATGCGCGCCGAACACGATCTGCACCTCGCCCGGATAGTCCTGGGTCAGGAAGGTTTCGAGATTGCGCGCCAGCCGCGGCTCGTCGCCATGCAGCGGCTTGAGAATGGTCACCGGCACGGCCTGTGCCGCCGGCAAGGCCGCGGCCCGCATGAAGCGGCCCGCCAGCAATGCCGCCAGCAGCGCATAGCCCGCGCCCGCCAGCGCCACCGCGCCAGCCAACCAGCCCAGTTCCCGCAATATCGTCAGATACATATCCATCGCCTGCCCACATACTTATTAATTGAAGGATTCACAGGGGGTAAGGGGGCGCCCCTGACAAATTGCGACAATTCGGAAATCTTCCGGACGCCTCCCAAGATTTTGAAATTTCTGGTAATTTCGGGCAGTTTGCGTTTGCGCAAGGGCCGGCCGCGGCTTTTCGCGCAGGTTGGAAACACGATGACCGCCGCCCCTTCGTCCCTCCAGCAGAGCCTGGAACAGGCCGTCCGCATGCTGCAGCAGGGCAACCTGGGAGGCGCGGAGCGGGTGCTGGCGCCCTGGCTGACCGCAAGCCCCGATCCCGCCGTGCTTCACATGCTGGGCGCGGTTCGCCTGCACCAAAGCCGCTTCGCGGAGGCCGAGCAGTTGCTTGGACGTGCGCGGGCGGCCAATCCCCGCAGCCACGTCTTCGTCTATGGTCATGGCGGCGCTCTGGTGCGCAACGGCCAGGCGGACGCCGCGATCGAGGCCTTCCGCGCCGCCGTGCAGCTGAAGCCGGATTTCGCCGCCGCCTGGCGCGACCTGGCGGCGCTGCAGGAACAACTGGAAAGGCTGGAGGACGCCGCCGCCACCTGTCGCCGCTGGCTTCAGGCAATGCCGGATTTTCCCGATGCGGTCCTCTCGCTCAGCACCATCCTGATCAAGAGCCGCCGGGAAGGCGACGCCGAGAACCTGCTGCGCCGGCACGTGCGGGTGAACACGGATCGTGGGGGCGATGGGCGCTATGCGGCGGCACTGCACAACAATCTGGCGATGGCGTTGCGGGGCCAGAACCGGAATGCGGAAGCCCTGGCCGAATTCGACCGCGCGCGGGCGCTCAATCCGGCAATCCCCTATATCGACGCCCAGCGCGCCGACGCGCTGCAACAGCTCAAGCGCCATGACGAGGCGCTGGCGCTGTATCGCGCGATGCTGGCGGCCAATCCCTCCGATCCGCACCTGCATCAGTTCTACAACGACCTGCTCTATCGGCTCGGCAAGGGCGAGGATTATCTGAAATCCTATGACCGGGCGCCGCGCACGCGCGACCTTCTGCTGGGGAAGGCCTTCTTCCTCAGCCACGAACTCAGGGGCGAGGAAGCCCATGCGCTTTATGCGGAGATCCTGGCGCGCGACCCGGATGATCGCGATGCCCTGGCGGGCGATGCGCGCGCGCTGGCCGCCGCCGGCCGACCCCAGGACGCCATGATGGCTTTCGACCGGGCGCTGGCGCGCGAGGCCGGCAATGCCGAGCTTTTCGCCGACGCCGCCAAGGCCGCGCTGCAGGCCGGCGATCCGCAAAAGGCGGTGGCGCTTTGCGAAAAGGGCCTGGCCATCAATCCCCATGACCAGAACTGCCTGTCGGTGATCGGCCTGGGCTGGCGGATGATGGCGGATGACGCGATGGCGCGCGACGAGCGGCTGAGCGGCTATGACCGCTTCGTGCGCGTCTTCGACCTGGAGCCGCCGGACGGGTTCTCCCGCATGGAGGATTTCAACGCCGAGCTGAACGCCTATCTGGACACGGTTCACCCCGGCACCGGCGAATACATCAACCAGTCGCTGCGCCAGGGCAGCCAGACGGCGGCGCACCTGTTCGGGGCGGGCCATGCGCTGGTCGAGAAGATCCGCGCCCGCATCGACGAAGCGGTGGCGCGCTATATCGCCGAGCTTGCCGCCGACGAAAGCCATCCCTTCCTGTCGCGGCGCGGGCGGGACTTCCGCTATCACGGCTCATGGTCGGCGCGGCTGCGCGATTGCGGCTTCCATGTGAACCACATCCATCCGGCGGGCTGGATCAGCTCGGCCTACTATGTCCATGTCCCGGAGGCGGTGAAGGACATGCAAGGCCGCCAGGGCTGGATCAAGTTCGGCGAGCCGGTCTTCGACATCGCGCTCACGGAGAAAGTGCGCCGCGCGGTCCAGCCGGTGGCCGGACGGCTCGTGCTGTTCCCCTCCTTCATGTGGCACGGCACGGTGCCTTTTCACGGGCCGCAACGCACCACGATCGCTTTCGACGTGGTGCCGAAGGATTGATGCCAGCCGTTCGTTCCGCCAATTCCCGAATGACAATACCATTCTCGCCATGGCCGGGCTCGACCCGGCCATCCAACTTCATGCAAAAAGCTGGATGTGCGGATCAAGTCCGCCCATGGAGAATAAGATTATAACCAACGGCAGCCGGTCAGGCCCGGCGGCGGGTGTGGATGGCGCGCGAGGCGGCGCTGCGCGCCTTGGCGGCGGCGGCCGATGAGAGCCAGTTGGCGAACAGCCGAACCGAATGATTGTGCCATTGCTGCAGCGGCAGGGCGTCGGCGACGATGCGGGCATGGGCCTCGAGGGGCGCGCCGGTGCGGCCGATCTCGGCCAGCATCCGCTCGGTGGCGCGGTCGAAGTAATTCTGCGGCAGCGCCGGCTGCTCGCCGTCGCCGCGCAGGAAGCGGCCCATGTCGCGCAGATATTCGCGCCCCAGCGTGACAGCATCATATTCGGGATGGCCCTGCAGGAAGACCAGGCGGCTCTCGCCCGGCATCTCGCGGGTGAACATGTCGGCGCTGCCGTCGGCCAGCCGCGTCAGGACGTGATAACCGTGCGCGGCCAGCGCATGCTCGGGGGTCTCGTTGCGGCGCGAATGTGGCACCGCCAGTTGTGCCGGCACGTTCAGGAACAGCGGATCGTCCTCGGTGCGGCGGGCCATGAAGACGCCCGACAGCTTGTGCGCCAGCGGCCGGCGCATGATGCCGTCCAGATGCAGCACCGCCGCGTGCGTCGCCAGGCACGAAAACACGGTGGTGACGGTGCCGGTGCGCGCCCAGTCGATCAGCGCCGCCAGCTCGGCCCAGTAGGGCTCGGCGCGCAGGTCGCTCGCGCGCGGCTCGGCGCCGGTCACGATCAGCGCATCGACCGGCGCATGCGGCAGCATGGCGGCATCGTCATAGAAGCCGGCCATGCGCGCGCGCGCCAGGGGGCTGCGTTCGATGCTGGAGAGCGAGAACAGGCGCAGGCGCACGTCCAGCGATCCCGCCGCCTCCTTCAGGAGGCGCGCGAACTGGATCTCGGTGGACCTGAGCGCGGTGTCGGGCATGTTGTTGACCAGCCCCACATGCAACGTGCCGCGGAAGCTGCTGCCGGTGCCCAGGACAAAGCATTCCGTCCGGCTCATTGCGCCACCGCCTTCAGGCGCGGCGCCGCGGCGTCGAGCGCCTGGTCCAGGTCGGCCAGGATATCGTCGATATGTTCGATGCCGACCGACAGGCGGATGGTTTCGGGCGTGACGCCCGCCTTGCGCTGTTCGGCCTGGGGCATCTGGCGGTGGGTGGTGGAGGCCGGATGACAGGCCAGCGACCTGGCGTCGCCGATATTGACCAGCCGCTTGAACAGCTTCAGCGCGTCGTAGAAATCCTTGCCCGCTTCATAGCCGCCCTCCACGCCAAAGGTCAGCAGCGACGGCACCCGCCCGCCCAGATAGGCCTGAGCCCGCCTGTAATGGGGGCTTTCGGGAAAGCCGGCGTAATTCACCCAGGCCGCGCGCGGATCGTCCCGCAGGAATTGCGCGACCTTGCGGGCGTTCTCGACATGCCGTTCCACGCGCAGCGACACCGTCTCGATGCCCTGCAGCAGCAGGAAGGCGCTCATCGGCGCCAGCACCGCCCCGGTGGCGCGCTGGTAGACGCTGCGGCAGCGGGCCAGGAAGGCGGTGGCGCCGAAGCGTTCGGCATAGACCAGGCCGTGATAGGAACGGTCCGGCGTGGTGAACTGGGGGAAGCGCCCGGCGTGCGCCATCCAGTCGAAGCGGCCGGCGTCGACGATGGCCCCGCCCATCGCATTGCCGTGGCCGCCCAGGAACTTGGTCAAGGAATGGACGATGATGTCGGCGCCATGCTCGGCGGGGCGCAGCAGCACCGGCGTCGCCACCGTGTTGTCCACGATCAGCGGCAGGCCATGGCCGTGCGCCATGTCGGCGATGGCCTTGAGGTCGCAGATGTTGCCGGCGGGGTTGCCGACGCTTTCGCAGAACACGGCGGCGGTGTTTTCGTCGATGCAGGCTGCCATCGCCTCGGCGCCGTCATCGGCGGCGAAGCGGCCTTCGACGCCCTGTGACGGCAGCACATGATGCAGCAACGTATGGGTGGTGCCGTAAAGCTGGGGCACCGCAACGATGTTGGTTCCCGCCCGCGCCACATTGGCGAAGGTGTAATACAGCGCCGCCTGCCCCGAGGCCGTGGCCACCGCGCCTGCCGCGCCTTCCAGCGCGGCGACGCGCTGTTCCAGAACCTGCACGGTCGGATTGGTGATGCGGCTGTAGCGGAAACCGTCCACCTCCAGGTTGAACAGGGCGGCGGCGTGATCGGCGCCGTCGAACTGATAGGCGGCCGTCTGGTAGATCGGCACCGCGGTCGCCTTGGTTGTGGGATCGGCGTCGAAGCCGGCGTGCAGGGCAATGGTCTCGGCGCGCATGCGAATGCCTTGGAAATCCGAGCCGTAAAATAAGTCACGGCTGATTAACAAAGCGTCGGCAGGCCGTGGAAAAAGGAACGCGCGTTAACGCCGCTTCCACGCCGGCCGGTATAGGGTTCCGCCACGTCGCTCATCTGCACGTTCCAAATCGGGACAGAGACCGCAAAAGCATGTCGGCCATCGGCGCGAACAAGGACCGCGGCAAGGACATGTCCGCTTCCAGGGCATGGCTGCGCGCGCTGGAAATGACGGCGCGCATCGAGGATGCGCCGGCGCGGACCCTGCCTGTGGTTGTGGACGAACTGGGCGCGCGTTTCGGCGACGCCCCGGCCCTGATCGGGCAGGACGAAAGCCTTACCCATGCCGCGCTCGCCGCCCGGATGAACCGGTATGCGCGCTGGGCGCGCGGTGAGGGTATCGGCAAGGGCGATGTCGTCGCCCTGCTGTCGCCGAACCGGCCCGATTATCTGGCCGCATGGGCAGGGCTGACTCGGATCGGCGCGGTGGCGGCGCTGCTGAACACCAATCTGCGCGGCGAGGCGCTGGCGCAGGCGATCGCCGCCGCCAGGCCGAAACTGCTGATCGTCGCGCCGAAGCTTTGCGGCGCGCTGGCGGATGCGGATTCGCACATTCCCCATCGGCTGCATGACGCGGCCCTCGACGGGATGCTGGGCGGCTTTTCCGGCGCGCCGCTGACGCAGGGCGAACAGCCCGCCGTTACGCTGAACGATCCGGCGCTGCTGATCTATACTTCGGGCACCACCGGCTATCCGAAAGCCGCGCGCGTCAGCCATCGCCGGGTGATGAACTGGACCCACTGGTTCGCCGGGATGACCGGCGCGGGACCGCACGACCGGCTCTACAACTGCCTGCCGATGTATCACAGCGTCGGCGGGGTGGTGGCGTCCGGCGCGGCGCTGCTGAACGGTGGGGCGGTGATCGTGCGCGAGAAATTCTCGGCGCGCGGCTTCTGGCGCGACGTGGCCGACAGCGGCGCCACCATCTTCCAGTATATCGGCGAACTGTGCCGCTACTTGCTCGCCCATGCGAGCGAAGCGAGCTCTCAAAATGAGGAGGGGCCTGTTCCCCTGCACGCCCTGCGCCTGGCGGTGGGCAATGGCCTGTCGGCGGATGTGTGGGAAGCCTTTCAGCAGCGCTTCGCCATCCCCCGCGTCCTGGAATTCTATGCCTCCACCGAAGGCAATTTCTCGCTCTATAACGCGGAGGGCAAGGTGGGCGCCATCGGCCGCGTTCCCCCTTTCCTGACGCACCGCTTCGGCATCGCCCTGGTGAAGTTCGACGACGAGACCCAGGCGCCGATGCGTGGCCCGGACGGATTCTGTATCGCGGTGGCGCGCGGCGAGACCGGCGAGGCCATCGGCAGGATCGCCGGCGGCAATGCCGGGTTCGAGGGCTATACCGACGCGGCGGCCGGCGAGAAGAAGATCCTGCGCGATGTGTTCAAGCCGGGCGACGCCTGGGTACGCAGCGGCGATCTGATGCGTCAGGACGCACAGGGCTTCTTCTATTTCGTCGACCGCATCGGCGATACCTTCCGCTGGAAGGGCGAGAATGTCGCCACCGCCGAGGTCGCCGCCGTGGCCGCCTCCGCCCCCGGCGTGAAGGCGGCCAGCGTCTATGGCGTGACCGTGCCGGGCCAGAGCGGCCGATGCGGCATGGCGGCGCTGGAAGCCGGAGGCGATTTCGACGCCGCCGCCTTCCATGCCCATTGCGCCGCGCGCCTGCCCGCCTATGCGCGGCCGGTGTTCCTGCGCCTGGTGGACAGCCTGGCTTTCACCGAGACCTTCAAGCAGAAGAAGCAGGCGCTGGCGAAGGACGGTTTCGATCCCGCGCTCATCGCCGATCCGCTGCTGGCCGACACCGGCGGCGGCTATGTTCCGCTGGACGCGGCGCTTTATGCGCGGATCAGGACCGGCCTGATCCGTCTTTGAGCCCGCCGCTCGGGCACCGGCAACTGCACGGCATAGCGGATCTCGGCGCCGATGATGCGCATGGCCTCGCCGGCATAGGGGATCATGCGCGGCATGCAATAGAAATAGTGGATCATGCCGGGATGGGTGCGGCCATGCACCGGCACGCCGAAGCCGCCCAGGCGCTGGGCATAGGCTTCGCCCTCGTCGCCAAAGGGGTCGAACTGGCCGGTATGGATATAGGCCGGCGGCAGGTCCTCGAACTCCTCGGCGCACAGTGGCGACAGGCGCGGATCGGACAAGTCGCCGCCGGCCGGGACATACAGCTCCAGGTCGCGGGCCAGCGTCTCGCCGTCCAGGAAATAGCCCTGGGCCAGCTCGCGGCGCGAGGCGGCCTCGCCATGCACATCCAGGATCGGACAGACCAGAAGCTGGAAGGCGATGGACGGCGCCGGCCGCCCCCCGCGCAGGGTATCGCGCGCGATGCGGCACAGCACCGCCGCCAGCGTGCCGCCCGCCGAATCGCCCGCCACGCCCAGGCGCCGCACGTCGATGCCGAACTCGCGCGGATGGGCCGCAACATGGGACAGCGCGGCGCAGGCATCGGACAGCGCGAAGGGAAAAGGATGTTCCGGCGCCAGGCGATAATCCACCGCGATCACGCGGCATCCCGTCTCGTTGGCCAGGCGGCGGCAGAAGCCGTCATGGGTGTCCAGGCTTCCGGCCACCCAGCCGCCGCCGTGGAAGAACAGCATGCCCGGAAGCACCCGCTGCGGCGCCTCCAGCGGCGAATAGGTACGAAGCGTGATGTGGCCGTCGCTGACGGGCAGCAGATGATCGCGCACCCCGCCGATGGGCGTCGTGCCGGGCGGATCGACCAATCCGGCCAGGTTGACAAGGGCCTGGCGGCGCTCCTCCACGCTGTCGTAGCGGCCGCGGCTTTGTCCGGCCGCCGCCAGCATTTCCAGGAAGCGTTTGGCGTGACGGTCGAGCGGCATGTCGGCTTTCGCGAGATACAGGTGCAAGCGGTCACGCCGCCCGGGCGGTGACCGAGACGAGATTCTCGATGGCGGCGATGGTGTCGAAATTCTCCGGGGTCATGGCGCTCTGGGGTACCTCGATGTCGAATTCGGCTTCGACCGCCAGCATCAGCCCCACCATGTCCAGCGAAGTCAGGCCCGCGTCGCGCAGATTGTCGCGGCTGCGCGGAATCGCGGTGACGCCGCGCTTGAGCAACATGCGGACGGCGATGGCGGTGATGCGTTCGGTGGACGACATGACGGGCTTCCTGCGGGAACGAAAGCCAATCTAGGGGTTCAGGCGTAAAGCATTGGTTGCCCGGATGCTCCACGCCGGACTTTACGCTTCGCTTACCATAAACGGGCGGGTTCATCCTTGCTTCAGATTTGGCCGATAGGCTCGGCAGCGAGATACGGCCAAAAGCCCGACGATAACGACAAGAGCGCGCTCATGCTGAACACCGCGAAAACCATTGACGCTGCATCCGCCGTCGAACCACTTCGCGAGCGCGCGGCGCGCGCCGCCCAGGTGGCCGCCGGACATGCGGCGGCGGTGGATGGCGAGGCGCGCTTTCCCCAGGAAGCGATCAACGCGCTGAAGCAGGAAAAGCTGCTGGGCATCATGGTGCCTGCGCCCCTGGGCGGCGAAGAGGCGAGCGTCGGCGATGTCGTCGACATCTGCTATGCGCTGGGGCGGGCCTGTTCCTCCACCGGCATGATCTTCGCCATGCACCAGGTCAAGGCGGCCTGTGTCGTCCATCACGGCATGGACAGCGCCTGGCACCGCGACTTCATGGGCCGCATGGTGCAGGACCAGTTGCTGCTGGCGTCCTCGACCACCGAAGGCAAGGGCGGCGGCAATGTGCGCGCCTCCGAGGCGGCGGTGCAGACCGCGGACGAGCGCATACTTCTGGTGCGCGACGCCAGCGTGATCTCGTATGGCGCCCAGGCCGATGCGGTGGTGACCACCGCGCGCCGGTGCGCCGAGGCCGACGCCAGCGACCAGGTGCTGGTGGTGTTCGAGAAGAAGAATTATTCGCTGGAAAAGACCGGCGGCTGGGACACGCTGGGCATGCGCGGCACCTGCAGCGCCGGCTTCAGCCTGAAGGCGGTGGGCAGCCCCGCCCAGATCCTGCCTGTGCCCTATGGCGTCATCCACAGCCGCAGCATGGTGCCGACCGCGCACCTAATGTGGTCGGGCGTGTGGGCCGGCATCGCCGCCGGCGCGGTGGACCGGGCGCGCAAATTCATGCGCAAGGCCCAGCGCGCGGGCGCCCTGCCCCCCGGCGTGCCGCATTTCGTGGAGGCCCAGGCGAACCTGCGGGCGCTGCGCGCGCTGATCGCCGCCATGCTGGCGCGCTATGAAGCCTGCGCCCACGATCCCCAGGCATTGGGCGCGATCGATTTCCAGACCGCGATCAACCTGCTCAAGGTCGATGCCTCGGAACTGGCGGTGAAGACGGTGATGAACGCCATGCGGGCCACCGGCCTGTCGGGCTATCGCAATGACGGCGATGTCAGCATCGGGCGCAGCCTGCGCGACGTGCTGTCGTCACCCATCATGATCAACAATGACCGCATCCTTTCCAGCCTGACCACCTCCACCATCCTCAGCGACGTACCCGCCGCCATCCGGGACTGACCCCATGAACATCACCACGCCGATCCATTCCTGCTGTGCCCATCATTTCGAGCCGGAACATCTGGATGGCATGGTCTCCAGACTGTTCACGCCTTCGGGCGTGGACGGCGTCTATGGCCGCACCGGCGCGTATGAAAGCGTGGTGGAGGCGCTGGCTGCGCTGATCGGCCGCCACCGGCCGCAGGGCGCCGATGTGTTCCGCTTTCCCCCGGTGATGGCGCGCGCCAGCATCGAGAAGCAGGGTTACCTGAACAGTTTTCCCAACCTGGTCGGCGCGGTCTCGACCCTGGTGGGCAGCGAGCGCGAGATCATGCGCTCGGCCTCCAAGCATGAGGCCGGCGGCGACTGGACCGAGGACCTCAAGCCGTCCGACCTGGTGCTGGCGCCGGCCGCCTGTTACCCGATCTATCCCATCGCCGCCGAACGCGGGACCGTGCCCGATGACGGCTATATCTTTGATGTCGCCGCCGATTGTTTCCGCCACGAGCCGTCGCGCCAGGTGGACCGCTTCCAGAGCTTCCGCATGCGCGAATATGTCCGCATCGGCACGCCGGCGCAGATCCAGGCCTTTCGCGATCCGTGGGTGGAGCGCGCCAAGGGCATCGCCGACGCTATTGGCCTGTCCTATCGCGTCGATGTCGCCAACGATCCCTTCTTCGGCCGCGTCGGCGCGCTGATGGCCAGCCAGCAGCTTCAGGACGCGCTGAAGTTCGAGCTGCTGGTGCCCGTGCGCTCGGCCGAAAGCCCCACCGCCTGCATGAGCTTCAACTATCACAAGGAACATTTCGGCGAGGTCTGGGGCCTGCACAATGAAGCCGGCGAACTGATGCACACCGGCTGCGTCGCCTTTGGCATGGACCGGCTGGCGGTGGCGCTGTTCGTCACCCATGGGTCGAAGATCGCGTCCTGGCCCGCCAGCGTGCGCGCGGCGCTGAATCTCTAGGCAGTGTTGCCCGCATCCACCGTTATGGTGGTCCCGGTGATGTTCTTGGCCGCGTCGCTCATCAGGTAAGACACGGCACCCGCCACATCCTCGACATCCACCAGGCGCCTCAGCGCGCTGCGTGATGCGATCTTCGCGCGGTCGGTGTCCTTCAGGCTGGCGGTCATCTCGGTGTCCATGAAGCCCGGCGCCACCGCATTGACGGTCACGCCCAGCCGCCCCACCTCGCGCGCCAGGCTGCGGGTGAAGCCCAGCATAGACGCCTTGGTGGCGCCATAGACCGACAGGCCGGAATAACCGGTGAAGCCGATGATCGAGCTGATGTTGACGATGCGGCCGCTGCCCGCCGTCATCATGGCGCGCACGGCATATTTGGTCAGCACGATGGGCGAGACGGTGTTCAGGCGCACCAGCTTCTCGATGTCGGAATTGTGCATGTTGGACAGCAGGCCTTCCGTGCCCAGGGCAGCGTTGTTCACCAGGCCGTATAGCGGACCATGCGCGGCCTTCAGGCCGCGCACCAGCTCGGGAATGGCCTCGATGTCGGACAGGTCGAAGGTCACGAAATGAAGGGCGGGCGTGGCGGCGACGGCCGCGTCCAGCTCGACACTTTGTTTGCGTCCCAGCGCCAGCACGCAAAAGCCGTCCGCCGCCAGTTTTTTCGCGACGGCCAGGCCGACGCCGCGCGTGCCGCCGCTGACGAGGACGTTACGCATGGCGGCTCAATTTCCCGCCGGCGGTGAGCGGCAATGACGGCACCACGCGCAGCATCGCCGGCACCTTGTAGGATGGCAGCACCTCGCGGCAGGCCGCCAGGATGGTTTCGCGGAACGTGGCGTTGTCGTTGGCGGCATCGGTCAGTACCACGTCGGCGATCACGATGGCGCCCGTGATGGGACTCTTGCGGCCCGAGACGCGGCTGGCGCGCACGCCCGGCTGGCGGTTGATCACCGCCTCCACTTCCTCGGGGTTTATCTTCAGGCCGCCGACATTGATGATGCCGCCGGTGCGGCCCATGAAATAAAGGCGTTCGCCTCGCTGCTCTACCAGATCGCCGCTGTCGACCCAGCCATCATTCCGGAGTGTTGGCCCGCCGCCGACGTAAGAACTGGCGGTGCGCGGCGAGCGCAGATGCAGGCGGCCGTCTTCCACTTTCATTTCGACGCTGCCGGGGCGGCCGATATAGGACGCCGGAAAGCCTTCCAGCCCATCGGTGACCTCGAAACCCACGCCCGCCTCGGTCGAGGCATAGGCATGGCCGATGGCGGCGCGCGGAAAGCGCGCTTTCAAACTGTCCAGGATCGCCTGGTCGGCGATCTCGCCCGACAGGCGGACATACGCGGGCGCGATGGCGGCGTTGGCGGGGCTCATCAAGGCGCGGCGCCAGTGCGAGGGCGTGCCCGTCAGATGCGTGACGCCATGACAGCCCAGGCGCGCCAGGAAATCGGCCACATCTTCATCGGCGTCCGACAGGATCAGCGAGGCATGCCCCAGAAGCGCGCGCAGCAGAATCTGCAGGCCGCCATAGCGGCGGATGTCATAGAATGTGCCCCAGGTTATTTGGCCCCCTCCGCCCTCCGCAACTTTGCTCTCTTGTGCAGCGGCCGAGCCGCTGCACAAGCTCGCGTTGCTGCGGGCACCTCCCCCGCCAGCGGCTCCGCCGCGCAGGGGAGGACGGGCAATCGCGCCGGTCAGCCCTGCCAACGTATGCGCCACCATCTTGGGTTCGCCGGTGGTGCCGGATGTGAACAACACCCATTCTGTTTGATTTACCCCCTCCGGTTTCAGCTTTCGCTCGCCTCCCAA
Organism: Hyphomicrobiales bacterium; assembly: GCA_040255825.1. Classification (GTDB taxonomy): domain Bacteria; phylum Pseudomonadota; class Alphaproteobacteria; order Micropepsales; family Micropepsaceae; genus Rhizomicrobium. The sequence continues at coordinate 375,943 of JBDZVS010000001.1, read as the reverse complement.
AAGGTCGGCTTCGCACGCTGAAACCACCTCCCCCTCATCGCGCTTTGCGCCGAGGGGGAGGAAAGTCTGTGTCTGTTGCACGTTCAGCTTCACGAAGCGCGTGCCATCGACGGCCAGCGTTTCATCCTCGCCCACCACCGCGTCGATCTGTGCGCGCGCGATCACCGACGGCAGATGTCCGGCCTTCACATCCGGCGGGGCGATGACGATGCGGCGGGCCTGGCCGTCCAGCGCGATCAGGCCCAGCGCGGCGGCAAGCTGGTTTCGGGTCCGCAGAAGCACGCCGGCGCCGGCAAGCGCCGGCAGGGACGCGCCGCAATCGGACACGCGCACCTGCATATCGCGCCCGTACAGAACCGCGCTGCTGTTTTCGATCGCCCGGCGCAGCGTTTCGGGCCGCCCCAGGTCAGGCAGCTTTGGAGCCGGCGGCATCTTCATAGAATTTGATGAAGTCGCCCAGCGTGACCGGGAAATAGACATCTTCCGATGCCGTGAAGGGGTCCACGCCAAGCTGGTCTTCCAGCCGCGCCACAATGATGGCGAAGCACAACGAGTCCAGGCCCGATTCCAGCAGCACGGTGTCGGGCGACAGGGCCACGAGCGGCTTGTCCTGCTCGCGCGCCACCTGCCGGAACTGGTCCACAACCATCGCCGCGACGTTCATCGCCTGTCTCCGTCGGATTCGCGCCAGCCTAGAAGGCCCGGCTTTAACATTCCGCTAATGGCAGACGGCGCATAAGGCGTTCGGAAAGGGTCGCGCCATGACATCGGAGCTTGCGACGCCGCCGGCCCAGGCGTGCGGTCGCGTTCGTTGCCGCCAGATCGCCGAGGACGAGCTGGCGAGCCTGGCCGATCTTCTGGCGCGCGGCTTTCCCCATTCCAGCCGCGACTACTGGACCAATGGCTTCGCCCGCTGGCAGGCCATGCCCGCCATCGAGGGCCTGCCCCGCTATGGCTATGTGCTGGATGATGGACAGGCGCCGGTGGGCGTGCTGCTGATCCTTTCATCGCGGCGCGGCGAGCGCGTCTTCGCCAACCTGTCGAGCTGGTATGTCGAGCCGCAATGGCGGGCCCATTCCAGCCTGCTGGTCCAGGTGGCGACCAGGCTTCGCCACGTCACCTATCTCAACGCCTCGCCCGCGCCGCATACCTGGCGCACCCTGCAGGCCCAGGGTTTCCAGCCTTATAATTTCGGGCGCAGCGGCGTCTTCGCCCTGCCCGGCCGCGGCCGCGTCAGCACCATCATTCCCCCCGCCCTGCCCGAGGCGCAGCTTCTGGCCGACCATCGCGCCTGGGGCTGGACCAGCCTGGTGGTGGAGAAGGACGGCGTCGCCTCGCCCTTCGTGTTCAAGCCGCGTCGGCTGGACCGGCCGACGCTGGGCCGCCACAAGCCGGCGATGATGGACCTGATGTTCTGCCGCGACATGGAGGATTTCCGCCGCTGCGCTCCGGCGCTGGCGCGCCACTTCCTGCCCAAGGGCGTGCTGGGCTTCCTGGTGGACGGCGATCCCGACGGCATGCCGGGCCATTATGTCGAGGGCAAGGAGCCCCGCTGGTTTAAGGGCCCCCATCGTCCCCAACTGGGCGATCTTGCCTATACGGAAAAAGTGGTATTCGGATGACCCTGTATTCCAGGGCGGATGCCATGACCCGTACGGCTGCACAGGTTCTTGTCGATCAGCTTCGCATCCAGGGCGCTCGCCACGTCTTCTGCGTGCCCGGCGAATCCTATCTGGCGGTGCTGGACGCGCTCTATGACAGCGGCATCGACGTGATCACCTGCCGCAATGAGGGCGGCGCTTCGATGATGGCGGAAGCCTATGGCAAGGCCACCGGGCGGCCCGGCATCTGCTTTGTCACCCGCGGGCCGGGCGCCTGCAACGGCTCGGGCGGTATCCACATCGCCAGCCAGGATTCCACGCCGATGATCCTGTTCGTGGGCCAGGTGGAGCGCGAAAACCGTGGCCGCGACGCCTTCCAGGAAATGGACTACCGCGCCTTCTTCGGCGGCCTGGCCAAATGGGTGGCCGAGGTCGATGAGCCCGACCGCATGGCCGAGATGGTCGGCCGCGCCTTTGCCACCGCCATGGCGGGGCGGCCCGGCCCGGTGGTGCTGTCGCTGCCGCATGATGTGCTGCCGCTTCCATCCGCATCGCCGGACGGAGCATATATAGAGTCGGTCGAGATCGCGCCCACGCCCGAACAGATGACGGCGCTGGAAGGATTGCTGGCCAGGGCCGAGCGGCCGATGCTGATCCTGGGCGGCTCGCGCTGGGATGCGCAGGCGCTGGCCGCCATGGCGCGTTTCGCCGAGCGTTTCGGCATTCCCGTCGCCACCAGCTTCCGCCGCGCCCATCATTTCCATGCGCTGCATCCCAACTATGCCGGCGACCTGGGGCTGGGGATCAATCCGAAGCTGCTGGCGCGGGTGAAGGGCGCCGACCTGGTGATCGCGGCGGGCGCGCGCCTCAGCGAACTGACCGCGCAGGGCTATACCCTGTTCGACATTCCCGTGCCGCAGATGACCTTCGTGCATGCCTATCCGGGGGCCGAGGATCTGGGCCGGGTCTATCATCCGCACCTTCCCATCCATACTTCGCCGCGCGCCTTCGCCGCCGCGCTGGACAGGCTGCGCCCCACGCGCACACATGACGTGACCGCCGAGCACCAGGCCTATCTGGACTGGTCCGAGAAGGGCACCGAGCAGCCCGGCCCGGTGAACATCAGCCGGATCATGCTGTGGCTGCGCGCGCACCTGCCCGACGACGCCATCATCACCAACGGTGCGGGCAATTATGCCGGCTGGATCCATCGCTTCTACCGCTTCCGCAAGTTCGGCACCCAACTGGGCACCATCTGTGGCTTCATGGGCTATGGCATGCCCGCCGCCGTGGCGGTGAAGCGGCTTTATCCCGAACGCATCGTGGTCGCGGTCAATGGCGACGGCGATTTCCTGATGAACGGGCAGGAACTGGCCACCGCCGTCCAGTACGGCATTCCGATCATCGCCGTGGTGCTGGACAATGGCATGCTGGGCACCATCCGCATGCACCAGGAGCGCGAATATCCCGGCCGCGTCAGCGCCACCACCCTGGCCAATCCCGATTTCGCCGCGATGGCCAGAAGCTTCGGCGGCTTCGGCGCGACGGTGGAGAAGACGGAAGACTTCGCCGCCGCCTTCGAGGCGGCCGAGGCGTCCGGCCTGCCCTCGGTGATCCATGTGAAGTTCGATGGCGACGGCATCTCGCCCGTCAACACCCTGACGGCGATCCGCCAAAAGGCCTTAGGCCGGTAGCATGTCCGCCAGCGCGTCGCGCATCGGCTTGAACGCGATGCCCGCCGCCTTCACCCGCGCCAGCGCCCAGTCCAGCATGTCCGGCGTGGTCCCATAGGGGCTGGGCGACTGAGCGATGTCATGGGTGTGGAACACCAGCCAGCCGCCGGATTTCACCCTGGCGATGGCGGCATCCACCTTGGCCTGCGAAAAAATGCGCGCCTCCAGCGAGATGGTGCAGAGCTGCGCCAAGTCGACGCGGTTCGTGTTCACGCCCGGATGGACGCCGCGCAGGCTGGCAAAGCGGGGCGCATAGAAACGCTTGGTCCGCCGCGACACGGCGCCGAAGGGAAAGGCATAGCTGACCGCCTGGCCGATGAAGGGCCTGAGGAACTCGGCGTTGCGGCGCGCATCCTCCGCCAGCGCCCGGTTGGCCAGATAAGGCGTGGGCTGGTGGCTGTAGCCGTGGCAGCCGATCTCATGGCCCGCCGCCAGCAATTCCTTCAAGTCCGACTCGTCGTAATAGGTGGTGCCGTCCATGGTGCGGCCGCAGAAGCCGCCGGCGGTATAATAAGTGCCGCGCACCTGGTGACGGGCCAGGATCGGGCCGCCCTGCGTCCAGGCGCTTTTGGGAAAATCGTCGAAGGTGATGCTGGCGACCGCCCGATCCACGGCCAGGCCGACCGGCCGCACCGGCAGCTTGCGCGCGATCAGGCTGGACAGTTTGCGGCCGAGTTCCATGTCGCCTTCTAGCGCCGCAAGGCTTAACGCCCGGGTAACACAGCCGGAACCAGGCCCCAAAAATACTGTCTTGCAACGCATGGTACCGTGTCATATATAGCGCCTCGGGAAGGATGGAGAAACGATGTCGGAATCCCTGCAGATCCAGCTCAAGAAAGGCGTGCTGGAGATGTGTGTCCTGGCGCTGCTGTCGGGCGGCGACAATTATGCCTATGAGATCGCCGGCCGCATGGCCGAGGCGGTGGGTATGGGCGAAGGCACCGTCTATCCCCTGATGCGCCGGATGCAGAATGAGGGGCTGGTCAGCACCTATCTGATGGAGTCCGACAGCGGGCCGCCGCGCAAATACTATAAGATCACCAAGACCGGCCGCAGCGCCCTGGAGCAGCAGCGCGCCGAATGGACCAATTTCGAATCCGCCGTACGCAAGATCCTGGGAGATGCCACATGAATCGCGCGACTTTCATGATGCAGCTTCGTCGCGGCCTGGCCGGCCTGCCGCAGAACGAGATCGACGACATCTGCGCCGACTATGAAAGCCATTTCGCCGATGGCGCGCGCCGCGGGCGCAGCGAGGACGAAGTGGCCGCGGCACTGGGCGATCCCGGCCGGCTGGCGCGCGAATTGCGCGCCGAGGTGGGCTTCAAGCGCTGGGAGCAGAACCGCAACGCCAGCAACTTCCTGGGCGTGGTGCTGGCGCTGCTGGGCCTGGCGACGATCGACATCGTCTTCCTGTTTCCGATCCTGTGCGCGCTGGCCGGCATATTCTTCGGTTTTGCGGTGGCGTTCCTGGCGCTGGCCGTGGCGGGGATATTCCTGCTGTTCAACATGCTGCCGGTCTTTCATCCCGCCCTCTCCAACATCGCGCTTCAGGCGGTGGTGGCCACCGGGCTTCTGGGCGCGGGCATCGGCGGCGGGGCGCTGCTGATCCTGATCCTGGAATGGTGCGCGCGGATGCTGGTGCGTTACGCGCGGCTGCACTACCGGCTGCTGACATCCGCCAATGAAGCCGTCTGAGAAAGGGGCCGCGCCGTGAACAAGCTCGCCGTCATCGCCGCAGCCGGCCTGGGTGTCGCCCTGATCTGCGCCGCTGCCGCCGCCTCGATGGGCCTGGAGCGGCTTGCCGACATGGACATGGACCTGCCGCTGTTCGGGGGCGAGGCCTGCGCCGCCACCGGCGCGGCCGCCACCAGCCGCAGCCTGGCCTGGGACGGCGGCGACAGCGTCACCATCGAGGTGCCGGCCCACGTCCATTACCGGCCGGGCAACGGCGACAGGCTCGAGGCCACGGGCGATCCCATGATCCTCTCGCACCTGCGGGTCAGGAATGGCCGCATCGACCTGGATTGCAGGCTGCATCGCTGGCACGGGGCGCGGGTGGACATCACCCTGCCGGGCCGGCAATTCCACCACTACAAGATCGCCGGCCTGGTAGACATGGACCTCCATGACATCGACCAGGAATGGCTGAAAATCTCCGCCGCCGGCAAGACGGGGATCACCGCCAGCGGCAAGGTGGGCGATCTGGAACTGGAAATCGCCGGCAAGACCGACGCCCATCTCAAGGATCTGGCTGTGCGGACGCTGGATGTCGACATCGCCGGCCGCGGCGATGTGGAAGCCTCACCCATCGAGGACGCGGACATCTCCATCGCCGGCTCGGGCGAAGTGGCCCTTTACACCGAGCCCAAGCACATCAGCACCTCGATCCTGGGATCGGGACACATCAAGCATCTTGCCGGCAGGATCTGACGGCGGATAGAGGAGGACACCATGGCCAGCAAGCTCGCCCTCGTCGCCTTCACCGGCTTCACCGTCGCGGCCGTCTGTATCGGCGCCGCCGCCGCCATCGGCGCCGGCGAGATTCGGGCCCACAATTTCGATTTCTCCCTGTTCGACGGCCCCAGTTGCGGCCGGTCGGACGGCGCGGCCGGCGCCCGCGACATCGCCTGGGACGGCGAGGACCACGTCACCCTTTCCATTCCCGGCGTGGCGCATTACCGGCCCGGCGGCGATGACATGCTGCATGTGAGCGGCGATCCGAATCTTGTGGCCCATGTGCGCGTGCGCGACGGCCATATCGAACTGGATTGCCACACCTGGCGCGGCGGCGACGGACTCGATGTCACCCTGCCCGGGCGGCATTTCCGCAAGCTGGGTATCGCCGGCAGCGGCAAGCTGCTGCTGGATGACCTGGACCAGGACCGGCTCAAGGTCTCGATCAGCGGCTCGGGCACCATCCGCGGCAATGGCCGTGTGGAAAATCTCGAGATTCACATCGCCGGATCCGGCGACGCCGATATGGGCCGGGTCGTGGCCAGGGCCGCGAAGGTACACATCTCCGGCAGCGGCGACGCCGCCATCGCGCCCAGCGACGACGCCGACATCCATATCTCCGGCTCGGGCGACGTCACGCTGCATTCCAATCCCGGGCACATGGAGAGCCACATTTCCGGCTCGGGCAACATCCGCAACGGCGGGGGCGGCACCTGAGCGCCAGGGCGACATTGCGGATCGGCGACGTCGTCATCGGCGGGCGGGTTCTCACCGCGCCGATGACGGGCGTTTCCGACCTGCCCTTCCGGCAGAGCGCCAGCCGCTGCGGCGCGCCCTATGTGGCGACCGAGATGGTGGCGTGCGACAGCTTCGCGCGCGGGCGCCCCGACGTGGTGCGGCGCGCCGCCATCGGCGAGGGGCTGCGGAATGCCCCGATGGTGATACAGCTCGTCGGCCGCACGCCCGAATGGATCGGCAAGGGCGCCAAGCTGGCCGAGCAGGCCGGCGCCGACATCATCGACCTCAACATGGGCTGCCCGGCCAAGGAGGTGACCGGCGTGCTGTCCGGATCGGCACTGATGCGCGAGCCCGAGCTGGCGGCCCGGCTTATCGACGCCGCGGTCGGGGCCACGACCCGGCCGGTGACGTTGAAGATGCGCCTGGGCTGGGACGATCAAAGCCGCAACGCGCCCCGGATCGCGGCGATGGCCGAGGACCTGGGCGTGAAGGCGATCACCGTCCACGGCCGCACGCGCAACCAGTTCTATACGGGACGCGCGGACTGGCGCGCCGTATCCCAGGTGAAGCAGGCCGTCTCGGTCCCGGTCATTGTCAATGGCGACATTGTGGATGCCGGCAGCGCCCGCGCCGCGCTGGACCAGTCTGGTGCCGATGCGGTGATGATCGCCCGCGGGGCTTATGGCCGGCCCTGGATGGCCGCCGCGATCGACCATGCATTGGCCGGCGGCGCAGATGCGCAGGAACCGCCGCTGGCGGAACGGCTGGGCATCGCGCTTGAACATTTCACAACCACGCTGCGCTTCTACGGCGACGCCCTGGGTCTGAAAATTTTCCGCAAGCATCTGGGCTGGTACGTTGAAAAGGCATCGTGTCCCGCCGATCCGGTCGCGCGGCGTGCGATACGCGCAAAAATGTGTCAAATAGATACCCCCGCCGGCGTGGAATCGGCGTTGGTCGCACTTTGGTCTAATTCCACCCTTCCAATTCCTGCGCCGCTGACTATCTAAGCGGCTCCCTTGGGTGGGATCGGGCCGGCGGACAGCCCGGAGCGAATATTTTTCAATCGTTGTCAGGGGAAGGCCATCCCGGCCGTCCTTGGAAGAGCGGTCCGTCGCCGCCGCCAGCACAGTGTTTCGGGGGATTTCGATGTTGCGTCGGTCATTTGTGATACTGGCCGGTATTCTCACGCTGGCCGGTTGCGGCAAGTCCAACCAACAGCAGCAGCTTCCGCCTCCGGTGGTCGGGGTCGCGGTGGTGAAGGAACAGCCGGTGGCGCTGGTGACCGAATTGCCGGGCCGCACCAGCCCCTATGCGGTGTCGGAGATCCGGCCCCAGGTGTCGGGCATCATCAAGAAGCGCCTGTTCGTGGAGGGATCGGTCGTCAAGGCGGGCCAGCCGCTCTACCAGATCGATCCGGCGCCATACCGGGCGGCCTATGAAAGCGCCAACGCGACGGTGGCTTCGACCAAGGTGCGTTCCGAGCGTTATGCCGCCCTTTTGAAGCAGAACGCCATCGCGCCCCAGGATGCCGACGACGCCAGGGCCGCCTATCTGCAGGCCAAGGCCAATGCCGAGGCCGCGCGCATCAACCTGAACTATACGACCATCACCTCGCCCATCGGCGGACGCATCGGCGCCTCGTCGGTGACGGTCGGCGCGCTGGTGACGGCGAACCAGGCCAACGCCCTTGCCACCGTCTCGACGCTGGACCCGATTTACGTCGATATCGACCAGTCCAGCGCCGAACTTCTGGCGCTGAAGCGCGCCTTCAGCAACGGCAACGCCAATCCGGGGCCCGCGGCGGTCAAGCTGATCCTCGAGGACGGCAGCACCTATGCCCATGAGGGCAAGCTGCAATTCACCGATGTGACGGTCGATCCCGCGACCGGAGCGGTGCGACTGCGCGCCATCTTCCCCAACCCGGAAGGCATCCTGCTGCCGGGCCTTTACGTGCGCGCGGTGCTGAACCAGGGCGTCGATCCGCACGGCATCCTGGCGCCCCAGCAGGCGATCGGCCACAACCAGAAGGGCGAACCCACCGCGCTGGTGGTGGACGCCAAGAACATCGCGCGCCTGAGGCTGCTGAGGACCGGGCGGGCCATCGGCGCCGACTGGCAGGTGCTGTCGGGCCTGAAGCCCGGCGACCGGTTGATCGTGGAAGGCGTGGGCAAGGCGCAGGCGGACCAGCCGGTCACGCCGACACCCGCCGGCGCCCCAGCGCCCCAGGCCAGGCACTGAGAGGCGCCCATGTCGCTGTCGCGCTTCTTCATCGACCGCCCCGTCTTCGCCTGGGTGATCGCCATCGTGATCATGCTGGCCGGCGGCATCGCGGCGCTGCGGCTTCCGGTCGAGCAATATCCCAACATCGCCCCGCCCAGTGTGATGGTGAACGCCTTCTATCCGGGCGCCGACGCGGCGACGCTGCAATCCTCGGTCACCCAGGTGATCGAGCAGCAACTGACCGGTCTGGACAATCTGCTCTATTTCTCGTCCTCGTCGAACGCCGACGGCTCGGTGCAGATCACCGCCACCTTCGCGGCCGGCACCAACCCCGACATCGCGCAGGTCCAGGTCCAGAACAAGGTGCAGGCCGCCGTGCCGCTGCTGCCCAGCGCCGTGCAGCAACTGGGCGTGACGGTGCAGAAGGTCCAGAACAACTTCATTCTCGTCGTGGCCATCTATGACGATACCGGCCGCTACAATAATGTCGACATCTCCGACTTCCTGGTCAGCCACGTCAACGATCCGCTCAGCCGCGTGCCCGGCGTGGGCGGCACCCAGACTTTCGGCGCCCCCTATGCGATGCGGATCTGGCTGGACCCGTTCAAGCTGAAGAATTACGGGTTGCAGCCCTCCGACATCTATGCGGCGGTGCAGACCCAGAACGTCCAGGTTTCCGCCGGCCAGATCGGCGCCCAGCCCGCCCCCGACACGACGGCGCTGAACGCCACCGTGACCGCCCAGTCGCGGCTGCAGACGCCCGAGCAGTTCCGCAACATCATCCTGAAGACCGCCCCGTCGGGTGCGGTGGTGCACCTGTCCGATGTGGCCCGCGTCGAGCTTGGCGCGGAGACCTATGCGGTCGAAAGCAAGTTCAACGGCCACCCCGCATCGGGCATCGCCATCATGCTGGCGCCGGGCGCAAACGCGCTTCAGACCGTCGATGCCGTCAAGGCGCGGGCCGAGAGCCTGAAGCCCCTGTTGCCGCCGGGCATGAAAATGAGTTTCCCGGTCGACAACACCACCTTCATCCGCCTGTCGATCCATGATGTGGTGGTGACGCTGCTGGAAGCCATCGTGCTGGTGGTGCTGGTGATGTACATCTTCCTGCAGAACTGGCGCGCCACCCTGATCCCCGCCATCGCCGTTCCGGTGGTGCTTCTGGGGACGTTCGGGGTCCTGGCGATCTTCGGCTACACCATCAACACTCTGACCTTGTTCGCGCTGGTTCTGGTGATCGGCCTTCTGGTCGATGACGCCATCGTGGTGGTCGAGAATGTCGAGCGCATCATGCACGAGGAGAGGCTGTCGCCCTATGACGCCACCCTCAAGAGCATGGCCGAGATCACCGGCGCGCTGATCGGCATCGGTCTGGTGCTGACCGCCGTTTTCCTGCCCATGGCCTTCTTCGGCGGCTCGACCGGCGTGATCTACCGGCAGTTCTCGGTCACCATTGTCTCGGCCATGTCGCTGTCGATCATGGTGGCGCTGATCCTGTCGCCGTCGCTGTGCGCCACCCTGCTCAAGCCGGTGGAAGAGGAGCGGCCGCCCCAGGCGCGCTTCTTCCTGGCCTTCAACCGCTATTTCGACGCCTTCCGCGAATGGTACCGACGGCGGCTGGCCTGGGTGCTGGGCCGCACGCGCTGGGTCATGCTGGCCTTCCTGGCCATCGTCGCCTCTCTGGTGTTCCTGTTCATGCGGTTGCCCACCGGCTTTTTGCCTGACGAGGATCAGGGCTTCATCATGACCCTCATCAACCTGCCGGCCGGGTCCACCCAGCCGCACACCATGAAGGTGGCCGACCAGGTCGCGAAATATTTCCTGACCGACGAGAAGAAGAATGTCGATTTCGTCTTCTCCATCGCCGGCTTCTCCTATGCCGGGTCCGGCCAGAATACCGGCATGGCCTTTACCCACCTGACGGACTGGAGCGAGCGCAAGGGCCAGCAGAACGGCGCCGCGGCCATCGCCATGCGGGCGATGATGCACTTCTTCCCGCTGAAGGATGCGCAGGTCTACACCATCGTGCCGCCCAGCGTGCCGGGGCTGGGCCAGTCATCCGGCTTCGACATCGAACTGCAGGATCGCGGCAACCTGGGCCATGAGGCGCTGATCGGCGCGCGCAACCAGCTTCTGGGAATGGCGGCGCGCAATCCGCTGCTGTCGGGCGTGCGGCCCAACAGCCTGGACGACACGCCGCAACTGCACGTCAAGATCGACCAGGCCAAGGCCAGCGCGCTGGGCCTGTCGCTCGCCGACGTCAACTCCACCCTCAGCGCGGCCTGGGGATCGACCTTCATCAATGATTTCGTCGATCGCGGGCGCGTCAAGCGCGTCTATATGCAGGCCGACGCGCCCTACCGCATGACGCCGGACGACCTCGACCGCTGGTATGTGCGCAGCGCCTATGGCGGGATGGCGCCGTTCTCGTCTTTCGCCACCTCCAGCTGGACAGTCGGGCCCGCGGCGCTGACCCGTTACAACGGCCTGCCCTCGATCGAGATCACCGGCGCGGGCGCGCCGGGCGTCAGTTCGGGCACCGCCACCAAGGAAATGGCCCGCCTGATCGGCCAGCTGCCAAAGGGCATCGGCTACGAGCTGACCGGCATGTCGTTCGAGGAACAGGCTTCGGGCGCGCAGGCGCCGATGCTCTATGGCCTGTCCATCCTGGTGATCTATCTGTGCCTTGCGGCGCTGTACGAAAGCTGGGCCGTTCCACTTTCGGTGATGCTGGTGATCCCGCTGGGCGTGATCGGCGCCGTCGGCGCCGCATCGTTGCGCGGCCTGTTCAACGACATCTATTTCCAGGTGGGCCTGCTGACCACCATCGGCCTGTCGGCCAAGAACGCCATCCTGATCGTGGAGTTCGCGGTGGACGCCGAAAAGCAGGGCGCCAAGGCGTTCGATGCGGCAATGGCGGCGGCGCGGTTGCGCCTGCGGCCCATCCTGATGACCTCGATCGCCTTCATCGCCGGGGTCACGCCGCTGGCGCTGGCGCACGGCGCCGGCGCGGCCAGCCAGAACGACATCGGCACCGGCGTGGTGGGCGGCATGATCACCGCCACGGTACTGGCGATCTTCTTCGTGCCGGTCTTCTTCCAGTTGGTGAACACGCGGCTGCAGCGCCATAAGTAGCCCGACTGCCGACACCGGCTGGGAACGGACCGCCTCCGGCCTGCGGCGTTATCGCGGTTGCACTTTGCATCCGCTCAGGGGCGGGCTGCGGCGTCCTGGGGCAGTTCGGCCGGCCGGCGGCGCAGCTTCACGATGAAGTCCCAGGCCATGATGAACGTGCCGACCGAGAAAACCACATCGCCCGGCAGCCGCATCCACTGCCAGAACAGCGTGGAGTCATAGAACTCCTGGCTGCGCGCCCACGCCAGGCCATGCTCGAAAACGGCATCCAGCTGCGGCCACCCGATCGGGAAGAAATGCAGCACGATCCACATCAACAGGCCGATATTGTAGCACCAGAACGCGATATAGCCCGGCCGCTGGTCGAAGGTCGCGTTCGGCCCGGCGCGATAGCGCAGGCAGAAATAGATCAGGCCCAGCGCCAGCAACCCGAACGCCCCGAACAACGAGGTATGGGCGTGGTTGAGGGTCAGGAAGGTTCCATGCTCATAATAATTGACGAGCGGCGCATTCAGCGTGCCGCCGCCGAACACGCCCGCGCCGACGAAATTCCAGAACGCGGAGCCGAGAATGAACGTATAGGCAAGATTATAATCGAACTTCGCGGCACCCTTGATCAGCCGGTGCTGCTGGATCGCTTCCAGGATCAGCAGCACCAGGGGCAGCACTTCGATGAACGAGAACATGGTGCCGAGGGGCACCCACATGCTGGGCCCGCCGCCCCAATAGAGATGGTGCCCCGTTCCAAGCACGCCGCCAAGGAAAATGAGGATCAGTTCGAGATAGACCGAACGCTCCGCCAGCTTGCGCGAGACGAGGCCGAGCGACATCAGCAGATAGGCGCTGATCGCGACGGCGAAGAACTCGAAAGACTGTTCGACCCACAGATGGACCACCCACCAACGCCAGAAGTCGGCAATGGTGAAGGATTTTTCGATTCCGGTAAGCGGAATCATGCCGAAAACATAGAGGAGAGCCACGTTCAGCGTCGCGGCCCAGATCAGGTGCTCCAGCCGGATATGGCCCGACCAGAACTGGCGGGTCGCCTTGGCCATGACGTCGCGCGTCGGCCAGAGCGCCCGCATCATCAGGATGCTCCATGAGAGCAGGGCCGCGAAGAAGCAGATCTGCCAGAAGCGGCCAAGCTGGATATAGGACAGGCCCTGATTGCCGAACCAGAACCAGCCCTTGTCGATGACGCCCTGAATGCCGAGGTAATTGCCGACCAGGGCGGCCGCGACGACGAACAGCGATACCCAGAACAGCAGATCGACCAGGAATCCCTGGCCTTTGGCTTCGCGCCCCCCCGCGATGGCGGGCGCCAGGAACAGACCGCTTGCGATCCATCCAAGACCGATCCAGATGATCGGCGCCTGAATATGGAAACTTCTCAGGAAATTGAACGGCAGGATGTAGTTGAGTTGCACCCCGTAAAAGGTTTCGCGGTCATAATAGGAATGCGCCATCACCGCGCCGGCGCCCTGCGATGCGAGGAAGACGAGCGCCACGACGACGAAATACTTGCCCGTTTTCCGCTGACTGGGCGTCAGCTTGAGAAAATGCGCGAGCTTTCGCTCCATCGGCGCATCGTCGGGATGGTCGAGATAGGCCCTGTAAAGCCAGAGCACAAAGCCCATCGCGAAGAAGGTGAAGCAGAAGCTGATCCAGGTCCAACGGAAGGTATTGGTCGTTGGCGTGTTGCCGACGGAAGGCTCGAACGGCCAATTCTCCGTCCATGACCAGGTCGTGCCGGGCCGGCGCGCCACGGTCGTGAGCGCCGAATAGATGATGAAATCGGCGGTCTGCCTGCGCAGCTCCGGATCCAGGCTCTTGGCCGGCACCCAGCCCGCGGAAAGATTGACCGTATCGAGCTTTGTCCCCAACTCGTCCTGAAGGGTGCGGACCGCCTGTGCCACCGCGTCCGGCAGAACCACCGTCGGCTGGGTAAGGTCGATCGCGTGAAGCTGCTTTTGCATGGTCGCGGTGATCTCCGCGTCGACCAGGGCCTCAGCGCGCGATGCGGGCGGCGGTGTTGTGGGCCGCGATGCCGCCGCGGGGCCCGACGCGACCAGCGAATTGTTGCCCGGCGGCTTGGTGTTCGGCGGCGTCGCGCCGGAGCCCGCAAGACTCTGTTTTGTCAATACGCCCAGACGCACAAGGGTCGAGGCTGTGTAATCCTCGCCGAAATATGACCCCATTCCGTAGATGCTGCCGTAATCCATGAGGTCGGCTTTCTGGAAGCCGCCCTTGCCGGCAACAATATCGCGGCCGCTCATCAGCACCCGGCCCTGCATATCCACGAATTCGTTCGGCTGGGGGGGGGCCTTTTCGTAGGTCAGCACGGTTGCCCAGCCAAGCAGGGCAAAGCAAATAGCTGCCGTTGCGAGCAGAACCCATTTCAAAATGTCACTAACGGGATCGTTGGAGGCAGCCCCATAGGGCTCGCTTTCCCCCCGCGTCACACCACCGCTCATGCCCACCCCCTTGTTCTCCCGGGCGAACAGGCTCTCCGCCTGTCCGTGCGCACGCGACTCAACGCTGGGAGATATACCATCGACGATCTTTATGCAGAAGAGCTCCTGCCGGTTCTCCATCCTGTCCCATCAGCTGGGACGGCAAGGATGATCGGCAGGGGGACCTTAACCTGCTTGCCGAAGGCGCGATTTGTCCTGGCGCAACATATGCGTTTCGAGAACCGTCCCGAAGAGAAGCGGCCGATGTTTGCTGCCGGGGGCCGGTGGCTTCGGCGGCGCAGCCAAGCCGGAGCCCGCGTCCGATAGCCGCCGATTACGTCGAGCGTTCGCATTCCTGAAAAAGAGCGGTGACGTGCGCGACAAGATGCGAAGCCATCTGTTGTCCCAGGACCGCCGCAAGCAACTCGCGATAGAACGGTTTTACTATACGCCCAGTCACACCTCGATCGGCGCACATCAGGTCGATGATGTTTCGCGCCAGAGGCGAAATATCGCGACTGCGGGCGCAGGGGTCGAGAATGACGCGCAAAGCCTGCTCCACCTGAACCCAATTCCCTCCCGAGATGTGGGTCAGCACATTGTTGATGTGCCCATGCCCACGGAACGCAGCAATGACCGTAAAAACCAGCTCGTCGACGGATATCTCCGGGCGCGCCCCCGATCTCGGAAACTTTCCATCCTTATCGAGCCAAGCCACTTTCCGATCCTGTGAAGGGGCAACCGGACCAGGCCGCTTTACGGCGCTGCGCGGAATATGAGCTGCCTGATCGATCTGCTGAAACATCGTCGATAAACCGTCGAATGCGTCTTTCCCAATCTCACCGATAAAAGATGTATTGACAATACATCTTTTAGTGGCAAGCTCAAATGCCGCGGCCTGACACATCCGCCTGGCCGCACGTGCCCGGGACTCGGTCGCAGCCCTTGCCGTCAACCATTTGCGGCCGGAGAAGCAGTGATGTCCGAGGTATCCCCCGTATCAGCAGCCAAGGAAGTCGATGTGCGAACCCTTGTACCGGCACAGCGACACGCGAAGATTTTCCAGCTTGTCGACTCGCTGGCGCCAGGGGCTTCGTTCGTTCTCGTCAACGATCACGATCCCAAGCCGCTTTACTACCAGCTGGAGGCCGAACATCCGAGCCAGTTCTCATGGACATATCTGGAGAAGGGGCCGGCTGTCTGGCGGGTTGAAATCGGCAAACTCCCCAGCGCCGCATGAGCAGGAGTCAGGCAAAAGAATCTGGCGCAGCGTTTTAGAGAGGAGCGCCCAATGCCCGGCGTTACCTTGTCCCGCTGGACGATGTCCTACTTTGCGGCGGCGCTTGTCGCGCTCATTGCCGCCGAAGGATTGATGGCAGCGGGCTATGGATACCCCAACGCCCCCGTGGGCGCTCCCCAAACGCTTGTCCTGGTCCATCTCGTTGCGATCGGCTGGTTAAGCCTTCTGCTCTGCGGTTCGCTTTTCCAGTTCGTGCCC
Organism: Hyphomicrobiales bacterium; assembly: GCA_040255825.1. Classification (GTDB taxonomy): domain Bacteria; phylum Pseudomonadota; class Alphaproteobacteria; order Micropepsales; family Micropepsaceae; genus Rhizomicrobium. The sequence goes on along the minus strand of JBDZVS010000001.1, from coordinate 360,105 downwards.
GTCCTTGTTGCTCGACCGCTCTCCAGCAACTCGCTGCCGCTGCCCACGCTCGCATGTCTGGTCTTCGGCCTCGCGGCGCTGTTGACGGGTTTTCTCCAACTGGCGGGACAGGTTGGATTCGGGTTTTCGATGTTCCCGGTTGCGGCGGCACTCCTTGGTGCGGGGTTTGGCCTGGTCTTGTGGAACATCGGCCGCACGGTCTGGGGTGTGCGTCCCTTGACCCTTCCGGCCCGCTTTGTCGTCGTCGGCCTTTTCTGTATTGGCGCCACCGTCCTGTTCGGCAGCGTATTCGCGCTCGTGCTCGGAGGCGTGACGGCTTATCCGCCCTTTTTGAATGTGGCAGCCAGGGGTCTGCCGCTTCACATAGTCGCCGGCCTCGGCGGCTGGTTGACGTTCACCGCCATGGGCGTGAGCTATCGTTTGCTGGCGATGTTCATGCTGGCGCCCGATCTTGAGAGGAAAGCGACACGCGGCGTCCTTTATCTTGGAACCCTTGCCCTGACACTTGTGATCGTCGGTGGAACTGCGCTGGCCAGCATCGGACGCGATGTCATGCCGGTTCTTGGGGTCGGCGGACTCCTGTGCTTGAGCGCGCTTGGGCTGTACGGCCGGGATATATTGCACCTCTATCGGGTACGGAAACGCCGGACCATCGAACTCAACAGCCGCATGGCCGCCGTGGCCCTGTTCAACCTGGCGGCAAGCATCGTTCTTATCGTCATTCTTTTGCTTTCGGGAATGTTCGAACGCAAAGCCGCCGCGGTGGTCTTCCTTGTCGCGTTCGGCTGGCTGTCGGGACTTGCCCTGGCAAAGCTTTACAAGATCGTGGCTTTCATGACCTGGCTCGAATGCTATGGGCCGGTACTGGGCAGGACCGCCACACCGCGCGTGCAGGACCTTGTCGACGAGCGCCGCGCATCCAAATGGTTCTGGCTTTATTTCCTCGCGGTCTGGAGCGCGGCCGCCACGCTCATGCTCGATCAATCGCTTGCATTTCGCGTCGCGGCCGTCGCCATGGCGATCGCCACCGTCGCGATCGTTGTTCAATTGCTGCGAACGCGGCGCCTGGCGAATGTGCAGGACACATTGCGCACAGTCGCCGGCCCGCATCCGCCGCTGCTTCTTTTGTCCCGACTCAACATGCCCGAAAGGAGGACAACGTGACAAATACCTTTGTGGAAGTGGATGTACGACCGGTCTTGCGTGCAGGCGGCGAGCCGTTCGAACAGATCATGGCGGCCGTCAATACGCTCAAGCCCGGCGAAGGGCTGCGACTGCTGGCCACCTTCAAGCCCACGCCCCTGTTGCATGTCCTGGCGTCCAAGGGCTTTAGCCATGAAACCAGGGAGCTGGCGGGCGGCGACTGGGAAGTGCTGTTCTCGCCGTCGGCAAAGCCGCCCGGCGACGTCGCGGTCGCGGATGGGCCGTCGGACGGCCGCGGCTGGCCCGAGCCCGTGCAGCAACAGGACAATCGCGACCTGGACCCGCCGGAGCCGATGGTCAAAATCCTGGCCGCGCTCGAAACGATGGCCCCTGGTCAGGTTCTCTCGGCTCTGCTTTGCCGCGAGCCGCTGTTCCTTCTGCCCGAGCTGGCAAAGCGCGGGCATAGCTGGCGCGGCGGCTTTGAGGCGGACGGGACGACTTACAAGATTCTCATACGGGTGGGCGCGGCGAAGGGAGCACCGGCATGACGGACGAGGCCCAACCGGAACTCGCGGAACAGGTCAAGGAGGCGCTGCGCTTCGTGATCGACCCGGAGCTTGGCTACAACATCGTTGACCTTGGCCTGGTTTACGCGGTCGCGCTCGAGGGCGCGGCCGCCCACATCACCATGACGACCACAACGCGCGGATGCCCGGCGACGAGCTATCTGGCAGATGGAGCACGAGAGGCGGCCGGCTCGGTGCCCGCTGTAACGTCGGTCGAGGTTGAACTGACCTATGATCCGCCATGGACACCCGCGATGATGAGCACGGACGCAAAGCGGCACCTTGGCATTGCCGATGGAGGCGGCTGGTGAGTCCGGACAACGTCGCGTTTTCTGGAAGGCCGAAAGCTCCCACCGGGTTGGTCGAGCTTTTGTTATCCAGCCTTGAGGCGTTGGCGGCCGCAGGTCAGGCGGACGCTGCCTGCCGCCTTGCGGGCCAGGCTTGCGCATTGCTGCGAAAGGATGATCCGAACGGATGGCGACGGTTCAATGTGCTGTTGCATCGCCTTTGCAAGCCGGTTGCATAAGAGACGGGCGTTGTGTTCCGGCCGCGATTGGAGGGGCCGTGCGATTGAAACCGCTCCTGAAAGGGATATGATCGAGAAGACGTCCCTTTGCACAATCGAAGGAGGCCCGTCTTGGTAAAACGTTCACGGCGCCGCAGGTCCGGCTACCGGCCGGATGTCGGCACAGCGCCGGCGGGGAAGACGCGGCAAGATCATCGCGAATGGGACGTCGTATCGCAAGCTTCGTGGGAATCCTTCCCTGCCAGCGATCCGCCCGCCTGGATTGGCCGGCGCCCGTCGGAATCGCCCGGTCAGCGGGGGCGTAAATGAGTACGCAGGGCCAGGCAGCAACCGTCGAGATTGCCGGAAGCGATATACTTGTCGACGCCGCCTTGCTCGGCGAACTTCTGGGGATCGCCCCATCGGATATACCGGCGCTCATGCGCAGCAGCGCCATCACCAGCCTTTGCGAGCGGGGCGCCGATGTCCATGAGGGGGAGCTTCGCCTGACCTTTTTCTATGGCAAGCGCCGCGCGCGCCTCAGCGTCGACCCCGCTGGGCGTGTCTTGCGCAGTTCGGTCGTCGACTTCGACAAGCGACCTGTACGGCGTAGGCTTGTCAGTCCGGGAACCCGACCATCGGATTGATGACCGACGGCAGGGTCATGCGACAGGCCAGGGGTATCTGGACTCGCCAATTGCCTGACGGAAGCTGGACAAAGCTTGCCAACCTGTGCGTCCGCGTGCAGTGAAGGCCGAAACAACCGTGAACAGAGGTGAATTTCTGTGCGCATGCCTGGCCCCTGCTTCCGGTTGTGCCGCGCGCATACGGGTTAACAACTTGACACATAAGGGAAAAGTCTTCGCTGTCGCCCCGATGATGGACTGGACCGACAGTCCATGCCGGGTGCTGCATCGCTGCCTGACGCGCCACGCCCTGCTCTATACCGAGATGGTGACGGCCGAAGCGGTACTGCATGGCGATCGCGCGCGGTTGCTGGGCTTTGACCCCTTCGAGCATTCGGTGGCGTTGCAGCTTGGCGGCAGCGATCCCGTGCGGCTGGCCCAGGCGGCGCGCATTGCCGAAGACTTCGGCTACGACGAGGTGAACCTGAATGTCGGCTGCCCCTCCGACCGGGTGCAGTCGGGCCGCTTCGGCGCCTGCCTGATGCGCGAGCCGCGGCTTGTCGCCGACTGCGCGGCGGCGATGCGGGCGGCCGTATCGATCCCCGTCACCATCAAATGCCGCATCGGTGTGGACGACCAGGAGCCGGAGCAGGCGCTGCGGGCGCTGATTGGGGCCTGCGCGGATGCGGGCGTCACCGTCTTTGCCGTGCATGCCCGCAAGGCCTGGCTGGCGGGCCTGTCGCCAAAGGAAAACCGGGACATTCCGCCACTGGATTACGAACTGATCTATCGCATCAAGCGCGAGCGGCCGGACCTGACCATCCTGGTCAATGGCGGCATCGCCGACCTGGACCAGGCGGCGGCGCACCTGGCGCATGTCGATGGCGTGATGCTGGGCCGCGCCGCTTACCAGAATCCGGCGCTGCTGGCCCATGTCGATTCGCGCTTCTTCGGCGCCGCGCCTGTGGACCTGGATGGCGCGGTCGCCGCCTATCGCCAGCATGTCGCCCGCCGCCTGAAGGACGGCGCGCGGCTGCATCCGCTGATCAAGCCGATGCTGGGCCTTTACAATGGCCGTCCCGGCGCGCGGCTGTTCCGCCGCCATCTCAGCGAGAACGCCATGCGCGACGGCGCGGGGATCGCCGTGCTCGATGAGGCGCTGGATTTCGTGCGCCTGCGCCGCGCCGCTTAAGCCTTGAAGCCCTTAAGCCTTGAAGAAGTTATGCTGACGGCCCCAGGCCAGCACCAGATCGGGCCACACCGCACAGGGCTTGCCCACTGCGCGCGCCAGGCCGAAGCCGTGACCACCCACCTCGAACAGATGGATTTCGGACGGCACTTTCGCCTGCTGAAGCGCCAGGTAATAGACCATGGCATTGGGCAGCGGCGGCACGGTCGTGTCGTCGGACGCCAGGCACAGGAAAGTCGGCGGCGTGTCGGCCGTCACCGTCCTCTCGCAGGAATAGGCGGCGATCAAGTCGGCGGAGGGATCGGCGCCCAGCAGATGGTCGCGCGAGCCGGCATGGCAACCTTCGCCCATGGTGATGACCGGATACATCGGCACCGAAAAGCTGGGCCGCGCATCCGTCCGGTCGGCGCCGTCCACCGGCGTATAGACCTCGGCGGCAAAGCGCGTGGCGATGGAGGCCGCGACGTGGCCGCCCGCCGAAAAGCCCATGAAGCCGATGCGCGCCGGATCGATACCGTAATGCGTCGCATAAAACCGTACCAGCCGCATGGCGCGCTGGGCATCCTGCAGCGGCACGTCCTGGCGGCGGCCCCAGCCTTCGCCCGGCAGGCGGTAGCGCAGCACAAAACAGGTCGCGCCCGCCTTGTTGAAGCGGCGCGCCACATCCATGCCCTCGAAGTCCAGCATCTCGCGGACATAGCCACCGCCCGGCGCGATGATCAGGGCCGAGCCGTCCGGCCGCTCGGGCCGCAGGACATTCATCACCGGGATGCCCACCTGGTCGATAGCCCGGTCGACCGGCGTGATATAGGGCGGCTCATGGTTGGTGACGCGGATGGGCGGCAGCTTCAGATTTTCGCCACCGGGCGGAACGCCGGGCCACAGGACGAGATTTTCTTTCGGATCGCTTGGTATCACGCCATCGCCCTCCACCACTGTGTCGGCCAGCGCCCGACCCGGCAGGGCCGCGGCCGCGATCCCAAGCGCCATCAATTCCCGGCGATCCATCACAGACTCCCCTCGCCTCTTGACCCAGCATCACACTCTTTCCCTTTGGGCGACAAGGCGTAAAGTCCGGCCATGAAATATCCGCTTGCCCTTGCCGCTCTGCTGGCCGTGACCGCCCCCGCCCTGGCCGATGATGGTCCGGCCTATGGTCCGATGCTGGAAGGCTTCGCCTATCCGTTCACGGTCTCCCACTTTCGCTTCACCTCTCAGGGGCAGAAACTGGACATGGCCTATATGGATGTGGCGCCGGCCAGGCCAAACGGACGCACCATCGTGCTGCTGCACGGCAAGAATTTCTGCGCCGCCACCTGGGAAGGCACCATCCGCGCCCTGACCGGGGCCGGCTATCGGGTGATCGCGCCGGACCAGATCGGCTTTTGCAAATCCACCAAGCCCGCCCATTACCAGTACAGCTTCGAGCAGCTTGCGGGGAATACCCATGCGCTGCTGGACTCGCTGGGCATCAAGCGCGCCATCATCATGGGCCATTCGATGGGCGGCATGCTGGCGGCCCGCTATGCCCTGACCTTTCCCGCCGCCACCGAACAGCTTGTGATGGTCGACCCGCTGGGGCTGGAGGACTGGCGCGCCAAGGGCGTGCCCTGGCGCAGCGTGGACGCGCAATACCAAGCGCAGCTGAAGACCAGCGCCGATGGCATCCGTGCCTATGAGCGCAGCACCTATTATGCCGGCACCTGGAAGCCGGAATACGAGAAATGGGTGCAGATGCTGGCGGGCCTGTATCGCGGTCCCGGCAAGAATGTCGTGGCCTGGAACAGCGCCCTGACCTACGACATGATCTATACCCAGCCGGTGATCCACGAATTCGCCCACTTCGCCATGCCGGTGGTGCTGATCGTCGGCGACCACGACAACACCGCGCCGGGCAAGCAATATGCGCCGCCCGCGCTGCGCAAGACTCTGGGCAATTATCCGGTGCTGGCGAAAGAGGCGATAAGGATGATCCCGCATGGCAGGCTGATCGAATTCGCCGACCTGGGCCATTCGCCCCAGATCCAGGATCCGGCGCGCTTCCATGCCGCGTTGCTGAAGGCGCTTTCGGGCCTTTAGCCATCGCAGCCGCAGCGGCCTTGGCCCAGACGGCCGACGTGATTGAACTCTGACCGACATTGATCTGGATGTGACATGGTTGACGCTCTTGCCGCCCTGGATTTGCCGGACCTGCGGCCCGGCTGGGTCTGGCTGGTGGGTGCCGGTCCGGGCGATCCCGGCCTGGTCACCGCGCTGGGGCTGAAGGCATTGGGCCAGGCCGATGTGATCCTGCACGATGCGCTGGTGGACCCGGCACTGCTGGCCCTGGCCCCGGGCGAGAAAATCTATGCCGGCAAGCGCGCGGGCGCCCGTTCCTGCAAGCAGGACGAGATTTCCGAAACGATGGTGCGGCTGGCCAAGGACGGCAAGCGCGTGCTGCGGCTGAAAGGCGGCGATCCCTTCGTCTTCGGCCGCGGCGGCGAGGAAGCCCAGGCGCTGGCGCGGGCACAAATACCATTCCGCATCGTTCCCGGCATCACCGCGGGAATCGGCGGCCTGGCCTATGCCGGCATTCCCGTCACCCATCGCGATACCAACCACGCCGTCACCTTCATCACCGGTCATGGCAGCGACGGAAAGCTGACGCGGCTGGATTGGGATGCGGTCAGCCGCGGCGCGCCGACGCTGGTGTTCTACATGGGCCGCAAGTTCGCCGGCGAGATTGCCCGGGCCCTGCTGGCGGCGGGACGCCCGCCCGGCGAACCGGCGGCCATCGTCGCCAACGCCGCCCGCCCCGACCAGGAGTTGCGTATCACCGACCTGGCCGGCCTGGCGGTGGCAGCCGAGACCGCGCCGCTCCTGGCCATCATCGTGATCGGGAAAAATGTGGAGCTGGCAAAGGAACTCCACTGGCTCCAGGGCAGCTTGATAAAATGAAACGACGCTTCAAAATCTATGGTATCTTTCAAAAAGATGGATGGAACGAAAATGGCGAAAGTAGTTGAACGGCCTATAAATCCGGGAAAAGGTCGCTGGAAAGAGAAAACCATCTTTCGAAATAGCAAGACCGGCGAATTCATCACCATTCACACGGTTAGCGCGAATAGCAGCACCTTCGCCAGCGATCTTGGAAAGGCCTTCCGTAGCAATGTCAACGCTGCATTGAAGAAAAAGAAATAACGCGCAACTCATGCTTTCGCTTGAAAAGCCGCGCTTGTGGATCGTGGCCGGTCCAAATGGTTCGGGTAAAAGCACCCTATACGGCCGCACCGATATCAAAGACTTTGGGCGTTCTGTTTGGATTATTAATCCTGACATTTTGACCGAACATATCGCCAAACAAGAACATCTTGCCTCGGACACTGCCAATCGCGAAACGCTCGACCGAATTCAGAAATGGCTGCGCATTTCCGTCCGCACTTATAAGACAGTAGGTGTTGAAACAGTTCTTTCGACACCGAAATACCGCAGACTTGTGCGCCTCGCTAAATCGCATGGCTTCGAGATTAGGCTATTATATGTGGCACTCCAAACAGAGCGCATGAATATCGAACGAGTGCGCAATCGCGTAAAAGAAGGCGGACACAATGTGCCCACGCAAAAGATTATCGAGCGCCGGAAAAGGTCTTTTAAGCAATTGCCGTGGTTTCTCGATCAAGCGGACTTCGCGCTTATCTACGATAATTCTGCAAAAGAACCAAAGCTCGTAGGCAAAAAGGAACGTGGGGTGATCGTGTTGGATCCAACCGCACCCAACGAGATAAAGACGGCTGTTTTGAGTTTGAAATCTTAAAGTCGCCACCTCATCTGCCTGTAGCTATCGGCAATTCCTCCATCATCCCGGCGTTCGAAACTGCCCGCCCCAGCCGGGGCGCGGCCGCAGCCAGAGCTCAGGCCTAGCGAGGGCTCGCAGGAGCGCATTTTCACTCTGCAGGCTTGGATTCTGCCCATTCCGCTCGAACCGCGTAGTCGTCTTAACCGCGACTTAACAGCGGGGCTCTAAGCTGGGACCGCAAAATCGAGACATTCCGTATCCATGGCAAAGGCCCAGTTCCACAAGAACCAGCGAGTCTATGTAAAGCCGGTCGGCACCTGGGCGCTGGTCGAGCATGTCGTACCGCACTGGGCCAAGGGCATCGATGAACCCATCCGCATCCACTATGATGTCGGATTGGGGCGGGAATTCGCCGCCGAGGAACTGCTCAGCGAAGAGCCGCTTGGCGATCGCGGCGTCGAAGCCGCCCGCAACTGGCGCGTGATCCGCGCCCGCAACAAGTGGCAGCCGGCGGAAGACTGCGCCCGCCATCCGGTGCCGGGCACTTATCCGGTCGTGGTGACGGGCGAAACCGAATGGGGCGGCTGGCGCGTGCCGGGCGCCGAATATGACCTCGATCCGCTCAAGATCGAGGAACAGGCGCGACTGATCGCCTATGCGCCGCAACTGGCCACCTTCGCCAGCGCGCTGGTCGACTGGGCCCGCAAGTCCGGTGAAGACATGCCCAACGTGCTTGCCGAACTGGCCCATCGCGCCCAGGATATCCTGTCCGAAGTCAAGCGCGCCGGCTGAGCCCGGGCACGACGGAGAGCGAGGATGACGACGCTCGATCTGCCGGCCGGGATCGAGCGGCGCCCCCTTTCAGCGACACAGGCGCACGCGGTGCGCGGATTGCTGGCGCTGGCCGGGTTTTCGCTGCTGACCATCCTGTGGTTCTGGCCGTTCCTGCCGCATTTGTCCGATGCGCTGCTGGGGCCGCCCGAAGACAATATGCAGGATATGTGGAACAGCTGGCATGCAGCCAATGCCGCCGGCTGGAACGCCTTTTTCCACACCGACCTGATTCGCTTTCCCGAAGGCACGCCGCTTTACTATCACTCCTTCGCCTATCCACAGGTGGCGGTGGTGGCGCTGCTGGCGCGGCTGTTCGGCGGCGATTTCGCCACGCTGGTGACGTTGCACAACCTGACCCTGCTCGCGTCGTTTCCATTGTCCGCGGTAAGCGCCTTTTATCTGGCGCGGCGCCTGATGAAGGCGGCGCCAGGGCGCGATCCGGCAGCGGCGGCGGCGGGCATGATCTTCGCCTTCAATCCCTGGCATGTGGCGCAGGCGATGCACCACGCCCATGTCAGCACCATCACGTTCCTGCCGCTGTTCGTGCTCTGCTACCTGGCGGCGCTGGAGCGCCGCAGCCTTGTCCTGCTGGCACTGGCGGCCTTGCTCGATGCGCTGAGTGCGCTCTCCTGCTGGTACTATTTCTTCTATCTTTTCTATTTCATGGCTTTCCATCTGTTGTACCTGCGGGTGCGCGCAGGCCGCTGGCCCTGGGGCTGGAATTTCGCCGCCCCCACGCTGGTCTGCACCGGCGCCGCCGCCTTGCTGCTGCCCTGGCTGATACCGATGGCAATGTCCGGCCTGAATGGCGGTCTCTATTATGTGGGCAACAACATGTTCGTGGCGGACGTGGCGGCCTATTTCGCTTTCCCGCCGACGCATCTGCTGGCCGCATGGGGCAGGACCATCTATGCGGCGCTGACCGGCAATGCCTGGGAGGGCACGGTCTATCTTGGGCTTGTCGCACCGGCCGTTTTCGCCGTCGCGCTGTGGATGACGCGCCGGGCGGCGGATGACGATCGCCGGCTTCTCCGCTATGCGCTGGGCGGCATGATCTTTTTCGCCGCCATCGCCAGCGGCGACTGCCTGCATGTCGGCGGCCATGTCCTGACCTGGATGCATATGCCCAGCGCGGCGCTCTCCAAACTGCCCTTTTTCGCCAATGTCCGAACCCCGGCGCGCGCCGTGGTGATGGTCTATCTGTTCCTGGGTCTGGGCGTGGGCCAGGCCCTGCTGCTGGCCTTCAGCCGCCCGCCGCTGGTGCGGGCCGCCGCCGTCTTCGCCGCGATCCTGATGCTGGTGGATTTCTGGCCGGCGCCATCCGCCATCGCGCTGACGCCTGCCACCTGTCCACCAGCGCTGGCCAGGATCGCCGCCGATCCGGATACGGGCTTCGGCGTGCTGGACCTGCCCGGCGGCTACGAGAACGGCAACGCCTATATGATGTTGTCGGCGTGCCATGGCCGGCCGATCGTGGCAGGAGAAACCGCGCGCCGGATGGGGGCATCGCTGCTGGACCGGCTGGAGACACGCGACCTTGAGGCACAGCGCCGCCAACTCGCCGCCGCCCGTGTGAAGTATGTCGTGCTGCATGCGCCCCGGCCCGGCCGGTTTGCCTGGCGGCGGGAACGCGACGGCGAAAAAAGCCGCTATTTGCGCATCTATCGCCAGGTCGGGCAGGGCCGGGGGGTGACGATCCTGCAAGTCTATTGATTTTCCGGTGCCGGACGGAGCGGGGCGGTCTATAAGTCTGCCCATCCCGATTTGCGAGACCGTCATGCGGACCGAAGAACCACGCGCCACCCATCTTGCCGACTATCGCGCGCCCGAATTCCGCATTACCACCGTGCATCTGGATTTCGCGCTGGACCCCGAAGCGACGCGCGTCACGGCGCGGCTGGAAATCGAGCGGCGCGGGAGCATCGGCCAGGCGAGCGCAGCGACGCCGTCCGGTCATGCGACCCCAGATGAATCCGGTCCGCTGGTGCTGCAGGGCGAGGAGCAAAAGCTGCTGTCGGTCGCGCTGGACGGGCATACGCTGAATGCCACCGGCTATCTGGTGGACGACAAAACCCTGACCATCCCCGGCGTACCCGACCGCTTCATTCTGGAAGTCGTCAGCGAGATTTCTCCCGTCGCCAACACCGCGCTCGAGGGCCTGTTCGTTTCCAACGGGATGTTCTGCACCCAGTGCGAGCCAGAGGGCTTTCGCCGTATCACCTATTTCCTGGACCGGCCGGACAATCTGTCGGTCTTCACCGTACGCATCGAGGCGGACGAGGAACAGTATCCGGTGCTGCTGTCCAACGGCAATCGCGTCGATGCGGGCCGGCTGGACGCGGGCCGCCATTTTGCGGTCTGGCACGATCCCTTCCCCAAGCCGTCCTATCTGTTCGCGCTGGTGGCGGGCGATCTGGGCGGCATCCGCGACCGTTTCGTCACCATGACGGGCCGCCCCGTCGAGCTTGCGATCTATGTCGAGCACGGCAACGAGCCGCGCGCCCGCTATGCGATGGAGTCGCTCAAGCGGGCAATGAAATGGGACGAGGAAGCGTACGGCCGCGAATACGACCTGGACATCTTCATGATCGTGGCGGTCAGCGCCTTCAACATGGGCGCGATGGAGAACAAGGGCCTCAACATCTTCAATGACAAGGTGCTGCTGGCTTCGCCCGAGACCGCTACCGACGACGACTATGCCCGCATCGAGGGCGTGGTGGCGCACGAATATTTCCACAACTGGACGGGCGACCGCATCACCTGCCGCGACTGGTTCCAGCTCTCGCTGAAAGAGGGGCTGACCGTTTTCCGCGACCAGAGCTTTTCCGGCGACATGCGCAGCCACGCCGTCCAACGCATCCAGGATGTGCGGGCGTTGCGTTCGCGCCAGTTTCCCGAGGATGCGGGCCCGCTGGCGCATCCGGTGCAGCCCGAAAGCTATATCGAGATCAACAATTTCTACACATCGACCATCTACGAAAAGGGCAGCGAGGTCATCGGCATGCTCAAGACGCTGGTGGGCGACGAGGGCTATCGCAAGGCGACCGATCTTTATTTCGAACGCCATGACGGCGAAGCCACCACCATCGAGAACTGGGTCAAGTGCTTCGAGGATGCCTGCGGCCGCGACCTGAGCCAGTTCCGGCTATGGTATCGCCAGGCTGGCACGCCGGTGGTCACCGCGACCGGCGTGCATGACCCGGCCGCCCAGACCTATGTCCTGGAACTGTCCCAATCGCTGGGCGCGACCCCGGGCCAGACGGACAAGAAGCCCCTGCACATTCCGGTGCGCATGGGGCTGGTGGACGAGGCGGGAGCGGCCCTGCCGCTGACGCTGGAAGGCGAGAACCAAACGGGGCCGAGCGAACGGGTGCTGGAACTGACGCAGGCACGGCAGCGCTTCGTCTTCACCGGCGTCGCACAGCCGCCGCTGCTTTCGCTGGGGCGGCGCTTCTCGGCGCCCGCCATCTTCAGGACGCCACTGGACCGCAAGGCGCTGGCGCACCTGATGGGGCGCGACGGCGATGCCTTCAACCGCTGGGAATGCGGTCAGGTGCTGGCGGCCGACATCCTGATGGAGATGGCGGGTGCGGCGCGCGCCGGCGCATCGAAGCCGAAACACTGCGACGGGCTTTACCTGGACGCCATCGGCGAGGCGCTGGCCCGCGCCGCCGAGGACCCTGCCTTCGCGGCGCAGATGTTGATGCCGCCCACAGAAAACGAGATGGCCACCCGCTCGGCCACGCCGGTCGATCCCGACGGCCTTCATGCCGCGCGCACCGCGCTGATCCGCGATGTCGCCGCCGCGCATGGCAAGAGGCTGGCCGAACTGTATGAGCATATGCGGGTCGAGGGCGATTACAGTCCCGACGCGGCCAGCGCCGGCAAGCGCGCGCTGCGCAACGCCTGCCTGCGCTATCTGACAGCGGCGGACGACGAGGCGGCGGCGGGGCTGGCGGACGCCCATTACCGCACCGCCGGCAACATGACCGACATGATCGCGGGCCTGGCGGCGCTGGCGCGCATGGAATCGCCCGTGACCGACGCGGCCTTCACCCATTTCCACGACCGCTTCCGCGCCGACCCGCTGGTGCTGGACAAATGGATGGCGCTGCAGGCTGGCTCCCCCCTGCCCGGCACGGCCGAGGCGGTAAAGGCGCTGATGAAGCATCCCGCCTTCGACATCAGGAATCCCAACCGGGTGCGTGCGCTGATGGGCGCCTTCAGCGGCAATCATCTGCGCTTCCACGGCGCGGACGGCGCGGGTTACCGGCTGGTGGGCGCGGCGATCCGCGCGCTCGACCCCATCAATCCACTGGTCGCTGCGCGGCTGGCCGGCGCCTTCGAAAGCTGGCGGCGCTATGACGGCGGCCGCCAGGCCCTGATGCGCCACGAACTGGAGGCCATCCAGGCGCAGGCCGGCATCTCGCCGAATCTGTTCGAAGTCACCCGCAAAATGCTGGGCTAGGTGTTTAGTCCCGGCATTTGATGGATCGGATCGAGTGTGAATCGGTTCGGGTCTGTTGTCCAGATTTTGCAGATGTACTCGTAGGGGTGAGGCCTTTGAGGGTCTTAAGACGCCGGCCGTAATTGTAGGCATTGATGAAGTCGGCCAGATGGCTCTGAAGCTGACGGTGGCTGTCGTAGTGGTAGCGCCAGACGAACGCCCCGCCGAAAATCTCGAAGATCGCCACGCTCCACAGCACCGCCGCGACGGCGCGAAGGATCATATCCTTTGTGCTCACTCTTCTGTGCTCATCCCTTCTCCCGCGCGATCCTCTCCGAAATCTCCCACAGCCGTCGCGCGGCGTCATCGTCACGCGCCGCGGGGGTGGGGCTTGCGATGCGGCACTGATAGAAATACTCGCCGCTGATGCCCTCCACCTCCGGCGACGCCGCCAGGTGAATGATGGTCCTGGCCCCTTCTTGCGGCGCGATGGCCGCGACCGGCTTGGCCAGTTGCAGCAGCCAGCGCAGCGACCCGCCGGACTGGTCGCCGAAGCGGGTGGCGACGAAACCGGGATGCAGGCAGTTGGCGGTGACGCCCGCCGGCCCCATCCCACTATTGAGCCGCCGCGCCAGTTCGCGCGTGAACAGGATGTTGCAGAGCTTGGAATTGGCATAGACCGAAAAGCCGCGATAGCCCTTGCGCGCCTGCAGGTCATCCAGGTCCAGCCGGGCGCTGCGATGGGCGCCCGACGCCACGCTGACGATGCGCGCGCCCGAGGAAAGGCGCGGCAACACCAGGTTGGTGACCACGAAATAGGCCATGTGGTTCAGGGCGAAGGTCATCTCCAGCCCATCGGCAGTTTCGCGGCGCCGGTTGAACAGCGCCCCGGCATTGTTGATCAGCACATCGACGCGCGGCAGCGCCGCCAGATCGGCCCCGACCCGCTTCATCTCCGACAGCCGCGACAGGTCGGCCAGGATCGCGGCATGGTCGGCGGCCGGGTTCGCCGCCCGCAGTTTCGCCATGGCGGCCTCGGCGCGCGCCGGGTCGCGGGCGGTGAAGACGATGTGCGCGCCCATTTCCGCCAGCCGGATCGCCGCGACTTCGCCGATGCCGCTGGTCGCCCCGGTGATGGCGACGGTCTTGCCTTGCATTCGCGCTCCTCGTCATGGCCCGTCCGGTCGCGCAGCGATCGGGGTGGCGGAGCCATCCCTACGGTCTCACCCGTTCAGCGATTGCGCAAGATCGCCTGCCCGATTGCCTCTCTGCCTTGTCATCCCCCACTTACCCATTCGTCATGGCCCGGCCCGAACTGCGCGAAGCGCAGTCGGACGTCCGGCCATCCAGTTTCAACCATTGCGGCGACCTCACCCAGATGCCTCTCGCCCTCTCCGTCATGGCCCGCGCATGCGGGCCATCCAGTTTCACCCATTCAAGCCTTCGGCAAGGTCGCGCCAGCCGGGATTATCGCGCAGGATCAGGTTCACCTTCCAGGCGCGTGGATATTTCTTGAGCCGCGTTTCCCGCTGAATGGCATCCGCCGCGGTGGCAAAAGCCTCAAAATAAACCAGCGCCTTGATGTCGTACCGTTTGGTGAACCCTTCGACCAGCCCCTCGCGGTGTTCGTAAGCACGCCGGCCCAAATCATTGGTCATGCCAATGTAAAGCGTGCCGTTCGGCGCGCTGGCGAGGATATAGACCCAATACATGCGTTCAGGGCGCATACCGCATTCCGCGATACGCACCCTGCAATTTCAAGTCACAATGGATGGCCCGCATGCGCGGGCCATGACGATCTTTGTGTGAGGTCGTCATGGCCCGGCCCGAGCCGCGCGAAGCGCAGTCGGACGTCCGGGGTCATCCGGTTTCAGCCGATGCCCTGCTCGCCCCTTACCGCCATGGCCCCTCTCCGCCATGGCCCGCGCATCACTCTCTCCGTCATGGCCCGCGCATGCGGGCCATCCAGTTTCTTGCCGATACTGAACCGGGCCATCCTTCGACAAGCTCAGGATGCGCGAGGCCAAAATCTCGCTCCCCTCCGTCATGGCCCGCATACGCGGGCCATGACGACCATATGAAAAAGGCTCCCGTGCGGACGGGAGCCTCTATCAGAAAGCAACGGTGTTTTCGCCCGGCCCTTCGCTTGTGCTCAGGGCGTTCGGGCGGGCGGCCTCCCCGGCCCTTCGCTTGTGCTCAGGGCGTTCGGGCGGGCGGCCTCCCCGGCCCTTCGCTCGTGCTCAGGGCGTTCGGGCGGGCGGCCTCCCCGGCCCTTCGCTTGTGCTCAGGGC
>JBDZVS010000001.1:0-344629 GCA_040255825.1 Hyphomicrobiales bacterium | reverse complement strand
GGCCCTTCGCTTGTGCTCAGGGCGTTCGGGCGGGCGGCCTCCCCGGCCCTTCGCTTGTGCTCAGGGCGTTCGGGCGGGCGGCCTCCCCGGCCCTTCGCTTGTGCTCAGGGCGTTCGGGCGGGCGGCCTCCCCGGCCCTTCGCTTGTGCTCAGGGCGTTCGGGCGGGCGGCCTCCCCGGCCCTTCGCTCGTGCTCAGGGCGTTCGGGCGGGCGGCCTCCCCGGCCCTTCGCTTGTGCTCAGGGCGTTCGGTGCTCAAATCGGTCCACTGGACCGATTTGCCCGCGCGCCGCTACGCTGTCGCTAAGCGCCGCCGGTCGCACCTCACCCCACAATATCCAAATCCCGGAAGAAGAACCTGATCTCATTCGCGGCGGTCTCCGGCGCGTCCGAGCCATGCACCGAATTGGCCTCGATCGACTCGGCGAATTCCTTGCGGATGGTGCCGGCGGCGGCGTTGGCGGGATTGGTGGCGCCCATCACGTCACGATTCTTCTGGATGGCGTTCTCGCCTTCCAGCACCTGCACCACCACGGGGCCCGAGACCATGAACTTCACCAGGTCCTTGAAGAAGGGCCGCTCCTTGTGGACCGCATAAAAGGCTTCGGCATCGGCCTGGCTCAGGCGGATGCGGCGGCTGGCGACGATACGCAGGCCCGCCTCCTCGAACTTGGCGATGATCTTGCCGGTCAGGTTGCGGCGGGTCGCGTCCGGCTTGATGATCGAAAGAGTGCGCTCGACGGCCATTTGAGTCTCCATGTGGGGAATTTTGAGCCGCCTTATAGCCGGGTTTGCCGATGGCGCAAGTTCGCCATCTTTCCGCGGGATTACAACTTATCCGCCTGCCTTCCGGCCTGCGCTAGAATGGGCGTCATGAGATGTCCACCAAGCCGCGCTGTCCACCCGCTGTCCACGCTCCGCCGCCCGGCCCTGTCCAGCGATTTTCGTGGACAGGCCGGACGCCCTCGGCCGCGCCGATGTCACGGATATGCCAAAGGTTGGCGCGCGCCGCGCCCGCTGGACCCCCGCTGGACAAAGTGGGGAGGGAGGAAAAATCAGCGCGCACAATTAAATTGCGCAAGGCCGGTCTTGTCCCGCGCCTGTCCCCCATGCCGCTGGACAGTCCCGCCGGGTGGCCCGCACGCGCTGCGGCCCTGTGGCCTTGCTGGCGGGCCATGACAGGTTATAAGGCCGCCCATGCTGTCCTTCGAGAATATCACCGTCCGGATCGCCGGCCGGGAAATCCTGTCCGGGGCCACGGCCAACCTACCGGCCGGCCGCCGCATCGGTCTGGTGGGCCGCAACGGCGCCGGCAAATCCACTTTGTTCAAGGTGATCCTGGGCCAGCTCCATGCGGACGATGGCTCGGTAAGCTGGCCCCAGGCCTGGCGGGTGGGATCGGTGGCCCAGGAAGCGCCCGGCACCGACGAAAGCCTGATCGACACGGTGCTGGCCGCCGACGCCGAACGCACCCGCTTGCTGGCCGAGGCGGAAACCGAAACCGACGGCCACCGCCTGGGCGAGATCTATGCCCGGCTCGACGCCATCGACGCCTATACCGCGCCGGCCCGCGCCGCCGAGATCCTGGCCGGCCTGGGCTTTTCCGCCGAGGATCAGCTGCGCCCCTGCAAGGAATTCTCCGGCGGCTGGCGCATGCGCGTGGCATTGGCGGGCGTGTTGTTCTCCGCTCCCGACCTCTTGCTGCTGGACGAGCCGACCAACTATCTCGACCTGGAAGGCGTCTTGTGGCTGGAGAATTTCCTCACCCGCTATCGCGGCACGGTGGTGATCGTTTCCCACGACCGCGACCTGCTCAACAGCGCCTGCGAGTTCATCCTGCACCTGGAACGGGGCAAGGTGAAACTCTACACCGGCAACTACGACACCTTCTCGCAGACCCGCGCCGCCCAGCGCGCGCTGGACACCGCCTTCGCCAGGAAGCAGGAAGCCGCCCGCGCCCACATGCAGGCCTTTGTCGATCGCTTCAAGGCCAAGGCGTCCAAGGCCCGCCAGGCGCAAAGCCGCATGAAGATGCTGGCGAAGATGGCGGTGATCGACGTGCCGGTGGACGAGCATGTCGCCCCCATCCGCATTCCCGAGGCCACGCCCGCATCGCCGCCGCTGGTGACGATGGACCGCGCCAGCGTCGGCTATGAGCCGGGCCATCCCATCCTGACGGGCCTGTCGCTGCGCTTCGATCCGCAGGACCGCGTCGCGCTGTTGGGCAAGAACGGCAACGGCAAATCCACCTTCGCCAAGCTCTTGGCCGGCAAGCTGGCGGCGATGGGCGGCGAGTTCACCCCCGCGCGCAAGCTGGTGATCGGCTATTTCGCCCAGCACCAGGCCGAAGAGCTGGACCTGTCGCTGACGCCGATCCAGACGCTGCACGCCTTGCGCCCCAAGCTGACGGTGGAGCAGGTGCGCGGCGCGCTGGGCGGCTTCGGCTTCAACGCCGACAAGCAGATCACCCAGGTCGGCAAGCTGTCGGGCGGCGAGCGCGCGCGCCTGATGCTGGCGCTCTCCACCCTCGACAAGCCCAACCTCCTGATCCTGGACGAGCCCACCAACCATCTGGACATCGACGCGCGCAGCGAACTTCTGACGGCGCTGAACGATTTCGACGGCGCGGTGATCCTGGTCAGCCATGACCGCCGCCTGATCGAGGCCACCGCCGACCGCCTGCTGCTGGTGTCGGACGGCAAGGTCGAGCCGTTCGAGGGCGACCTGGACGATTATCGCCGCTATCTGCTGACCGGCGACAACACCCCGACACGGCGCAGCGAGGCGGCCCGCACGCAGGAGCCGCGGGAATCGAAGGAAGACGCCCGCCGCAGCGCCGCCGAGAAACGCGTCCAGCTCAAGCCGCTGAAGGACAAGGTGACGGCGGCGGAAAGCCAGATTGCCGCCCTGACCGCCGAACTGGCCAAGCTGGACAAGACCCTGTCCGATCCCCTGCTCTTTTCCCGCGACCCGGCCAAGGCGGCCTCGGTCTCCAGGAAGCGGGCCGACGCGGCGCGCAAGCTGGAAGCGGCGGAAAAGAACTGGCTGGCGGCCAGCGAAGCCTATGAGGCAGCCGGCGCATGACCGGGGTTGCGCGGGTCTGGCCATGGATTAGTGTGCGCCCCGCATGACCGACGACAGATTCTACGAACGGGCCGGCCCCTTCACCCTGGCACAGATCGCCGCCGAGATCGGCGCGGAATTGGAAAAGGGGACCAATCCCGCGCTAGAACTGCGCGACGTGGCCGCGCTGGAAAGCGCCGAGACGGGCGACGTCTCCATCTTCAGCGACGCCAAATTCGCCAACGCCTTTGTCGTGACCAATGCCAGCCTGGTGATCACCAATGACAAGCTGGCCGCCATGCCGCATGGCGTGCCGCTGCTGGTGGTGCCCAATCCGCGCCTGGCCTTCGCCCAGGTCGGCCATATGTTCTATCCGCCCAAACCGCTGGCGGCCGGTGTGCGCGCGGCGGTGCCGGTGCATCCCACAG
Source organism: Hyphomicrobiales bacterium (assembly GCA_040255825.1). GTDB lineage: Bacteria > Pseudomonadota > Alphaproteobacteria > Micropepsales > Micropepsaceae > Rhizomicrobium. Next base: position 341,141 of record JBDZVS010000001.1, on the reverse strand, counting down.
CGACGGTGGGCGACGGCACCGAAATCTCCCCCGGCGCCGAAATCGGCCCGGGGGCTGAGGTCGGATCGAACTGCTATATCGGCAACAATGTGGTGATCGGCCGGGGGGTTCAGATCGGCGACGACTGCCGCATCGGCGCCAACTGCACCGTCACTCACACCATCATCGGCAACCGGGTGATCCTGGGGCCCAACAATTCCATCGGCAACCAGGGTTTTTCCTTCGTGCCGTCGATGACGGGCCTGCTCCGCGTGCCCCAGCTTGGCCGCGTCGTGATCGAGGACGATGTCGAGTTCGGCTCCAACTGCACCGTCGATCGCGGCGCCATCGGCGACACCCATATCGAGCGCGGCGTGCGTTTCGACAGCCTGATCCATGTCGGCCACAATGTGCGCATCGGCCATCACTCGCTGGTGGTGGCGCAGGTGGGCATCGGCGGCTCGACCACGATCGGCCCGATGGTGCTGATCGGCGGCCAGGTGGGCATCAGCGACCATCGCACCATCGGCGCGGGCGCGCGGCTGGCGGCGCGGTCGGGCGTCACCCGCGACATCGGGCCGGGGGAGCATGTCGGCGGCTATCCGGCGCGCCCGCTCAAGCGCTGGCACCGTGAGACGGCGCTTCTGGCGAAGATGGCGCGCGCGAAAAAGAGCAACGACGAGGCGGAATAGCTATTTCAGATGCTGCCGCGCAAGTTGCAGCCACTCGCGCTGGCGCGCGCGGTAATAGGACGGGGCGCCGGTGACGGATTTGATGATCTCCTGATACAGCGCCTGGGCGCGGGCGCCCTGGCCCTCCGATTCCAGCAGCAACGCGAAGCGGGCGCGCGCCTCCTCCCCGGGATAGCGGGCCACCACTTTCTCATACTGCTGGATCGCCGCCGCGTTCTTGCCCTGCAGCGCCAGGGCGCGGGCATAATCCAGCTCGGCATCGGCATCGAAGGCCGTCGGATCGACTTCCCGCAGCTTCAGGAACAGGACCTCAGCCGCCGCCCCGTCGCCCGACAGCATCCTGGCCCGCGCCAGGCCTTTCAGTAGCGCCGGATCATTGCCCCCCAGCGGCCCCTGCATCGCGCTTTCATACAGCTCAATGGCATCCGCAAACCGGTGCATGCGGATGCACTCCTCGGCCAGCTCGCGCTTGGAATCCACCGATCCCACCAGCTCGACATTGCGCTTCTTCTCGCGATAACCCCGGCCCGGATCGGCGGTGTTGATCACATTGTCGGCCAGCCGCCGCGCCGCGCTCGACCCGATCATGTCGGGCAGCAACGCGAAGATCACATAGGCGCCCCAGCCCAGCGGCCCCAGAAGGCCGATCACCACGATCCAGAGAGGAGACCGGCCGGTACGGATCACATGCCAGGCGAATGCCAGGTCGATGATCAGGATGAACCCGATGCCAAGGCCGAAATCGAAATTGAAAAAACCCATTAACCCTGCTTTTCAAATTTCCCGGAAGGGCTTTCCTTCCAGTAGGTGACATCGTAGCCGGCGGCCCTGGCCTCTTTCCAGGCCGCGCGGGCTCTCGCCAGCGCCTCGCCGTCGCGTCCGTCGAACAGGAGAACGACACGGACAAGGTCTCTCAGGTCCCCCCAGTCGCCCGGCAAGACGCCCCCGACATAGAACACGATTTCGGCACGATTGAGGTTGACGTCCTCAACCGAGATCAGCACTGGCTGCCGAGTGGGATCGCCGTCGCCCGCCTGGGCGTGTGGCAGGAAGCTGCGGTCGTCATAGGTCCACAGCAGCGTGTCCAGCATGTCGGAGCGTTCCGCCGAATCGGCGCGTACCAGGGCCCTCCAGCCGCGGGCCAGCGACTTCTCCACCAGCCCCGGCAGCACATCCTCCAGCGCCCGGCGCTCGAGATGATAGAAAAGTGCTTCGGTCAAGCGCGCCAACCCTCTCCTTCCGTAAATGCCTGACAAATAAGTTCTCAGGCCACATCGTCTGGGGTGCTATCGCTCGAAATGCTCGCACACCAGCCGGTCGAGTAACGTAACGCCCCAGCCCGTGCCCCAGGACGGAATGGTGGGCTTGCGCTCGCCGTCCTGCCAGGCCACGCCCGCGATATCCAGGTGCGCCCAAGGCGTGTCGCCCTCGATGAAGCGCTTCAGAAACTGTGCGGCGGTGATCGCGCCGCTGTTGGGCCCGCCGATATTCTTCATGTCGGCGATCTTGGACTTGAGCATCTTGTCGTAGAAAGGATCGAGCGGCAGGCGCCAGACGCGTTCGCCAGTGTGCCGGCCCGCCTCGGCCAACCTGTCGGCCAGCCTGTCGTCGTTGGAAAAGACGCCTGCATGCTCGAAACCCAGCGTCTGGATGATGGCGCCGGTCAGGGTGGCCAGGTCGATGACTGCGCGGGGCACAAAGCGCCTCTGGGTGTAGGTGAGCACGTCGGCCAGCACCAGCCTGCCTTCGGCGTCAGTATTCAGCACCTCGATAGTTTGGCCCGACAACGATGTCAGCACGTCGTCGGGTCGTATGGCGCCCCCATCCGGCATGTTCTCCACCAGCCCGATCACGCCTACCGCATTTACCTTCGCCTTGCGCGCGGCCAGCGCCAGTATGGTGCCGGTAACGGCGGCCGCACCCGCCATGTCACCCTTCATTCCCATCATACCCCCGCCGGGCTTGAGCGACAGGCCGCCGGAATCGAAGCACACGCCCTTGCCGACAAAGGCGATGGGCTTGGCTTTTTTCGCCCCCGAGCCCGCCCTTTGGGCCGCGCCGTTCCACTGCATCACTACGAGTTGGCTTTCGCGGGTGCTGCCTTGACCCACGCCCAGAAGCGCGCCAAAACCTTGGCGCTTCATCTCCGCCTCGCCAAGTACCTCGACCTTCACGCCCAGCTTCGACAGCGCCGCCCTGGCGCGGCGGGCAAATTCCGCCGGATAAAGAATGTTCGGCGGCTCGTTCACCAGGTCGCGCGCCAGGAAGATGCCATCCGCTACCGCGGAGAGACTGGCAAAAGCCTTTTTCGCCACGGCCGGATCGCGAACGGCAATACGCACATTCTTCAGGCTCTTGCGGTAATCCTCCAGATTGCGGGTGCGGTACTTGTCGAACGCGTAGCCGGCCAGCCGCGCGCCCAGCGCCAGATGCGCGGCAAACTGTGCCGACTTCATAGTTATACCGCTGGGCGCCTCAAGCTCCCAGGTCGCCACGCCTTCCCCGGCCGCCTGCAAGCGCGCAACGATCTTGCCGCCCAGCGTCTCCAGCCCCTTCTGGTCCAGCGCGTCGGCCTTACCCAGGCCCGCCAGCAGGATGCGCGATGCCTTCAGGCCCGCCGGCGCCAGAACCTCCAGGAACTCGCCGGCCTTGCCCTTGAATGTCGAAACCTTCAATGCCCTGCTGAGGGCCCCGTCACAGGCGGTATCAGCGCGCACGGCGGCCGGCAGCAGAACCCCATCCGCGCCGGCCGCCACCACCCAGGCACCTTGTGCCACCTCACCCGCTTTCGGGGTGGGGGCTGTAAAGGAAATCTGCATTGCTGTATCTCCTGGGTGGACCGCGGTTTTTTGGGGAAAATCGCGGCTGCGGTGCTAATTTTCGGCCGAATCCAACTTAGGCCGAAACCCATCGGCAATCCAACGGATGGCCGGCAAGGAGCATTCATGGACGTCGCCGATCCCCAGCGACAGAGCGGTCCGACCGACCGATCGACGAGCCCCCGGTTCCGGCCACTCGGGCTGCCGCGCCTGTCGCTTTATATCCTGCGCCAGTTGCTGGGTCCGGTCGTCCTGCTGACGGTCCTGATGACGGGCGTGATCTGGCTGGTGTCGATCCTGCCGCTGCTGGACCTGGTGATCAACCGCGGCCAATCGGCGCCCACCTTTCTCTATCTGATCATGCTGCTCCTGCCGCAACTGCTGATGATCATACTGCCCATCGCCTTCTTCTTCGCGGCGCTGATGACCCTGCAGCGCTTATCCGGCGATAGCGAGCTCGTGGTGATGGCCTCGGCCGGCTATTCATTGCGCCAGCTTGCTGTGCCGGTGCTGGCGGCGGCCGCCATCGTGATGGTGCTGACCTATGCTTGCGCGCTGTGGCTGATGCCGGCCGGCCAGCGCATCCTGCGCGACAAGCTGATGGACATCCGCGCCGACGTGGCCGGCGCGCTGCTCAACGAAGGCGAATTCAATCCCGCCGCGCCCGGCCTTACCGTCTTCATCCGCCAGATCAGCCATAACGGCGAGATTCGCGGCATCCTGGTGCATGACAGCCGCGATAAGGCCCGACCTATCACCTACATCGCCGAAAAGGGCATCCTGGCGCAGACCCCGGTGGGTACTCGCCTGATCATGCTGGACGGTACGGTAGAACAAAGCACCCAGGGCGGCAGTCACCTCTCGACACTCAGCTTCACCCGTTACACCATCGACATGGAGCAGTTTGCCGGTCCCGCACATATCACCCAGCGCAAGACCAATGAGCGCTATCTGCCCGAGCTCCTGTGGCCAGGCGACCGCATCACGCCGCGCCTGCGCAAGCAATTCTTTGCCGAGGCGCATAATCGCCTGTCACAGCCCCTTTACTGCCTGGCCTTCGGCCTGATCGCGCTGGCGGGCGTCCTGCGGGCCGGACGCCAGCGCGGCCAGATGGCGGTGCGGCTGATTCTGGCCTCAGTGGCAGCCGCCGGTCTTCGCGTCGCCGGCTATGGCGTGGCCGGCATCGCCCAGAACAACTCCGCCCTGGTTCCACTGTTCTACATCCTGCCGCTGGCGGGGACAGTGGGCGCGATCCTGGTCATGGCGGGCTTCACCCCGGCGACCATCCTGGCGCGACTGCGTCCCCATCCTGCCCGCGATGCCGGAGCAGGCGCATGAGTTGGTCCTGGACGCTCTACCGTTATCTGGCCAAGCAGTTCCTGATCGGCGTAGCCATCGTCTATGCGGCCTTCCTGGTGCTGGCATTCTCAGTCGACGTCGCCAACCTGTTCGAGCGCACCGCTGGACACAATGTCGACAGTTCGGTGGTCATCGGCATGGCGGTGCTGCAGCTTCCCGACCTGGGCCAGAAGATGCTGCCTTTCGCCATCCTGCTAGGCGGCGTTTTCACCTTTGTCCGGCTGGCCCGTTCGCACGAGTTGGTGGCGACCCGGGCGGCAGGCGTTTCAGCCTGGGACTTCTTGATGCCGCCGCTGGCGGTGGCGATACTCATTGGCATTTTCGCGGTCACCATCTTCACGCCGGTTTCTGCCCGCATGTTCGCTGAATTCGCCCGGCTGGAGGCGCGTTATGTCAAAGGAGAGGAATCGCAGATTTCGGTGCAGATCAACGGGCTGTGGCTGCGCCAAGGCGACGCCAACCGCCAGTCGGTGATCCATGCCCTGCGCGTCGCCCAGCAGGGCGAGAAACTGGCGGACGTGATGGTGCTGCTTTATGGCGCCAACGACAAATTCCTGGGCCGCATCGATGCGCGCGCGGCCACCTTGCACGACCGCTACTGGGAATTGACCGACGCCTGGGTCTCAGGCACCAAGGGTGACGCACCGGAGCACCGCGACAGCTATCGGCTGCCCACCACATTGACCCCGCAGCAGATCCAGGAGAGCTTCGCTGCCCCCGATACCCAGTCCTTCTGGGACTTGCCCGGCTATATCCGTGCCGCCCAGGCAGCAGGCTTCTCGGCCACGCGCTATCAGCTCTATCTCTATTCGCTTTATGCGCTGCCCGCGCTATTCGCCGCCATGGTGTTCATGGCGGCCAGCTTTTCCTTGCGCGCAGGCCGCGAGCGCGGGGTGACCAGGGTGATCCTGTTCAGCGCTGCCTGTGGCTTTGCGGTTTTCTTCTTTCAGGACCTCACCACGGTCCTGGGACGTTCGGGCGCGGTGCCCACGCTTCTGGCGGCGACCGCGCCGGCCCTCGCCTCCATCCTGATCGGCATGACCTTGGTGTTCAGCCAGGAGGATGGATGAGAAAGTCCATCGCCCTGGGTGCGGCGATCCTTTTGGCCGCACCGGCCCTGGCACAGCCGTTCCCACGCGCACCGGCACCGAGTCCGGGATCGTACCCGACTCGGCCCGCGCTGAAGGCACAACCGGCCGCGACACCGCCGGGTCAGGTGCTGCTGCAGGCCGACGAGGTCGTCTACGACGATCAGACCAGCACCATCTCGGCCGTTGGTCATGTCGAGATCACCCAGGATGCCCACACGCTGATGGCCGACCGGGTGGATTATGACCGCAACGCCGACAAGGTGACTGCGGGCGGGCACGTCGTGCTGATGGACCAGAACGGCAACGTCGCCTTCGCCGACCATGTGGTACTGACCGACCATATGCGCGATGGCGCGCTGTCGGGATTCGGCGCGCTGATCGGCAAGAATGGGCGGCTGGCGGCGCGCGATGCCCGGCGCGTGGGCGGCAATACGGTGATCGCCAACTACACCGTCTATTCACCCTGCAAGATCTGCAATCAGCCCGGACAGCGCACGCCCCTGTGGCAGGTCAAGGCCGAGCGCGTGATCTACGACCAGGCCAAACATCGGGTGCATTTCCGCAACGCCACCGTCGAGGTGATGGGGGTGCCGGTCCTCTATGCGCCCGTCCTGGGCGTGCCGGACCCGACGGTGCGCTATGCCAGCGGCCTGCTGCCGCCGGAACTGGGAAACTCCACCAAGATCGGCTATTTCCTGCGCACCCCGGTCTATCTGGCGCTCTCGCCCAGCACCGACCTGACGCTGGCGCCGATGTTCTCTACTGACGGTGGCGACGTCCTGGAAGCCGAGTACCGCATCCGCTGGAACAATGGCGGCATGTGGCTGCAGGGTAGTGGCGCCTATAATCCCAACGGTTCTCTGTTCGGCACTGCCGGCGTGCAGACCTATGGCCATCTGTTCGGATCCGGACGGCTGGAGCTCAGCCAGGATTGGCGCACGGGCTTCGACGTCCAGACCACGACCAACGCCGGCTATATGCGCTTCTACGACATTTCCTATCTGGACAGGCTGGTCAATGACCTGTTTGTCGAAGCCACGCCGGGGCGCAGCCGCTTCGCCCTGACCGCCTATTATTTCGAGGGCCTGCGTTCCAGCGACCTCGCTTCGACCATTCCCTACATCCTGCCGCAACTCGACCTGTCGCTGATCCCCATTCACAAGGTCGGGGGCGGACGCCTGCGCATGGACGTCAGCAGCCGCGTGCTGGGCCGCACCATCGGCTACGACGATCAGCGCCTCAGCACCGAGGTGAACTGGCGCCGCCCCTTCGTGTTCGATGACGGACAGCTTTGGACCTTCGTCCTCGATGGGCGCGCCGATAGTTACCACATCCAGACACCCGGTGTCGGTTCCACCCCCGCTGACAGCCGCTTTGTCGGTCGTGGCACCGCTTATGCCGCGCTGGACTGGCGCTGGCCCTTCATCGCCAACAACGGCGCGGGGCATTCCTATATCCTTCAGCCCATCGCACAGCTCATCGCCCAGCCCTATGGGGGCAATCCCACCTCGCTGCGCAACGAGGACGCCGGCGATTTCGAATTCGACGAGGACAACATATTCAGCTTCAACCGACTGCCCGGCTACGACCTGATCGAAAGCGGGCCGCGCGCCAATGTCGGCTTCATGGCCCAGGCGATCTTTCCCGGCGGCGAGGTGCAGGGCATCGTTGGCCAGACTTACCGCCTCAAGCCCGATCCCATCTTCTCGGCGCTATCGGGCAATGCGGGAACCGTGTCGGACATCGTGGGTCGCTTCTCAGTCAAGTTCCCGCACCTGGACATCACCGACCGCGTCGACATCGATCGCGGCGACGGCACGGTGCGGCGCCATGAGTTCTACGTCACCGGCTCCTATGGCCGCTCATCAGTGCAGCTTTCCTATGTGCAGCTTCCACCCCAGGCGATCACGCTGGGCCTGCCCAGCCGCGAGGAGCTGAACGCCCAGGCCGACCTGAACGTCTGGCGCAACTGGCAGGTCTTCGTCGCCGCCCAGCGCGACCTGCAAGGAGGCCAGTTCCTGAATACCGAATATGGCTTTGGCTATGAAGACGAGTGCCTGGCGATCTCACTGGCCTATCGGCGCAAATACACGTCGGACGTTATCCTGGGCCTGCCGCCCTCCACTTCGGTGATCCTGCGTTTCAACCTGAAGACTGGCGAATCGGAGGTCCAGCCCTTCAGCCTGTTCCCCCGCGACGTCTTCGCGCTGACTCATCCCTGATTGCTTCAACAAGCGCAGGTCCGCCTCCCCTTCGCGTCAGAGTGGCCGGGGCAGGTTGAAGCCGGAGGGGGGCAAGAAATGAGCCCGCTTGATCGGGGGCGAAATTCCATTATTTTGGCCGCGGGTTCGGGGCGACTGCCGGTAACGGCGCGGAACTGCTGGATAAATGCCCCAATTGCGGCCGAAGATCAGAGCGACGATGCGATTTGCCACCCCCCTGCTCTTGGGCGCAGCCGCGCTGATGGCCGCGCCTCTCAGCGCCCAGCCGGCGGGAACCGCGGCCAACGGCCAACAAGCCGTGCCGGCAGCGGCGCCTTCCCAGGTCCACGAAACACCGGCCGGAATGTGGACACGCAGCACGGCTGCCGTTCCAGCAGGCGGTTCGGCCGGCCAGGCCCCTGTTCTGGACGCCCCACCTACGGCCTACCCGGACGCGCCTCCGACTGCCTATGCGCGCGCGCAGGACGCCTCGCCAACTGCCGAGCCTCCGCAGCCGGCGACCGACGATGCGACGAAACCCGCCGACGATGAGGCTAAGCAAGCCAAAGTGCAGGATGGTGATCCCTTCACCTCGCTGGAAACCACCACCCCGCTCAATCCCGAATTCACCGACGGCATCGCCGCCACAGTGAATGATGAATCGATCTCCGAATACGAGATCCGCCAACGCATGGCGCTCTATCTGGCGACTTCGGGTCTGCACAACCTGACGGACGAACAGAAAAAACGCGTGCGTGGCCAGATTCTCGAACAGTTGGAGGATGAGAAGCTCCAGCTTCAGGAAGCCCAGAAGAAGAAGATAACCGTCAGCCCGGTCGAAGTGGACAAGCGTATCAACCTGATGATGTCGGAGAACCACTTCACCATCGACCAGTTGCGCAAAACCCTGGCCTCGGCCGGCGCCAGCGAGGATGCGCTGCGCGCGCAGATCACGGCCTCCATCGCTTGGCAGAAGGCGGTGCAGGATGAATATCAGGACCGGGTGAACGTCACACCCGAAATGGTAACCGCCGAGATGAAGCACAATGCCGAAGGCGCCGACAAACCGCACTTCCACGTCTTCGAGATATTCCTGCCGGTCGACAATCCCGAGCAGGATGAAAAGGTCCACAAGGACGCCCAGGAAATCGAATCCCAGTTGCACCAGGGCGCACCTTTCCAACTGGTAGCGCGCCAGTTCAGCCAGCACCCCACGGCGGCCAGCGGCGGCGACATCGGGTGGGTCTATATGGGCCAGATGGCGCCGGAGCTCAATCAGGCGCTGGCCAGGATGGAAACGGGCGACATATCACCACCGATCCGCTCGACCGGCGGCTGGTATATCCTCAGGCTCCAGGAACGCCAGGAGCCCGTTGGCACCAAGATACAGCAAGTCGATACCGCGCCCACCGGTCCTGATAGCATCCTGCCGCTGGCGCGTCTGCTGCTGCCCATGCCGCCCCAGGCGCCCAAGGTGGAAATGGACAAGGTCCTGACGCTCGCCGGCCAGATTCAGGAGCGCACCATGAAGTGCAGCCAGCTTGAGGAATTCCACAAGCAGTTGCCCGGTTCGGTCTATAATGACCTGGGCAATATGAAATTGTCTGAGCTGGCGCCGCAGATGCGCGACGCCCTGCTCAAGACCAAGGCCGGCGAAGTCGCCGAGCCTTTTACGGATGAAGCCGGCATCGAGGTGATCGCACGCTGCGACAAGCGCGAGCCGGTCCGCACCGCCTATAAGCTGCCCACCCGCGAGGAAGTGGAGAACCAGCTTTTCCAGCAGCAGATTTCCGCCATGGCGCGCCGCTATCTGCGCGATCTGCGGCGCAGCGCCAACATCCAGTTGCGTGACTCCGTCAAGGCGGAGATCACGGTGTCCGATGCCAGCATCCGCTGACGGGCCGAATGGCGATCAAGCCAGCGTACCCATCCTGATCACCATGGGCGAGCCGGCCGGCATCGGTCCGGAGGTGGCCCTGGCCGCCTATCGGGCGCTGGGCGGTCGTGCCGGCCGACACCCTCTGAAACTGGTGGGCGATCCCGCCGTGTTCGGCGCCGCCGGTGCGCCGGTCATCGCCACCAACACCCGTGCCCGCCGCGAACCAGGCCGCCCCGATCCCGCCAACGTTGCCGCCGTGACCGAGGCGATCGAGACCGCGGTCGCCGCCTGCATGAAGGGCGAGGCAGCAGCGCTGGTCACCGCCCCCATCCACAAGGCTGTCCTGGCGGATGCCGGGTTTGCCTATCCCGGCCACACCGAATTCCTGGGCGAACTGACCGGCACGCGCCGTCCGGTGATGATGCTGGCCGGCGAGACGCTGCGCGTGGTGCCGTTGACCATCCACATGCCCATCGCACAGGTCCCTGCCGCCATCACCAAGCAGGCGGTGTTCGACACGGGCGAAATCGTCCTGACCGCCCTCAGCCGCGAGTTCGGCATCCTGAGCCCCCGCCTGGCGGTGGCGGGGCTCAATCCCCATGCCGGAGAAGATGGCGTCCTGGGCGAGGAGGAAGAGCGCGTGATCGCCCCGGCCGTGGCGGCGCTGAAAGCACGCGGCTTTTCAGTCACCGGCCCCCTTTCGGCCGATACGCTGTTCCATGAGGAAGCGCGCGCGAAATACGATGCGGCGCTGTGCATGTATCACGACCAGGCCTTGATCCCGATCAAGACGCTGAGCTTCTGGGATGGGGTGAACGTCACCCTAGGACTTCCGATCGTGCGCACCTCGCCCGACCATGGCACGGCGCTGGACATCGCCGGCAGCGGCAGGGCCGATCCGCGCAGCATGATCGCCGCGATCCGGATGGCGGCGGTGATGGCGGACGCGCGCGCGCGTGGCTGACGATCTGCCGCCATTGCGCGCGGTGATCGCCGCCCATGGCCTGGCAGCCAGGAAATCGCTAGGCCAGAATTTCTTGCTCGACCTCAACCTGACGCGACGCATTGCCCGCGCCGCCGGCGCGGACAAGGGCGGCGTCTTCTATGAGGTGGGGCCCGGTCCCGGCGGGCTGACCCGCGCGCTGCTGGTCGAAGGTGCGGACAAGGTGATCGCGGTGGAGCGTGACGCGCGCTGCCTGCCCGCGCTGGCCGAGGTCGCCGCCGCCTGGCCGGGCAGGCTGGAGATCATAAGCGCCGACGCCCTGACTCAGGACGAGACCGCGATCCTGCCGCCGCAATCCAATGGGCGCGCGCATATCGCCGCGAACCTGCCATATAATGTGGGCACGGCGCTGTTGATCAAATGGCTGACAAGTGCCCAGTGGCCGCCTTTCTGGGCCGACGCGACGCTGATGTTCCAGAAGGAAGTGGCACAGCGCATCACAGCCGCGCCGGGCAGCGAACATTATGGCCGCCTGTCGGTACTGGCGGGTTGGCGCACCGCCGCAAAGACACTCTTCGACGTCAACCGCAGCGCCTTCGTGCCGCCGCCATCGGTGACGTCTTCCATCGTCCGGCTGGAGCCGCGCACGGAACCGCTGGAGCCCTGCGACTTGGACAGGTTGGAAAAAATCACCGCCGCCGCCTTCGGCCAGCGCCGCAAGATGCTGCGCCAGTCGCTGAAGCCGCTGGGCGGTGAGGCGCTGATCGCCCGTGCGGGGCTTGACCCGACGGCGCGCCCGGAAGACCTTTCGGTCGCTGACTTCGCGGCGCTGGCAAGGGCGCTGAGCGCTTAGTCCTGGTGCATCATGTCCTGGACAAAGCGCGCCAGGCCCGGCTGGCGTGCCCTGCGGCTGCGCTCCACTCGCAGAATCTCCTCCAGCTTGCCCATGGCATGCTGGATGTCGTCATTCATCAGCAGATAGTCGTACTCCGCCCAGTGGCTAAGCTCGTCATTCGCCTTGGCCATGCGTTCGCGCACGACTGCATCGGAATCCTGCGCCCGTATGCGCAACCGCCGCTCGAGTTCGGCCTTGGAGGGCGGCACCACGAACACGCTGGCCAGGTCGTCGCGCGCCTGCTGCTTGAGCTGCTGAGTGCCCTGCCAGTCGATGTCGAACAGCACGTCCCTGCCCGCTTCCAGGGCCGCCATCACCGGCGCGCGCGGCGTGCCGTATTTGTTGCCGAACACCGTGGCATGCTCCAGGAACTCTCCCGCCGCGATCATGGCGTTGAACCTGTCTGGGGTGACGAAGAAATAATCCTGTCCGTCGATTTCGTTGGGCCGCGGTGCGCGCGTCGTCGCCGACACGCTCATGACAATATCGGGATCGGACTGAAGCAGGCGCCGCGACAGCGTGGTCTTGCCGGCGCCTGAGGGGGACGACAGGACGAGCATCAGGCCCCGGCGCGCAGTGGTCTCATCCGGCATGCTTATTCCACATTCTGTGATTGTTCGCGGAACTGGTCGATCACCGCCTTCAGCGCCAGCCCCAACCGGGTCAGCGCGATGTCGGCGGATTTCGAGCACAGCGTGTTGGCTTCGCGGTTGAACTCCTGCGCCAGGAAATCCAGCTTGCGGCCGACGCCGCCATTGCCATGGGCGCCCCCCGCGATCAGGGCGCGCGCATCCTGCACATGGGCCGTGAGGCGATCCAGCTCCTCGCGCACATCGGCCTTCACCGCGAGCAACGCCACTTCCTGGGCCATGCGCTCTTCGCTCACGGGCACCGCTTCCAGCAACTCGGCGAGCTGGCTCTTCAGCCTTTCGCGCAGCATGACGGGCTGGGCGGCCGCCAGCGCGGCCGCTTCCACCACCAGCCGCTCGATCTCGGTGATCTGCGCGCCGAGCAGATGGGCCAGCCTGGCACCTTCGGCAAGGCGCTCGCGCGCCAGCCGGTCCAGCGCGGTGGCCAGGCTCTCCAAAATGGCGGCATCGCGGTGGGCCCGCGCCACCGGATCGCCAGAGGCGCCATCGTCACTGACAATCACGCCTTTCAGCGCCAAAAGCCCATCGATCCGCGCGGGCGGCAGACCTGTCTCCGCCGCCAGTTCTCGAGCGATCTTGACAGCACTGGCCAAAGCCGTGGCATCCACCGAAAGGCCACGCGCACCTTCCTGTTGCTCCACGCTCAGCATGACCTGGAAGGAGCCCCGCTGGAACCGCTCCGCCGCCAGTCGCCGCGCGGGCAATTCCAGCCCGTCAAAGCCCGGCGGCGTGCGCAGGCGCAAATCCAGGCCGCGACCGTTGACGCTTTTCGCCTCCCAGCGCCAATGCAGCCCCTCATGACTGCCGCTGCTTTCGGCAAATCCCGTCATGCTGGCAAAACTCATTCGCCACTCCGTTCAAACGCAGGGAGGCAGGGCCGCTCCTCCCGAGAAAACTGGCCGAAACTTCCATAATCCAGGCGAGGCGAGATTCCACGCATCTGCCTCTGCAGCGCGGCGCGCAATTTACGCGCCCGATTTGCGCCTGTCACCCGTGCCGGTCACTTGTGGCGCGGCGCGGGCCCGGAAGGCACGCCGGAGGCTTTCTGCTGGCGCCGCTCCAACGCGCGCAGCGCCGCCACGTTGCGCTGATGCTGCGCGATATTGTCGGAAAAGACATGGCCGCCACTGCCGCTGGCGACGAAATAGATGTCGTTGCTTTTCTCGGGGTGCAGCACTGCGGCGATGGAATCCTTGCCGGGATTGCAGATCGGGCCCGGCGGCAAGCCGGGGAAGTGATAGGTGTTGTAGGGCGTGGCGCTGTCCAGTTCGCTCTGGCGGATGCCATGGCCAAGGGGATAGCCCCTAGTCAGGCCATAAATGATGGTCGGGTCGGACTGCAGCGGCATGCCCACCTTCAGCCGGTTGATGAAGACCGCGGCGATGTGGCGCCGTTCTTCCGGCAGCGCCGTTTCCTTCTCCACCACCGAGGCCAGAATGACCGCCTGGCGGATGTCGGCAAAAGGCAGTTCCTGGGCGCGGTGCGCCCATTGCGCATCCAGGTACCGGCGCTGGGCTTGTTTCATTTCGTCCAGGATTTTTCGTCGCGGCGTGCCGCGGGTGAACAGATAGGTTTCCGGCAGCAGCGTGCCTTCCGGGGGCACCGGCCCCGCGTCGCCCGACAGGGCCGGCTCCCGCACCACGAGGTCATAGATCATCTGCGAGGTAAGCCCTTCCGCCGCGGTCAGCTTGTGCTGGATCGACTTGCCCGCGACCAGGATAGCGGCAATCGCCTTCATCGAGGCATGGGATGCGATGGCGTATTCGCCCGCCTTGACCTGAGCCCCCTGGCCAGTCACGCGCAGCCCCACCTCGAACAGCAAAGAATGGTTCATCACGCCGCTGGTGCCAAGCTCCTCCGCGATCCGGTGAAGGCTGGTGCCGGGCTCGATCAGCACCACCGTCTGGTTGCCCTTGGGCGCGGCGGGGCCCGGCGAGTCCCAGGCGGCAATGGCCCATTCCACCGCGCCGGCCGCGATCAGGGCCAGCGCGACCAGGATCAGCAGAAAGCGTTTCATCACACCTTGGATAGGATCAGTGCGGCATTGGTGCCGCCAAAGCCGAAACTGTTGGACATGGCGACATTCACCTCACGGCTGCGGGGACTGTGCGGCACCAGATCGAGCTGCGTGACGACGCCGGGATTGTCCAGGTTGATGGTAGGGGGCACGATACCGTCGCGCATTGCCAGGATGCAGAAGATGGCCTCGACCGCGCCGGCCGCGCCCAGCAGGTGACCGATCGAGGATTTGGTCGAGGACATCGCCATGCCGGCGGCGGCATTGCCCAACAGCCGTTCCACTGCGCCCAGCTCGATGCCGTCCGCCATGGTCGAGGTGCCATGCGCGTTGATGTAATCGATGTCCGAAGCGGCGATGCCGGCCCGCTTCAACGCCATCTGCATGGCGCGATAGCCGCCGTCGCCGTCTTCCGATGGGGCGGTGATGTGATAGGCGTCACCCGACAAGCCATAACCGGTGACTTCGGCATAGATTCTCGCGCCACGTGCCCTGGCATGTTCCAGCTCTTCCAGCACCACGGTGCCGGCGCCCTCGCCCATCACGAAGCCGTCGCGGTCCTTGTCGTAGGGCCGCGACGCCTTGGTGGGCGTGTCGTTGAAGGCGGTGGACAGCGCCCGGCAAGCGTTGAAGCCGGCAATACCGATGCGGCAGACCGCCGATTCCGCGCCGCCCGCCACCATCACGTCTGCATCGTCCAGCGCGATCAGCCGGGCCGCATCGCCGATGGCGTGAGCGCCAGTGGCGCAGGCTGTGACCACGGCATGGTTGGGCCCCTTGAAGCCATGCTCGATGGAAACATATCCCGACACCAGGTTGATCAGCCGTCCCGGAATGAAGAAGGGCGACAACCGGCGGGGCCCCTTTTCATGGACCAGAATGGAGGCCTGCTCGATCCCGTCCAACCCACCGATGCCCGATCCGATCAGAACGCCGGTGCGGCAGCGTTCTTCCTCGGTCGCGGGCGCCCAGCCGGAATCGACCACCGCTTGCTTGGCGGCAGCCAGCCCATAGACGATGAAATCGTCCATGCGCCGCTGTTCCTTGGGATCGACCCACTGGTCGGGATTGAAGGTGCCGTTGGCGCCGTCGCCGCGCGGCACCTGACAGGCGATCCTGGTCGGAAGATCGTCCGTCTTGAACTTGGTGATGGTGCTGGCGCCGGACTGACCGGCCAGCAGGCGCGACCAGGTATCTTCCACCCCGCAGGCGAGCGGCGTGACAAGACCCAGGCCGGTAATGACGACCCTGCGCATGCGTCAGCCCTTGCGCGGGTTAGGAGGCGTTAGCCTTGTCGATGTACTTGACCGCGTCACCGACGGTCACAATGGACTCTGCCGCATCATCGGGAATCTCGATGCCGAATTCCTCTTCGAACGCCATGACCAGCTCGACGGTATCGAGGCTGTCGGCGCCCAGATCTTCGATGAAGGACGCATTGTCCGTGACCTTGTCGGCGTCGACATTCAGATGCTCGACGACGATCTTCTTCACGCGCTCTGCGGTATCGCTCATAGACTGTAAGCCTCTCCTAAGATTTCAAATCCGGCCAGAGGAAAATGCGCCGGAAACTTGCTTGCGGTCACCCGAGGGTGCTTCGCGGATGGCGGGTTGGTAACACAATCGGTAACGCCCCGCTATATACCCCCTAAGCCCTTGAAACTTCTGTTACAACATTGCCATCCCGCCATTGATGTGCAGGGTCTGACCGGTCACATAGGCCGCCTCCTGCGAGGCCAGATAGACCACCGCGGCGGCGATTTCCTCGGCCGTTCCCATGCGTCCCAGCGGGATGCGAGCGCCGATCATCTCTTTCTGCTGGTCGGTCAGGGCCTCGGTCATGGCGGTCTGGATGAAGCCGGGCGCCACGGCATTGACAGTGATGCCCCGGCTGGCGACCTCGCCAGCGAGGGACTTGGACATGCCCACCAGGCCCGCCTTGGCGGCGGCATAGTTGCCCTGGCCGGGATTGCCGGTGGCTCCCACGACCGAGGTGATCTGGATGATGCGGCCCCAGCGCTTCTTCATCATGGCACGCAGCACCGCGCGCGACAGACGGAACGCGGCCGACAGGTTCACGGCGATGACCTGGTCCCACTCCTCGTCCTTCATGCGCATGAAAAGATTGTCTCTGGTGATGCCGGCATTGTTCACCAGGATGTCGATCGAGCCGCCCGCGGCGTCTTCCGCCGCCTTGGGCAACGCCTCGACCGAGGCGACATCGGATAGGTTGGCGATCACGGTGAAGGCGCGCGAACCCAGTTCGGATTTCAGCGCATCCAGCGCCTCCTGCCGCGTGCCGGAAAGAACAACCGTCGCGCCCTGGGCGTGCAGCGCTTTGGCAATCGCCCCGCCAATGCCGCCGGAGGCGCCAGTCACCAGCGCGATCTTGCCTGTAAGGTCGAACATCCGTGCACTTCCTTCCCTCATGCTGCGACACGCTGGGCATGAGGATTGAGTTTAAGTCCTGTCCCCAAACTTGTCGAAGGGGAAGGGCGGGTCAGATCACAATGTCTTGGCGAAGGCTTCCAGGTCGGCGGGCGTTTCCAGCGCGACCATCTCCAGCGATGGGTCGATACGCTTGACCATCCCGGTCAGCACCTTGCCGCCGAACTCGACGGAGGTTTCCACGCCCAGGCCTTTGAGCGCGGCCACGCTTTCGCGCCAGCGTACCCGGCCGGTTACCTGCTCCACCAAAAGACGGCGAATGCTTTCCGGATCGCGCGTCTCCCTGGCGGTGACATTGGCCAGCACCGGCACCGCCGGCGGGCGGATGGTGACCTCGGCCAGCGCCTTTTGCATCGCGTCGGCGGCCGGCTGCATCAGCGGGCAATGGAAGGGTGCGCTCACCGCCAGCGGCATGGCGCGCTTGATACTCTTTGCCCCGGCGATCTCGGCCGCGCGCGCCAGCGCTTCCAGCGTGCCCGAGATCACGATCTGGCCCGGCGCGTTGTCATTGGCGACGACGCAGACGCCGCCGCCCGCGGCAGCTTCCTTCGCCACCTCCTCGGCCTGCTCGAATTCGGCGCCGATCAGTGCGGTCATGCCGCCCTCGCCCGGCGGCACGGCGGACTGCATCGCCCGGCCACGGGTCTTCAGAAGCCGCGCGGCGTCGGCCAGGGTAAAGGCGCCCGCCGCGCACAGCGCGGTGTATTCGCCCAGGCTGTGGCCGGCGACCAGCCGCGCATGGCGCGCGATGTCCAGTCCCATATCCTTTTGCAGCACCCGCACCACCGCCAGCGAAGCGGCCATAATGGCGGGCTGGGCATTCTCGGTCAGAGTCAGCGCGTCTTCCGGACCTTCCCACATCAGCTTCGACAGCGTCTGGGACAGGGCGTCATCGACTTCCTGGAACACGTCGCGGGCGGACGCGAAAGCATCGGCCAATTGGCGACCCATGCCGATCTTCTGGCTGCCCTGTCCGGGGAAAAGAAATGCGCGAGTCATCGTGGCCGGCAGACAAACCAAGGGCGGCGCATGAAGTCAAGCAAGCCTTAATGGCCGCCTGTGCCGGGCGACGAAAAGAACCGCCTGCCGATCCACACCACCGACACCGCACTCAATGCCAGCATCGCGGCCAGCAGCGACAGGCCGATGGCATAGCCGCCTGTATGCTGTTTCAACGCGCCCATCAGCGATGGCCCGAAGAATCCACCAAGATTGGAAAAGGAATTGAGGAGCGCCAACCCCGCCGCCGCCGCGGTGCCGCGCAACAGCGCGGCCGGCAGGGTCCAGAACACCGCCAGGGCACCATAGATACCGGCCGCCGCCACGCAGAAGCCAGCGATTACCAGCAAGGGCTGCTGCGCCCAGGCCGCCACCAGCGTGCCCGCCGTTCCCAGCACGGCGGCGAAAGCGACATGGCCCGCGCGCTCGCCGCGCCGGTCACTGGAAATGCCCAACGCCACCATCGCCACCATCGCCAGGACGTAAGGCAGCGCCACGATGAAGCCGGTCTGGATGTTGGAATAGCCCATCGTCTTGACCATCTGCGGCAGCCACAGATTCATCCCGTACAGCGCGAATACGATGGAGAAGTCGGGGATCATCAGGATCCAGATGCGCTTGTCGGCCAGCATCTCCCACAGCCCATGCAGGTGACCGCCAGGCACATGGCTGGCATCCTGCTCGGCCGCCAGGCGCGCCAGCACCAGACGCTTTTCTTCGTCCGTCAACCATTTCGCCGTCGCCGGGCGGTCGGGCAGCAGCCACAGCGCGGCAATGCCGAATGCCAGTGAGGGAATTCCTTCCAGCAGCAGCATCCACTGCCACCCCGACAATCCGTGACTGGACAGACCCAGGAGCCAGCCCGACAGCGGCGCGCCGACCACCACCGACAGCGGCACGCTGGCCAGGAACAGGGCCAGAAAGCGTGCCCGGCTGGAGGCAGGAAACCAGTAGGTCATGTAGAGCACCATGCCGGGATAAAGCCCAGCCTCGGCGGCGCCCAGCAGAAAGCGCAGAACACAGAAACTCGCCGGCCCGCGCGCGAAGGCGGTCAGCATCGACAACAGGCCCCAGGTGACGCAGATGCGGCACATCCACAGCCGCGCCCCCACCTTCTCCAGCAGCAAGTTGGAGGGCACCTCGAACAGGAAATAGCCCCAGAAGAACATGCCCGCCGCCAGGCCGTAGATTTGGGGTGAAAAGCCCAGTTCGCGGTTCATCTCCAGCGCCGCGAAGCCGATATTCACCCGGTCCAGGAAGCTGGCAACATACATCAGGCACATGAAGGGGATCAGCCGAAGCGCCACGCGCTTCAGGATCGCGTCGGACCGCAGGACAAGGCCGGGATCGAGACGCGCGGCATCCATCATCCGCCCCGCCACGGCGCGTGGCGCAAGACCTGCGTCTGTCCGATCCATGTTTCCGGCCCCTCCCGCCCGGCGGCAAGGTCCGCGATATGTGTTGGGTTTTCAAGTCCTGGAGCCATTTCAACCCTTTGGAAAGACGGCGGGATTTGCCGCCGTCGCGGTTCGCGGCGTTTTCCTTGCGCCGGGCCGGGCTTTTCGGTATAGCCCGGCCCCTTGAACGGCTGCGGTCGGCCGGGGGCCTTGTTGAAGGCTTGGCGCATGGTGCGCGTCCCGGACGAGCCGAAGCGGTGCTGCATCCCAGCAGGTCCGTTCCGCAGACCAAAGTGCCCACCTTAGGGCAGGAAGGGAACGAGATGGCTCTTTATGAGCATCTCCTGATCGCGCGCCAGGACATCAGCGCGCAGCAGGTGGACGCATTGGCCACCCACCTCAAGACCATCGTCGAAGGCGAAGGCGGCAAGATCGAGAAGCAGGAATATTGGGGCCTGCGCGGATTGGCGTATCGCATCAAGAAGAACCGCAAGGGCCATTATGTCCTGCTCAACATCAACGCCCCATCGGCGGCGGTGATCGAGCTGGAGCGCCAGCTCAAGATCAACGAGGACGTGCTGCGCTATCTGACGGTGAAGGTCGATGCCTTCGACACCTCGTCGAGCAAGAACCGTCGCGACGACAACAAGGCCGAGAAGGCCGAAGGCGAAGAGGAGAATTCCCGATGAGCCATTCCGGCAATCGTGAGGGCCGCGACGGTGGACGTGGCGGCGATCGTGACGGCGCGCGCCGTCCCTTCTTCCGCCGCAAGAAGACTTGCCCCTTCTCGGGCGATAACGCCCCCAAGATCGACTACAAGGACGTCAAGCTCCTGCAGCGTTTCATTTCCGAGCGTGGCAAGATCGTGCCCAGCCGCATCACCGCGGTCAGCAACAAGAAGCAGCGCGTGCTGGCCAACGCCATCAAGCGCGCCCGCTTTATGGCGCTGCTGCCCTATGTCGTGAAGTAAGGGAGCTAGACCCATGCAAGTCATCCTGCTCGAAAGGGTCGAGAAGCTCGGCCAGATGGGCGACGAGGTGAAAGTGAAGGACGGCTTCGCCCGCAACTTCCTGCTGCCCAAGAAAAAGGCCCTGCGCGCCACCAAGGCGAACCGCGAATATTTCCAGGCCCAGAAGGCCCAGCTTGAGGCCCATAACCTCAAGCTGCGCAGCGAGGCCCAGCAAGTGGCCGACAAGCTGGACGGCAAGGTCTTCACCCTGATCCGCCAGGCCGGCGACCGCGGCCAGCTTTACGGCTCGGTCTCGCCGCGCGACGTCGCCGCCGCAATCACCGAAGGCGGCTTCACCGTCGATCGCCACCAGGTGCACATCTCCACCGCGATCAAGGCCATCGGCCTGTTCACCATCCCCGTGATCCTGCACCCTGAGGTGAAGGTGAACGTCATCGTCAATGTCGCCCGCAGCGAGGACGAGGCCGAGCGCCAGGCCCGCGGCGAGGACGTGCTGGCGGAGAAGACCGACGCCGAGGAAGCCCGGGAAGCCGCCGAAAGCGTCTTCGAGGAAGGCGCCGGCC
Source organism: Hyphomicrobiales bacterium (assembly GCA_040255825.1). Taxonomy (GTDB): domain Bacteria; phylum Pseudomonadota; class Alphaproteobacteria; order Micropepsales; family Micropepsaceae; genus Rhizomicrobium. Next base: position 320,239 of record JBDZVS010000001.1, on the reverse strand, counting down.
CGGCCGAAGCCGAAAAAGGCGAAGAAGCAGCCGCGGAGGCCTGAAATCTCCCGCATCCATAATGAAAAGGCCGGTCTTGCGACCGGCCTTTTTCTTTGTTGGGCCTCATAGGCGCAGACATCAATAGGCCCGGCATAATGCTCGGCACCAACCTACGATTTTTGTCGTTGACTCTACGAAAAAAATCGTTGATCGTTGGCGTATGGCTCGAAAGCAATCCGCGAAACCAACGCCTGCCGAGGTCGAAATCCTCGGGATACTGTGGGAACGCGGCCCATCGACCGTGCGCGAGGTGTACGAATATTTCGGCGCCGAACGGTCGGTCGGATACACCGGCGTCCTTAAGCTCCTGCAGAACATGTTCGCCAAAGGACTTGTGAGCCGCGATCGGAACGCACAAGCCCATGTCTATGAGGCGCGAGAGCCCGCACGGATGAAGCGCCAACTGCTGGGCGATCTTATGCAGCGCGTGTTCGGAGGCTCAGCCAGCCAGCTTGTTCTGCATCTGCTGGAAGACGAGAAAGCCTCGCCGGAAGAAATCGAAGAAATCCGTAAAATGCTGGCCACCTACCGCAGGAGACCAAAATGATCCGTATGCCTCTTTGGATGTCGACGGGCACGATCCAGGACATCGGCTGGACGCTCATTCATTTTCTCTGGCAAGGCGTTGTGCTGGCGACGCTGCTAAGCGCAATTCTGCCGCTGTGTCGCACGGCCAGGGTACGTCACAATCTGGCTCTGTGCACCTTGATGATGATGGCCGTGGCCCCGGCCGTTACGTTTCTGTTTCTCCACCAACAGGGTGAAGGCGCGCCGATCACCGCGATGGGACACGCAGTCTCCGCGGGCCTGCAAACCACCATCATGGGGCTGGCGCCAATCGCAATCCCCACGCCCTGGATGGATGGGGTGGTACTTCTCTGGCTCGCGGGGATCGCCATTCTCAGCATCCGGGCGCTGGGCGGTTGGTATCTCACGGAAAGATTGTCCCGCCACGGCGTTTCGGGCCTTCCCGCCGCGGTGATACGACGGTGTCAAATCCTGCGGCAGCGCCTGGCAATCAACTGGCCGATCAGGTTTCTTCAGTCATGCGAGGTGCGCGTGCCCACCGTAGTCGGCTGGTTCCGGCCGGTCATTCTGCTTCCCGTCTCGGCAATCACCGGCCTGCCGCCGCAACAACTGGATGCGCTGATATTGCATGAGCTTGCCCATATAAGGCGGCTCGATGCCTTTACCAACATTCTCCTGGCCGCCGTTGAGACGCTCCTGTTCTATCACCCGGCTGTCTGGTGGGTGACCCGCCGTGTGCGCGTTGAGCGTGAACATTGCTGCGATGACATGGCCGTTTGGGCCTGCGGCGATGCGGCGGTCTATATCGAGGCATTGACCTCGCTGGTGCACAACCCCGTGCCTGCCCTGGCGCTGGCGGCCAATGGCGAAGGGCTTAAAGAGCGCGCGGCACGGCTGCTCGGCGCACCTTCGCAATCCCGGAGGTTTTCATTGTCCGCCTTGATGGGGCTGGTGCTTCTCGGCGCCGTCATCGCAACGGTTGCGACAGCGCAGAACGGCACGCCACCCGGCCATCAGGATTTTGCGATTCGCATAGTGGATGAGAGCGTCGGAAAGAATGTCCGCCAAGGCCCTGCGGGCGACGATCACGCCCTGATGTTCATGCCGGGCAAAGACGCGACCGGCATCATATGGCTCAAGCGCGAAGGCGAGATTGCGGGGAATGTATTGGCAAATGCCAGCGCAGGGGTCAGCCCCGACGGCAAAGCATTGATCAAATTCCGCCTCACGCCTGAAGCGGGCCGCCGCTTTGCCGCACTGACGACGCAAAACGCCGGCCACCGGCTTGCGGTAATCGTGAAGGGGCAAGTTCTTACGGCGCCGGTGGTCATGGCCCCGATTCTTGGCGGAAGCGGTGAGATTTCCGGCGACTTCAACGCCGATCAGGCGCGGGTGCTGGTGGCGCAGATGATGGGCACGGATACTCCCCGATGAGTCCGCGGAATCCTGATATTTTTGCCGGGGCGCGGGCGCGATGGCGGCAGGGCCAGGGGAAGTATCAGGCCGCGCCGGACTGCACGGCAAAGGCATGGCGGCTAAGACCATTGGGCGGATCGCCGAAGAACACCTCCACGCTTTTCAGCTTGCCGTCCTCGAAGGTCATCAGCTCGGCATTGCGAAAGCGCATGTCCGGGTGGACGGTGTTGGGCCGCCTCAGTTCGGCATCATAGACCACCATCACCCGCTCCCCGTCCTGCGCCACGGCGACGAAGTTAAACTTGTGGTGCAGCGGGGTTTGCGGCCAGCAGCGGCGGAAATAGGCATCGCGGTCGATATGCTCGTCGAACGGGCTGGTGAAGGTGAAGCCCGGCGCCAGGCGCGCCGCCACCCAGTCCGGATCGTGCCGCTCATAGGCCTGGTAATAGCCCTTCGCCAGTTCGGTCAGGTCCATGTCAGCCTCCGATCCACGCGCCAAGCGCGTCCATCAATGCATTAGTGCCGTGCTCGCGGCTTCCGGCATCGTCATAACCGTCCAGATAATCGCCATATTCGGTCAGCACCAGTTTGCTGCCCGCACCGTCCGGCGTGATCTCGATGCAGGCCTGTGAGACGGAAATCTTGCGGTCATCCAGATGCATCACATAGCTGTAGATGATCCGTCCTGAACCATTGGAAGAAGGGGGCACGATGTCCTGGTAGATGCAGTTGAAATGCGAGACGACGCCCGTCTTCTTCCAGCGCCCCGATGCATTCTCCTGTCCGCCGACCCGGAAATCGAAGCTGCGGCTCACCGCTTCCCAGCCGCCGCCGCCGCCGAACCATTTGTCCTTCTGCGTCTGGTCGGCAAAGGCAGCGAAGACGCGCGCCGGTGCAGCCTTCCAGCGGCGGGTGATGGTGAAACTGGCATGGGTCACGGAACGCGTGGTCATGGAATTTCCTCCGGTGTGGTTTCGCCCAGGAAGGCGCCCAGCCGGTCCAGCTGCGCCTCCCATATCTTGCGCCGCTCACGCACCCACTGCTCGGCCAGGCTCAACCGCGCCGGGTCGATGCGGCAGATCCGCACCCGACCCTGCTTCCGGCTGGTCACCAGACCGGACTCTTCCAGCACCTTCAGGTGCAGCATCACGGCGGGCAGGGACATGGGCAGCGGGCGGGCCAGATCGCTGACTGCGGCGGGCCCTTGAACCAGCCGTTCCACCATCGCCCGTCGGGCCGGGTCGGCCAAAGCCGCAAAGACTTTGTCGAGAGATAAGTTAAGCATCTCCTTAAGTATCAGAGGCGAGCAATTTATTGTCAAGCAGTCGCTTAAGTATCCCTGAAACCAGTCTTGCGGCCACAGCAGACCCAGTCCCCGGCCGTTCCGCTAGGGCGCAGTTCGCGGTTGCGATATAACTTACCACCGGTCCTTTCCTGGAGACTCCATGTCCCTGCACGCCCAGACCCGCCGCATCACGGTGCCCCAGATCCGCGCACGCAAGAACCAGCAGCCCGTGGTGGTGCTGACCTGTTATCATGCCCACACCGCGCGCCTCTTGGACGACCACGTCGACATCATGCTGGTGGGCGACAGCCTGGGCATGGCGATCCACGGCATGGAATCGACACTGGGCGTGACGCTCGAGATGATGATCCTGCACGGCAAGGCCGTGATGCGCGGCGCGCAAAAGGCTCTGGTCGTGGTGGACATGCCCTTCGGCACCTATGAAGAAAGCCCGCAGACCGCCTTCCGCAATGCCGCGCGCATCATCGGCGAAACCGGCGCCACCGCCATCAAGCTGGAGGGCGGAACCCGCATGTCCGGGACCATCAGCTACCTTGTCCAGCGTGGCATACCGGTGATGGCCCATATCGGCCTGACACCCCAGGGCGTGAATGTCGCCGGCGGGTTTCGCACCGTCGGTCGTACCGGCGCGGAATGGCCCGCCATCGAGGCCGACGCCGCCGCCGTCGCCGAAGCAGGGGCTTTTGCGGTGGTACTGGAAGGCATGGCTGAGCCCCTGGCAGCCCGCATCACGGCCAAGATAGCCATCCCCACCATCGGCATTGGCGCCAGCCCGGCCTGCGACGGCCAGGTCCTGGTGCTGGAGGATATGCTGGGTCTGAACCCCAATCCGCCCAAATTCGTGCGCCAGTACGCCCATCTCGGGCCCGCCATCGAATCGGCGGTGCGCGATTACGCCCAGGATGTGCGCGAACGGCGCTTCCCGGGCGCCGAAAATGTCTATCCGATGAAAAAAGTGCCCTGAAAGGGCCCCAAAAGCCCGTCTATTCTTAACAGGGTCCGCATTGCGCCTGCGTGCAGCCCGGGCTAATTAACCCGTCCCGTCAAGGACTTTGCGGTCCCAGCCAGAGGGCCGCTTCCGGCAACATGGCCGAAAGCCAGCACGTAAGGACCGTCTGCCTGTGAGTGACATTTTCCGCGAGGTCGAAGAAGAGGTCCGGCGCGAACGGATCGCGAAACTTTGGAAGGCGTATGGCGCCTATATCATCGCCCTTCTGGTGCTGGCTTTCATCGGCCTTGGGGCCTGGCAGCTTTGGCAGCGCCACGAAAAGGCCGAGGCCGAAAAGGCGGCCACCGCATTGGCCGCTGCCCAGCGCATCACCAATCCCCAAGCCGCCGCCAACGCCTTTGCCGACCTCGCCAAGGATGCGCCTTCCGGCTACGGGAAGCTGGCCAGGCTGTCCCAGGCGGGCGCCATGTTCGCAGCCGGCCAGCGCAAGGACGCGATCGATCTCTACAAGCAGATCGCCAATGACGACAATGGCCCGGTGGGCGCTATCGCGCGCCTGCGCGCGGCTTGGGGCATGGCCGACAGCGCCAGCCGCACGGATCTGGCCAAGCTTCTGGCGCCGCTGGACGAGCCAGGCAGCGCCTGGCGCCAGATGGCCGAGGAAGTGCTGGCCTATGCCGACTATCGCGCCCTCGATCTGAAAGCGGCAGCCGCCCGCTACGAGGCGCTGGAAAAGGATCCCGGCTCGCCGGATGCGCTGCGCGCTCGTGCTCGCGCCATGGCGGCGTTCCTGAAAAACGGTGGCGCCGTCACCTATGGCACCGTGCCAGCGGTGACCACGGCCCTGCCTGGCCAGCCGATGGCCACCAAGCCGGACGCCGCACCAGCTGCGACCGCCTCCGCACCCGCAGCGCCCGCCAAGTGATCCCCTCATGAACCGCGCCGCGCTCATCCGCTCGCTTCGCGCCAGCGCCATGCTGGCAGTCCTAGTGCTACTGTCCGGCTGCCAGATCGCCAACATGGTGAGCGGCTGGTTCGAAAGCAACGGCAAGAAGTCCAACCTGCGCGGCGTGCGCATCTCGGTGATGTCCCTGGATGAATCGCTCAAGCCCGATCCCACCATCCAGAACACGCGGGTACTTTTGCCGGCGCCATACCGCAACCCCGAATGGCCGGATGCCGGTGGCTATTCCTCCAACGCCATGTACCATTTGGAAGCGAGCGGCCCGCTGCGCCAGGTCTGGACTGCCGACGCCGGGAAAGGTTCGGACAGCGATTCCCGGCTGACCGCACCGCCCGTCGTCGGCGGCGGCTATGTCTTCACCTTGGACTCGGAAGCCCATGTCTATGTCTTCCGCGCCCGTGACGGCCGGGAGGTATGGAACAAGCGGCTGGCGCCCAAGAACGGCACCGACATGCCGACGCTTTGGGGGCTTCTGGGCAAGCCCAACACAGTCGACCCGGCCTCCGGCATGGGCGGCGGCATCGCCTATGACGAGGGGAAAATCTTCGTCACCAGCGGCTTCGGCGCGGTGATCTGCATGGATGCCGCCACGGGTCGCGAGCTTTGGCGCCACGACATGCAGATGCCGATCATCAACGCTCCGGTGGTCAGTGGAGGGCGAATCTTCTTCTCCACCTATGACAACCATTTCTATGCCCTGTCCGAGGCGGATGGCCGCCAGCTTTGGGACCACCAGGGCATTGCCGAACCGGCCGGCATGCTGGTGTCCACCAGCGCGGCGGTATCGGGCGAGCTGGTTGTCGTGCCCTACACGTCGGGCGAAGTCTTTGCTCTTCAGGCGCAGAACGGCCAGGTAAGCTGGAGCGACGTGCTTTCCCGCTCCGGCCAGGTTACCGCCCTTTCCCAACTGGACGACGTGGCCGGACGGCCGGTCATCGACCGCGGAGTGGTCTATGCCGTCAGCCAGTCGGGCGTGATGGCGGCGATCAACGCCAATTCCGGCGAGCGCATGTGGACCCGTGACATCGGTGGTATCCAGACCCCTTGGGCGGCGGGCGATTATGTCTATGTGCTCGACAACAACAACCGCGTGATCTGTCTGACCCGCAAGGAAGGCCGCGTGCGCTGGATCCACCAGTTGCCCGAATGGGACGATCCCGACGACAAGACCGACCGGCTGGTGTGGGCCGGTCCGGTGCTGGTATCCAACCGACTAATCGTCACTTCCTCCAACGGCTACGCGGAATCCCTCTCGCCCTATACCGGCAAGCTGCTGGGACGCGTGGAGATCCCCGACGCCACGGTGATCGCGCCGGTGGTGGCGAACGGCATCATGTATCTCTATACCGCGGATGCGGAACTGGTGGCGCTGCGCTAGCGCCGGACGCCCATGCCTCTGACAGTTGCAATCGTGGGCAGGCCCAATGTCGGCAAATCCCGCCTCTTCAACCGCATCGCAGGGCGGGCGGCAGCCATTGTGCACGACACGCCGGGCGTGACCCGCGACCGCCAAGCGCTGGATGTCGATTTCGCCGGCCTGTCCCTGACCCTGATTGACACCGCCGGATTCGAGGAAGCCGCCAGCGGCAGCCTGGCCCGGCGCATGACGGACCAGACACTGGCCGCCATCTCCGAGGCGGGCGTGCTTTTGTTCGTGATCGACGCGCGCGCCGGACTGACCACCGGCGACGAGATCATCGCCCAGACGCTGCACAAGTCCGGCAAGCCGGTGATCCTGTTGGCCAACAAATGCGAAGGCCGCATCCAGCCACTGGACGATGTCTATGCGCTGGGCTTCGGCGAGCCATTGCGCATCTCCGCCGAACACGATCTGGGCACCGACGAGATCGCCGATGCGCTGGTGCCGCTGGCGCCCGCCAGCGCCGCCGTCGACATCGAAGACGATGACACCGCCGAAGAAGATGAAGACGCACCGGAAGAAGGCACCGAGGTACGCTATCTGGACCGGCCGCTGCGCCTGGCACTGGCGGGCCGTCCCAATGTCGGCAAATCCAGCCTGTTCAACCAGCTTCTGGGCGAGGAGCGTTCGCTGACCGGCCCGGAAGCGGGGCTGACGCGCGATGCCATCACCGCGCCCTGGAAAGCACATGACCGCGATGTCCTGCTGCACGACACGGCGGGCCTGCGCAAGAAGGCGCGGGTCGCCGGCGAGACGCTGGAGGAGATGAGCGTTGCTTCCACCCTCGAAGCCATACGATTCGCCGATTGCGTGATCGTGATGATCGACGCCACCGCGCCGTTCGAGAAACAGGACCTGACCATCGCTGACCTGATCGCGCGGGAAGGCCGCGCCATCGTCTTCGCGGTCAACAAATGGGACCTTCTGGAAAACAAGGCGGGCGGCATCGGTCGGATGCGAAAAATGCTGGACCGGCTGCTACCGCAGGTGGCCGGCGCACCGCTGGTCGCCACCTCGGCCCGCACCGGCGAAGGCCTGGACCGGCTGGTACCCGCGATCATGGAGGCCGACCGTTCCTGGAACACCCGGGTGGGTACCGCCACGCTGAACCGCTTCCTGGAAGCCGCCTTGGCGCGCCATGCCCCACCGGCCATCTCGGGCCGGCGCGTGCGCATCCGCTACATGACTCAGCGCAAGGCCCGCCCGCCCAGCTTCACCCTGTTCGGCAACCAGCTCAACGCCCTGCCCGACGATTACCTGCGCTATCTGCAGAACGGGCTACGCGAGAATTTCGGCCTGAAAGGCACGCCGCTGCGGTTCAGCCTGCGCAATTCGAAAAATCCCTACGATCCGAAGCGATAGGTGTCATCCCCGCGGAAGCGGGAATCCAACTGGATCCCCTTGCCTCGCTGCTGGTCGTGGCTCGCCGCGGATGGCCTGCCGCCTTGGATGGCGGGTCACTTCTGAAAATTAATAAGCGTCTCGTTGCGGTCATAGGTGGCGGACAGCATCTCCACCACTTTGAACGCCATGTCCTCGGGCTTGACCAGATAGGCAGGGTCTTCGCCCGGCATCGCCTTCTGGCGCATCAGGGTGCGCATTGGCCCCGGATTTATCAGGTTGACGCGGATGGGGGTCTGCTCGCATTCCGCCGCATAAGTCAGCACCAGCGTTTCCAGCGCCGATTTGGACGCCGCATACACGCCCCAGTAGGGGACATGCTTCCTGGCGGCGCCGGAGGAGACGAACAGCACCCGGCCGGCATCCGACAGGCGCAGCAGTGGATCGAGCGAGCGGATCAGCCGCCAGTTGGCGGTCAGGTTCACGTCGAACACCTCCTGCCAGACCTTCGGCTCCAGTTGGTGGACCGGCGTCAGCATGCCCAGCACGCCGGCATTGCCGAACAGCGCGTCCAGCCTGCCCCAGCGTTCATAGATCGAGGCGCCCAACCGGTCGATGGCGTCGAAATCGCGCAGGTTCATCGGCACCAGCGTGGCGGTGCCGCCGATCCTCTGAACCTCGTCGTCGGTTTCCTCCAGCCCACCCACTGTGCGCGCCACGCAGATCACATGCGCACCCGCGCCCGCCAGCGCAATAGCAGCGGCACGGCCGATGCCGCGGGAGGCGCCGGTGACTAGCGCGATACGGTTTTCCAGGGGCTTGTTCATGGCGGCTTACTCTGAATGTCATGGCCCGCAAAAGCGGGCCGCCCAGTTGATACGGCCCCACCGCTTCGGAGGCCACATTCTCTTATTGCGAGATGGGCGATTTGTCACCCGACCGCGCCAACCGCAATTAGGCCACGTCCGCCAGTAGCGAAAGCTGGCGCGTGCCGCCAGCGATATCGGTCAGCGCGATCGGATAGTCGCCCGAGAAACAGGCGTCGCAAAAGCGCGGATTTGCGGCCTCGCGCCCGGACTGGCCCATGGCGCGGTAAAGCCCGTCCATCGAGATGAAAGCCAAACTGTCGGCGCCGATGAAGCGGCGCATCTGTTCCACATCCATGCGGTGGGCCAGAAGCTCGCCGGTATTGGGCGTATCGACCCCGTAAAAGCAGGAATGGGTGGTGGGTGGCGAAGAGACGCGGAAATGCACCTCGGTGGCACCCGCCTCACGCACCATCTCCACGATCTTCTTGGAGGTGGTGCCGCGCACGATGGAATCATCCACCAGCACCACGCGCTTGCCCTTGAGCTTGGCACGGTTGGGGCTGTGTTTCAGGCGTACGCCCAGGTGACGGATGGATTCGGATGGCTCGATGAAGGTGCGGCCGACATAATGGTTGCGGATGATGCCCAGTTCGAAGGGGATGCCCGCGGCGTTGGCGTAGCCCAGCGCGGCCGGCACTCCCGAATCCGGCACCGGGATCACCATGTCGGCACTGGCAGGGGCCTCGGCCGCCAGCACCTGGCCGATATTCTTGCGCGCCTCATAAACGCTGTGGCCTTCCATCACCGAATCGGGCCGCGCGAAATAAATATACTCGAAGACACAGAAGCGATGCGGCTGCGCCTTGAAGGGGAAATGACTGCTGATGCCATCCTCGTCGACCACCACCACTTCGCCCGGTTTCACGTCGCGTACATAATGAGCGCCGATGATGTCCAAGGCGCAGGTCTCGCTGGCGAAGATCGGCGCCCCATCCAGGTCGCCCAGCACCAGCGGCCGCACGCCGTTGGGATCGCGGATGCCCACCAGCTTCTTGGAGGTCAAGGCCACCAGAGAATAGGCGCCTTCCACCTGGGCCACGGCGTCGATCAGCCGATCGACAATGCGCTTCTTGGTGCTGCGGGCAGTGAGGTGGACAATGGTCTCTGTGTCCGAGGTGGACTGGAAGATCGCGCCCTGCGCCACCAGCTCGCCCCGCAGGACATGGGCGTTGGTCAGGTTGCCATTATGAGCGATGGCGATGCCGCCCCCAGCAAGGTCGGCGAAGATGGGCTGGATGTTCCGATGGTTGGAACCGCCAGCGGTGGAATAGCGCACATGGCCGACGGCGAAACGGCCTTTCAGATTCTTGGCAGCGTCGCTCTTGCGGCCGAAGGCGTCGCCCACCAGGCCCTTGTGCCGTTCGGCGATGAAATGGCCACTGTCGAAGGTGACGATGCCTGCCGCCTCCTGTCCCCGATGCTGCAGGGCATGCAGCCCCAGGACCGACAAGGCTCCGGCATCTGCGTGATCGTAGATTCCGAACACGCCGCATTCCTCATGCAGCATATCCTGTTCCAGGGCGGAATCGCGCCCAGATATGGGGTCTTCGCCCTGCTGGCCGATCATGGCGTCCGTACCATGGACAGCATCCGTCACCTGCCGTTCCCCGTCGCCTCGATGAGCTTGTCTAGCGCCTGCCGGTCCTGTGCGCCATAGCGTTTTGCGTCTTTGCTGACCCCTTGCTGTCGCATTGCTGCCGGCCTAGCGGAATCTGTGGCAGCATTGCGGCGAATGATGTCCGCCAGCGGGTCATGTCGGCTGCTTTCCCGCGCGGCGGGGGTGAGCCGCGTGGCCGGGGGCGCAGGCTGGACGGTCGCCACACGATCATGCGGGCCTGGAACCAGTGACAGCAGCACTTCCGACGTCGCCTGCACTGCCGGCAGCAACCGCGCCTCAGTCAACCAGCGCGGCTGCTGGCGGATGGGCACGAAATAGGTGAAGGCCAGATAGGCCAACCCTACAACCACCATGCCGCGAACCACGCCGAAGGCCACGCCCAGCGCGCGGTCCAGCGGGCCGATGGGCGAGTTCTTCACGCTCTGGGCGAAACGGTGGCTCATGAAGGCCAGCGGGATGAAAACCGCCAGGAACACCCCTGCATAGGCCATGAGATTGGCCAGCCACCAGGCCTCCACCAGGCTGTGCGTCAGCGGAATGAAATACGGTCCCAGATAGAGACAGGCGAAGGCCGCCGCCACCCACTCGAACACCGACAGCGTCTCGGCCAGGAACCCGCGCCAGACGGCATAGCCGGTCGAGATCACGATGATCGCCACGACCAGGAAGTCGGCAAAGCTGAACGAAACGCTCATGATTCGATTGTAGCACGCCGGGCGGGCCGAGGCGCCGCCTCTGGCCCGAAACGGAGCAGGTCGGCGACACCGGCGATCTCGGACAGCGAAAGGCCCGCCGCATCCACCCGCGTGCCCTTGGGCACAAAGGCCGCCTTGAAGCCCAGCTTGGCGGCTTCCTTCAGGCGGCTCTCCGCCTGGGGCACCGGGCGGATATCGCCCGAAAGGCTGATTTCCCCGAAAAATACGCTATCGCGGGGCAAGGGTTCTCCACCGAAGGACGAGATCAGCGCCGCCGCTGCGGCCAAGTCCGCCGCCGGCTCGCCAATCTTCAAGCCGCCGGCGATGTTGAGGTAAACATCGGAGGCCCCGATTCCAACCCCAGCCCGGGCGTCCAGGACCGCCAGGATCATCGCCAGCCGCCCGGTGTCCCAACCGACCACCGCCCGCCGGGGGGTGCCGTAAGATGTCGGGCTGACCAGCGCCTGAATCTCGCACAGAAGGGGACGGGTACCCTCCAGTCCGGCGAACACCGCCGTGCCGGGCGCCGCGCTAGTGCGGTCGCCCAGGAACAGGGCGGAGGGGTTGGCGACCTCGGCCAAGCCCTTGCCGGTCATCTCGAAGACGCCGATCTCGTCGGTGGCGCCGAAGCGGTTCTTCACCGCGCGCAGCACACGGAAGTGATGGCCGCGCTCGCCCTCGAAATAAAGCACCGCATCGACCAGATGCTCGACCGCCTTGGGCCCGGCGATCTGGCCATCCTTGGTGACGTGACCGACCAAGAGCAGCGCCGCCCCCGAGGCCTTGGCATAGCGGACCAGGTCGAAGCTCGCTGTGCGGACCTGGGCAACGGTGCCGGGCGCTGCCTCCAGCGCCCCGGTCCACAGCGTCTGGATGGAATCGATGGCGACGATGCCCGGATTTTTGGCCGCTTCCAGCGTCGCCAGTATGTCTTCCACACAGGTCGCCGCGCCCAGCATCAGCGGGGCGTCGGAAAGGCCCATGCGGGCGGCGCGCATGCGCACCTGGCCCATCGCTTCTTCACCCGAGATATAGACGGCATGGCCGCCGGCCTTCGCATATTCGCCCAGCGCCTGGAGGATCAGGGTGGACTTGCCGATGCCCGGATCGCCGCCCACCAGCAGCGCCGAACCCGCCACCAGCCCGCCGCCGGTGACGCGGTCGAACTCGGCAATGCCGATGGCGCGGCGGGGCGGCGGAGTATCTTCGGTCTTCAGGCCCTCCAGCGGAAAGCGGCGGCCTTTGGCGCGGCGGGTGGCGCCGGAGCCAACGGGCGGGGCGGCGCCTTCTTCCGTGATGGTGTTCCAGCCACCACAGGCGTCGCACTTGCCCGACCATTTGGCGGACACCGCGCCACAGGACTGGCAGACATAAGAGACGGAAGACTTGGCCATGAGTCGTTATACCACGGCCGTCAAGTTCCACCCTGCTGTCATGATCCGGCTTGTCCGGGCCACTGCGTCGCGCCAGGACGACAATTGCACTAAGCCTTCACGGCCATTTTGATCGGGCCCTCGGCCCGGCCGTGGATGAACTGCTCCACATAGGGGTTGTTGCTGCGGTCGATCTCGCTGGTCGGTCCTTGCCAGATGATTCTGCCGCCATAGAGCATGGCGATGCGGTCGGAAATCTTACGCGCGCTAGCCATGTCGTGGGTGATCGACAGGGTGGTGGCGCCCACATCCTTCACCGTGGAGACGATCAGCTCGTTGATGACATCGGCCATGATCGGGTCCAGGCCAGTGGTCGGCTCGTCGAAGAAGATGATCTCGGGGTCGGCGGCGATAGCGCGCGCCAGGCCGACGCGCTTCTGCATGCCGCCCGACAACTCCGCCGGCGACAGGAAGGCCGCATCCTCGCTCAAGCCTACCTTGGCCAGCTTCTGGATGGCGATATCGCGGGCCTGTCCTCGTTTCATCCCATGTCCCTGGATAAGCCCGAAGGCGACATTCTCCCACACCGGCAGGCTGTCGAACAAAGCGGCGCCCTGGAACAGCATGCCGAACTTCTTCATCACACGATCGCGCGCGGCGCCGTGGATGTGGGTGACATCCTCGCCGTCCACCAGGATGGTGCCCGCGTCCGGGCGGATGATGCCCAGCACCGACTTGATCGTCACCGACTTGCCGGTGCCCGAGCCGCCGATGATCACCAGCGAGGAGCCCGGCTCGACGGTCAGGTCCACCCCGTCCAGCACCACCTTGGAGCCAAACCGCTTCTTCACGCCTTTCAGTTCGATCTTCGGCGTCATGAATGGAACAACACCGCTGTTAGGACAAAGTCGGCGGCCAGGATCAGGATGCAGGACGCCACCACCGCATTGGTGGTGGCGGAACCCACGCCCTGCGCACCCCCGCGCGAATTGAACCCGTTGTAGCAGCCCATCAGGGCGATGATGAAGCCGAACACCGCTGCCTTGATCAGGCCCGAGCTGATGTCGGAACTGGTGGCGAAGTCCACCGTGTTCTTGAGATAGGTCGAGCTGGTGAAGCCCAGATTCTGGGTCGCGACGATATAGCCGCCGAATACGCCGATGGAATCGCCCACCCCCGTCAGCACCGGCATGGTGACGACCGCCGCCAGGATGCGCGGCACCACCAGATATTTGACCGGGTTGGTGGCAAGCGTCGTCAGGGCGTCGATCTGCTCGGTCACCTTCATGGTCCCGATCTCGGCGGCGATGGCCGCCGCCACCCGGCCCGCCACCATCAGGCCGGCGATCACCGGCCCCAGTTCACGCGTGATCCCCAAGACCACGATCTGCGGCACGATGGATTCGGCGCCGTAGCGGTTGCCGCCCAGATAGATCTGCAGCGCCAGCACGCCGCCGGTGAAGAAGGCCGTCAGGCCCACCACCGGCAGCGAGAAATAGCCGATGCGCATGACCTGCTGCAGGAACAACCGTCCATAGACGGGCGGACTGACCATGGCGGCCAGCGCGCGGGCGGTGAAGATCGCCAGCCGTCCGACCGCCGCCAACAGGGATAGAACCGCCCGCCCGATGAGCGCGAAGACGTTCATGGTGCCTCATCCTGGTAATGGCGCGGCACACGCTGCGACAGGCGGGTGAGAATCTCATATTCGCTGGTACCGGCCGCGTCGGCGGCGTCGCGAAGGCTGATCGTATCGCCCAGCAACTCAACGCTATCGCCGACGCGCGGCGGTTCGATCATGTCGGTTATGTCCACGCTCGCGACATCCATCGATACACGACCGACGATGGGCGCGCGCGCGCCGCGAAAGGCCACCCAGCCCCGACTGGACGCGGCGCGCGGCAGGCCGTCGGCGTAACCGATTGCGACGGTGGCAAGCATGGTGGGCTTTCCGGCTCGGAACGTGGCTGCGTAGCCAACACACTCCCCCTTGTCAATTCGCCGGACCTGCAGGACCTTCGCGGTCAGCACCGCAACCGTGCGAAAGGAGCTTTCGCCGTCCTTCATCGGGTTTGCACCGTAAAGACCGATGCCCGGCCGTACCAGGTCGAAATGATAGGCCTTGCCCAGCAGCACGCCCGCCGACGCCGCAAGGCTGGCGGGCGCCGAAGGCAAAAGCGCCAGCGCAGCGCGGAAGCGGTCGCGCTGGATCACGTTCATCGGACTATCCGCATCATCGCCGCAGGCCAGATGGCTCATCACCAGCACCGGATTGATGCCTTTCAGGCGCTTTGCCTGTTCAGCCGCCAGGATCGACAGGTCCTCGCCAGGCAGACCCAGCCGGTTCATCCCGGTATCGACATGCAGCGCCGCGTCCAGCACGCCGGCGCCCGCAACGGCCGACCACACGGCGATGTCGGCCAGGCTGTTCAGCACAGGGATCAACCGGTGTGACAGAAGCGCGGGCACCGTGTCAGCCGGTGCGCCATCCAGCATGAAGATGCGCGCAGCGGGACATAGCTTGCGCAGCGCCATGCCTTCTTCCAGCCGGGCAACAAAAAAGGTTTCACATCCCGCCACCGCCAGCGCGGGCGCCACCTTGTCCAGGCCCAGGCCATAGGCATCGGCCTTGACCACGCCCGCCGCGGTCGCGGGTCGGCACATTTGCTGCACGGTGCGCCAGTTTTCGGCGATGGCCGGCAGGCGCACGATCAGGCGCGCAGCTTCAAAATCAGGCTCGCTCATGGGCAATGGCTTCATCAATTGTGCGTGCCCAGCGCCCCGGCAGGGCCGCCGCCGTTCAGGATGCCGCGCAGGCACGGCGTGTTCTGCAGGATCGGACAGGGCGGGCCGCCTGTGGCCAGATCCCGGTTCAACTGCTCGCTGCCGCTCATCTTGAATCGCGGCTCCGGCTCGGTCAGGCGCGGCAGCACGTTCTTGGGCACCATCACGATCGTACCGTTAGGAATCTTGGCGCCCTGCCAGGGAACGCTGCGGCAGCGCTCGCGTTCGGGCTGGGTCAGATGCTCGAAGTTGCCCGCCGCACAGGCCAGCGTCTGGCCGACCGCGCCCAGTATGTCGCCCGGCGTGGCGGTCTGGCCCTTTTCCTCGGTGGGAGGGGGCGGTGGCCGCGGAATGGCGATGGGCGCGGTGGAAACCGCCGGATTCTTGTCCTGCTTGACCTCGGGCGCCACCAGGCGGCGGCGCGCTTCCAGGTCATTGCCCTGGATGGGCAGCATCAGGATAGTTTCCGTCACCCGCTGGCCGCTCTGGTCGAACTTCAAGACCGAAACCGCGAAAAAGAAGAAAAAGAAGATATGGACCAGGACCACCAGCACCGTGGAAACAGTGCGGCTTGCCAGATGGGGCTCTTTCTGCGGCCGAGGGGACAGGCGCACCCCGGCAAAGAAAGAGGGCGCCATGCTGCTATCCGACAAACTAAAGGGCCTTTCCGTCCAGACGCTTCCCCGCCGCGCCAACATATAGAAAGCCAGGGTCCGGCAAAACAGGGGCCCGGAATACCAGGCTTTTCAAGTCGCGGCATTCCAATGGCAATGGCGGCCTGAAAGCGGAAATGCTAACCCCTCGCGATGCGGCTTTACCTCGTCAACCTGGACCGCCGACCTGACCGCCTGGCCGCTATGACCGCCCAGGCCGGCCCTTTGCAGCTGGCGCTGAGCCGGATCGCCGCGGTGGACGCACGGACTGCCGATCCGGCGGAACTGGACCGCTGGTTCGCCCGGCAAGGACCGCTTGGCGAGATTCCCCGCGGGGACAAGGCATGCCTGCTCTCCCATCGCCGCTGCTGGGAGGCGTTCCTGGCGACCGGCGACAGCCACGCCGTAGTGCTGGAGGATGACGTGCGCCTGTCGCCCACGGCCAGCGCATGGCTGGCGTCCGATGCCTGGGTTCCCGCCGGGATCGGCCTGGTCAAGCTGGAACATTACGGGCCCAGAGGGCAGCGCGTGTTGCTGACGGACTTCCGGCGGTTAGGAGACGGTTTCCGCCTGGCGCGCATGCTCTCGCGCCACACCGGCGCGGCCGCCTATCTGGTTTCGCGCGCCGCAGCAGAATTGCTGATGGCGCAAACGCGCTTCGACTTGCCGGTCGATCACCTGATGTTCAATCCCAACAATTCCAGGCTGTTCGCGCGGCTGGCGCCCTTCCAGCTTCTGCCCGCCATCGCGCGCCAGCAGGAGTTCGTAGGAGAGAAATCCGACATCGAAAGCACGCGCCGGCCGCTGCGTGCCCTCAGCCTCTCCTATGCACGGCGCGAGATGGTGCGCTTCGGCTATGACCTTCGGCTGGTGCCGCGGCAGCTTGTGGCGTTGGGGGGCGGGGCGAAATTCACCGCCATCCGCACCGCCGATTAGCGTTTTCCTCTTAACGCTGCCCTGTCCCATCATCGGCCATATTGCTGAAGCGGGTATACTGGCCCTCGAACACCAGTTCGATGTTGCGTGTGGCGCCATGGCGGTGCTTTTCCACCAGCACCTCGGCGCGGTTGGTGGCGCGGTCCAGCCTTTCCATCCACTTGGCATGCTCGGGAGTACCAGCCTCGGGTTCGCGCGACTTCAGGTAATATTCTTCGCGATAGACGAACATCACCACGTCGGCGTCCTGCTCGATCGAGCCGGATTCGCGCAGGTCCGACAGCACCGGCCGCTTGTCGTCGCGCGCGTCGACGCCGCGCGACAACTGTGACAGCGCCAACACCGGCACGTTCAACTCCTTGGCCAGGGTCTTGAGGCCCTTTGTGACCTCGGTGATCTCCTGCACGCGGTTGTCGTGGCGGCGGCTAGGCTCGACCAGTTGCAGATAGTCGATGATGATGAGGCCGATATTCTTCTCGCGCTTGAGGCGGCGCGCGCGCGCCGCGATCTGGGCGATGGAGATGCCGCCGGTATCGTCGATGAAGAGAGGCAGGTTCGACAGGTCCTGCATGGTCAGCACGAACTTCTCCCACTCCGTCTCGCTAAAGCGGCCGTTCCTGATCTTCCAGACTTCCAGTTCGGCCTGTTCGGACAGGATACGGGCGGAGAGTTGCTGCGCCGCCATTTCCAGGCTGAAGAACAGCACCGGCGCCCCGCTGGGAAACTCGGCGTTCGCCTCCAGGTCGCGGACATATTGCTGCGCGGCATGGAAGGCCATGTTGGTGCCCAGCGCCGTCTTGCCCATGCCCGGCCGGCCCGCCAGGATCAGAAGGTCCGAGGGCTGCAACCCGCCAAGAAGATTGTCGATATCGGTGAAGCCGGAGGTGACGCCCGAGATGCGTCCGCCCCGCGCGGCGGCCCGCTCGGCGGCCTGGACCGTGCGGGTCAGCGCCTCATGGAAATCCAGCGCACCTTCGCCAAAGCGGTTGGCTTCGGCGACGGCATAAAGCGCCTTCTCCGCGTCCTCGACCTGGTCCCGCGCCGTCCTCTCGGTGGGCGCTTCATAGGCGGTGTTGACAATGTCCTCGCCGATGCGGATCAGGCTGCGCCTCGTCGCGAGGTCCGACAGGATTGTCGCGAAATCCCTCACATTGGGAATGGCGGGCGCGGCGGTCACCAGCGCGTCGAAATAGGCCTGGCCGCCGGTCTCGATCACGCCCGGATCGGCCTTCATGGTCGCGTGGAGCGTGAGAGGCGTGACCACCACGCCGCCGCGCTCGATCATCTGCGACATAGTGGCGAAGATGCGCTGGTGCAGCGGATCGTAGAAATGCTCGGGCTTCAGAAGCGCGCTGGCGCGCTCCATCTCCCGGTTGTCCGCCAGGATCGCGCCCAGCAAGGCCTGCTCGACATCGATGTCGTACGGGACGTGGCGGTAGGCTTCCTGTTCCATTGTCGCTTCCGGCGGGGACCGCAACAAAGCCAGCGCGCCAGTCCGGAGCAAGACCGATTGTCTTTCACACACAGGCGCGTTCGGCCCGTTCGGGTATTCTAGCTAGACCTAGTAGGAGGCGGCAAACGCATACCTATTCGGCGGACAAAATTCCGCCCGTCGCCGCCCGTTTCGCGCGCAGCGATTCGATCAGGGCGAAATCACTGGCGTAAATCCGCTCCACCCGGCGGCGCTGCGCGTCGGTCAGCGCCAGCGTCTGGCGTTTGCTGCGGTTGACATGCCCGATCGCGCCCACGCCGAAAGGCTTCAGGTATGCCGCCAGCATCGCGTCGTCTTCGCCCAGGATGAACAGGTTTTTCACCATCACCTCGCCACCCGCACCTGTCAGAAACCAGCTCTGCGGCCTCATCACGAAATCGAGGTCGAAAATGGCCTTCTGCTCCAGGTAATCCAAATAGGCGTCGACGCTGTCGATGTGGCGGGTCTGGGCGGCGAACACCGCCGCCATGTGCACGCCTTCCGCGCCCGCGGCACGCAGATAGGAATATCCCGAGATGAAACGGTCGATGGGATCGCGCACCACCGCGAAAGACGGCGTGGCCGCAAACCAGGCCGGATCGATGGTAGCGAAATAGCGGACGCTGTAATGGCGCGTTCCCGCGGCCCCCAGCGCGTGCGCGACCGACATGCCGGCTGCGCGCGGCACGTGGATGAAAAGAAGGCCCCGGCGGCGGAAGACCGGGTCCATCCGCCACCAGAAAAGGCGCATCAGCCGCGGAAAGCGAAGGCAGAAACGCTCATAAATGTCGTCCTCGAAATAGACGCCGAACAATAACCGGTTGATGCGCTTGGAATCGAACGGGGACGTCATGCGGGCTGGGGACGGGTTACCCCGAAATGTTGCTTGGTGTGTGTTGCGCAAAAGGGCGCCGATTGCAAATTCCCGCCGGAATCGGCGCTTCATGCCGCTTTCTGCGCCAGCCTCTTGGCTTTCTTCAGGTCGGCGACAAAGGCACGGTAGGCATCGCTCCTGTCCTCCTGCGGCATCCGGAGCAGGAAAGAGGGATGGATGGTGACATAGCCTGGCCGCCCATCCAGTTCCATCGGCCCACGGCTCCGCCCGATCGCCACGGGCTTTCCCGCCAGTGCCAGCGCCGCGGTCGCGCCCAGGGCCACGACCAGGCGAGGGTGGACCAGGTCCAGCTCCTTTTCCAGCCACCAGCGGTAATGCTTCACCTCGCCCGCGGTGGGCTTGGAATGGATGCGCCGCTTGCCGCGCTGCTCGAACTTGAAGTGCTTCACGGCGTTGGTGACATAGGTGCGGCCACGTTCCACCCCCGCCTCTTGCAGCGCCCGGTCCAGCAGCCTTCCCGCCGGCCCGACAAAGGGCCTGCCCTGCACATCTTCCTGATCGCCCGGCTGCTCGCCCACCAGCGCCAGCAGCGGATGCAGTGGCCCCTCGCCGGGCACCGCGCGCTTGCCGCCTTTTATGCCCGGCGGCGCGGCCGCAAGCATCCGGTTGAATTCCGCCAGTGATCGCGGCGTTGGCAAGTTCTCCATTTCGGCCTTCATGCCTTGCCTAACGCACGGGCCGGCGAAATGGTGAAACGACATCTAATCCAGTGCCGCGATCAGCGCCTGGGCCGCCGCCGGATTGCGCACCTTCGCGCCACTGATGAAAAAGACAAAGACATCACGCGCCTTTTTTGGCGGGGCCGGCGCCAGCAGTTCCATATCCGGGCTTTCGCCGCGCGCCCATCTTTGCGTACGGCCCGCCCATGTGGTCAGCATCGGGCGGGGATAGCCCAGCTTTTCCTGCGCCTTCGTACCCATCAGGCGCGCATAGACGAAGTCCGCTGTCACATCCGCGATGGTGGGGAAGCCCCCGTCGGCGGCGAAGACGATAGCCACGCCGCGATCACGGCACATCCGGACGAATGCCTTGTCCTTGAAACTGTCATGACGCACCTCGACTGCGTGGCGGATGGCCAGTCCATCGATCTTTTTGGGCAGCAGCGCCAGGAAGGCGGCGAAATCCTCCGCGTCGAATTTCTTGGTCGCCATGAACTGCCAGTTCACCGCGCCAAGCTTCTTCTTCAGGCGCGTGACCCCACTTTCAAAAAACTTTTCGACGGAATCTCCAGCCTCCGCCAGCACCCGGCGGTTGGTGGCAAAGCGCGGCCCCTTGAGCGTGAAGACAAAATCATCCGGCGTCTCGTCATGCCAGCGCGCAAAGCTGTCCGGTTTCTGCGAGCCGTAATAGGTACCGTTGACCTCGATCGCGGTCAGCTTGCTTGCGGCGTATTCCAACTCGCGCTTCTGCGGCAGCCCCGGCGGGTAAAAGGTTCCCCGCCAGGGTTCGAAAATCCAGCCACCGATGCCGACATAGATGCTCATGGACGGAGTGTGCGAGGCGGCAGAGCAGACTGCAAGGCTCGTCGGCGCCCGCCGGGATCAGTTCTTCTTCGGCCCGACAAACGCCCAGGTGACGCCGAATGGGTCTTTGCATTGGCCATAACGGTCGCCCCAGAACATGTCCTGCGGCGCCATGTTGCCGGTGCAGCCGGCATCCACCGCCCGCTGCCACCAGGCGTCGACGTCCTGGACCGGCAGCATGAGGTTGAAGCCGGCCATCGGCACATAGGGATGACCATGTTCAGGGTAACAGTCGCTGATCATCACGGATGAACCGTTGATGTGGACATGGGCGTGCATGGTACGGCCCTTCTCGTCCGCCGGCTGGACGAACACCTCGGTGGCGGCGAACGCCTTCTTGTAGAATTCCGCTGCCTTGATCGCGGTCCCATCCATCGAAAGATAGGCGATGACGCCGCCCTTGACGGCGTCGGGCGGCGTTCCATTGGCTTGCGGCATGATGATCTCCTCCGGTTTCGATCGTCCCAAGGACGGCGGGATGGCCGCCATCCGACATCACCTTCATGAAATTTTTTCCGGCGCCGCGCCCTCGGCTTTCAGCCGGTCCAGGTGGCGGCGGATATGGGCGGCCTCGGCCGGGCTGGCGGCCAGCGCGATCGCCTTGGTGAAAGCGGCGCGCGCTTCGGCGGCGCGGCCGAGCTGGAGCAGGAAAGCGCCGCGCGCACCGTGATAAGGGAAGTACCGGGCCAACCGGTCCTCCAGCGGGCCGATCATCTCCAGCGCCACCTGCGCGCCCTTCAGCCTGGCGACCGCGACCGCCCGGTTCAAAGTGACGACCGGCGACGGTTGCATTCGTTCCAGCGCCGCATAGAGGGCGTCGATATTCTCCCAGTCCGTCTCGGCGGGGGTCGTGGCGCGGGCATGCAGAGCGGCAATGGCGGCCTGCACCTGATAGGGAGCGGGCCGGTTGTGGCGCATCGCCTTGTCAACCAGCGCCAGCCCCTCGCCGATCAGCTTGCTGTCCCACAGGCCGCGGTCCTGATCTTCCAGCAGCACCGCCTGGCCTTCCGCGTCGAAGCGGGCGGCAAGGCGCGACTGCTGCAGCAGCATCAGCGCCAGAAGGCCCATGATCTCCGGCTCGGTGGGGAACAGCCGCAGCAAAAGCCGCGCCAGTCGGATCGCCTCGTCGCACAGGGACTGCCGCGCCGGATCCGAAGCGCCGCCATAGCCTTCGTTGAACAGCAGATAGATCATCGCCGCCACCGCGGCCAGGCGCTCGGCCCGCTCCACCGCGCCTGGCGCCCCGAACGGCACATCGGCTTTCGCGATGCGCTGCTTGGCACGGGTGATGCGCTGCTCCATCGCCGCATCTCCGACCAGGAAGGCGCGCGCGATCTGCGGCACAGTCAGGCCCGAGACGATGCGCAGCGCCAGCGCGATCTGCTGCGTCGCCGGCAGCTCGGGATGGCAACAGATGAACAGCAACCTGAGCACGTCGTCGCGATAGTCAGCGTCGTCCAGCCGCTCGGCCAGCGGCGCTTCCACATCCTCCAGGTCCGAGATCACTTCGTCCGGCGGCAGGTAGGTGCTGCGCGCCTGCTTGCGCACACCGTCCAGTCCCGCGTTGCGCCCAACCAGGATCAGCCAGGCGGCCGGATCGCGCGGCGGGCCCTTTTGCGGCCAGTTCTTCAGGGCACGCAGGCAGGCCTCCTGATAGGCTTCCTCCGCCCGGTCCATGTCCCGGAAATAGCGCAGCAGCGCGCCCACCGCCTGCGGGCGAGCCGCCGTCAATGCGCCATGGATCCAGGCCATGTCAGTCATGCGAATAGCCCGTCATCAATAGGCCCTGACTGTTTCCTTCGGCGCATCGGCGCGCGCTTCGGGCACGTAAAGCGCGATGGGCCGAATCTCATAGACGCTGGTGGGATTTGCCGCGGACAACTGGCGCGCCACATCCAGCGCCGCATCCAGGTTCTCGACGTCGATCACATAGAAGCCCAGGAGCTGTTCCTTGGTCTCGGCAAAGGGGCCGTCGATCACCACATCGCCACGCAGCGTCGCGGCCGCGGTGGTGGGCAGCAGCCTCAAGGAAGGGCCCAGCTTGCCCTCCTTCACCAGCTTTTCATGCACCACCGACAGGCGGGCCATCACCGCGTCATCCTCGGCCTTGCTCCAGGACCAGACGACATCTTCTTTGTTGTAACAGAGCAGGGTGTAAAGCATGGCCGTCCTTTGCTTTCCTTTGAAGACGGACAAGTATGCCCCGGCCCGACCGGGGCGGGAAAAAATATTCCGCCAGGTTCCTGTCGGCCGGGCCGGACCCGCGCCGTCCTTGGGCAAACCCTGCAACGGAGAACATCATGGCACACGAACTGGTCCTGGACCGCCTGCTGGATGCCCCGGCCGAAAAGCTTTTCCGGCTGTGGACCGACCCCACCCGCATGCCGGAATGGTTCTGTCCCAAGCCCTGGACTGTCACCGACGTCGAACTGGACCTGCGTCCCGGTGGTGCCTGCAACTTCACCATGCAGGGCCCCAACGGCGAGGTGATGCCCAACTCCGGCCAATATCTGGAGATCGTGCCGAACCGGAAGATCGTCTTCACGGATGCTTTCACCGGCGACTGGAAGCCAAAGGACGGCGCCCCCTTCATGGTCGCTACCGTCACCTTCGAGCCCCAGGGCGGCAAGACGCGTTACGTCTGTGTGGCGCGGCACTGGACCGAAGCCGAAATGAAGAAACACGAGCAGATGGGCTTCCATGAGGGCTGGGGCATCGTCGCCGACCAGCTCGAAGCCCTGGCGAAAACGATTTAGCGACGCCCTCACCCTGAGCCTCCCGAGCTTGTCGAAGGGTGAGGACCAACGGAGAAGGAAAAGCCCATGACCGTCAAGAGCATCACCCCCTTCCTGTGGTTCGACGCCCAGGCAGAAGAGGCCGCGAACTATTACCTTCCGCTGTTTCCCAATTCGAGGATCCACCAGGTCTCCCGCTATGGCGACTTCATGCCGGGCAAGGCGGGCCAGGTGATGGTGGTCGACCTGGAGCTGATGGGCCAGCGCCTGAGCTTCATGAATGGCGGCCCTAACTTCACGCTGGACGAGGCCTTCTCCCTGTCGGCGGCGTGCGAGACCCAGGCCGACATCGACCGGCTGTGGGACGCGCTGGCGCACAAGCCCAGCGCCTGCGGCTGGACCAGGGACAGATTCGGCGTGGTGTGGCAGATCAACTATGCCGGACTGCCGAAGCTGATGACCACCCAGGACCGCATCAACAAGGTGATGGCGGCGATGATGACCATGGTCAAGATCGACGTGCAAAAACTGGAAGACGCGGTCGCCTGATGACGGCCTATCGCCGGGTGATCGTGGCGGCCGGTGGCCGGCGGCATCCTGCACGATGTCTTCCACAGTTATGGCCGGCTCTATATCGGCCTGGGCCATGGAACTGGGGGCCTTTCTGATCGCCCTGACGTTCCGGCCATTTCCCCGCGGCGTCGCCGGCCCCGCAAACGCTCAGCCGAACAGCGCCTCGTAAGCTTCGGGCCGGAAGCCAATAACAAGCCTGCCCTTGGCTTCCAGCACCGGGCGCTTGATCATCGAGGGCTGGGCCAGCATCAGGGCGATGGCCTTCCTTTCGGTGATGCCCGTCTTGTCGGCGTCGGGCAGCTTCCTGAAGGTGGTGCCGGCGCGGTTCAGCAGCACTTCCCAGCCCTGCGTCTTTACCCAACCTTCCAGCGTCGCCCTGTCGATCCCCGCCACCTTGTAGTCATGGAAGGCGTAGGCGACCTTGCGCGCATCCAGCCAGGCCCGCGCCTTCTTCATCGTGTCGCAATTCTTGATGCCGTATATTGTCGCCATGCCGCTTCATAGTGCGCCGCGCGGGCGGCGGCAACGCTATTGCACCGCCTTCAACGGCATCCGCTCGGTGCCGGCAAAGCGCATGGTGCGTTCGTCCTCCAGCATATAGTCGCGGGTCAGCGGCACCGCATCCTGGCGCCGCGCGATCTGGACCTGGAACACCACCTCACCGTCATGGCGGAAGGCCATTTCGGAGCCCGCCAGGTAGAATTCCCACATCCGGCAGAAGCGCTCGTCATAGATGCGCGCCGCCTCGGCCCGGTTGGCCATGAAGCGGCGACGCCATTCCTTCAGCGTCTGGGCATAATGCAGGCGCAGCACCTCGACGTCGGTGATGATCAGGCCGGCCTTCTGGACCGCCGTCACGATCTCGGACAGGGCCGGCGTATAGCCGCCGGGGAAGATATATTTGGCGATCCAGCTGTTGGTGGAGCCGGGCCCGTCCACTCGCCCGATCGAATGCAGCAGCATCACGCCGTCCTCGGCCAGAAGGGCGCGCGCCTGGCGGAAGAAGATGTCGTAATAGGCCGCGCCCACATGCTCGAACATGCCGACCGAGACGATGCGGTCATAGCTGCCGCGCAGGCTGCGGTAATCGGCCAGCTCGAAGCGGCAGTTGGGCAGCCGCGCCTTCTCGGCCCGCTCGCGCGCCACCGCGATCTGCTCCTCCGACAGGGTGATGCCCAGCACGTCGGCGCCGCAGTCGCGCGCCATGTCCAGCGCCAGCCCGCCCCAGCCGCAGCCGATATCCAGCACTTTCAGCCCCGGCCTGTGCAGATAGAGCTTGGCGGCGATATGGCGCTTCTTTCCGACCTGGGCCTGTTCCAGCGTCTCTCCCGGGGCCGAGAAATAGGCGCAGGAATATTGGCGGTCGGCGTCCAGGAACAGCTCATACAGCCTGCCCGACAGGTCGTAATGATGGGCGACATGATCCTTGGAACGGGATGCGGGATTGTACTGGTCGATCGCCCGCGTCAGGGTGCGGAAGCGCCGCACCAGCTTGTGCAGGCCCCGTGGCCGCACGCTCCCCAGATTGCGCATCAACAGCGCCAGCAGCCCGGCGATGTCGCCTTTCTCAACCGTCAGGCGGCCATCCATGTAAAGCTCGCCCAGCTTCAGGTCGGGGTTAAGGGCCAGTTCCCATTCCGCGCGCCGGTCGTGCAGCCGCATGATGATTTCCGGCTGGCCGCTCTCCGGCTCGACCTGGCCATAGACCTCCATGGGCCTGCCCGGCCGGATCACCCCCAGCGAGCCGCTACAAAAAAAGCCGGAAAACAGCATACGAAGCATGGAATTTCCCCGCAGGACCCTGTCGCTTACGCGAAAGCCGGCCCCGAGTTCCCGTGGGGCAGCGCGACCGGCGGACGCAGGCTTTGGTTTATAGCAATTCTAAACTGATCTGTCTCCCCAGGCCGGGCGTCGGCCAACCCGGCGGCCATTTCAGAACAAACCGCCGGGATCGGCAACCACCGGACGGGCGCGGCGCCGGATGGCGGCCCGCTCTTGCGGCCGCATGGTCCAGCGAACGCCGTTCACGGTCCTCAGGCACGCCTTGGCGGCGGCGGCATCCGTGGCTTTTTCGCCCAGCCACACCGCCCAGTCCTCCGGCGCGATGAAGGCGGGCATGCGGTCGGTGGGCAGCGCGGCCACCAGCGGATTGGCGGGCACCGTCACCAGGAC
Source organism: Hyphomicrobiales bacterium (assembly GCA_040255825.1). GTDB lineage: Bacteria > Pseudomonadota > Alphaproteobacteria > Micropepsales > Micropepsaceae > Rhizomicrobium. Next base: position 293,976 of record JBDZVS010000001.1, on the reverse strand, counting down.
ACAGGCGAACAAGGGCCTGCCATCCACCATGAAACGCCGCCAGACCACGGCTGCCGCCAGCGGGCCGTCCGGCGTGATGACATGCTGGCGGGTGGGCCCATCGACATCCGGCGCCTCGTTGAAGCTTTCCATCAGCACGATGCCGCGCTGGCCGGCGTGGAAGGCCTCGGCAAAGGCCGGCAGGCTGTCGACGGTCTCGCCCCGCGCATGGATGGGCTGAGGCCGGCGCGGGTCCTTCGGGTGGGGAAAGCCCCAGCGCATCGGCACCACCCGCCGCCGCGCATGGACGTAGTCGAACAGGATCACCGGCAGGTCGTTCATCACCCGCAGCGTCAGGCGCGCATCGTCCAGGTCGGACGCGAGATCGGAGGAGTCTTCCCGCCAGATGTAATCGACGAGCCCGGTCCAGGACGCCCGGGTGGTGAACTTGCCGCACATGCGCCAGTCCTATCGCGAGTCGCGCGGCGGGCGCACCAACGGCATCGTCATGCGCGGACATGGAGCGGCGGCGGATGCGAAGAAGCGGTGCATTCGCGGCTTGCGCCGTTGGACAGGCGCGCCGCCCCTGTCCCGCGGCGCGAGAGGACAATTTCCCGGAAAAGGGCGGCCGTTTCCGTACCGGTTTTTCCCACCCCCCTCCTTTATCCGCCGTGGACAAGCAGGATGAAGGCCGGTGTCGGGTGATGTGCGTCTGACGTTTCATGCACGAAGCGTGGCACGCGGCGCGGTTGGACAGGAAGGTGGATAGCGGAGCTAGTGTCGTGGTTCCGAAATTTGCTACAGCACCGATATAGAGCGCTTAGGCGAACTTCGGAACCGGAACGACACTAGAGATTCAGTAGAGTGCTAGTGTCCTTCGATACCGGAATTCGCCCGGAGCCCGATATGAAGATCAAGCGAATTTCGGAATCGGGACACTAGCGCCCGTCAGGAGCGATTTGGTGTCGCGCTTGGAAACAGCCCGCCAATTGCTCACCCAATCGCGACCATGCGAGAATTGGGGTCAGTTTGTCCCCTCAGAGCAGGTAAAATCGCGTAATAAAGTTGCGCTATGTGTTACCGATGCTCACCGACAGGACTTGAGAGCCGCACCTTGGATTTCGAGAAACATGCGCTTGTCGGGAGAGTCCTGGGCGATCTTCCACTCTGCCTCAATCCAACTCAGCGCCTTTTTCAGCCTGTCAGCCGCCTGCGGATATCTTCTTATCCTGATCGTGCGGCATGTCGTCGAGAGCGGCAGGGTGGCGACCGGCGTGCTTGCCGGGCTCGCCGATCCGCGGCTTGCCAAGGTGCTGACCGCAATGCACGAAGCGCCGAGGAAGGCATGGACGCTGGACGATCTCGCCGGCGTCGCCGGCATGTCACGCACGCGCTTCGCCGAGCATTTCCGGGCACGCATCGGCCGGACCGCCATCGACTATCTCACCGTCTGGCGCATGACGGTTGCATGCCAGCTTCTGGCGAGGGGCAAGCCAGTCAAAAGCGTGGCCCTGGAGGTCGGCTACCAGAGCGCTGCCGCCTTCTCTCGCGTGTTCAGCCGGGTGACCGGACAGGCGCCGCGCAATTCGAGTGGCGCCGGCGTGAGAGGATCGAATCCGATCTCACCCGGCCGTAGCCTGTCGCCCGGCCGTAGCCTTCACCCGGCCGTGGCCTGGCGCGTAGAAGAACTCAATGAGGACGCCTGACGTGCGATTTCCGGCGCGGAGCGAGATGGTCTGAAACGACCCTAATTCATTCCCACTCAATTATAAACAAAGGAAATTTCCGTTTGTTTTCCAGTATGTTGCTGGAATAGATATGAAAGATACCATGAAAAGTGCCATGTTTGCCACGGCAGCTGTGCACCTTAACTCCAACATACGACGTCTCGGCTTCGGTCTCGCGAAACCGGCCCTTCGGTCAGCCAACTCGGCAGCAACCGGGACGAAACAACTGGGAAGTTGCACGAGCACCGCACGCATGAATCTCCTCTAGCTGATAGACTGCGACCACCGGCTTGACATGCGGCACCGTTCTAAACAACGCGCAACAATCAACTGCTGCATATGACATCCAAATCGACGCCGATCGTCTCTTTCAGATAATTCATTGCTGACCCGAGAACGATGGCCTGATCGGGGGTAACGCTGCCCCGCCTCAATCCAGGCTGAACGATCAAGATTTCAGGACGGATATCCTTGAAGCGGCTGCTCTTCGCGTATCCGCTAAGTTGCGCGACATTGCCATGCAGAAAGCGAGTAGGGTGATCGTGGGTGGCGAGATTCTTCTCGCGTACCACGAGGTGCCGGCAGAGGTCTTTGAACCGCCACTTCCACTTGGCCGACCGCACCGCCTGCGAGCTTACCTCAACGACATCCTTCACGCGCTCACCCGGCGTCTTCCCACCTGAGAACTTGCAATGCACGAGCGCCAAGCGGATATGGTCAGCTTCCTCTTTGAAGCACACGAGGTCGGCCGCTTCGCCAGCCGCGTCATCGTCAAACACCACATCGTATCCGGCATCGAGGAAGTGCTTGGCGGCGGTCTCCTGAATAGAGGAGGTGCGTCTTGCGCCATCCTTCCACATACTCTCGTGCTGAATATTGACCCCGTTCCAATCCCACGGTTGGAGCCGGTCATCCGGGAACGGGATTTGATCAAGGTGCTGAGGAGCAATCACAAGATTGCCGTCGAGTTCGGTAAGGTCGATGAACCGCACCAACGGCGGGTAGTGCGAGAGATACTCGTCGAGCGGCAGGTGCAGCCTGCCCACCGTGATATGAACGCGGTCTCCTCCTGCCTGACGCACCTCAAAGCCAACGGTGCCGCCAATCTTCAAATCCACTGTGGCCCACACACCGTCTTCTGCATGAACAAGTGCAAGGACCACTTTGCTGCCTGTCACATCTGCTCGCTCATAGTCCAGAGAGAACATGGCCATCGGTTCTTCCCTGTCCGATTGCGAGAAGATGACCCGCTCCTCTGACTGCCCGAGCAGCTCGATCGGCCAATCAGCTCCTAGTATTTCCTTGTCGGGTAGCGACGTTACCTCGGTGGGGATCAGGACGTTCGCGATGATGTCCTTAGTGTCGATTGACGAATCAAGTAGCTTCGAGCCGATATGCTCGCTCCAGCCTACGAAGCGGGGTATCGGTCCTTGCTCGCGCGACCACACTCGACCCTTGTACGAGCATCCAATCGTAATCGGACGTCCGCCTTCCCAGCCGGTGCCGCTTACATTTGACTTTACCGAGCCAGCCCGTTCGGACAGCGACAACGCCTCCGCCACATCCGCGCCAGTGTACATTGCGTAACGCAGGTTTCGTCGGCCGTGCTTCTTCACGCCGACATTCTGGAAGACGAGCCGGTTGACATGGCCCAGGCTACGGAACATCTGGTCGCCGCTTAGGAGTTGAACGTCGCCTCCAACCGCCTGTGCCATGCGCTCAAACGTGGAAGAGTGATCGGTGGACGAGAGATAGAGCAATTCACGTTCGCCGTCGTAGTGAAGGACGAACAGTGACCACGAGCGATCCCTAAGCGCTTTCGACCGCATCCACTTGATCGGTGGCTCATACCGCGTGACGAAAAACAACGTGTTGGACGTGTTGTTTAGCCACGCGGCCCGCACTTCAACTCCGCTGCCAACACCCTCGTGAAAACGCTCAGGTTTAAAGTCTGACGCTGTATAGGTGAGAGTGCTAAGTGTCGGCCGAAGCAGATGATGGGAGATCGCGCTCTCGTCGTCCGCACCGTCATCCAACCGCCGCGAAGATCGCAAGAACTCTACCAGTTCAGCATGCTCACGGGCTGCTTGTGAGCTAAGCTCACTGAGAACGTGGTTCCAGTCCGCATCTTCACTGTAGAGCCGCTCAAGCGCTAAGGAGACGCCTACGTCCGCAATATTCGCAACTACCGTTGCGTCTCCGATATTTTCACCAGACGTTCGGGTGAAGCGTCCCGTAAACTGGAGCAGGATCGCTAGGCTTTTGTGAAGGTCGTGTATGGCCGCAATCTTCAGCTCCGGCAAGTCGAAGCCTTCGCCAAGCATGTTCACGCAGACTACGATGCGATTCTCACCTCGACGAAGCTGCGCCAAGCGGGTGTCCGTGTCGCTGATCTCAGAGTGCACGAGCATCGGCTTTAGGTCCGGTGCAAGCTCATCATAAATGTTGAACACCTCGCGAGCGCGTTCGATCTTCTCGCACCGCGCCATCGCAAGATGGTTCAGGCCCGCCGCAAGGTCACTGCGAAGTTTCTCGACTGCAGCAGCGGCCACCACCCGATCAGCCGTGGACTGATCAATTTCATACACGGGCTCAAACGTGATGGGCTTGAAGTAGCGGTCCTGCTGTGCCTGGCGGAGTGGATAGTTGTAGATCACCTGCCCGTCGACCAGCAGCCCGTCGCGGCGAAAGGGCGTCGCCGTGAACTGAAGTAACTTTCGGTCGAAGAATGCCTCTTTGAAAGCAGACCACCCTTTTGCCGCCACGTGGTGCGCTTCATCCACCACAAGTGTGTCAATCCGCTGCGCAATCTCGCGTGCGAGCGGCGCCGCTGCCCCCATGCCAAGCGAACTCATTGTCCCGACTATCACATTGCAGCGCTCGAAGATCTCGAGGTCGGCAACACTGCGGGGCCGGCTTGTAACGACGCCCAAAATTGGGTTTTCGGCGCCATCTGTGAGCACGCCCAGTTTCCTCAGCAATCCAAAGGTGAGGAACTTGCCAGCGGTCTGGGAGCGAAGAAGGTCTGATGGCACCACTACTAGCATCGGCTTACGGACGTAGCCGGCTAGCGCGCCGAGCATAGTTTCCGTTTTGCCTGTGCCAGTAGGCATCACAATCGTTGCCGGATTTTTGAATACACTCCAATGAGCGGCTATCGCGTGCAGCGCCCCGAGCTGGGGAGCGCGCAGGCCTTCGTTGCCCGGAAGTACGGTGCCGTCCGCTTCCGGTCGCTCCGCCCGATACACGAGCCTCCCATCCCAAGAGCTGGCGGTGCGATCGAGTTCGGGAGCCCAGCCGTCAGCCGAGGTCCGAGCGGCGAACGCGTCAGCCTCGCGATGGGAAATCCATCTCAGTTTGCCGTTGTCGAGCCGCTGCAAGATACCGTCAGCGTCTTCCGGCCGGACTGCTTTCGAAGCATCGACGACAACGACGCGCTCGCCCGTGTTCAGATCATAAAGGAAGCTGGATCGCCGAGCAGAAAGCTGCACCTTGGAAATGCTCGTCACTTTCGCGCAGACAGCAGGGCGCAAAACTTTTCGTATCTGACCTACCGGAGTGGAGAATGGCCCCGCGATAAGGGGCGGTAACTCGAATTCACTCGGCTGGCTTGGGTCAGGCAGTAATATTTGCTGTGTCATAAATCCCCCCCCCCGGACATACGTTGGAGGATATCGGGATTTCACCCTGTTGCTAGCGCCTTGCCGATTTTTCTGCGGTGGCTTGCCGACGGGCAGCTTTCCCCGCTCGAATATGTGCTTTGGGCATTCCTAAATGCGCCCACTTAACAGCCTCGACGCATTGGTGGAATCCGCGATGCTATTGCGCTAGGCCTGAAAGGCCGGCCCATCGGCGCCAGCGTTAGCGATTACACGTGTCTAGATCGGCCGGATTTCAGATTACACGCGTCCGCCGCCCGGCCTCTGGATTGCGCAATCCAAAATCGTCTTAGTTTGGGATTTCAGGACGTCGCGATGGCGAATGGTGAGAGACGGCAACGCGGACGGCAGTATAGAGGCGGAGGCGGTTTCGGCGGTGAGCGACACACGAGATTCAGTTCACCCACGCCCGCCGAATAGTTGGCAGGCGAGAGTACGCCGTCGTATTGTCGGGAAATGGAGACACCCTGGGGACATCTGAAAGATCTGGATCTCGCAGATCATAGTCTCTGCGAGACCATCCTCGCGGCGGACAAGCACCAGCTCGTCGAGGGGCTTGTCGTAGAAAATATCTTCGACCAGATCGTCGAGGCAATTCCCCCGGTGCTTCCCGGCGCCGTTGCGCTCGACGTCGAGACGGCGATCGTCGACACCGACCGAAAACCCGATCGCTGGCACGCCTTCATATGGGCGCGCAGTCGGCAGGAGGGTCTGGGCCGCTACCTGTCGGCACTGGAACGGCGCTTCCGGACGTGGCTGCTCGAGTTGGATCGGGAAGCAGGTATTTTCACCGCCCGCGAATGGAAGGACGGCGCGATGACTGGCAAGCGCAGGTCTCTCCCCGTCCTGATGAGTGACCTATCCGGCCGTTACCCCAGGCGCGTGCAGGTGACATCTGCCGTCCGCGACGCTCACCGCCAGAAACTCGGGTTCTGGGGTTATCTGGTCGACAACTACCGGGACGAGCTTGGCTCTCGTGTCATTCTGCCGCGCCTTCTCCTCAATCATGGCATTCAGCCGTGGTTCCGCGCCGTCTGGAATCTCGATCGCATCCTCGTCGAAGGCAGCAACGTCTGGATGCTGGAGATCAAGCATAAATTCCCGTTCGGCAGGCGGGAACTGCGCTTCGGAATCAATGACGGGGAACTCGGCGTGATCCGGCTGCTCGGCGAGGTAGGCGTTCGCTGTTTCCATGCCGTCCTCGTCAAACCCTCATGGTCAAAGGACGCTGGCTCCGCTTACCTGCTGGGCCGCCTTGCTGAACGCGAGCGGGCCGCGTTGATCGGAGTCGAGCTGGATTGTGAACGCGTGGCGACCATGTTCGGAGGGCGGCAAGGCGTATCGCCTGACCATACGACCTTCACTGGCAGCGGCAGGCTCAACTACCGTTCGCTTCCTGCACTCGAATTTGGTCGGGTTGGTATGATCACCGATCCGCGTGCGCTGCTTGCGGAGAGACTGGCGCACGCACTCACCGGGACTGCTCTCCCGCAGGTCAGCGATCAATGGTTGCAGGAGCTGAAAACGGTATAACGGTCAGCCATCCTGTCGGGCGCGCACGACCGACAGGAAGCTGGCGACATCCATCAGCCATACCTGTTGTGTCAGACGATACGTCGCATGCAGCCGGCGCGGTACGACAAGCTGGAGCTTCTTGGCTTGCATCTCATCCGTCTGGTTCTCCGACACGCCTGGTTCCAGCGTCAACAGATGCTTGTTCTCGATCCGCACGGCCTCGGAAAGCACCTGACGCCAGCGATCCTTGAGCGTGGATTTCGCTCCAAGCATGGTCAGGTGTGCAGCGGGGAAGTCCGGATCGCGATATTCCTCCTGACCAGGAAAGAGGAAATCGGGCTTGTTACGGTTCTCGGTTGCGGCGCCTCGCACATAGCGGATGCCTTGCGCACCGAATACCGCCTCCAGATGATTTTCCAGCGCCTGCCCCGCGCGAGCCTTCCGCCGATTCTGGACGCTAAGGGAGAAAGACAGAAAGCCATCCACATCGGCGCCGTCCGGCATGCGAAAACCGTCGCCGATCCGGGCCGCAACAATACGTCGTTCCAGGCGGCGGAACAGTTGCTCTTCACGGTCCATCCAGTCGATGAGTGCGCGATCAGGATCGTCGGCGGCAGATACCTCGGGCAGAGATGAGCGGGCTAATTCCGAGAAAATCCGGGTCGTGGGAAACACCAACCCGAATTTCTCGATCAGACTGTCAAGCTGATCCGCCTCCGGTTCTTCCGGCTCGATCCCCAGCTCATCGAGGATATAGCGAGCCGCGAAATCGAGTTCGGCGTTATGTTCCCCATCGATCTCCTGAAAGGTGAAACCGAACTCCGGCTGCTCCTCGATGCCAAACAACCAGACAAGCTGGTTCTGGATGGTGCCGGCAGGCGTGATAACGACAAGGATAGAGCCGTCCCGTTGCAGAGCAAGGAACAGCATATCGCCAGGCTGCATCAGTTCGGTGACGCCATTGCCGGAATAGTAGAGGTGGTATTCTGGTGCTCGCGGTTTGCCCTTGCGGACATTGGACCAGCTCATGAAGCCGTCCTCGCTCAGGGCTTCCTGCTCGCCGGAAATCCAGATGAAACGGGTCGGGATGCCACGCCGGTCATCATCACCCAGCAAGCGCCGGAGTGGCCGGGTTCCCTGAAACTCATGCTGGTTCGATTTTTCGGTAATCGTTTCCACCAGCGTCAGCCGTTTGGCTACCACGCCCGTGAACAGGTCCGACAACATTCCCCGCCGCATCTATTCTCCCCTGATTTCGATTCGCTGCCGGTCTGACCCGAGCCAGTCTGCGCAGGCGGAGATCACTTCCTCAAGCTGCAAACGGGTCCGCCCCTTCAGCGCACACTCCCAGACGATCCCTTCCCGCCAGCCCGCCTTCGCCAGCGCTGCATCCGTGCGCGCATCGACCGCACGATTGCGCCCGATCTTGGTCTGCCAGAACTCCGGCCGGGTCGATGGCCATTTGAACAGATGGCAGTCATGCCCGTGCCAGAAGCAACCATGCGCGAAGATGACGGCACGATAGCGGGGCAGAACGATATCGGGTTTTCCCGGCAAGGCCGGGTCATGGAGCCGGAAACGGAAACCCCGTGCGTGGAGACCCTTGCGCAGCAGCAGTTCGGGTTTGGTGTTCGTCCCCCGAATACCCGCCATCATCCGGCTGCGCACGTCAGCCGGAACGATATCAGCCATGTGCGGCAATCGGCCCCCGGTCGGGACGGGTAACGACAACGGGCGCTGCGGTCGAACGGTCAGAGCCGTTCGAGAGCGCTGCCTCGATATGAGGCTTCATCGCCTCAGCAATGAATTCGACCACCGGCACCACCACAGCATTGCCGAACTGACGATAGGCCTGCGTGTCAGAGACCGGAATCTTCCAACGGCGTTCGCCCCGGTCGAAACCCATCAATCGGGCGCATTCAAGCGGCGTCAGGCGCCGGGGGCGTTTGCCTGGCTGGGCGACCAGCACCTCGGAGCCGTCCTTGTAATAGCGTGCCGACAATGTGCGGGTGACATCATCGGGTCCAAACAGGCTGAAGCCGAAGCCATTGCCCTTCGCGTTGTGCTTTTCCTTGTAGGCTTGCAGATACTCCCACAGCCGCTCTGTGAGGGTGTATTTCGGGTCAACCTCGTCATGGGGCTGGAGGATGCTGCTGAGCTTCGGGCCGCCTTCCGGCAGTTTCAGCCCTTCTAGGTCGAATGTGGTCGGTTCCCGGAAACCGACGATGAAGATGCGCTCGCGTTTCTGGGGCACCCAATGCTGTGAGCTGATTACGCGGGTCTGGACGTGATAACCCAGCTCGTTTCGCAGCACATTCATGATGGTCGCGAAGGTACGACCCTTGTCGTGGCTTTCGAGGTTCTTGACGTTTTCCAGCACGAAAGCAGCTGGGCGGTGATGAGCAATGATCTGGGCCGTGTCGAAGAACAGCGTGCCTTGTGTGTCGCACAGGAAGCCATGGGGACGGCCAAGAGCATTCTTCTTCGACACGCCAGCGATCGAGAAAGGCTGGCACGGGAAACCGGCAAGCAGCACATCATGCTCGGGAATGCGATCCGGATCCTCTGCATATTCGCGGATGTCACCAGCAAGCGGGTGATTGTCACGAAAATTTTGCGCATAGGTTTTCTGGGCGTTGGCGTCCCATTCCGATGTGAAAACGCAATGCCCACCGATCCCCTGAAAGCCGATGCGCAGGCCCCCGATTCCCGCAAACAGGTCGATGAAACGAAATGAGACAGGGCGTGGCGGCTGGGCTGATTTCCTTGCCGTATCCTTCAGGACGCGCAACGCAAGTTGTGACGGACGGCCGGTGCCATTGACGTAGCGGGCAATCGTCCGGTCTGATACAGACAGCAGCGAAGCAGCCTCTGCATGAGTCAGCCCGGCACGGTCGCAGAGCTGATTGAATTCATTCTGCCACACCGTAGATTTCTGCATCGCCCGCCCTCTCTGTGTCAATTTTCGCCATTCTGTCAGAGAGATTCCCAGATAGCAAGTTTGTTCTTAGATTGTTCCACTGCGGCGTAGCTGCCTGAGTTCGAGTTGCATCACACTCGAACTCCGTCGCATGGCGACGTTAAATGATTGCAAAGTCCGCCTTCTTCTATTCCTAAATGCCCGTGATCTCATCGACTATGGGTAATAAGAAACCTGCGATGCTAATGTTATGTCAGAGAAATATGAAACGCCGATCTAGTGAAGAAGCTAGGCCAATGAGCAACGAGACTTTCGCCAGCGTGTGGGATGCCATCGAGGACACCGCGGCCGAAGCGGAGAATATGAAGCTCCGTTCGGCCCTGATGATGGCACTTGAACAGCATATCCGCGCCAAGGGCTGGACCCAAACCGAAGCGGCTCGCCGGCTCGGCGTGACGCAGCCCCGCGTGTCCGATCTACTGTGCGGAAAAATCAACCTGTTCGCCCTCGACACGCTCGTCAACATGATGGCGGCTGCTGGCCTTCACGTCGAAATGCGCGTGCTGGAAGCCGCCTGAGGAGCCACGCATGGCCGAGACACCCAATCGCACGACACTCGACGCACTGGCCGAACTGGAAGCCGGGAAAGGCGAGCGGTTCGACATGGCGGAGCTATGTAGGGATGTTAAATTCAGCCGCTACGACACAGCGGACTATCTCAAGACCGAGGACGGCGACCCGGCGCTACTGGCGGCTGCGCTGGGCGACGTGACCCGCGCGCGCGCTCGGATCGCCAACGCTGCCAGCACCAAAAGGGAAGAGTGATATTGCCGTGGGCATGGAGAACTTCAAACCCTACGATTCCGCCGACTTCCTCGAAAGCGAGGAAGCCGTAGCCGGCTTCATGGATGCGGTTATGGAAGAAGGCGGCGACGATCCGTCCTATGTCGCCCGTGCGCTCGGCGTGGTCGCTCGCGCCCGGATGCTTACGCAGCTTGCAAACGATGCCGGTATGTCTCGTCGGGAACTCATAGGGGCGCTGACTGCCGATCCTCCCGCCAGCGCAGCAACAGCAACTAAGATCGCGCGGGCGCTCGGCCTTTCTTTCGCTATTGCCGCCCCAAGCGCCTAAAGCCTCAAAGCTCGATTCCCCTTCCTTTCGTGTTCGACCTTTCCCGGCTTTTGGTTGGAGTTGAGGCTGTCGATCCAACGGCAGACGGTTTGACTTCCTGAATCGCCTCGGCTGCGCGCCGTGTCATTTCCATTGCCGGATCAGCGAAGGTCACGCGGATTTTGTGCGTGGCGGCAAGCTGGGCCACGTCGCGCCGGAATTGCTCTGTCCCGCGAACGTCGAGGGCCTGGCCCTCGAACCGTTCGGCGGCGAGTGATAGCGCGACAAGCGCCGCGCCTGCGGTCGGGGTGGCGGCTTGCACGTGGGTGGCGCGGTCCAGCACAAGGCCGCCGTCAGCGGTGCGATAGGCCATCGTGCCGTCCTTGCGGGCCTGCGCTTTCAAGGTGCCCATGACAACGGTTTTTGCACGCTCGGCGCGCTCGGCTGTCAACAGGTCGCCGCGCATTCGTTCCTCGCGGTCGGCGCGCGCGCGCAGCACCGCAAGGGCGTCCACGTCGCCCGCTTCGGCCTGGCCCATAAGCCATTCATTCCATGTCGGAAGGCTGGCCCCGCTGGTCAGCGCCTTGCGCTTGGCATCGGCATTGGCCGCGTTCGCGCGCCGCGCTGCGTCTGCATGCACCTGCACGTTGGCATAGAGCATTTTCCGTACCGGCCCGCGTGGCCCGGCCTTGATGATAAGGCGCTGTGTCGTAGCCCACTGACTGATGCGCTCGGCCTCGCGCGTCCGCTCGGCCTTGATCGCCGCAAAGCCCTGCTTGCGGCCAGCGATAGCCACCTGCCTTTGCCGTTGATATTCGGCGAACAGCGCCGCGCTCGATGGGTGCGGCTGTCGGGGTCGCGGTTCGTATCGCTTACGGGACCGTGTTGGGCGGTTCCTGTCGCTCTCGAACGGCCCTAGTCGGTCGGTTAGCGCCTTCATGGAAAGGTCGCGCCCGCATTCGCTGGCCTTGCACCACAAGCCTAGGCCATCATCGCCGATGACAAGGCCCGCGCCGTGCGGTTTGATCCGCAAGCGATGCTCTGCCAACGTCGCGTGTAGCTCCTGCCAGTTCGCGGCTCGACGCATAGCGGGGGCAACCTCTCTGGTCACTTTCCCCGTGAGGCTTTCGACGCCAGCATGGGCCTCTATGTCTTGCGCTGAACCCCTTGTTTTGTCAGCCTGCCGCCCGGTCAATCCATGATTGGTGCGCTGTAGGCCATGTTTGATTTCGAGGCGTTCGCAAGCCTCCATGAGCCGTTGCTTATCAAAGAACGGTTCGATGTTTTGCAGGCCGGAGGGATGAACCTTGTTGATGGCTACGTGAACGTGCAGGTGGTCGGTGTCGGTATGCACGGCACTGATACGCTGATGGTCGGTGTAGCCGATAACCGCGCATAGCTCGTCCTCGATGGCGTTCAGAATGTCGAGCGGTGGGCGTTCACCTGGCGGGAAGCTGAAAACAAGGTGATAGGTCTTATCGGATTTCGACCGGGTGTTTTTCGCTTGCGTTAGCTGAATTGCCACGGTCGCATCGCCGGGGTCGTCGGTGCCGCAATTCGATACCCGATAACTCCCTACCTTTTCGCCCTGAGTGGTCGTATCTCCATTGTCGAGAATGTAATCTGCGGTGCGTTTCCAACTATCCGGTTCGATCCCGCCTTGTGCCGCCACCATGTAGCGAACTAGGCGAGCCGGACTAGACGTTCCTGCCCGACGCGGCACGCGCTTGGCGATCATTTAAGCGCCTTCGCCATAAGCGCCGAAAGCTGAGATTGCAGCGCCCGGAAATCGGTCATCATCCGGTCCACGTCCAGCCGCTGGGAACCCTGCCCCGGCTTTTCGGCAAGCCACAGTTTGAGCAGTCCCGCCACCCTGCCAAGATCGCCATTTACCTTCACAAGCTCGGCGGCGGCGTCGAGGTCGTAAATCGACCGGACAGGATGATTGAGGGCGGCGGCGCGCAGATAAGCCGATGGCGTCAACCCGGTACTCGCCGCCCGTTCCTCGATCTCCTGCCCTTCCTCGTCTGTAATGCGGAAGCGCATGGTCCGTGCCCGTTTCACGCCTCCTCCCTTTTGGTGCCATCTTCCACCGGTCTCCCTCCTTCGCGGCAGCGACCATAAGCCTCGCAGAGCAAGATTACCGTCGAGCCGCAGGCGAGTAAGGAACTGTGTTTGTGGCTGCGCGGCTCCGCCGTGTAGCTACAAACACACATCTTGCCGTCCTACTCTCTGCAATTTTACGCAACTATACGCGAAAGCGCCCATGCCGCATAGGTTCTTGCGCTCATTTGCGCTAATTCGCATATGTTTGCGCTAAGTTGCGCATAATCGCATATATCGGTATTATGCCGAACGCAATTTAATGCGCATTTATGCGATTTAGCGCAAACCTAGGATAAGGAGCCGTCCCTATGGCTGAAGCACCAAAAGCACCCCCACGGGGTGCTGGTCGTGTAGCGTTCTTGGCTCGCCTCGATACTATCCGGAAAATGGTCGAGGCAGGCTATCCAGTGATTTCTATCTACGAACAGCACGGCGAAGGAATAGGGATCAGCTATAGTCAGTTTGCCCGTTATGTAGCCCGGTACGTTCAACCGCCTACGCCGCGCGCGTAGATGGCCACCATACACATCGGAGCTTTGCCGAGAGGTCAAAATGCGGCAAAATTGTCTATGCAGCCGATCTTGATTGAGGATTCCTAATGGCCCGAAAAAACCTAGTTGATCGCCGGATTGCAGCCCGAGAAGAGCTTGAAGCGGCAAAGGCAAAATTCTTCAAATTAGAAAAAGAGACTGCTGATAGAATTGGCCGATTAGCGATAAAGTCAGGATTGACCGATCTGGACCTTACAGATGACCAGATAAAGACCGAATTTGACACCATCGTTGCGAAGCACACCAAAGGAGGTACGTCATGAGGGCAATTCACCGGGTAAGCACGTTAGCTGGCCTGCTGGATGAGATGCAAAGCGAGCTAGGGCGCTCGCAGATAGACAATGCTCAACGCCTTGCAGCGGAATTGGCCGGTCAGTTGGAATCATGGCGCTTTGACCTGATGCACATTCCACCGGAGGAACGTGGCCGTTACGAAACACCTAACCCCTATTGGTACACCAAACAGGAAGTCGCCCGGGCATAGACGGCCACAAGCCATAACACGAACATATGCGATTTAACGCGATTTAAGGCAATTGAACGCAACTATATGCGAATATATGCAATTGCTCCGATAGTAGATTTAGAGTTGTTTTCTTGAGGCGAGAATTGGAGAATAATGGCGGAACCTAATCTACAAAAGGAGGGTTTCCGTCATGATCAGGAAAAACCATTTTGCGCTCTCCGCCGTTGCCTTAACCGTGGCCTTGGGCGGGGCGCTTTTCCCCGGCCCGGCTCAGGCGATCACGGTCTACTGCACCAACTGCTCAACCGTTTTTTCGCAAGCAACGCAGGTAGCCAAGGAAATCGAAACGGCCATCAACACGGCCGAGCAACTGCGCACGCAGATTCAGCAGTATGAAAACATGGTGACGCAGGGACTCGCCCTGCCGTCGAGCATGTTCAACCGGATCACCGGAGACATTCAGCGCATCCAGCAGCTTTACCAGCAGAGCAAGGCGCTATCGGGCAACCTCTCCAATTTTGATCAGCGGTTCCGCGATCAGTTCGGCGACTACAACCGCTATCTATCGCAGGTCGGCCAAAGCCCGGCCTACATGCAGGACAACTATAAGCGTTGGAACGAACAAGGCTCCGACGCCATGCGCGTGGCGATGCAATCGGCGGGCATGAACGTGAGCGCCATCGCCAGCGAGGACGCCATGCTGTCGCAACTTGTGGCGCGCTCACAAAACGCACAAGGCCGGATGCAGGCGATACAGGCAGGCAACGAAATCACCGCGCAGCAGGTGCAGCAAATGCAGAAGCTGCGGCAAATGCTCAACGACTCCGTGCAGTCCCAAAGCATGTGGTACGCGCAGAATTTGGAGCGCCAAGCGGTCGATGATGCCTTCGTGCAGACATTCCAGAACGGGCGCGTTGTTCGCGCAGGTTCAAAATCTTTCTGACGACGAGGCATTTATGATTACGATTTCTAAGGCTGTTGTTGCCCTGATCTGCGCCGGGTCGTTCGTCGTTGGCTCCGTCGCCACCATTGTGGTGGTCGACAAATCCGAACCGTCCTGCGCCCCCGCTTCTTCCACTTCCGCTGATGACCAGTTCTTCAATGGGAAGGTCGAGCGCAAGGGTTCACAGAGCTTCTAAGAGAGGCGGCGATCATGACAGCGATTCTGAACCGCCTGAGAGGCTTCAAGACGCGGCATTTCCTATTCGTTCTCGCCGTTGTTGGTCTGGCCCTTGTCGCCTCTGAAGCGTCGGCGCAAGCCGTAACGCAACCCGATGCGAAATTCGACGGCCTTCTGAGCCTCATTCAACAGAACTCGGAACAATGGAACAGTCGCCTGCTAGGCTTCGCTCTGCGCCTGTTCTGGACGTTAGCAGTCATCCAACTGGTGATCACATTCTTTCCCATGGTGCTGCGACAGGCCGAGCTAGGCGACATTGCCCATGAGCTTGTTAAGTACATCCTTGTCATCGGCTTCTTCTACGAGATTCTGGCGCACTCCACCTACTGGGCGAACGCGGTGATTCAATCTTTCCGTAATGCGGGCGGCGCTGCGATTGGGCAAACCGCCGCCATGCAGCCCAGTGATATTTTCGCTCTGGCGGTCGAGTTCGCCAACACCATTGGCAACGTCCATACCATCAACCCGCTCGCGGCATTTTCAATCACCATAGCAAGCGCATGCGTCTTGCTGAGTTTCGCCTTCATCGCCGCGTTCATGGCTGTGACGCTCGTCGAATCCTACATCGTCATCAATGCCTCGGTGCTGCTTCTGGGATTCGGCGGATCGCAGTGGACCCGCGAGTACGCCATAGCGATGCTTAAATATGCCGTCGCTGTTGGTGCCAAGCTCTTTGTGCTGACGTTGCTGGTCGGTCTTATCGCGCAATCTGCGCATGACTGGCAGGCTGCTTACAACCATACCGACAACGCCTCGATGTGGACGATGGTGGGCCTCGGCTTCACCTGCGCTTATCTCGCAAAGACGATTCCTGACCTCATTCAAGGTTTGATCTCAGGCGTCTCGGTTGGCGGCGGCGGCGCGCTCGGCGGCATGGCAGCAACCGCATTGGGCGTTGGCGCTGGGGTCGGCGCTATGGCCGCTGCGGGTGGCCTCGGTGGGGCAGCTGCGGCGGGCGAGGCAGCGGGTGCGGGCCAAGGTGCCGGGGGATTGGCGAACCTGATTAACAACAGCATAGCCGGCGGCTCTCCATCGCCAGCCGCCGTAACCGGCGGGGCGGATACGGAGGGAATGAAAACCGTGGCGTCTACGCTCGCGCCCCGCACAGGGGGCAACACACAATCGGCAAACAAACCTGCAGGTGCGCCTGCCGCTGCGCCAGCACCGGCCGGGGCAGGCAAGGTAGCCAAGGTGGCAGCCGGTGCTACTTCGGCTTTTGCAACAACTGCTGCTGTCGCCGGGAAACTAGCTTCCATTTCCGTGCCCGGCATGGAAGGCGCGGCGGGCCTGCCTACCGGCGGACCTCCGCAAATGCCCGGCGTAAGCACTGAAGGCGAGAACAACCCGCCACCCGTCCATGAGGGGAATCTGATCCAGCCGGTCGAGCCTCGGCCTTCCCCAAGGCTTGACCCTTCTTCTCAATCATCGGCGTCCGAACCGCCCAAGGAGTAAATGCTATGAATCCGCTCGCTGACTACCTGCAAACCATGCTGATCTTCATTGTCGTCAGCACCACGGCTGTTTTCGCCCTCTACGCAATCGGCCGTTGGGTACAGCCTCGCCTCCGCGCTCGCGGGTACGGTCCCACGCTCGATTCCCTCGCCGTGTGGCATGGCCGCATGTCGCGGCGGGGTGCGCTGCAATCCCTGCACGCACTGCGCTCCCTCCACAGCCTGCCTCTCTACGGTTCGCGGCAACAGCGCGAAACCATCGACATGATGATTGTCCGGGTGCAGCGGGAAACCGATCCCGCCCGCCACGATACCTACAGGTGAAGGGTTCGCCCCGCGTCGGATCGCGCGGGGCATCCCTCTGAAACGCGATTTCCGGGCCGTAGAGCAATTTTGACGTCCCGACCCGTCCCAACCCTGCCTTCCGCCGGAAAACGCGCCCACGGCCCGCCAGTGCGGTCCTGGGCGTTTGCGATTACACGTGGAAAACCGCCGGCGATCCGGCCTTCCTTTTGGTGCCTTTTTCTGTTTGTCCGTCAAACGACCGTTTGGCGGACACCTGCAAAATGTCCGTTTTCCTCCGGTCTGCGATGAGTTTCCGGACACAATAGAATGACGGACAGAAAACGGACATTTTCTCCGGGTGGATGCCGTATGTCCGCAAGCGATGGGTCGCGCCCTCAAGGCGCGGCGCTTCGCGCGCATGGTAGAAGTTCCTTAGAACTTCATAGACCGGAATTTCGGTGGAACGCGGAAAGCCAGACAGAACACGGGTTTGCACCGTTTTTCGGGTGTCTGTGGGTAAAGGGTTGGGCCGGGGGCGGTAAAGGGTTAGGCCGGGGATGGTAAAGGGTTAGGCCGGGGGTGCGTCGATCCCGTTGGGGTCCAATCCTGCCAGTCGAGAGGCTGCGTTTCGGGCGGCATGGACCGCGATCTCACGGAATCGCTTGGTCTCATAGCGTGCTGCCCCTCAAGAAACGGTAATTCCTTCGGACGGCTCACCATCGCCAGTCCGGCGCTGGTCAGGTCGATGGCCCAGCCCATGCCACCTTGCAGACCGCGTGTGCGTTCTGCGATTTCCTCCAACGCCGTGCGCAACTGGCCACGCTTCTGGCTACGGCTCTGTTTGGAAAAGCCATCCCATGCCGACCGACCCCACACGTGAGGCGCGAGGGTGTCGAGGTGCGCTCCATTGCCGTTACCTAGCGCCCGGCCAAGTCGGATGTTCGAGCAAAGCCAACAATGCAGCAGCTTGGCGACTTCGCTTTCCAGTTCATTGCGCTCGAACAGTGAGACTTTGACGTGCTGCCCTCGAAAAACCGCGCCCGTGAGGCGGGGGTTGGCCGCGACAAAGATTTCCCCGGTCTTGTGGTTGAAGCTAACGGAAATCAGGTTGCAAGCTCGATCCCAGCCCGTTTCCCGGTCGATCTCCCGTATCTGTGCTGCTCGTAGGCGGTTGAGGCTCTCTTTCGCTCTTGCCAGCGCAGCGCCACTTTCCGGGTCTTTATACCCGGCGTCGATCAGCAGGCTTCGCAAGCTGGTCCGCTTGCTCAACAGCGGAGCGCCATCGTCTTGGCGGAAGTCCAGAGCGAAACGTAACTGCCTGCTCATCGGCCCTGCTGGGGCAGCGTCAATCACCAGTCCGTCGATGCCAAGCTGGGCGGTCAGGGCCAGCAATATGGATTGGTCATCGGCCCCAAGCTGCTCGAAGCCCTGAAAACCGACTTCCAACTTGCCGAAGTGGCGTGGCTCTACGAATAACCGCCCTCGCTTCTTGCCCTTGGTGGGCACGAAAAGGCCGTCGAACGTATGGGCAGGGTCGAATCGGGCGTAGGCCGGTCTAATATGCGGCTGCGGCATAGCCCCTGCCTCGGGTCCGGTCCTCATTTTCCGGCTTCACCTTGACTAGTTCCACCGGCAATAACACACCGCCGTCATGGCGCTGGAACCAACGACCATCGTTGTCTTCGCCGTAGTTGTACTTACTCTCGCCGAACCGCATGAAGTGCTTACGCCGGTCATTGCCGATGGGCCGCCGGTCATAAGTGCGATCACTGAGATCGTTGGCCTCGGCCTCGGTCATTCTAGCGACGAAGCCGCACCATCGCGCATTGTCGATCAGGGCAGATGCGCCCCGTGCCGCCTGCTGCTGGTCCGTCTGGCCTTCGCGAGCGCTACCCTTACTGACGTGGTGCAGATACAGGACAGATGCCCCGGTGCGGGCCGCGACGTGTTCGAGCGTAGCGATAAGGCGGGCCATATCGCCGTTGCTGTTCTCATCGCGAGTGTGGATGCGGCTCAAGGTGTCCAGCACGATCAACCGAGCCCCAGCGCAGAACTCGATAACGCGGGCAAGATGCCGATCATCCATTACGTCCAGACGCTTGCCCAAGATCGGCTCTAGGATCAGATTTTCCGCGATGGCTTCACGGGCCTGCTGGTTCAGGTGCTTGCCGATTGCATGAATCCGGCATTCCAGCACCTGTGGCGGATCTTCACCGGCCAGATAGACCACGCGACCAGTGTGCGCGGGAGCGAGACCGACAAGATCGCCGCCGGCTACGCTGCACGCGACGGACATTGCGGCTTCAAGCGCCCAAAAGCTCTTGCCAGTGGCTCCGGGAGCAACAAGCGCTCCGACCGTTGCCGCGAGGAAGCCGGGCCATATAAAGTCCAGAACAGGCGGTTCATTCTCGAACGCCGCCCGTACGTCAATCGCCACGGCTCAGGCCCCCATACCGGGGCGCGGGGCTTGAACACCGGATGACTTTCGGGCCTCAATCCATTCCTCGATCTCGGCCAAATCCCACGCCACGTTTCGGCTCGTGAGCGCAATGCGGCGCGGAAACTCCCCTCGCAGTTCCATGTTGTAAATCGTGCGAGTAGCCAGCGGAATCATCGCCAGCAGCTTCTTCCGGTTGATGAGGATTCTATTCGTGAGTTCCATGCTTTGGCCTCCATCAGTTTTTTGAAAACAGGTGCCTAATGGTGCCCTGCAATGCAGATTGCATCGACCGATTAATTGGCTAAAATGGTTGACATGGAAAATTTTCCCGTCATCCGAATCTGGGAGGGCTGCGATCCAACTGTCGCTGATGCTATCGGGCAGTTTCAGGATCGCTGGCGGCCGTACTCGGCATCCTCGCGGGGCAAGCGCATCGACCGGCTGATACAGGAACTCATTGATCCCGCCGTTGCCACATACGCGGCATCGCTGCCGCAGCGGTACTTGGGCTATATGCCCGGTGCCGGAACTGGCGTAGCCCTCAGTGACATCGTTCAGTCAGTAGGGCTTAATTCGATGGCTCGCGTGCAACGCCAGTTGCTACGAGCGTTCGTCTCCACGCAGGCGGGCGAATCGGCCAGAGATGGACGATTTATCGCGACACTCGAAACATTGCTCGATTTGTTCCGCGCCTCGGCCCGCAAGCCACCATTGAAGTCCAAGGTGCGCGACACGCGCTTGAACGGCAGGCGCATACAGGAATTCTGCCGCTTCTGCGGCGCACCTGCCGAGTTGACCGCGTTCGCGATAGGACGCGACGACCTCAAGCCCGACAATCCGGAAGAAACGTTGCGCCTAAGCAGTGTGTACTGCGCAGACCATCGACCCAAGCTGCCGAGCGGCGAATGGAACCCCGCTTATCGAAAGGCGAAACGGTCGCTTGCACAATTCGATACAGAACTTGCCCGGCTCACCCAGCAGTCCGGGAACTGGCGGAAGGTCCGACCGCAATCGGGCGATTCATTGGTTGACAGCTACATCTATCACTATGTCCGCAAGCATCTTCTCCGGCCCGGAGACGAAGCGGAACTGCGCCATCATGCAAGGTGGATGGCAGACGGAAAACTGTCGGATCGCAAGAAGCAAATGATCATGCTGCAACGGTATGGCGTTAGCCAGTCGGAGGTTGCGCGGCGACTAGGCATCGAGCGCCAAGCAGTATTCAAGGCTCTGGCCGTGATCCCGTCTGAGTTCCGTCAGCTACCGATGCTTGTTGGCTTTCCAGCCTACTTTCTATCGTCAACCAAAGTTGACAATTAATTTGACTGATTTTCTGCCCTTGGTCGCTTCGTCCATTCGTCAATCATATCCGCCCAATCTTGGAGCATCGCCGCGCGTTGCTCTCGGTATTCGGCCTTGTTGTAGACGGCTCTCACGCCCCGCTGTTCGTGCGCAAGACACTTTTCGATCCAATCGGTGTTATAGCCGGCTTCGTGCAGCAACGTGCTGGCAGTCCGCCGCAAATCGTGCGGCCCAAACTTGGTGAGGGGCTTTCCCTCTTTCTGCGCGAGCCGATACGTCAGCGTCAGAACTTGATTGAGTGTGGCGCTGCTCATAGGCATGTCCGAGTCATACCGCGACGGCAGCACATAGTCCGACCCGCCCGCGAAGGTTTTCAGGGCAATGAAAATGTCCAGCGCCTGCCTCGACAAGAACACCAGATGCGGATTGCGCCGCTTCATCCGCTCCTTCGGAATCGTCCAAAGCGCCTCGCTGAAATTGATCTCGCTCCACGTCGCCTTAGTTAGTTCGCTCTTGCGCACCATCGTGAGCAACAGCAGCTTAGCCGCTGCCCGAACGGACGGTGCCGTGCCGATGCGCTCCATGTATTGGTACATCAAAGCGATCTCATCGGGCGTCAGCGCACGGTCACGCGGCTCGAATTTGGCAATGGTTGTTGGCCGTACTAGGTCCGCTGGATTCTCGACCTTCTGGCCGCGCTCAATAGCCCAGCGATAGACCTGCAACACCACCTCACGGGCATGTACTGCTGTCGCCGGCGCGCCTCGCTCCACGATGGCATCGGTCAACGCTCGCAAGTCCTCATGGGTGATCTCAACCAGCTTCTGGTTGCCGAATTTCGGCTTCAACTCGCGTTCGAGCACTGAGCGGCGCATGTCGCGGGTGGAATCGGCCATTTGGTAACCGCGCAGCCACTTTTCCGCCCAAGCGCCGAACGTCTCTGCATCTTTGATCCGGGCCTTGTCGCGCGCCTTCTCCTTCGCTGGCGACTTCCCGGTTGCGATCATCTTCTTCGCCTCGCCCAGCCGTTCGCGGGCTTCCGCAAGGGTGATGCCGCCAACGCCATACCGGCCAAAGGTGACGGTCTCCTGCCTGCCGTGGATCGCGTAGTTGTAGCGGAACGAGATCGACCCGGCAGGCGTGACGGCGACATAGAGGCCGTCACGGTCATTCACTTTGTAGAGCTTGTCCTGAGGCTTGAGATTTCGCAACTTGGTATCGGTCAGCATGGGCTTCGTAGTTCCTCGCTTCAAATACCATGCTGGGAAACGCTGCATTGACCTCTTAAAAGTCGTTTATTATCAACGTATTGTGCAAATTTAATACCATGGTCCGCTGTTTGTCGCGACATGGTATCAGGCACCAAACATGGCATCAGGGTAGTTAGTGCCATGTACTATGCCACAAAAAAGCGCTGCTTGGCGATGCACAAAATTGCCAGACCGTGCCAAACCAAAAAGCAAAAAAGCCCGCAGTGACGCGGGCTTAGGTGTGTTTTGGTGCTTCTAGATGCCAGCCAATGCCGGACGCGGGATCATTCCCACTCGATGGTGCCGGGCGGTTTTGATGTGATGTCGTAGACCACGCGGTTGATGCCGCGTACCTCGTTGACGATGCGGGTGGCGGTGCGCGCCAGGAAGCTGTGCTCGAACGGATAGTAATCCGCCGTCATGCCGTCGGACGAGGTCACCGCGCGCAGGGCGCAGACATGGTCGTAGGTGCGCCCGTCGCCCATCACGCCCACCGTCTTGACCGGCAGCAGCACGGCAAAGGCCTGCCATATCGCATCGTACAATCCGGCCTTGCGGATCTCGTCCAGATAGATCGTGTCGGCCTTGCGCAGAATCTCCAGCTTCTCCTCGGTGATCTCGCCCGGCACGCGGATGGCCAGGCCCGGTCCGGGAAAGGGATGGCGGCCCACGAACGCCGGCGGCAGACCCAGCTCGCGGCCCAGCGCGCGCACTTCGTCCTTGAACAGCTCGCGCAGCGGCTCAACCAGCTTGAGCTTCATGTAATCGGGCAGGCCGCCGACATTGTGATGGCTCTTGATGGTGACGGATGGCCCGCCCGTCGCCGACACGCTTTCGATCACGTCGGGATAGAGCGTACCCTGGGCCAGAAATTCCGCCCCGCCCACCTTGGCGCTTTCCCGGTCGAACACGTCGATAAAGGCGGCGCCGATGATCTTGCGCTTCTGTTCGGGGTCCGACACGCCCTTCAGGCGGCCCAGGAACAGGTCCCTGGCCTCGGCATGGATCAGGGCGATGTTGTAGTGGTCGCGGAACAGGCCCACCACCTCGTCCGCTTCGCCGGCGCGCATCAGGCCGGTATCGACGAAGATGCAGGTGAGCTGGTCGCCGATGGCTTCGTGGATCAGCACCGCCGCGACCGAGGAATCCACCCCGCCCGACAGGCCGCAGATCACTTTGCCTTTGCCCACCTGGGCGCGAATTTTGGCGATTGCCGCCTCGCGGAAGGCGTGCATGTTCCATTCCGGCGCGATGCCGGCGATGGTGCGCACGAAATTGGCCAGAAGCGTCGCGCCGCGCGGGGTGTGCACCACCTCCGGGTGGAATTGCACGCCATAGAAGCGGCGCGTTTCGTCGGCGATCACAGCAAAGGGCGAGGATTCACTGGTCGCCACCACTTCGAAGCCGGGCGGGATGGCGACGATCTTGTCGCCGTGGCTCATCCACACCGGCTCGCTGCCGTTTTCGGCCAGCCCTTCCAGCAGCGGCGAATGTTTTTTTACATGGATGTCGGCGCGGCCGAATTCCTGGTGGTGGCCGCCTTCGACCTTGCCGCCCAGTTGGGCGCTCATGGTCATCTCGCCATAGCAGATGCCCAGAACCGGCACGCCCGCCTCGAACACCGCTTGCGGCGCGCGGGGCGCATTCTCCTCGTACACCGAACGCGGCCCGCCGCTGAGGATGATCGCCCGGGGCTTTTTCGCCAGCGCCTCATCGGCCTTGTTGAAGGGCACGATCTCGCAATAGACGCCCGCCTCGCGCACGCGGCGTGCGATCAGCTGGGTAACCTGGCTGCCGAAATCCAGAACCAGTACGCTCATGGTCCCCGGTGGCCTGGATCGGCATTCGCGGCGGTGGCGTTATGCGGCTTGTTCAGATCGGCCATGGCGCTGAGCGCGCCGGTGTCCGACGGGTCGATGCCCAGCGCGGCCTGGTAATAGCTGCGGGCATACTCATCCTCGCCGGCGCGGGCATAAAGATCGCCCAGCGCGACATAGGAACCGGGCCGGGCCGGATCGGCCACGATCGCCGACTGGGCCAGGCGCAGGGCCAGTTCCGTATTGCCGCGGCCGGCGGCGGCGCGCGAGCCCGCCAGCAGCGATTCCACCGTGACCGGGGGTTGCGGTTTCTCGCGCTTTGCCGTGCGCGGCCTGGCTGCCGCTTTCTGGCCGGCCGCTTTCTGGGGCTTGGCCGTATCGGGGATCGGCTTGCCGGATGCCTGAGCAGGGGCCTGTTTGGCAGGCGGCTCCTTGCCGGGGCTTTTGGGGGCGGCAACCGCCACGGGCGCCGCCAGCAAAAGGGCGGCCAGGATCGGAATCGTGCGGAACTTCATGGCCGCACCATAAGCCATTTTCCGCGCCGCGAACCATGCGTCATGAGCGGCGGAGCCCTGCAGCAAAAAAGCCGTCCGTGCCGGTGCGGGCCGGGCTGGCGCGGAAATCCTGCGCCAGGCCCGGCGGCACGGGCCCCTGCCAGCCATCCGCCAGAGTTACCGGCGAAAAATCCGGCCGGCGGGCCAGGAATGCGGCGACCCGGTCCTGGTTCTCCACCGGCAGCATCGAACAGGTAACGTAAAGAATCAGCCCGCCCGGCCGGACGTGATGCGCGGCCTCATCCAGCAAGGCGTCCTGGATCGCGGCCAGTTCGGCCAGCCGCTGCGGCGTCAGCCGCCAACGCAGCTCCGGCTGGCGCCGCCAGGTGCCGGTGCCGCTGCAGGGCGCATCCAGGAACACGACATCGAATCCGCCGGTTCCCCAGGCCGGGCCGCCGCGCCGGTCTGCGGCGGCGATGATGGTGGCGCCCGCCCGCGCCGCGCGCCCGGCCAGCGGCGCCAGCCGTTCCTTGCTGTCGTCGAAGGCCAGGATGCGGCCTTCGTTCCGCATCACCGCCGCCATCGCCAGCGCCTTGCCGCCCGCGCCCGCCGCCAGGTCCAGCACCGTCATGCCGGGCCGTGCCCTGGCCAGCAGCGATGCGATCTGCGCCGCCTCGTCCTGGAATTCAAACGCGCCACGGGCGAACAGGTCCGATTTGGCCAGCGCCGCATTTCCTTCGCCGGGCGGGATACGGATGCCGACCGGCGACCAGGGCGTGGGCTGGACCGCGAAGCTTTCCGCCTTCAGCGCCGCCAGCACATCGGGCCGCGACGCCTTCAGTGTGTTGACGCGCAGATCGACCGGGGCGCGCGCCTGCAACGCTTCCATTTCTTCCATCAGCCGGTCGCCGAAGCCGCGCTTCAGTTCGTCTTCCAGCCAGAGCGGATATTCGCCGCGCACCCAGTCCGGTATCGGATCCGGCGGGCGCGCCAGCGCCGCGCGCTCGGCGTCGGTCAAAGGCGCGGGACCGTATCCGCCGCCGCACAGCGCCGCCGGATCGACGCCCTGCTCCGCCGCCAGCGCGATCGCCAGCGCGCGCGGATTGTCGCTTCCCATCCGGTGCGCCAGCCGGGCATGCGCCCGCTGGACTGCGAACACCATCTCGCCGATCTCGCGCCGGTCTTTCGATCCGGCGAAGCGGCGGCCGCGGAACCATTGCTTCAGGAAGCGATCCAGCGGCTGGTGGGTTTCTCCCATCGCCTCCAGTATCTCGATCGCCATCTGCAGCCGCGCCGCCGGTGTCACGACTATTCGCCCTTTCCTGCCAGCGGCTTGGGCCTGCAAACCGCTTGGTGAGAATTGCCTTTATAGAGTGCGGGCCATGTTTGCGATCCCGATTTCGCCGGCCCGCGCGCGTGCGCCCCGGCTGATTGCGCCGGACCTGGCTTTCGGCCTGTTCGCCGGGCTGGCCGCCTTCGCCATCGCCGCCCTGGCGCCGGCGCTGCTGAACGACAGCGACACCTATTGGCAGATCCTGTCCGGCGGCTGGATGCTGGCTCACGGCGCCATCCTGCGCGCCGATCCCTTCTCCTATACCGCGGCGGGCCAGCCGGTCAGCACCCAGTCCTGGCTGGCCGAAATCGCGATGGCATGGGCCTTCCGCCAGGCCGGATGGGCAGGCATCCATGCCCTGTTCGGACTGGCGGCGGGACTGACCGGCTTTGTCGTGGCCCGCTTCCTGCGCCGGCGCATCGACGCGGTGCCGGCGCTGCTGGCCACCGTGCTGGGCCTCGCGTGCGTCGCCCCCAGCCTGCTGGCGCGGCCACACATGCTGGCCCTGCCGCTGCTGGCGCTGTGGACAGCCGGGCTGGTGGCCGCGCGCGAGGAAAAGCGGGCGCCGTCTTTCCGGCTGCTGCCGGTGATGGCGCTGTGGGCCAACCTGCATGGCAGCTTCGCCTTCGGGCTGGCGCTGGCCCTCGCGCTGGGCGTGGAAGCTGTGATCGAGAGCGCTGAGCGCCGCCGCGCCGCCCTGGGCTGGGGTCTGTTCGCCGCCGCCGCCGTGGCGGCTGCGATGCTCACGCCCGAGGGCTGGCACGGCCTGTTGTTTCCGTTCCGGCTCACCGGCATGGCGGGCCTTGCCCATATCGGCGAATGGCAGGCCAGCGATTTCACCCGCCCCGCACCGCTGGAGTTCGCGCTTCTGGCCGCGCTGGCAGTGCTGGCGCTGGGCAAGGTGCGCGTGAGGCTTGTACGCCTGGCGATCCTGTTGGCCCTGGTGCATCTGGCGCTGGCGCATGCCCGTCACCAGATGCTGCTGGGCGTGGCCGGCACCCTGCTGCTGGCGCCGGCGCTGGCGGCGGCCTGGCCGGCGAAAAACCAAAAGACGTCAGCCCTGCCCGCGCTGGCCGCCGCGCTGCTGCTGGCGCTGGGGCTGACGGCACGGCTGACGATTGCCGCTCCACGCGCAGCCGACGCGATTTCGCCTGAGGCCGCGCTGGCGCATGTGCCGCGCATGCTGCGCCAGATGCCGGTGCTGAACGACTATGGCTTTGGCGGCTATCTGATCTGGAGCGGCGTCAGGCCGTTCATCGACAGCCGCGCCGATCTTTATGGCGATGCCTTCCTGTCCAACTATGCCGCGCTGACGGCACCGGACAAGGATGCGCTGGCCTCCACCCTGGCCTATTACCATGTGCGCTGGACCATCTTCCGCGCCGACGCCCCGGTGGTGAAGCTGCTGGACGCCATGCCGGGCTGGCGCCGCCTGTATGGCGACGATGCCGCAGTCGTGCATGTGCATGATTGAGCGTTACCGGCTAGTCTGACGCCCCGCACGGAGCACGTCATGGATGACCTGGAAGATCGCGTGAAGCTGCGCGAACTTAAGACCCTGTCGGACAATCATTACATTCTGCGCAAGGCCACCTTCGATTTTTGCCGCAGCGACGGAAGCTGGCAGACCCAGATGCGCGAATCCTATGACATCGGCGACGGCGCGGCGGTGCTGCCGATCGATCCGGCGCAGGGAACCGTCATCCTGGTGCGCCAGTTCCGCTGGCCCGCCTTCGAGGCGGGCAGCCGCCGCCTGTCGATCGAAGTGCCCGCCGGCAAGCTGGACGGCGACGATCCCGAAAGCTGCGTGCGGCGCGAGGCGCTGGAGGAAGCCGGCGTCACGCTGGGAAACGTGCGCCGCCTGTTCCATTGCTTCTCCAGCCCCGGCGCGGTGAAGGAGCGCCTGTCGCTGTTCCTGGGAGCGTATGATTCCACCGCGCCTCGCGGCGCCGGCGGTGGCCATGCCCATGAGGGCGAGGACATCGCCGTGCTGGAGCTGGGGCTGGACGAAGCCCATGCGATGACGATGGACGGGCGCATCGACGATGCCAAGACCATCCTCTTGATCCAGGCGGCGAAGCTGGAGCGGCGCGCGCGATAAATCGTGGCGCTACGCAGGCTCTTCTCGCGCGAAAGCGCAGGAGGAGAAAGTGGCCGTAGCAACGCCGAACATGACGGCCACCGAGCGACGGCGCGAGGGATTTTGCGGCGTGAGCAGGAGCGAGGAGCGATGTGGGCGTATAGCCCATGAGCGACCTCGCGACGCCCTCACGACGCAAAAGAACCGCGCCGCTACTGTCCGCCCTGGTAGTTGGGCGCCTCGCGCGTCACCGTCACGTCATGGACATGGCTTTCGCGCAGGCCCGCGCCGGTGATGCGCACAAACCGGGCCTTGCCGTGGAATTCCTCCATCGTGCGGCAGCCGGTATAGCCCATTGCCGCGCGCAGGCCGCCGATAATCTGGTGCACCACGCCGGCGGCCGGCCCCTTGTAGGGCACCTGGCCTTCCACGCCTTCGGGCACCAGCTTCAGCGCGTCGCGCACCTCGGCCTGGAAATAGCGGTCGGCGCTGCCGCGCGCCATGGCGCCGACGCTGCCCATGCCGCGATAGCCCTTGTAGGAACGGCCCTGATACAGGAACACCTCGCCGGGTGATTCCTCGGTGCCCGCCAGGAGCGAGCCCACCATCGCCACGCTGGCGCCTGCCGCCAGCGCCTTGGCGAGGTCGCCGGAATATTTGATGCCGCCGTCGCCGATCACCGGCACGCCCGCGTCGCGCGCCACGCCGACAGCATCCATGATCGCGGTCAGTTGCGGCACGCCCACGCCCGCCACGATGCGGGTGGTGCAGATCGATCCCGGCCCGATGCCGACCTTCACCGCATCGGCGCCCGCGTCGATCAGCGCCTTGGCGCCGTCGGCGGTGGCGATGTTGCCGCCAGCGACCTGGACATAATTGCTCTGCTTCTTGATGCGGCTGATGGCTTCCAGCACGCCGCGCGAATGGCCATGGGCGGTATCGACCACGATCACGTCGCATTCCGCCTCGATCAGCGCCATGGCACGGGCATAGCCGTCCTCGCCCACGCCGGTGGCGGCGGCCACGCGCAGGCGGCCGCGTTCGTCCTTGCAGGCATTGGGGAATTTCTGCGCCTTCTCGATGTCCTTGACGGTGATCAGCCCGACACAGCGATAGGCGTCGTCCACCACCAGGATCTTCTCGATGCGGTGCTGGTGCAGAAGCCTGCGCGCCTCGTCCGGCTTGACCCCTTCCTTCACCGTGACCAGCCTGGTGGTCATCAGCTCGCGGACCTTCTGGCGCGGATCGGCGGCGAAGCGCACGTCGCGGTTGGTCAGGATGCCCACCAGCTTGCCGGAGCCCTTGGAATCCACGCCCTCCACCACGGGCACGCCGGAAATATGATGATGGGCCATCAGCTCCTTGGCTTCGGCCAGGGTGGCGTCGGGCAGGATGGTGACCGGATTGACCACCATGCCGCTTTCATAGCGCTTGACGCGGCGCACATGCTCGGCCTGTTCCTCGATGCCCAGATTCTTGTGGATCACGCCCATGCCGCCGGCCTGGGCCATGGCGATGGCCAGCGGCGCCTCGGTGACGGTGTCCATGGCGGCGGACAGAAGCGGAATACCCAGCTCGACCGAGCGGGTCACCCGGCTGCGGGTATCGACCTGTGCGGGAAGGACTTCGGAGGCGCCGGGGACCAGGAGCACATCGTCGAAGGTCAGGGCTTCGCGGATGGCTCGATCTGGTCTGGTCATGGAGAAGGACGCTCCCTTTGGAGCGCCGAGCCTGTATCAGCGCCGCCGATTCAAAGCAAGAGGGCAGGAACCCGGCCCGCCGCGGCCGGCTTAAACCCCCGTAATCAATGCTTTTTACCGTCGTCTCGCCGCCGCGCGCAGCCGCCGGCAGGAACCATATCCGCAAGGGGCACGTTCTTGGGCATGCCGGTCTCGCAAAGGCCGGCGATGTCCCCAAGGAGCAAACCCATGAAGACATTTCATCTGACGGTCGGCGCGGCAATCGCCGCGGCCACGATGGCGTTCGCCGGCGCCGCCAATGCCGCCCCGCATGGGGTGAGGGTCGGAGAGCTGACCTGCAACGTCGCCAGCGGATGGGGCTTTGTGTTCGGCTCGTCAAAGGACCTGCACTGCACCTATCACGGCAATGGCCGCCACTATGAGCGCTACGCCGGCGCCATCTCCAAATTCGGCGTCGACATCGGCTACACCGACGGCGGCGTGCTGGTCTGGGGCGTGTTCGCCCCCACCTCCGACATGCGCAAGGGCGCGCTGGAAGGCGACTATGTCGGCGCCAGCGCCCAGGCCAATGTCGGGATCGGCGCCGGCGCCAACGCACTGGTCGGCGGTTTCGACAAGTCGATCACGCTCCAGCCGCTCAGCCTGGAAGGCAGCAAGGGCCTGAACGTGGCGGCCGGCATCGGCTCCATCAGCCTGAAGGCCGTGCCGAGCACCTGAGGACGGCATCCCGGAAACCGGAAGGCCCTGGCGATCCCTGTCGCCGGGGCCTTCTTTTTCCCGGATACGAAGCATCTCGGTCCTCGGCCCATCGGCCGGCTCGGGGGCGTTCAAGCCGCAGATCAATCCATGGGATAGATTTGCCGGGCTTCGCCGGCCGGCTTGAACCCCAGCGCGACCACGTAAAGCTCCACCGACTCGGCGCGACTGGCCGGCGGCTTGACATGGCGCACCTCGCGGAAGTGCCGCTTCATGCGCGCCAGAAGATCACCGGTGGCGCCGCCCTGGAACACCTTGCCGACAAAAGCGCCGCCGGGCTTGAGCGCGCCGATGGCGACCTCCAACGCGATCTCAACCAAGGCGATGGTGCGCAGGTGATCGGTGGCGCGATGGCCAGTGGTTGGAGCCGCCATGTCGCTCAGCACCAGGTCGGCCGGTCCATCCAGCGCCGCCTTGAGCTGGGCGGGCACATCCGGATCGGTCAGGTCGGCCTTTAGGAAGCTCACGCCCGGCAGCGATTCCATGTCCAGCACGTCGGCGGCGACGACGGTGGCGCCGGCCTTGGCCGCCACCTGGCTCCAGCCGCCGGGCGCCGCCCCCAGGTCGAGCACGCGCGCGCCCTTTTTCAGGAAGCGGTATTTCGCGTCCAGCTCGATCAGCTTGAACGCCGCGCGGCTGCGATAGCCCTGGGCTTTGGCCGCCGTCACATAGGGATCGTTGAGCTGGCGCTCGAGCCACTGGCGCGAGGACGCCGTGCGCCCGCGCGCTTTCTTCACCCGGACCGGCGTATGGCCCCGCCCCGGTCCACCCGGTCGCTTTTTCATGGCGACTCTTGCTGCGCGAGCTGGCGCAGCATCCCCTCGCGCAGGCCCCGGTCCGCCACCCTCAGCATGGGGGCGGGCCATAGCGAACAGATGGCCGAGAATATGGCGCAGCCCGGTAGCATCAGGTCGGCGCGTTCGTCGCCGATGGGACCGATCTTGGCCAGCGCCGGCACATCCAGGCCGACCAGCCGGTCCACCAGCTTCAGCATTGCTCCGGTCTCGTGCCAACTTCCGTCGACCCGCGCGCGACTGTAGCGCGCAAGTCCCAAGGCGATGGCCGACAATGTCGTGACGGTGCCGGAGGTGCCCAAGAGGTGGTTGCGGCGAATGTCGAAGCGGCCGCCCATCCCGTCCATGACGGGCGCCATGTACTGCGTGATGTCGGCGCACATGCGCGCAAAGCCCTTCTGGCCGAGCCCCTCCGCACCATAGCTTTCCGCCAGGCTCACCACCCCAAGCGGCAACGACGTCGCCAGGCGCGGCTTGAGCCCGCCCGCCCCTTTGGAAAGCCAGATGATTTCGGTCGATCCTCCGCCGATATCGAAAACCAGCGCCCCCTTGTAGCGGCGGCCGATCAAAGGCGCACAGCCCAGCGCCGCCAGGTTGGCCTCTTCCTCCGCCGAGATCACTTCCAGCGTCAAACCCACCTCGTCCCGGACACGGGCCACCAGCAGATCGGCATTGCCCGCCAGCCGCGCCGCCTGGGTGGCGATACAACGGACATGGCTTGCGTTCAGCCTGGCGATCCGCGCCGCGCATATCTTCAGGGCGGCGATCGTCCTGTCTATCGCCGCCGGCGACAGCATGCCGGTCTGGCCCACCCCCTCGCCCAGCCGAACGATGCGCGAAAAGGAATCGAGCACGCGGAAACCGCCGCGCGTCGCGGGCGTGGCGATCAGAAGGCGGCAGTTATTGGTTCCAAGGTCCAGCACCGCCAGGAGCGGCCGCTGCCGCGCCATGGCCGGCGCCTGACCCGATTGTGGTTCTGCTTCCCGCACGCGCTTCACGACAGAGCCTCCTCTCACAGGACTACACCGGCGGGGCTGATTGTCCAAAATGGGAGGACGAGACCCGTGCCGAAGTCCTTGGCGGGGCGGGGAAATTGTGCGGCCGGGCCGGCAGGCGGCTCTTGAACCGGGGCGGCGGCTGGTCTAAAGGGGCGGTCCCACGGGGCCATGCGGCCTGGCCCCGGCATTGGGGGATCGTCTAACGGTAGGACTGCAGACTCTGACTCTGCCTGTCTAGGTTCGAATCCTAGTCCCCCAGCCAGCCGCTGCCATTTGTTTCCGCGATGAGTTCAGGCGCCTAATATAGGCGGCAGGCATTCCGATTCGTTTTGGCCGCATTATTGGACTTCTTTAAAGTATTCGATTCCCGTCGCGCAAATCTTCCATCGTTTCCTCGCGCCGACGGCCGTCGGCATCCGTTGCCGCGGTATGTTCCTCTTGCTCCGACGCGCATACCCGTTTCGATCCCTCGATCGGCGAGCCGATGGAGTCTCGCATATGAATGCCCATTGTCCGACCGCGCCAGCATGTGGCGCTGCTAAACAGGAATAGTCCCATCCGCTGCAACCCGGATTGAAAATGATGTTTTATGCGCACTCGGTCCCAGGGCAACCGACCGAGCACTGGGAGCCCTTATCCAAACATCTCGAATCCGTCGGAAATCGATCGCGTGCATTCGCGCTTCCATTTGGCTTGGAGGCCGCCGCTTCAGTTGCCGGCCGCCTGCACGACATCGGCAAATGCTCGGCAGCCTATCAAGAATATATCGGCACCGCGCAAGACGGAAACGAGCGGACCCGCGGACCGGATCACTCGACGGCCGGGGCACGGGAAGCACAACGACAATATCCGGGGTCCCTGGGCCGCATGCTCGCCTATACGATCGCGGGGCACCATTCGGGCCTCTGCGATGCCGATTCATTGGATGGGCGGCTGACAGACAAGATCCTTGAGGCCTATTCGGGATGGGAGGCCGAATGCGGGAGCCTGCCGGCGCAAAAGAGCCTGTTGCCGCGGCACAAATTCCTGCCGAATGCGGCTCCGGTTTCACGCAGGCCTTTATGGCGCGCATGCTGTTCTCCTGCCTTGTCGATGCCGACTTCCTGGAGACCGAGCGTTTCTATGCCGAAGCAAATGACGAGAAGATCGAGCGCGGCGGCCATACCGAGTTGCATATTCTGCGCGACCGGCTGCGAGCGCATATGGCGCAGATGCAAGAGCGCGCGAAGGAAACGCCGGTCAATGCGCTCCGGGCGCGTGTACTCGATCATGCGATACAGAAGGCAGGATTGGGGCCGGGGCTTTTTACGCTCACAGTGCCGACAGGCGGCGGCAAGACGCTGGCATCACTGTCTTTCGCATTGGAACACGCGGTCCGGCACGGCTTGCAGCGCGTGATTTACGTGATTCCCTTCACGGGAGCGTGGATCGAAACTCGGTATGCGCTCGCCTGCCCTCAACCCACTTGGTCGCTCCCCTCGCGGGAGCGTGGATCGAAACACACGCATGGGATCGCCCCTCGAAACCGTCACAGGTCACTCCCCTCGCGGAGCGCGGATCGAAACCCGCCCATCGGCCGAGCCTGCTTACGACCAGACCGGCGGTAGGCCTGAAACCACTTCACCGCACTCAATGGGCTCACGCGATACCGCCGTGCCGCCTCCCGGCATGACAGCTCATCTTCCTCAACGGCCGCAATCACCCGCAGCCGCAAATCCCGCGAATAGAGTTTGACCATCCATGCCGGCCTCCATCCCAGCCTGCATCTTGAATCAAACTCGCGAGACCTTGGGAATCTCTCCCGATTCAATCAGATCGCAATAGGCTCTAGGCGACGCGCTTGTCGAGCTGCTCCAGCTTGGCCAATTCGACATGCGCGCGCAGTTCGATCTGGTCCAGCACGTCCTGAAGCTTGGGATCGGCGAAAACGTCATGACGGCGCGTCACCGCGACCGCTAGCCGATTGAGCGTATTGCGCGGGATGCCGCCGGCCAGAAGGCCGTCACGGACCTGGTCCAGCAATTCCAGGAGCTGTTCGCCATGCGCCAGGCCCTTGGAGCGGCCATGGGTGGAATCATCCAGCCCCTGCAGCATCAGGATCGAATCCAATGCCGCGATCGGGCCGGGGCCGGCAACGATGGCATTCGGGCTATCGGACGAAGCGCCCAGCGAGAAACCGCCCCCGGCCTGACTGCCGGCGGATTTGCGCTTGATGGCCGCGGTTTCGATGCGGCCGGGACCTTTGATTTCCATGGCGCGACCTGTCCCAATAGGGCACGTCAGCATCGCCGATCATGGTTAAGGAATGATTGAACGGCCCGCGCCATTCCCATTCCGCCAATCGCATTCACGCTCTGTGGTAAGGATGACCGGCCAGGATGGTGATCGCACGATAGACCTGTTCGACCAGAAGTACGCGCACCAGCAGATGCGGCCAGGTCTGCGGCCCGAAGGCCAGGCTGCGGCCGGGCCTTTTGCCAGGCAGCGGCGCCAGTCCGTCCGGGCCGCCGATCACAAAAGCCAAATTCCTGGTGCCCACATCGCGCATCGAGCCCAGCATCTCGGCGAAATCCTCCGATGTCATGCCCTTGCCACGCGCGTCCAGCAGCACCAGATGAGCGCCTTCCGGCAGGCGCTGCGCCAGCCTTTCGGCCTCGTCCCGCATCCGCGCCGCCGCGTCGCGATGACGCGAGACCGACAGCTCCTCCACCGTCACCCCGGTAAAGCCAAGCCCACGGCCCATCTTGCGTGCGCGATCCACGAAGTCATCGCAAAGCCGGCCCTCCGGCGTACCGCGCATATGGCCGACGGCCAGAATCCAGAGTCTCATCGGGCGCCGCCTATCTCCGGCTACCGACGGACCACATGCCCTCCAGGTCGTAATAGTCGCGCACCTCGGGACGGAACAGGTGCACGATCACCTCCCCGGCATCGACCAGCACCCAGTCCCCCTGTGTGGCGCCGGTGACGGGCCGGGTGCCATAGCCCGCTTCCTTCAGGCGGCGGCCCAGATGTTCGGCCATTGCGGCGACATGGCGCGACGAGCGGCCCGAAGCGATCACGGCGGCATCGCAGAGGGCCGAGCGGCCTTCCAGATTCACGGTCACGATATTTTCCGCCTTGTCATCGTCAAGGGACGCCAGAATGCGCTTCAGCAACTCGCTTGGCGAGGCGTCCTTGCGCGCCGGCACCGGCCGTTTGGCGGCGGCTTTCTTCGCAGCCGCCTTGCCTGCGGCCTTCTTGACGGTTTTTCGGGGAGAAGTGGAGGCCGTCTTGGCCTTTTTCTTGGCGGTCTTCTTTGCCGTGCGGGCTTTTGCCTTGGGCGCGGTCTTGGTGGCGCGGGTCAGGGTTGTTCTCCGTTCAGAGCAACGGGTTTAGCATGGCCTCGAGCGGACCACCAAGACCCGCCTGGTCCACCGCGGCCCGGCGTAGCGCGGTGGAACTGGCGTAGTTGCGCCTTCCATCGAGCAGCAGGATGGAGGGGGGCGCGCCCAACCGCCGGTCCTGACCAAAGCGGCGGATCAGCGCG
This sequence comes from Hyphomicrobiales bacterium, assembly GCA_040255825.1. Classification (GTDB taxonomy): domain Bacteria; phylum Pseudomonadota; class Alphaproteobacteria; order Micropepsales; family Micropepsaceae; genus Rhizomicrobium. Next base: position 258,533 of record JBDZVS010000001.1, on the reverse strand, counting down.
GCGGGCAGTGTCGCCAGTGCGCTGCCGGGGCGGCGGACCACCACGATGGGCATCAGTGCGGCAATATCCTGCCAACGCCGCCAGCGGGAGAATTGCAGCAGATTATCGCTGCCCATCAGCCACAGGAAATCGACGCGGGGAAACCGCCGCTGCAACGCCCTGAGCGTGTCGATCGTGTAACGGGTGTGCAACCCGGCTTCGATGGCAGTGACCCGGATGCGCGGATGCAACGCGGCGCGCCGGGCCCTCGCCAATCGATCCTTCAACGGGCGTGGTCTGGGCTTCAACGGATTGCCCGGCGAGACCAGCCACCAGACATAATCGAGGTCCAACGCGCGCAAGGCGACAAGACTGGCGTAAAGATGGCCTTCATGGGCGGGATCGAAGGAGCCGCCCAACAGTGCGATCCGGAGGCCATCGGCAACCGGCCCCGGCGGCCGTGTCCAATCCGTCATTCAGGCAGCACGCCCGTCATGGAACGTGATCTTCAACATGCGAGGATCAACGCCATCCACACAACGCAGATTCAGCGCCACCATCTTGTTGCCCGGCGGATTTTCGCCTTCCGAGAAAGGCGCCGTGCCGCAGGTGGCGCAGAAATGGTGGGCAATCACATGCTTTTTGAACTTGTAGGTCGAGACATCCGCGCGCGGCGTCTTCAAGGTGAAATCGGCGGCGGGAATGAAGTGCAGGATCGAGCCCTTGCGGCCGCACATGGAGCAGTTGCATTCCAGGCCTTCCGTGATCGGACCGCTTTCAAATTCGAAGGCGATCTTGCCGCAATGGCAGGAGCCGGTATGGGTGGCCATCAAACTCTCCCTCGAAGGTTTCGCTAGGGCCGGGTCTGACCGGCGCCGCGCACCACATACTTGAAGGTGGTGAGCTGCTCGGCGCCTACCGGACCGCGCGCATGCATCTTGCCGGTGCCGATGCCGATTTCGGCGCCCATGCCGAATTCCCCTCCGTCAGCGAACTGGGTGGAAGCATTCCAGAGCACGATGGCGCTGTCGACACTGTTCATGAAAGCCTCGGCGGCAGCCTTGTCTTCCGTCACGATGGCGTCGGTGTGATGCGAGCCATAGGTTTCGATATGGGCGATGGCTTCGTCCAGCCCATCGACACAGCGCACCGCGATGATGGCATCGAGATATTCGGTGCGCCAGTCTTCCTCCGTCGCCGCCTTCGCGGGAGCGAACACAGACTGAACCGCCGCATCGCCGCGAATCTCACAACCCGCCGCCGCCAGGTCTACCAGGACCGGCACACCGTGGCTGGACAGAACCTTGCGGTCGATCAGCAAAGTCTCGGCCGCGCCGCAGATGCTGGTGCGTCGCATCTTGGCATTCAGCGCAATGGCGCGCGCCCGCTCCAGGTCGGCGGCCTGATGGATATAAACGTGGCACAGCCCTTCCAGGTGGGCCAGAACCGGCACGCGCGCTTCGCGCATCACCCGGCCCGTCAGGCCCTTGCCGCCGCGCGGAATGATCAGGTCGACCGTCCCGTTCAGCCCTTCCAGCATCATGCCCACCGCTGCGCGGTCGGGTATCCTTACATACTGGATCGCGGTTTCGGGCAACCCCGCACTCTTCAGGCCTTCGGCCATCGCGGCGTGGATGGCGCCGGCCGAACGGATGGAATCGCTGCCGCCGCGCAAAATGGCGGCATTACCGCTCTTGAGGGCCAATGCGCCGGCATCCGCGGTCACATTGGGGCGCGATTCATAGATGATGCCGATCACGCCGATGGGCGTGGCGACACGGGCGATATCCAGCCCGTTGGGCCGGGACCAGCGCGCCAGCTCGCGGCCGACCGGATCGGCCAGTGCCGCCACCACTTCCACGCCGGCGGCCATCGCTTCGATCCGCGCATCGTTCAGCATCAGCCGGTCGATCATCGGTCCGGGCATGCCGGCAGCCCTGGCGGCTTCGATATCAGCGGCATTGGCGGCCAGGATGTCGTCCTTGCGGGCGCGGATCGCGGCCGCGGCGGTCGTCAGCGCCCTGGTTTTCTGCTCCGCCGACGCCTCGCGCATCGCACGCGCCGCCTGGCGGGCCGCCTCGCCGACCGCCAGCATTTCAGTGGCAAGCGCATTGCCCGTCAACGCATGGGATGTTTCGTGTACCGTCATGTTCCATTTCCCGTCAGAACCAGGTCGTCGCGGTGGATCATCTCGTCCCGCCCACGATAGCCCAGAATGGCCTCGATTTCGACCGTGCGCTTGCCGGCGATCCGCTCGGCATCGCCGGCGTTATAGGCCACCAGACCGCGCGCGACCTCACGCCCGTCGCGCGACTTGACCACCACGGCGTCACCGCGCTCAAAGCGGCCATCAACCTGGCGGATGCCGGCAGGCAGAAGGCTCTTGCCGCCTTCCAGCGCCCGCACCGCGCCATCGTCGATCACCAGCACGCCTTCCGCACGCAGTCCGCCGGCGATCCAGCGCTTGCGGGCGGCGGCCGGCGTCAGACTGGCGCGAAAGATGGTATGGCGCGCGCCGTTCGTGATGGCGGAAATCGGCGAATCCACCGCGCCCCTGGCCAATATGACATCGCAGCCCGCGCCCATCGCGATGCGCGCGGCGATCAGTTTCGAGGCCATGCCGCCGCGGCCAAAGCCGGAAATCGACTCGCCCGCCATCGCCTCGATCTCAGGCGTGATGGTGACGACCTCCGGGATGAAAGTTGCGTTCGGATCGCGCGCCGGATCGGCCGTATAAAGACCATCGACGTCCGACAGCAGCACCAGCCTGTCGGCGCCCATCATCGAGGCGACGCGTGCGCCCAGCCGGTCATTGTCGCCGAAGCGGATCTCGGCGGTGGCGACGGTGTCGTTCTCGTTGATCACCGGCACCGCCCCCAGTTCGACCAGCGTGCCCAGCGTGGCGCGGGCGTTGAGGTAACGGCGCCGTTCCTCGGTGTCGCCGAATGTCAACAGCACCTGCGCCGCCACGATGCCGAAACCGGCGAAGATGTCGGCATAGGCTTCGGCCAGGCGCACCTGTCCGGCGGCGGCGGCAGCCTGGCTTTCCTCCAGGCGCAGCGGGCCGGACGGCAAGCCCAGCAACCTGCGCCCCAGCGCGATCGAGCCGGACGACACCAGAATGACTTTCGCGCCCGCCTTCTTCAGCGCGGCGACATCGGCACACAGGGTCGCCAGCCAGACGCGGCGCAACTCGCTCCTGGCGCCGTCGACCAGCAGGGACGAGCCCACCTTGACCACAACCAGCTTTGCGCCGGCAAGCACATCCGTCATGGCGTCCAGCCCGTCTGTCTTTTCTTTTCCCGTGGTGTGCGGCGGGCATCCTTGATCGTCTTGGCCATGGCGCGCAGTACCGTGTCGATCCCCGCGCCGGAGACCCCGGAGATCACATGCACCTGTCCGCCGCAGGCCTTCTCCAGCGAAGACTTCTTCTTCGCCAGCGCCGCCCTGGGGATCGCGTCGGCCTTGTTCAGCGCCACGATCTCCGGCTTCTCGGCCAGGCCATGGCCATAAGCTTCCAGCTCACCCCGGATAGTACGATAGGTATCCGCCACCCGCTCGCCCGTGCCGTCGATCAGATGCAGGATGGTGGCACAGCGTTCGGCATGACCCAGGAAACGATCGCCAAGACCAACGCCCTCATGCGCGCCCGCGATCAGGCCCGGCAGGTCCGCCAGCACGAACTCGAAACCATCGATACCCACCACACCCAACTGCGGCTCGAGCGTGGTGAAGGGATAGTCGGCGATCCTGGGTCGCGCCGCCGAAACGCGGCTCAGGAAAGTGGACTTGCCCGCGTTCGGCAGGCCGATCAGCCCGGCGTCGGCGATCAGCTTGAGCTTGAGGATCAGCACCTTTTCTTCACCCGGCTGGCCGGGCATGGCAAAGCGCGGCGCCTGGTTGGTGGCGGTCTTGAAATGGGCATTGCCGAAGCCGCCATTGCCGCCTCTCAGCAGGCGCACGCGCATACCGGGCCGGTCCATGTCGACGATCAGGGTCTGACCATCCTCCTCATATATTTCGGTGCCGACCGGCACCTTCATCACCGCGTCGGGACCATTGGCGCCGGTCATCACCTTGCCCTTACCGCCTTCGCCGTTCTTCGCCTTCACATGCTGCTGATAGCGATAGTCGATCAGGGTATTGAGATTCTCGACGGCTTCGGCCACCACGTCGCCGCCGCGCCCACCATCGCCGCCATAGGGACCGCCATATTCGATGAACTTCTCGCGGCGGAAGGCGATGCAGCCATTGCCGCCCGCTCCGCTGGACGCATACACCTTGGCGACATCGAGAAAGCGCATCTCAAGACCCTTTACGCCGCCCGTTTTCGCAGGAAATCGGCCCGCGTCAACAGCATGTCGTGGCACAGCACCCTGGCACCCCGGGCACGGCTTTCGCGCATGGACGAACCATTGTGCCGCCCGCCCAGCTTGGCCAGCACATGGCCGGAAGCGGGATTGTCATGGAACCAGCCCGCATGAATGGCGGTTATGCCCAGTCTCTCGAACGCGAAAAGCACAAGCCGCCGCGCCGCCTCGGTGGCGAAGCCCTGGCCCCAGAAGGGCCTGCCCAGCCAGTAGCCGAGTTCGAATCCCGTTTCCTCCGGGTGCAGGCCGATGCCACCGACAAAGAGGCTGTCTTCCTTGCGCAGGATGGAGAAAACATGCTGGGCGCCATTGCGGCGGATGCCGGCCACGAAATCCTCGGCATCCTCCTCGCTATAGGGATGGGGCACGCGGCTCATATTCTTCGACACGGCATAATCGCCCAGCCACACGATCATCCCCGCGATGTCGGCCGGCCTGGGCGGGCGCAATATCAGCCTGTCGCTCTCCAAGATGCACATGTCATTCCCCGCAATTCCTTTCGGCCGCGAGGAACAAAAAAGGGAGATGGCGGACCATCTCCCTCGCTACTGATGAGCCGCCAATTTCTTGGCGGCCTTTTGGGCGCCGCCTATTCCGCCGCGGTCTTCCAGGCCGGGGTCGCCGCCGGGATCACCGACACAAAGGTGCGGCGCTTGTAACCGGTCTTGAACGACACCTGGCCGTCGCGGAGCGCGAACAACGTATGATCCTTGCCCATGCCGACACCTTCGCCGGCATAGAATTTGGTGCCGCGCTGGCGCACGATCACGTTGCCGCCCGACACGGCCTGGCCGCCGAACAGCTTCACGCCCAGCATCTTGGGATTGGAGTCGCGACCGTTGCGCGATGAACCGCCAGCTTTCTTGTGTGCCATGGGGCCTGACCTCGAACTCAGCTACGCGGCGCTATCAGCCCGCGGAAATGGAAACGACCTTCACCTTGGTGAAGTGCTGGCGATGACCGCGCTTGCGGTGCGTATTCTTGCGGCGCTTCTTCTTGAAGGCCACCACCTTGTCGCCCTGGCCATGCTCCAGAATCTCGCACTGGACCGAAGCGCCCGCGACCAGCGGCGCACCGACCTTGGGACTGTCGCCACCCAGCATCAGGACTTCAAAATCGACCTTGGCGCCGACATCGCCGGCGAGCGATTCGACCTTCAGGACCTCGTCCTTGGCCACTCTATATTGTTTTCCGCCGGTGCGGACGACCGCGTACATGGTATAAGCCCTTGAAACAGATAGGTTCCCCACATCGGGGAAACCGGCGGAGAGCGGCGGAATATACGCAAAGACGCCTGCCGGTCAAGTAAGGCTTTGCGGGGGCGTCACCGGTCTCTTTCCGGGTCCCGATTCAGGCGTTTCTGCTGACGGTCCGCCACCCGCGCCACCACCGCGGCGGCGAGCAAAAGCACCCCGATATAGACCGCGACCCACTTGGCGCTGGAGACGGCATGGGCCAGGGCCGCGCCCGCATCGCTGGGGCGTCCCATCAGCAGGCCCAGTTCCAGCGCATTCTCCAGCGCATCCAGCAGCGCGCCGGCGATCGGCACCGCCGCCAGGAGCGTCAGAATGCGCCGCAGCCGCCCCGGACGGGGGGCAAAGGCCTCCCGCGCCAGGATGCCGGACAAGAAGAAGGACAGCGCGTAGAGCGGCATGAGCAGATAGTCGAGGCCCAGCGCGAAACCGGCGCGGATGCCATAGGCGGGCCGGCTCCAGATAAAGGCGGCGGAGCTGTACTGGCCGGCGCGCGAAAAGCCTTGCAGGTCCGCCGTGCCGAAGCCCGACTGGGCCTTGAGCTGAAGATCGCTCACCGCCATCACGGCGAGCACCGCCGCGCCCAGCAAGGTCGCAATGAGCCAGCGGCGGTTGAGGTCTTCCTTGGTGATTCGCATCGCCGTTTTCCGGAAAATGGTCTAATCCCACGCCATGCGGACCCAGTCTAGGCGAACGGCCGGCGACATTCTCTACAATTTCCACTGGGTGGTCCCGGGCGTGGCGGCACGGGCGATGCAGCCCTGGGCCGGCGGCGTGGAGCGCTTCCTGAACCGCCACGGCATCCGCGCCATCATCAACCTGCGCGGGCGCAATGACGACCTGTCCTGGTGGAAGAAGGAGACCGCCCTCGCCGGCCGCAATGGCATCGCCCATCTGGATGCTATGCTGGATTCGCGCAAGCTGCCCACGCGGCAGATGCTGGTGCGACTGGTGCAGGCGTTCGACCAGGCGCCCCGTCCCTTCATGCTGAAATGCTCGGGCGGGCAGGACCGCACCAGCTTCGCGGCCGCGCTCTATCTGATCCACCGCGATGGCTGGACCGCGCTGGAAACCGCCCGCCGGCAGTTCGCCCGTTTTCCCTATCTGCATTTCCCAAAGCGGCATCAGCGGTGGCTGAAGCCGTTCCTGGACTTCGCCTTCGAGGATGCGCAGGGCGTGCCGGTGGCCATCTGGGCCAGCGATACCTATACGCCCGAGCGCGCAGCCGCCTGGCTGGACACGCATGGCCTGGCCGGCAGCTACAAGGCCATCTTCACGGCGCCGACGCGCAGCCCCTTCCAATGGTGACCCCCTCCGCCCTCCGCAGCACAGGCGCTGCCGCGGGAACATTCCCCTCGCAAGGCGCGAACGCGCGCGAGGGCAAGCCCGACCTACGCGCGCGAGCCGGCCTGACGATCGCGCCGGGGGTCATTCTGTGGCGCGCATGGTTCATGCCGGAAGAACAGAAACTGCTGGTGGCCGAAGTCATGGCCCGGCTGGAGCAAGCCCCGCTCTACCGGCCGGTCATGCCGAAATCAGGCAAGCCCTTTTCCGTGCAGGAAAGCAATTTCGGCGCGCTGGGCTGGGTGTCGGACGCGACGGGCTATCGCTATCAGACCACCCACCCGGTTTCCGGCCGACCCTGGCCCGGCCTGCCCCCCGCCCTGGTGGCGTTATGGGACCGGATCGTGCCCCTATTCCGGACCGATCCGGTGGCGCCATCCTGCTGTCTGGTCAACCTTTACCGCGATGGGGCGCGGATGGGCCTGCATCAGGACCGGGACGAGGCCGATGCCAGCGCGCCCGTCATCGGCGTCTCCCTGGGAGACGAAGCCCTGTTCCGTATCGGCGGCGCCACCCGCAAGGGCCCGACCCAGGCCGTCTGGCTGGCGTCCGGCGACGTGATCGCCTTCGGTGGCCCGGCGCGGTTGGCCTTCCACGGCATCGACCGGGTGCGGCAGGGAACCTCGACCGTCGTTCCCGGCGGCGGCCGCCTCAGCCTTACGCTGCGGCACGTAGGGACTTCCGCATAAAAAAGCCCCCGGCGTGGGCCGGGGGCAAAATGCGCTTCAATGCGCGAGGGAACTCCGGGAGGGGATGACCGGGTTCCTCAAACGAAGACCGGGGGACCATAAGCGAGCGGGGGGCAATGCTACGGTCCGCACCAATCTTCACCTCTTACATTATGCTCAAATGCAACAGGTTTCAAGAAAATGCGATAGCCGCCTAGATTATTTCATTTTAAGAGTGACAGAGCTATTTCTGCCACATTTCAGGCGGCGCATCAGTTGCGGCTCTGCTTGACCCGGCCGGGCGTTTTCACCGGCACAACGAACAGCGAATCCTCCAGCGCCACATCCTTTTGCGGCTGTTGCAGCGCCACGGTCGTGGTGCCGCCCTGGTTGTCCTTCACCGTCCATTGCCGCAGCTCCAGGCTGGGGGCATCAAACACCAGCGTGATATTGGAATTGTTGCGGTTGGTGCTGGTGCGGGCCCGCACCACGATGGCGCCGTCGCGATTGTCCACCCCCACGACCGCGCGATTGGTCTTCAGATCGATCTTCTCGTTCAGCAGCAGGCCCAGCGGCGTGTCCGACAGGTCGTAATGGTCCAGGGTGTTGAGCCGCGCATTCTTCACATAGACCGTGCCGCCGGTCGCCACGATGAGTACCGGGCTGGGCGGGTTGTAGGCGAAACGGATCTTGCCGGGCTTTTCCAGATACAGCTCGCCCTGGGCCACCTGGCCATCGGGCCCGATCTGGAGAAAGCCGCTTTTCAGCGTGTGGATGGCGTTGAGCGCCGCGCTGACGCGGTCCAGTTCGCCCTTTTCCTCATCGCTGTAGGCCGGATGCAGGCGCGGCGGCGCGGGCTGGCCGGCGCCCGCGAGGGTCACGACGGCCAGAACGGCGAAAAGCAGGGGCGGGATGCGGCGCATGGGCTTCCAATTCGCACGGGAAGGTGGAGGAATTCGGGCGATTTACCCGCAAAAACCGGCAAGATACAGTCGAACCGGCAAGATAGATTCAACGCGCCGATAAGCAAGAAATCATGTCCATTCCGGTTTTTTCCCATATCGCGATCCTGGGCGCCGGGGCCTGGGGCACGGCCCTGGCCCTGACCACCCATGCGGCGGGCCGCCGGACCACCCTGTGGGTGCGCGAACCCGATGTGCTGGAAGCCCTGCGCGAGGGGCGCGAGAATCGCTTCCTGCCGGGCATCGCCCTGCCCGCCGACATGGCAGTGACCGGCGACCTGAGCAAGGCGGTCAAGGCCGACGCCCTGCTGCTGGTGGTGCCGGCACAGGCCCTCGGCAGCTTCGCGGAGGCACTCAAGCCCTTCCTGACGGAAGGCACGCCGCTGGTGATCTGCGCCAAGGGCATCGAGAAAGGTAGCGGCCGGCTTGTGACCGAGATGGTCGCGGACGTGCTGCCGGGTCATCCCGTCGCCCTGCTCTCGGGTCCCAGCTTCGCGCGCGATGTCGCAAAGGGCCTTCCGACCGCCGTCACCATCGCCGCGCGAAAAAATGGCCAGGCCGGCGATCTGGCGGCGCGGCTGCAGGCCAGCCTGGGCTCGGCCAGCTTTCGCCCCTATGCCAGCGATGACCTTGTCGGTGTGGCGCTGGGCGGGGCGGCCAAGAATGTCTATGCCATCGCCTGCGGCGTGGTCGAAGGCATGGGACTGGGCGAGAATGCGCGCGCCGCGCTTCTGGCGCGCAGCTTCGCCGAACTGGCGCGGCTGGGCGAGGCGCTGGGCGCGCGGCGCGAAACCCTGATGGGCCTGTCGGGGCTGGGCGATCTGGTGTTGACCGCCACAAGCCCGTCGTCGCGCAATTTCTCCTTCGGCATGGGATTGGGGCGGGGCCAGGCGGTACCAGCCCTGACCGCGCCCGGCCGACCGCTGGCCGAAGGCGTGGCGACCGCGCCGGCGCTGGTCGAGCGCGCACGCGCACAGGGCGTGGAACTGCCGATCGCGGAGGCGGTCGCCGATCTTCTGGCCGGCCTGCCCGCAAGCGACGCGGTTGTGCGACTGATGGGCCGGCCGCTGACGGTGGAATAGCGGGAGCAGACGATGGCGTACTGGCTGTTCAAGAGCGAGCCCGAGACCTGGTCCTGGACGCAGCAGAAGAAAAAGGGCGCCAGGGGCGAGCCGTGGAGCGGGGTGCGCAACCACACCGCCAAGCAGAACATGATGAAGATGAAGAAGGGCGATCTGGGCTTCTTCTATCATTCGGGCGCCGAAAAGGCGGTGGTGGGCATCGTGGAAGTGATCGGCGAGTACCGCCCCGATCCCACGGACGAGAAGGGCATTTTCGGGCTGGTGGACGTGAAGGCGGTCAGGGATGTCCCCACGCCGGTCACACTGGCGGCCTGCAAAGCCAATCCCAGGCTCAAGGCCATGGCGCTGGTCACCAGCTTCCGCCTGTCGGTGCAGCCGGTGACGGACAGCGAGTGGAAAGAGGTCTGCCGGATGGGAGGGCTGAAATAGCCGCCCGATCCATCCGATGCCCCAGCCACGGGTATCGGATGAATCTTCGTTTGCGCCATTTTCCACACCCCCTCCCCCCGGGCAGTGGACAAGCGCCGGACAGGACCGTTCGCGTCATCGCCGATCATCGCGCGCAGACGGCGATGCGGGCAGTGGGGATATCCGGGTGGACAGGAAGGATCAGCCGCGGCTGTAGCGCCACACCTGCATGGGCGGCAGGTTCGCCCACACCATCCTGTGCGCGATCCTGACGCCGTGGCCGCCGGGCAGCGGCGCCAGCGGGCTGTAGCTGAACTGCACGAAGACCCCGCCGGGCGCCAGGCATTCCAGCGCCTGGCCCAGGAAGGCGCGCCGGCGCGCACGGCTGAGGCCCAGGACCGGCAGGCCCGAGACGATGGCCTTGAGCGGATAGCCCTTCACCCGCTCGGCGAACGCGAAGGCGTCGCCCTGGATGATGGTGGTGCCGGGAAAGCGGCGGCGCAGAAGGGCGCAGAAGTCCGGGTTATATTCGATGGCGGTCAGCTCGCCCGGGCGAACGCCGCGCGCCAGCAGCGCGGCCGTCACCGCGCCCGAGCCCGGCCCCAGCTCCAGCACCCAGCCCGGCCGGGAGGGATCGACCTCGGCGGCGACGGCGCGGGCCAGCGCTGGCCCGGACGGCACGGGAGAAGCGACCTTGTCGGGATTGGCGATGAAGGCGCGCCAGAAAGGCGGTTCGAAAAGGGCCTGCGGCATGGGATTGTAATGCGGCCCGGGCCGCGGGGTTCCCGCGTCCTTTGGGGCCGCGCCAACGATCATTCGTTCGCCGAGGCGTGGTCGCGCCTCACCCTTCGACAGGCTCAGGGTGAGGAACGGCGTGGACAATGAGCACAACTGGATGGCCCGCATTCGCGGGCCATGACGAACGAGGGCGAACCGCCTTTAGTCGTCATCGCCCGATTCATTCGGGCGATCCATAGCCCTGTCGGACGTAGGGCATGGCGACCCTGGCAGACCATATGGATGGCCCGCATGGCCGCTAGTGCTACCAGCGCGTAGCGACGGCCATGACGAACGGGGGTGCCGGCGGCGTCCCCTTAGAAATAGCGGCGCAGGATGAGCGTATAGGGCGCGTAGCCCGCGCCCTCATAGGCGCGGATGGCGCGGGCGTTCGCGGCCAGCACGCCGATGGTCATCAATGCGTGGCCACGGCCCTTGCTCCAGGCCTCACAAGCCTGGATCAGGGCCCTGCCGTGACCGACGCCGCGCGCCTGCGGCACGACATAGATCTCGGCCAGGAAGCCGTGACGCCGCTCGGGCTCGGTGATGAAGAGCTCACCATGCTCTTCATGGGCGAAGGCCCAGCCCACCGGCCTGCCGTCCTGTTCGGCGATGAAGATCGCGCCGTGCCTTTCGGCACAGCGGTGCTGCGCGTCGCGCCAATGGTCGGCGGCGAAAGCGGGATCGCGACGGCGATTGGGCTCCAGGCCCGACTCGTAATCCTGCAGGGCGCGGATGAAGGACAGGATCGCCGGTTCGTCGTTGGGCAGGCGGATGTCGCGGATGGTCATGCGGAGCAGATTGTCATGGGCTTGGGCACCTCGATGGCTACCTTCGACAGGCTCAGGGTGAGGCTCGCCTTGTTTCCTCATGCTGAGCTTGCCGAAGCATGAGCTTATCGAAACCTACGGCCCCGCCTGGCGGGGCATGCGGCCTAGTGATCCAGCGCCTTGACGATCTCTTCGGTCATCTTCTTGGCGTCGCCGAACAGCATCATGGTGTTGTCGCGGAAGAACAATTCATTCTCCACCCCGGCATAGCCGCTGCCCATGCCGCGCTTGACGAACAGCACCGTCCTGGCCTTTTCCACGTCCAGGATCGGCATGCCGAAGATGGGCGATTTGGGGTCGGTCTTGGCCGCCGGGTTGGTGACGTCGTTGGCGCCGATGACATAGGCCACGTCGGCCTGGGCGAACTGGGAATTGATGTCCTCCAGCTCGAACACTTCGTCGTAGGGCACATTGGCTTCGGCCAAGAGCACGTTCATATGGCCGGGCATGCGGCCCGCCACCGGATGGATGGCATACGAGACCTTGACGCCTTCCTTTTTCAGCTTGTCGGCCATTTCGCGCACGGCATGCTGGGCCTGGGCCACCGCCATGCCGTAACCGGGCACGATGATGACCGAGGCCGCGTTCTTCATGATGAAGGCGGCGTCGTCGGCGCTGCCCTGCTTGACCGGGCGCTGTTCCTTGTGGGCGGCGGCAGGGCCGGTGTCGCCGCCGAAGCCGCCCGCGATCACCGAAAGGAAGCTGCGGTTCATGCCCTTGCACATGATGTAGGACAGGATCGCGCCCGACGAGCCCACCAGCGCACCGGTGATGATGAGGGCGGTATTCTCGAGCGTGAAGCCGATGCCCGCCGCCGCCCAGCCGGAATAGGAGTTCAGCATCGACACCACCACCGGCATGTCGGCGCCGCCGATGGGGATGATCAGGGTGATGCCGAAGATGAAGCTGAGCGCGGCAATGGCCCAGAACGCCCAGTGCGGCTGGTCCATGGTGAAATGGACGATCAGTCCCACGATCACCACCGCGATGATCAGGTTCAACAGGTGGCGGGCGGGCAGCAGGATCGGCGCGCCGCTCATGTTGCCGTTGAGCTTGGCGAAGGCGATGATCGAGCCGGCGAAGGTGATGGCGCCGATGGCCACGCCCAGGCTCATTTCCACCAGCGACTGGGCGCGGATCGCCCCTTCCACGCCGATGCCGAAGGCCTGGGGCGAATAGAGCGCCGCCGCCGCGGTCAGCACCGCCGCCAGGCCGACCAGCGAATGGAAGGCTGCCACCAGTTGGGGCATCGCGGTCATGGCGATGCGCCTGGCGACGCCGGCGCCGATGGCGCCGCCGATGGCGATGCCCACCACGATCAGGCCCCAGGTGAGCGGATCGCTGACGCCGGCCACCCACAGGGTGGTGAGGACCGCGATCAGCATGCCGATCATGCCGTTGCGGTTGCCGGCGCGGCTGGTGGCGGGCGAGGACAGCCCCTTCAGCGCCAGGATGAAGAGGACGCCGGCGGCGAGATAAAGAAGGGCTGCGATGTCAGCCATCTTACTTCGCTTTCTTCTTGTACATCGCCAGCATGCGGGCGGTGACCAGGAAGCCGCCGAAGATGTTCACACTCGCCAGGATCAGGGCGAAGAAACCCAGCAGCTTGGAGGTCCAGGCGTCGTCGGTGAGCGTGGGCACCGCCACCGCGATCAGCGCGCCCACGACGATGACCGAGGAAATGGCGTTGGTGACGCTCATCAGCGGGGTGTGGAGCGCCGGGGTGACGCCCCAGACCACGAAATAGCCGACAAAGATCGCCAGCACGAAGATGGAGAGGCGGAAGACGAACGGATCGATCATTTCCATATCTCTAATCCTTCTCAGCTCCGCCTCCCCTTCGTGCGCGCAGCACACAAGAGGGGGAGGTGGCCGTAGCAACGCGAAGGCGTTGTGGCCGAAGGCCGGAGCGCCGAGCAAAGTTGCGAAGGCCGGAGGGGGTCATGTTGAAGGCGCGCCGGCCACCACGGCGCCCTTGACGATCTCGTCTTCCCAGTTGATCGCCAGCGCGCCGGTCTTTTTGTCCACCATCAGCGAGACGAAGTTGAACAGGTTGCGGGCATAGAGCGACGAGGAATCGGTCGCCAGCGCGCCGGGCAGGTTGGTCGGGCCCATGATGGTGACGCCATGCACCTCGACCGTCTGGTCGGGCTGCGACAAGGGCGTGTTGCCGCCGGCGCCCGCCGCCAGGTCGACGATCACGCTGCCCGGCTTCATCGACTGGATCATTTCCTCGCTCACCAGGATCGGCGCCTTGCGGCCGGGGATCAGCGCGGTGGTGATGACGATGTCCTGCTTCCTGATCGTATCGGCGATCAGCGCGGCCTGTTTTTGCTGGTACGCCTCGCTCATCGGCTTGGCATAGCCGCCCGCGGTCTGGGCGTTCTGGAATTCCTCGTCCATCACCGCGACGAAGGTGCCGCCCAGCGATTCCACCTGTTCCTTGGTGGCGGGGCGCACATCGGTGGCGCTGACGATGGCGCCCAGCCGCTTGGCGGTGGCGATGGCCTGAAGCCCGGCCACGCCCACGCCCATCACCAGCACCCGCGCCGGGGCGATGGTGCCCGCCGCCGTCATCATCATCGGCATGGCGCGGCCGAAGCGGGCGGCGGCGTCGATCACCGCCTTGTAGCCGGCCAGATTGGCCTGGCTGGACAGCACGTCCATCGCCTGGGCGCGGGAGATGCGCGGCAGAAGCTCCATCGCGAAAGCGGTGACGCCCGCCCCGGCCAGCGCGGCGATGGCGTCCGTTTCGCTGTGCGGTGACAGAAGCGCCGCCAGCACCGCCCCCTTCTTCAGGGACGCGATCTCGCCCGCCTCGGGCCCGCGCACCTTCAGGACGATATCGGCGTCCCGCAGGGCCGCGCCCGCGTCGGGCGCGATGGTGGCGCCGGCGGCCTGGTAATCGGCGTCGGAAAAGCGCGCTGCCGCCCCGGCCCCGGCCTCGACCGTGACGTCCAGGCCCAGGCCTTTGAATTTCTTGACGGATTCGGGCGTCGCGGCGACGCGCGTTTCACCCGCCCGCGTTTCCCTGACGACCCCCAGACGCATCTGGCGTCAGGTGCGGAAAACGGCAAGGAGAATCAGGACGAGGATGGCCCCGCTGAACGACCATTTGACGAAGCTCAGAAAGCCTTCATAGGTCTTGCGGTGCTGGGTGATGTCCATGGAACCGACATGGTGTTCGGATTCGTGCGCCATTTCGGCCCCTCTGGTTGGTGAAACAGCCGGACTATAGCAAACGGGGCCCCTGCGGCAATCCCGGCGGCATGCGGACCGGGCCCGCAATTCCAGCATTTGGGCGGCTCTTAACCGCCGTCCGGCGCCTGTTAACGACTCGTTAACCGTCGAATCGATCCCCGAATGATCACAGGGCTTCTGTGCCGGAAGGGAACACGCTTAAACGCCGCATTTACCCGTGACCCCGCAAAATCGCCGCCCAGTACAGAGGGCATTGCATCATGGCGCAGACCATCCTTGTCGTTGACGACGATCCCGTGCAGCGGCGCCTGCTGGAAACGGCGATCACCCGCAGCGGCATGCATGTCGTCACCGCGCCGGGGGGCGGCCCTGCGCTCGACCTGATCAACGGGCCGCGCGGCGAACAGGTCACGCTGATGCTGCTGGACCTGGTGATGCCCGACATGGGCGGCCTGGAGGTGCTGGCCAAGCTGCGCCCGACCAATCCCGACCTGCCGGTGATCGTCCTGACGGCGCGCGGCGGCATCGACAGCGCGGTGGAGGCGATGCGCGCCGGCGCCAGCGACTTCCTGGTCAAGCCCGCCAGCCCTGAGCGCATCGCGGTCTCGATCCGCAACCAGCTCAAGATCGGCACGCTTTCGGGCGAAGTGAAGCAGTTGAAGAAGAAGGCGGACAACAAGCTCACCTTCGACGACCTGATCGCCGCCAGCCCCGAGATGAAACAGGTCTTCCGCCTGGGCGCGCGCGCGGCCCTGTCCGACATCCCCATCCTGATCGAGGGCGAGAGCGGCGCCGGCAAGGAGCTGATCGCCCGCGCCATCCAGGGCACCTCCGCCCGCTCCGGCAAGCCCTTCGTCACCGTCAATTGCGGCGCCATCCCCGAAACCCTGATCGAAAGCATCCTGTTCGGCCACGAAAAGGGCTCGTTCACCGGCGCCAGCGACAAACATCTGGGCAAGTTCCAGGAAGCCGATGGCGGCACGCTGTTCCTGGACGAGATCGGCGAGTTGCGGCTGGACATGCAGGTCAAGCTGCTGCGCGCCCTGCAGGAAGGCGAAGTCGATCCGGTCGGCTCCAAGCGGCCGGTGAAAGTGGATGTGCGCATCATCAGCGCCACCAACCGCGACCTGGGGGCGATGGCGCGCGAGGGCAGCTTCCGCGAGGACCTGTATTACCGGCTGAACGTGTTTCCCATGCTGGTGCCGCCGCTACGCGAACGGCCGGCCGACATCATTCCGCTGGCGCGCCATTTCATCCAGCGCTTCGCCGCCGAGGAGAACAAGCCGGTGTCGGGCCTGACGCCGCAGGCGAGCCGGCTGCTGGAGAATTTCGCCTGGCCCGGCAATGTGCGCCAGCTCGAGAACACCATCTTCCGCGCAGTGGTGCTGTGCGACGGCGCCATGCTGGACGCCTGCGACTTTCCGCAGATCGCCGCGGCGATGGGGGTGGAGACGGTGCAGCGCCAGATTCATGCCCCCGCGCCGCAGCCGTCGGACCTTTCCGCGCCGGCCCTGCCCCAGGGCTCGCCCTATGCGCTGGCCACCACCGACGCCTCCGGCCATATCCGCAAGTTCGAGGAACTGGAATCGGAGATCATCCGCATGGCCATCGCCCGCTATGAGGGCCACATGTCGGAAGTGGCGCGCCGGCTGGGCATCGGCCGGTCCACGCTCTATCGCAAGCTCAAGGAATTCGGACTGGAGCCGCAGGCCCATGCCGAGCCGCCGGCGGACGGCGCGCTGGAAGAGGCCATCCGCAAGGCGGGGTGAGGAACGGTCCGCGTTTATTCGGTGCGCAGGGCGTGGACGGGATTGGCCCTGGCCACCCGCCAGGCATGGGCGAAGATGGTGGCCCAGGCGATCAGCAGCGCCGCCAGCCCGGCGGCGACGAAATAAAGCGGGCTGAGCGTGATGCGATAGGCAAAGCCCTCCAGCCAGTGGTGCAGATAGTACCAGGCCACCGGCCAGGCGATCAGGTTCGCCAGCAAGACGGGGATCGAAAACTGCCACAGCAGCAGCAAGGCGACATCGCGAGTGCGCGCCCCGAACACCTTGCGGATTCCGATTTCCCTGGTGCGGCGGCTGGCGGTGAAGGCGGCTAAGCCGAATAAGCCCAGCGTAGAAATCAAAATGGCAATGCCGACGAAAATGCCAAACAGCGCGCCCTGTTTCTCGTCAGACTGATAGAGCCGCTCGAAATTGTCATCCAGGAACGAACGCGAGATCGCCACCGATGGAGCCATGCGATGCCAGGTGCGGTCGATAAAGGCAAGGACGCCGGGAATGTCCTGCCCGGTCAACCGCACCGACACCAGGTCAGAATAAATTTTGTCATTGATATAGATGGTAGGCCGTACACCTTGCCGTGCGCCCCTGAACTGTACGTCGCGAAGGACGCCGACGATGTGAACCGGGTCCGTGCCCAGGCGGATTGTCTGTCCGACAGCGCCCTGCACGCTGAACCCCATATTGCGCGCCGCCGTCTCATTAATCAGGATATTGTGCCCCGCATTGTCGAAGTCGGGACTATTGATTACTTCATCCTCGGCGCGCTTGTCCGACAGCGTGCGCCCGGCCGCCAGCTTCATATCGTAAAGGTCCAGGAATCGAGGCGTGATTTGCAGCATCTCGAAAGCCAGGGACGTAGACTGTCCTGGTACAGTGACAGAATTGATGTGCACGCCGGGCGACAATGGTGCTTCCCCGGACGCCGCCACGCCGGCAATACCCGGATGGGCGCGCAATTGTGCCATGAAGCTTTCGCGCGTCGTTTCCGTCATGCCGCGTGATGTTTCGATGAGCACAGTGTTGTCATGCCGGAAGCCCAGCGCCTGGTTTCGGACGAAATCGATTTGGGTGAACACCACCATGGTGATCGCGGCCAGCGCAATCGACACCGAAAACTGCAACACCACCAAGACAGTGCGCAGACGGCTTGAGCCGGCCTCGCCGGACTGGTTGCTGCGCAGGACGGCGATGGGCCGAAACCCCGACAACACAAGCGCCGGATAGACACCACTGATCAATCCGGCCGCGATGGCAGTGCCGAAGATCGCCGCCAAGAGGGGCCAGTCTTGCAGATAATGCAATTCAATTGGGCGCTGAAGAAACGCATCATAGGTCGGCAGAACCATCTCAACGATCGCCAAGGCGATCACGAGCGCCACCATCGCCATGAACATTGATTCACCCAGGAACTGGATGGCGATCTGCCGGCGGCTGGCGCCCACGCATTTGCGCAGACCAATCTCGCGTGCCCGTGTCATCGCCCGCGCTGTGGCCAGATTGGTGAAATTGAAGCAGGCAGCCAGCAGGATGACCAGCCCGATTAATCCCAGGCCATAGACCGTTGTCCAACTGCCGGGCGGTACACGATTGCCGATTTCATTGCTCGTGTTCATGTGCACGTCACTGAAAGGAACCAGAGTGACGGGCATAACTTGGCTGGCAGGCGTATGTGACCCGATAACAGGGGAGACATTATGAAGCCTGTCCATCTCCCCATGGAGCTTTTGCATTACTGCAGCCGGGTCGGCCCCTGACGCAAGACGGACATAGCCATAGCCATTGAAATTGAACCAGGCCTTCTTCCCCTCCTCGGTAATGCGATCGACCGGCGAGGCTTGGGGAATAACCGCATCAATTCGGAACTGGGTGTTGTGCGGCAGATCGGCCATTACCCCGGTGACGCGCAAGGAGACCGCCGCTTCGGGACAGGCGATCATTTTCTGATCGCAATCGGACTTGTTGATGACAACCTGCTTGCCAACCGGATCGGCGTTACCGAAATATTTTTTTGCAAGTGACTGGGACAAAACGATGGATTCGGGAAGCTGCAGCACTTGGCCCGGATCGCCATTGACCAGCGGCAGGCCCAGCATGGTGAACAGGTTCGGGTCGGCTTCGCTTATTTCGTCCCTGAACTGCCGATTGCCTACTTTCACCGTCATGCCGAATGTCCACAGCCGGGTTATGGCGGTGACCTCCGGCAAGTGATCCTTCATGAAGGCCGGCAATGGAAAGGGCGCGAGGGCGAAATGCTCCGTCGGCCGACCTGGAAGGTTCGACCCGGCATCGACGCGATAGAGGTCTTGCGTGCCGGCAATCCATTTGTCGTAGGAAAGCTCGTCGCGCACGAACAGCATGATGAAGATCACGCAGGCCAGGCCCACCGCCAGTCCGGCGATGTTGATGACGCTGTAGAGCTTGTGCCGGGCGATGTTGCGCAGCGCGACCATCAGGTAGTTGCCGATCATGCAAGCTGCTCCCCGCCCAGGTCCGGCATGGATGCGCGGACACGCATTTCCTGCTTAAGCAACCATCGTGCCAAAGGTTAACGGCGTTGATTCAAGCACGTAGGAGGAGTGGATCGCGCCACTGTGTCCGCCAGCGTACAGCAAAGCGGACACCTGTTCGATTACGGACAGTCAAAAAGCCCGGTGCGGACCGCTTACAATCCCACGGCCGCGCGGGCGTGGCCTGGCCGGTCTTGAGCACTCTGGCCGACAGCACCTTGTTCTTCAGGCCCGAGATCGTTGCTTTGCAGCGGCTATCTCAGCCCAAACAGCCTGGCTGCGTTGCCGTAGCGGATTTTCGCCTTTTCCTCTGCCGTCAGGTTCAAGCGGTCGAGAGCCTCCAGCGTCCTCGGCAGCGACAGTTGGGGAAAGTCCGAGCCCAGAAGGACATGGTCGACGCCCACATTGCGGATGGTCCAGACGAATTCGTCCTGGATGGGCGAGCCGGCGGCTAACACCGAAGTGGCGGAGATGTCGAAATAGATATTGTCGGCGAAGAAGTTCTCGGCGGTGCGCGCCAGCGCCAGGATGTTCCAGAAGCGGAAGTTCAGGCCACCCATATGGGCAAATATGAATCTGGTCTTCGGGGCATTCACCGCCAGGTTGAACAGGTTCTCGCTGTCGCCGGGAATGATATTGGCGTTGTCAATCAGGACGATGACGTTCAGCTCGCCTGCCCGCTTCACCAGCGCCAGTACCCGCGGATCGGTGACGTCGAATTTCTGGGTGTGAGGATGCAGCTTCAGCACCTTGAATCCCAGGGCGGCAACACGCTCCAGTTCGGTGATGGCGGCCTCGCCGTCATAGGGATGCACGGTGGCGATCGCCATCATGCCGGGATGGCGGGCGGCCAGCGCCAACTGCGCGTCATTGCTGGCGCGCGTCTTTTCGATCTCACCGGCCGGGGCCTGGTTCGGACCGCCGAACCACATCGCGCCATAACCGGCGACGGAGACGTTTGCCGCCTTCAGTTGCGCCTCATATTCGCGCAGCGAGGCTTCGCCATGATGGAGATGGACGTGGGAGTCGAAGACCTTCTCCTGCGCCGCCGCAGGCTGGCAGAGCAGCAGCAATGTCAGGGCAAAGAATACGGATTTCATGCGCCTCTCCATTGCGGCAGGATGCGCCGATACGTCATTGCACGCGGGCATTTCAGCAAAGCCCATGCCAGGATTTTTCCGCCGGAATTCGGGCGCTTCCTGCCCGATCAGTGTCCGGATTCGCGCACTGACCGGACACCTGTTCGATTGCGGACAGTCAGCGGCCGGCGGCGCGGACCCGCGCGAACAGCGCCCAGATCAGGGCGCACAGGCCCAGAAGCTGGCAAAGGGCGCCGGCGGCATGGGAATATTCCCACTCATGCCTGAGGGTGCGCCAGCCGGCGGGGATCACGGTCCAGTTGTGGGTGGCGCTGTTGGCCGGAAAGGTGAAGCCCCAGAACAGCACCTGGGCCGCGATCAGCAGCAACAGCGCCAGCAGCACAGGGCGGAAGACGTAATATTCGCCCGCCGAACGGATCGCCAGCACCAGCAGAAGCAGGAACTGAAGAAGGATGGCGATGCCGAACAGGTCCCAGCCGGCATAAATCTGTTGTACGGTGAAATAGGCGTTGCGCCCCAGCTCCATCTTGCGCGGCAACTCGAACAGGTGCGCCAGGGAGGGCGCGAGCGAGATCAGCGTCGCCAGGATGGCGGCAAAGAAAAGAATGTCATAGCCGGAGGAATGCCGCCGCAGCATCCCGGATGCTTGTCAGGCCAGATGGCGATTTTGTGGCGGCGAAAGTTCCACGTCCACGCGCGAGGGATTTTGTGGCGTGAGCAGGAGCGCCTAAAGATGTGTGCAAGACACACACGAGCGAAGGCGCGACGCCCTCACGACGCAAAAGACCCGCGCGTCAGCGCATGTCCATGGCGGTGAGATACAGGTCCAGCATCGCTTCCTGTTCCTGGAAGTCGGCCTTGTCCAGCTTCCGCATGCGGATCACCTGGCGCATGATCTTGGTGTCGAAGCCGGTGCCCTTGGCCTCGCTATAGACTTCGCGGATGTCGGCCGACAGCGCCGCGCGCTCTTCTTCCAGCCGCTCGATGCGGTTGATGAAAGATTTGAGCTGGTCCTTTGCGAAGCCGGTCTTGGCCATGTCGTTCGATATCCGGATTTCGGGGCGGCGGACCCTACATCGGCGCGCCAAGACGGCGCAACGCGGAATATCGCCCTAGCTGTGGGCGATTTGCGCCAGTACCGCGTCCAGGACCGGTTTCAGCCGCTGCGCGAAAGCGGCGGCCCCGGCCTCGTCGGCAACCAGGTCCTGGCGCATCTCGATCAGCACATGCGGCCGCCCAAATGAGGTGCCGTGGGTGTAAAGCGTGTCGCCCTTCAGCGCGCCGCTATAGGGCTCATTGTCGCCGACGATGAAGCCGGCCATTTCCAGGTGCGTCATCAGCGGCGCGGCCAATCGTGTGTCGCGATCGTAAAGCACGCCAACCTCCCACTTGCGCGGCCGGCCCCTCCAGCTTGGCGTGAAGCTGTGGATCGACACCAGCACCGGCGCGGCGAAGGCTTCGATGCGCGCGGCCTGGCGGGCGATCTCGCCATGATAGGGCGCGTGGAATCGGGCGACGCGGCGCGTCACCTCTTCGCCACCGGCACCCCTGTTTCCGGGGATGATGCGGCCGTCCGACAATTTCATCACCAGGGTGGGATCGTCGGCGCCGCGGTTGAGGTCAATCAGAAGCCGCGACCAGCGCCCCAGCACGGCGGCCGCGCCATACGCGGCGGCCAGATGGCGCGTCACCTGGGCGGCGCCGATGTCCCAGGCGATGTGGGTAGCCAGAAGGCTCTCATCCAGCCCCAGGCTGCCATAGCCGGGCGGCAGCGCATTCGCGGCATGGTCGCACAGCAGCAACAGGGACGTGCGGGCAGTGGCGGGCACGGCCTCGAAAGCGGCGTCTGTCATGGCGCCGTTATAATGCCGGGCAAGTACGGCGCCAGGATTTTCGGCCGCCCGGCAAAAGGACTGCGCGCCCGTTGACGGCCAAGCCGTTTCACGCCAAACCGGGAGCCGCAATGCGTCGCACCGGCCTACCGTCCGCCATGATCCTGGCCCTTGGCCTTGCCGGATATGCCGCGCCCGCCCAGGCAGGCTTCAACGTGTGCAACAAGTCCAACCTGCCCGCCCGCGTCGCGCTGGGTCATTTCGACGGCACCCACTGGAGCAGCGAAGGCTGGTGGACCATCCAGCCCAACGCCTGCGCCGGCATCCTGAGCGGGCCGCTGAATGCCCGCTATTACTATCTTTATGCCACTGACGGCGCGGCGGGCACCTGGGAAGGCAAGACCCATTTCTGCGTCGCCCCCGAAGCGCGCTTCCGCGCCGCGGGGCGCGCCAATTGTGCCGCGCGCGGCTTCGACCGGCGCGGCTTCTTCGAGGTCGATACCGGAAACAAGCCGGACTGGACCCAGACTCTCTCCAACTGACGGGCTCCCGCATGCGCCGCCGCCGCAAGACGAAGATTCTCGCAACCGTCGGACCGGCGTCGAACACGCCCGAGACGATGCGGGCCCTGTTCGACGCGGGGGTGGACATATTCCGTATCAATATGAGCCACACCAGCCATGAGATGCTGGCCGACCTGCACGGGCATCTGCGCGCCCTGTCGCGGGAGGTGGGGCGGCCCATCGGCATCCTGTGCGATCTGCAGGGGCCCAAGATCCGACTGGGCCGGCTGGAAGGCGGCAAGCTCCTGCTGACGGAAGGCGAGCGCGTGCGCCTGGTCCTGGGCGAGACCAGCGACGCGCCGGAGCAGATACCCATTCCCCATCCCGAAATCTTCCAGGCCATCAAGCAGAAGCATGCGCTGCTGATCGATGACGGCAAGATCCGCCTCAGGCTGCTGCGCAAGGCCGACACCCATGCCGACGCGGTGGTGGAGGTGGGCGGCGAGATCAAGGACCGCAAGGGCGTGAACATGCCCGATACGCTTCTGCCTCTGTCGGCCATGACGCCCAAAGACCGTGCCGACCTGGACGCGGCGCTGGCGCTGGGGGTGGACTGGATCGCGCTGTCCTTCGTGCAGCGGCCCGAAGATGTGGCCGAGCTGAAGAAGATCGTGGCGGGCCGCGCCGGGGTGCTGGCCAAGATCGAAAAACCCAAGGCGATGGCGAACCTGGAGAGGGTGCTGGAGCTGGCCGACGCGCTGATGGTGGCGCGCGGCGATCTGGGCGTGGAGATGCCGCTGGAGGCGGTGCCGGGCCTGCAGAAGCGCATCACGCGGGCGGCGCGCAGGGCAGGCAAGCCCGTGGTGGTGGCCACCCAGATGCTGGAATCGATGGTGAACGCGCCCATGCCCACGCGCGCCGAAGTGTCGGACGTGGCGCAGGCGGTGTTCGAGGGCGCCGACGCGGTGATGCTGTCGGCGGAATCGGCGTCGGGCGCCTATCCGGTCGAAGCGGTGCAGATGATGGACCGCATCGCCTGCAGCGTGGAGAAGGACCCGCTCTATCACGCCATCATAGAGGCCCAGCGCGGCACGCCCGAACGCACCACGCCGGACGCCATCATGGCGGCGGTGCACGAGGTCACCCAAACCATCGACGCCAAGGCGATCATCACCTGGACCAAGTCGGGAATCACCGCCATGCGGGCGGCGCGCGAACGCTCGCTCGCGCCCATCATCGCCCCCACCCCCGACATCGCCACCGCGCGGCGGCTGTGCCTGGTGTGGGGCACCCACAGCGTCACCACCGAGGATATCCGCGATTTCGACGACATGGTGCGGCGCGCCGCCCAGATCGCCCGCCAGGAAGGCTTTGCCGAACCCGGCGACCGCATCGTCATCACCGCGGGCGTGCCGCTGGGCACCACGGGCGCGACCAACATGCTGCGCGTGGCGTTCGTGGAAGACGAGCGGTAAGGCCCCTTCGGCCTTCGCAACTTTGCTTGATGGGCCGCGCTCAAAGCGCGCCGCTGGGGAAAGTCAACTCACAAGGTCGCAGCGCGGCATCGGATAATCGTCGGCGACGCGGTGCGAGGTGAAAACGAAGCCGGTTCGCAGATAGCGATAGCTCTGCACCCGCCCGTCCTGGCTGAGGATACGGTACTGGTCGGTGCGCGGCAGCGGCAGGCCATTGACGGTGGCGATGTCGATCGTCTCAAGCCCGTCCTTCAGGGTCCAGCGGCCGACCTCGAACTGGTCGGTGGCCTTGCCCTTGCGGCAGGTGCGGAACTGCACGCGGAAAGCCCCGTCCGGCAGCATCCGCGCCACCCACATCTCACCCTTGTCGTGCGGCTGGCCCTGGCCGAACCAGGTGCCTACCGGAAAAGGCGCCACCGCCGCGGGCGCGGCCAGCGCCACCAGCAGAAGCAGAGGAAGATGCGGCGCCATCAGCTGATGAGATCGCAGGGCGGCATGGTATAGCCGTCCTCGACGCGCCGCGGCGTATAGGCAAAGCCCGACGGCAACGCGACATATTTCTGCGCCCGCCCGTCATGGGCCAGCATGCGATAGGCGTCGGTGCGCGGCGCCTTGACGCCGTCCACCGTCTCGACATGCAGCAGCAGCTCGTCGCCATCCAGCGCCCAGCGGCCGGTCTGGACCTGGTCGATGGGGCGGCCATGAAGGCAGGCGCGATATTCGCCGCGCCAGCTTCCGTCGGCTCGCATGCGGTCGATATACATGGAGAGGGCGTCATCGGGCTGGCCGCGGCCGAACCAGGTCCCCACCATGTAGCCGGCCTGGCTGTGCGCCGGCTGGACGGCCAGCATTGCGAGAAGAGCCAGGAACGCCCGCATCAGATGTCCTTCATCAGATGTCCTGGCCCTCGACCTCGCGCGCCAGCGCCCGGACGTGACGGCCGATCCCCTCCAACTGCGGATTCAGTTTCAGCGCGCGGCGATAGAGCTTCAGCGCCCCGGCCTTGTCGCCATAATCCTCCAGCATGCCGGCCAGCTCGTTCAGCGCGTTGAACTGGCGCGGGTTGAGCAGGACCACCTTCTGCAGCGAGATGAGGGCTGAGGTGTCGTCGCCCGCCGCCGTCTCCAGCGCCGCGCGCGCATGCCAACCTTCGGCGAATTTGGGCGCGATGGCGGTCACCGAGTCCAGCAGCTTGCGGGCCATCGCCTTGTCGCCCGCCGCGGCGGCGACCTCCGCGCGATTCATCAGAAGGTCCACCGATGGACTGCCCGAAGCCCGGAACATCGCCTCCAGCTTTTCCTCGATGGGCTTGGCGTCCTCCGGGCTTTCGGCCTTGGCCAGCTGGGCGAAAAGCTGGTCCTGGCTCAGGGCGGATTGGGGCGCGGGCACCTTGGCGGCCGGCTTCGGCGGCGCAAGCTTGGGTACAACCGGCGGCGCGGCCAGGACCGGCATCGCACCGGCTGCCAAGGTCAGGAAAACAAGGAAAGGCGCAGGGCGCATGGCGCCAGCTTAGAACCCCGCAGCGGGCAATTCCAGATTGGTCCCGCTGAGCGCCGGCGGAACAGGTCCCCCTTCCGCCCAATCGAGGAGTTCCGCGATGTGCAGGATAGGCGGCAGCGCGCCACCCGCTTCCGCGCGCGGCGCCGCCGCCAGGTGCTGCAGGCAGCCGATATTGCCGGAAGCCAGTACTTGCGGGTTCACCGCCATGATGTTGCCCAGCTTGCGCCGGCGCAGCCGCCCGGACAGTTCGGGTTGCAGGATGGAATAGGTGCCGGCCGAACCGCAGCACAGATGGCTTTCCTGGAAGGGCAGCACCAGGAACCCGGCGGCTTCGAGCAGCTTTTCGCTGAGGCCGTTGAGCTTCAGGCTGTTCTGCAGCGAGCAGGCGGGATGATAGGCGACGCGGACCGCGCCGCCCTGCCGCATCAAGGGCGGCGTCACGGCCATCGGCGTGCACAGATCCAGAAAGTCGCGGGCGGCGGCGGCGAATTTGCGGGCGCGCGGCTCCCAGACCGGATCGCCGGCGAATTGCTGGGCGATGTCCTTCAGTTGCGCGCTGCAGCCGGTGGCGGTGATCAGCACGCCGTCATAGGCGCCGCGCTCAAAAGCTTCGATCGCCTTCTTCGCCCAGGCGCGGCTGTCCTCCTCGCGGCCCATGTGATGGGGCAGCGCGCCGCAGCAGCCCGCCCCTTCCAGCGGCACCAGCTCGACGCCGCGCCGCGCCAGCACCCGGGCCACCGCCGCGTCGATCTGCGGCGCCAGCGCCGCCTGGACGCAGCCGGGCATCAGGGCGATGCGCCGGGTCGCGGTGGCCGGTTTCGCAAGACGCCCGGGCTTGAACCGGGGACGGGCCATCAGGCCCATCCTCGCCATCGCGCCCAACCGTCCCGGCAACAGGCGCGCGAGGGGCGCGCCGATCCGTGCCAGCAGAAGGCCGGCGCGCACCAGCGCCGGACGGGTCATCACCTTGGCGATGATCCAGCGCAAAACCTGGTCGGCCAGCGGACGGCGATAATGCTCCTGGATGTGGATGCGGGCCTGATCCACCAGCCGCTGATAGTCCACGCTGGAGGGACAGACGGTCTTGCAGTTGAGGCAGGAGAGGCAGCGGTCGATATGATAGACCTGCTCGGCCGTCGGCGCGCCGCCTTTCTCCAGCATGTCCTTCATCAGGATGATGCGGCCGCGCGGCGAGTCGCGCTCGTCCCCCAACTCCACATAGGTCGGACAGGTGGCGGTGCAAAAGCCGCAATGGACGCAGGACCGCACCGCCTGGGCGGCGGGCCCCATCTGCGGATCGGCGATCTGTTCGGGGGTGAAGTTGTGGCGCATCAGATATTCCCCATTACAGCCGTCCCGGATTGAAAAGGGACATGGGATCGAACGCCGCCTTCACCCGGCGCGTCAGGTCGGCCAGCACCCGCGGCTGGGGCGCGTAAAGACCCAGCGTGGCCCGCTGCTCGGGCGCGGCGCGCAGCAGCATGGCATGGCCGCGCGCCGCCGCGGCGACGGCGCGGATGCGGGCGGCATCGGATGGCGCCGCCGCCAGCCACAGGACCGCGCCCCCCCAGTCACCCAGCCAGCGCGCCGCGTCCAGTTCCCTTGCCACGCGCGGCGCGTCGGCGGGCGCGACCGAGACGCGCCAGACATCGCCGCCGACGCCGGCGAACATCTCGCCGCTGCCGATGCGGGCGAACAGCGCCTGGCCGTCCTCGATGACGGCGGCGTGGAGGCGGCCCAGAAGGCCGTGCGCCATCGCGACCTTTTCCTCCAGCGGCCTGGGCGCGCCTTCCAGCCGGATCAGCGCCGCGCCCCTGCCGATGGCCTGGAGGCCCACGCCCGGTTGCCAGCCCGCCGGCAGATAGGCCAGGCCGGACGGCTCCAGCGCGCTGTGCTGGATCTTGCGCAGGGCCGCGAAGCCTTCATCGGCCGGCAAGTCCGGCAGGCACAGTGTCACCGAATGGGTCGGACGCGGATAGACGCGGAACGTCACTTCCGTCAGCACCGCCAGCGTGCCGAAGGCGCCGCACATCAGCTTGGGCAGGTCGAAGCCGGTGACGTTCTTGACCACCCGGCTGCCGCCGCGGAAGGCTTCGCCGAAGCCGTTGACCGCGTGAAAGCCCAGGAGGGAATCGCGCGCCCCGCCATGGCGCAGCCGCCCCGAGCCCGAGGCGTCGGCCGACAGCGCCCCGCCCAGTGTCGGCACGCCGTTGGAGCCCAGAAGCCGCGACCAGTCGGCCGGATCGAAGCCCAGGCGCTGGTTCTTCGCCGCCAGCGTCTCGACGATCTCGGCCAGCGGCGTGGCGGGTCCGGCGGTGACGATCAGCTCTTCCGGCTCGTATTTGCGGATGCCCGAAAGCTGCGACACGTCGAGCCGCGCCAGGTCGTCGCCGTTCATGTCCTTCAGGGGGCGGCCGACAGCGCGGCGCGTGGCGCCCGCCACGATCTCGAACGGGATGCGGTCGGCGCGGGCGGCGCGGACGGCCTCGACCACCTGGGATTCGCTCTGGACCTGCATCTCAGTAACGCGGCAAGTGGGAATGGGGCAGCTTGCCGCCCTGGACATGCAGGTGTCCCTGCTCGATGCAGGCCGACAGGGTCGGGAACACCTTGCCGGGATTGAACAGCCCGCCGGAATCGAAAGCGCACTTGATCCGGTGCTGCTGGTCCAGGTCGGCTTCGGAGAACATGTCGGTCATCAGGTCGCGCTTTTCGATGCCCACGCCGTGCTCGCCGGTCAGCACGCCGCCCACTTTCACGCACAGGCGCAGGATGTCGGCGCCGAAGGCCTCGGCGCGCTCGAACTCGCCCTGCTTCATCACGTCGAACAGGATCAGGGGATGCAGATTGCCGTCGCCCGCATGGAAGACGTTGCAGAAGCCCAGCCCGTATTTGTCGGACAGGCCCGCCATCTCCTCCAGCACCTGCGGCAGGGCATGGCGCGGAATGGTGCCGTCCATGCAGATCATGTCGGGGGCGATGCGGCCCATGGCAGCGAAGGCGGCCTTGCGGCCCGACCAGATGCGGGCCCGCTGTTTCTCGTCGGTGGCCTCGAAGGTGCGCCCGCCGCAGGCCGCCACGATCTCGGTGAGGCGGCCCATGTCGTGGGTGACGTCGGCCTCCACGCCGTCGGCGTCGATGATCAGCAGCGCCTCGGCGTCCAGCGGATAGCCGGGATGGTTGAACGCCTCGATGGCCTCGGCGGCCCGCTTGTCCATGAATTCCATGGCGGCGGGCACGATGCCGCCGGCGATGATCTCAGCCACGCAGCGGCCGGCGGCCGGCACGCTGTCGAACGAGGCGAGCAAGGTGCGGGTGACGGGCGCCTTGCGCAGGATCTTCACGATCACTTCCACGACGACGCCCAGAAGGCCCTCCGAGCCGGTGACCAGGCCCAGAAGGTCCAGCCCGCCCTGGGCTCCGGATTTGCCGCCCAGCGTGACGATCTCGCCGCCCGGCAGCACCATGGTCACGCCAAGCAGGTTGTTGGTGGTCAGGCCGTATTTCAGGCAGTGCAGGCCGCCGGAATTCTCCGCCACATTGCCGCCGATGGTGCAGGCGATCTGGCTGGACGGATCGGGCGCGTAATAGAAGCCATTGGCTTCGACGGCGCGGGTGATGTTCATGTTGGTGACGCCCGGCTCGACCACCACGCAGCCATTCTCGTAATCGATCTCCAGGATGCGCTTCATGCGCCCCATCCCGATCAGGATGCCGTCCTCGCGCGGCAGCGCCCCGCCCGACAGCGAGGTTCCCGCCCCGCGCGGCACGATCGGAATGCCTTCGGCGGACGCGAATTTCAGGATCGCGCTGACTTCATCGCGCGTCGTGGGCAGGATGCAGACCAGCGGCATCTGGCGATAGGCCGCCAGGGCGTCGGTGTCATAGGTGGCAAGGCCCGAAGGGTCGGCCACCACGCCATCGGGAACAATCGCCCTCAGGGCCGCGGCGATCTCCGCGCGGCGGGCAAGGAGGGTCTGGTCTGTCGGTGGAAGAAGCATCGGCGCCTGTATACAACAGGACGCGAAAGGGGCTAGCCCCGACTTAGCCCTGGCGGGCCTTGAAGCGCGGATTCTTCTTGTTAATGACGTAAACACGGCCCTTGCGGCGGATCACGCGGCAATCCTTGTCACGCTTCTTGAGCGAGCGGAGGGAATTGCGAACTTTCATGACACGCGCCTTTGGAAAGTGGGCCTGGAGTTTCGGAAGGCGCGGAAACTATGCGG
Source organism: Hyphomicrobiales bacterium (assembly GCA_040255825.1). Classification (GTDB taxonomy): domain Bacteria; phylum Pseudomonadota; class Alphaproteobacteria; order Micropepsales; family Micropepsaceae; genus Rhizomicrobium. The sequence goes on along the minus strand of JBDZVS010000001.1, from coordinate 228,729 downwards.
GGCATCCGTCCCTGTCAACCCGCCGAGGAGTCCAAAAAAGCGCGGGTTTTCCGCCAAAATCACACATTTCGCGTGCTAGGTAGACGGTATGACCGATCTGTTCCGCTCCTGGCCCACGCGGCTGGCCGCGCTTTCCGCCTGCCTGCTGGCGGCGGCCTGCGCGGCGGCGCCAAAGCCCGCGCCACCCCCGCCGCCGCCGCCGCCGGCCAGAACCGCGGTTCCCCCTGCCCCGCCGCGGTTCAACAGCGGCGACGCCCGCTTCGATGCCTTCCTGGCGCAGGCCCGCAAGGAGGCGCTGGCTGAGGGTATCACGGCCCTGACCTTCGACCGGGCGACGGCGGGCCTCAGGCCCATTCCCGCCATCCTGCGCATGAACGCCAACCAGCCGGAATTCACGCGGCCGGTATGGGCCTATCTGGACTCGGCGGTGTCGGCCCGGCGCATCCGGGACGCACAGGCCATGCTGGCCCGCTATGGCGATGTGCTGGCCAGGATCGAGGCGCAGAGCGGCGTGTCCAAGGAGATCCTGGTCGCCATCTGGGGCATGGAGACGGACTATGGCGCGGTCACCGGCAGCTATCCGCTGTTCGCGGCGCTGGCGACCCTGGCCTATGACGGCCCGCGCACCGCATATGCGCGGCCGGAATTCTTCGCGGCGCTGCGCATCTACCAGCAGCAGAATTACGCGCTGAGCCGGATGACCGGAAGCTGGGCGGGCGCCTTCGGCCAGACCCAGTTCACGCCCACCACCTTCCTCAAATTCGCCACCGATGGCGACGGCGACGGCCGGATCGACCTTTGGGACAGTCCCGCCGATGCCCTGGCCTCGGCGGCCAAGCTTCTGGCCGAGCGCGGCTGGAAGAGCGGGGCGCCCTGGGGCTATGAGGTGCAGTTGCCGGACAGCTTTCCCTACGAGCAGGCCGACACCGAAACCAGGCGGCCGGTTTCGGACTGGGCCGCGCTGGGCGTGAAGACCGCCGCCGGCGACAGCCTGCCGCCATCGGCCGATGATGCGGCGATCTATCTGCCCGCCGGCGCGAAGGGCCCGGCCTTCATGGTGTTTGCCAACTTCAACGTGATCCTGAAATACAACAACGCCGCCAGCTACGCCCTGGCGGTGGGGCTTCTGGCCGACCGCATGGCGGGCGCGGGACCGGTGCGCCATGCCTGGCCGCGCGACGAGCCGCCCCTGTCACGCGATGAGCGTATCCGCTTCCAGCAGGCGTTGGCGGCGGCGGGTTTCGATCCGGGCCCCGCCGACGGCATCCTTGGACGCAACACCCGCGCGGCGCTGCGCCAGTACCAGAAATCACAGGGCCTGCCCGCCGACGGCTTCGCCACTGCCGAACTGCTCAAGCGGCTGGACAGCGGGCGCTAGAGAGTTTCTTCCGAACGGAAGCGAGCTGCTCACCCTTCGACGGGCTCAGGGTGAGGAAGTTCCTCAGTCCTCATGCTGAGCTTGTCGAAGCATGAGCTTGTCGAAGCATGAGCTTGTCCAAGCATGAGCGCGTCGCAGCATGAGCAGAGCGCGCGCCTGAATGCAGAATGCGCTAGCGGATTTTCTTGAACCGCACCTGGCTGGTATCGCTGCGCCCTTCGGCATCGACCACCGTGACGCGGGCCAGCCCCTCGCCCGTGGGCGTGTAGAGCGCGGGCGCGAAACGGTCGAAGCTGCCCAGCAGCGCGCCGTTCACCAGCCAGGTCAGCGGCGCCTTGCCGCCATCGGCCGTCAGTTGCAGCGCGCGGTCCTTTGCGCCGGGATCGGGCAGCGGCACCACCGCGCCATTGGGCGGGTATGAGATCGAGGGCGGGGCTACCTGCGCCACCGCCTGCACCGGTGCGGGCGCCGTTTCCTGGCGGGTGAAGACGCGCAGCGACGGCGGCAGGTCGGCGGTCGCGCGCGCCAGGATCGCGCCGGCCGGCGGCGATGGCGACGGCCGCTTGTCCGGTGGCAACAGGCCGAACATCTTCAGCAGGATAGGCGCGGCGCTGTCGCGCCCGACATGGCCGGCGCGCGGCGTGCCGTCGGCGCGGCCGACCCAGACCGCCACGGTATAGTCGTTGGAGAAGCCGACCGACCAGGCATCGCGGAAGCCATAGGAGGTGCCGGTCTTGAAGCCGATGGTGCGCGGCCGCGCCAGCCCCTGGCCCATCGCCCAGCCATCGGGCAGCGCCACGCCATCCAGGATGTCGCGCAGATACCAGGCCGCCACCGGCCCGAACAGGCGATGGCTTTGACCGGGCGGCGCGCCTTTCAGATAGCGCAGGCGCCGGGCGGCGCCGCCTTCGGCGATGCCGGCATACAGCATCGCCATGTCGCGCAGCGGGATGCCCAGCCCGCCCAGCGCCACCGGCAAGCTGGGCGCGCCGCGAAAGGACAGGTGCGCGCCTGCATTGCGCAGCGCCAGGGTAAAAGCCAGCGGCCCCACCCGTTCCAGCACCATCACGGCCGGAATGTTCAGCGACATCTGCAGCGCGTCGCGCGCCGTCACCGCGCCCTGGAAGCGGCCGTCGAAATCATGTGGCGCATAATCGCCGAAGCTGGTGGGCCGATCTTCCATGCGCGTGGCCGGGTGCAGGATCAGCTCGTCAAACGCCAGGCCATAGATGAAAGGCTTGAGCGCCGAGCCGGGCGAGCGCGGCTGGTTCGCCAGATCGACCTGACCGGACGGGCCCCAATAATTGGTGCCGCCGACATAGGCGACGACATTGCGGGTCTTGTTCTCGACCACCACCAGCGCGACATCGCCGCCATCGTCCAGATAGGCGCGCTCCTGGCGCGCCATGCGCTCGGCGGCGGATTGGATCGCTGCATTTATGGTTGTTTCAATCACCCCCTCCGGTTTCAGCTTCCGCTCGGCTCCCGGGTGGTCGCCTTCGCTCGCTGAAACCACCTCCCCCTCTGGTGCGCTGACGCGCGAGAGGGGGAGGCGGGCCTGTGCAAGGACAAGGCTCTGCGCCAGATGCGGCGCGACCAGTGGCATCGGTTGCCGCGCGAAGGGCACGCCTTCCTTGCGCGCCGCGGCGGCATCGCCGGCGGTGATCACGCCTTCATCCACCATGCGCTGGAGCACATGGTCGCGGCCCTTCAGCGCGGCCTGGGCATGACGGTCGGGGCGTTGGCGCGTCGGTGACTGCGGCAGCGCCACCAGCAGCGCGCTTTGCGCCAGGTCGAGATACGCCGGCTCCTTGCCGAAATAGGACAAAGCGGCGGCGCGCACCCCTTCCAGGTTGCCGCCCATCGGCGCCAGTGTCAGGTACAGAGAAAGAATCTGCTCCTTGGAATAGCGTTCTTCCAACTGCACCGCGCGGACGATCTGGAAGATCTTGGCGGCGACGGTATGGCGGCGGAAATGCTCCGGCTCCAGCAGCCGCGCCACCTGCATGGTCAGGGTCGAGCCGCCGCTGACGATGTGCCCGGCCAGCACGAGCTGGACCGCGGCGCGCGCCAGCGCCAGCGGATCGACGCCGAAATGGGAGTCGAAATTCCTGTCCTCATACGCCTTCAGCATCGCCAGATAGCGGGGGCTTACCTGATCGGGCGTGGTGCGGATGCGCCAGGCGCCGTCTTCCGATAGGAAGGCCCGCAGCAGAGTGCCGTCGCGCGCCACCACTTCCGGCGACAGCGTCCGCGCGCGCGTCATGTCGGGCGGGTTGGCGCGGTCGGCGATGATGAGGGCCAGGACAATGCCCAACCCCGCGAATGCCCAGGCGGTCAGGCGCCCCCTTCCCCACGCGCGCGATGCGCGCATGCCGCCGTGATTCCGCCCCCTCCCCTTGCGGGAGGGGGCAAGCGTTGCGAGCCAGCGAGAAACGCTTGGGGGAGGGGTGAACCGCTTCATTTGCCGATCGTGATCCGCCCCATCGCCGTGCGCGCATGGATGGCGGGGGCATACATGTCCACCGCATCCGCCGCCGGCAACGCGAACCGGCCCACCGACACGGCGCGCGCGATATAGGCGATGTGGAAGCTTGGTGTCGGCTCAGGTCCCTTGGGATGCAGCGGGCGATAGCGCTGGCCGATGTCGAAGGCGGCGACGAAGCGGTCGTCGCGCGCATCCTGGCGGCTGGCGTCGGTCAGGGCGCCGCCGCTTCCGCCAAACAGGAAGGGATATGCCTTGGCGTCGTCGCCCTTCAGCGGCTGCTCGATCTCAAGCCCCGCCGGCAGAAGATCGACGATACCCATCTGGTGATAGACATTGTCGGGCATCCGGCCGCTGATCTCCACGATCACCCGGTCGTTCTGATGCAGCGCGGACAGATCGGCGGGCGCGCCCGACATGGTCCAGATGCTCTTGGTGAGGGTCAGGCCCTCGGAGACGGCGGCCAGCGGCGCATCGGGCGTGCCGCTGACCGAGACCGTGCGCCAGACCTGGGCATCGCCCTTGTTGGCGATGGCGATGCCGCCGGCCAGTTGCTGCGGCGTCGGCGCCAGCCGCACCGCGCCGTCGCGCGGTTTCGCGGGCTGGCCGTTGACGGTGACGTTCAGCGGCAGCTTCTGGCGGGTCAGCGCATAGGCGGCGCGCAGCATCCAGCCCTTTTCCTGGGTGGTGGTCTCAGCCGCGCGCATGTCGAGCCCGCGCGCCTTGTCCATCAGCACCGGGATCAGGTCCGCCTTGCCGCTTTCCGCCGCCAGCGCCAGCGTGCCCGACAGGTCGCGCAGCAGCGAGCCATAGACATCGTGCGGATAGGTGGCGGGGTTGGCCGCCGCCAGCAGCGCGCGCGCCTTGTCGAAGCCGTATTCGGTGCGCGCCCGGTCGCCAACGCGCGCCGCCGCCGCGCCGGTCAGCGCCGCCGCCAGCGCCGAGTTCATCTTGGAGACCCGGGTATCGCTGAAATAGCGCAGGTCGCTGACATTGGCCTGACCGCTGCCCGCCAGCACATAAAAGGCATAAGCGCGCGCCAGGTCGTCGCCGCCGCCCGAGGCCACCGTGCGCAGCCAATTGGTGCCGCGGCGCATGGCATCGTTGGCTACGACATAGTTCTTGGCCTTGGCCTGGATCAGGAAGTCCATGGCATAGACGCCCAGGAATGGCTCGGCGTCGCTGCCCGGCCCCCACATGCCGAAATCGCCGCCGACCGTCTGCATGTCCAGCACCTGGTCGATGGCGGCCTGGATGCGGTCCTTCAGCGCCTTGTCGCGCGGCAGGCCCGCCAGGTCCGCCATGTCGTTGAACAGCAGCAAAGGCTGGGCGCGGCTGACCGTCTGTTCCAGGCAGCCGAAGGGATACTTGTCCAGCCACTTGAGCAAGCCCGCGACATTCGACCAGCCATGCGCCGCCGATACCGACAGGCTGACCGAGGCGGTGGAGGGCACCAGTCCCGCGATCAGCGCACGGCCGGCGGTGAAGCCGGCCCCCGCCGCCAGCGGCACTTCTTCCTCGCGGCTGACATCGAGCTGGGCGGGCCGCACCTGGATCGGCCAGGCATGGCTGACGTGAAAGCCGTTCGGCCCGGTCACATCCAGGGTAATGCCGGCGACGCCCAGCCCCGATCCTGTCAGCGTCACCGGCACCAGCGTGCGCTGCCCGCGCGCCAAGGTCTGGCGCACCACCGTCTTGGCGCCGCCCGGCATGGAGACGGGGCCGTGCGTGGTGATGGTGGCGACATAGCCGCCCGCCGCGCCTTCGACATTGTCGAGGTTGAGTGCCGCCTCGATCCTGTCGCCGGGGCTTAAGAATCGCGGCAGCACCAGGTCGGCGACCACCGGATCGCGCACCACCAGCATCTTGTCGGCATGGCCCAGCTTGTCGGCACTCCACGCCACCGCCATCAGGCGCAGCGAACCATTGAAGTCGGGAATGTCGAGCGGGATGCTGGCGGTGCCGTTCGCGCCCACCTTCACGATGCCGCTGAACAGCGCCACCGTCTTTTGCGGCACCACCGCCAGCGAGCGACCGCCGAAACTGTCGCCGCCCTCGCGCAAGCTTCCCACCGCGCCCTTCTCGGCCCGGATCAGGCGGCCATAGTCATCGCGCATCATCACGCCCAATCGCCGCTTGCCGAAATAGTGATCGGCCGGATCGGGCGAGACGAAGTCGGTGAGCTGCAGGATGCCCTCGTCCACCGCAGCCAGGGTGACGAAGGCCGTCTCGTTGGCAAGGCCCGAAAGCCGCACCGGCACGGTGATCTTCTGGCGCGGGCGCACCTTGTCCGGCACGCCCAGCGCGATGCCCAGGGTGCGGGGCGCGTTGTCCACCCCGATCCAGGCCACACCGATGGAGCGCACCGGCTCACGGGGGCGGACCTGCGACAGCGGGCGATAGGCCGTCACCAGCACATAGGCGCCCGCGCCCCAATCGGCGGAGACGGGAATGTCCACGCTGGCGCCGCTTGCCGGCGCATCGATCAGCCGCGACGAGAACACCTTATCGCCGGCGATCACCACCAGCGCCTTGCCGTCGCCGTCGGGCTTGATGTGCACATGCGCCACCTGGCCGGGCGCATAAGACGGCTTGTCCGCCGCCACCGGGATGCGGTCAGGCCGGTCGCCGGCGCTGGACGCCGCCCAGCCGGAATAGAAGCGATAGCTGGACGCCGCGCCCGATTTGGGATCGGTGATGGTCAGCCGGTAGGTGCCCCAGGGCATCGCCTGGGCCAGTTTCAGCGGCGCACCCGCGCCGATGGATGCGGTGGTGCTGGAGATCAGCCGGTCGCGGGTGACGGACTGGTAGCGCCATTCGCCATTGGTCTGGAACCACTGATAGGCGGTGTCCTCGCGCACCCAGCTCACCGTCAGGCCGGCAAGCGCGACGCGCCTGCCGGTCTTGTCCAGCGCGATGGCCTCGAATCCGGCGCGGGCATTTTCCGGCACCGAGCCGCCGTCGAAATCCGGGCGGATGCCGATGGCGACGTCATGGGTGCGGATGGGGATGTCGATGCTGCGGTCGGTGGTGCGCCCGCCCGGCTCGTGGATCGAGACGCGCACCGTCGCCTTCAGCGGCAAGGTGGTTTCGGCCAAGGCGCCGGTGCTGCCGGCAACGGTGGTGACGCCCGCCGCATCGGTCTGCGGTACCCTGAGGTCCACCTTGGTTTCCGAGAAGCTGTCATCGACGCGGCCGAAGCGATAGCCGCGATATTGCGGCCAGGGATCGGGATCGGCGGCGATGGTGGCCTCGCCGTCGCCCGAGAGGCTGGAGGCTGGCGCGCCATAGAGGAAGCGCGCCTCGGCCCGCACATGGAACGTATCGCCCGGCGCGATGGCTTTCTCCTTTGCCGTCAGCGTCACCTTCAGCCTCTGCGGCACGAAATCGGCCACGTCGAACTGCACCCGGCCCACCGCCTCGGCCTTGGGATCGATATAGGCGCTGATCTGCCAGCGGCCGTGCGGCGCGCCGGGCGAGAGCGCCAGGCTCCAGCCGGCGCTGCCGGCCTGGAGCTTGCTGCCGGCCACGGTGATGCGGCCCACCTCGATGCCGTCGGGACGTTGCCCCACCAGGGTCAGCGGCGCGTTGAGCGCCGCGCCCACCCGGTCGCGCAGCATCGCCACCGCCCGCACCGTCTCGCCCGGGCGATAGACGCCGCGCTCGGTGTAAAGCCAGGCATCGACCGGTCCCGGCGCGGCATGACCGCCCACGCCGCGATCGGTCAGGTCGAAGGCCGAGCGGCGCAGGTCCAGGAAACTGAAATCGCCGCCCTTGCCATAGGCCATCACCATCACCGGCTGGTCGCCGCCGGTCGCGCGCATCAGGCCCGCGTCGAACGCGGCCTTGCCGTCGCCATCGGTGACCACGCTGGCAAGCTGGTTGTTGTTGCGCGCCACCAGCGTCATGCGCACGCCCGACAGCGGCTCGGCCCGGCTATAGGAGCGGGCGAAGACCGTCAGGCCGGTGCCCGCGCTGGCCCGGTCGGCGGTGAAGCTGGTCAGCGAGATATCGGAATCCACCACCCACTGGGTGGCCATCCGCACGCCATAGTCGTCGTCGCCGGTCTTTTTGGCCGCGTCGGTCGCCACCAGCACATAGGCGCCGGGCTTCTTGCCTTTCAGGATGTCGTGGATCGGCACCAGGGTGACAATGCTGTCATTCTTCACATTGGCGACGTCCATGGTGCCCTGCCACACCACGGCGCCTTGCGCGTTCTCGAGCTGCTTTTCATCCCAGCCGTAGAGCTGGGTCTGATCGACCGTGCCGGACTCGATCTGCGACAAAAGCCGGTCGCCCACGCGGATCACCTTGATGTCCAGCCTGTCGACATTGACGGTGGTGACGGGCACGCCGGCGGCGTTCTCGCGCGGCAGGATGATGCCGCCGGCAAAGCGCACCAGCGCCGGCTTGTCGCGCAGTTCCACCGGCACGGTTTCGGCCTGGAGCTTGGAGCCGTCGGCGGCAGGCAGCCCGTCCTTCAGGCTGACATTGTAAGTCTTGTCGAAGGACAGCCCCGCCAGGCACAGGCGGCTATCGACCACGCGCAGCGCCACCTTGGTGTCGGGGTCGATGGACAGGTAATCCTGGTAATGCGTGCGGCCGCTGGCATCCAGCGCACGGGTGAAGACCAGGCAGGCCTGCGCCTCGGGCTTGGAGACGTCGATCTCCAGCCGGCGGAAGGCGAATTCCTGCGGCGTCTGCGCGCCGGACCCGGGCCGGGTGCCGGTGACGGCGGAGAGCCCGCTCTGCAGCCGGGCCAGCATGCCGCCGCGCGGATTGCCGGCCAGGAACAGCGCCGCCACGGCCGCCACCGCCAGGAACACCACCACGCCGCCGACGACCAGCAGAAGCCGTTTGCGCCTTGCGTCCATCTGCTCCCCCGATTCTGCCTGTGGATTCTAATAAGAGACGCGCAGCCTAAAACCGCCCCCCCGCGCGCGCCAGCAAACAGGGCCGCGAAAACCAATGCTTCGCGCACAAAGCGGTTGGTATCCGCGTCCTGTGGGGATTATTCGCCTTTCGGGCAGTCCACGCGGCCTTGCCGCCCGTCCTGCGCGCCGGTGAAATGGCATGTACGGATCAGGTTTCCGGCCGAATCGAACAATTCGATTCCCCAGCCGTCGGCGGCGCGCGTCATCAGCAGGAAGCCGAAGCCGCCCACCGACAGGCCGCTGGTCACGCGCACCGTCTCCGGCCCCTGGAAGATCGCGCCATACAGGTCCTTGGGCGTCACCTGCAGCAGGTCGCCGCCATTGCCGGCGACGATCTGCGGCGGCACGCCCCTGTTGTAGTTGATCGCCTCGAAGGTATGGATGTGGCCGGAAAGCTGAAGCGTCACATTGGGAGGAATCAGCGGGGCGTCCTTGCCCGCCGCCTGCGCGGCGTCATGCACGGCCTGGACCAATGTCTTGTTGCCGCCGATGGGAATGCCCAGGGGGCCGGTGATCGCCGCCCAGATGGGGCGGTGGTGGACGAACCAGACCGGCGGCGCGATGTGGCCCAGCTCGGCGATCTCGGCGGTGTAGGCGGGCAGGTCGGCCCGGTTGACCGGCATTTCGGGGGCGCTGGCGTCATCCATCACCGCCAGCCGCACATCACCCAGGTCCACCGTGACCATCGGGATATGCTCGCGGCAGGGCGCGCCGGGCGTGTGCGCCAGCGGCCCCAACAGCCGCAGCCAGCCGGCGCCCTCGCGGGCGCATTGCTCGTGATTGCCGCGCGCCAGCACGAAAGGCGCGACCTTGAGCAGTGGCGCGGCGGGGGTGAAGAAGTCCGCCTGCCAGGCCGGACCATTGTCGCCATAAGGCGATCCGGCGCAGCCCGCGTCACCGGGCGGACAGGGCGTTTCGCGATAGAGATAGTCGCCGACATGGATCACCAGGTCGGGATGCAGTTTCGCGGCGGCGGCGGCAACTTCGGGAAAGGGCCATTGCTCGGGCGCGTTGCAGTCCTGGGTGGTGCCGCCCTGAAGGCGGCAGCCGGTGTCGCCGATGACAAGGATGCGCCGCGGATCGGCCGCCGGCACCGGCAGCTTCACGCCCGCGATGTCGGCCCTGGATGCGCCGGCGGGAATCCTCGCTGCACACAGAAGCGGGAATTGCGCGTCGGCGGCGGCGCGCACCGCCATCGGCATATCACCCCGGTCGGTGTGCAGGACCGGACAGGCGGCGTCGCCGGTCATCAGCCTTGCCTCGAAGCCGCCCTCCACCGCCTGGACCCAGGCGGTCCGGGTGGGCGCCGCCGGTTGGCCGGCCGCCGCGCCCGGCAGCGAGGCCACAAGGATCGCGGCCAGCCATCGCGGCGTCGAAAGAAGGTTCATGCGGGCTCTCCGAATAATGGAGGCTAGGACGAGTCGGGACCGGATTGAACCGCGGCTAGAGCATTTTGCGTGCAGATTGAATCGCTCGAATCCTGATTGTCATTCCCGTCCCCCAGTCCGCGCTATGCGCGGCTGGAGGATAAACTCCAGCGGGAATCCAGAGCCCATCCAACAACCTACTGGATGCCCGCTTTCGCGGGCATGACAAGGAGTGTGTTTCTATCTGAATGCAAAAAGCCCTAAAACAATCGATGCCCTAGAACAGCCGCCTCAAGGTGATCTTCCAGAGCCGCCCTGTGCCCGGCAGCGCGCTGAGCATGGAATAGGTGTCCGCGCCCGGCGTGAAATAGCGCGCGTTCGACAGATTGTTGACGTTGACATCGGCCTCCCACGCGCCCGCGCGCACGAAGCCCGAGGCATTGAGCGTGACATAGGACGGATAGCGGATGGGATTTTGGATCACCTGGCTGGTATGGCCGACATAGGTGCCGCCGAAGGTGACGCCCCATGACAGGCCGCCATCCTGGTCGCCGCCGTCCCGGTCGCTCGTCCAGGTGACATAGGGACTGATCACCGCATGCGGCACGGTGGTGTCCTCATAGTCGCCGCCAAGGCCCGGCAGGGTCGAGAGGTCATAGACCAGATAGCCGCCGCCGAAACCGTCCTGCGGCGCCACGCCCGCCGCCCGCGCCGGGATATAGGCGAAGCTGTGGTCGGGGCCTTTCAGCCCGGTGTGCTGCAGGCTGGCCGCCAGGGTCAGGCTGAGATTTTCGTTCGCCACATAGCGCAGCTCCAGCTCCACCCCCTTGGCGCGCGTGCCCTGGATGCTGGTGACGCCCGCGCCGCGCGACAGCCGGGTGCGGTTCTGGACATACCAGTCCAGGCTGCCCTGCAGGTGATCGTCCAGCGCGGTGAACTTCACGCCCACTTCATTCAGGAAGGAATCCGACAGCCAGGCGTCACCGGCCAGCAGGCTGGTCAGCACCTCGCTGGCCTGGCCGATCTCCACCGCGCTGGACTGGGCAATGGTGGCATAGGGCACAAGCGCGAAGGGCGTCTTGTAAGAAAGACTGGCCGACCAGCTGAAGCGCCCTGCATCGCCCGCGCCAGCCGGCGGCTCGTAAGCCAGCAAACCCAGGTCGCGCGAGCGGACATGGTAATCGTCATAGCGGCCGCCCAGCACCAGGTCGAAATCCCGCCAGGCCGCGTCGGTGGTGATAAACGCACCCATGTCGCCGGTGTCGGAGATGACGTCGTTCTCCCAGCCCAGCCCCACCGCGCCGGGCGGATCGGCGGTGAAGGGGGAATCGATGATGTCGTTGGCGGCGGGCCCTTGCGAGATGTCGCGCCGGTCCAGCGCGATCACGCCGCTGTTGTAGCTTTCCTTTCCGCGCGCACGGACATGGCGGTACGAGACGCCCGCCACCGTCTGTGTCCTGACCGCGCCGATGTCGCGCTTGAGGTCGTAGCGCGCCCGCGCCTCGCCGATGAGGGTGCGGTAGGAGCCGGGAAAGCCATAGGACACGAAGCGGTCGTTGGAGAGCGTGTCGACGAAAAGCTGCAAGCGCAGGCTTTCACCCGCGCCCAGGTCGCGCGCCGCCTCCATGAAGCCGGTATGGGTGAAGGTGTTGGAGAAATCCACGCCGCGCGCGAGATAGACGGTGCGCCGGTCCAGCCATGTCGTGCCCAAGCCGCTGTCCAGCCGGTGCGCGGCGTCGGTGCAGGCGGTGCAGGCCAGCGGCGTGAACCCCGGATCGAAGGCGTAAGGATTGCCGCCCATCTCGTTCAGCGTCAGCCGGCCATTGCCGTCGGCATCCCTCAGCGAGGTGTTGCGGCCGGTGATGTAGGTGCCGCGATCGATCAGCGCCTGGGTCAGCCGGTTCCAGCCCGGCGTCTGGATGTCGCCGTTGGAATGGTAATAGAGATAATCGGCGGCGAGCGACCAGTCGGCCAGCGCCAGGTTGGCCGACAGTTCGACAAGCTGGTGGCTGGGATGCAGGCCCCGGTAATAGCTGTAGCTGTCGTCGATCTCGCCATAGGCGTGCACGCCGCCCGCCGCCTGGCCCAGCGTCACCGGGGCGCTGAGCTGGCCGGTGAGGTTGCGCCTGGAATAGCTGCCATAGCTGGCGGTGATCTCGCCGCCCAGCGCGTCCTCGGCACTGGCGGTCTTGGGCAGGAAGTTGACCAGCCCGCCCACCTTGCCCGGTCCATAGATCGGCGATGGCGGCCCGCGCAGAATCTCGATCCCCGCCGCGTCGGCCAGCGGCGTGGAGTAGGTGCCGCGATTCTCGGCCCGCTTGAAACCGCGGAAATAATTCTCCGCCAGCGTGCCGCGCAGCGACACCGCGCCTTCGACCCCGTAATAGCTGGCGGTATAGGCAGAGGGGGTGATCGCCGTCAGCCCATCGATGCCGGTGATGCCATAGCGGGCGATGGTGGTGTCGCTGACCAGGGTGACGGCGCGGGGCGTCTGGATCAGCGGCTTCTCCAGGCCGAAGGCGGCGCTGTTGGCGCCCACATCCAGCAGACGCACGGGATCGCCGGTGACGGTGACCTGTTCGACAGCCTGATCCTGGGCCTGGGCCGGGGCCTGGGCCGCAGCCGCCGTCAGCAGGCCCGATGCTACCAGTGCGGGCAAAACCGGAAAGACCAAACCCCTCGTCATGGGCGTCTACATAGATGCCCATCCCGAAATGTCATGTAACATTTTACAAAACAGGCCAAGCCGCGACGCCCTGCCGCAGGTATGGCGCGTCAGGTGCGATTTTCCCAGATCGCGGCGATTTTCGCCGCCGGCAGAGCGATGGCGCCGCTGAGGGCCAGCGCCTTCACCGTCTGCCGGTGCAGGGCGGGGTCATAGGCGGCTGAGGCATCTTCGGCCAGAAAGACATGGAAATCGGCCTCGAAGGCCGACCAGATGCTGGCGGCGACGCAGCACTCGGTGGTCAGGCCCGCCACCACCAGCGTGTCGATGCCCCCTTGCTTCAGACGGTCGGCCAGCCCGGTGCCGGTGAAGGCGCTGTAGCGGCGCTTGCCCAACACCCATTCGCCGCCGCGGGGCGCAATGCCGGTGAAGGCCGCGCCGTGCGAGCCTTCGACGCACAGATCAGCTTCGTCGGGATCGCTCTTGCGGCGCTTCTCTTCTTTCAGCACCGGGCTTTCGGTGCCGGGCCGGGTGAGAAGGCGCACGAAGACCGGGGTGACACCGGCCCCGCGCGCCGCCTCCAGCAAAATCGCGACCTGGCCCAAAGCGGCCTGCGGCGCGGCCATGTCCGCACCCCGGCGGGCCATCTCGCCGTCCGGCGCGCCGAAATCCACCTGGCAGTCGATCAGCAGCAGCGCGGTGCGGGCAGGCGCGATCCAGTCGGGCTTCATGCAAAGGCGCTCCTGAGCGCGGGCAGGATATGGCGGCCGCCGGCGGCGATGCCCTTGAGATAGTCGTCGAACACGAACATCAACCCGTCGATGTCGCAGTCGCGCAGGAAGGTCTCGATTTTCCGCGCGCAGGTGGCGGGCGATCCGATTGCGGTCTGGGTCATGAAGGCGCCTTGCGCCCGCGCGGTCATGGCGTTTCCCGTCGCGCCATAGCTTTGCAGCATGCCCAGCACCGCGCCCTCGTCCAGGCCCTGGCGATAGCGCGCCGCTTTCGCCTCGGCCTGCGCATCCGTATCGGCGGTGATGACGGTCATCATGCAGTAAGTCCTGATCGGCTTGCCCAGTTCCGCCGCCAGGGCACGGGCGCGCGCCGAGGCATCGCGGGTTTCGGCCTCGTTGCGGCCGCCGATGAAGCAGCCGTCGCATTCGCGCACCGAAAAGGCGAAGCCCCGCGCCGACATCCCGGCGCAGATCAGCTCGGGCCGGTGCAGCGGCTTGGGATCGCCGACGCAATCCTGGAAATGAAAGAATTCGCCCTCAAAGCTGACGGCGGGCTCGGCCCACAGGCGCTTGACGATGGTGGTCCATTCCTGCGTTAGGTCATAGCGGCGGTCGTGATCCAGCGCCGGGTCCCAGGCGCCCATCTGCTCGAACTCGCCCCGATAGGCGCCCGCCACGATGTTCAGCCCGGCGCGGCCGCCGGAAATGTGATCGAGCGTGGCGATCGTCTTGGCCGCCACCGCCGGGTTGTGCAGGATCGTGTGCAGGGTCGCCCACACCTTGATGCGGCGGGTGACGGCGGCGATGCCCGCCATCATGGTCACCGGCTCCAGGCTGGCGCCCCAATGGTTGGTGACGCCGCCGAAGCCGCGCCACTTGCCCATCGCCATCACGAAGTCGAAACCTTCGCGCTCGGCGGCGATGGCGGCGTCGCGGTTCTGCACCCAGCCGCCATCCAGCGGCGGCGTGGCGGTGGAGACGATCCAGCCGCCGTTGGCCACCGGAAGAAAGACGCCGAATTCCTTTGTTGCAGCCATGCCGCCGACCTTATTCGATGGCGAACGCGCTTGCGCGCTTTTCGCGGGGGCGATGCGGCGGGCGCATCGCCAGCACCGCCAGCATCACCGCCAGGATGGCCGCCGCCAGGACCAGGAAGAAGGGCGTGAAAGCGCCGGTGGCGTCGCGCGTCAGGCCCGCCAGGGCGGGCGCCACCGCGCCTACCGTGGAGATCAGGTTGACGATCGAGAACAGTTCCAGGTTGGGAGCGCGGCCGAAATAATCCAGCAGCAGGATGGTGGCGGCGAAGAAGGTGAGGCCATAGCCGATGCCGACCCCCGCCGCATAGACCAGCATCATGGGCAGGTCCCGCGCCGCGCCCAGCGCCACCAGTCCCGCCGCCATCAGCCCCAGCGCGATCGCCAGCAGGCCGCGCGCATTGATGAAACGGGTCAGCACCCCGCCCGCCAGCCGGGCGCCCGCATTCAAAAGCGCGCTGACGCTCATCATGGCACCGGCCATCACGGCGGTGACGCCGTGCTCGGTCAGATGCGCGACCGAGGCGGCGTTGGCGGTGATGCCGCAGAACAGGAAGGCGGCATAGGCGGCGGCGATGATCCAGAACTGGTGTGTCCTCAGCGCATCCCGCCAGCGCCAGTCCTCGGTCGAGATGTCTGGATCCTTCTCGGCGCCCTGGCAGACATCGGTGCGCGCATCGACCAGGAACGCCGCCAGCACCCCGCACAGCACCACGGCCGCGCCGACAACCAGCCAATAGCTGCGCCAAAGCCCGGTCGCGTCCGTCACCAGGAAATAAAGCAGCGGCCCGGCGGCGCCGCCGATGCCGCCGATGGTGAAATAAAGCCCGAAGGCGAAGGACGGGCGCGCGAACAGCCGGGTCAGCAGATAGGTGCCAGGCACCGTGTCCAAAAGGGTGAACCCAAGCCCGGCCAGCGACGCCCCGATGAAATACAGCCACAGGCCATGCGCCCGGGCCAGCCCCAGAAAAGCCAGCGCCATCACCAGCGAGCCGATCAGAAGATTGGCGCGCACGCCGAAACGGCGGATCAGGGCGGCGGGCACCGTGGCGGTGACGCCGCAGAACACCGCCAGCAGGGTGAAGCCCATCCCCGCCTCGGTCCAGCTCCAGCCAAGCTCGGCCACCATGGCAGGCAGCACCAGCCCCAGGCTGTCGAAGGTGGCGGCGGTGATGATGAAATAAAGCGCGCTGATGACGGCCAGCGTCACCCAGGCCCGCCCGGATGCGCCGGTCACGGAGCCGTTTCCAGCGAGCGCTTCATCTCGTCGGGAAAATCACCCAGCACCGTCAGCATGACCGCGCGGGCCTTGTCGACGTCGCGGCCGGCGATGGCGTCGGCCAGGCCGCGATGCTCGGCCAGCGCCCGGTAGCCATCCTCGATGGAAGGCGCGCGCATGGCATAGAGCCAATAGCGCGCGGTCTGGTGATGCAGCGTGACCACGATCTTGGCCAGGGTGCGATTGCCGCTGGCCGCCGCCACCGCGACGTGGAAGGCTTCATCCATCGCCGCCAGCGCGCGCGCGTCATTGTTCCTCACCGCCTCCTCGCCGCCGTCCATGGTGGCGCGGATGGCGGCGATCTCTTCATCGCTGGCATTGGCCGCGGCCAGCCCGGCGCACTGGACCTCGACCAGGCAGCGGGCCTCGAACGCCTCGCGCGCCGCCATCAGGTCCAGCGGCGCCACCGTGGTGCCCACGCGCGCGCGCCGCTGCACCAGCCCTTCCAGCGCCAGCCGGGCCAGCGCCTCGCGGATGCCGGCAAGGCCGCCGCCATAGCGGTGCACGAGCGTGTTCTCGTCCAGATGCTCGCCGGCCGCCAGCGCGCCGACGATGATGTCGACCAGTATCTGCTGGTAGAGCCGCGACTTCTGAAGCCGCGGCGACCATTCATCCAGCCTTGCGACGTCCTTGTCCCTTGTATCCGCCATGAGCCGCCCTGTGTCGCGCGGCAGGATGGGGATCGCATCCGTCCTTGGCAAGGGGCCCGGCCCGCCCGCCCTTCAGACGAAATTGATTTCAAAGACATAGCCGGCGCTGGGGCTGCCGGTGCCCTCGAATCCCGGCGGGCCCACGCCCGCGTCGCAGGAATAGAGCTTGCCCTTCCACATCGCCAGGCCATGGGCGTCGGCGGTGCCGTCCTCGAACTCGGCCGTCTCCAGCAGCTCGCCCGTGGTGGCCGAATATTTCATCAGGCCGCAGGTGGTGGTGTGGTGCAGCTTTCCGTTCTGCATCACATAGCGGTTGATGTCAGAGGAGCCGGTCACCATCCAGATCGCGCCGCCGGGCACGCCGTCGTCCCAGGCGATGCCGTGCCAGCGCTCGGTGGTGATGGGAATCATGAATTCGGGCGCCCAGGTCTTTGGGTCCACGCGCAGGATGCCCTTGATGCGGTTGGCCACGATCCACAGCTTGCCGCCGTGATAGAGCAGGCCGTGGCAGCCGCCGCCATTATTGGCCGGCCCCAGCGGAATCTGGCGGTGCGACACCTGCCGGCCGTTCAAGTCCACCTCATACACGCCCTCGGCGCCGCCATTGGCGCCCATCCATACATGGCCGTTGCCGAAGGCAAAGCCGGAGGTGTTGGCCGAATCGGTCAGCACGGTCTTGAGTTTCCGGCCCTTCCAGTCGAACAGCCAGGCGGCTTCCTTCACATGCTTGCCGCTCTGGCCGTAGCCCTGCGCCTTCTGCTCGGCGACCCAGATGCCTTCGTCGGTGATGGCGATACCGTTGGGATAGGCATCGGGCACCTTGAACAGGTTCCTGGTGGTGACCTTGCGGTGCGGCACCGCTTTTTTCTTCCGGGGCGGCACCGCCCCCAGATCCTTGCCGTGCAGATAGTCCTGGGCGGCGGCGGGGGCCAGCCCCATGCCCGCCACCAGTCCCAGACCGGCGATGAAATCCCGCTTGCTGAATGTCATGTCTTCCTCTCCCCGATGGGGCCCTGCGATCGGCCCTGCCCGCCCGCGAGCATGACGCAAGCGCGGGCTCAAGGCAAAACACCCGGCTTGATCCACCCTCCGGTCTGTGCCCGCGAAAAACAAAAACGCCCGCCGGATAACCGGCAGGCGTTTTCTTGGTTATGGGCAGGATCAGTTGGGAAGCGCGAAGGCCACCAACTGGTCGGACAGACGCGGCGTCAGGATGCCGTTGCCGCCGGCCGCGAACACCACATACTGCTTGCCCTTGTAGGTATAGACCGCCGGCTGGGCCACGGCGGGAGCATCGACCAGATGCTTCCACAGCACATCACCCGTCTTCAGGTCGATGGCGCGCACCCGGCTGTCCATCGAGGCGCCGATGAAGATCAGCCCCGACTTGGTGATCACCGGCGCGCCGATGGTCACCGAGCCCCAGCTTTCGGGCATGTAGAAGCCCCACTTCTGGACCTGGCCGAAGGGCTTCTTCCACAAGAGCTTGCCGGTGTTGAGGTCATAGCTGGAGAGCGTGCCGTAAGGCGGCGCCCAGCAGGGCATGCCCCACATGTTCAGGAAGTTCTCCAGCTTGAAGCCATAGGGCGAACCCTGCTGGGCGGCATAGCCGCCCCTGGCGCGCAGGGCATCGCCGTACAGCTTGTTGGCTTCGGCGCGCGGGATCAGGGTGTAGACCTGCGGCACCTGGTCGGAATTGACGACATAGGTGGCGGTGGTCGGATCGACGGCGCCACCGCCCCATTCCACCCCGCCCACCGTCGCCGGCCAGGAGATCGAGCCGCGGATGGACGGCGGCGTGAAGCGGCCTTCATCGCGCAGGCGCGCCTTCCACCGGCTGCACTGGCCGAAGCTGAGAATGTCGGCCAGCGTCGAGACGGGCGGCGAATGATCCGCCGTGGTGGGCTCGGGCACCGGCACATAGGGCTGGGTCGGCGCCGCATGCTCGCCCGGCACATCCGAAGCGGGCACCGGCCGTTCCTCGATGGGATAGATCGGCTCGCCCGTGTTGCGGTTCAAGACGAACAGGAAGCCCATCTTGGTGGCCTGGACCAGGGCGGGAATGGTCTGTCCGTCCTTGTGCAGGTCCACCAGCGTGGGGGCGGAATCGGTATCCACGTCCCAGATGTCGTGATGGACGAGCTGGCGGCTCCAGCGCACCTCGCCGGTCTCGGCGTCCACCGCCACAGTGGCGGTGACATAGGGCATCTCCTTCAGCCGGTCGCCGCCATAATAGTTGGGACTGGGCGAGGAGGTCGGCAGGAAGGCCAGCCCCGTTTCCGGATCGACCGAGATGCCGCCCCACACATTGGCGGTGCCGGTCTGGCTGACCATCTCGGGCGGGATGATGTTGAAGGTCCATTTCAGCGCGCCGGTGCGCGCGTCGATGCCATAGACGGTGCCGGGATTCTCGGTCTTGTAGACCCAGTCATTGCCGGCCCAGCCCAGGATCAGCGTATCCTTGTAGACCGCCGGCGGCTGGAGCAGGCCGATCTTCCACTTGCTGTTGGTGGTCAGCCAGGCATTGACGTCGACCACGCCATCCTTGCCGAAACCGGCGCAGGGCTTGCCGGTGTCGGCATCGACGCCGTGCAGCTCGCCGTTCATGGTGCCGATATAGACCATCTTCTGGCAGGGCTGGCCGGGGACGGGCGCGCTGGCCTGCCAATAGGCGACGCCGCGGCTCTTGTAGCCCTGGTTCTCCGGCTTGCCCTGGCCGCGGCTGGCCGCATAGACCCACTTGGTCTTGCCGGTGTCGGGTTCCACCGCGAAGATGCGGTAAAAAGGCGTGCCGACATAGACGGTGTTGTTGACGAACAGCGGCGTGGCGCCCCAGGTGGTGGTATGGGCGCCGCTGCCGACATCGCCGGTGTGGATGCTCCAGGCCACCTTCAGGTTCTTCACATTGTCCGGCGTGATCTGGGTGGCGGTGGAATATTTCTGCGCCTGCTGGTTGCCGCCGAAGGCGTCCCAGACCTGGCCCATGTTGGAGGCCATCATCATCATCGAGCCGCCCATCTGGGCGGTGGCCTTGGGCGCCAGCAGCATGCCGGCGGCCGCGGCGGCGGCGATACCGGCGGCCGCGAGGGTGACGTTTCTAATCTTCGACATTGTCGATCTCCACGCTGCGGTCGGCGGCATCGCCGATGATCTGCATCAGCCAGCCGATCAGGGCCAGCGCCTGACCGGCCATGATGACCGGGCTCTCCAGGAAATAGCCGGCCACCGACGAGCCGATGATGTCCAGGATGATGGAGATCACCAGGAAGAGCTGAAGCCAGCGCGGCCGCGCCGTATAGAGATGCATCGCCAGCGCCGCCAGCAGCATCAGCACCGCCGCCACCGCCACCAGCACCACGCCGCCGGCGCCGATCAGCCCCGTCTCGGGCGTGTAATAGTCATAGATGCAGATCGCGATCACGATGACTGATGCGAGCATGATCAGCCACGCACCGCGCGCGGAGTATCCCTGGTTCAACGACGCCTCCCAGTTGCGAGGGGTGCGATCCTAGCGAGGCTTTCGGCCCAACGCAAAGCGGCGACCGGGGAATTTCTCCCTCTTCGCAGCGCAGCAAAAATGCGCCGCCACCTTCAATGCAGCGCGATCTTCTGCACCCGCCAGTTGCCCATCTCGGCGACATACAGCGCCGCCGGATTGCGGCAGTCGATGGCGTTCACGGTGCCGAATTCGCCCGGCAGCTTGCCGGCGCGGCCGAACCTGCCCACCACGGTGCCGTCCAGCTCCAGCTTGAAGATTTCCCCGCCATGATCGAGGTCGTCCACGGGGTTGGAGTTGGAGGCATAAATATACTGGTGCGCCCCCGGTGAGATGCACAACGCCATCGGATCGCCCGCGCCGGTGATCGCCTTCTTGAAAACACCGTTGTTGTCGAACACCTGGATGCGGTTGTTGCCGCGATCGGCGACATAGACATTGCCGGTCGCATCCACGGCGATGGAGCGCGGGCTTGCGAACTGGCCCTCGCCCGCCCCGCGCCCGCCCCAGCTTTTCATGAAGACGCCCTGGGCGTTGAACTTGGCGACGCGGGCATTGTGCAGTCCGTCGGCGACGAAGATATTGCCGGCGCCGTCGAAGGCGACATCGGCCGGCCCCTCGAACAGGTCCGACGGCATGCCCGAGGCCGGCGGCGCGCCGGGCGGGGCGCGGCCATGATCCGGGGCGGCGGGCACATTCACCGCTTCGGGCTTGCGCCCCAGCAGCATGGCGATGCGGCCCTGGGGGTCCATCTTGATCACCATATTGCTGTAGGCGTCGACCACCCAGATATTGTCATGCGCGTCCACGCGCACGGCCTGGGCCGCCAGGAAGCCGTAATTCTCCTTGCCGATCTGACGCAGGAATTTCCCGTCGGGCGCGAACTCATAGAGGCTTGAGCCGCCATGGGCGAAGGCGCGGCTGCCGCCCAGCGTGATGGTGGGATCGCCGTTGCGCGTATAGACGAAGACGTCGCCCCTGGAATTGGTGGCCACGCCCGCCGCCGCGCCGAAGAAGGTATCGGCGGGAAGCTGCAGGGGCTGGCTGGGAGTGGTGGCGATCTCCTGGGCCGCCGCCGGCAGGGCCAGCGCGGCGCAGGACAGAAGAAGAGTTGCCAGGCGCTTCATCCTACTTGCTCCCCCTGTTGTTCCCGGCGGCGCCACCTTGGTTGACGAATTCCTGCATGCGCCAGGATTCGATCTCGCCCACGATGATCCTGTCGGGATCGCGGCAGTCCATCATGTGAACCACCTGAAAGCCCGGCGCCAGCTTGCCGGCATGGCCGAACTTGCCGATCACGGTGCCGTCCAGCTCCATCTTGTAGATCTGGCCGGTGCGATCCCATGTGCCCGGCCCGTTGCCGTTGGGATTGGAGTTGGAGACGAACAGATACTGGTGCGGTCCCTGGCTGATGCAGGCGCTCCACGCCGTGCCCACATTGGTATAGGCCGTCTTCCATTTCAGATTGTTGTCCAGCACCACATAGCGGTTGTTGGTGCGGTCGGCGACATAGACATTGCCCTGGCGGTCCACCTGGATGCCGTGCGGCAGATTGAACTGGTTGACCCCGCTGCCCTTCTTCTCGCTGCCGACCTCGGCCAGGAAGCGGCCATTCTTGTCGTACTTCACCACCCGGTTGTTGCAGTAGCCGTCGGAGATGAAGATGTTGTCCTCGCCGTCGAAGGCGACATCGGTGGGCCGGCAGAGCGTGTATTTCCCGTCCGGCGGCAAGGGTCCGTGCGGCGTGGCGACCGGGCCCTCGGCAGCGTCGGGGCGGTGGCCGATCACCATCAGCACCTTGGTGCCGGTGGGATCGAATTTGGTCACCACATTGGTGCCCTCATCCACCGTCCAGATATTGTCGTGGGCATCGACCCGCACCGAATGGGCGAACTGGAAGCCGTAATAGCCCTTGCCGATCTCCTTCACGAACTTGCCGTTCTGGTCGAATTCCCACAGCCGCGTGCGCGGGCCGCGGAAGAAGGCGAAGACATGGCCCTTGGAGTTGGTGGCCACGCCCTGCATCTCGCCCAGCGTGTCGCCGGGCGGGGCCTGGAACATGCCGGGGACCGGCCGGTAATCCAGCTCGGGCGCGGTGGCCGCCGCGCTGGCCGCCGATTGGGAAAAGGCCGGCCCGGTGCCGGCCAGCAGCACCATGGCGGTGGCCGAAATCCAAATGCTTTTCACGCTTGCCTCCCCGCAAGGGCCGGAACCGTTCTGACGGGTTCCTGGCAAAATTCGGCACGACTGTATACAGCGACCACAGGTCTGGGGAAGGCCCGGCGCGCCGAATCCTTTCGCTGCGATGCAACGGCTATTCCGTCGGAAGGCGTCCTAGTTGGGGTCGTGCAGCGGCGGCGGCGGCGGATGCTGCATCTTCTTCTGTCTGGCGGGGCCCTTGTCCTCTGCCGCCCTGGACCTGGTACTGCTGTTATCCGCCTTGTTGGTCTTGTTGGCCGGTTTGGCCGCTTCCACCGGGCCGGCCACGCCCTCGCTCACCCGCTGATCGTCATTGCCGCCGGTAACGACGGTCTTGGCGAAGACCCCGGTCGCGGCCAGTGAAAGGCCGGCAACCAGCAGGCACGGCACAAGTCGTTTCATCGAAACCTCCTGTCCTTGAGAGAGAACAGATGGGCGCGGCGCTGGTTGCCCAGGTTCCTTGTGAGCGGACCGGAACCGTGGTTATCCGTATACGGATCAACGAATGCTGCCTATCGGCGGTCCTGCTTATCCACCTGCCTTTCAGCGCCGTGATATCCACCGCGCGCCCATGCGCCGCGCATGCGATACTCGCGGCATGAGAGGTGTTGCACCGCATGCCTGTTTTCCCGTCTTACCCGATTGGCGGACGCGTGCGATTTCACCCTATCGATCGTGGATAACCGGGAGGGGGTCCGAAAAGTGGTACGCTTTTGCCCGCCCTTTTCCCGGCTTTTCGTTCCGCAAGGGTGGGAGAGACGCGCCGGAGCCTGTCCACCGGCCGCCGCACCGCGACATTGCCGGACTGTCATCAGATTGTCAGGCAAACCGCGACTTTTCCCCGGAAAATGCACCGCCGGCGGTATCGCTAACGGCCATCTATGCTATCCATCGCGGCGGGGCGGCCGGGACGGCCGCGGCCACCCATGCATCCGAGGGGGAAGCCATGCCGTTTCAGCCGCGCGCCGCCGCACATACTACCGCCCTGGCCATCACCTTTGCCGCCGCCCTTGTCCTGGGCGCCGTCCCGCCCGCGCAGGCGCAAGGCCAGACGGGCCAGGTCGCGGCCGGCCAAATTCCGGCGGGAAAGTCGGTCTACACCACCCGGCTGGACGATCCGCGCGCCATCTATCTGACCGGCGCCAAAGGCGACGGGGTGACCGACGACACCGCCGCGATCCAGGCCGCCATCGACAAGGCCAGCGAGGACCGCAATGAGGGCATCGTCTTCATCCCCGAAGGCCGCTACCGCATCACCCACACCATCTATGTGTGGCCGGCGGTGCGCGTCATCGGCTGGGGAACGAAACGCCCGGTCTTCGTGCTGGGGGACCGCACGCCCGGCTTCCAGAAGGGCATCGGCGCGATGGTGTTCTTCGCAGGCATGCGCCCCGGCGCCTTCCGGCCCCGGCCGGGCCGCCCCGCCTTCAAGGTGCCCTTCCCACCGCCCGACAGCGTGCCCCCCAACGACAAGATCGCCGACGCCAATCCCGGCACCTTCTATTCGGCACTGTCCAACATCGATTTCGAGATCGGCAAGGGCAACCAGGCCGCGGTGGGCATCCGCTTCCACGGCGCCCAGCACGACTATCTGAGCCATATCGACTTCCATATCGGCTCGGGCCTGGCGGGGGTGCACCAGGTCGCCAACGAGGCCGAGGACCTGCGCTTTTTCGGCGGCCGCTATGGCATCATCACCGAAAAGCCCTCGCCGGCCTGGCAGTTCACCCTGATCGACAGCCAGTTCGAAGGCCAGCGCGAGGCCGCCATCCGCGAGCATGAAGCCTCGCTGACCCTGGTGAACAACCGCTTCCACAATGTGCCGGTGGCGATCGACATCGACCCCGACTATTCCGACTGGCTGTGGGTCAAGAACAGCCGCTTCGAGAATGTCTCGAAGGCGGCGATCGTCATCAGCGCCGAGAACAATGTCTATACCCAGATCGGCGTGGAGGATGCGGTGGCCGCCAACACGCCGGTCTTCGCCCGGTTCCGGGAAAGCGGCAAGACGCTGGGCCATGGCGGCGTCTATGAGGTCAAGAACCTCAACCACGGCCTGATCCTGCCCAGCCCCGGCGAAATGGGCGCCATCGGCACCCGGTTCGAG
Source organism: Hyphomicrobiales bacterium (assembly GCA_040255825.1). Lineage (GTDB taxonomy): Bacteria > Pseudomonadota > Alphaproteobacteria > Micropepsales > Micropepsaceae > Rhizomicrobium. The sequence goes on along the minus strand of JBDZVS010000001.1, from coordinate 204,404 downwards.
GCGGTGCCGCTGGCGTCGCTGCCCTCGCCGCCGCCGCCGGCGATCCGGCCGCTGCCGCCGACCAGCGAATGGGTCAACATCCGCACGCTGGGGGTCAAGGGCGACGGCAAGACCGACGACACCGCCGCCATCCAGCACGCCATCGACACCACGCGCGTGCTCTATATCCCGTCTGGCCGCTATATCGTGCACGACACGATCCGCCTGAAGCCCGACACCGTGATTGTGGGCCTGCATCCGTCGATCACCCAGTTCGACCTGCCCGACAACACCCCCGGCTTCCAGGGCGTGGGAGCGCCCAGGCCGCTGATGGAAACGCCCAAGGGCGGCCACAACATCGTCAGCGGCATCGGCCTTTACACCTTCGGCATCAACAACCGCGCGCTGGAGATGCTGTGGCAATCGGGCGCCGACTCGCTGCTGGACGATGTGCGCTTCCTGGGCGGGCACGGCACCAACAATCCCGACGGCAGCCGCTGGAGCCCCTATAACGCCAACGCCACCGGCGACCAGGACCCCCACAAGCGCTGGGACGGGCAGTATCCGTCGCTGTGGGTCACCAATGGCGGGGGCGGCACCTTCACCAATCTGTGGACCGTCGACACCTATGCCCAGGCCGGGATGTATGTCTCGGACACCACGACACCGGGCAAGGTGTATGAACTGTCGGACGAGCACCATGTCCGCACCGAGTTCAAGCTGAACCGGGTGGAGAATTGGGACTTCTACGCCCCCCAGACCGAAGAGGAAGGCGGCGAAGGCCCGAATGCCAATTCGCTGGAAATCGCCAACTCGAAGAACATCACCATCGCCAATTATCACGCCTATCGCGTGACCCGGACCTGGAAGCCGGTGGATGCGGCGGTGGTGATCTACAATTCCAGCAACATCCGTTTCCGCAACGTGCATGTGAACGCGGAAAGCGGGCTGGGCACCTGCGACGAGAATGGCTGCGCCACCTATCTGCGCGCGAACAAGTTTCCGTTCGAGAACGCCATCATCGACAGGACGCACCATATCCAGGTGCGCGAGCGCGAATTCGCGGTGCTGGACATTCCGGCCGATCCCCCGCCGCCGAAAGCCAGCGACATGGGCAACCCGGTGGAGAAGCTGGAAGACGGATTCTTCTCGATCTCCGGCGGGGCGGTGGACGCGCACGGCAAGCTCTATTTCGTCGACCACCGCCGCCAGCGCATCTATGGCTGGTCCAAGGACGAAGGCCTGTCGGTGGAACGCGACAATCCGCTGGACCCGGTGAACCTGGCGTTCGACAAAAGCGGCAACCTGATGGTGCTGTCCTCCTATGGCCGCAACGGCACGGTCTACAGCTTCAAGCCGGGCTCGCCGGCGACCGAGCTGACGCTGATCCCCGCCACGGCGGCCACGGCCCATGCGGGCGCGACCATCGCGCTGCCAGTCAATTATTGGGACAATGGCGAGTTCAAGGACCAACTGGACCTGAAGACCTGGCGCTACACCACCCTCGGCGAGATGTTCGCCCGCGACCGGGCGGCTCCGACCGCGAAGGAATATGTCTCACCCGACGGCAGCCTGGTGCTGCGCCAGGCGCGCGTATTCCAGCAGGGACCGGCCGACCATCTGGGGTACCGTTTCTCGGATGACCTGCAATCCTATGGCTTCGTCACGGCCAAGGTGGGATCGCGGGTCTTCGTCAGCAACGAGTCGGAAGCCAAGACCTATAGCGGGCTGGTCAACGCCGACGGCACCCTCACCGACCTGAAAGTGTTCGCGGACAGGGGCGGCGAAGGTGTGGCGGTGGGACCGGACGGCAAGGTCTATGTCGCCAACGGACAGATCTTCGTCTATGCGCCGGATGGAAAGCAGGTGGGCCGTATCGATGTGCCGGAACGGCCGCTGCAGATCCTGTTCGGCGGCGCGGACGGGCACACGCTGTTCATCCTGGCGCACCATGCGCTTTACGCGGTGAGGGTCTGACCCGCGGTGCCATCCTCACCAGTGCCTCTGCTACACCTTCCCGTGCAGGTATTCGAAGCTGGCCTTGACCATGCCCAGGGGCGAGGGATCGTAAGGCTCCTCGATCTCCAGGAAGGCATGTTCGACACTGGTCCTGTGGATCACCGGGATCAGCTTCTTCCAGTCGATGATCCCCCGGCCGATGATGGCGCTGACCATCTTCATGTTGGTATTGGGGATGCCGGTCTTCTTCAGGTCCTTGATGTGGAGGGAATGGAAGCGGGTCGGATATTTCGTCAGATAGGCCGCCGGGTCGGCGCCGCCCGCCACCACCCAGCCGATATCCATCTCCATATGCACCAGTGAGGGATCGGTCTGCTGGATCAAAAGGTCATAGGGCACGACATTGCCCACCTTGCGGAATTCCAGATTGTGGTTGTGGTAGCCGAAGGTCATGCCCGCCGCCTTGCAGAGCAGGCCGCATTTGTTGAAGGTCTCGGCATTGCGCTTCCAGTCGTCGAGCGTCGGGCCGGCCATGATCCTGGCGCGGTCCACCGGAAACAGCGGGAAGGAGCAGGTGATGTCGGTGATGCCGACCTTCCTGGCCTGCTCGATGGTCGCCTGGACATTGCCGCGCAGCGCATCGCCGCCGGCATGAACGCTCTTCCATGAGATGCCCAGCGAGTCGTAAAGCTTCTTCTGGTCGGCGGCGCTCTTGCCGCTGTTGGTCAGGTTGGCCTGGACATTGCGGATGCCGATCGCCTTGACCCGGCGCATGGTGCCCTCATAGTCCTTGGCCAGGTCCTGGCGCACCGTATAGAGCTGCAGCCCCAGCGGGATGCTTTTGCCTTGCGCCCATGCCGGCGCGGCGCCGGCCGCCAGAAGACCGGCGGTGGAAACCAGAAATTGTCTGCGGCTGGTCATCGTCATGGCGTCGCTCCCTGGAGGCGGCTCACAATAGCGGGACGGAGACGGCCGGGCTAGCCGCGGCGGCCGATTGCGGATGCCCGCCCGCGGGCCTAGACTCTGCCCAACAGGGCATGGGGGGACGGCATGCATCTGACACAGGCGTTTTTGCGCATCATCGCCATCGGCTGTGCCGCGACCGGCGCCTTCCTGCCGGCCGGTGCAGCGGATGTGTCCCTTCCCGGCGGCCAGGATAATGGCTCCTTCACCGGCGCGACGGCGAACCTGGCCCCGAACGATCCGCCGGGCCAATGGACCCGCCAGGCCCGCGACTATGCCAACACCCGCTACAGTCCCCTCGCCCAGGTCAACAAGGACAATGTCGGGCGCCTGAAGATCGCCTGGAGTTTTTCGGACGGGCAGATGTACGGCCATGAGGGCGCGCCGCTGGTGGTGGGCGATACCATGTATCTGGTCACGCCCTTCCCCAACATCGCCTATGCGCTGGACCTGTCCAAGCCGGGTGCGCCGATCAAATGGGTGTTCGAGCCCAAGCCGGACCCGCGCGCCATCGCCAAGGCCTGTTGCGACAAGGTACTGCGCGGCTGGGCCTGGGCCGACGGCAAGCTGATCTACAATCTGCTGGACGACAACACGGTGGCGGTGGATGCGGCCACCGGCAAAGAGGTTTGGCGCGTCAAGCTGGACGACCTGTCCAACGGCACCACCCTGACCCAGCCGGCATTCGTGGTGGACGACAAGGTCTATGTCGGCACCAGCGGCGGCGAGATGGGCACCAATGGCTGGTTCCAGGCGCTGTCGGTCAAGGACGGTCATACCATCTGGAAGGCGCTGACCAACGGCCCCGATGCGGGGATGCTGATCGGACCGGACTTCAAGCCTTTCTATTCCTGGATGAAGGGCAAGGACCTGGGCGTCACGACCTGGCCGGGCGAGATGTGGAAGCAGGGGGCGTCGGCGCCCTGGGGCTTTGTCTCCTACGATCCCGACCTGAACGAGGTTTATTACGGCACCTCCAATCCGGGGCCGCGCACGCCATCGCAGCGGCCGGGCCTGAACCTGTGGAGCAGCGCGCTGTTCGCGCGCGACGCCGACACCGGCCGGGCGAAATGGGCCTATCAGTTCACGCCCCACGACGAATGGGACTATGACGGCGTCAACGAGAATGTGCTGATCGAGATTCCCTGGAAGGGCGAACGGCGCAAGGTGATCGTGCATTTCAACCGCAACGGCTTCGCCTACACCATCGACCGCATCACCGGCGAGGTGCTGGTGGCCGAACCCTTCGGCCATCAGAACTGGGCCAGCAAGATCGACCTGAAGACCGGCATGCCGGTGGTCAATGCCTCGGCCCATCCCGTTGTCGGCAAGACGGTGAAGGACATCTGTCCGCCCGACATTGGGGTGAAGAACTGGAATCCGTCGGCCTTTTCCCCACGCACCGGGCTTCTCTATGCCGGCATCTTCAATTCCTGCATGGACCTGGGCAACCATGTCGTGAAGTACATTCCCGGCAGCCCCTATGACGGCATGGAGATGCAGCGCCATGCCGGGCCGGGCGGCAACTGGGGCGAATTCATCGCCTGGGACCCGGTCAAGGGCCGCCGGGTGTGGGGGATCAAGGAAAAACTCTATGTGTGGAGCGGCGCGCTGGTGACCGGCTCCGACATCGTCTTCTATGGCACGCTGGATGGCTGGTTCCGCGCGGTCGACGCCCGCACGGGCAAGGTGCTGTGGTCGCAGAAGCTGGGCAGCGGCATCATGAGCCAGCCCATCGCCTATCTTGGACCGGACGGGCGCGAATATGTCGCCGTCTATACCGGCGTGGGCGGCGGCTCCAGCGTGATCCGGCGCGAGAAGGGCTTTCCGCCGGGCGGCAACACCCTCTATGTCTTTTCGGTCGGAGGCGAAGGCATCGGATCGGGACCTTCGCAACTGGAAACGGATGCGGGCATGGCGGCCCCCATCTCGGTCCCGCCGGCCGTTGCGCACAATTAGCGCGCTCGGGTTTGGCAACGCCGGCATTCGCGTGGATTTGACGCTACTGGAACGCCGGTGACTGGGCTATCGTCTCTCCGAAAAAGGGAGAAATATTGATGCGTGCACTTCTTCTGGCAGCGGCGGTCGCCGTATTTGCCACGGCCGCGCAGGCGGCGGAAATCCGCGTGGTGGCGCCGGGCTTCATTTACAATTCCGCGCTGAAGGAGCTGGCGGCGGATTTCACCAAAGAGACCGGAGTGCATGTCACCGTCACCGAGATCGCCATGAATGTGGCGCTGGACCGGATCAAGACCGACACGCCCGCGCCCGATGTGGTGGGCCTGCCCTCCGACTTGATGAACACGCTGATGCTGGATGGCGGAATCGTGGAGGGGACCTATACACCGCTGGGCCGCGATGAGCTGGGCCTGGCGGTCAGGAAAGGGGCGCCCCATCCCGACATCTCCACCGTCGCCAAGCTGGTGGCAGTGCTGAAGGCCGGCGGAAAGATCATGATCAACAGCCCCACCGGCGGCACCATGCAGGGCCGGATCATCGGCACCATCCTGGCGCGCCCGGAATTCGCCGGCGTCGATGCGGTGCCGGTGACGAAGGGCGAAGGGGCCGCGGCCCTGGCGCGCGGCGAGGGCGACATGGCGATCCAGCTCGTGCCGGAAATCTACAACAAGCCCCAGATCGAGCTGGTGGCGCCGCTGCCCGCCGAACTGGGCGGGCACATGGACGGCATCCTGGCGGTGTCGTCGCGTTCTGCGGATCGCAAGGACGCATTGGCCTTCATCAAATTCGTCACCCGGGCAGAAGCCAAGGCGGCCTGGACGGCCAAGGGCATGAAGCCTTTCTAGTGTCGTGGTTCCGAAGTTCGCTACGGCACCGATATAGACCGCTTAGGTGAACTTCGGAACCGAAACGACACTAGATTCAATAGACCGCTAGTGTCCTTCGATTCCAAAATTCGCTCGGAGCCCGATATGGAGGTCATACGAATTTCGGAATCGGGACACTAGCTTGGCAACGCAAGGGAGCCGGAGATGAGCGAGCAAGAGGCCAGCCGCCGCGAGGCATTGCAGGCGGGCGCGGCCGGCCTGATGGCGGCGATGGCGCTGGATTCCACACGCGCTTTCGCACTCACCGGCATCACGGAGAGCGGCGACATGGCCGGCCTGCCCTGGGCCGACAACGCCATGCGCTGGGTGCAGGTCGCCTTCACCGAGGACGATCCACCAAATTACGATCCGCAATTCTGGTTCGACTTCTTCCGCAAGACCCATGCCGACGCGGTCTGCCTGTCGGCGGGCGGCTGCATCTGTTTTTATCCCAGCAAGCTGGTGCTGCAAAAGCGCGCCAAATATCTTGGCGACCACGACATGTTCGGCGAGATGGTCAAGGGCGCACGCGCACAGAACATGTCGGTGATCGCCCGTGTCGATCCGCACGCCATGAGCGAGGATGCTTTCGCCGCCCACCCCGAATGGGCCGCCTGCACCATCGACGGAAAGCCGCGGCGCCACTGGGCCGCAAAGGACATGTGGGTGACCTGCCAGAATAGCGGCTTCATGTTCGATTTCATGCCCCAGGTGCTGAAAGAGATTACCGACACCTATCAGCCGGAAGCCTTTTTCGGAAACCGCTGGGCGGGCAGCGGCATGTGTTACTGCAACAATTGCCGCACGCTGTTCCGCATGGCCAGCGGCATGGAGCTTCCCACCAGCGACGATCCCCAGGACCCGCAGCGCCACGCCTATATCGCCTGGAACGCCGAAATGCGCTGGCGCCAGTTCAAGCTGTGGGACGATACCGTCAAGGCCTCCAAAACCGACTGCTTCTTCAGTCCCAATGGCGGCATGAACGATCCCAACAAGGTGACCATTCCCATTGTCGCAGTGGACCGCCAGGGCCGCAGCGGCACCACACCGGTCTGGATGATGGGCAAGTTCGCCAAGATCACCCGCGCCTATATGCACGACCTGCCGGTGGCGGGCATCTTCAATGTCGGCGTCGAGGACCACAATCGCTGGAAGGATTCGGTGCAGCGCGGGCCCGAATTGGCCGCCTGGATGCATGGCGGCATCGCCCAGGGCTTCCGCCCCTGGGTCTGCAAGTTCAATGCCCGCATCTTCGATCCGCGCTGGGTGGCGCCGGTGACCGAGATATACGAATGGCATTTCCGCCATGACCGCTACATGCGCAACACCGGCAACCTGGCGCGGGTGGCGATCGTCAATTCCACCCAGACCGGCATCTATACCGCCGGCGGCGCGCCGCTGACCGCGGGCGACAACATCCCCACCGCCCAGCGCGTCACCGACTCCCAGAACGGCTATTACCAAGCGCTGGTGGAAGCGCGTATTCCCTTCGAGATGGCCGATGACCGCCAGCTCGACGCGAAATATGTCGGCCGCTACCGCGTGCTGGTGTTGCCCGACATCGCTGCCCTGTCGGACCGGCAATGCGCCCAGATCCGCGACTTCGTGCAGAAGGGCGGACGCATCGTGGCGACCGGCGAGACCTCGCTCTATGACGAGAAGGGCGGCAAGCGCGCCAATTTCGGCCTGGCCGACCTGTTCGGTTGCGACTATGTGAAGACCGAAAGCGGGGTGAAGAACTCCTATCTCACCCCGCGCCACCCGCACGCGCTGACCAGGGGGCTGGAGGATGCGCCCCGCATCATCGCCGCCACCCAGCAGATCACGGTCAAGCCGCATTCGGACGCCAAACAGCCGTTGACGCTGGTGCCCTCCTATCCCGACCTGCCGATGGAGCGGGTCTATCCCGACGTGCTGGAGACCGACATCCCCATGGTCTTCTGCAACCAGGTCGGCAAGGGCCGCGTGGTCTATTTCCCCATGGACCTGGATCGCACCTTCTGGGAGGTGCTGGCACAGGACCATCTGGTGCTGCTGAAGAATGCGGTGCTGTGGGCGGCGGACGAGCCCCAGCCCATGACAGTGACGGGACCGGGCCTTTTGGACATCTCCTATTGGCGGCAGAAGGATTCGCTGACCGCGCATCTGGTCAACATGACCAATCCGATGATGATGAAGGGGCCCTACCGCGAGGTGATGCCGCTGGACGGGCCGTTCACCGTGGCGCTGGCCGTGCCGCCCGGTGTGGACACCAAAAAGGTAACGCTGCTGGAAAGTGGCAAGACGGTGCGCTGGCGCCGCCAGGGGCACACGCTGACGGTGGAAGTGCCCTCCATTCGTCTGCACGAAGTGGTGGCAGTCGATCTGGCTTAACCCCGCCCCTTTCCAGGCGCCCTGCGCCGAACGAGAGGTGGGCCTGTTAAAGTTTACTTCTTGGTCCAGTTGCCGCCCAGCGGCTTGATGTATTGGCCCGCGGGAGTCTTGGCGATCAACTGGGCGCCGGTGGCCTGGCCCGCCGCTTCGGCGGTCACGCCGGTCTTGCCGGCGGTCTGAGCATAGACCTGGCGGCGGCCGGCGTTGATGGCGTTGACCGCGGCGGCGAGCGCTGCGTTGCCCGAGCCGCTGACAAAGCCCAGATAGCCGTCGGCCTGCTCGCCTACCGTGCCGGCTGCCTTGGCGGAGTCGACGGCAGCCTTGTCGGCGGCGAGATCGGCAAAGGCCGGTGTTGCGGCGGCCAGCATCAGCACGGCGAGGATGGCTTTGGCGGTTTTGGCGAGGTTCATGTCAGGCGATCCTTCACGAGATCAGAACAGGTCGGGATTCTGCTGGATGGCGCTCTGGACTTCCTTGTCCAACCGCACCCGCACATCGGCGTCCAGCTTGGCATAGATGTTGATCGGCGCCACCTCCACCCGGATGGTGGGCGTGCAGGCCGCCAGCGCCGCGGCGGTGGCGCTTGCCAGAACCAGTGTACGTACGTGGCGCATTTAAGGCGCTCCCTGTGCTGGTCCCTCGCGGGCGGGACCAAGGGCTTTTGACCATGCCTCGGCATAGGATTTCAAGAGTTCGTCAAAATTAAGGGACGTGTCCAGCGTCAGGTCGATCGGGGTGCCGGACGGCAAGGGGATGGATTGCCGCAAGGCCGAACCGTTCAGGATATCGCCCAGCGAGACTTCCGCGATCTGCGGTTTGGGTGGGTCGCTGCGGCCCTTGATGTGGAAGACGACCTGCAGCCGCCCACCGGGCACCGAATTGAGCTGGGCGCTCATCTGGTCGAAGGCCAGGTTCTCCAGCGCCTGATAGGCGAAGTCCTGCACCGCGTTGACGCCGGCTGCGCCCCCTTGCGTCCACAGGCTGCGGTCGATGGAAAGCCGCCCGGGCCCGTCCGAGGAAAGATGGCCGTTGGCGATGCGGATGCCTTCGGGGCCGGTGGTGAAGGGGATATGACCGCTGACCTTGCCTTCCAGCTTCACACGGTTACCCATGTTGGTAGCGGCGATCAGAGAGGACAGGGTGACGGCATCGAGATCAGCCGCGCCCTGGATCCGCGTGGGATCGGCCGTCTTTACGGTGAAGTGCCCCAGCGATGCCCGGCCTTCGGCAAATCCGGCTTTCAGCGAATCCACCGTGATCGCCTTTGGGCCGAAGCCGAACTTCAGGTCGACACCGGTGAAGGGCAGCGTCCAGTCGATACGCGAAATGGCGAGGTCCTGCCCCGGCGCGGTCCTGGGCGGCAGAAGCGAAGTGAAGACAAGCCTTGTCTTGACGTCATGGGCGGTGCCCAGCGGCGTCAGGAAATCCAGCCCGTCGATCGCCAGGACGCCATAGCTGTCGATGCCGTTCGTGTCCCAGGTCACGTCGCCGTCGAACCGGGCGGCCCCCCTGGTTTGCCGAAAGGCCGCCAGCAGCGGCGACAGGTCCACCGGTTGCAGATGATCGGGATCGAAGGCCAGGTTTGTCGCGGCGATATGGGCGCTGCCCTTGCCGGTGGCCATGACATGGGTGATGCCGACACCGGCCAGTGGAGCATGATCCTTGCCGGCGACGGCGAGCGTCCCACGCCACACGCCTTTGCCCAGCCGCAGCGTGCCGCTACCGGTCACGGGATTGAAGCGCGCCGGACTGGCGCCATCGCGGATGCGCGCCGCCGACACCGCCACGGAACCTTGCAAGGCGTTCGGGGAGGGGCCGCCATGAAAGTCCAGCCGCGCCACGCCCTGGTCCAGATGCACGCCAGCCAGTGGCAGATCCGCCTTTGCGTCGCGCACCAGCGCCGCCAGCGCCCAGCCGTCCTCGCCGCCGGAAAGCAGTGGCTTGCCCGGCTGAGGGCAAAGGGAGGCGGAGATTGCCTGGGCCATCACCTTGGACGGACGAAACCGGTCCAGATGAGCGTTGACACAGTGGGCAAGCGCGAAACGATAAGTGCCGTCCCGCCACGACACCATGCCCTGCCCTGAAACCGCCGCCCCGCGCAGCATGGCGTAATCGAACCGGGCAGCGAGCCTGAGCGTGCCGGAGAGCGCGCCCATCTTCCATGACAGCGAGTCGCTGCCGGCGGACAGGCGCGGCAGGCCCCCGCCGGACAGCGCGGCGTCAAAGCGCGCCGTCAGCGCATCCGGCGGGCCGTCGAGCACCAGGCCCGAGGCCACAAACTTCGCGCCGGCGGCGCCCTGGACCGTCACGGGCGCGACGGCGGCAAGGTGCCAGTGGCCCTTGTCGCCGCGGACATGGCCTTTGAACGTGGCGGTCACATTATTCAGATTGCGCGCGATCGCCCGCGTCAGCGCCGCATCGCCCGTGTCGGGCGCGGCAAGAGAAAGGCCGGTCTTCATAGTCGCGGCGACATCGGCCACCAGCATCGGCACCGACCCCATGCGCAGCCGCAGGTCCGCCAGCGCCAGGTCGAGCGACGGATGCTCCAGTAGGATTCCGGGATCGAGCCCGTCCGCCTTTGCTTTGAAATTCAAGCGGCGCGCGGCGACCAGGAGCGCGCCATCCTCGGCCCGCCAGTCCAGGCGGTCGGCGGCGAGGTCGGCGACCAGGCCCCTGGTCCGTGCATCGGACAGATCGGCGGCAATGTGAACATCCAGATGGCCGGATTCGGCATCATAGGAAAGGCTGGCCGCTTTTACGTCGGCGACATGCCCTTTCCAGGAGAGGTGGCCGGGGCGCGCCCGCAGCGACGCCGATACCGGCAGATTCCTGGCCAGCTTCAGGTCGCCATCCACTTCCAGCGCGCCGGCCGGCGTGGCCAGCAGCGCGCGCAAGCCGGTCAGCGACACCGCCAGGTCGTCGCTGACATACGAGGACTTGCCGCCGGATTTGGACAGTGAATCCAGCCAGGGTTGCAGGCTTCCCAGGGTGACATGGCCATCATCGCCGATGCGCGCGCGCACCACCGGATCAACCAGACGCACTTCGACGATATACGGTATCCAGCGCAGGGGATCGAAGCGGACCTCGATGCGGCGTGCCGAGACATCTGGCGCACCGGCACGACCGAGCGCAAAGCTGCCGCTGACGCCGGAAAAACCAAGCGAGCCAACGCGGATATCGGAGGCGACACCATGCTGCCGGAAATAGGCGCGCGCGATCTCAGCCGCCAGCCAGGCACGCGCCACCCAAAGCCCCACCACCACAAGCGCGATGCAGACCAGACCCAGTGCGACCCAGCGCCGTCCGTTCAAGAAGCATGCTCCATCTCGACGGTCAGGCTAGCAGATTTTGCCCGCAAATCAGGCGCGGATATGACGGCGTGGGCGATAGATGCGCACCGCATTGGCGCCCATTACCGCCGACACCGCATCCGACTGGCGCGCGGCCACGACTTCACGCGCCAGCGCAAGCCAGCCCCGATAATCACCCGCAACGAATTTCAGCTGAGATAAACCCAGAACCGGCCAGTCACTGCCCCATATCAGGCGTTCGGGTCCGAACAGGTCATACAAAACGCCAGCCACCTCCCTAACATCCTCAATGGACCCATCCACTTTCAGTTCCGTCAGCAGGCCCGATAATTTGCAGGCGACATGGAGACGCGCGGCCAACCTTGCCATATCGGCGCGCCAGGTGGCCATTGCCGCGCCGTCTCCCAGCGGCGGCTTCGCACCGTGATCCAGGACAATGGAAAGCTGGGGATGGCGGGCTGCCAGTTCGGTGATGACGCCGACTTGGTGCGACCTGATCAGGGCGTCGAATACCAGGCCTTCGGCGGCAATCGCGTTCAGCGCCGCCTCCAGCGCGCGATCCAGAATCCAGTCCGGCCGGGCGATGTCCTGCAGCATGGGCCGCACGCCCAGGAACAACCGGTCCTGGGCACGTTCGCGTATCCGCGCAACAGCATTGGCGGCCGTAAGGTCGATCCACCCGACCACACCCAAGACCCAAGGCGTGCGGCGGGCGATGGTGAGCATGTAGTCGGTTTCAGCGACGGTGGGCGCGGCCTGAACCAGAATGGTGGCATCGACACCCGCATCCACCATCAGAGGGCGCAGGTCTTCGGCGCCATAGATGCGGTGGACCGGCGAGTCGGGCGTCAGCCAGCCATAATCTCCCCGTGCCGGATCCCAGAAATGGTGATGGGCATCGACGATCACGGTGTCGGGGCCCCTGGATGCATCAGGCCCTGTGCTTTCAGGTCCCGCCACAGTGTGGCGGGGATGGGGCGTCGGTAAAGCGCCAGCGCCTGTTCCACGCGGGATGGCGAATCCAGGCCGGCAAGCACGCTGGCCACCAGCGGATGGGCCAGCGGGAACTGCAGCGCGGCGGCGGGCAGTGGCACGCCATGCCGCTCGCACACTATTTCGATGGCGGCGACGCGCGCGACCACACCTGGCGGCGCGGCTTCATAGTTGAACGTCGCTCCCTTTTTCGCGCCCACCGCCAGGATACCGGAATTGAACGGCCCACCGACCACGATCCCGGTGCCGGTTTCCTTACAGGCGGGGAAGAGATTATCCAGCGGCGCCTGCTCCAACAATGTATAGCGGCCCGCCAACAGGATCACATCCAGCCGGGCATGGACCATCATCTCCAAAGCGGCATCAACCTCGTTCACGCCGACGCCAAACCCGGCGATGCCGCCCTGGTCGCGCAACTCCTCCAGCGCCTTCAATCCGCCGCCTTCGGTCAGTTGCGCCATATAGCGGTCATTGTCCGTGCCATGGGTCATGCGCCCGATGTCATGAATGTAGAGGATATCGACACGCGCCAGACCCAGCCGCTGCAGGCTTTCGCGATACGATCGCATGACCGCATCGTACGAGTAGTCGAACACGGGCTCGAACGGCATGGGCGTGGCGTAGCCGTGACGGACTTCACCTTCACCGGCCGGACGGGCCGCCGGCTGCAGCAACCGGCCCACTTTGGTGGAAAGAACAAAATCGCGCCCGCGCAGCACGTCGCCCAGTCTTCGTTCCGAAAGTCCGAAACCATAGAAGGGTGCGGTGTCGAAATAGCCGAAGCCTCCGTCGATCGCTGCCGCCAGGGTGGCGCGCGCGGTCTGCCCTGCCAGGGGACGGAACAGGTTGCCCAGCGGGGCACCGCCAAAACCGAGTTCAGTGACGGACAGGCCGGTGCCGCCCAGCAGGCGCCGTTTCAATGTCATGACGCCATGCCCGCGGGGCGTGGCGCCAACACCGCGAAGCTCAGTACCACCAGATAGCACAAGGCGGGGAAGAACAGGCTCCAATGCAATGCACCGGCATGGTCGGCGATGATCGACATCAGCGGCGGCACCACGGCGGCTCCCGAGATCGCCATCACGATGAAGCTGGCGGCAAATTCGGTCTCATGGCCCAGTCCTTCCAGCCCCAGCGCGAAGATGGTGGGAAACATGATCGACATGAAAAAGCTGGTGGCGACCATGGCATAGATGGAGGCAAACCCGCCCAGCGTCGCCGCCAGCACGCACAGGACGATATTGCACGCGCAATAGAGCGCAAGCTGCCGCGCCGGCACCATGAAACGCTGCAACCAGGCACCGGAGAAGCGGCCGATACAGAAGGCGACCATGGTGGCGAACAGATATACGGTGGCGCCGGTGCGCTCGGGCACATTGGCGGCCTCTTTCGAGAAATCCACCAGCAGGCTCCAGATGCCGACCTGCGCGCCGCAGTAGAAGAACTGCGCCACCACGGCATAAAGCACACGCGGCCGCTTCAGTACGGCGAATGGGGAGCCGCGCCCCGCGGGCGCCACCGCAGCGCGCAGGGGCGGGTAGCGGGTCAAGGCGATCGCGCCCGCGATCGCCACCATCAGCATGCCCAGCACCAGATAGGGCGGACCCACCGCCGCCGCCTCGCCGGCGCGCCAGGCATCGACCGCCCGGGGGCTCATCGCGGCAAGCTGGCCGGGCGTATATTCCACGCCCGAGAAGATCACATAACCGCCCACCAGCGGCCCCAACACGGTCGCCACACCGTTGAAGGCCTGGGCGAAGTTCAGCCGCGGCGAGGCGGTTCGGGGGTCGCCCATGATGGCGATATAGGGATTGGCCGAGGTCTCCAGGAAAGCAGCACCGAAGGCAATGATATAGAGCGCCACAAGGAAGATGCCATAAATGCGCAGATGCGCCGCCGGCACGAACAGAAAGGCGCCGAGCGCATACATGGCCAGGCCGGTCACCATGGTCTTCTTGTAGCCGACGCGGCGGATAATCACGGCGGCCGGCAGAGGGGCACAGAAATAGCCGATATAGAAGGCGAACTGGGTCAGGCTGGCCTGCGTGCGCGTCAGGTCCAGCGCCTTCTGGAAATGGTGCAATAGAAGGTCGTTGAATTGCGACGCCAGACCCCAGGCGAAGAACAAGGTCGCAGTCAGGGCGAAGGCCACCGCATAGCGCCGTTCCACGACCGGTGGCTTCATATCCCCTACCCCTGTCCCCTCCGGCTTCAGCTTTCGCTCGACTTCCCGAAGACCCCTTCGCGTGCCGAAACCGTCCCCCTCATCCCGCGTGCCGACGCACCGCGAAGGGGGGACCCCTGTTATCGTGGCGGCAAGTCTAAAAGGAAACCGGAAGCGGCGCTACATCGTCGCGCCGATCTGCCAGGGCACGAATTCGGCGTCGCCATAGCCCAGCTGCTCGGACTTGGAGCGTTCGCCGGACGCGACCCTGAGGATGGTGTCAAAGATTTCACGCCCCTTGTCCTGGATCGAAACCCCGTCCAGCACATCGCCGCAATTGATGTCCATGTCGCCGGTCATGCGCTCATAGACCGCCGTGTTGGTCGCCAGCTTGATCGAGGGCGTCGGCTTGCAGCCATAGGCCGACCCGCGGCCGGTGGTGAAACACAGGATATTGGCGCCGCCCGCGACCTGGCCGGTAGCCGACACCGGGTCATAGCCCGGCGTATCCATGAAGACGAAGCCCTTGGCCGTGACAGGTTCGGCATATTCATAGACCGCCTTCAGCCTGGTGGTGCCCCCTTTTGCCGCCGCGCCCAGCGACTTTTCCAGGATGGTGGTCAGGCCGCCCGCCTTATTCCCCGGCGAGGGATTGTTGTTCATGCTGCCGGCATTGCGTGTGGTGTAATCTTCCCACCAGCGAATGCGCTCGATCAGCTTTCTGCCGACCTCGGGGCTGGCGCGCCGGGTCAGCAGATGCTCGGCGCCATAGATCTCCGGGGTCTCCGACAGGATGGCGGTGCCGCCATGGGCCACCAGCAAATCCACCGCCGCGCCCAGCGCCGGATTGGCGGTGATGCCGGAATAGCCGTCGCTGCCGCCGCATTGCAACGCCAGTATCAGTTCGGACGCGGGCACGGTCTCGCGTTTCACATTGGCGGCAGCCGGAAGAAGATCGCGCACTGC
The DNA here is from genome assembly GCA_040255825.1 of Hyphomicrobiales bacterium. Classification (GTDB taxonomy): domain Bacteria; phylum Pseudomonadota; class Alphaproteobacteria; order Micropepsales; family Micropepsaceae; genus Rhizomicrobium. Next base: position 188,868 of record JBDZVS010000001.1, on the reverse strand, counting down.
GACGACGCCGTCCTCGACTGCCTTCTGCGTACCGCCGGCATCCTGGATGGTGAGCGAGCGGAAGGTGTCGCTTTCGGCGATGTTGTACGCCTGCTTCCAGCGCGCGATCTGGAAAGTCTCGCAGCCCAGCCCCACCATCAGTACCGCGCCCATGTTGGGATTGGCGGCATAGCCCCACTGGGTGCGCTTGAGCACCTCATAGCCCTCGCCCTTGGCAGCCATGCCGCAGCCATGGCCATGCACCAGTGGAATGACACCGTCGACCTGCGGGTAATCGTCCAGAAGGCCGCGCTTCTCCACCTCGCGCGCGATCAGCCGCGCTACCGTGGCCGAACAGTTCACCGAAGTGAGGATGCCGAGATAATTGCGGGTGCCGGCGCGACCATTGGCGCGGCGGTAACCCTGAAAGGTGGCCGGCGGCGCCGCGGGCGCGGGATCGCGGGCATCGACTTCGAATTCATAGTCGCGATCAACGCTATGGAAAGCGATATTGTGCTCGTGCACCCAGTCGCCTGGAGCAATGTCCTCGAGCGCGAAGCCGATGATCTGGCCGAACTTCAGTGCCGGCGCGTCCTTAGCAATTGGGCGCACCGCCGCCTTGTGGCCGGGCGGGATGCGGCGGGTGACGCGCACATCGTCGACAATATCGCCGGGGGACAGCCCATCCACCGCCACGACGACATTGTCGCTGGGATGCAGGCGCAGATAGGCCATGACTACTCTCCGGGATGCAAAGGCCTGTATAGTCCAAAGCCCCGGCAGGGAGAACGGAAATGAGCCGCCGCCTGTGCTTTGTCCTGGACCTGGTCGACGACCCGGCCCTGATCGCGGAATATGAGAAGCATCATGCTCCGGGCGGGGTCTGGCCGGTGATCGTGGACGACATCCATGCCCAGGGAATCGAGGGGATGGAGATCTGGCGCAGCGGCGACCGGATGGTGATGATCGCCACCGTCGCCGATGACTATCCCCGCCCCCGCGCCGTACCGCCCGAAAATGACCAGTGGGAAGACCTGATGTGGCGGTTCCAGAAAGCCCTGCCCCATGCCGCGCCGGGACAGAAATGGGTGCCAATGACCCGGATCTTCGACTTGGCCGAGCAGACGGGCACAGACTGACCGGCTTTGCCAAAGCCCGGGGCGGCGCATGATGTTGCCAAACGGGGGATCACCATGACCAACAGGATTTGTGCCGCCGCAATGCTCCTGCTGCTGGCGGCGCCGGCGGCCGCGCATGAAAGCTTCTATTCCCGCGAGGAAGTGATCCACGAAACGCCGAAGTGGAAAGGCGAACGCTTCCCCGATGGACGCCCCAAAATGCCCGATACCATCCATACGGTTGCGCGACCTGTTCGGCCATCAGCGCCTGCGCGAGCAGAAATACACCGCCGGCCAGATCGACCGGGACTGGACGTCCGAGATAGAGGCCGACTTCACCGGGTGGCTGAAGGACAACGCGGACAAATTGCCCGTCGAGCGCGCAGCGGTGATGGAATATATCGCCGAGCGCGCAAGATCGAAGCAGTAATCAGGTCTTGACTGCCTGACCGACCAGCTCCGACACCAGCCTTGTGGGATGTGGCCTGACCGCCGCGGCATAAAGCGAGGTCAGCACCACGCAGATGGTGCCGCTATCGGGGTCGCACCAGGACAGCGTGCCGGTCGAGCCGTTGTGACCGAAGGTGCGCGGACCGCAGGTCTTGGCGCCCACCGAGGGCGGCAGGTCGAAGCCCAGGCCCGACGCCTTCACCCCGGGCGGCGACCGGTTGGTGATCATCAGCGCCTCGGTCTGGGGCTTGAGAATCGTGCCGCGTTTGAGCATGAACTCCATATAGAAGCGACCGATGTCGACTGCCGGGCCAAGCGCACCGCCCCATGGTGCGCCAAGATTGCGCCAGTAAGGGCTGTTCCAGTTCCAGCTGGGCCAGCTTTTCTTGCCGGCATCCGTCTTGGCGGGCGCGGCCTGGCTGGGCACGGTCTGGCCGTTGGGCCGGCCCATCAGGCCGAGCGAAGTCCGCGTCATGCCCAATGGCTTGAACAGCTTCTGTTCGATGAACTTGGAAAAGGGGACGCCCGTGATCTTCTGGGCGATCTCGGCGGAAATCAGAATCCCCATGCTGGCATAGGAATAGCTGGTGCCCGGCTTGAACTTCAACGGCGCCTTGAAGGCGCCGTTGCGAAAGTCGGCCAGGCTGGCATGCCTTTCACGCAGCATCTCGTCGTCGGGCAGCATGTCGGGCAGCCCGCCGGTATGGGTCAGGCAATGGCGCAGGGTGATCGCCTCGCGTCCCTCGCCCTTGAACTGGGGGAAGAATTTGGTGACGGTGTCATCGAGGCTGAGTTCGCCCGCGTCCACCAGGGTCATGACCGCCGCCGCCGTCATCGGCTTGGTGATCGAGGCCAAAAGGAAGATCGGCTCGGGGCCCTTGGCGGTGCCGTAATTGCGCGCGAACTGGCGCGCGCCCGCTTTCGTCTGCTGGCGTACCAGCAGCGAAGCGCCCTCGACCCGGCCGTCATCCACCCAGGACTTGAGTTCGGCTGCCGCCTTTTCCAGGCCAGGCTCGCTCCAGCCCGGGTCGTTTCCGGTTTCCGCCTGGACGTGCCCCGTAACCAGAGCGGCGCCCGACGCGGCAAGAAGCGTCCTGCGATCCATCTTTCCCTCTTGTTCCGGCCCATTGCGGCCCCGCCTTATGCATCTTCTCTAGCACGGCCATCCAAAAACCGCATCGGTCGATAGCAAGTTTGGGTTGGACGGCCATTGTCGGCGGCCGCTAAAACCCGCCGACGCGCCGGTCTGGAACAGGCGCCTCAGGGAGAAAGATATGAGCAATCTGAGCCCGCAGGAAACCGCGAAAATTCTGGCCAAGGGGCTTTTGTCCTTTCCGGTCACCCATTTCGACACGGAATTGCGCTTCCAGGAGGGGCCCTACCGCGAGCACTGCGATTGGCTGCTCAGCTTTGGCCGTCTGACCGGACTGTTCTGCGCCGGCGGCACCGGCGAAGTTTTTTCGCTCACTCCCGATGAAGTCTTCCAGGTGACCAAGGCCGCCGTGGCCGCCACCAAGGGCCGCGTGCCGGTGATCGCGGGCGCCGGCTATGGCACCGCCATCGCCGTGGAAATGGCGAAGAATGCCGAAAAGGCCGGCGCCGATGGCATCCTGCTGCTGCCGCCCTATCTGATGCAGCCAAGCCAGGAGGGCCTGGTCGCCCATATCGACGCGGTGTGCAAAGCCACAGCCATCGCCGTCATCGTCTATAATCGCGACAATGGCGTGATCGACGAGAAAAGCCTGGCGCGCCTGTGCGAGAGAAATCCCAACCTGGTCGGCTTCAAGGACGGGGTGGGCAATATCGAACTGATGATGCGCGTCTATGCCCGGATGGGCGACCGGCTGACCTATATCGGCGGCCTTCCCACCGCCGAGACCTTCGCTCTTCCTTACCTGGAGATGGGCGTCACTACCTATTCCTCGGCGATCTTCAATTTCCTCCCGGAATGGGCGCTGTCCTTCTATGACGCCGTGCGCGCCAAGGACCGGGCGAAGGTGATCAAGGGCATGAAGGAATTCGTGCTGCCCTATATCGCCATCCGCAACGAGAACAAGGGCTACGCCGTCTCCATCGTCAAGGCGGGCCTGAAGGCCATCGGCCGGCCCGCCGGTCCGGTGCGCCCTCCCTTGACGGACCTGAATGCGGATCAATTCGAGCGGCTGAAAAGCCTGATCGCGGCGGCAAAGCCGGTTTAAGGCAGCAGCCTTTCCCGATAGAGCGCCATCCAAGAACCGCAAAGCGGTTCGCAGGGAAATTGCGCGACAAAACAAAAACCTAGAGCAAACCTTCGATTCAATTTGATCGAATTTTGCTCTAGGGTCGCGCTCATGACAGGCGCGTCCTTCTGGTCCCAGTTCGAGCTTCGCCAACTGCGCTGTTTCGTGGCGGCGGCCGAGGAGCTGCATTTCGGCCGCGCCGCCCAGCGGATGAACATGACCCAGCCGCCGCTGTCGCGGCAGATCCAGCTTCTGGAGCATGTGTTGGGCGTAAGGCTTCTGGACCGCACCAGCCGCGCGGTCAAATTGACGCCAGCGGGCCGGGCCTTCCTGCTGGAAGCGCGGCGCATCATCCGACTGACCGAAAGCGCCGCCCTGACCACGCGGCGCATCGCCAGCGGGGAAGCGGGCACCGTCAATGTCGGGTTCACGGCCGCCAGCGGCTACAGCTTTCTGCCGCGGCTTTTGCTGCAGATGGGCACAAGCGCGCCCAATATCGCGCTGGTGCTGAAGGAAATGGTGTCCACCGACCAGGTGGAAAGCCTTCTTACCGGCCGCATCGACGTCGGATTCCTGCGCCCACCGATAGACAGGGGCGAATTCTCCACCTTGCGCGTCGCGCGCGAGGGGCTGGTGGCGGCCCTGCCCGCCGGCGACGAACGGCTGGCCAAAGCCGCCCTCACCCTGGCCGATTTCGACAAGAAGCCGCTGGTGATGTACGCGCCGGAAGGAGCACGCTACTTCCACGACATGCTGATGGATCAGTTCGAGACGGCGGGCGTGGCGCCACAGGGGGTGCAGTCGCTCAGCCAGATCCATTCCATGCTGGCGCTGGTGCGCGCGGCCATCGGCGCGGCGTTGGTGCCGGAGGCGGCGACAAGCCTGCATTTCGACGATGTGCATTTCCGCGATGTCGAGACGAATCCGGCCCAGCCGGTGGAGCTTTACGCCGCCTGGCGCAGCGACAATGACAATCCGGCGCTGGCCGCCTTCCTGGACCAACTGCACCAGGACGGGGATTGATCCAAATACGGTATAGATCGCTTGAACCTTTGGCTTGGACGGGCGAAGGTGGCGGCACCTATCTTTCAATGCCGTTCCGGCGCCGGCTATTGCGGCGATGCGATTTCGGCAATGCCATTTGGCCAACAAGCCGCGCGGCCCGATGTCCGGGAACGCATATGCGGTAACCAGGGGATGCGTCGATGAACGATTCCGACACCAAGAACAGCCATGTCCGCTTCTGGATCATCGCGACTCTGTTCATCATTTCGGCCATCAATTATGCCAGTCGCAATTCCTTTTCCTTCGCGGCGGTGCCGCTGCAGCACGAAGTGGGCCTGACCGCGGTCGAGGTGGGGTACATCTTCTCGGCCTTTGGCTGGTCCTATGTCGCCGGCCAGATACCAGGCGGCGCGCTGCTGGACCGTTACGGCTCCAGGCCTGTCTATCTATGGTCCGCGTCCCTTTGGGCGATCTTCACCATCCTGCAGGCTTTCGTGTCCTGGGTGGCCGTGGTCCCGGTGGCGATTTCCCTGTTCATGCTGCGCCTGCTGCTGGGCGTTTCCGAATCTCCCAGCTTCCCGGCCAATGCGCGCATCGTCGCCAACTGGTTCCCCAATTCCGAACGCGGCACCGCCAGCGCCATCTTCAACGCCGCGCAGTATTTCTCGCTGGTAGCCTTCGCCCCGCTGATGGGCTGGCTGGCGCAATATCACGGCTGGCGTTCCATCTTCCTGGTGACGGGTCTTATCGGGATCGCGGGCGTGGTCATGTTCTGGATCATCGTGGACTCGCCGGCGCGCCACAAATGGATCAGCAAGCAGGAATATGATTACATCGAGAAGAACGGCGCCCTGGTGAATCTGGACCGGCCCGCCGAAAAGCCGCAACCGATCCGCTGGTCGTCGGTGGGCCAGTTGCTGCAGAGCCGCATGCTGCTGGGCATCTACCTGGCGCAGTACTGCATCACCTCGCTGACCTATTTCTTCGCCACCTGGTTTCCCGTCTATCTGGTCCAGGCCCGCCACATGAGCCTGACCGTCGCCGGTTTCGCGGCGGCGGGCCCGGCCATCGCCGGCTTCGTGGGCGGTATCCTGGGCGGGGTTCTTTCAGACCTGCTGCTGAAGCGGGGCATGCCGCTGTCGCGGGCGCGCAAGACGGTCATCATCCTGGGCCTGATCATCAGTTGCGGCATCCTGGGCGCCAATTATACCAACTCCCAGGGGCTGGTCCTGATGTTCATGACGATCGCCTTCTTCGGCAAGGGTATCGCCGCGCTGGGCTGGGCGGTGATGAGCGACGCCGCTCCGCGCGAGGCCACCGGCCTGTCGGGAGCCATCTTCAACCTGTTCGGCAACGCCGCCGGCATCTTCACCCCCATCGGCATCGGCTACATCCTGGCCGCGACCGGCAACAACTGGGACATGGCGCTGGTCTTCGTCTTCGCCCACTCCATCGTGGCGATGATCAGCTATGGTTTCATCACCGGCGAGATCAAGCGTGTGGTGCTGAGAGCGGAATAGCCAGACATGAACAAGGAGCCTGCCGGTACGCCCCACGACGCTCCGCGCGTCGTCGATATGCCCCACGACGCTCCGTGCGTCGTCGATATGAAAGTCATTCCGGTTGCGGGGCAGGACAGCATGCTGCTGAACCTCTCCGGCGCGCATGGGCCCTTCTTCACCCGCAACCTGGTGATCCTGTCCGACAATGCCGGCCATACCGGCCTGGGCGAAGTGCCGGGCGGCGAGAAGATTCGCCAGACGCTTGAAGATGCCCGCGACCTTGTGGTGGGACAGACTATCGGCAACTGGAACAGGGTGCTGCTTAAGGTTGGGCACCGCTTCGCCGACCGCGACGCGGGCGGGCGGGGCTTGCAGACCTTCGACCTGCGCACCACGGTGCATGTCCAGGCCGCGCTGGAGTGCGCGCTGCTGGACCTGCTGGGCCAGCATCTGGGCGTGCCGGTGGCGGCGCTGCTGGGCGAAGGCCAGCAGCGCGACAAGGTCGAGATGCTGGGTTATCTGTTCTTCATCGGCGACCGGACCAGGACCACCCTGCCCTATCGCCACGGCAGCACGCAAAATTCCTGGTTCAAGGTCCGCGACGAGGAAGCCCTGACGCCGGACGCCATCGTGCGCACCGCCGAGGCGGCCTATGAGCGCTATGGCTTCAACGACTTCAAGCTGAAAGGCGGCGTGCTGGCCGGGGCGGAAGAGATCAAGGCTGTCGAGGCGCTGGCCAGATACTTTCCGAAGGCGCGCATCACGCTGGACCCCAACGGCGCCTGGTCGCTGAAGGAAGCCATCTCTCTATGCAAGGGGCGCGGCGACATCCTGGCCTATGCCGAGGACCCCTGCGGCGCCGAAGACGGCTATTCCGGCCGCGAGATCATGGCCGAGTTCCGCCGTGCCACCGGCCTTCCCACCGCCACAAACATGATCGCCACCGACTGGCGCCAGATGGTGCATGCCATCGACCTGGGGAGCGTGGACATTCCGCTGGCCGATCCGCATTTCTGGACCATGCGCGGATCGGTGCGTGTCGCCCAGATGTGCGCCGACCGCGATCTGCGCTGGGGCAGCCATTCCAACAACCATTTCGACGTGTCGCTGGCCATGTTCACCCATTGCGCCGCCGCCGCGCCGGGCAACATCACCGCCATCGACACCCACTGGATCTGGCAGGACGGCCAACGCCTGACCCGCGAACCGCTGCAGATCAAGGGCGGCCTGGTGGATGTGCCCAGCCGGGGCGGCCTGGGCATCGAAATCGACATGGCCCAGGTGGAAAAGGCGCATGAAGCCTACAAATCCATGGGGCTTGGCGCGCGCGACGACGCCGCCGCCATGCAGTTCCTGATTCCGGGCTGGAAATTCGATCCGAAGCGGCCCTGCCTGGTGCGTTAGTGGTATAGTGACGCCATGAACATCCAATCCAAGCCGTCGCACGAGGCCCCCCGCCGCATCCAGGTCAGCCCGAAAGACAATGTCGCCATCGCGGTCAATACGCTGGGATTGCCCGCCGGCACCGCGTTTCCCGACGGGTTGGTGTTGAACCAGTTCGTGCCCCAAGGCCACAAGATCGCGCTGGCCGATATTGCCGAAGGCGGCAAGATCATCCGCTATGGCGAGGTGATCGGCTATGCCACCGGCGCCATCAAGCGCGGCGATTGGATCAACGAAGACAATACGCGGATGGCTGCTGCGCCGCCGCTGGATGCGCTGGAGATGGCGACGCGCCCGCCCGCGCCGGGCGAGAAGCTGACCGGCCATACCTTTGAAGGCTATCGCAACGCCGACGGCACGGTGGGGACCAAGAACATCCTGGCCATCTCCACCAGCGTGCAGTGCGTGGCCGGCACGATGGAATATGCGTTGAAGCGCATCAAGGCCGAACTGCTGCCCAAATATCCGAACGTCGACGATGTGGTGGTGCTGACCCATGCCTATGGCTGCGGCGTCGCCATCAATGCGCCCGAGGCGGTAGTGCCGATCCGCACCCTGCAGAGCCTGGCGCAGAATCCCAACTTTGGCGGCGAGGTGCTGGTGGTGGGGCTGGGCTGTGAAAAGCTGGCGCCCGAAAGGCTGGTGCCCGAAAGGGCGGCCGGCGGCGACACGATGCGGATGCAGGACCATGAAGGCTTCGGCGCCAACATCGCCGCCATCATGGAACGGGTCGAGGCGCGCCTGAAAGTGCTGAACCAGCGCAGGCGCGAGACGGTGCCCGCCAGCGAGCTGGTGGTGGGCATGCAGTGCGGCGGGTCGGACGCCTTTTCCGGCCTGACCGCCAACCCCGCCCTGGGCTATTGCGCCGACCTTCTGGTGCGCGCCGGCGCCACCGTGATGTTCTCGGAAGTGACCGAGGTGCGCGACGCCATCCATCTGCTGACGCCGCGCGCCGCGACCGGTGAGGTGGCCGAGGCGCTGGTCGCCGAGATGCGATGGTATGACAAATACCTGGCGGAAGGTGGCGTCGATCGCGGCGCCAACACCACCCCCGGCAACAAGAAGGGCGGCCTGTCCAACATCATCGAGAAGTCGCTGGGATCGGTCGCCAAGTCGGGCACCAGCGCCATCAATGGCGTGCTCAAGCCGGGCGAGCGGGTGAAAACCAAAGGCCTGATCTTCGCCGCCACGCCGGCGTCGGATTTCGTCTGCGGCACGCTGCAACTGGCCAGCGGCATGAACCTGCACGTCTTCACCACCGGGCGCGGCACGCCCTATGGCCTGGCGGCCGTGCCGGTGATCAAGGTCTCGACCCGTTCCGACCTGGCGCGGCGCTGGGCCGACCTGATCGACCTGGACGCGGGCGCCATCGCCACCGGCGAGAAGACCATCGAAGAGGTGGGCTGGGAGCTGTTCCACCTGATGCTGGACGTGGCGAGCGGGCGAAAACAAGTCTGGGCCGACAAATGGGGCCTGGCCAATGACCTGGTCCTGTTCAATCCTGCGCCGATTACGTAAGTCAACGCGCCTTTGCGTCTTCCAGCACCATCGCCGCGCCCTTGGCGCCGATCATGATCGAAGGCGTGTTGGTATTGCCGGAGGTGATGGTCGGCATCACCGAGGCGTCGATCACCCGCAGTCCTGTCAGCCCGTGCACGCGCAGGCGTTCATCCACCACCGACAGCGGGTCGGATACCAGCCCCATCTTCGCCGTGCCGACCGGATGGAAGATGGTGGTGCCGATGTCGCCCGCCGCATGGATCAGCGCGGCATCGTCGTCGCCGGTAGCCGGACCGGGGCGGAACTCCTCCGGCTGGTATTTTGCCAGCGCGTCCTGGGCCATCAGCCGCCGTGTCAGGCGGATGGACTGGGCGGCGATGCGCCGGTCTTCGTCTGTGGACAGGTAATTGGGCTGGATCGACGGCCTGGCGGCGGGATCGGCCGAGATGATCCGCACCTCGCCGCGCGACGACGGGTGCAGGTTGCAGGGGCTGACAGTGACCGCCGGTTCGCGGTGCAGGGGCGTGCCGAAACGGTCCAGCGACAGGGGCTGGATGTGGAACTGGATATTGGCGCGCTGCCGGGCCGGGTCGGAGCGGGTGATGACGCAGAGCTGCGACGCCGCCATGGTCATGGGCCCGCGCCGCAGCAGCGCATATTGCAGCGCCATCAGCGGCCGGCCAAGCAGGGAATAATAGGTCTCATTCAGCGTCCTCACATTCTTCACATGGAACATGACGCGAAGCTGCAGATGATCCTGAAGATTACGGCCCACGCCTTCCAGCGGGTGGGTGACGGCGATGCCTGTCCCGCCCAGCCAGGCGGCGGGCCCGACACCCGAGCGTTGCAGGATTTCCGGTGAACCGATCGCCCCGGCCGACAGGATCACTTCGCCTTTGGCGCGCGCGGTCGCCGTCTGGTTGTCCCGGCGGAACCGGATGCCGGTGGCGCGACGGCCATCGAACGTCACTTTGTCCACCAGCACGCCGGTCTCCAGCCGAAGGTTCGGCCGGTTCAGCACCGGATGCAGGAAACCGCGCGCCGCGGACCAGCGCCGCCCCCGCTTCTGGTTGACGTGGAAATAATAGGCCCCTTCATTGTCTCCGGCATTGGGGTCGGCGCAGGGGGGAATGCCCATCTCTTGGGCGCCACGGATGATGGCGTCCAGAATCTCCCAGCGTACCCGCGGCGCTTCCACCGACAATTCGCCGTCGGCGCGGTGATGCTCGCTGTCGCCCAGGAAGGAACGGTCGATCGCGCGGAAAAAGGGTTGCACGTCCCGCCAGCCCCAGCCGGTCAGGCCAAGCTGCCGCCAATGGTCGTAATCGCCGGCCTGCCCGCGCATGGCGAGCATGGCATTGATGGAGGATGACCCGCCCAGCGCCTTGCCGCGCGGATAGTTCAGCTTGCGTCCGTTCAGGCCGGGCTCGGCCTCGGTCTCCAGCATCCAGTCGCTGCGCGGATTGCCGATCAGGTACAGATAGCCGACCGGAATGTGAAACCAGATCCAGTCGTCCGGCCCGCCCGCCTCCAGCAGAAGCACCCGCGTTCCCGGATCGGCGCTGAGACGGTTGGCCAGAACACAGCCGGCCGAGCCCGCGCCCACGATGATGTAGTCATAGTCCCCGTCGATCATGGCCCGCCTCCTGCCCGGCACGGAACCTATCGTGGCTGCTTTTGCCTGTCAGCCCAAACTAGCGGCGCAGGAGCCGGCCGGGGCAGCGAGCGGTTACAAACATGTGATCACAATCCAATGAGGTTCCCGGAACGGCTGCCTGACGTCGCTGTTATCAGACTGTGAGGAGATGGTCGAAGGACCGTCAAATCACGAAAGAACGGCGAGGATGGCGAGAGCTATTCCCCGCCGTTCTCGTATCAGCGCAAATATTTACGGGCGCGCGCAACAGCGGGCCGACAGTGACGTTACGCAAAGGAACTCAACTTCAGGAGGACTTCATGACGACCCCAAGCGGTCACACAACGGCTATCCTCGCATCGAAGGTCCGGGGAACCCCGGTCTACAACGATGCCGGTGACAAGATCGGCACGGTGGAGGATGTCGTGCTGGACAAGCAATCGAACCAGATCATGTTTGCCGCGCTGGGCTTTGGCGGCGTTCTGGGCATGGGCGAAAAATACTATCCTGTCCCATGGTCGATGCTGGATTATTCCGAAGACATGGGCGGCTATGTCGTGCCGTTGAACAAGGACAGTATCGAAAAGGCGCCGGCCTATGCGCTCAAGGACCTGACCAAGCATGACGGCAGTCTGGGCACGATCCGCGAGCAGACCTACTCCTATTACAATGTCAGTCGCGACTGGCAGTGAACAAGGCGGCCGCCGCCGTCGGGGCGGCGGCCGCTCCTTCGGGAGGAAAGGCGATGTCACAAGCCAAGACGACACAGGACCACGACACCATCCGCGCCTGGGCGGAAGCGCGCGGCGGACACCCCGCGAGCGTCAGCGCCACCAAGAGTGACGGCGAAGCCGGCATTCTCAGGCTGGATTTCGAACCGGCCGACGAAAATCTTTCGGACGTGAGTTGGTCGGAATTCTTCCGCAAATTCGACCGGGAAAAGCTGTCCTTCCTGTACCAGGAACGTACGGAGGACGGCAAAACAAGCCGCTTCCACAAGTTCATCCGCGAATGAGGCGATGATGGGACAATCGATGGGAAGTATCGGCAACAGCCGCAAGCAGCACGGTGCCAGCGATCAGAAGAAGAACCAGCCGGAAAAAAATCCCGGCCAGCGCATGTCGGACCGGCAACAGCCCGAGCCCAACAAGGCCAATCCGCAAGGCGGCGTCGATCACGGGCCCCGCTCTGCCCGCTGATCCATGCCGTCCAGCGTCATCGCCGGATTTCGTTATTTCTCCAACGGGCACATGCTGGAGATCACTTTCCAGAACGGCTCGGTCTACCGTTATCTGGACGTGCCTGCGGAAGCGGCGGAAGCGATGCGCCAGGCGCCGTCCAAGGGCGAATTCTTCAACGCCCATATCCGCGACCATTTCGCATTTGAACGGACGGGGAAAGCGCCCCCCAAAACCGCCCATCCCGGTTAGCCGTTCAGCGAGAATTCCACCGGCACCACCGCATCCAGGGTGCGGGTGGGAAAATCGGCCGGCAAGGGCGGCAGGGGCTCGGCGCGCCGGATCAGGGCCAATGCCTCGGCATCCAGCACCGCCCGGCCCGAGCTTTTGGCGATGTCCGCCCGCAGCACCCGCCCCTTTGCGTCCATCAGGAAATGCAGCATCACCACGCCCTGGATGCGCGCCTGGCGGGCAGCGCGCGGATATTGTTTGAAGCGGTTCAACTGGGCCAGAAGCCGGGCGATGAAATCCTGGTGAGCCTGGCCGTTCTCGGCGCCGGGTGCGGGCAGCGGCGGCGGCGGCGCAGGTTCTGCGGCGACCGGCGGCGGCACCATCACCACCGGCGAAGGCGCGGTCGGCGGCACGACCGGAACAGGCACATTCACCACCGTGGGCTGGACCAGGGTGGGCGGCGGCAGATCGTTCTTCGCCTGCTTCGGCTTTTCCATGTTGATCTGGACCATCATGACTTTGGGCAGTTCGACCGGCGCGACATGCACCATGGCCAGCAGCCCCATCACTGCCGCCACATGGAACGCGACCGTCAACCCCATGCCCACCAGCTTGCCGGCATCCACCGGCTTGCGCGCCCGCAGGGGCCCGACCGCATGAGCGTTGTCGAACGCGTTCAGCGGGACGGGAACAGTCATGCCGGCTCTTCCTCGTCCAGGACCTCTTCCGGAATCTCATCCAGGGTAGCCGTCATGGGAAGATGGCGGCGGCGCTTTCTCAGCCACATGATGATGCCCGTGACGACGAACAGGCTCGGCACAAGCCCCGACAGGAACACCAGGAAGCGCCAGACCACGCCCAGGCCGGTGCCCTGGTGCAGGGGCCGCATCCACGCCAGGACGCTGGCGGAATTGTCGCGCACACCGATCACCTTGTCGCTCCAGGGATCGACCAGCACGCTGGCGCGCACCGCGTCATGCACCATGAAGCCGACCGTGATGGGCTGGTCGGGACGGACGGGCAAAGTGATGCTGTCCGGCGCCACACCCGGCATGGCAGCCTTGGCCAGCGCCAGGGCGCGGTCGGGCCCGATCGCCGCGGTGTCGCCCGGCGTTACATGCGGCACGTCGCGCGGGCCGGGGCCGCCGGGGCCCAGCAACTGGGGCCAGGCCAGCACCAGACCGCTGTAGCTGACGATCATGAAAACCACGAAGATCCAGATGCCCGTCGCGGCGTGAAGCTCGCGATGAAAACGCAAGCCTTGCGCGGTGGCGCGCACGAAGAAGGCGTATTTCCACTGCCCCCGCTTCGGCCACCACAGGACAAGGCCGCTGGCGCCCAAAAGCAGCATGGCCACGCCCAGCCAGCCCACCACGATGGAACGGCCCTGGCGGCCCAGAAGGAAATTGCCATGCAACTGATGGGCGAAGCGGACGATGGACGAGCCGATGGCGCTGCGTGTCCCAAGCACCTGACCAGACACCGGATCGATGAAGACCTGAAGGCCCGCCCGGCGCGGTCCGCTCTGTACGCCCATCGTGCCCATGGGGCTGATCTGACCCACGCGCACGGCCACCGCGTCCGCCGGCTTTTTCGGAAAGGCGATCTGGAGCTGTCCGGGGGTAATGCCTTTTTCCTGCGCCGCCCCGCGCGCGGCATCGGCGATCATCGCCAGCGGCAAGGGCGAGCCCTGCGTGACCGCGAAGGGTGGCGGATCGAACAACTTGTTCAGGACATCGTCATAAACCAGCACGCTTCCGGACAGGCCCAGGACAGCGCACAGAATGCCCAGGATCAGGCCCACCCACATATGAACGGTGAACAGCGCGTGCCGGATGTCGGCGAATTTCATGGCGTCCCCTCTCAGGCATCCGCCCAGCGGCGGACCAGGTTGTGATAAAGCCCCGTCAGGGCGACGATTTCGCTTTCATCCCCATGCCGGCTGCGAAGGCCCTGGATGGCGGTGTCCAGCTCGAAAAGCATGGTCCGCGCGGCCTCATCGCCGATCATACTCTGGACCCAGAAGAATGACGACCAGCGGCTGCCGCGTGTAACCTTCGTGACATGATGGCGGCTGGTGGCCGAATAGAGCAGCATGTCGCCGGCGGGCAGCTTCACGCCGTGCGAGCCATAGGTGTCCTCGATCACCAGTTCGCCTCCGTCATAGTCGGCCGGATCGGTAAGAAACAGTGTCGCCGACAGATCGGTGCGCACGCGGATGGGCGCGCCCGAGGCAATCGAGGGCTTGACGAAACGGATGGCGTTGTCGATGTGCGGGCCGAACGCCATGCCGGTGTCATAGCGGTTGAAGAGGGGCGGAAAGACGCGCAGCGGCAGAGCGGCGGCGTTGAACAGCGGGTTCTTGCCCAGCGCGCCCAGGATGAGGTCGCCCAGGGCGCGGGCGGCGGGCGATTCCTCCGGCACCTGGAGATTGTTCTTGGCTCCCGCCGACTGGGCGCCGGCCGTCACCTTGCCGTCCACCCAGCTGGTGCCCGTCAGCACGTCGCGGATTTCGGCGACCTGCCCGGCGGACAGCAACTGGGGGACATGCACCAGCATGGCTACAGCGCGGCCTCCAGCGATACGATGAAGGTGCGCCCTGCCGCGGGCGTGCCGCGATTGCCGAAGGACTGGCTGTAATTCAGCCGGTCGGTCAGGTTGTTGACGTTGAACTGGATGCGATAGGGCTTGAAGTCGTAGGCCACCACGGCATCCAGCTCCACCGTCTCGGGAATGCGCACGATGCGGCCGAGCGGATAGGCAGTCGGGTTGGGCGCGGTATAGCCGTTGAACAAATGGCTCTGGTAGATCACGCCGCCGCCCGCCGACAGGCCCTCGACCAGGTCGCCCGCGTCATAATCGCCCCACAGCGCGACGGCATGCTTGGGAACGAAGGTGATCTGCCTGCCCACATTATAGGGATTGGTGGCGTCGTCGACGACGACCGGGTTGAGATAGGTATAAGCGGCCGTGAGGTTGAAGTGCGGCAGGACCTGGCCGGTGGCCGAGGCCTCGAAGCCCTGCACCCGCTGCTTCTGGCTGGATTGCAGCAGCACCGCGCCGCTGACCGGATCGGTCTGGAGCGCGTTGGACTTGGTGACGTTGAACAGCGAACCCGTCAGGCCCAGCGCGCCGTCGAACAGGCTGAACTTGGCGCCCAGTTCGACGGACTCGGTCTTGTCGGGCCGCAGCGCCGCCTGGTCGGTGGAGCGGATGGGGTTGGGCGAGCCCACCATCGAGGTGCCGATCGGCGTCGCGCCCTTGCTCCAGGACAGGTAATAGGTCTGCGTCTGGTCGGGCTCGAACACCAGGCTGGCGCGCGGCGAGAACAGGAAGGATGGCGCCTTGTATTTGGTCACCGGATAGGGATCGGCGGGCGTACCGACGGCGGTGCTGGTGTAATAAGCCCGATACTGGTCCATGCGCATGCCCGCGATCAGCGACCAGCGGTCGTTGAACCAGAAGCGGTCCGCGACGAAAATGGCCGGATCGGTCGCCTCACCGATGGAGTTGACGACACTGGTGGCGCTGTCGCTGCCCGGATCGGCCGGTGTGGGGTAGATGGGTGCATAGCCGGCAATAGGCTGGTGCGTCGGATGGTATAGCGACCAGCCGATATTGCGGCGGCTGGCCGAATGGTTGCCGATCGGATAGAGCGTCGCGTCCGGGCCCGGCGGCAGGCTGTAGGCCAGCACCGTGCGGTCCGAGCGCTGATAGCTGACGTCGATTCCCGCGATGGTCACATTGCGGAAGCCGCCGATGCGGAAGTCGGCGGTGGCGCTGAACACATCCTGCACACCCCAACTGTTCTGCAGATAGGGACCGCTGCCGCCGGTGACGGCCAGCGTCTGGGTCGGATCGAAGCTGCCCATGGCGGTGCCGGGCGCGGCGATGCCGAACAGATGCAGGTTGCAATAGCTGGTCGCCGCGGTGTTGTCGCAGGCGTCCACCGAGGAGTAGCGGAAATCGCGGGTATAGGTGGCATAACGCAGGTCGTTCTGCAGGGTCAGCCAGTCATTGGCGACGTGACTGATCTTGGCCGTGATCAGGTCGGCGGTGTTTTTGTCATGGTCCGCCTTCAGGCCCATATAGTTCCGCCGCGGTACGCCGAACTCGCTGGCCGGCGCGGCATAGAAAGAAACCGGCGGCGTGGCGATCACGATGCCGTAGTCCGGACGAGCCGAGGTCTGCTGGTGGATATAGTTCAGGTTGAACACCGTGTTGGTGCCCAGGCCCAGCGAGATGGAGGGCGCGATGCCCCAGCGGGTGGAATGGACCAGGTCGCGGTCCACCACGCCGGTGTCGGTGAACATCAGGTTCAGGCGGACCGCCGCGGTATCGGACAGCACATGGTTGATGTCGGCGGTGGCGCGCACATGGTCGCCGTTGCCGCCCTCCAGGCGGCCGATCACGCTGTCTTCCAGGAACGGCGTCTTGGTGATGGTGTTGATGGCCCCGCCCGTGGTGCCGCGGCCGAACATCAGGCCGGACGGACCCTTCAGCACCTGCACTTCCTGATAGTCGAAGCTGTCGCGGGTATAGGCGGCAAAATCGCGCAGCCCGTCGAGATAGACGTCATCCTTGGCGTCGAAGCCGCGGATCTTGAACTGGTCGCCGGCCAGGGTGCCGCCTTCGCCGATGGCGATGGTGATGCCGGGCACGTTGCGCAGCGCCTCGTTCAGCGTGGTCGTCGCCTGCTGTTTCATGGTCTGGGCATCCACCACACTGACCGCCTGGGGT
Source organism: Hyphomicrobiales bacterium (assembly GCA_040255825.1). Lineage (GTDB taxonomy): Bacteria > Pseudomonadota > Alphaproteobacteria > Micropepsales > Micropepsaceae > Rhizomicrobium. Next base: position 171,867 of record JBDZVS010000001.1, on the reverse strand, counting down.
GTGTCCTGCAGGCTGGTGGTGGGCATGGCGGCCACCGGCGGCGGGCTGTGGGTGAGCGCATTGCTTTCGCCCGTGCCTTCCACCGTTACCGGCCCCAGCACCACCGAACCCGAAGCTTGCTGGGCGTTTGCGGGCGCGCCCATCAGCATGGCGCCGAGAAGGCTGGCGGAGGCGCCGGCAAGAGCGCGATTGCGGCGGCTAGCGATAATGGAAGACATGAAAGGACCCCTTGGATCAGCGTTGGTGGTTGGACCTGGCTGGCATCCATGGCCGCGGGCGCGGCTGGGGCTGGCTTGGTGCTATGTCGGACGGCGGCTCGGCCCTGGCCGGTGACTGGGATGAAGGTCGACGGGGCCTTCATATGATTCCCCCTCACTTGGTCAGGATCAGCTTGCCGTTGCTGGTGAGGCGCAGGCGGTATTCGGTGCCGTCATGCAGCAGGATCGCCTCCTTGCCGCCGGCCAGCAGCGCCTCGACGACGATCCGCGGTACCGGCCGGGTAAAAGACCGCTTGGGCGGCCGGTTGGCGACAGCAGGAACATCGAGTGGCACGACCGAAAGCCTTCCCTCATTTCGCGGCTTTCCTAAACCACAGGGTGACTGCATTTGCAAGTGACTTGCAAATGCAGTCACTACAGGAGCATATATACAGAGCAGAGAGTGTTATATGTCCGGGACCGAGTTTCTTAGAGCATGATCCATCTTCCTTGAATCTGGATCATGCTGCAGCTTGTTGTTCGGTCGCGCGATTTCCGGGTCTCGCGGTATCCCCTCGCCCGGATCGCGCTCTAGCGGCGCGCCCTGCCGGACATGGAGGCGAAGGTCGTTCCGAGCGGCGTGTTGACGGCCAGCCGACGCTCAAACAGGCCCCCTACCAGTCCCTCGGCCTCGATCCTGATGGTGCGATATTTCAGGGTGGCCGACAGGCATCCCCCGCTGCGCACCAGGACGCTGTCGCAGATGACATCGGCATGGATCGCGCCTAAGACAGTCAGCGTTCGACAGAAGATCAGGCCGTCCACCGTTCCCATGGGCTCCACGGTGACATGCTCGGCGAAAACCAGCCCGTGAACCTGGCCATGGATGAAGGCGGTACGGGTGATCAGCTTGCCTTCGATCCCGGTGCAAGCGTCGATGATGCAGAAGCTGGTCTTGCCCTTGCAGTGCCTGCTGGGCGGAAAATTCTCCCAGTCATAATCGGCGACCTCGTCCTCGCGCTGGGGAACAGTGATCAGCGAGCAGTCATACATCGGTGGATCACCATAGAATCCAAGGCCCAAAAGGACGGTCAATCGCCGCGCTGCAGGGATATGATCTTCTGTTCCGCCGCGGGAGGGTCGATCTTCTCGATCGATCCGGACAGTTCGCCGCCTTCTTCGACCATGATCCTGGCGTAACTGCAGGAGCCGGCGATGGTGCCGCTGGAGCGGACGACCAGCCGGGACCGCACGACCAGCTTGTCGCCGACGGTGCCGCGCACCTCCGCGATCTCCACGTTGATTTCGCCGGCGACATGACCGGTCAGACCAACCAGCAGGCTCTTGGCCTTGAGCGCGCCTTCGAACGTCCCATCCACGGTGGCGGCGCCGGGGACCGTCATTTCGCCTTTGATTTCAACACCGGCACCAATAAAGATCGCGCCTTCGGAGCCATGCTCCCCGGGTTTCTCCGCCATATCAGTCACCCCGACCGGCTTAGCGGGCAGACCCCGCACTTCTCGCGATCCCGATGGAATGTAGGCGCCGTCCATCACGGCGATCAAGACCGGGAATGCGCTAAGGGTTAATCCACGTCACAGATGCACAATGAAACAGGTGCACAATGAAACAGGTGCCCAATGAAACAGGAGACCCTGTCGGGAACTCGGCGGCGTCCCACCACTCATCCGGCCTTGCGCCGTCGGGTCGGGCCGGACGTTCCTCCCTTGAGACTCTTTTTCAGCGCCGCCATCAGGTCGATCACATTGTCTTCCGGCACAGGTTCCGCGGTGACCAGCTTCTCGCCACGTTCCTTGCGGCGGATCAGGTCGCGCAGTGCGTTCTCGTAACGGTCCTCGAACGTGTCGGGCTCGAAAGGGCCTTCCTGTTGCTCGATGATCTTCTGGGCGATCTCCACCATTTTCGGATCGGGCCTTTCGGCGGGTATGTCGGCAAAAGCATCCTTGGGCTGCACCACCTCGTCGCCCATCCGCAGCGTGTAGCAGAGGATGCCCTTGCCCCGCGGCTCCAGCGCGACCAGCCGCTCGCGGCCGTGCATCACCACCCGTCCAAGCGCGAAGCGGGCCGTCTTCTTCAGCGCCTCGCGGATCACCGTATAGGCCTCCAGGCCGCCCTTCTCGTTCGGCAGCAGGTAATAGGGCGTGTTCCAGTACAACCGGTCGATGTCATCGGAATCGACGAAACGTTCTATGTCGATGGTCTTGGTCGTCTCCAGCCTGACGGCATCCAACTCCTCGTTATCGAGGACGACGTAATGGTTCTTCGATATTTCATAACCCTTGACCAGGTCGGCGCGCTCTACCGGCCCGGTGTCGGGATCGGTGGGGATCATGCGGATGCGGTTGTTGGTTTCCGGGTTGAGCAGATGGAAGGAGACCGTGCCCGACCTGCTGGTGGCGCCGAAAAGCGCCACCGGGCAGGAAACCAGCGACAGGCGCAGGCTGCCTTGCCACACCGGCCGGCTGGACAGGTGCGGCTGGTTGGAATTGGCAGGCCGGTGATGGCCGCGATGGGCGGGCGATCGCCGGGCCGTCTTGCGATGTGCGCCGCTGGTGCGCGCCTTTTTCTTCGCGGCCATGAGTTTTTCCTGGGCTTTTCCTTTGCGGGCTTCGGAACGGAAACGGGGTTGTGGAACTATGTTTCCAACGGGAAGCAGCCATGGCCGCGAAGAAAAAGACGACCGGAAAGACAGTTCGCCGCAAAACCACAAAATCTGCCCGTAGCGCGCTGGCGAAATACCAGTCCATGCGGGACTTCGCCATCACGGACGAACCAAGCGGCCGGCACAAGGTCGGACCCGGCAAGCGGCTGCGATATGTGATCCAGAAACATGAAGCCACCCGCCTGCACTATGATTTCCGCCTGGAATGGAACGGCGTCTTCCGCTCCTGGGCGGTCACGCGCGGTCCTTCGCTCGATCCTGCCGACAAGCGGCTGGCGGTGGAGGTGGAGGACCATCCGCTCGACTATGGCGACTTCGAAGGCACCATCCCCAAGGGCCAGTATGGCGGCGGCACGGTCATGCTGTGGGACCGCGGCTATTGGGAGCCGCAGGGCGATCCCGAAAGGATGCTGAAGAAAGGGGACCTGAAATTCACCCTGGACGGGAAAAAGCTGCACGGCAGCTGGGTTCTGGTGCGCATGAGAAACGACCGCTTCGGCGGCAAGCGCACCAACTGGCTGCTGATCAAGCACAGGGACGAATATGCCAGCCAGGGCCATGGCGAGGCGATCCTGGACAAGGACCATTCCGTGGCGTCGGGCCGGGCAATGAAAGCTATTGCCGCCGGCACGGGCCGGAAGCCCAAGCCCTTCATGCGCGCCCGGACCTTCAGAGCGGACGCGGTCTGGCAGTCCAAAAGCGCGCGTGCCGACGCCGATGAGGAGCCGGACCCGGCCATGGCGAAGCCGAGAGCCCGCTCACGCCCCAAAAAGCGCGCGTCCCTGCCCGACTTCGTCACGCCGCAGCTTTGCCGGCTGGTCGAGCGGCCGCCTTCCGGCTCCGGCTGGGTGCATGAGGTCAAGTTCGACGGCTATCGCGTCCAGATGCGGGTGGAATGGGGCAAGGTGAAGCTTCTGACCCGCGCCGGGCTGGACTGGACCGGAAAGTTCGATGCCATCGCCAAGACGGGCAGCCAGTTGGACGGTTGCATCATCGATGGCGAAATCTGCGCCCTGGACCACGAAGGCGTCACCGATTTCGCCGCGTTGCAGGCGGCCCTGTCGGAGGGCAAGACGGACAAGCTGATATTCTTCGCCTTCGACCTGATGTTCGAAGACGGTGAAGACCTGAGGCCGCAACCACTGTCCGCGCGCAAGGACCGCCTGAAATCGCTGTTGCCGGCAAAGGCCGCCAATCTGCGCTACGTCGAGCATTTCGCCAGCAGCGGCGATGCCGTGTTGCAATCAGCCTGCCGCATGTCGCTGGAGGGCATCGTCTCCAAGCGCGCCAGCGCGCCCTATCGTGGCGGGCGGGGCGAGGATTGGACCAAGTCCAAATGCCGGGCGGCCCATGAGGTTGTGATCGGCGGCTGGTCGACGACAGCCGGAAATTTCCGCTCGCTGCTGGTAGGCGTCCATGACGGGGATCATCTGGCCTATGTGGGGCGCGTCGGCACCGGCTATTCCGCCGTCAAACGCAAGCAACTATTGCCGCGGCTAAAGGAAATGGAGGCCGACCAAAGTCCTTTCAGCGGCAGGAATGCGCCCCGCCGCGAGGCAGGCGTGCATTGGGTCAAGCCCCGGCTGGTCGCGGAAATCGAATTCGCGGGCTGGACGGGTGACGGGATGGTGCGGCAGGCTGCGTTCAAAGGCTTGCGCGCCGACAAACCCGCATCCGAGGTGGTGGCCGAAACGCCGAAGAAGACCAAAGAACTGGCCCAGCCCGCGACGCCCACGAAAGGCCGGCCCAAGGCCGCGGCGACCCGCGACCCGAAGACCTCTCGCGGCTCCTCGGTTATATCCAATATCCCCATCTCCAATCCCGGCAAGGCCTTGTGGCCCGATGCCGGCGATGGTGAGCCCGTGACCAAGCTTGAATTGGCGCGCTATTACGAAAGCATAGGCGCCTGGATGATGCCGCACATAAAAGGCCGGCCCTGTTCGATCGTGCGCGCGCCAGATGGAATCGGGGGCGAGCGTTTCTTCCAGCGCCATGCGATGGCGGGTCAATCGAACCTTTTGAGCCAGGTGAAAGTCTCCGGCGATCGCAAACCCTATCTTCAGATCGACCGCGCGGAAGGGCTGATCGCGGTGGCGCAGGCCGGTGGGCTGGAGCTGCATCCCTGGAATTGCGCACCCGGCAAACCTGACCAGCCGGGGCGGTATGTCTTCGATCTGGATCCGGCGCCGGAAGTGGATTTCGACGCCGTGGTGGCCGCCGCGCGCGAGATGAAGGCGCGGCTGGAAGACCTGAACCTGGTGGCGTTCGCCAAGACCACCGGCGGCAAGGGCCTGCACGTGGTCGCGCCTTTCTCGGCGGCCGGGATAGACTGGAAAGACGCCAAGGCCGCTGCGCGCGCCATCTGCGAGCAGATGGCGGCGGACAGCCCCGACAAATATCTGGTCAACATGTCCAAGAAGAAGCGCTCGGGGAAAATCTTTCTGGACTATCTGCGCAACGACCGCATGTCGACGGCAGTGGCGCCATTGAGCCCACGGGCGCGCGATGGCGCCACCGTTTCCATGCCGCTGGAATGGTCGCAGGTGAAAAAGGGTCTCGATCCCCATCGCTTCACGGTGCGGACCGTGCCCCGCCTGATCGCAAAGTCGAAGGCCTGGCGCAGCTATGACGAGGCCGAGCGGCCGCTGCGCCCGGTGCTCAAGAAACTTATTTAGACCGGCTTTCTGAAGCGCAGGGTCATGCGATCGCTTTCGCCGATCGCATCATACTTGGCGTGGTCGAAATTGGGGTTGGCGGGCTGGCCCTGGGGCGCGCTGCGCCGCGTGGGCGGCAGCGTCCACACGCCAAAGGGATGGTCCTTGGTATCCCTGGGGTTGGCGTTGATTTCCGAACTTGCCTCAAGCGTGAAGCCGGCTTGTTTGGCCAGATTGGTGATGGTCGCCGTCGCCACATAGCCATCGCGAGCATCGCCATGCTGCGGCCGCGGATCGGCGCGGTGATCCTCCACCGCCAGGATGCCGCCCGGTTTGAGCACGGCATAGGCATCGCGCATGAACTTCTCAGCCATGCCGGGCGTCCACAGCCAGTCATGAATATTGCGCGCCGTCAGTACGAGATCGGCGGAATTTGTCGGGCCCATGGCACCCGAATCGTTGGAAAACACGGTGTAGTTGACGTTGCCATACACCGTGGCATTCTCGAACTTGCCTGGCAGCTTCTGGCCCGCCCGCCCTTGGGCAGCAATATAGGTGCCGGCGGTGGCCTTGGCATAGGGCGCCAGGATCTCGCTCCAGTAACCGCCGCCGGGGGCCACCTCGATGACCCGCATGTGCGGCTTCAACCCCCAGAAGGTCAGGCTTTGCGCCGGATGGCGGGCGCCATCGCGGGCGACATTGGCGGGATCGCGATGGGCGCCGGCGACGGCGGCCCTGAGCGCGGCGTCAGGCTCTTGTGCGAATGCCGTGAAACCGGATGCCAGCATCAGGCCGGCGGCTCCTAAGACTACGCTGCGGCGCTTCATGACAACCCCTCCCGGATATTATGGTGACGCCAGTCTTCTCGTGGTCATCGTGCGGGGAAATTGTGGCACGCCGGTGGCGGGCGGAGCCGGCGGCACATGATTGCCCGACCAGCCCGCGCATGCCATAGGACAGGCCGATGCACACCACCGCTCCTGCGCAGCCGCCCCTGCGCGTCCTGACCCATCTCGCCTATCTGGTGACGATCCTGTTCAAGGGATTCGTGGGCTTTCTGGAATTTGCCGGCGGCCTGACCATTGCCCTCAGCGGACCGCAAAAGCTCTACAGCTTCGTCCTTTCCTATCCGGTGCCCGAACTCTATGACCGCGGCCATGAACATGCTGCGTATCTGATCAGCCAGGGCGCGGCGCTTCTGGCCCAGTCCCAGACCGGCTTCGTGATCTTCTATCTTCTGGTGCATGGCACCTTGAAGATGGCCATCACCATGGTGCTGCTGCTGGGGCGCGGCGTGTGGGTATTCCCCTTCGCCTCCACCATCCTGGCCGGCTTCATCGCTTATATGTCCTATGAGCTGTTCGAGGAATGGTCGAACTGGATCCTGGCGCTGGCGCTGTTTGACACTTTCACCCTGGCGCTGGTGTTGAACGAATGGCGCAACTGGCATCGCAGCTAGCGGCCGGCCAGGCGATCGCATATCCGCAGAAGCTGATCGATATTGCAGGGCTTGCTCAGGAAAACACTGCCCTCCACCCGGCGGTCCGGCAGGTCCGGATTGGCGGAGACGTAAACCACGGACGCTTGCGGAAACGCTTCATGAAAAGCCTCGGCCACCTTCCAGCCGTCCACCGACCCTGTCAACCGGATGTCGGTGACCAGAAGCTCGAATTCATTGTCCACCAGCATCGCCAAAGCCGCCTCGCCGCTTGATGCCTCCGCGAGTGTCCAGCCGGCAGCGGTCATCTCCTCCGCCACCTCCATGCGCAGCAGCGACTCGTCCTCGACGACGAGGACCCTCCGGGTGATGTTGCCGCTATCCATGGCGGTTATGTACGTTTTCGGCTGCTCCCTAAACAAATGAGCGGGCAACGCTGCTGTTCCCCGCCTCGCCGTGGAACCTTTGGCGCTTACTCGCATTCCCAAGCGACAGGGGGAACCATGGACGGCGACGGAGGCCTCTTCGACGCGGGGCGTCCCATAAAGGGGTGGCGATCGAGTATGCCGGCCGTCATGTCTGGTGCGGGTATCGAGTCCCGGGAGTTGCTGGCCGGCCTCGCCGTTCCCGCCTATATGACCGACGCAGAAGGCCGGATCACCTTTTACAATGACGCCGCCAGGCGCTTCTGGGGCCGCTCGCCCAGGCTAGGCGAGGAGAGATGGTGCGGTGGGCTACGCCTTTTCGCCGCCGACGGCAGCCCGATGCCCTTCCAGGAATGCCCGCTGGCGCTGACCCTGAAAACCGGCAGGCCGCATCACGGCATCGAGATGATTGTCGAACGTCCCGATGGAAGTCATGCTTTTTTTCTGCCCTATCCTTCGCTTTTGCTGAATGACAAGGCCGAGGTGGCCGGCGCCGTCAACATCCTCGTCGACATAAGCGAGCGCAAGCGGTTCGAGGGCAGCCAGGGCCACCTCAGCGCCATCGTGGAATCGTCGGAAGACGCCATCATAAGCAAGGATCTGGACGGTATCATCCAGAGTTGGAACAAGAGCGCGGAGCGGCTGTTCGGCTATACCGCAGAAGAAGCGGTCGGGCAGTCCGTGCTGATGCTGATTCCCGAGGACCGGCAAGAAGAGGAACCGGACATCCTGGCCCGGATCCGCCGTGGCGAACACGTTGAGCATTTCGAGACCTTGCGCCAGCGTAAAGACGGATCGCTGGTCGATATATCCCTGACCATTTCCCCCATCCGCAATGCGAGGGGCGAAATCGTGGGCGCTTCCAAGATCGCACGGGACATTTCCGACCGGCGCCGGTCCGAGCAGGCCCTTCAGCGCCAGACATGGCGGCTGGCAACGCTCAATTCCATTGCCAGGCTGCTGTCCAGCGACCTGGACCCCGAACGCCTTGTGCAGACGGTAACCGACATCGCCACCGAATTGTCGGGCGCCCGCTATGGAGCATTCTTCCATAAGGTGGCGGGCGAAAGTGGAGAAGCCTGCCGGCCCTATACCCTGTCGGGAGCGCCGCGCAGCGCCTTCGCGGAATTTGGCTTGCCGCGCGACATGCCGCTGTTCCATGCGACGTTCAATGGCGAAGGCCCGGCGCGATCGGACGATATCAGGACCGATCCCCGTTATGCCCACGATCCGCCGCTTTACCGCATGCCGGAAGGTCATCTGCCGGTGGTGAGTTATCTGGCGGTGCCGGTCATCTCGCGCTCGGGCGAGGTGATGGGCGGGCTGTTTTTCGGCCATGAGAAGCCGGGCGTGTTCACGCAGGAGGCGCAGGATCTGATCGTGGGCGTTGCCAGCCATGCCGCCATCGCATTGGACAATGCCCGGCTTCATAAGGCGGCGCAGGATGAGGTGACGCAGCGCAAGCGCGCCGAGGACGCCAAGGACCTGCTGCTCCACGAAATTAAGCATCGCGTGAAGAACACACTTGGCATGGTTCAGGCGATCGCCTCCCAGACCTTCCGCCACGCACCGAAGGAGGAACGCGATGCCTTTGGGGCAAGGTTGCGCGCCATGAGCGAGGCCCATGACCTGTTGACCAATCAGGATTGGGGCGATGTGGCGGTGCGCGAAGTGGTGGAGCGGGCGAGCGCGGCCTTCAACCCGGAGCGTTTCGCGCTGGACGGCGATGCCACCCGCGTCAGCGCGTCGCGCGGTCTGCTGCTGGCCATGGCGGTGCATGAGCTTTCGACCAATGCGGTCAAGTACGGCGCCTTGTCGGTGCCGGGAGGGCGTGTTGCCGTGACATGGCGAACCAAGGGCCAGCGCCTGACATTCCGTTGGGAGGAAAGCGGCGGCCCCAGGGTCGCGCCACCGCGGCACAGGGGCTTTGGCAGCAAACTGATCGAACGCACGATGAAGGGCGAACAGGCCTGGTTCGACTTTCGGCCGGAGGGCCTGTGCGTGTCCCTTGAGGTGCCGGTCTGACGCCGAGACCGTCTTGCAAATGGTTCCGATCCGGCGTTTGCTTCCATCCGGGAAAACGGTTGGGAAACGCCGTGCGTAGGGGCTGGCTGGCAATCCTTCTTGCCCTTGGTTGCGGTGCAGCGCAAGCCGGTTCGGCACGGGCCGCGGATGTGCGGGTCATCAGTCCCGGTGTGATCTCCAATTCCGGCCTGCGTGACGTCGCCGCCGCCTTCACCGCAAAGACGGGCATCAAGATCACCATCCTGGTCGCGGGCATGGCCCAGATCGTGGACCGCATCCAACAAGAAACTCCGCCCGCCGATGTGGTGATGCTGCCCATGGACCTGATGGGGACGCTGTCGCTGGATGGCGGCCTTTCCGGAGGCTTCACCCCATTGGGACGGGTGGAGATCGGCCTGTTCAAGAAGCCGGACGCGCCGGCGCCCGACATCGCCAGCGTGCCGAAGCTGGTCGCGGCGATGAAAAGCGCTTCGGCGGTCTTCTATACCGATCCGGCGACCGGAAGCATGCAGGCGGGCATGAATGGGCGGCTGCTGGCGCGGCCGGATTTCGCCGGCATCAAGGGGCAACCGATCAAGGGTGACGCCGAACCGGCACTGAAGCGCGGCGACGGCGATGGCCAGGCGATGGGGCTGGGCCTGATCCATGGCGATCACGATCCCACCAACAGGCCGACCGCCAATCCCTATCTGGTGGGTCAGCTTCCCGCCGAACTGGGCATGCACATGGACATGGCCACCGCCGTCAACGCGCGCAGCGCCGATCCCAGGGATGCGACCGCCTTCATCGCCTTTGCGCTGTCGCCTGAGATGCGCGCGGTGTGGCGACACAAGGGCGTCAACCGATATTGAGAGCGGAGGGGAAATGCCGATGAGATTTTTCGCAGGACTGATGGCGGCCGCGATGACGGTGCCCGCGCTGGCAGCGGCACCCGTGCTGGCGCAGCAATACAACGCGCTGCCGGTGCAGCCCGAGCCGCCGGGCCCCGTACACCTCCCCGACGCGCCGCAGCTTCCCTATCATTTCGGCAAGCGGCCCGTGGCGCCTTTGGGCGAGCAGTTCGGCAATGTGGCCGCCATCGCCCTGATGCCCAATGGCGATCTTCTGGTGTTCAACCGCAACCCCGCCATCATGATGGTCGAATACGATCCCACCGGCACCACCGTGAAGCGGGTGTTCAATCCCAACATCGCGATGAACCCGCACGGGCTGCGCGTGGACCGCCACGGCAACATCTGGGCGATCGATTCCTTCCTCAACGTGATCTACAAGCTCAACAGCAAGGGCGAGGTGCTGAAGGTATTCGGCACCCGCGGGGAGAACGCGCCCTGGGACGACAGCAAGTGGAACGGCATGTTCAACCAGCCGCTGGACATCGCCTTCGACAAGGACGACAATTTCTATGTGGTGCAGAGTCATGGCGGTACCAGCCCGCCGGCCGATTGCACCTTCTGCGCCACCTATGACAGCCCGCAGACCCACAACGCCAAGGGCCATGCCGTATTCGTCACCCACTCGCCGGCCATTCCCGGCAGCGATCCCCGGGTGATGAAGTTCGACAAGGACGGGCACCTTCTGGCCAGCGCCAGCCTGGCCCATGCCGACGGCAAGCTGCCCACCATCCATACCGTGATCGTCTCGCCCACCGGCGAAGTGTGGGTCGGCGACCGCGCCAGCCAGAAGATCATCATCTTCGACAAGGACCTGAAGAACCGGCGCGAGCTGCAGATGCACAACCTGACCTGCGGCTTCTATGAGGACGCCACCGGACAGCTATGGATGTCGACCGGCCGCGACGGGCTGGTGCTGAAGCTGGGCTGGGACGGCAAGGTGCAGGGTTGGTACGGCAAGCACGGCACCGTGCGCAATTCCAACGATGTCGGCGAAGGCCATTACATGGCTGTATCGAAGGACCAGAAGACCATCTGGATCGCCGATACCGTGTTGGCGAAGGTGCTGAAGCTGGAGCATAATTGATCCATCTCGTCATGGCCCACCACTACACGCTGGACGCGCTAGCGACCGTCCGGGCCATCCAGTTTTTGGGTAGAGCAACTGAATGGCCCGCATAAAGCGGGCCATGACGGTCAGGGTTCTTCAAACAGGCGTCGCGATCATATCATCCCAGCCCCAGCCCGGCGTGCGGGACGGATGCATGTAGAGCCCTTCCGGGCCCTTGGTGATCTCATACTGTTCGTCGAACATGTCATAGACCTGTTTGGGTCCGCCCGGCGGCGGCATGAACAGTTCCGCCCAAGGGCCGTTGACATGGGACAGCGACCAGTGACAGGCGCCGTTGGTGCCGCCGGTATGCGGGATCACCGGAATGTCGTAGGCATCGGCCAGCGCGCCGATCTTGCGCAGTTCGCTCATGCCGCCACACCAGGTCACATCGGGCTGCCAGATCGACGCGCCGTCGGCGTCCAGCAGCTTGCGGAAGCCGTAGCGGCCATAGACATGCTCGCCCGTGGCGATATTGGTGGACGTGATCTTGCGGCGCAGCCGCCCGAAGCCGGCAAAGTCGTAGGGCGGCAGGACTTCTTCCACCCATTTGACGCGATAAGGCTCCATCAGCTTGCACATCTCTATCGTGTACTGCTCGTCCCACGACATCCAGCAGTCGCACATCACATCGCCATCCGGCCCCACCGCCTTGCGCGCGCGCGCCACCAGCTCGACATTCTCGCGCTTGCCTTCCTCGCCGCGCGGCGGGCCGGCCGGCATCGCCACTTTCACGCGCTTGAAGCCGTGCTGCACATGCTGCTCGATGTCGTTGCCGGTGCAATAGGCAGGGATGCGCGGCTTGGTCTCGCCGCCCAAAAGCTCATAGACCGGCACCCCCAGCGCCTTGCCGACAATGTCCCACAGCGCATTGTCGAAGCCGGAGATGGCGTTCATCGTCACGCCCTCTGTGCCGTAGCTTTCTGCTACGCGGAAGCAGATGTCCCAGTTGCGCTCGATGTCGAAGGGATCGCGCCCCATCATCAGCGCCGCGAAATGCCCCATCACGATGGCGCCCCCGCCGGCCCCGCCCTGGCCATAGCCGGTTATGCCCTTGTCGGTGGTCACCTCGACCATGAAGCCCGGAACATTCTTGGCGGCGAACAGGCTGCGGGTGGGGCGGAATTCGGGATAGATGTTGGGAGGCGCCGAGACTTCCACCCCTTGCGTGGACCAGGAGCCGGGCGCGGGCGTGTATTTGGGCGGCGGGTTTTTCGGCGTCAGCCTGACCAGCCGGATGCCGGTGATTTTGAGCTTGGACTTTTCCTGCGCCCAGGCCAGCGGCGGCAGGGCGATCGCTCCGGCCGCCACCGCGGCCGCACCCGTCGCAAACTGGGCGAGGAAATCGCGCCTGGGAAGAATCATCTTCATATGAGCCTCTCCTATATCTGCGCTGCCTTGATGCGCAGCGTCCTGCCGGTTTCTTTCTCCATGATGGTGATGGCGCCGTCCGCGGCGAGCAGGCTTTCGGCGCCGCGCCACCCGGATGGGATTTCGGCCACGAAGATGGCGTAACGCTGGCTGCGCGTGCCCAGCCCGTCGATCCAGCTATATTGCGGTACGCCGAAATTGCTGCCCTGCACGACGGCGTTCTTCGCGCCCTGGATCAGGCTATCGCCCCAGCACAGGCCCCGCGCCACCACCTTGCCATCCCAGGGCTTGTTCATCTGGGTCTTGTTCTGCTGCCAGTCGAGCAGCCAGGGATTGAGCGACGCATCCCAGACATGGCCAAAGAGAAGATTGAGGTCGCCATTGTAGGCGGCGAACCAGTTCCGGCCGGCCCGCTGCATCAGCCATTTGCCAGTGTCGCCGCTGAAGATGCGGTAATCGTGCATCCGGCCCTTTTCGTCCGGACTTTGCGGCCAATCGGCCAGGCGCGCATCATTGCCCCAGCCCAGCATCACCCGATCGACGCTGGCGTCCACGAACATGCGGTCCTTGGCGACGAAAGGCGGACCCATGGTGACATGCTGTACCCATTGCAGCGGCCGGTCCTGGATCATCCGGTTGGTCGCGGTCTCGGTGACATAAGCCACGGTCTCGTCCGGCAGCATGGTGATGTCGCGGGCGAAGCGGTAACGGGTGCGTGGCAGTTCAGCGCTCATGGAAAGCGTGCCGGCGGCCGCCGATTCGCGCCGCCACTTCACGGCCAGCGCTTCACCATGCTGATTGTAGTCGGCAGCCTTGAACTCCTCGGGCTGGTTGCCGAATTGCGGAAAACAGGTGAAGTGGCCCATATAGCCGGACATCAACCGTGCCTGGACATCGGTGCCATAGCGGTATCCGTCGCGGGCATAGTCGAAGGTATAGGGATCGATGGTGGGATAGTGCGGAACCCGCATCGGGTTGACATCGGCACGCTCGCGTCCCGTCGTCAGCCGCACCTCGCCGATAAAGCCGCCCCCCGGCAGCACGGAAAGCTGCATCCGCCCGTTGGACAAGGTCAGCGCGTCACGGCCATGCAGCGTGGCCTCCCGGACGGACGCGGCGGCCTGCGCGACTTCCGGGACCAGCACCGCGGCCCCCATTGCTGTCAGCAGGCGGCGTCGGTCGGGCGTCATTTCGCCGGCACCAGCCGGATGATCGAGCCGCCCTTGGGATCGCCATTCCGGTTCTGCAGTAACGCATAGAGATTGCCGTCCGGGCCGGTCAGCACGTCGCGTACACGGCCGAATCCCTGAAACAGGATCTCCTGGTGCGCGATCTTGCGGCCGTCGATCTCCATGCGGATCAGGCGCTGGCCGACCATGCCGGTGACGAACAGGTTGTTCTTCCAGCCCGGGAACTTGTCGCCGGTATAGAAGGTGATGCCGCCGGGTCCGATCGAGGGATTGTAGAAGGTGACCGGCGGCGTCATGCCCGCCGCATATTGGCGCCAGATGCCCGGCTCGATCCCCATGGTGACGACGCCCCAGCCATAATTCTTGCCCGGCTCGATGATGTTGACCTCGTCGCCGCCCACCGGACCATGCTCGGTTTCCCAGAACAGGCCCGTTACCGGGTCGATCGCCAGCCCTTCCGGGTTGCGGTGGCCATAGGTCCAGATGCTGCCCATCGCGCCCGGCGTATGAACGAAGGGATTGTCCGCCGGAATGCTGCCATCCAGGTTGATGCGGTGAATCTTGCCCAGCGGCGTGGCCAGGTTCTGCGCCGCCTGATAGTCGTGCCGCTCGCCCATCGACCAGTAGACATGTCCCTTGCCGTCGAACAGGAAGCGCGAGCCATAATGGTCGGCAGTGTTGCGATAGAATTCCGGATCGGCCTGGAACAGCGTCTGCTGGTCCACCCATTCATTGTTGGCGTTCACGCGCCCGCGCACGATCACCGTCATGGTGGGCGGCGCCAGGTTGGGGGCCCGCTCATCGCCCGGCTGCGCCTGATAGCCCGGAAGCAGGGTGGAATAGGACAGGTAAATCCAACCCGTCTGGGCATAGTCGGGCGGCAACGCCACATCCAGCATGCCGCCGTCCTGGCGCACGAACACCGCCGGCGTGCCCTTGACCGGCGCGCTCATCTTGCCGTCCTTCGACAGGAAACGCAGGCGGCCGGCGCGCTCGGTGAAGATCATGCGGCCATCCGGCAGGAAGGCCATGCCCCAGGGCTGGTCCAGGCCTTTCACCAGCGTCTCGACCTTGAAACTGGCCTTCTGCGTGCTGAAGACCTTGCCGGTGATGTCCGGCACCGGCCCGACCTGGCGATTCAGGATTCCGCCGCGAATGCGAAGATAGGCGGGAAGCTGGGCGATCTCCTCGGGCGAGAACATGGTCTTGAAGCCGTGATTGGCTACGCCCGGCGGACCATCGCTCACCACCTTCACGATCTCATCATCGCTGTTCGCATCGAGGAAGGCGCTGGTGAACAAGCTCTTGGCGCTGCCGCCCTTCAGGTCGTTGCCGTGACAGGCGGCGCAGACGCTGGTGAAAATCTCATGCGCCCGGCTTTGCAGCAGCGCCGGCACCGGCGGCGCCAGGCGGCGCGGCGGCGGCACCAGGCTGGCGGGCGTCTGGGCCTGCTGGGCCAGGGCGGCGCCCACGAGCGCCGTGGCGCCCGCCAGCGCCATCGCACCTGCCGCCACAAGTCCCAGCGCCGCCGGAATGATGCGATTCATGAAGTCCTCCCCCGGCGTATTTTTGCCGACTATAGTGGCAAGGCGGGTTAGAGTGGCAAGACAAACCGACAAAATCCGCCGATAAATTCACGGCATTGAGGGGAATCGCCATGCGCGGCATCCTGCTGACCACATTGCTTCTGCTGACGACGGCCGTGCCGCTGGCCGCTCAGGATGCCCCGCCGCCGCCGCCATCCGGCAACAACAGCAATGATTTTCCGCCACCCCGCATGGTGGAGGGCCAGCCGGTCGAGACACGTCCGCCGGAAAAGGCCGACGACGCACCCCTGTTTCCGCAGCAGACCCGCGCGCCTTTCCACAAAGCCGCGGCCTACAAGGTGACGACCGTCACCGACAAGCTGCACCTGCCCTGGTCCCTTGCCTTCCTGCCGGACGGCAAGATGCTGGTCAGCGAGAAGTACCCGGCGCACCTGCGGATCGTGTCGCAGGACGGCACCTTGTCGGAGCCGCTGGCCGGCATCGACATGCTGGCGCCCAAAGGCAAGCTGGGCGTGCTGGATGTCGCGCTGGCGCCCGACTTCGCCAAAAGCCACCGCATCTATTTCTCCTTCTTCGAGACGCTGGCTTTGGGAAACAGCAATACCTATCTGGCGCATGCCGTGCTGGATGAAGCGGCGAACGCCGTGCACGACGTAACCGTGATCTATCGCGGTGTGCCCGAGTTGCCGGAGCACAATTTCTCGATGAAGCAGGGTGGTCGCATCGCCTTCGCCAGGGACGGCACCTTGTTCATGACCGTGGGCGACCGCGACGGCAACAAGGTGGAGGATTATGAAGAGGCCCAGGCGCAAAAGCTGGACCGCGATGTGGGCAAGATCATCCACCTGACGGCGGAAGGCGCACCGGCGCCGGACAATCCCTTCCTGAACCGGAAGGACGTGCGGCCCGAGATTTGGGCCTATGGCATCCGCAGCCCGGAGGGACTGGCGTTCGACTCCGAGGGACGGCTATGGGAAACCGAGCATGGCCCGCGCGGCGGTGATGAGCTGAACCTGATCAAGAAGGGCGCCAACTATGGCTGGCCCATCATCACCCACGGCATCGACTATTCCGGCAAGCCGCTGGGCGCCGGCATCACCGCCAAGGCCGGAATGGAGCAGCCGGTCTATTACTGGGACCCGGTGATCGGCCCCTCGGGCCTGGCGGCCTATCGCGGCAACCTGTTTCCGGGCTGGAAGAACAGCCTGTTCGCGGGTGCGCTGCGCGGCATCGGCCTCTATCGCCTGGAGATCGAAAACGGCAAGGTGGTGGCCGAGGAACCCGTGCTGACCGACCGCAAGGAGCGCATCCGCGACGTGCGGGTGGGGCCGGACGGGGCGCTCTATGTGCTGACCGAGCAGAAGGCGCTGTTGAAGATCACGCCGGAATGACGGTTAAAGCGCTTTCAGCGCCGCCTCGAACTGCTCCAGGGTGAAGGCGACGTCGTCTATCGTGTGCGCCGCCGACAGCGAGCATTGTTTGGTGGCGATAGGCACGAAGAAGACGCCGCGCTCGACCAGGCCCCGGCGCAGCGCCACGTCGCGGGCGAAGTCGTGGCCTTCGACAATGTCGTGCAGGTCGCGCGGCGGCTTTTCCATGAAATAGAAGGAGAAGGCCGAGCCCTGGCGCGCGACGCAGGCGGCCATACCGGCACGCCGGAAGATGTCCAGGATGCCCGCTTCCATCGCCGCGCCCATCTTTTCCATGCGCGGATAAATGTCGGACTGGTTCGCCGCCAGGTAACGCACCGTCGCGGTCGCAGCGGCCACCGCCACCGGATGGCCGTTATAGGTGCCCGCGACGAAGGGACGCTTTGCCGGATCGGGGTCGACGATGCTGTCCATATACCTGGCCTTGCCGCCCACCATGGCGATGGGAAAGCCGTTGGCCACCGCCTTGCCATAGACGACCAGGTCCGGCATCACGCCGCTGATGGCGCTGTAGCCGCCCAGCGCATGACGAAAGCCGGTTTTGACCTCGTCGAACACCAGCAGGAAGCCGAATTCGTCGGCCAGCGCGCGCAGCCCTTCCAGATACCCCGGATCGGGGCGCACCACGCCGATATTTTGCAACAGGGGTTCGGTCACCAGGGCGGCCACCGGATAACGGCGGCAGACATAGCGCACCGATTCCAGGTCGTTGAAGTTGACGGCATGGACGAAACGGGTATCGAGGATGGTGGTCCCGGCGCCCAGCGGCTTCAGCGGATATTCGCCGGGCGTCACGCGCGGCCCGATATCGGCTAGCGTGTTGAAGACATTGCAGGCCAGCTCGTCGGAATTGCCGTTATACCCGCCCTGCATCACGATGATGTGTTTCCTGCCGGTCACCGCGCGGGCGATGCGCACCGCCAGGGCGTCCGCCTCGCTGCCGGTGTTGAGCAGCGTCAGTTTCTCCACCGCCGGGACGTGGGTGACGACCAGTTCGGCCAGCAGGCCTTCCAGCACCGATGGTCCGGCGCCGAACAGGCTGTCGCCGCCGCTCAGCGCCGCGGCCGCCGCCTCGTTCACCGGCTTGAAATTGTGGCCCAGGAAATAGGGCGCAAAGCCCGCGTGATAATCGATATAGCGCTTGCCGGATGCGTCCCACAGATAAGCGCCCTCGCCTTTCACGAAAGCGATGGCCGGGTCGATGCTGCGGTTGACCGACGAGATGCCGCCGGGAATGAAGCGGCGGTTGTGCTCCAGGATGGATTGGCTGGTCGGCGCGTCGTTTCTATCCATGAGCGGATTGCAGCTCCTTCAGCGCATCGGTGGTGTCTTCGATCACCTGCTCCAGGCAGCCGGGCCTGAACAGGGAAATCTTGATCTGGTAGAGCCCCGGCTTGTCATAGGTGTCGGCGGGAGCCAGGTAGCCGACATTGCCATTGACGATGTTGAGCACCATGACCGCACGGCTGGGGAAGCGGCGGCGCATCTCCTTCTGGAAGTGGCAATAGGCCTCGGCCGGCGCGCCGATCAGGATGGCATCGCCGATCTGCCACAGCGTCATCTTCACGGGACGGCTTTTGCCCTCGCCCACGTCGCGGCGCACCATCAGCCGCCGCTCCAGTCGCTCGCGCATGTAGCGGTCGTTGGTGACGCGCAGCCGCTCTGTCAACTCGGCCTCGGTCTCCAGATCGACATAGGCTAGTTCGGTGGTGGAGGTCGTCGCCACCAGCCTGGTGCTGGCGGGTTTGGGCCGAAGGCTCCAGCGGCCCAGGCGCGCCCCCGATTCCTCGATGCGGTCGAAGGCAAATTCCTGCTCGGGCGGCAGCATGCCGGTCAGCGCGGACAGAGCCGCATAGCCGAGCTGGCGGCCGTTCTGGTCGGCGATGGCGGCATCGGCCTCATAGGAACGCAGCGGCGTCATGTCGCCCGAGGCGCCGTGCAGGAACAGGCAGGGCGCGCCGCCCGTATCGCGCTCCACCACCTCGCGCATGGCGCCGTAATAGTCGGGCGAGATCAGCCTGTTGCCGCCGCCCAGGCTGACGGGATGGCAGGCATAATTGACCATGGTGGCCATGATCTTGCCGTCCGCATCGGTCACGCGGCCCACCAGAACCGTGTCGTCCGTCGGGCCGTCGGGATTGATGCCGCACAGAAAGGTTTCGCTGTCCAGCACCAGGTCGCGGTTGCGCGCCAGGTCGCAGCGGCCATAGCCCCATGACGCGACGGCGGGCCGGACATTCGCCCTTGCGCCCGTGATCGCGTCGGCGCAGGCCTGAACCACCTTGTCGCGATAGGGCATGATCAGGTGTCCGCCCTGGCGCTCCACATTCTGCAGGTTGGAGGCGGGCCCGGAATGGGTGTGACCCATATGAACGATCAGTTGCTCGTCGCGGATGCCGGCCTTTTCGACGATGCGGCTTCGGATTTCGCGCTCATGGGCGTTGTCGAACCACCAGCCCAGGTCCAGGCAGAGCAGATACAGCTCCAGCCGGGGATCGCCGCCACGCAGGAAAAGACAGGTAGCATACAGCGGACGGTGGATGCCTTCGGCCGCATCGTGCGTTGCGCTGCCCCAGGAGCGCGCATAGATGCCGGCGGGCGGCGTCACGTCGGTGCGCGCCACCCCCATCTCGCCTTTGAATTCGGACTGGCGGATCACAAGGTCTGAAAGATTCTTGCTGTTCATGGTCCCGTTCCCGTCGGAAAGAAGAGCTGGCTGAAGATCAGCATACACAGGCAGGTGAGCAAAAGCAGAAGCCCCGCCCACAGCCAGACGCTGTTATACCACCTGTCGCCCAGTCCCGCCTTCAGGGTTTCGCCGGAATTCCAGAACGTCACCGGGTCGGGCTCGGTATCGGGGGCGGGCGCCGGATGGATCAGGGTGCCCGCGACGCACAGGATGATCGACACCAGAAGGCAGATCGGCGCCTGGTTGCCGAAGGGATAAAACCAGCCCGGCATGGCATAGAGGGCGCCCAGGATTTTCAGGCCGATGCCGCAGCCCAGGCCCCCGACGATGGCCGCCATCGCCCCCGCCCCGTTGGTACGCTTCCAGACAAGCCCCACCCAGAGGATGGCGGCAAAGGGCGGCGCGACGAAGGCGTTGATGGTCTGCATATACTCATAGACGCCATCCTTCTGCATGCTGACATAGATGGCCATGGCGATGCCCGCCAGCACCGCCGCCACACTGGCGCAGATGCCGAAGCGCACCTTCTGCTTCTCGCTCGCCTTGGGGTTCACCAGCGGCACATAGATGTCCAGGGTCAGCACCGCGGCGGTGGCGTTGACCACCGAGCTCACCGTGGACTGGACCGCGCTGATCAGCACGGCCAGAAGGAGCCCCCGCAGGCCGGCGGGCAGGAATTCCCGGACCAGCACGACGAAACCGCCATCGGCCCGGTGCTGGGCACCGGCCCAGTCGCCCAAAAGGAATTCCGGGTGGCGGGCGAACAGGATCATTCCCGGCAACACGATGATCAGCGGCAGGAACAGCTTGGCATAGCCGGCCATCAGCATGCCCATGCGGGCGTGCCAGACATCGCGCGCGCCCAGAACACGCTGGACGATGAACTGGTTCATCACCCCATACCAGACACCCACCGCCAGAAGGCTGAAGAATGTGCCCGTCCAGGGCACCAGCGGATGGTCCGGCGGCTGGAACACGGTCAGGCGATTGTAATCGCCATAATGAGTCAGTTGCGATCCGCTTGTCTGCAATGCCCGATGCCAGATGCCGTGATCGGCGATGTTGAGATGGATGACATTGACAAAGCCGTCGACGATCCCGCCGGTCGGGCTCATCGCCTTCAGTGCCAGCACCGTCAGAAGTCCCACGCCGCCGATCTTGACGATGGCGGTGACCACGCCCGTCCACGCCACGGTGTTGAGGCCGCCATAGACCGCCCAGCCGCCCGCGAACAGGCCCGTGCCGACGATGCAGGCCAGTAGCGGCCAGCCGAAAAAGCCCGACAATGCCAGGCCGCCCGCATACATCACCGCCGCCATGAAGATGGTGATGTTGGCGAAGATTGTGAGCAGGGCGAAAGCCTGGCGCACGCCGCGCCCGAAGCGTACCGCCAGATATTCGGGGACGGTGGTGATCCGCGCCCGGATCAGGAACGGCACGAACAGGAAGACGATGATGATCTCGACCAGCGAGGTCTGCCACTGGGTCAGCGCCGGCGCCACCCCCATGATGGTGCTGGCGCCCACAAGGCCGATGAAATGCTCGGTGGAGACATTCGCCGCGATATAGGAACCGCCCACCGCGTACCAGGGCAGCCGGCGTCCCGCGAGGAAATAGTCGTTCGAGCTGCCGCGCTCGCCGCGGCCGGAAACGATACCCACCACGCACAGCGCCGCCAGGAAGATGAAGAACTCGACATAGTCGAGCGGCAGCATGGAAAGCGTCGCCGTTTCCAAATCCCCTCCCCCGCCTTTGTTTACGGCGCTCCCGGACCCTAAACCAAGTTCATCTTGCGCGCCAACAACAGCATTTGCTTCGCTGCAATGCGGGCGATAGATTGCGCCCGCGAAAACCGGTCGCAAGGCCGATAGCGGGAAAACGATCCATATGTTGCGTACTTCAGGCCGCGCGCGTCTTGGCGCGATGCTGTTTCTCGGCTGCTGCACCCCTGCCCTGGCCCAAACCATCGATACGGCAACAGCCGCGCCCGAGAATATTCTCGTAACCGCCACCCATCTCGCTGGCGGCGTCTCGGCCCAGGATGCCAATGTGGCGGTGATCGATGCGGACCAGATCGCCGCGCGCCAACCTTCCAGCGTGGTCGAACTTTTGCGCGGACTGCCGGGCGTCTATGTGCAGCAGTCGGGCGGGCGCGGCAGCGTGGTGTCGCTGTTCACCCGCGGCGCCAAGCCGAACTTCACCCTGGTGCTGCTGGATGGCGTCAAGGCCAATGACCCCACCAACACGCGCGGCGGTTCCTATGACTTCTCGACGCTCGATCTGAACGACATCCAGCGGGTGGAAATGGTGCGCGGCCCTGCATCCGCCGTCTATGGCTCGGACGCGGTGGGCGGGGTGATCAACATCATCACAAGGCGCGGCACACCCGATCTCCAGGCCGGACTGACAGCGGAAGGCGGCAGCTTCGGATACTGGCGCGCGGGCGGCCATGTCTCGGGGCCCATCGGCGGGGCGAGCGCCAATCTGGGCCTGTCCTATAACGACAGCGGCATGCCGGTGGCCGGCAGCAATGTGCGCGGCACCAGCGTGGACGGCGCCCTGGCACTGCCGCAGATCGCCGGAACCGCCATCAGCTTCAATGGCCGCTTCGGCAGCAGCACGGCCACCAGCTTTCCCGATTCCAGCGGCGGCCCGCGCCTGTCGGTGCTGCGCACCCTGGACCACCGCGACATCGATGAGGGCGTCTTTGGCGCCCATGCCGCGCGCACGATTCTGCCCGGCTGGTCGATGATGCTGGATTACGGGCTTTATACCCGCGGTTCGGATGCCCGTTCGCCCGGCGTGGCGCCCAGCACCCAGACGCCCTTCGGCATTCCCGCCAATACGGACAATGCGCGTTTCACCCGCCATCAACTGACCTGGACCAACCGCTTCACGCCGCTGGACGGGCTGGACATGGCGGCCGGCATGGACCTGCAGATCGAGCATGGTGTGGATGACGGCACGCTGGACTTCGGCTTCCCCATGCCCACGCATTTCGCGCTGGATCGCACCCTGTGGTCGTTTTTCGCCGAAGCCCGTTACCGGGTCGACGAGCGGCTCAGCCTGTCGGCCAGCGGCCGCTATGACAACAATGACGGCAGCGAGCATTTCAGCCCGCAACTGCGCGCCGACTATGCGCTGCCCGAAACCGGCACCCATTTCCAGGTCAGTTGGGGCAAGGCCTACAAGCTGGCCAGCTTCTATGCCCTGGGCAACCCGATCGTGGGCGACCCCACCCTCAGGCCCGAGGATGCCGAGACCGTGGAGGGCGGCATCACCCAGGATCTGTGGACCTTCGGCCGCTGGAAGCTGGAAGGCTACGACACCCACTATTCGGACCTGATCGATTTCCAGCCGGGCGCGGTGCCCAAGCTGGTCAACCTGTCCAGCGTGCATGTGCGCGGCATGGAAACATCCCTGGCGCTGGATTTCGGCAGCGTGACGGCCACGCCGCACGTCTCCTATACCAATGCGCGCAACGAGATGACCGGCGCCCCGCTGCGCGACGTGCCCGAGTGGCTGGCGGGCGCCTCGCTGACCTGGCGGCCCATCGATGCGGCACAGATCAACCTGGATGTCACCCATGTGGGCGCGATGATCGACAATTCCGTTCCCACTGGGGATGTCACCCTGGGCAGCCATGTGCGCACGGACCTGGCCATGTCCTATCGCGTGCTGCCGCACCTGAAGCTGCATGCCTCGGTCGAGAATCTCTTCAACGCTCATTACGAAGATGTGGTGGGCTTTCGCGCCCCGGGCCCGTTGCTGCGCGCGGGGATCAGCGCGTCGCTGTAGGTTTTTCGGCGGTCCTCAGGCGGCCCAGGAACTTGAGGGCGTAAAGCATCACGCGCGCCCGCGGCTTGCGCATGGGCCCGCTGATGGCCGGCAGGCCCAGCGCATCCAGATGACGCATGGCCGTGTCGTCACCGCCGTCCGGGTGCATGGCCACCCAGTAGAGCAGCTTTGCCAGGTCGGGATCGCCGAACATCTCGCGCAGGCGCCGGAACACCAGCGGCGGCAGGAATTTCTCCATCTGCTCCATCTGCAGCACGTCCGGTACGGCCAGCACGGAAAGCCAGTTGCGGACCCGCTGCACCGGATCGGCCACCATGCCGGGCGGCCAGTGCTCCAGGGCCGCGTCGATATTGGCGATCCGGTAGGCAACCGTGGGATCGGGCGCCTCGCCCGGCGCGGCGATCGGAGCGACGATGCCGCTGTCGGGTGGCAGGCGGTCGAAGGTGATCGAATCGAAATCGGCGGGCGTCACCGCTTCCCAGTCGGGCGGCATGTGTTTGGCCGGTGCCCGGAAATCGGAGACGCTGGGCACCGCTTCGGCGTCGGCCGCGCTGACGGTGCGGACCTGGCCGCGCAACTCCGCCACCGCGCCCACCGCAAGCCACATGCCGATAGCCAGCAGCAGCCACGCCTTGCCGGAGCGTGCCATGAAGCGCTCGCCGCCATCCCAGCGGAACATCATGCCCGCCGCCAGACCGCCCGCGGCGCCGATCAGGAGCAGCACCGTCAGGTCGAAGCCGGTGCCCGAAAGCCCGCGCCCCGTCACCGCCGCCTGCATCGCTTCGACCGCATAGCGGCCGGGAAAGAACGCGGACAGATGCTGTGCCCAGTCGGGCAGGCTGGAGAGCGGCACGGCCACGCCGCCCACCATCAGCATGGGCAGGAAGATGCACTGGCCCAGCGCCTGCACCGCGGGCACGGTATCGGCCAACATGGCGATCACCAGGCCGAAGCCGATAAAGGCGATGGCCGCGACCGTGAAGGCCACCAGCAGCGAGACAGGATGCAGCGGCAGCGGCATGCCGAATGCGAATCCCAGCGCCAGTTGCAGCAGCGCCGCGGTCAGAAGCAGCACATAGCGGGCCGCGAGCAGGCTGGCGATGAACACCCAGACCGGCGCGGGGGTAATGGCATAATGCCGCCAGACCCCGCGCTCGCGCTCGGAGACCAGGGTGGTGGGCAGCCCGAAGCACGCCCCGCCGAGCACCGTGACCGTGAGAAGCTGGCCCAGATGCAGCGCCAGCGGCACTTCGTCGTTGCGCCAGATCACCCAGAAGGCGACAAGGAAGATCAGCGGAAAAAGATAGCCATAGATCACCGCCATCCGGTTGCGGAAGTTCAGCTTCAGGCTCAGCGCCGTCTGGAACGGGACAAGCGACAAGGTGCTCACGAGCGCGCTCACGGCTGGTCTCCGGCCACTCTCAGGCTGGTCAACGCCAGGACGGCGTCTTCTAGCGAGGCGTGCGCGCCGATCACCGCCTGCGGCGTGCCTTTCGCCACGACGCGGCCATGGTGAAGAACCGCGACGCGGTCGCACAAATCCATCGCCTCGCTCATGTCGTGCGTGGTGATCAGGAGCGCCCGGCCTTCCGCGCGCATGGCCCGCATGTCGTCATGCAGGGCGCGCCGCGTGCCCACATCCAGCCCCGCCGCCGCCTCGTCCAGAAGCAGGACCGGCGGATCGCCGGCAAAGGCCAGCGCCAGGGCCAGGCGCTGTTTCTGTCCACCCGACAGGGTCTCGTAATAGGCGTCGGCCTTCGCGGTAAGCCCGAAGCGCGCCAGCAGCGCATCGCCGTCCAAGCCGCTACCCCGGCCGGCGCCGTGAAGCCGCACGAACTGGGCCAGCGCCTCGCGCGGGGTGATCTTGTCCTGCAGGCCGGTCTGTTGCAGCGCCGCGCCGATGCGCGCGCGCGCCCGCCGGGGATGGCGCAGGGCATCGATTCCGCAAACATTGATTTCGCCGTCATCAAGGCGGCGCAGCCCCAGGATGCATTCCAGGGTGGTGGTCTTGCCCGCGCCGTTGGCGCCCAGCAGTCCCACGATCTCGCCGGCCGCGACGCGAAAGCTTATCCCCCGCACCGCTTCCAGCGCGCCATAGCGTTTGCTGAGGCCCTGGATGGAGAGCCGGACCCCGCCAGCCGCCATTGTGTTAGCGCCCGGCGCTCCGGTCCACGACGCTCTGCAGTTCGGCGTTGCTCCAGGGCTTCTTGCGGTAGGCATACATCTGCCGCATTTCCTTGACGTAGGGCGGCGCGACCGGCGTGCCGGAATTGCCCCAACTGCCGCGCACATAGGTCAGAACCGCGGCCAGATCCTGATCCGACAGCGACTGGCCCAGGGGCGGCATGTCGCCGATATTGCCGTCCTTGCCGTTGAGCAGGATGCGCAGCGGCACATCGGGGCGGGCGTTCGCAAAGGTCGATCCGGCCAGCGCCGCGGCGACATTGGGCGCGCCCTGGCCATTGGCCTGATGGCAGCCGGCGCAGTTGACCGCATAAACGTCCTTGCCGTGCTCATAGAGCTTCTGTTCGGCCGGGGTGCGGATGTTCTGCGGCTCCGGCGGCTTGGGCTTACCGGGCCAGGTCAGGTCGCGCAGCACATTGCCGGCGGCAGAGGCCAGATCGCCCTTGCCGGCCGACACCGCCTCCAGGGCGGCAGGGCGCGCGCCGACCGCGAGCGGATCGACCTGGACACGCCGGCGCAGGGCCGCGCCGGGAATGCCGCCTCCCGCCCGGCCACCGGCGACGCCGCCGCCGCGGCGTACATTAATTCCGGACAGCCCGGTCGCGACGCCATCGAGCACCGCAACGCGCACATTTTCCGGCTGGCTGCCGTCGGTTGCGACAGCCAGCACCGGCATCAGAGCGGGCACCTGGCGATTCTTGCCGGCCGATCCCGCCAGCATCTGGACCGCGTCCAGGCTGGCGCCCGGCTGGGACAGAAGCTGTTTCAGAGCTTCGGCTTCCTGGCCCTTCAGGCCGCTGACGGCGGCATCGACGGTGATCTCGTCATTGCCGTATTTGCGCAGCATGGTGACGATGGGCGCGATGCGCTGGTCGGGAGGCAGTTGGCCCAGCGAGGCTGTCAACTGGCGGCGCACCTGCCAGCTCGGATCGTCGGCCAGCGCCATGACCGCCGCCAGCATGGAGGGGTTGGAAAGGAAGCTCTCGGCGCAGCGCACGGCGCCGTTGCGCACCATCGCGTTCCGGTCCTTCAGCGCCGCGCGCACCGTGGCGGCATCCATCGAATCCAGGCCTTCAATGGTCCACAGCGCCTGAAGCCGGGTGCGCCAGTCGGGCGCGTGCAGCACCATATCCTTCAGCGCCGGCACAACCGACTTGTCGCCGCGCTGGACCAGAAGCTGCTGGGCGGTGTCACGCCACCAGCCGATCGGATTGGATAGGTGCCTGACCAGTTGGGCCGGCGTCTCTTCCAGCATGTGCGGCTTTTCCACCTTCTGCATGCCGGCATGGATGACGCGGAAGATGCGGCCGTGATGGATGCCTTCCCACAGCTTGTGCTTGTTGATGTAGTCGCGCAGGTAATCGGTCTGGTAGCGTTCTTCCTGCGAGACGCCGCGATACATGTCGATCACATAAAAGGTGCCGTCCCAGCCTGGCGTCAGCGAAGCGGG
This sequence comes from Hyphomicrobiales bacterium, assembly GCA_040255825.1. Classification (GTDB taxonomy): domain Bacteria; phylum Pseudomonadota; class Alphaproteobacteria; order Micropepsales; family Micropepsaceae; genus Rhizomicrobium. The sequence goes on along the minus strand of JBDZVS010000001.1, from coordinate 144,785 downwards.
GCGGAAGCGCTCATCCGTCGAGGCCATGAACTCGCCCCGGCTGTAAAAGTCCGAAGCCGACAGGTTGCCCTTGCCGTCGTCCTTGAGCTTGAGCAGATGCACCAGGTTGGTGGGATCGTCGACGACGAAAGCCTGGCCCTGGATGTCCTTGGGCAGATTGTCGCCGCGGAAAATCATGGGCGAGGAAACGCCCTGGTAGTAATAGGCCGAGCCGTCAGGCCGGGGCACCTCGGGGCGGTAGCCGCGATTGACCCCCAGGGTGGGGCGCACCGGCCAAACGGACGTCTTCGTCTGGTCGACCAGCACCTCATAGAGGCCGCGCGTGCGGGTCATGCCGGGATTGCGGACATAATATTTGGCAGGGATGTAATCGACGAACAGCGGATCGGTGTTGACGTCGCGGAACAGAAGACCGGCGTCGTCCTGGCTGATGCCCCATTGGCCGCGCACCAGGTTGGGCACGATCTCGAACTTGCCGCCCGGCCTGGGCAAGACATTGTAATCGTGCTCGGACACGTTGATGATATTGTCCATGCTCCAGAAAAGGCCGTTGGCGGCATGCTCGATATTGCCGCGCTTGCCGAAGCCGCCATGGATGACTTCGCGGGTGTCGGCCTTCAGATCGCCATTGGTGTCGCAGGCCTTGATCAGGTCCGGCGGCGCGCCGATCAACGCGCAGTTCCTGTCCAGGATCTTCAGGGCGCGCGGCAGCACCAGCTTGTCGATGAAAACCGTGCGCTTGTCATAGACGCCGTCGCCGTCCGTATCCTCCAGGACCACCACATCGTCCATCGGCGGGTTTTCGACATTCTCCATGGACTTGCCGACGGCATAGCCCTGCATCTCCACCACCCACAGCCGGCCATCGCCGTCGAACTCGGCCAGGATCGGGTCCTTGATCAGGGGATCGGCGGCCACAAGCTGGACCTGGTAGCCCGGCGCCATATGAAAGGTTTTTAATTCCTGCTCGGGAGTCAGGACGGGCGGATATTCCGGCTGTTTGGTCTGGACCGGCGCCGGCCAGGGCCGGTTCAGGATGGAGGTCATCGGTTCTTGGCCGATGTTGCTCCAGACCAGGTATCCCACTGCTGCGGTGGCGATAAGGGCGGTGGCGGCGAGTGCGGCGGTCCTGGTGCGCATGACGGTTCTGCAATCCCCCTGAAGAGCCCTGAATACAGTTTTGGCGGAGCGGATAATAGACAGACGCCCCGGCCGGTAAAGCCCGCCAGTTGCCGCAAAGTTTGTCAGGCGGTTGCACCACCGCGAGCCAACCGGCCCATCAGAGCCTGGGCGTCGAAGGGCGCGCGGACTTTGGCATCATTGTCGAAATAGACATACACGTCGCGGCCCTTGCGCGAGGGAGCAGGCTGACCGGCGTGGCGGCCCCGGGCTGGGCGCCCTTCCGACCAGGCCCGGATGCGCGACGCCCAGCGGCCGATGGCGCGGGCGTCATAGCCGCTGGCGTAAAGTTGTTCGCTGCCGTGCAGGCGCACATAGACGAAGCCGGCAGTGACATCCATCAACAGCGGCCACTCCACCGTATCGGCTACGACAAGGCCGATGCCGTGCTTGCGCAACAGGCGGATGAAATCGCCGGTACAGAAGCTGTCGTGGCGGATTTCCAGCGCGTGGCGCACCGGCCGGTCCTGTGCTGTCGACGTCAGGGCGCGCCCCTTCATTCGCGCGTCATGCCGGCGCGCCAGGCGCGCCGCTTCACCGGTATTGCGTGGCAGGAGATCGAAAAAGCTGGTCAGCCTCCCCGCGTCGAACCGGAAGTTTGGCGGAAGCTGCCAAAGCACCGGTCCCAGCTTTCGTTCGAGGCCGAGAACACCCGAGGCGAAGAAATTGGCCAGTGGCACGGCCACCCGCTTCAGGCGGAGGAGATGGGTAATATAGCGTGGCCCTTTTACGGAAAAGACGAAGTCCTTGGGCGTGGCGTCATGCCAGGTCCGGAAGCTTTCGGGCCGCTGCAGGGAATAGAACGTGCCGTTGATCTCGATGGTGGAGAAATGCGCGGCGGCATAGGCCAATTCGTTCTTCTGCGGCAGGTCCTCGGGATAGAAGACACCGCGCCATGGCGCATAGCGCCAGCCGGAAATGCCGATCCGAATGCGGCCCGCCATCAGCCTGCCCTTTCCAACAGGGCCAGCACCGAGCGTTCGGCGGCGTTCAGGCCGCCCGGCCCCTTCCGGCTTTCCAGACACGCCTTGCCGCTGGTGAAGCATTCGACAACCGCCGGGTGGACATAGCATTTGCGGCACACCGCGACCGTATTGCCCAACCGGTCGGCGACAGCGCGCATCACCTGCCGCACCGCGCGCTTGCCGGGCCGGGTGCCGCATCGGGCCAGCCCGGCGAAAGCCGTTGCCGCCTCGACCGTACCCGCCCAGGTCCGAAAGTCCTTGGCAGTGACATCGGGACCGCAATGTTCGCGCAGATAGGCGTTGACGTCGGCGGACCCGATCTTCTGAACCTGGCCGGCATCATCCAGATATTCGAACAGATGCTGGCCCGGCAGTTCCTGGCAATCGCGCACGATGCGCGTCACCCGCCGGTCCCGCTGCGTCAATCGCCAGCTCCTGCCGCTTTTGCCCCGGAATGTGAAGCGCAATTCATCGCCCCTGGCCGCGACGTGCCGGTTTTTCAGGGTGGTCAGACCATAGCTGCCATTGGCGCGGGCATAGTCGGTGTTGCCGATGCGGATCAGCGTCTCTTCCAGAAGCGAGACGACGGTGGCGATCACCTTGTCGCGCGGCAGGCCCCGGCGGCGCATGTCGGCTTTCAGCCGCCGGCGCAGCGCCGGCAGTGCGCGGGCAAACCGCACCAGGTGATGGTATTTGTCGGCATCGCGCAGCGCGGTGAACCGTGGGTGATAACGATACTGTTTGCGCCCCCGTCCGTCGCGTCCCGTCGCGGCCAGATGACTGTTGGCATCGGGGGAAATCCATACATCCGTCCAGGCCGGCGGAATGGCCAGCGCCGCGATGCGACGCAGCGTGCGCGCGTCGCGCACCCGCCGGCCGGATGGATATTGGTAATGGAATCGCCCGGGCCGGCCGTGGCGGGTGATACCCGGTACGGATTCGTCGCAGATATAGCGCAGGCCGGCGCGCCTTGCCGCGCCCGGCCCGGACGATCGGTCCATGGCTGCCATGGCAGGACAATGCGGGGAGCCACAGGGAAGTTCCGGCTCTCGGCCGGATCCGCAACACGAGTGCGGCAGGAGTGTCGGTAAAACTGGACGCTTTTCCCGCCGGCAAGATAGAAGTCATTCCTGCGAACCGAGGAAGCAACCATGACCGACCATGCCGCCTTGCAGGACCAGCTTGCCCGGATTTGGGCCCAGGCGCTGGGCGTAAAGGCCGTGCAGCCCGACGACAATTTCTTCGCCTTGGGCGGCCATTCCCTGCTGGCGGTGAAGACGATCGGCGCCATCCAGGAAAAGCTGGCGCTCGACGTGGAACTCAGCATCTCCGATCTGGTCGAAAATCCCACCCTGAGCGCGTTCGCCGCACGGATTGGCGAACTGGCCGCGCCCAGTGAGGAAACCGGCGTGCTTTAGACGCGCGCCGCCGAAATAGCGAGCCCGACCGCGGTCACAACCAGCCCGTCCGACAGGACAAAACGACCCGTTAGCGGCCTGGCCCAATCGCCAGTCGCCCCCAGCCACCGCGCCGTGAATTGCCCGGCGCCAGGCACGATCTCCAGTTGGTGGAAACCGAGCCTTTGCCCGGTCAGGGGGTGAAGCAGCTTGTAACAGGCTTCCTTGGCGCTGAAGAGCATGGTCGCCAGGTCGCGGCGGCGCGCCGCGTCCAGCCGGGAAAGAAGGACCCGCTCGGAGGCGACGAACAGGCGGGGCACCAATGCGTCGTCCATCGCGTCGCCGCGCTCGGCATCGATGCCAAGCCCGCGAAACTGCGCGGCTGGGCCGACCAGCGCGGCGGCAAATCCGCGTGTGTGGGTGATACTGCCCACCGCGCCATCCGGCCACAGCGGTGCGCCACTGTCGGTGCGGCCGACCGGTCCGGCGGGAAAGTCCAGCACAGCCAGCGCCGCGCGGGCGCAAGCGCGGCCCAGCGCGAAATCGCGGCGGCGCTTTTCGCCGGCGCCCGCCACCAGCGGCGTCTCCTGCGGGTGCAGCGCCACCGCCTGGCCTTCATCGACCAGGGAAATCAGCGCCGCACCGGGCGGCACCAGAGCTGAAACGTCCATGACCTTCACACCGGCAGCACGTCATCCCATACCCCGAACAGGGTGGTGATGAAGGCTTTTTCGTCCGCTTCGTTCACCACATCGGCGAGAAAATGCAGCGACGCCGTCATTTCGGTTCCCAGGTCCATCAGGTGAAGGAAAAGCGGCGCGCTGCGCCGCGTCCAGCTTTGCGGCGGCAGGCGCGTGATGGCGGGCGGCCATGCCTGCGCCGCCGGACCCGGTGCCGCCTCGCGTTCGGCATGCTCACGGGCCGTGCGGCCGGAATAATAGTTGAACACCGCCGGTATCCGGTTGGGATAGCCGACGGGCTCGATGTCCGGGCGCACGAAATGCGGCGCGAAATAGTGAAGCGTCGGCAGCCTCAGCGCCAGGGACGCTTCATATTCCACCAGGATGGCGCGCATCAATTGGGCGAAATCCTGGCCGGGCAGGACCGGTATCTCAACCGGATCGGCGCAGAACATCATGCCGACCGTGCCGGCCTGGTCCAGGCGCGAGCGCTTGTCGCCCAGGATGCGGACGGGGAAACGCTCCATCCGCGACCAGCGCGCCGTGGCCAGACAGAAGATGCCCAGAAAGACCAGGAAGGGGGTGACGCCGTGCGCCGCCGCCAGGGCGGACGCCTTTTCCAGCACCCGGCGCGGAATAGTGAAATTGTTGACGATGCGGGTCCCCGCGCCCCATTCCATGGGCGTGCCGGAGGGCGCATGCATCACCGGCTGGCGTTCATACCAGCGCCGCCAATAGTCGATCAGCAGGTTGCCTTGCGCCCCCTCCAGGAACCGGCGCTCGCCCCACGAATAGGCATAATAGGGTATGGCCCGCGGACGCGGCTGCACGTCCTGGCCGGCCTTGCGATCCAGCGCGTCCTGGATTTCCTGCAGCAGGATGTTGCGGGTGCCGGCATCGGAGATGAAATGGTTGGCGACCATCACCGCCGCGGCCTCGCCGCCGGGCAGCGCGACCACCTTGGCGCGGAACAGCCAGGGCGCTTCCACGGGAATGTGATCGCCCAGCATCCGGGTTACCACGGCCTGACCGGCCGCAGCGCCGTCGCGGGCGTCCGACAGGTCCTCGAATCCGATGCGCAGATCCTCGACCGGGTTGAGCGCCAGCTCCAGCACCGGGCCGTGGCGTGCGATGCGGGTGCGCAGGCTGTCGTGGCGGGCCACCGCGTCGCGTATCGCCTCGGCCACATCGGCGGCCCGCGCGTTCCTGAATTTACCGGCCATGCCGATATTCAGGCTGACGGGCCTGCCCTGCAGAGGGCCCGAGCCGAACTGGTAATACATGTCCTGTCCAACCGAGGGGACAAGCGGGCCAGCCTGTGGCTCGACCATGCGTAGCGCCCGGCCTGCTTCCCGCGCGGCCAGGAAATCGACCAGCGCCGCCCGCCGCTGACCGATCGCGACGCGGTCGGCATCGGTCAGCGCGTTCCTGGGCGAGCGGTAGCGCAATTGTCCATCCGCCAGCGACAGGATGATGCCGCGGCTTTCCAGGCCCGCGACCAGTTGGGCGACGGAGGTCATGCCGCCACGTCCTTGCGCAACGGCAACAGCAGGATGGCCAGGAACTGCACCGCCAGAAGGACGGCAAAAGTCCGAAAGGCAAGCTGGTAGCTGCCCGTCCGATCATAAACAATGCCGGTGAACAGGACCGAACAGATGGCGCTGCCCAGAAGCAGGGTATAGGCCCATCCCATCACGCTGGCGAAATGGGCGGCGCCGAACCTGGCGGCGACCAGGGCCGCGGTGGACGGCAGGGCGAACCCGAGCGCGACGCCGGCGACACAGGCAGCTGCCAGCAGGACCCCATAGCCGGGCGCGGCCGAAAGCGCTGCCCAGGACAGCGCCATCAGCACCGCCGCAATGGCCATCAGCCAGCGCAGATCGACACGATCCGACAGCAGACCCGCCACGATCTTGGTCGCGCCCGCGCAAAGGGAGAATGCGGCGACCAGCGCGGCCACCCGGGCCGCGAAGCCGAGCTGGGTGGCGAACGGCACCAGCGCCACCACCAGGGCCTGGGACGTTCCCGACACCAGGGCCAGCGTCAGCGCCGCAAGCCAGAAGGCGCGGCTGGAAAGCGCGATCTTCCAGCTCGGCTTGCCCGCGGCCGCCGCCGCCAGGCCGGCTTCAGCCTGAACGCTGCCGGCATTCTCGCCATGGCTTTGCAGCCCTACCGCGGCGGGGTTGTCACGAACGACCAGAAGCGAGACCACCGCGATGATCGCCGCCATAAGGACGGCTTCACTCAACAGGGCCGCGCGCCAGCCGTAGTCCCGGATGGCCAGGCTGAGCAACGGAACCACGACAAAGCCGCCGCCCGAAGTCGCAATCGCCGCGATGCCCAGCGCCAGCCCCCTGCGCCGGAAAAACCACCGCGACGCCATGGTGGAGGTGACCATGGGCCCGATGGCGATAAAGCCGGCCGCGGCCGGAATCAGCACGAGAAGGGCCATGATCCAGAGCGTATGGGACAGGGCGATGGCGGCGAGGGACAGGGAAAACAACCCCGCGCCCAGTGCCATCACGATGCGGACGGAATAGCGGTCCAGGAGGCGGCCGACTACCGGCGCGAAAAGGGTGGATCCCACGAACAGCAGCAGGATCGTGCTGCTGGCGGCGGTGCGCGAGAGGTGGAATTCGGCCTGCAGCGGCAGCACGAAAAGACCCGAGGCATAACCGGTCGCGCCCACCGCCAGCATTTCCGACACGGCGGCGGCCGCCAGCACCAGCCAACCGTAATAGACGGGGAACGCAGTGGCGCGCATCAGGGCACTTCCTCTCTTGTCGGCGCTTGAAGCTTCCGGCAAGCCGAGTCGCGCCCCCGGCATCATCTTATGACATGGTGTAGCGGGGATGAAGCCGGGAAGGCGGGCCCATATGGCAAAGGCTAAAGCAGGCCGCCGGGCATCGAGGCCAGTTCGTCTTCCCAGCTCTCATGTCCATTCGAACTTCGCGGCATGTAGCGGCAAAGCCCCATCACGAAGGCTGCTTCATCATTCTCGTTCGCCAACGGTATATATAGGTGTTCGGCATGCAAATAGTCGCGCCCCTGCAGGTGCACACGACCAAGAAAGCGCAGCGGCTGGCCACCGTCCAGGATGAGGTCTCCACATTCGATCCAGCGCGGCAGGAATTCCGGCGGCACGCTTTCCTCAAGCATCTTGCCGGTATTGTGACCCAAGACGTCGGTCAGACTAGTGCCGATGACACGCCAGCGGTATTGCGACGGCTTCTGAGCGATGCGCTCGAATATCACTATGTTGCGGAGTATGTCCTTAAGATCGCGCGGGGTAATCTGCGAACGGCGGGGCATGCGGCGTCCGTCAGACTTCGCACGCCAGAGCGTCAACAGGTGTTCGTAAATGGGATCGCTAAAGGCGAGCGAGGGGTCGCACAGGTGGTGCCAATTCTGGCGAACCGCCTTCTGATTCAACGCCCTGGCGACATCTTGGACATCCATGTCAGGATTCTTGCGCGCAATGGATAAACAGCAGGTAAAATTGCCGGAAGCCTCCGCCGAAGCGCGACTGCCTGTGGCCGATCCGCGCGGCCGGAAAATACGCCGGTCCGCGTGAATTGGTGAATCGGAATGCCGCTGGCTGTCGTCCACAGATTCAGTAAACAAAGCATTAACTAGCCAACCCAAGGCCGGTTTTCGCAAAAAATATGCTGTCTACGGACGAAACGCCGGACAGGCAGCTCTGCGCGCCCAAATCCTTCCAGATTGCTATTTATTCCCGCAAGCGACGCTCTTATGGTTTCCGGCATATTAATTCTGCCGGGCATCCGAAATGGCACAATCTCAGAGGGTATTGGCTCCCCAGGCGGAGCCGCAACGTCATGGACGGCACCATCTGGATGGGATGAACGCTACCCGGATCGCCCGCCGCCTCATCATGTTCCATCCCACCGAAGAGGCGGTCCGGGAACTTATGGCAAAGGCGCGCCGAGATATTCCCGGCCTGGCTGACATCGAAGATGTACTGAAAGTCCTGCGCTTTAATCCTGACTGCATGTTCGCGGTGACCCGCCGTTCGCAGTTCGACCCGGATGATCCACGAGGTCAGGGCTTTTTTGCCATGCTGCCCTTGAACATGCTGGGGCTTCAGGTCTTGGCGCTGGGCAAGTTCAATGGTGCCCAACCGGATTTCCGCCTGCTGGCCAAGCCGGGTGAGCGGCCCGCCGGAATCTATATGTGGGCGGTCTTTGCGCCCGGCGCCCTTGCCGCCGGGTCAGCTCTCTTCATGGAACGGATGGCGGCACCACCATATGATGGCGTCAGCCTCTACACTCGGCCCAATACGGATATCGGGCGGAATTATAATGACGTGCTGGGTCTGACGGAAGGAGCACGGGTGGGCGAGATCGAGGCTCCCCACCTTTGGACTTTTCCCCGACAGCCGCAGCCCCCCCTCTACGACAGCTATGTCCCCGGAGCCGCGCCAGGCACCATCGGCGTCACCGTCGCACGGACGATGGAAGACCTGGCGCGGGTCATCGCCATCCGCAGCGCCGTCTATGTGGGCGAACAGGAATGTCCCTATGACGAGGAGTATGACGGCAACGACCTGTCGGCCACCCATCTTCTGGCCTATGTCGGCGACGAGCCGGTGGGGTGCCTGAGAATCCGCTTCTTCGCCGGCTTCGCCAAGATCGAGCGGCTGGCGGTCCGCAAGGAATTCCGCAAGACGCGCGCCGCCTTTCAGCTGGTCCGGGCCGGGTTCAAGCTGTGCCAGAAAAAGGGCTACGCCAGGGTTTATGGGCACTCCCAGGTGCGGCTGGTCAATTTCTGGAGCCGGTTCGGCTTCCGCGTACCGGAAAATGCACGCCGTTTCGTTTTCTCGGATTTCGACTATGTCGAGATCGTCGCCGATATCGAGCCGGATGCGGACGCCGTGGCGATCGGGGCCGATCCCTATGTGATCATCCGGCCCGAAGGCCGCTGGCACCGGCCCGGCATCCTGGAGGAATCCGCTGCTCGCCAGGTCACGCGCCCGTCCGTCGCCCGGAGGCACTGAGCCGTAACTGTTAAAACCACCCCTGTTTGCCTGATGACAGGAAACCCGAACTTGAATAGGTTCTCCTGCGCTGCAATCGGGATCGGGGGGCGTTCCCGTGGCGGTCGGGCGGCAAGCTGTCGGCTGGAGTATCGTGCGCTTCACGGCTGCCACGCTGATGATGGCCAAAGGCATGTGCCATCCGATCCACAGCCCTCCCCAATAAAAAAGCCGGACAATGGCTGTGTTGCTTGCTGGGGTCTTTGCTATGGATTTTGACAGGCTGATTGCCGAACTGCCGCGGAAGCGGGCGGCGGTCTACATGCTGGAACGCGGGAAAGTTGTTCGCCAATCCCATGCCGGTCTCGCCGACGATATCGCCCGCGTCCAGACAAGGTTGCATGGCTGGGGCGTGAAGGCGGGAAGCCGGGTCGGCATTTACGCGCCCAATTCCTATCAGTGGCTGGTGCACGATCTGGCGCTGGTCGCGATCGGCGCCATATCGGTTCCCTTCACCGATGATTTCGCGGGGAAAGTGAACGCCGAACTGCTGGATCGTTACGATATCGCGCTTCTGCTGATCTCCAAAAACCATGCCGGGCTGTTTGCCCAGCGCCCGGCGCATGTGGCGTTGATCGATGGGGAAAATGGCCAGGTCCGTGCTTTGGAACGGCCGCCCTCAGGCGACGCCGACCTGGATGACCAGTTCAGCCTGGTGTTTTCTTCCGGATCGGCCGGCGGCCTGAAGGGGCTGGTCATCAGCCGCAAGGGCGTGGCCGATACTTTGCCGCCGATTGTCGAGGCCATCGGCATCCGCGATGATGATCGATTGCTGCTGTTTCTTCCGATGTCGAATTTCCAGCAGCGCAACATGTGCTATGCCGCGCTGTGGCGGGATATAGACATCATCATCACCGACTATACGCAAATGTTCAATGCGATGCGGGTGCTGCAACCCACCGTGCTGATCGCGCCGCCGGTGCTTTACCAGATGGCGTATACCGACTTTGAAAAAAGGCCGCCGGTGCAGCGTGCGCTGTTGAAGGCGCTGGGACGTGTCCTGTCCCTTGTGCCAGGCGCCGACGCCCGACTGGCGCTGGCTCGCAAGCTTCTCAAACCCGTGCACGACCAGTTCGGTGGGCGGATGCGGGTGCTGGTCACCGGCATGGCCCCGATACGCCGCAACATCGGCGCCTTCTTCAAGATCATGCAGCTTCCGCTGTGCGAATCCTATGGCATGGTGGAATCGGGATCGCTGACATTCCGGCCCGCCGGCTCGCGCAAATATGGTTCGGTGGGGCGGTTGCTCCGTGGGGTCGAGCTGTCCTTCGAGCCGGATGGCGAGATCATCGTCCATCGCGAGAATCCGCTGTCCTTGCGGTATTTCCAGTGCGCCGCCGGTGAAAATGAGCGCACCTTCGTGGGCGATAAGAGAGTGGCCACCGGCGATATCGGCCGCCTGGACGGCGATGGCGATCTGTTCCTGATGGGGCGCAAGAAGGAGCTGATCGTCACGCCCGGCGGCTACAAGGTGCACCCGGAAATCATCGAACAGGAAATCAACAACTGCCTCGGTGTCGCCCATTCCGTGATCTTCCTGAAGGCCGGCGCCAATCAACTGACCTGTGTGATCGATCTGGACATCCCCGCCGACGAAGAAGCACAGGCGCGCGTGAGGAAGCATGTGGAGGGCCTGTCCACCATCCGCCGGGCCGCGCAATTCGTCGAAATTCTCTTTGCCAATGAGCCCTTCAGCCGCGACAACGGTCTGCTGCGCCCCAACCTGAAGATCGACCGCCGGGCGGTCGAAGCCCGTTACGGATCCTAATCCGGCGCCGGCATCGCCGCGCCCGAAGCCGGACGGCGGCACAGCCAGATCAGCCCGATCAACCCGATGCACAGCCAGGCCGAAAGGATGAAGATGTCCAGCGAGGCCAGAAGATAGGCCTGGCCCACCATGCCGCGGGTCATCGCCGCCTTGGCCGCCATGTCTTCCAGCCCCATGGACCTGAGCGCCGCCAGCGCGGCATTGAATTGCGGGGCATAGGCGCTGGTGGCCTCGGCCAGATGGCTCTGGTGCAACGCTTCGCGGTTGTCCCACAGAGTGGTGACGATCGAGGCGGCGAAGCCGGAAGCGATGATGCGCACGAAATTGGCCAGGCCCGAGGCATCGGGTATGCGCGCCTGGGCCATCCCATCCAGGATGATCATCACGACCGCGATGAAGAAGGACGCCGAAGCGATACCCTGCACCATCAGGGGAATGGCGATGGCGATGAAGCTGGCGTCGTTTGTCAGCCCCGCGCGCAGGAAATAGGACGCCGCCGCGGCGGCGAAGGCGATGGAAGCGACCAGGCGGGCGTCGGTGCGCGCCATCAGCCCGGCGGCGATGGGTGTCAGAAGCACCGCCACCGCGCCGGTCGGCGCCGAGACCAGTCCCGCCCAGGTCGCCGTATAGCCCAGCTGGGTCTGCAGCCACAGAGGCATCAGGATCATGTTGGCGAAAAACACGCCGTTGCCCAGGCAGAAGACGACGGTGCCCAGCGTGAAGTTTCGGCTCCTGAACAGCGACAGGTCGACTATGGGATGCTCTTCCGTCAGTTCCCAGATCAGGAAGGCGATGAAGCCGATCGCGGCAACAATCGAAAGCGCCACGATATGCGGCGAACCCCACCAGCCGGCATTCTTGCCCGTATCCAGGACCACCTGCAGCGATCCGGCCCAGACGATCAGAAGGGAAAGCCCCACCGTGTCGATCGGCAGCTTGCGCATCGGCGTCTCGCGCGCGGCAAGCATGGTCCAGCACACGAACACGACCAACATGCCAACCGGCACGTTGATCAGGAATATCCAGCCCCAGTGCCAGTTGTCCGAGATATAGCCGCCCAGGATCGGCCCGCAGATCGGCGCCACAAGGGTAGTGATCGACCACAGGCCGAGCGCCGTCGCCCTGCGCGCCGGCGGAAAGACCGACAGCATCAGCGCCTGGGAGCCGGGGATCATCGGCCCGGACACCGCGCCCTGCAGCGCGCGGAAGAACACCAGCGACTGAAGGCTCCAGGCCATGCCACAGAGAAAGGACGCGGCCGTGAAGGCAAGCACCGAGACGACAAAGGTCCTGACCACGCCATAGCGATTCATCAGCCAGCCGGTCAGCGGTACGCCGATGCCGTTGGCCACGGTGAAAGAGGTGATCACCCAGGTTGCCTGATCGGTGGAAGCGCCCAGATTGCCGGCTATGGTGGGCAACGAGACATTGGCGATGGTGGCGTCCAGCACCTGCATGAAGGTTCCCAGCGCCAGCGCCGCCGCGGCAATCCACAGCGATGCACCGTGCATGGGGGCCGATTCGGCCCCGCCGCGCGCCATGACGCCGGCGGCGCTCACCGCGCCTCAACCCCGTTCTCGGAGAGAATCCGCGTCACTTGCGCATCGACGGCGGCGGCGGCTTCATCCCCGGTGTCGGCATGCATGGGTTGCGCCGGCAGCCCCGCCACCAGGGGACCGGAGGTATCGCGCACGCTCACATCCACCGAGACCGACAGGCCGACCCGCAGGGGATGGGCCTTCACCTCCTCTGGATCGAGCGCGATGCGGACCGGCACGCGCTGGACGATCTTGATCCAGTTGCCGCTGGCATTCTGTGGCGGCAACACCGCAAAGGCGCTGCCGGTCCCCGCCCCAAGCCCCGCGACATGACCGTGATAGGTGACATCGCCGCCATAGATGTCGGCCGTCACCGTCACCGGCTGGCCCACACGCATGTCCGACAACTGGACTTCCTTGAAATTGGCGTCGATCCAAACCGCGTCCAGCGGCACAACGGCCATCAGCGGCGTACCGGCGCTGACCCGCTGACCCACCTGGACGGTACGCTGCGCGATGATGCCGCCGACGGGGGCCACGACCTTCATATGCGCCAGAACAAGTGCCGCGGATTTGAGATCGGCAATCGCCGCCAGCACCGCCGGATTGTGTGCGACGTCGGTGCCGGATATGGCGGCCTGGGCCTGGTCCAGGCCGCTTCTGGCCGCATTCACGCTGGCCTGGGCGGCGTCCATCGCCTCGCGGGCATGGGCCAGTTCTTCGCCCGAGACCGCGCCCTTCATCGCCGCCTTGCGCCGGTCGTAATCGCTCCTGGCCTGCGCCAGGGTCACTTCAGCCTGCGCCAGTTGGGCGCGATAGGCGTCGGCGCCGGCGAAATTGCCGCGCACGGCCCGCACCGCCGCCGCCAGTTTCGCCTCCGCCGCCTGCATCCGCACCTGCGCCACGGCCGGGTCCATTTCGACCAGAAGCTGGCCGCGTCTGACCTGCTGGGTGTTGTCCACATGCAGCGCCATCACGGTGGCGTTCTCGCGGGCCGTGACAGCCACGATATTGCCCGCCACATAGGCATCGTCGGTGGTCTCATGAAAGCGACCGACAAGCAGCCACCAGGCGCCATAGACCAATCCGCAGAGAAGCACGACAGCGCCCAGCGCCAGCAAGCCGGCACGCCGGCGGGCGGCCCGCGCCGCGGGGCCGGATGTCACGGGGTCGCTCATGGCCGGGCACTCGCTTGGGCGGAATGGGGCGTGGTGTTCATCGCGGAGTTCGTCCCAGGCGATCGCATATCCCCTCCCACCGACAGCAGAAGGGTCACCCGCCCGATCGCGGTGCGGGCGATCAGCGCGGACATCTGCCGGCGCGCGTCCAACAGGGTGGCCTCGGCGGTCAGCATGGGAATCTGGCCCGACAGCCCCAGCCGGTAGCGTTCCTCGGCCAGCTTCAAGCCATGTGCAGCGCTGTCCAATGCCGTCTGCTGCTGGCCGCGCTGACGCTCGAGGCTGCGCACATTGGTCATGGCGTCGGCGCACTGGCGGATGGCCGCCAGCACCGTCTGGTTGTAGTTCGCCACCGCCAGATCCAGTTCGGCGGTGGCATCTGCATATTGGGCGCGAATGCGGCCGGCATCGAAGATCGGCAGATGGATCGCCGGTCCCATGCCCAGCGTCAGGGCATCACCGCCGAACAGGTTCGACAGGCCCACCGACTGCAATCCCAATGCCGCGGCCAGATTTATGTTGGGATAAAATCCGGCATAGGCGGCATCGCGTCCGCGCGCGGCCGCCGTGATGCGGGCCCGCGCCGCCAGTATGTCGGGGCGGCGCGCCAGAAGGTCGGCGGGCAGCGCCGCGGGAAGCGGCAGCACCGCATCCAGATTCGCGGTGGGACGCGCGATGCCGGCATAGGCGGCGGCCCCCTGCCCGGTCAGCGCCGCCAGCGCATGGACCAGCCGGTCACGCTGCGCGCCGGATCGCATCACGTCGATATGGGCCGTCGCCAGAAGCGAACGTGCCTGCTCCAGCGCCGCCTCATTCTCCAGCCCCGCCTCCACGCGGCTCCGGGTGAGGTCCAGGATGGTCTGGCGCTCCTTCACCGCCTGTTCGGCGATGTCGATATCCTGCCAGGCCAGTATCAGCCCGACATAGGTCTGGGCGAAGCTGCCGGCCAGCGCCAGGCGCGCCGCCTCGGCGTCCAGCGCCACGGCTTCGGCGGTGCCGCGGGCCTTGTCGATCAGCGCCGCCTGCCGCCCCCAGAAATCCAGCGACCAGGTCAGGTTGGCGGCGAGATTGCTGTCCCAGACCCAGTTGCCGGCGTACGGCTTGGGGATCACATAAGCATCCGACAGAAGCCTGCGCTGCGCGGACCCGTCCAGCGACACCTGCGGATAATCCTCGGCGCGGGCGGCCGACAGACCAGCCTCGGCCCCCCGTATGCGCGCCAGCGCGGCCGCCAGTGTGGGATTGCCCGCCATGAGGCGGGCAGCCAGCCGGTCGGCCTGGGGGTCGCCAAACGCCTTCCACCAGTCGCTTGCGGCCCGCGGCGCCGCCTGGGGTCCCAGCCCCAGGGCGGCAGGAGCGATTTCCTGCACCTGCGGTGTCGTTTCGGGCGTGCTGACGCAGCCGCCCAGCAGCAGCGCGGCAAGAAGCGCGGTCCACAGCCCTTTCATCGTCCCTCGGTGCCGCAATCCTGCGATTCGGCGCTGAATCCTGGGATTCAGATGGTTAATTTTATGGAAAGGCGAACCGCAAAAAATTAACGCACCCGCGAGGGACCGGAATCGTCAACGCCTACCGCGGCGTCAGCTTCAGCAGGCGCGAGGTGGGCGGAGTATTATCGCTGATGGCGGTGCCGCCGCTGTCGGTCAGCACATAGACCGCTCCGTCAGGCCCGACCCGCACATCGCGGATGCGGCTTTTCAGGTCGGTCAGCATCGCCTCCTCGTTCACCACCTTGCCGTCCTTCAGCGTCAGGCGCGCGAGCATGCGCCCATTGAGCATGCCGACGAACAGGCTGTCCTTCCAGGCTTGCGAATCGCCCGTATAGAAAGCCAGGCCCGACGGCGCGGTGGAGGGCGACCAGTAATAGACCGGCTGCTCCATGCCCGGCCTGGCGCTGGAGCCATCGCCCACCGGCCGGCCGCTATAGTCGATGCCGTGGGTTATGACGGGCCAGCCATAGTTGGCGCCTTTCCTTATCAGGTTGAGCTCGTCGCCGCCGCGCGGGCCATGCTCCACCTCGTACAGGTCACCATTGGGCGCGAAGGCCAGCCCTTCCGGGCTGCGCAGGCCATAGGCCCATATTTCCGGCAGCGCCTTGGTGCCGCCCTCGGCGATGGTCTTGCCGGTGAAGGGATTGCCGGGCGCGGGCCCGCCGTTCCTGGAGATGCGGATGACCTTGCCCAGATGGGTGTCCAGAACCTGCGCCACACCCCAGGGCCGAGTGCCGGCATTGTCGCGATCGCCGATGGCCACATAGAGGTAGCCGTCGCGTCCCAGCGCGATGCGTCCGCCGCTCTTGGTGCCCGCCGCCAGCGTGGTGTCGTTGGGGAACAGCGGCAAGGTCTGCATCAGGACCTTCACGTCCCGCAACGCGCCCGCCTTGCGGTCCAGCACGGCGCGGGCGATGGCCGTATTGCCCACGATCTTCTCGTCATAGGTGAAATAGGTGAAGAAGATCGTGTTGTTGCGGGCGAAATCGCTGTCCAGAACGACATCCAGGAGCCCGGTCTGGGGTGTCGTCACATGCAACTGGTCAAGGCCGGTCAGCGGTGCCGATACCGATCCGTCCCTGCCCACGATACGAAAGGCGCCCGGCAGCCGTTCCGTCACCAGCACGGCGCCATCCGGCAATATCGCGGCCGCCCATGGCGCATGCAGCGCGCCCGTCAGTTCCGTGAACTTGAAGTCCGCGGGATGGTGATAGGGCGCGCGCGTCTGCTCCGGGAAAACGGGTTGATCGCCCTTTTTCTCCGGCGCGCGATTGTCGATCGGCTGGCCCTCGACGGACAGATAGCTCGGCGTGCGGGGTAAGCCACCGCCCGCGCGCGGCGTGTCGGGCGTGGGGTGGGGCGGCGCCGCGGGCCGGACCTGGGCGAAAACCGATGCCGGAAGCAGAACCGCGCCCAGAAGCAGCGCCAGACGAGACCATTTCATGTCTCCCACCTCCTGTATGGCGGGATCATGTCACCAAGTCCGACACGCCAAAAGAGCATGCCGGTGCTGCGCCGCAGCAATACTTCAGGACCGCACATCCAGCTCCTCAGGCTGCGCGCAAACCCGCCGCGATGGCGCTGTTGCATGCCGCACCGGCGCAGCGGTGACGACGCGGCCCGTTCGGTACCCTGGCACGCTTGCTCCTGCTATCGTGCGATGTAATAGCTTGCGGCGGGTGTTCGCTTCCATCGCATAGGAAGGGGCAGGTTTTGGCGTTGGTCGGGCCGCCAGCGATGAATTCCTGTGCCCGGAACACCATCCATGAGTCCCTCCCCCCGCGCACAACCGAGTGCGATTCGTCAATTTCTGGACGGGCAATCGTCCGGCGGCATGGTGCTGATGGCGGCGGCGATCATAGCGCTGCTTCTCGCCAATTCACCGCTGGGTCCGGGCTACGCGCAAGCCTTGCATTCCCGGATCGGGCCGCTGTCATTGGAGCACTGGATCAATGACGGCCTGATGGCAGTCTTCTTCCTTCTCGTGGGGCTGGAGATCAAGCGCGAGGCGCTTGACGGTCAGCTTTCGACATGGCCGCGCCGTATCCTGCCGGGCATTGCCGCCGCGGGAGGGATGTTTGTGCCCGCGCTCATCTATTTCGCCTTCAACCGCGGCCCTGCCGCATCCGGCTGGGCAATACCGGCGGCAACAGACATCGCCTTTGCCCTGGCAGTCATTGCGCTATTGGGGAATCGCGTCCCGGCCTCGCTGCGCGTATTCCTGGCAGCTCTGGCGATCATTGACGACCTTGGCGCCGTCACCATCATCGCCTTGTTCTACACGACCAACTTGTCGCTGCCCGACCTGGCCGGCGCGGCGGTTACCACAGGGGTGCTCGTCGGCTTCAACCGCTTGGGCGTTCGGCGGCTGTCGCCCTATCTTCTGGTCGGTGTGATACTGTGGGTATTGATGCTGCGCTCGGGCATTCACGCCACGGTGGCCGGCGTCGTGCTCGCACTGACAATTCCAATGGAGCGGACGCCCGCCCATTCCGACGCAGGCGTCGCGAGCCCACTTCACCGGCTGGAGCATATACTGCATATGCCGGTCGGATTCCTGATCCTGCCGATCTTCGGCCTGGCCAATGCTGCGGTCCCGATCCTCGGACTGCCGCCGGGAGCGCTCGCCGCTCCGGTCACGTCCGGCGTTGCGGCCGGGCTCCTGCTCGGCAAGGTCACTGGTGTTTTCGGGTCTGCCATGTTGGCCGTTCGTTTCGGGCTGGCTGACATGCCCGCCCATGCCGGCCGCCTTCAGATGTTCGGCGTAGCTGTGCTGTGCGGCATCGGTTTCACCATGAGCATTTTCATCACGCTTCTGGCTTTTCCAAACAGTCCGCTTCTCCAGGCGGAGGCCAAGATCGGTGTTCTGGCCGGTTCGCTGCTTTCCGGCCTCTGCGGCTATCTGGTGCTGCGCCGGGCCCACCGCGACCAAGCCCAATCATCGCGGTTGTAGAAGGAGCCTGGTTCCCAGGAAGGCGCGTGCCGCCTCTATTCGTTCTTTCCCCTCGCTTCGACCAGCGACAGATTCATTTCGGGACGCCGGCGGCGCACCAGATGCCCCGGCGTCTCGGTGACGGTGATTTCCAGGGTCGGCCGCACGATCCCTTCGAGCAGATGGCCGCCGCGCGTATGGCCATCGGGCAAACCCAGCACCGCGTGTGCATGCAGCGACGGCTCGCCCTTTTCATCCGGCACGATGTCGCCGGCCAGGGTGATGACCTCAACCTGGCCGTCAACCGGGATGGAGCGGTACTGCCTGGCATCCCAGTCGAAATAAGCCAGCGTCGCCTTCTCGAAAGCCCCCAGCGCCAAAAAAGAGGCCGCGGCGATCCCTTCGCGGCCGGTCAGTTCCAGCAATGCCTGCTTGGCTTCTTCCCCGCCATCCAGCACCACGAACCACATCCGGTTTTCCCCGGCCCGGCTGACAAGGGTCGATTGCACCCGCGCCTCCTTCAATTTTCCCGGCGATCTTCGCGGGCCGCGCCCTTCAGATGCGGACCTTTTTCTTGGCCGCCAGGAAGTTCCGGTTCATGCGCTCGCGGTCCTCGGTGGAGAAGTTCTGGCGCACCAGCGACCAGATGTTGCGCTCTTCCTCCTGGACGTGATGGTCGACCAACTCCTTCAGCACCTTGGCGGCCGCCTTGAACTCCGGTGTGTTTGCAGTGAGCTTTTCCAGCTTCTTAAGGGTGATGCCTCCCAGATTGTGCTCGATATAGCCTTCATGGCCGTCGACGCGGGCATCCTTCCCTTTCAAGGCCAGCACGGCATCATAGACGACCTTCTCCTCCGCCTTGTTATGGGGCAGCAGAGCCGCCTTGATCCGGGCGACCAGCATTTTCTGCTCGCGTCCATTGTCGCTTCCCACCAGCTTCTCCAGCATGTCCTGCACCTCGTCATGTTCCGTCTGGAGCGTGGAAAGGATGTCGCCTTCGCCCGTTTCCGGGCTCAGGGCTCCAACTACCGACTTGGTGGCCTGGGCGATACTCGTCCGGATGGTCATGGGAAATCCCCGATTGGTTTCGCAGATGGAACGCCGGGGCCTTGGCGCGGGTTTCACCCAGGTGCGCGATTTCCGCTCCATCTAGGGGCAAAAGCCGGCGCCTCCCATATCCAGGTGAAAATGATTGGCGTGCAGCCGGTTGTAGCGCGGTCCCAGGACGGTGCCGAAGACCTTGCATGCCGCCCCATGCGCCCGATCGAGGAAGCGACCCGCGGGCGAGGGCTTGCCAAAGTCCCTCAGGACACTGGCGGTCTTTCCGTTCGCGAAATGAAAGGCCGCCACATCGATGGCATTGGCGGTGGCATGCTGACTGCGGCGCCCGTCCATCTCGCTATTGACGTTGCGGCAAGAATAGGTGCCGAGCTGGTCGATGCGCACCAGGTCGCTGTGCATCTCCTGGCGGGCAATGGGCGCCAGTTCGATCTGGAACCAGTAGAGGGCAGCGGTCAGGGCGCAGGTGGCCGTGACATGCGGCGAGAAGGCGACCGGCTGGCTGTCGGCCCTCACCACATTGGTGAAGCCGCAGCGGTCATCGATCCGGCGATCCCGCAAGCGCGTGAAACCGAGGTGTCCCGCACTCTCCAATGCCGCAAGGCACCTTGGGCCATCATGGCCGAGACGGTACATCTGCCAATGCGCCAGCCAGCGCGGCGGCGCGTCCAGCACCACAGGCCGCCAGGGCAATGTATTGGGGGGAAATGTGACCCCATAACGCATGAGCCACACCACAATCACCAGTACCAGCGCGAACAGCGCCGCCGCCAGCGTCGAACAACCGGCGCCGGGCCGTCTCATTTGCGCACCAGGGCGTCGGGACGGGCGGCGACCAGGCGCGCCGCCAGTTCGTGCCTGCGCGCCAATATCGGCCGTTCCACGCCATGCCAGAGGCCGATGGCACACAGCAGCGCCAAGGGCAGCGCGAAAAGCAGGTTCATCCACCACAGCGCCATGCCGGGGAAGAACTGCATGTAAAGCTGCTGGATGGGATAGGCCGTAAGATAAAGGCCATAGGAATAGTCCGCGCGCGTCAGGCAGGCGGGAAGATTGTGCGTCCCAAGCCAGGCCACGACATAGCAAAGCGGCAGGCAGAGCCATTCCAGCCGGGGCTCCGGCTCGTTCCAGGCGATTGCCAGGCACAGGCCGAAGGCGAGGAGGGCGCAAAGCCCGTTCAGCGGCACGAAGCGGGCGAGCCGGTGCAGCAAGACGCCTGTAAAGAAGGCCAGCGGCAGATGCTTGGCCGGCAGCCAGACCAGCACCAGGCCCAGGAAAGGCAGGCGTGGAAAGAGCAGCAGCACGACCGTCACGGCCAGCAGGAGATCGAACAGCCAGCGCCGCGGAGCCAGCGCCAGGCCGGCCAGCAGCAGATAGCAAGCGACTTCCAACTGAATGGTCCAGAGCGAACCATTGACGATGCCGGTGCGCGGGTTATCGGTGAAGACGCCCGGCAGCCTGTAATGCGGCATGCCCAGCATATTCTGGAAATAGGCGGCGACGGACGGGTGGCCATAATAGTCCGCCGGGGCGAGCGTACTGACCAGCGGGCCCAGGACCAGCGCACTGGCAACAATCACCAGACTGAACGCCGGCATGATCCGCAAGACGCGCAGAACAAGAAATTCAGCCAGACTAGCGCAGCGCGAAAGGCTGGTGGCAACCAGATAGCCGCTGAGGCAGAAGAAGCCTGGCAGAATCAGGTGCGCCAGCGCCCGCAGCGGCGGCGGTATTGCGCCGGCGCTGCCGTTGGTGATGGTGACGCTGTGAAAGCAGACGATTCCCAGCGCCAACAGCAGACGCAGCCCATCATAACCGTTGGTCCGCCCCAGCCTTGCGCGGCGCCTTTCCAGGCTTTCGGAGATAAAAAAACTCACAGGCCATCCACCCACAGACCTGATCACAACAGCCGCGGCGAGCGCTTGGTTCCAGCCAAATCGTCGCGGGAAGGACGCGCTGCGTCACTCCCGCCTACGCACGCGGCACCGCATCGGGCCGTCCTTGTTGCCGAGCCCGATGCGACGTATTGCGACAGAAATTTAAGCCGGTTCGCGCCTGCACCACAGGCTTTTGTTTGGCAGCGGCAGCAGAGAAACTCTATCTTCCGGTCATCGAAAAAAGTGCTTGGCGCAGGGGGAAAGAATGCAGGGGCCTACTCGGCGATCGATGATGACTTCAACGGTGCTCGGCACGGCGCTGGGGGCAATGGCCCTTCCCGCTCTGGCACGGGCGCAGACATCCGTTTCTTCCGCGCCGGCCGAAACCGACTGGCTGACCTATGGCTGCGATCTGGCCCATACGCGCTATGCGCCGCTGGATCAGATCAACGCCGACAATTTCAGCAAGCTGGAGATCGCCTGGCGTTTCGGCACGGAAAACCTGGGCACCCGGCCGGACTTCCATTACGAGGTCACGCCGCTGGTCGTGCGCGGGCGGCTTTACACGACGGCGGGTGCGCGGCGCGACGTGGCGTGCCTGGACGCGGGCACCGGCGAAATTCAGTGGCTCTATCGCATGGACGAAGGCCGGCGCGGCCGCAACGCGCCGCGCCAGGGTGCCGGACGCGGGCTGTCCTACTGGACCGACGGCAAGGAAGAACGCATTCTCTATGTCACGCCGGGCTATCGGCTGGTGGCGCTGGACGCGACCACCGGCCAGCCCTGCCCCGGCTTCGGCGAAAACGGCATCGTCGATCTGAAGACGGACGACGACCAGGACATCGATCCCGATGAGGGCGAGATTGGATTGAATGCGACCCCCACCGTGGCGGGCAATGTTGTGGTGGTGGGCATGGCCGGGCAGTCGGGCGCGGTGCCGGGGACCCGGCCGCGCGCCAAGGGCTATGTCCGCGGTTTCGACGCGCGCACCGGCAAGCGGCTGTGGATCTTCCACACCATCCCGAAGAAGGGTGAATTCGGTTACGATACCTGGCTTCGCCCGGGGGAGGCCGAGAAAGCCACCAACACCGGTTGCTGGGCCCAGATCTCCGTCGATCCCGAACTGAACCTGGCCTATCTGGGCATCGAGATTCCGCCTGCCGACGAGGTTGGCATCCATCGCCAGGGACCGGGCCTGTTTTCCGGCTCGGTCGTGGCGGTCGACCTGACCACCGGCATCCGCAAATGGCACTTCCAGCTTGTCCATCACGACATATGGGATCGCGACGTGCCATGCGCGGCGATCCTGTGCGACATTCCGGTGGGCGGCAGGATCGTCAAGGCGCTGGCCCAGCCCAGCAAGCAGGCTTTCCTCTATGTGCTGAACCGCGAGACGGGCAAGCCGATCTGGCCGATCCCGGAAAAGAAAGCCCCGCCGCCTGGCGACGTGCCGGGCGAATGGTATTCGCCCACCCAGCCCATTCCCACCAAGCCGCCGCCGTATGACGTGCAGGGGGTGGATGCCTCCACCATCATCGACTTCACGCCCGAACTGCATGCCAAAGGCCTGCAGTTGATTTCTCATTATCGCCACGGCCCGGTCTATACGCCGCCGACGCTGGCGAGCTGGGACGGCAAGTGGGGCACGCTGACGGCGCTGGCGACCCAGGGCGGCACCAACTGGGCCGGCGGCTGCTACGACCCCGAAACGCACACCGTCTATGTCTTTTCCGAAACCACGGTCTCGCCCACCATGATCGTGCCGTCGGCGCCGGGCACGTCGGATTACGAATATGTCCGCACCCGGTCTTTCCCGGCGCCGAGGGGAGCCACACCTTCGCCTGATGGTTTCAAACCGGGCGACGTGACCGTCGATGGCCTGCCGCTGATGAAGCCGCCCTATGGGCGCATCAGCGCCATCGACCTGACCAGGGGCGACATCGCCTGGCAGATCGCCCATGGCGAAACGCCGGACGAGATCAGGAACCATCCGGCGCTGAAGGGCCTGACCATCCCGCGCACCGGCCAGACCGGGCTTATCGGACCCACCGTCACCAAGTCGCTGGTGATCTGCGGCGAGCCGCAGGTGACCACGACCGCTACCGGCAAGGAGGGCGCGATGCTGCGCGCCTACGACAAGGCCACCGGCGTGGAGCGCGGCGCCGTCTATATGCCCGCGCCCCAGAGCGGCAGCCCCATGACCTATATGCACGAAGGCAAGCAATATATCGTCCTGGCGATCAGCGCGCGCGGCCATGCGGGAGAATTGATCGCCTATCGCCTGCCATCCGGCGATTCCCGGCCGGTCCGGCGCAGACGGGGCGCTTGAGGACAATCGCGAGAAAGGCCCGGTAGGTGGGCAGTGGCGGCTCAGGGCACCAGGACGGCGGCGCCTTCGAACCGGCCGGCCCGCAAGTCTTCAAGCGCCTGGTTGGCTTCGCGGAGCGGATAGGCCGTGGTGCGCGTCTTGATTCCCACCCTGGGCGCCAAGGCCAGGAAATCCAATCCGTCCTGACGGGTCAGATTGGCCACCGAGACGAGTTGGCGTTCCTCCCACAGCAGGTCATAAGGGAAGGATGGAATCGGGCTCATATGGATTCCGGCGCAGACCACGCGCCCGCCTTTTTTGACCGACTTAAGCGCCATCGGCACAAGCGCTCCCACCGGCGCATAGATGATGGCGGCGTCCAGCAGCTCCGGCGGCATCCGATCGGACGCGCCGGCCCAGGATGCGCCGAGGCTGACCGCGAAGCTCTGGCCCCGCACATCGCCGGGCTGTGTAAAGGCATAAACCCGTCGGCCCTGCCAGCGGGCAACCTGGCCGATGATGTGCGCCGCCGCGCCAAAGCCATAAAGACCGATCGCGGCGCCTTCGCCCGCCATCACCAGCGAGCGCCAGCCGATCAGTCCGGCACAGAGCAGCGGCGCCAGTGCCACATCGTCGCCCTCTTCGCCCAGTGGAAAAGCATAGGCCGCGTCCGCCAGCGCATGGGTGGCGAAGCCGCCATTGCGGGTGTAACCGGTGAACAGCGGATCGTCGCAAAGGTTTTCGCGTCCGCTGCGGCAATAGGGACAGACACCGCAGGTATGCCCCAGCCAGGGGATTCCCACCCGCATCCCCGGCCGCAGACTTCCGGCCTCCGCGCCGACCTTTTCGATGCGGCCCACGATCTCATGGCCGGGCACGATGGGCAGCATGGGGTGTTTCAGCTCACCGTCCACCACATGCAGATCAGTACGGCAAACCCCGCACGCCGTTACCCTGACCGTCACCTGGGCCGGACCGGGTACAGGATCGGGCAGTTCGCGCCACTCCAGGGGCGTCTTGGGCTGGTTCAGGATCATCGCATGCATGCGAAGGCTCCCGGAGTTCGGCGGGGCCGGTTTCAGGACGGCCGCAGGGTGGCGCCCGGCGCCAGCATCTTGCCGCTGCGGCCGGGTCGGATATCCAGGTAGCTGCTGCTCATGATTCCCGAACTGATCGCCAGGGTGGAATCGCTGGGAATGGGAATGCCCTGGCGGATGTCCATGCTGACATCCACCCGGTAGTCGCCAGGCTTGAGAGCCGGCTTGAGCGTCATGCCTGTAATGGTACCCACCTTGACGCCCGAGATGCGCACATCGGCGCCGGTCTTCAGGCTGTCTGTACGGCGCATCTCGGCATTGAGGGGATAGGAGCTGAGGCCCCCGATACCGGTCTGCAATCGCATATAGGCCAGGAAACCCACTGCGACGCACAGGATGGCGGCGCCCAGGACGAGGTCGAAGAAACTGTGATTGCGCATGAAGATTCCGGCAGGATGATAGCCCGCATGATACCGCGGCGAGGCCCGCCCCTGTCAAATGGTGCCAGAAGCGCTAGATTGCACGCATGAAGTCCCAGCCGCCCCGATCGGGAATCGAAGACGCCGGTTTCGACTGGAAGGACCCCTTGCTGCTGGACGCCGAGCTGACCGGCGAAGAGCGCATGGTTGAGGCCACTACCGCCCGCTTCGCGCGCGAAATATTGGCGGCGCGGGCGCGCGACGACTTTCGCCATGAACGCTTCGATCGTGCGGTCATTGCGGAAATGGGCGCGCGCGGGCTTCTGGGCATGACGCTGCCGCATGAATGGGGCGGCGCGGAACTGGGCTATGTCGCCTATGGCCTGGCGGCGCGCGAAATCGAACGTATCGATTCCGGCTACCGCTCTGCCTTCAGTGTGCAGAACTCACTGGTGATGCATCCCATCTTCGCCTTCGGCAGCGAAGACCAGAAACGCCGCTGTCTGCCGAAGCTCGCCAGCGGGGAGTGGGTGGGCTGTTTCGGACTGACCGAGCCGGACCACGGCTCCGATCCCGGCGGCATGACCATGCGCGCGGTGGCCGATGGCGCCGGCTTTCGCCTGAACGGCGCCAAGACATGGATCACCAATGCGCCGATTGCCGACATCGCGGTGGTATGGGCGAAACTGGACGGGGTGATACGCGGCTTCCTGGTGGAGCGTGACACCGAAGGCTTCAGCACGCCGAAAATCGAAGGAAAATTCTCTCTGCGCGCCTCGGTGACCGGAGAAATCGTGCTGGCGGACGTCTTTGTGCCGGCCGGGGCGCTGTTGCCGAAGGCCGCCGGCCTTTCAAGCGCTTTCGCCTGCCTGAACCGCGCGCGTTATGGCATCGCCTTCGGGGTTATGGGTGCGGCGCAAGGGTGCTGGCTGACCGCGCGGGACTATGTGATGGAAAGAAAGCAGTTTGGCCGCCCGCTGGCGCAGAACCAGTTGATCCAGAAGAAGCTGGCGGACATGCAGACCGAAATCGCGCTGGGCCTGAACGGGGCGCTGCGCCTGGGCCGGATGATCGAGCAGGGCCTCGCCGCGCCGCCGGCCATCTCGCTCATGAAGCGCAACAATTGCGGCAAGGCGCTGGAGATCGCCCGCGCCGCGCGCGACATGCTGGGCGGCAACGGCATATCGGACGAATATCCCGTTATCCGCCATGTGCTGAACCTGGAAGCGGTCAACACCTATGAGGGCACTCACGATGTGCACGCTCTGATCCTGGGGCGGGCGCAAACCGGCTTGCAGGCTTTCACTTGAAGCCGCGCCCGCTTGCCGGCCTGAAGGTGCTGGAGCTGTCGCGGATATTGGCCGGTCCCTGGGCCTGCCAGGTCCTGGCCGATCTGGGCGCCGATGTGATCAAGGTGGAGCAGCCCGGCAAAGGCGACGAGACACGCCGGTGGGGGCCACCCTTCATCGGCGACGACGCGGCCTATTTCCACGCCGCCAATCGCGGCAAGCGTTCCATCACGCTTGACCTGGCCACCCCGCGCGGACAACAGGCCGCCCGCGCGCTGGCCATCCGCAGCGATGTGCTGGTTGAGAATTTCCGCGTCGGCACGCTGGAAAAATTCGGGCTGGACCATGCGAGCCTGAAAGCGGTCGCGCCGGGACTTGTCTATTGTTCCATCACCGGCTTCGGGCAGGATGGGCCTTATGCGCGCCGGCCCGGCTTCGACGCCATCATTCAGGCGATGGGCGGACTGATGAGCGTCACCGGCGACCAGGGCATGCCACAGAAGGTCGGCGTGGCCATCGCCGACATCCTGACAGGCGTCTATGCGGCGGCCGCGATCGAGGCCGCGCTGCTGGAGCGTGAGCGCACCGGTAGCGGCCGCCATATCGACATGGCGTTGATGGATGTGCAGGTGGCCATGCTGGCCAACCAGGCGATGAATTACCTCGCCAGCGGTATCGTGCCCGGCGCGATGGGTTCAAGCCACCCCAACATCGTGCCTTATCAACCTTTCGCGGCCAAAGACGGCATGGTGATGGTGGCCGCGGGCACCGACGCCCAATATCGCGTGCTCTGTACCGTGCTGGGCGCCGATGCGCTCGCCGCCGATCCGCGCTTTGCGCACAATGCGGGGCGGGTCGCCGCGCGCGGCGAGCTGGTCGCGGCTTTGGCGGCGCGGATCATGACCTGGGAACGGGTGCCTCTGCTGGCGGCGCTGGAGGCGGCGGGCGTGCCGGCCGGCCCGGTCAACGACATTGCCCAGGTCTTCGCCGATCCCCAGGTCATTCATCGCGGCATGCGGATCGCGGCGGGCGTGCGTTCACCCATCGTGATGGATGGCACGGCGGCGGCCAGCGACCGCCCTGCCCCCATGCTGGGCGAACATACCGACGAGATCCTGCGCGAGCTGGGGCTTTAAGCCGCTGACAGGGGCGGGCCGACCCGATAGGCTCGTCGCCGTTTTCAAACGTCCCCTGGAGGCTGTGTTTTGCGTTTTCCGGTCATCAAGCAGGTCCGTGCCTTTGTGGTGCGCGGCGGTGGGGCGGACTATCACGATCAGGGCGAAGGTCACTGGATAGACGATCACATCGCCACGCCCATGGCCCGCTACCCGCAATACCGGCAATCGCGCCAAAGCTTCGGTATCAATGCGCTGGGCACGCTGGTGGTGGAGATCGAAGCCGCCGACGGCACAGTGGGCTTTGCCGTCACCACCGGCGGCGAGCCTGCCTGCTACATCGTGGAAAAGCATCTGGCGCGCTTCCTGGAAGGGCGCGACCCCGCCGAGGTGGAGAAGATATGGGACCAGATGTATTTCTCCACCCAGTATTACGGGCGCAAGGGGCTGGTGATCAACGCCATCTCGGGCGTGGACCTGGCGCTGTGGGATCTTCTGGGCCGGCTGCGGGATGAGCCGGTGCACCAGCTTCTGGGCGGTGCAGTGCGCGACGAACTGCAATTCTATGCCACCGGCGCGCGGCCCGACCTGGCCAAGCAAATGGGCTTCATCGGCGGCAAGATGCCCCTGCATCATGGCCCGGCCGAAGGCGAAGAGGGCCTGAAAAAGGCGCTGGCCGAAATCGCGCAGATGCGCGGCCGGGTCGGACCCGACTTCTGGCTGATGCTGGATTGCTGGATGGCGCTGGACCTGAATCACGCCACGCGGATGGCCCGCGCCGCCTGGGAACAGTCCGGCCTGAAATGGATCGAGGAAGCCCTGTCGCCCGATGACTATTGGGGCTATCGCGACCTGAGGAAGAATGTCCCGCCCGGGATGCTGGTCACAACTGGCGAGCATGAAGCCACGCGCTGGGGCTTTCGCATGCTTCTGGAGATGGAATGCTGCGACATCATCCAGCCCGATGTCGGCTGGTGCGGCGGCGTCACCGAGCTGATAAAGATCGCCAGCCTGGCCGACGCACACGGCAAGCTGATGGTGCCGCATGGCTCGTCCGTCTATTCCTACCATTTCGTCATCACCCGTCATAACAGTCCGTTTGCCGAATATCTGATGATGGCGCCCAAGGCCGACAGTGTGGTTCCGATGTTCGCGCCGCAGCTCGTGGGCGAGCCGGTGCCGGAAAAGGGCCGCATCAGGCTTTCGGCGCTGGACAAGCCGGGCTTCGGTGTCGAGCTGAACCGCGAGGTCAGGCTGGACCGGCCCTATCCCCGGTGACGGGCACCGAACACAGAGAGCACCCCTATGAAAATGTCCTTCCGCTGGTATGGCGACACCGATCCGGTGCCCCTGGCCCATATCCGGCAGATTCCCGGCATCCACGGCATCGTCTCGGCCATCTATGATGTGCCGGTGGGCGAGGTCTGGCCGCTGGACCGTATCCGGGCGCTGAAGGCCAAGGTGGAATCGCACGGCCTGGCGCTGGAAGTGATCGAGTCGGTGCCGGTGCATGAGGACATCAAGCTGGGCAAGCCGGCCCGCGACCAGTGGATCGCCAATTACCAACAGACCATCCGCAACCTGGGCCGGTGCGGCGTGAAGGTCGTTTGCTACAATTTCATGCCGGTGCTGGACTGGGTCCGCACCAGCCTCTCCAAGACCCTGCCCGACGGATCGACGACCCTGGTCTTCGATGTCGAGGAGGTCGCCGGTTTCGACATCAGCCAGGGCCTGAACCTGCCCGGTTGGGACACCAGCTATACCGCCGAAAGCCTGAAGAGCGTGCTGGACGATTATGCCGGAGTCGATGCGGAAAAACTGTTCCAGAATCTGTCCTATTTCCTGAAAGCCATTGTGCCGGTGGCTGAAGAAGGCGGCGTGCGCATGGCGATCCATCCCGACGATCCGCCACGCCCCATCTTCGGGCTGCCCCGCATCGTCAAGGATCGCGACGACCTGGCGCGCATCCTGTCCATCGTCGACAGCCCTGCCAACGGGCTTACGTTATGTTCGGGCTCGCTGGGCGCGGGCCCGCAGAACAATGTGGAGGCGCTGGTGCGCGAGTTCGGTAGGCGCGGCCGCATCCATTTTGCGCATCTGCGCAACGTCAAGCTGGACGCCGACGGCAATTTCGAGGAGACGGCGCACAAGTCCGATTGCGGCTCGCTGGACATGGCCGCCATCGTCAAGGCCTATCATGATGTGGGTTTCGAGGGCTATGCGCGCCCAGATCATGGACGCATGATCTGGGGCGAGACCGGAAAGCCCGGCTATGGTCTTTACGACCGGGCGCTGGGCGCGGTCTATCTGAACGGCTTGTGGGAGGCGATCGACAAATTCGCGGCCGCGCGGCGATGATGCGCCGATAATAAAAGAGGGTGGGGGGATATGCCGAGAATTCGCTGGCTGATGATCTGGCTGTGCTTCCTGGCCAACGGCATCGGCTATATCGACCGCACCAACATCGCCATCGCCACGCCCGCCATCCGCGCCGAACTGGGCATCGATCCGGCCGTGATGGGCCTGGTGCTGAGCGCCTTCTTCTGGACCTACGCCTTCGGGCAGTTGCCGGCCGGCTGGTTCATCGACAAGGTCGGCGTGCGCATTGCGCTGACCCTGGCCGTCGCGTGGTGGTCGTTTTTCACCGCCGTCACCAGCGTGGCGCGCAACGTGGTCCAGTTCATCGGAATGCGCCTGATGCTGGGTGTGGGCGAGGCGGCATCCCAACCCTCCTTTGCCAAGGTCGCGTTCAACTGGTTTCCGCGCACCGAGCGGGGCCTTGCCTGTTCGATCTTCAACAGCGGCTCGACCCTGGGCACCGCGCTGTCCATGCCGCTGGTGACCTGGCTGATCCTGCTGGTGGGCTGGCGCGGTTCCTTCCTGGCTACCGGCGCGCTGGGCCTGGCATGGGCGCTGGCATGGTGGCTCATTTATCGCGATCCCGAACGCTGGCGCGACGTGGCGCCGGAACAGGTTGACCGCCTTCTGGCGCAGCGCGCGTCCCAGCCCGTGGCGGCGGACGCGATCTCCTGGTTCGACCTGTTCCGCTACCGCTCGGTGTGGGGGTTGATGATCGGATTGTTCTGCCTGAATTTCGCGATCTATTTCTTTATCACCTGGTTTCCCAGCTATCTGCAGGATGCGCGGGGTTTTTCCCTGAAGGCGCTGGGCATCTGGGGGGCGCTGCCGCCGCTGATGGGCCTGCCCGGCAACTGGCTGGGCGGCTGGACTTCGGACCGCCTGATCCGGGCAGGCTGGAGCCCGACCCGCGCGCGCAAGACATGTCTGGTGGGCGCCATGCTGATGTCGTCCTCAATCGGCCTGTCTGCCTTTGTGCAAAGTGACTGGCTGTGCCTTGCGCTGTTCATGCTGGCGTTCGCCAGCCTCAGCTTCGCGGGCGCCAATTGCTGGACGGTGGTCAGTGAGATCGCGCCCACCCCGCGCCATGTCGCGTCCATCGGCGGCATCCAGAACTGCGCCGGCAACATGGCGGGCATAATCCTGACCACCTTCACCGGCGTGGTCTTGACCTTGACCAGCGGCTCGTTTCTGATCCCGTTGGCGGTGGCCGGCGCCATGTGCGTGGTGGGGGCACTGTCCTATCTCTTCATCCTGGACAAGGTCGAGCCGCTGCCGCCATTGCCGCCGCGCTAGAACCTTTCCATCCAGCCAAGCCCCGCCAGCGTGCCGTTGGCAGGCCTGTATTCGCAGCCGACATAGCCGCCATAGCCCAACCGGTCGAGCGTGCTCAGCACCAGCCGGTCATCCAGTTCGCCGCCAAGGGGTTCGGCGCGTTCAGGCACCGAGGCGATCTGGACATGCCCGATGATGGGCATCAACCTCTCCAGCCCCCGCACGACATCGCCGTGCAGGATCTGGCGGTGATAGATGTCGAATTGCAGCTTCAGATTGGACCGCGCCACATCGGCGATGACCCGCTCCGCCAGATCATAATCGTCCAGCAGATAGCCGGGCACATCGCGCCGGTTCAAGGGCTCAATGGTGATGGTGATGCCCCGTGAGGCGGCGGCATCGCAGGCCAACGCCAGGGACTCCCGGTAGGTGGCCAAGGCCGCCGCGCTCCTGCCGATACCCGCCATCGCATGCAGGCACCTCGCCCCGGTCGCATCGCCATAGCGTAGCGCCAATTCCAGCGCGGCGCGGAAATCGGCCCGCCGTTCGGGCAGCGCCGCCAGGCCGCGCTCGCCCTTCGCCGGGTCGCCCGGCGGCAGGTTGATCAGCGCCATGGTGAGATTGCGTCGCGCCAGCCGCGCGGCGATCACGTCGGCGTCATGGTCATAAGGGAAAAGACATTCCACCGCGGAAAAGCCGGCATCGGCCGCCGCGGCGAAGCGGTCCAGAAAATCCCATTCCTGGAACAGCCAGGAGATGTTGGCGGCGAATCTCGGCATCAGCGATTCAAGATGGTGACGCGGCCATTTTCCGGCTCGACCAGCAATTCATCGCCGGTATGGATCAGAGCCGTCACATCGCCATCGAACCGGTCCAGCAGCGGCACGCCGGCAAAGGCCGCGCCCTGAGCCATGATGGGGTTGACGCGGTTGAACAGGAATGCGGCGGGGATCAGGCCCCGCGCGGCCATGTCGCGCAACATCCAGGCCGACGCCACACCGCCCTTGACGGTGTTCAGCACCAGGATGCGCCCGGCATAGCTTTGCCCATGCAGAACATGACCGGGGCGCGAAAACACGCCCCGAACGCGGTCCAGGTCATAGCGGGCGCTGAAATTGTCGCGTGCCACCAGCGCGATGCCGCGAACGCTGGCGCCGATACCGGGATGAGCGGACAGGACAGCCATCACATCCTCCCTGTAACCGCGGCATCGATGCACTGGGCGGTGCTGCCCAGGCTCGGCAGATAGCCATAGCCGCCGATGATGTTGACCAGCTTGGCGGAGTTGGACATCAGCCGTTTCCAGCCATTGGCCTCGGCCATCTCGCGCGCGTAGCTCTGGTAGAAGCAGACACCCGACAGCAGCACTGCGCCCGAGGCTTCGATCCGCGCCGTCAGGCCCATGCGATCGGCGCCAGCCTTGTTCTCGGGCGAGGTGGCGATCAGAAGCACCGTGTCCTTGTGCACCCGGCGCCCGTCAATCAGGGCGGCGACCGCTTCCAACTCGAACAACGAAAGCTGCGGCGCCGCGAACACCACCACATCCACCTTCTCGCCCGGCGCGGCATAGCGCGTTTTGAACGCCTCGAGATCGGCGCGGCCCACCACGACGGGCTCGGGCATCTCGCCGTCGAACACCTCGCGCACCGCGCGGCATTCCGGCGTCACCCCTTCCATGTGGAACAGCGCCACCGAGCCGAAGCTGGCCAGCGCCGCGCCGAAATGCTTGAGCTCGTCCGAGGTGGGCGCGCCCGCGATGCCTTCCAGCACCGGCACATCCCAATAGCTGCCGGCGATGCCGCCGGCGATGCCGCCCAGCGCGCCCCAGTCGCTCCAGTCACGCGGCCGGTCCTTGACCACGATACGCCTTGTGCCCCGCCGCCCCTTGTCCAGGTGATAGCCATAGCGGGGCGTCCGGCCGGTCAGCGCGGCGGCAATGGCTGACGGCCCACCCTCGAAATTGCTGCGCGCGCCCATCACGCTGTTGGAATAGATCACCACGCCCGTATCGCCCATCGCCAGATGCTCGCCCGGCACCGGCGGAAACACGGTCTGGTAGTTGATGCAGGTGTTGGTCATCAGCACGCCCAGGGATTCCAGCGCGTCGCTGGCGCGCCTCTCCAGTGCCGCCATATGGTCGGTCTGTTTCAGCCGGGTATAGGCCGAGAAATCGAGTCCGCGCGGGTCGGTGATGGTGGGAATGCGCACCAGCCGTTGTTCGCGCGGCGCTGCCGCCAACCCCTCCAGAAAGGTGATCCCCGCCTCCCCGAGCGATTCGGTGTCACCCATGATGTGCGCCTGGCTGACCGGCACCAGGTCCTCGGCGCCGAAGAAGCGGCCGACGGCAAGCTGGTGCTCCAGCGCCCAGCGGCGGGGAGCGCCAGCATCGCCCGCCAGCATGGCTTTCTCCTCGTCAGTCAGTCGCAATTTCAGGCTCCACGAATTTCCGCTCCGGATGCATATAAAAGGTCGTCACCACACCCGCCAGCATCAGGATGGCGGATATGGCAAAAGGCAAATGCCAGCTTCCGGTGGCGTCGATGATCCAGCCAAAGGCCCAGGGCGACAGGATGCCCGCCACCGCCGAGCCGAAATTCATGAAGCCGCTGGCGGTGCCGGCATAGGCGGGGGCGATGTCCATCGGTATCGCCCACAGGGGCGCGATCACCAGCTCCATGCAGAAAAAGGCCAGCGTCAGCGAGATCGACACCAGCGTAAGATCCTGCAACGTCACCACCGGAATGAAGAACAGCATCGATCCGGCCAGTCCGCCCGCGATCAGGTTGCGCCGCGCTTTCACCACACTGCCGGTGCGCGCCAGGATGCGGTCGCTGAGGACCCCGCCCAGCGTGTCGCCCACAATGCCGGCCAGAAAGATGCCCGACGTGAACAGGGCCGATGATTGCAGCGACAGGCCATAGCTGTGGCGGAAAAACAGCGGCAGCCAGTTCAGGCACACCCATAGCGACCAGCCATAGCAGAAATCGGTCACGATCACCGGAAACATGCGGCGGAACAAGGCGCGGACCGGCGCGCGCAGCTTCCGGCCTGGCCGTTCGGCTGCCTTGCCCGGCGGATGGTCGCGGAAAAAGACGAACCAGATCGCAACCCAGACCAGCGACATCGCGCCTACGATGATGAAGGAGCCGCGCCAGGACACCTGCAGGATCAAGGCGGCGACAAACACCGGCGTCACCGAATTGGCGACGCGAGAAAAAGTGTGAGCCAAGCCCTGGGCGAAGCTCCAACGCGCCGGATCGATCCAGTTGGTTATCACGCGCGTGGACACCGCCAGGCTGGGCCCTTCGCCGATGCCCAGAAGCGCGCGTACCGCCACCAGCGATCCCAGCCCGCCGATGAAGCCGGTCAGCACCGTGGCGAGGGAAAAGATCAGCCCGAAAATCGTGAAGACCAGACGCGGGCCCAATCCGTCCGCCAGCCAGCCGCCGATGAGCTGGATGAGAGCGTAAGGATAGCTGTAGGCGGAAAAGGCATAACCCAGCTCGGTATTGGAGAGATGGAACTCGCGCTGGATGTCGGCGGCTGCGGTCGCCAGGTTCACCCGGTCCATATAGGTGATGAAATAGATGGCGCAGACCATCGCCAGAACCCAGCCGCCGCGTCCTCGCCATCCCCTCACGGCGTTACCGCATGGCGCGCGGCGATCTTTTCGTTCAGCGCGATGCCAAGACCCGGGCGACCTGACAAAACCAGCGCGCCCTTGTCCAGTTGCTCCGGCGGGTCGGTCAGTTCGGCCCGCCAGGGCACTTCTCCGAACGAAAATTCCAGGATGTTGAAATTCGGGATGGTGGACACGACATGCGCGGCCGCGGCATTGCCGATGGGGCTGGCCGGCCCGTGCGGCGAGCAGAGCAGCCCGGCGCCTTGCGCCAACGCGGCGATCTTCTTCATCTCCAGCATACCGCCACACACCTTCACGTCGGGCATCACAATGTCGGCGGCGCCCGCCTTGACATAGGAATAGAAGCCCTCGACGCCGTGCACCGCCTCGCCGCCCGCGATGGGCATGGGCGCGGCACGGGCGATGGCGGCCAGGTCTTCCAGGTCCTGGGCCGCCGTCACTTCCTCAAGCCAGTACAAGCTCAGCGGACGCATCCGCGCCATCAGGTCCATGCCTTCCGGGCGCGTGAAATGGCTGTGCGCGTCGACCAACAGGTCGCGGGCGGGCCCTATAGCCTGGCGCACGGCGCGGGCGCAGGCGATGCCCGCCTCCATCGCCAGCTCGAAGCGCACGCGGCTTTCGCCACCATCGGGAAGGACATGCAGCCCACGCGGCATGTCGTCGAACGGCGCCAGCTTGACGGCATCGAAGCCCGCCGCCACCGCCCGCTCCGCCATTTGCGCGAACCCATCGGCCGTGCGCGGATCGGCGGAGCGGTTGATGTTGGCATAAAGCCGGATACGCGGCTGGAGGCGCCCACCCATCAGGTCATGGACCGGCAGCGACAGCGCCTTGCCCTGGATGTCCCACAGACACTGTTCGAGTGCGCTGGCAGCCACGGCGGCCGGCGTGCGGCCATAGGTGCCGGTCTTCGCCACGATGGGCGCCACAGCCTGGCGAAACCATTCCACCTCCAGCGCGGCGCGGCCCTTCATGAGATCGGCGAACTGCTTCAGATATTCCAGGCACTGTGCATCATTCAGGCTTTGCGAGGCATCGCCCAACCCGGTCAGCCCGCTGGCGGTGGTCATACGCGGAATGATCCAGTCGCCGCGCCGATTGACATGGACCCGGAAAACTTCCAGCCGGTCGACGGCCAGGCGCGCGCCTTCCGCCCGCGCTGCCCGGGCGGGCAACAGCGCCATCGCGCCCATGCCCTGCGCAAGTCCCCGCAGCACCGACCGGCGCATCATGCGATTTTCCCCTGCCCTGCGCCCAACCGGAGCGCCCCCCTTTTCGCCGCAGCATAGCGGCAGGACCGACAACAACGCAGCATCTTTTTGCTCCGCCAGGCTCATCTACAGCCATTGCAGCAGCGAGGAACGTGCGCGCGGCATCACCGGAGCGGGCTGTTAGCGCTCCAACTCGCGCAGGTCGCGGCCGCGCGTCTCGCGGCCATAGACCGCGACCAGCACGAATCCGCCCACGGTCGGTATCGCAATCGTCAAGGCGGCGATGCCTATTGCGGGCACGGCCGCGAAAACGCTCAAGGTCTGGCAGATCAGGCCGCCGGCCTTGCTGCAGGCTGCTATCCAGCCGGTCGCCCGGCCGCGAACACGCAGCGGATAGTTTTCGGCGGTATAGGG
The DNA here is from genome assembly GCA_040255825.1 of Hyphomicrobiales bacterium. Classification (GTDB taxonomy): domain Bacteria; phylum Pseudomonadota; class Alphaproteobacteria; order Micropepsales; family Micropepsaceae; genus Rhizomicrobium. The sequence continues at coordinate 108,597 of JBDZVS010000001.1, read as the reverse complement.
CAACAGCACCGATATGACCCCGGTGGCGCCCGTTATCAGAAGGGCGATGGGAATGGTGGGATCGGAAAGACCGGCAAGTCCGATACCGCGCAGCGCCAACGCCAGCGAGCCCAGTCCCGTCAAGGCGATCATCACCAGCAAGGCGCGCTTCGTGCTCCAGACCGCATAGAGCCATGAGGCGATAAACACCGTGGGCATGGCGATCAGGGAAGACCGGGTGATGATGGCGGCCGCCATGCCCATGTCCTGTCCTTCGGAGATCAATTGCCCGGGAAGCCACAGCAACAGCCCGAAATTGACGAAGCCCCACACCAGGCCGACGAGCGTCAGGGCGATTGTTTGGCCAAGAAAGCGCCGTTCCGCGGGCGGCAGATGGGAATGGTCCGCCTTGGCTTCGTCATCCCAATCGTCGGTTTGCGTCACGACCACCGATCCGAAGCGCGCGAGCGTGGCGCGCGCCTCGTCGGCGCGCCCGATATGCATCAGGAAGCGCGCCGATTCCGGGATGAAAGGACTCAGCAGGACCAGGATCAGGCCGGATGGCAGATTGAGGAACCACATGATGCGCCAGCCGAACTCGGGCTGCAGCAGGGCCGAAAAGCCGGATGCCGCGAGATAGCCGCCCACCGCGCCGATGCCGCCAACAGCCACCAGGCTCCAGCCCCTGTGGCATGTCGGCATGATTTCCGCCAGAAGCGCATAGGCCACCGGCAACATGCCGCCGGCCGCCGCGCCCATGAGAAAGCACATGAAGAGGTTCCAGCCGAAAGAGGGCATGGCCCCGCAGATCGAAGTGCCGATGAACAGGATGGCGGAGAGCAGGATGGTGGCGCGTCGCCCGTAAAGATCTGCGATGGCGCCCCAGAAAAAGGAGCCCAGCACCGTTCCCAGAAGAGCCCAGAACGGCAAAAGCGCGACCTTTGCCGGACCGATCATATATTCGGCCCTCATGCCCGGCGTGACGAAACCCAGCGCGGCAGGCTTCATGATGTCGATCACCAGTGCCGCGGCAAGCGCGCCGCCGGCCAGCCAATGCCATTTGGTCAGCGGCGCATCCTCGGGCGCGACGATCCGTTCATGCATCGCCGCCAGGGCATTCCTGTTGGGCGCCTTCGGCTGGAGCCCATAGGCCGCCGCAAGGCAGCCAGCAATGATCAGGATCATTCCGGCAAGCATCTGCGGATCCATCGACATGCCGGCGAGCATGTAATGCATGTGCCGCGCCATCAGGAACATCGGCAGGTGCAACAGCGCGCCGATCACCACCAGAAGGCAGCCCAACCAGAACGCAAGGGGACTGCGGCGATCGGCGAACATGAATAGCTCGTACATGTGCCTACCCACGCGCCAGGCGCAGCACTCCAACTGATTTCAAGTCTGACGGAAATTTTCGAAGGATGGCGGCGGCCCCCAAGCGCGCACGATTCTTTAGCGCCATTCCAACCGCCAAGGCAAATCCGCTATTGCAGATGACCGACGTCGCCCCGTGCCCGTTCGTAACGCCGGCCCAACAGGATGGCGATGGGAAACCAGACCAGTGCGACGACCGCTCCGAAAATCGCCAGCCCCGCGACGCCGAACGGAAGGATCGCGGCACTGACCCAGGCCGAGGAAAGATCTCCGAAGCGATAGACCACCGTGTCGATGACGTTCTTGGCCTTGTACTTGGCCTGCTGGTCCACCACCGTGAAAAGCATGTCGCGACTGGGCTTGGCCACCGCATATTCAGAGATTCGCCGCAATACCTGGACGGCGCCAAGCACCAGCAGCACGGGCGAGAAGGCCACCGCCAGGAAAGCCACCAGCATGATGACGGGATTGGCCAGAAGCCCGGCGGTGACGCCGAAGCGCCGGATGAACCGGCCGGTTCCGAACAACTGGATCAGTACCGCGCCGGAATTGGTCGCCAGATCGATCATCGCATAGGCGCGGGTGCGCGCGGCGCGGCTGGCGAACTCATGGCTGATCAGATCGCCGAGCTGGAAATAGATCACCGTCGATATCCAGGTCATCAACAGCAGGAACAGGGCTATCATCGCCAGATAGGGCGAGCGCAGCAGCAGCGTGAATCCATCGAACGGATTGCCACCCAGCCGCCTGCGCAAGGTCGTATGCTGTGCCGCCGCGTCGGCGGCGGCGAAGCGGGCTTTTTGCGCCTCCAGCAGGCGCACCAGAAGGGCGGTGATGGTAAAGCCGGCGGCGGATATCAGCAGCAGGGTGTTGGTGCCGGTCAGGGTAACGAACAGGCTGATGAAGGCCGGCGCCGCTATGGTGCCGACCGTTCCACCGGCGGCGATGAAGCCGAACAGCCGCTTGGCCTGGGCGCTGGAAAAAATGTCGGCCAGCAGACTCCAGAACACGGATATGGTGAGCAGATTGAAGGTGCTGAGCCAGACATAGAAGGCCGCCGCCACCCAGCGGTCATTATCGGCCCGCTCGAACAGGACGAAGAAGACCAGCATGGTGATGGCGATGAATCCATATATCCAGGGCAGGAAGACGGAGAGCCGGAAGCGGGAGGCCAGGCCCGCAAACACCGGCGCCGCCACCAGGCTCAGAAGGAAGGTGCCGGTAAAAAGCTCCTGCAGGTGCGCGACGCCGTAGACGGTGCCCATGGTGTCCCGCAATGGGCGCAGGATGAAATAACTCGCCATCAGGAAGAAGAAATAGACGAAAGCGGTAAAGACGATGCCGATCTCGTCGGCCTCGATATCGGCCACCCGCCTCAGCATCCGCGCGAAAATGCCGTCCCTCACACCGGCCATGTCCATCCCCTACCCGATCAAATCTCCATCGTGCCTTCCAAGGCCGCATCCGACTGCCGGTCGGCGAGCTGCCGGTAACGGCGGCCAATCGCCAAAGCCAACGCGCCCCAGGCCGCGGCGACCGCCGCGCCGACAGCGGCAACCCCGATCAGGCCGAATCCCATCGCGCGAAGCCCCGCCTGCAACCAGGCCGCTGTCACGTCGCCGAAGCGGTACACGGTGGTGTCGATGACATTCTTGGCCTTGTAGCGGCTTTGCTGATCGACCACTGTGAACAGGACCTCGCGGCTTGGACGGGCAATGGCATATTGCGAGATTCGCTGCAGCGCCCGCGCCGACTGAGCCACCAGAAAGGTCGGCGCCAGCGCCAATGCCAGGAACGCCCCGACCATCAGCACCGGGCTGAGAGCAAGGCCAAGGGTCACGCCGAAACGGCGGAGCAGCCAGCCCTGCCCCAGGATCAGGATGAGGGCGGAACAGACATTCACGAAAAGATCGACATCCGCGAAGGCGATGGTCCGGCTTTCAACGGCGGAATAGGTCCGGGCCACGAAATCGGCCTGCAGGAAATAGAGCAAGGTGGCGACCCATGTCATGAGCAGAAAGAAACCCGCCTGGCCCAGCAGATAGCGGGACCGGAACAGCAAGGCGAATCCGCGCCAGGGATTGCCCGGCAAATTGTGGTTCAGGGTCGTGCCTTGGGCGCCGGTCCGCGCCTTCTGGAGAAGGATCTTCTCGCGCATCAGCAGATGCACCAACACGATGACGATCAAAAATCCGCCGCAGGCCGCAAGCACCAATCCGGCGATGCCGATCGTCCTGACGAAGGCCGTTGTGATAATGGGCCCGAAAATGGCGCCAACGCTGCCGCCGGCGGCGATAAAGGCGAACAGCCGCGTGGCCTGCTCCGCGGAAAAGGTATCAGCCATCAATGTCCAGAAGATCGAAATCAGGAAAAGGTTGACGACGCTGAACCACCAATAGAACGCGGCGGCAACCCAGCGGCTTTCCGGATTATGCGAGATGAGGCCGTAAAACAGCAAAAGATCGAACAGCAGAAACCAGAATACGCCCGGCAGCAGGCGCATCAACCGGATATTCGCCGCGCACCAGGCGAAAATGGGCGCACATATCAGCGTGATGACGAATGTTCCAGTAAAGAGATTCTGCAATTCCGCGACGCCGAAGACGGTGGCCATGGTGTCGCGCAGGGGGCGAAGGATGTAATAGCTGGCCAGCAGAACGAAATTGCAGCAAAAAGCCAGAAGGGCGCCGCGCAACTCGAACGGCCGGGCTTGCACGATACGGCCCGGCAAACGCGAAAGCGGCAAAGGAGCAGAGTGGGCCATGCAGGATCCACATTTGCTGCGGGCGCGCCATGACGGCATCTTGCATCTGATCTTGCGGCGGCTGCGGCGATTTCGCAACGGCGCACTGAATTCGGCCCCATGGCCGGCAGCCGCGGCGCCGGCGGATAACCAGCCCGTCAGCCAAGCGACTCCACATACTTGACCATTCGCGCCCGCTGGCCCGCATCCGGCAGCCGCCCGAGCCCGGCCTTCAGGTTGTCAGCCATGTGCGCCGGATTGCTGGTGCCGGGGATCACCGCCGTCACCGCGGGGTGCGCCAGGATGAACTTGAGGAAGAATTGGGCCCAACTGGCGCAATCAAATTCCGCCGCCCATTCGGGCAGCTGTTTGCCCAGCGCCGCCCGGAACAGGCGACCGCGGCCGAACGGCAAGGCCACCAATACGGCCGTTCCCGCATCGGCGGCCGCGGGCAGCAGGCGATGCTCCGCCTCACGATTGTCAATGGCGTAATCTATCTCCAGAAAATCCGGTTTTTCACGCCGCACGATGGCCTCAGCCGCGGGATAAGCGCCCTGGAAAGTGGTGGTGACGCCGGTGTACCGGCATATGCCCCGCCCCTTCAATGCGTTGAGACCCGCCAGACTCTGACCGGGGTCGCGCACATTGTGGAGCTGTAGCAGATCGAGCTTCTTGGTCCGCAGACGCCTCAGACAGCCCTGCGCCTCCTCCGCCTCGCCGCCGGGACGATAGTCTTCCAGCTTGGTGGCGATGAAGACGCGCGGCCGCAGCTTCCTGGCGGCGACGATTTCGCCCACGACATTCTCGGCCTCCCCATAGGACGGCGCAGTATCGATCAGCGTTCCGCCGCCATCCACCAGCGTCTGCACCACAGCGGCCGGCCCTGCCCGTTCCGTCGGCCCGACATCGAAAACCTCGGAGGTGCCGACGCCGACAACCGGCAGGGTTTCGCCCTTGCCATGCGGAATCGGGCGCGTGCGCAGTTTGGCGCCTTCCGCCCGCACGCCGGCGCCGGCCATCCATATCCCGGCGCCGCTTCCAAGAATGGCTCGGCGGGTCCAGCTTTCGATCATGTCGTTCTCCCTTCGCGAAAAAGAAATGAAGAACAGCGGCTGAGTGGCTCATACTAGCGCAATTTCGCCAGGCTATCACGCGGCAAACGAATCCGGAGAGGGCGACAGATTCTGCTGGTGAGAAGCCGATCGTTCAGACCACGTCACACCCATCCGAGCGGGCGGTTTCCTCCACAATCTCTTCGCGAATCTCTTCGACCTCCTCCTCGGGGCGCTTTTCGATCGCGACAAGGGCATTGTGGGCCTCACGCGTGGCGCGAATCAGTTCATCCAGCTTGGCCTGCAGCGCCGCGCCTTCCCGATTCTGGGTATTCTGAATCAGGAACACCATCAGGAAGGTGACGATGGTCGTGCCCGTATTGATGACAAGCTGCCAGGTATCGGAATAGTGAAACAGCGGTCCGCTTACGGCCCAGGCCAGAACGACGATGCAACACAATGCAAAAGTGGACGGCTTGCCGGCGAGATGGGAGACGGTATTGGCCGCGCGCGCGAACATCGGCAGCCTGGGCGCAGCCGCCGACCCGGCGGTACCTGACTGAAGCCCGCGAAGCATTGGTGCGGTGGGCATGGAACACTTCCTCCCCGCTACAAGCTTTTGATGCCCCGTCTGGTTCCCCAGATTTCACGAGCGGGGATTTCGGCCGGTAAAGATCGCCGCGGCGATCCGGAACCTTAAGGGTCCGTCCACGGTTCCACCACCATGGCCCTTTTTTCCATGCTGTTTGGCGAGCAAAACCATGTCTCCCTGTGGCAGGAGGCCGCCAGGGCGGTCGTCATCTTCCTGTATGCCCTTGCCATGCTGCGCCTCAGCGGCCGACGCACTTTTGCGCATTGGTCCGCCCTGGACATCGTGGTGTCCTTCATTATCGGCTCGGCACTGGGCCGGGCCATGACAGGCAGCGCGCCTTTTCCGGGGACCTTGGCCGCCGTGGCCGTGATGGTTCTGTTGCATGTTCTTTTCGCAGCAGCGGTCGCGCGCAACCAGCGCCTGGCCAGGCTGGTCGAGGGCGAGGCCGTGGTTCTGGTCGACCATGGACGAATTTGCGAGGAGGCGCGACGCAAATGCCTGATCGCGGTCACTGACCTTCAGGAAGCCTTGCGGCAGGAAGGCCTGGACTGGCCTGGCGGGCTGGAAAACACCAAGCGCGTCCTGCTGGAGCCCAACGGCAAGATCAGTGTCATCAAGCGCGATCCCTGCAAACCGGACACCGCTTGAGGACCTATTGGGGGCAGACCGGCTTCCCGCTGCGTCGGGGCGCACCCCGCCGGCATATCCACCGCGCGCCGGCATACGACGTGTGCGATACTGCCGCTATGAGAGAGACCTGCCACATGTCCATTACCCGCCCTCACCCGCAACGCGGCCTGTCCCCCGTGGATAACCGGGAGGGGGACGAAAAAATGGTCCATTTTTGCCCGCGGATCTCCCCGCTTTTGCGTCCGCAGAGGGATGAGAGGCCGACGGAGCCTGTCCACCATTACGCCATCATGCCGGAGGCCCGAAAACAGGCTTGCCTGGAAAGCTGATCCTCCCCGCCGCGCGGCGGCGTGACACCGGCGGCATTGCGCAACAGCACCGCCCTGCGGCACTGCATGGTGGGCCCGGCAGGACTCGAACCTGCGACCTAACCGTTATGAGCGGTCAGCTCTAACCAACTGAGCTACAGGCCCTCCGCGGAAAGGGGTATATCAGGATTTTCCGGCCCGCCAACCGGCCCCGATTTCGCCCCGGTCCCGAGCCAGCATCCGGGCCGGAGGGGTTCATTAAAGGATTGAGTCCATGATATTCCGCTATTTTGCCGCCGTCTTGCTGCTGGTCTCGGCGGCCGCCGCTCCGGCCCTGGCGGCCGACGCCCACACCATTTCCATGAGCGGCCATGGCGAAGCCAGGGCGACCCCTGACATGGTCACCATCACTGCCGGAGTCACCACCAGCGCATCCACCGCCGCGGCTGCGCTTTCGGCCAATACGGTCAGGATGAATCAGGTCTTCGCCGCGCTGGAAAAGATGGGCGTCCCACAGAAGGACATCCAGACCACGAACTTCTCGGTATCGCCCCAGTACAGCAATCCCCAGAGCAATGAAGGACCGCGCCTGACCGGCTATCAGGTGAACAACCAGGTGCGGCTGCGGCTGGGCGATGTCGCCGCGCTGGGCAAGGCGCTGGATGCGTTGGTGACGGCCGGGGCCAACCATATGAACGGCATCGACTTCGCCATTCAGGACCCGACTCCGCTTCTTGCCAAAGCAAGAGCCGATGCCATCGCCGATGCAGGTCTGCGTGCCGAAACCTATGCCAGGGCCGCCGGTGTCACGTTGGGGCCGATCCTGTCGATCAGCGAAAGCAATGAAGGTCCCCGCCCCATGTATCGGATGATGGCGATGGAAGCGCGCGCGCCGGTTCCAGTCACGGCAGGCGAAGAAACCATCTCCGCGGATGTCACGGTGGTATGGGAAATCCATTGAGACGGCCTATATTGCGGCGATGAGCAATCCCTTTTTGGAAGAATGGACGGGCCCCTTCGGCGCTCCGCCGCTGGACCGCATCAGGCCGGAACATTTTCCGCCTGCTTATGACCGGGCGCTGGCCGAACATACGGCCGAGGTGGCGGCCATCGCCGCCGATCCCGCGCCCGCCAGCTTCACCAATGTGATCGTGGCGCTGGAAACGTCCGGCCGACTCCTGACCAGGGTTGAAGGCGTGTTTCACAACCTGACTTCGAGCGCGACAAGCGAGGCTTTGCAGGCCATCGAGCTGGAACTGGCGCCGCGGCTGGCAGCGCATTGGAGCGCCATTACCCTGAATGGCGCTCTGTTTGCACGCATCCACGATCTGTACCAGCGGCGTGAGACTCTGGGGCTGGATGCGGAATCGCTGCGGGTCCTGGAACGCTATCACCTGGACTTCGTGCGCGCGGGCGCGCAACTGCATGGCGAAAACCGCGATCGTTTCGCCGAAATCGCCCAGCGCATGGCGATTCTCGGCACGCAGTTTTCGCAGAATGTGCTGGCGGACGAGGAAGGTTATGTACTCGGCCTTTCCGAAGAGAAGATGGCGGGCGTGCCCGATGCGGTGCGTGACGCGGCCGCGTCGCTCGCCAAGGAACGCAGGCTTGACGCACCCTTCGCAGTATCGCTGTCACGCTCCAGCGTGGAGCCCATGCTCCAATTCGCCGACGACCGGGCCCTGCGCGAGCGGCTGTTCCGCGCCTGGGCGGCGCGCGGCACCGGGCGGGGCAGCAGCACGCACGACAACAGCACCATCATCACCGAGATGCTTGCGCTGCGGGCCGAGCGCGCCACTCTGCTGGGATATGAGAACTTCGCCGCCTTCAAACTGGACGATTCCATGGCCGGCACGCCGGGCACGGCGCGCGCGTTGCTGGAAGAGGTATGGGAGCCTGCGCGTGCCCGAGCCTTGGAAGAACGTGACGCGCTTCAGGCCCTGATCGCGCAGGATGGCGGCAATTTCCGGCTGGCGCCATGGGACTGGCGCTATTATGCCGAGAAATTGCGACGCGCACGCTTCGACTTCAATGAAAGTGCGGTCAAGCCCTATTTCGAGCTGAACAACATGATCGCGGCGGCCTTCTTTACCGCCGAAAAGCTGTTCGGCCTGAGCTTCCGGGAACGTAAGGATGTGCCGGTCTATCACCCGGACGTCCGGGTCTGGGAGGTGGCGCGCAACGGGCACCCGATCGGTCTTTTCTACGGCGACTATTTCGCCCGGCCCGGCAAGCAGGGCGGCGCCTGGATGTCCAGCTTCCGCGACCAGGAAAAGCTGACCGCGCCCAATGTGCTGCCCATCATCATCAACAACTGCAATTTCGCCAAGGCCGATCCCTGCCTTCTGTCGTTCGACGACGGCGAGACGCTGTTCCACGAATTCGGCCACGCGCTGCACGGACTTCTCAGCCAGGTGCGCTTCCCGCGTCTGTCGGGCACCAATGTGGCGCGCGATTTTGTCGAGCTGCCATCGCAACTCTTCGAGCATTGGCTGGAACAGCCCGAGGTTCTGAAGCGCTATGCCCGTCATTACCGGACAGGGGAGCCCATGCCCGCCGCGCTGATGGACAAGCTGCTCAAGACCCGCAACTGTGGCCAGGGCTTCGCTACCGTGGAATTCCTGGCGTCGGCCATCATCGATATGGATTTCCACACCCGGCCGCCCCCGGCCGATCCGGCCGCCGCAGAGCGGCAGACACTCCGGCGCATCGCCATGCCCGACGAGATCGTTCCGCGCCACGCCGCTGCACACTTCGGCCATGTCTTCGGAGGAGATGGGTACGCGTCCGGCTATTACGCCTATCTGTGGTCGGAAGTGCTGGATGCCGACGGCTTCCGCGCCTTCGAGGAGGCCAAGGACCCTTTCGATCCGGCCACGGCCGAGCGGCTGTACCGCTTTATCTATTCAAGCGGCGGCACGCGCGACTACGCCACCGCCTATCGCGCCTTCCGCGGGCGCGACCCACATGTCGATGCGCTGCTGGAAGGGCGCGGGCTGAAGGCACCACTTGCGGCCTGAGCCGCCGCCGGCGCTACCCTTCGGGACCTTCGTTGGATGCCACCTGGTGCGCCCCCGTCTTGGGCGACAGGACCTTGTCGATCACCTGGATGACGCCGTTCTTGTCGTGGATGTCATAGATGGCGATGTCGGCGGCATTGCCGTTCTCGTCCATCAGCATGATGTTGGTCGGGCCGTTCATCCTGGCGGTGAGCGTGCCGCCCTCGGCGGTACGCAGATGCACATCGCCGCCCTTCTCGTTGATCATCCTGAGCAACGTCGTGGAATCATATGTCCCCGGCACGATCAGATAGCTGAGGCGCCGCGCCAGCTCGGCATGGCTCATATGGCCGGCCTGGGCGAAGGCCGCATTGGTGGGCGCGAATACGGTGAATTGGCCGTCGGTCCTGAGCGCCGATACCATGTCGGTGTCCTTCAGCGCCTTGGCCATACGGGTGTGCATCGGCGATGCCGCCAGGTTATCGACGATGTCGCGCTGCGGCAGCATCGCCTGCCCCCCGACCAGGGGGTTCATGACACCGGTATCCAGCAGCGCCTTGGGGGCGGGATCGGAGCCCGAAACCGCGCCCAGGGCTCCGCCTATCATCATCGCAACGCCGGCGGCGAATCCGGCTGTGGCTGCACGTTTCATGGCTGGAATCCTGCCTGACAATATCGCCGGAAATAAACGTGCCGAAGGGCCGGATGTTCCCTGCCGGACGCTCAGCCTCCCGCCTGTTCCAGGGCCTCGCGTTCCATTTCCAATGTCAGCCAGCGTTCCTCGTCGGCGTCCTTGGCGGCGCGCAGGTTTGCCAGCTCGCGCGACAGCGCGGCAAAACGGCCGGGATCGCGCGCATACAGTGTGGAATCGGAAAGGCTTTCCTCCAGCGCTGCGATTTTCACCTGCGCCGCCGCGATTTTTTCCGGCAGGATCTTCAGTGCGTGCGCGTCGGCGAAATTCATCTTCGGCGGCGTGGGACGAACACGCTTCTCCACCACCTTTTCCGGCCGGGGTGACTTTTTCGCCTCACCCCGGACCGGAACCCCTCCGGCCTTCGCTGTCTTTTGGCCCGTCCGCTGCGCCATCATGTCGGAATAGCCGCCGGCATATTCGGTGAAGCGGCCATCGCCCTCGGCCAGCAGGATGTGGGTCGCCACCCGGTCCAGAAAATCGCGGTCATGGCTGACCAGAAGCGCGGTGCCGGGATAGTCCGCGATCACTTCCTCCAGAAGGTCCAGCGTCTCCAGGTCCAGATCGTTGGTCGGCTCGTCCAGCACCAGGAAGTTGGACGGGGTGGCGAACAGCTTGGCCAGCAGCAGCCGCGCCCGCTCGCCGCCCGAAAGCACCTTGACCGGCGTGCGCGCCTGGCTGGGCGTGAACAGGAAGTCCTGCAGGTAATTCATCACATGGCGCGGCTTGCCCGCGACCATCACCGTCTCGCCTGCCGCACCCTCTACCCCATCGGTGACGGCAGCCATCAGGCTTTGCTCGGGATGCAGGCGCGAGCGGTTCTGGTCCAGCTCGGCCATCAAGAGGCCCTGGCCCAGCTTCACATTGCCGGCCTGCGGCTTCAGCTTTCCCGTCAGCAGTTTCAAAAGGGTGGTCTTGCCCGCGCCGTTGGGGCCGACGATGGCGATACGGTCGCCGCGATGGATACGCAGGGTGACGGCCTGCACGACGGGCCGCGTTTCGTCATAGCGAAAGCTGACCCCCTTGGCGTCGATCACCTTGGTGCCGCTGCCGGCGCCTTCGGCCGCTTCCATGCGCACATTGCCCAGCGCGCGCACCTGCTCGCGCCGTTCGGTGCGAAGCCCCTTCAACCGCTCCAGCCGTCCGACATTGCGCTTGCGCCGCGCCGAGACGCCATAGCGCAACCAGTGCTCTTCGGCGGAGATCTGGCGCTCCAGCTTGTGACGCTCCACCTCCTCCTGCTCCAGCATGGCGTCGCGCCAAGCCTCGAAGGCGCCGAAGCCCTTTTCCAGCCGGTGGGTGCGGCCCCGGTCCAGCCATATCGTCACCCGCGACAGAGCTTCCAGGAAGCGGCGGTCATGGCTTATCAGCACCAGCGCCGTCTTCATCGCCTTCAGCTCGCCTTCCAGCCATTCGATGGCGTGGATGTCGAGATGGTTGGTGGGCTCGTCCAGCAGCAGGATGTCGGGACGCGGCGCCAGGCAGCGCGCCAGCGCCGCGCGCCGCGCCTCGCCCCCCGAAAGGATGGCGGGATTTTCCAGGCCGGTCAGGCCCAGATGGCCCAGAAGATAGAAGGCGCGGTTGGGGTCTTCATGCGGGTTCAGGCCCGCTTCCACATAGGCGCGCGTGGTGGCGAAGCCCGACAGATCCGGTTCCTGGGGCAGGTAGCGCGCGGTGGCGCCGGGCTGGGCGAACCGCGTGCCGCCATCCGGCTCCGCCAGCCCCGCCGCGATCCTGAGCAGGGTGGACTTGCCCGAGCCGTTGCGGCCCACCAGGCAGATGCGCTCGCCCGGGGCCACATTCAGCTCGGCCCCGTCCAGCAGGCGCGTGCCGCCGAATGCGACCGTGATGTCCTTCAGATGCAGAAGCGGAGCCATGGCGGGCCTATACAAAGCAAAAGGCCCCGGCGCAAACCGAGGCCTTCGCCATTTGTCCGTGCCGCTTAGGAGAAGGAATAGGCGGTCTTGATCTGGGTGAAGAAGTCCACCGCTGCGAAACCCTGCTCGCGCGCGCCGTAGCTGGAGCCGCGCGTGCCGCCGAAGGGAACGTGATAGTCCACGCCCGCGGTCGGCAGGTTCACCATCACCATGCCGGCCCGCACATTGCGCTGGAAGTGGCGCGCATGCTTCAGGCTGTTGGTGACGATGCCGGCGGAAAGTCCGAAATTGCCGGCATTGCACAGCGCCAGCGCTTCCTCATACTTCTGGAACTTCACGATCGAGACCACCGGGCCGAACACTTCCTCCTGGTTGATGGTGTCGCCGGGCTTGGTGTCCACGATCAGGGTGGGCGCCATATAGTGGCCGGGGGTGGCGAGCTTCAGCGCCTCGCCGCCGCCCGCCAGCAGGCGGCCGCCCTCCTTCAGGGCGATGTCGACATATTTCAGGTTGCCGGCAAGCTGGGTGTCGCTCACCGCCGGGCCCATCTGGGTGGACGATTCCAGAGCGTCGCCGACCTTCAACGATTTGGCGCGCTCGGCGACGGCGGCGATGAACTTGTCGTAGATGCCTTCCTGCACGAAGACGCGCGACGACGCCGTGCAGCGCTGGCCGGTGGAGAAATAGCCGCCGTCCACCGCGATCTGCACCGCGCGGTCGAAATCGGCGTCGTCCATCACCACCAGCGGGTTCTTGCCGCCCATCTCCATCTGCACGCGCGCCTGGTGGCTGACGGCCGCCATCGCCACCTTGGCGCCCACGGCCTGCGAGCCGGTGAAGGAAATGCCGTTCACGTCGGGGTGCTTGGAGAGCGCGTCGCCGACGATGCCGCGGCCCAGCACCAGGTTCATCACCCCTGCGGGCGCGCCCGCTTCATGGATGATGGAGACCAGGGCGTGCGCCATGGCGGGAGTGGGATTGGCGGGCTTGAGCACCACGGTGTTGCCGAAGGCCAGCGCCGGTGCGATCTTCCAGGCCGGAATGGCGATGGGGAAATTCCACGGCGTGATCAGGCCATAGACGCCGACGGCCTCGCGATAGGTCTGGATTTCGACGCCGGGACGGACCGACTCCAGGTTCTGGCCGTGGCGGCGCAGCGCCTCGCCCGCGAAATACTTGAAGATGCGGCCGGCGCGCACGGTTTCACCGGTGGCTTCCGGCAGGGTCTTGCCCTCTTCGCTGGCCAGAAGCCGGCCCAGCTTATCCTTGCGCTCGATGATCAGGCTGCCCACCTTGTCCAGCAGGTCGGCGCGGACCTCGGGCGTGGCCGCCGCCCAGCCGGGAAAGGCGGCGCGGGCTGCTTCCACCGCCTTGTTCACGTCCTCGGGCGAGCCGTCCGGGAACTTGGCGATGACCTGGGCGGTGTTGGAGGGATTGGTGCTTTCCAGCACGCCGGGGGCCGAAATCTGCTTGCCGCCGATGAAATGGGTCAGGGTCTCGGTCATCAATCTCTCCTGTTCTTTTGCGGGAAATGGCAGGCCGTATTTAAGCGGTTGGGCCCGGCAATCCAACCCTGGCGAGCGGCCGGCCGGGCAAGGCAGCGCTGCTGCGGCGACATGTCTTTCCCAGGTCTTGTTATAAAGTTGCGGCAGCTTGTCCCCACCGGCTTTTCCACCGTTGCGCAGGACAAAATCCAGGATTGCGGCGGGTGTTCTTGTACCCATTTTTCGCCCCCCCTCCCCTTTGTCCAACAGGACCTGTCCAGCGGCCCATGCGGGTGCCCAGGTATCGAGAGGCGAAGGATCGAAATGTGGTCTCATCTCCATGCCGCCATTCTAGCGGCGCGGAAGCGCAGGTGGATTGGCAGGCGCGGGCGCGCACGCGCCATGTCCCGGACCGCGCAGGCGAAAATAAATCCGGGCGGGCGTGGATAAGGCTTAGCGCCCGCCCGCCTGTCGTCCGATCAGGCCGCGCTTCACCAGATTGTGCATCAGGTCGGCGATACCGAAAGTCCATGGCGGCGCCGCCTTTGAGGTGGTGACGCGGTTCTCCAGCACGCCCAGCTTGGGGGTGGAGATGCGCACCACATCGCCTTCCTTGTGGGTGAAGCCCATGCCCGGATTGTCGCGGTCCTGCGTCGGCGCGAACAGGGTCCCCAGGAACAGCACGAAGCCGTCGGGATACTGGTGCTCCTTGATGGTCTGGCCGACCAGATCGAGCGGGTCGCGGCTGATCTCGCTCATCTTGCTGCGCCCTTCCAGGCGGTAATTGTCGGCGCCCACGATCTCCAGCTCGACCACCGCGCCGCGCACATCGTCCATGGTGAAGTATTCGTCAAACAGGCGGATGAAGGGGCCGATGGCGGTGGAGGCGTTGTTGTCCTTGGCCTCGCCCAGCAGCAGCGCGCTGCGCCCTTCATAGTCGCGCAGGTTGACGTCGTTGCCCAGCGTCGCGCCCACCGCCTTGCCGTGGCGGTTGACGGCGATGACGATCTCCGGCTCGGGATTGTTCCAGGTCGAGGTCGAGCGCACGCCGATCATCGCGCCCCAGCCCACCGCCGACAGCGGCGGCGCCTTGGTGAAGACTTCCGCGTCCGGGCCGATCGCCACTTCCAGATATTGCGACCACATGCCGTCGGCGATCAGGGTCTGCTTCAGCTTGGCCGCTTCCGGCGAGCCGGGCACCACCGACTTGATGTCGGTGCCGATCTTGGCGGCCAGTTCGGCGCGGATGGACTGGGCCTTGCCCGGCACGCCCTTGGCGCGTTCCTCTATCACCCGCTCGATCGCCGAGACGGCAAAGGTCACGCCGCAGGCCTTGATGCATTGCAGGTCCACCGGCGCCAGCAGCTTGACCTTGCCCTGGCCGCTTTCCCGGCCATCCCAGGCCCTGGCCAGGCCCAGATCGTTGATGTCGCCCAAGGGCCTGCCCTCAGGGATGATGCCGTCCCACATCTCAAGAAGCTGGGAGACGGTGGGCGCCACGGCGCTGACGTCGAAGACCTGGCCCTGCCGGACCAGCACGGGTGTGGGTCCTTCGCCCAGGTCCATGCGGCCCACGAGAATGGCGTCCTGCCAGTCTTGCGGCAGGGGAAAGGACGAGGAGGCAGACGGGGTCATGGGTGTCTCTTACAGATCGAGCTTGAGGGTGTTGCGGATATAGTTGGCGGTGATGCGGGCGCTTTCCTTGGGCGGACGCCAGGGAGAGGTGTCGAGTTCGACATTGAGGTCGCCCCGCCACTGAATGGACCGGAGATAGGCCATGATGGCGGGAAAATCCACGCCGCCTTCGCCCAGCGGATAGAAATAGGGATCGTTCATCATGTCGCGCTGGGGCGTGGGCACATGCTTTGTGCCGCCGCGATCGGCCCTGGCGGTATCCTTGAAATGGAATTCGATCACCCGATGGCCAAGCTTTCTGGCCAGCGCCACCGGGTCCATGCCCGCCATGGTGATGTGGCCGGTGTCCAGGATCAGGCCGACATTCTCCGGCCGGGTCGCGTCCATGATCACGTCGATCTCGTGCTGGTTCTGGATCTGGCTGCCCAGATGGGGATGGACGCCGAACTTCATGCCCAGCTCCTCGCGGATGCGCTTGCCCAGCAAATCGAGGGTGCGCGCGATTTCCTTGAGGTCGGCGTCGGGCGTGCCGTTCGGCTGCTTGCGCGGGCCGGCGTTGGTCTTCTGGTGGTCGCAGCCGAAGCGGCGCGAGAAGCGCGTCATGTTGAAGTGGTTGTCCACCACCGCCTTGCGCTGCGCCGGATCGTGGAAGGCGGTGCTGCCGCCCGCGGCACCGCCGGTGATGGCGACGAACTGGGCGCCGATCTCGTACATGCGGTGCTGCAGCGCTTCCCAGCGGTCGGGATAATAGACTTCACGCTTCGCACGCGGCCCGGTGGGATATTTCCAGCTATAGCCGCCCGGCCAGGTCTTCATCTTCTGGGTGTCGCGCGGCGGCGGCTCCAGCCCATCCTTGGTGGCGCAGAAGGATGAGCCGAAGATCTCGAAATAGCGGAAGCCGACCTCGCGGCCTTCGGAGATGCCGACAAAGGGATTACCTTCCCAGCCGCCGCGGGTGTTGGTGGTATAGCCGATGCGGAACTGCTGCTGGCGCGGATAGAATTTCTGCACTTCCATCGCCGGCGCGCCGTTATAGGCCGGGCCGGTGGTCTGGGCGCTTGCCGGCTCGCGCGCCGCCAAAAGCCCGCCGGCGGCGACCGATAGTCCGAAGAATGTCCTGCGATCCATTCCGATGCTCCGTTCCTGCTTCCGCGGCGGCCCGCACCTTAGACAAGCCAGGGTCGCGGTGCCATCGGGTTCAGCCGCCGCGCGGACAAGAAAAAAGCCCGGCGCTTTCGCGGCCGGGCCAGGTTTCCCGGCCACAGGGAATATGGCCGGGACGTCACGCATTCGCTTGCAGGTTTCGCGCCGCCCAGGCGCACTGTCAACCAGGAGTGACCGCAAGTTTCGTGATGCAGAACGGCTCAACGGGCAGCGCGGCGGGAAGCCTTCTGCTGGATGGGATGCTGCAGCGACAGCCCCGGCGGCAGCGCCGGACCGATGCAGTCGCCCAGCATGCGCGACAGCGCCGTCTGGCGGCGGCTGTCCATGCGCTCCACCGGTGCGGTGATGGAAATCGCCGCCACCGGCTGGGCGCCGCGCAGGATCGCCACGCCGATGCAGGTGACGCCGGGTTCGTTCTCCTGTTCCTCGCGGGAAAAACCGCGGCGGCGCGCCTCCAGCAGTTCCTGCCACACCAGCTTCAGGCTGGTGCGGGTCTGCGGCGCGCGGCGCGGGATCGCGCCCGGAAAGGCGGCGGCGAAGCTTTCGAAATCGACATATTTTTGGGACAGGATGGCGCGGCCCAGCGCCGTGGTCAGCGCCGGATTGCGCCAGCCGATCTCGGACCAGATGCGGATGGCGCGCTGCGGCTCGACCTTGTCGATATAGACGACCTGCTCGCCGCTCAGCACGCCCAGGTGACAGGTCTCGCCCGCCTTGGCGCACAGCGCCGCCAGCCCCTGATGGATCAGGCTGCGCAGGGATTCGTCGCGCAGATGGGAATCGGCGATCGCCAGCAGCGAAGGGCCCAGACGGTAATTGCCGTTCTGGTCCTGCTCGACGAAGCCGCGGTGCCGCAGCGCCGCCAGAGTGCGGTGGATCGAGGATTTGTTGAGCCCCAGATCGGCCGCCAGCCTGGTCAGGGCCAGCCCGCCCGCACCCGCGTCACCAAGCCGCTGCAAGGCCCTGAGCGCCTTGTCGACGCTTCCCAGCGGTGAATTTCCGGCCATTTTTCGCCTTGCGATCTGATCCCGCCCATTGCGGGAAATGCGGATTTGCTCATAAGAAACACCAGCGGGCGGGGCCAACGCAAACCGTTTCAGCCGTCCCGCTGTCCCAGGACGAGCGGCCAGGACGAGCGGCCAGGACAAGCGGAAGGAAGAAGACGCATGACCATCTATCAGGGCCGGTTCGCCGGCCGCGCCGCGGTGGTGACCGGCGGTGCCTCGGGCCTTGGACTTCAAACCGCGCGGCGCATCACCGCCGAGGGCGGCAAAGCCGTGCTGTGGGACCTGGATGCGTCCGCGCTGGCGGCGGCGCAAAAGCAAACCGGCGCCGTCCATGTCGTCGCGCTGGACGTGTCCGACGCGAACGCCGTCGAAGCCGCCGCCGCCGAAAGCAAAAAGCTGCTGGGCAGGATCGACATCCTGGTCAACAGCGCCGGCATCACCGGCGCCACCCATACCGTGATCGGCTATCCCATCGAGAGTTGGATCAAGGTGTTCGACGTCAATGTGCACGGCCTGTTCTATTGCTGCCGCGCCATCGCGCCGATGATGGTGGAAAACGGCTATGGCCGCATCGTCAATATCTCGTCGGTGGCGGGCAAGGAGGGCAATCCCAATGCCGCCTCATACTCCGCCTCCAAGGCGGCGGTGCTGGGCTTCACCAAATCGCTGGGCAAGGAACTGGCGCGCCAGGGCGTGATCGTCAATGCCGTGACGCCCGCCACTTTCGACAGCCCGATCCTGGATCAGGTGCCCCAGACCCATATCGACTATATGAAGTCGCGCATTCCGATGGGCCGGCTGGGCACCTCCGAAGAGGTCGCCGCCGCGGTATGCTGGCTGGCGAGCGAGGAATGCTCCTTCACCACCGCCGCCACGCTGGACACGTCCGGCGGGCGCACGACGTATTAGAGCCTGAGCGCGCAATCTGTGGCCCAGCACTCCTGCGGTCGCTGCTCTATATGGCGCTAGCACCCCTGCGGTCGCTGCTCTATATGGCGCTAGCACCCCTGCGGTCGCTGCTCTATATGGCGCAGCTACCCTGCGGTCGCTGCGCTGCAAAGGTCCAGAACGAAAGGACCGATTTCCTTCAGCGGCAACTGGTTGAGGACCGCGCCGGTCTCGAAAGCGGCGCGCGGCATCTCATAGATCGCCGAGGTCGCCGCATCCTGGCCGATGGTTTGGCTGCCCGCGGCGGCCAGCGTCCCAAGCCCGCCGGCGCCATCGTCGCCCTCACCAGCCAGGATCACGCCAATCGTCCGGCGCGGATGGCACCGGGCCAGCGAATGAAACAGCCGGTCGATCGAAGGGCATTCCGCCGCGGGATCGGGCACCAGGCGGCAGCGCGGGGTGCGGCCCGAAACCTCCAGATGCACCGGCCCGCCCGGTGCCAGCCACACCTGGCCGCGGGTCAACGGCGCGCAATCTTGCGCTTCCGTCACATGCGGCGCACAAAGCCCGTCCAGCCGCGCGGCAAGCGAGCCGGTCAAGCGGCGTGCCGGCATGGGTATGGTGACCAGTGTCGGCGGGCAGTCGCGGGGAAAATGCGACAGCACCTCCAGTAGCGCCACTTCTCCCCCGGTCGAGGCGCCGATGGCGATGATGCGGTCGCCGAAAATGGCCGGCATGGCATTCCTTCGGTTGCGTAAGTGTATTATACACGTAAAAGTTGCATACGAAGGTAAACATTCTCTTAAGCCACGTTCCGCGCACCGCCTTAAAAGGTCGAGCGGATTTGCACCAGGAAGCGGGGAACGGTGCGCAGCCGGATCAACTGTACGCTGGGGGTGCCACCCAGGTCCCGCGGGCCCGGATAATCGAACTGGTCGATCCCCAACCGCCAGGGCGTGGCGTTGTCGGCTTCCAGGGTGATCTTCCAGTCGGGCGTGGGCTTGTAGGACCAGAAGACGCTGAGCAAGGGATTGTTGTGGATGGAGACACGCCGCACTTCCGAAATGCGCCAGGTGGTGCGGCTGAAGCTGGTGCCCCACGACAGGCCCCAGGTGGATTTCCAGGCATCGATGTCCTGGGTGAAGCTGTAATAGGAGTTGATGTTGCGCTGGTTGGAGATGCGGCGCCGCTCGCCCGTCACCGGATCGATCAGGTTGGAGTCGGTCCAGTAGACGTTCGGCTTCAGCAGCCCGTTCTTGATCCCCAGGAAATCGAGCGGAATGGTGCCGGTGACCGTGATCTGCTCGCTGGTGGCATGGGGAATGTTTCCCGGCGCATCCAGGCCGCCGCCCACCGGGATATAATCCTGCAGATCGGTGATCTCTTCGTGCAGGTAGCTGACCACCAGCGCACCGCGGTCCCAGAAATGGCGCTCGCCCGCCAGCTCGAACTGCCAGCGCTGATCGGGCCTCAGGTTCGCGCCGCCCGCCGCCACCCCATAAGCGGAAAGGTTCGAGGACGCGGCGAAGTTGGAGAAATCGAGCTGGCCCACCGCCCGCTCGGCGCGCAGGCGCAGTTGGGTCCTGTCGTCCGGCGACCAGGACAGCAGCAGGCGCGGCTTGGGATAGAAGAAACTGCGCGTGGTTTCGGCGTCGCCGATTTCGTGGATGACGGAGAACTCGAAGCGCGATCCGGCCTCCAGCGAAAGCGTGCTGAGGATCTTCCAGGTCGCGGTGCCGAATATCTCGCCGCGCTTTTCATCCACCCGGACATTGGCGTTGGGCACCGCCACCGCCACGCCATTGTCGACATAGCGGGAATGGCCGTCGAGGTAGTTGTAGGCGAATTCGCCGCCGCCTTCCAAGCTCAGGTCCGGCGACAGGGTATAGCGGACGGTCGTGCGAAAGATGCTCTCGCCGGTATTCCGGCGCGCCTGGAAAAGCGCCTGGTCGGCGGGTGTGTCGCTGCGGCTGGTGTCCTCGCGGTGGCCCAGCCGCTGCAGGAACAGCGTCTCGATATTGAAGCCGTCGAAGAGACCCTGCCAATGGCTGCCGAATTCGCCGGTGCGCTCCTTGGTGATCGACGGATAGCGCGACACGCCGCCGGCGCCGTCATATTCGATGCCGTAGGGATAGTCCGTCGTCTGCAAGGTGAGGTTGTTGCTCCACTCACCAGCCAGCAGCGGCACGATGGCACCGCCGTGCAGGCTGTAGCCGGAGCGGACGATGCCCCAGGACTGGGCGAAGTCGCGCTCGGTGATGCCGCCCGCCGGCGTCAGCAGGCGGTAGCCCGTGCCGGGGCCATCGTCCCACACTTGGCCGATGCGGCCGATCGAAGCCTCATAGCGCAGCCCGCCGGCCTGGCCGTGATATTCCAACGTGCCGTAGGGGACCCATTGTCCCGAGCCCAGGAACATGGTGGTGGCGTCC
This sequence comes from Hyphomicrobiales bacterium, assembly GCA_040255825.1. Classification (GTDB taxonomy): domain Bacteria; phylum Pseudomonadota; class Alphaproteobacteria; order Micropepsales; family Micropepsaceae; genus Rhizomicrobium. Next base: position 87,748 of record JBDZVS010000001.1, on the reverse strand, counting down.
ACGATCACCTGGTCGGGCCGTTCGGCGTTGCGGATGATGTTGGCCACCACGCTCTGGCCCTGCATGTCCACGCCCGGCGCACTGCCGCGGATGACCTCGATGCGCGTCACGTCGGCGGCCGGAATGCGCTGCAGGATGGTGGTGATGTCGTCATTCTTGGCGGTGGGCCGGGCGCCGTCGATGAGGATGTTGCTGGCCGCGCCGGCAAAGCCGCGCACCGTGGTCGAAATGTCGGTATCGAGCGTGAAGCCCGGCAGGCGCTGGACCATGTCATAGGCGGTGGCGGGCCGGGCTTCGGCGAAGAAGGAGGCCGGATAGGTCGAGATCCGCTCGCCATCGGCGGCGCGGGCGGGGGTCACGCCCAGACCGGCAAGCAACAGAAAAATCGCGGCAATCCCTGGTTTTTTTGTCATTCCAGCAACACCCCATGCACTACAGTACAGCATGTATAACATTATACCTTGCATAACATGATACAATTGTCTATACCGCGATCCCAATGATCTTCCCGGATGGAGAACCGGCATGAAAAATTTCCTTCCCCTCGCCGCCCTTGGCCTGTCGCTGTTTGCCGCGACCGCGGCCAGCGGCCGGTCCTGCGACCAGGACGCCTGTGTCTGGAGCGATGGCTTCAGCCCGCGGCAGCCCAGTGTCTCCAGGCCCGGCTACCGGGAATGGACATGGGACGGCACCGATGGGCTGGGTGTGTCGGTGCCCGCCACGGTGCATTATGAGCGGGGCGGCCCGGCCCGGATCGTCATCACCGGGCCGGAGGAGACGCTGACGCACCTGCGTGTGGGCCAGGGACAGATTCGCCACGACAACAGCCCCGGTCTTTTCCGGCACGGCCGGCTTGAGATCACCGTCAGCGGCGTGACATTGCGCGACGTGATGCTGGCCGGTTCACCCACCATCGCACTGGGCCGGCTGGATCAGGACAGGCTCAATCTCGCCATCAACGGCGCCGGCGCGGCGAGCGGCGAAGGCCGGGTGGACACGGTGAGGCTGGCCATCCACGGCTCGGGCGAGGCCGATCTTGGCGGCGTCCGCGCGCGACGCGCCGATATCAGCATCGCCGGCAGCGGCCGGGTCAGCGTCGGCCCGCGCGATACCGCCAACATCGCGATCACCGGCTCGGGCGATGTCCGCCTGACCGCCAGGCCCGCCGAACTGCATCGCGCTGTCGTCGGCTCCGGCAACATCCAGGTCGTCAACTGAACCGATCGGGAAGGCTGCCGCGCGTTGCGACAGGACGGACGGACCGCTAGCCTTGCCGGCGAATCCCGCAACGCATCTGCTTCCCGCCACCCGGACGATTTGGCCTTGCCCGAAAGCATTCAGACCCAGCTCAGGAAAGGCGTGCTGGAATTGTGCGTCCTGACCCTTTTGTCGCGCGCCGACGCCTATGGCTACGAGATCGCCAGCCGCCTGATGCAGGAGGTGGGGATGGGCGAAGGCACGATCTATCCCCTGATGCGGCGGATGCAGAATGACGGGCTGGTCACCACCTATCTGGTGGAAGTGCCGGGCAGCCCACCGCGCAAATATTATCGCATGACCGATGTGGGCAAGGAAACATTGCGGGCGCAGCGGTCGGAGTGGAAAAGCTTCATCGCGGCGGTCGAAGCCATGCTGGGGAGCGAAGAATGACGCGCGCGCTTTTTATCGCCCGCCTGCGCCACGGCCTCAAGGGATTGTCGACCGAAGAGATCGACGAGATTGTCACCGACTATGAGGCCCATTTCAGCGACGCGCTGGCCGCAGGGCGCAGCGAAACGGACGTGGCGGCATCGCTGGGCGATCCCATGCGACTGGGCCAGGAACTGAAGACGGAAACAAGGCTGCGCGGCTGGGAATCCCGCCGCAATCCGCACACCTTCCTGCGCGCGGGCGCCGCGCTGCTGCCAGCCTTCAACCTGGCGGTGCTGCTGCCGGTGATCGCCGCGCTGCTGGTCTTCGCCGCCATCGCCGCCTGGGTTCTCTATATCGCTGCCGCCACCGTCTTCAGCCTGGCGGCAGGCCTGATGTCGGGCGGGGTGGTGGTGCCGTCGCTGATCGGGCTGGGGCTGGTGTCCGGCCTGGTCGGCGTCGGCGCGCTGATTGCGCTGGCGCTGGACAGCGGCCTGCGCCTTCTGGGCCGCCATGTGCGGCTGAACTACCGGCTGCTGCGTCCGGGCGACGAAGCGGAAGACGAGGAATAAAGATGTCGAAGCTGCTCGCCATCATCGCCGCCGCCGGCCTCAGCCTCAGCGCCATCTTCCTGGGCGCCGCCTATGTCATCGGCGGCGACACGGTGTTCCATGATCCCCGCTCGCTCGAGGGCATCAAGCCGCTGATCGACCTGGCCACCCACAAGGAATGGCGCTGGTCCGGCGGCGACAGCATCGCGTTGAACGCGCCGGTCAACCTGCGCTACCAGCCCCAGGCCCGGACCGAGGGGGGCAAGCCGAATGTCACCGTCACTGGGCCGGCCGGCCTCGTCGCGCATGTGCAGTTCGCCGACGGGCGCATCGCCGCCGATCCGGCGGTGAAAAGAAACGGCGGCCGGAAAGTGCAGGCGGTGGTCAGCGGCGTGCCGATCCGCAAATTCGTGGTCAATGGCGGCGAGACGCTGGAGCTGGGGCACATCGACCAGGACCGGCTGGACATCCACCTCAACGGCAACGGTTCGGCGCGCGGCGACGGCAAGGTCGGCAACCTGAACCTGGTGGTCGCCGGTTCGGGCGATGCCGATCTGGGCGCGCTGGCGGTGGAGACAGCCGCCAAGGTCACCATCCTGGGCAGCGGCACTGCCATCCTGGCGCCGCGCGGATCGGTCGAAGTGTTCATCGCCGGCAGCGGCCACCTGAAGCTGACCTCCCGGCCCCGGAGCCTCAGCCAGAACATCGTGGGATCGGGCGCGGTCGAACAGCTTGCCGGACCACCGGCGCCGGCCACAATCCCGGCGCCCGTTCCTGTCCCGCTTCCCGAGGCGCAGCCGATGCAGCCAGGCGAGAGGTCCATCGCCGGCGACACCATCACGGTCAACGGCAATCACGACCAGGATCTGGGCCGCATCGACCGCGACCGCCTGAACCTGATCGTCAGCGGCAATGCCGATGTGACGGCGACGGGCCGGGCGGACAGACTGAAGCTGTCGCTGTCGGGCAGCGGCAAGGCGCGGCTGGGCGATCTGGCGGTGAAGGATGCCGACATCACGCTGTCGGGCAGCGGCGATGCCGTCGTCGCCGCCACCGGCCATGTGAAGGTCAGCATCGTCGGCTCGGGCACGGTGCGGCTGCTGGAAAAGCCCGCCCACCTGGACCAGAAGACGCTGGGCTCGGGCGAAGTGATCGTGCCGCCGCAGTAGGTTTCAAAGCGTTCCCATCATCGCCGGGGCCAGGGCGGCCATCGCCAGCATTGCCGGCACGGCGTAAAGGTAATGACGCCGGTTGAGCAGCGCCACCACGGTGAAGAACAGCAGGCCCGCCGCGAAGATGCCGCCCCAGATGCGCGTCTGCTCCACCCAGAGGAACAGCGCCGTCAGCGCCTGGAGCGAGCCGGCCACATAATGGAAGCCGCGCGCATACTGCCAGCGCCGGTAGAGCGCGGCGAGCGGAGGCAGGGCCGACAGGTGCAGCGCGGCCATCACCGCGAACAGGACCGACAGCGCCTGGGCCGCGGCATGGGCAACAATGAGGCTCATGCGGCGCCTCCCGGGTCAATGGCGGCGCCACCGGGACCTACGCCGCCCGGCTCGGTGACATGGCGATGCACCGCCTCAGTACGGGTGAGCTTCTTCTCCAGCGCCCGCAGCAGCACATAGAAGACCGGCGTCAGGAACAGGCCGAAGAAGGTCACGCCCAGCATCCCGAAGAACACCGCCACGCCCATCGCATGGCGCATCTCCGCCCCCGCGCCGGACGACAGCACCAGCGGCACCACGCCCATGATGAAGGCGAAGCTGGTCATCAGGATGGGCCGCAGCCGCAGGCGGGCGGCATGGATGGCGGCGTTCAGCGTGCTCTCGCCACCGATCTCCAGCTCGCGGGCGAATTCCACGATCAGGATGGCGTTCTTGCAGGCCAGGCCGATCAGCACGAACAGGCCGATCTGGGTGAAGATGTTGTTGTCGCCGCCCGTCGCCCACACGCCCATGATGGCCGACAAAAGGCACATCGGCACGATCAGGATGATCGCCAGCGGCAGGAACAGGCTTTCATACTGGGCCGACAGCACCAGGAAGACCAGAAGCACGCAGAGCGGAAAGACCAGCAGCGCGGTGTTGCCCGCCAGGATCTGCTGGTAGGTCAGGTCGGTCCATTCATAGGTCATGCCCTTGGGCAGAGTCTGATCCAGGATCTTGGTCATCGCCGCCTGCGCCTGGCCGGTGGAATAGCCGGGCGCGGGCCCGCCATTGAGGTCGGCGGCGCGAAAGCCGTTGTAGCGCAGCGCCGTGTCGGGGCCGGTGGTCTCGCTGACCGTGACCAGCGAGCCCAGCGGCACCATCTCGCCGCTGCTGTTGCGCACTTTCAACTGGGCGATGTCCGACGCCTTGTCGCGAAACGGCGAGTCGGCCTGGGCGATCACCTGATAGGTGCGGCCGAAGCGGTTGAAGTCGTTGACATAGATCGAGCCCAGATAGGTCTGCATGGTGTCGAACACGTCCGACACATTCACGCCAAGCTGCTGGGCACGGGTGCGGTCCAGATGCGCGAAAAGCTGCGGCATGGTGGTGTTGAAGTTGGAGAAGACGCCGGCCAGCGACGGCTCCTTCATCGCCTTGGCCTGCACCTCGGCGACCGCCTTGGCCAGCGCGGCGTTGCCCCGGTCGGTGCGGTCCTCGATTTCCAGCTTGAAGCCGCCGATGGTGCCCAGCCCCTGCACCGGCGGTGGCGGGAAGATGGCGATATAGGCGTCCTTGATCCCGGCATATTTGGCCTGCAGCGCCTGGGAGATGGCAAAGCCCGACAGCGCCGCGCCGCGCCGTTCCTCGAACGGCTTGAGGCTGACAAAGACGATGCCGGCCGAGGGGCTGTTGATGAAGCCGTTGATCGACAGGCCGGGGAAGGCGATGGCGCCGTCCACGCCCGGCTGCTTGAGCGCGATGTCGCTCATCTGCCGGATCACCTTTTCGGTGCGGTCCAGGGTGGCGCCCTGCGGCAGTTGCGCGAAGCTGACCAGATATTGCTTGTCTTGCAGCGGCACGAACCCGGGCGGCACCAGGCGAAAGCCCAGCACGGTCGCCGCCAGCAGCACGCCATAGACCAGCATCGCCGACGATTTGTGGCCCAGGATGCCGGAAACGCCCTTGCCGTAATCCTGCGAACCGCGGCGGAAAAGGCGGTTGAAGCCGGCGAAGAAGCGGCCCAGGAACCGGTCCATCACCCGCGTCAGCCCATCTTTGGGCGCGCCGTGCGCTTTCAGCAGCAGCGCGGCCAGCGCCGGCGACAGGGTCAGCGAGTTGAAGGCCGAGATGACGGTCGAGAAGGCGATGGTCAGCGCGAACTGGCGATAGAATTCGCCGGTCAGGCCCGTGATGAAGGCGATGGGCACGAACACCGCGCACAGGGTCAGGGCGATGGCGATGATGGGGCCGGTGACTTCGCTCATCGCCTTCAGCGCGGCATCGCGCGGCTTGAGGCCCGCCTCGATGTTGCGCTCGACATTCTCGACCACGACGATGGCGTCATCGACCACGATGCCGATGGCCAGCACCAGCCCGAACAGCGACAGGGCGTTGATCGAGAAGCCGAACAGCAGCATCGCGGCAAAGGTGCCGACGATGGAGGTGGGCACCGCCAAGAGCGGGATGATCGAAGCGCGCCAGGTTTGCAGGAACAGGATCACCACCAGCACGACCAGCAGCACCGCTTCCAGCAGGGTATGCACCACCGCCTCGATCGAGCCGCGCACGAAGACTGTGGGGTCATAGACGATCCGGTAGTCCAGCCCCGGCGGGAAATTCTTCTTCAGCTCGGCCATGGTGGCGCGCACCTGGTCGGAGATCTGGATGGCGTTGGAACCGGGCGCCTGGAAGACGGGAATGGCGACCGCCTGCTGGTTATTGAGCAGCGAGCGCAGGCCGTATTGCGAGGCGTCGATCTCGACCCGCGCCACGTCGGACAGGCGGGTGACGACACCGCCCGCATTCTTGATGACGATCTGCCGGAACTGTTCCGGGTCGCTCAGCCGGCCTTCCACGGTGATGGGAAGCTGCAATTCGCCCTTGGAGGCGTAAGGCGGCCCGTTGATGACGCCGGCGGCGACCTGGACATTCTGCCGACGGATGGCGGCCACCACCTCGTCGGCCGACAGGCCGCGCTCGGCGATGCGCTCGGGGTTCAGCCAGACACGCATGGCGTAATCGCCGCTGCCGAACAGGCGCACCTGGCCCACGCCCTCGATCTTGGCGAGCTGGTCCTTGACGTTCAGCACCGCGTAATTGCGCAGGTACAGCATGTCATAGCGGCCGTCCGGCGAGATCAGGTGCACCACCATGGTCAGGTCGGGCGAGGACTTGACCGTGGTCACGCCCAGTGCCTTGGTCACGTCGGGCAGGCGGGGCAGCGCCTGGTTGACGCGGTTCTGCACAAGCTGAGTCGCCAGGTCGGGGTCGGTGCCCAGCTTGAAGGTAACGGTCAGGGTCAGCGTGCCGTCGCTGGCGGCCTGGGAGGACATGTAGAGCATGTTCTCCACGCCGTTGATCTGTTCCTCCAGCGGGGTGGCCACGGTGGCTGCGATGGTGTCGGGATTGGCGCCGGGAAACTGCGCCGTTACCACCACCGAAGGCGGCACGACCTCGGGATATTCCGAGATCGGAAGCTGGGTCATCGCGATCAGGCCCGCCAGGAAGATGACCACCGAGATCACGCCGGCGAATATCGGCCGGTCGATGAAGAAGCGCGAAAGATTCACGGCTTGCCTCTTTGAGAAGATATGAGGCGGCGGCGCCCTATTGCGCCGCCACTTTGTGGGGGACGGCCCCGGTTATGTCCGTGGCGGCCACCGCCATGCCCGGCTGGACATGCTGGATGCCGTCGACGATCACACGATCGCCGCGCGACAGGCCCGAAGTGACGACCCGCTTGCCGTCAACCTGGGCCCCCAGCGTCACTTCGCGGAACGCCGCCTTGCCGGCATTGTCGACCACAAAGACGAACCGCTTGTCCTGGTCGGTGCCGATGGCACGCTCAGGCACCAGCATCACCGCGCTGTCGGAGGCGTTGGCCATGCGAACCGCCACGAACATGCCCGGCACCAGCGCGCCGTCCGTGTTGGCGAAGCGGGCGCGGGCGCGGATGGTGCCCGAGCCGGTGTCGATGTGATTGTCGAAACTTTCGATGAAGCCCTTGTAGACGCGCGCGCCGTCGCCGGGCAGGGTCAGTTCCACCGCAATCCTCTGCTGTTCGGCCTGGGTGTCGGCCGCCGCATGGATGCCGCGGACATAGGTCTGCTCGTCCACATCGAAATCGGCATAGATGCCGTCATCGGAGACGATCGAGGTCAGCAGCGGCGCATTGTTCTGTGCCTGCACCAGGTTGCCCACGGTGATTTCCGCCCGGCTCACCCGGCCGGATATGGGCGCCTTGACATAGGCATGATCCACATCCAGCCGCGCCTGGGTCAGCGTCGCCTGGGCCGCGCCGATGGCGGCGTCGGCCACCGCGCTGGCGTTGGCCGCCTGGTCGTAGGATTGCAGCGCGATGGCGCCCGCCTTCTTCAGGCTTTCGGCCCGCGCCAGATTGGCCTTGGCCAGCGAAGCGTTGGTCCGCGCCTGCTCGAGATCGGCGGCGGCCTTGGCCATCGCCGCCTGGAACGGCCGCGGGTCGATCACGAACAGCACATCGCCCGCCTTGACCTGCTGGCCGTCCTGGAAGCGGATCTGGGTGATGCGGCCAGATACCTGCGGCCGGATCTCGGCATAGTCCACCGCATCCAGCCGGCCGGAGAATTCCGACCAGATCTGCGCCTTTTGCGGCTCCATGGTGATGGTATTGACCGGCACGGCCTGGACGGCGGCGGCCATGGGGGTGGCATCGGCACTGCCCATGTGGTGGAGGGCAAACCAGCCGCCGCCGGCCAGCGCAAGGATCGCCGCCCCCACCAGAAGCGAACGCCGTTTGGACGATTTCGTCATTCCTACCAATGTGTTACGACGGTTCTGGCGCAGGGCCAGGGCGGTGGCGGCGACATCGATCATCGAAAATCCCCTTGAATTCTGTAGCGCCCGGCACAAATATGGCGGGCAATGCTGCGTTGCAAGGGAATTTTGTAACGATCAGCAAAAAATTTTCGGGAGTGCTCAGGAATGGCGGCTGGAAGGCCCCGCAGCTTCTGCACGGAAACAGCGCTGGACAGCGCCATGCAGGTTTTCTGGCGCAAGGGCTACGAAGGCGCCTCGATGGTCGATCTGACCAGCGCAATGGGCATCAGTTCGCCCAGCCTCTACGCCGCCTTCGGCAACAAGGAAAGCCTGTTCCGCAAGGTGCTGGACCGCTATGACGCGCGCCTGCGCAACTTCATGGAATCGGTCCTGACCGCCCCCACCGCGCGCGAGGCGGCGAACCGCTATCTGCATGGCGTCGCCGACTTCATGGCCCATACCGGCGGCCAGCACCCCCCCGGCTGTTTCATGATGCAATGCGGCTCGTCCTGTAGCGATCAGGACATCCCCGATGCGGTCGCCAAGCGCCGGGCCGAAAAGGAGGCGGCGCTGCGCGAGCGTTTCGCGCGCGCGGTGGCCGAAGGCGATCTGCCCGCGGGCAGCGATCCGGCCGCGCTGGCGCGTTACCTGACCACGGTATCCAACGGCCTGGCGGTGCAGGCCGCCGCCGGCGACAGCCCGGCGCAACTGCATGCGGTGGCCGACATCGCACTGGCATCTTTTCCGGCGGCCGAGATTGCCCAGCCGGCCGAGCCCACATGACCACCATCACCATCAAGCGCGCCTATGATCCGCCGTCCAAGAGCGACGGCAAACGCTATCTGGTCGACCGGCTGTGGCCGCGCGGCCTTGCCAAGGCGGATGCGGCGCTGGATGGCTGGTGGAAGGATTTGGCGCCTTCGCCCGACCTGCGCGTCTGGTTCGGCCACAAGCCGGAACGGTTCGCCGAATTCAAGATGCGTTACCGGATGGAGATGCGGGCGAATCCGCAGGTGAAAGCGGTGGCCGCCGGTCTGGCCGCCGGCAAGGTGACGCTCGTTTATGGCGCCAGGGATGCGAAGATCAATCATGCCGTGGTGCTGGCCGAGGAATTGCGGCGCCTGGCGAAATAGCGTCAGGGCCGCGCCGCGGTGACGCGCCAGACCGTGCCGCCGACATCATCGGCAACCAGCAACGCACCGCTTTTGTCCACCGCGAGGCCGACGGGACGGCCATGCGCCTGGTCGCCATCGACAAATCCGGTAAGGACATCTTCCGGCATTCCGCTGGGCTGGCCATTGGCAAAGGGCACGAATACGACCTTGTAGCCGTTCAGCACGCTGCGGTTCCAGCTTCCATGCTCGCCGACAAAGGCGCCGCCGCGATAATGGGCGGGAAGCGTGTCGCCGGTGTAAAAAACCAGACCCAGCGGCGCGACATGGCTGGAAAGCGCATAATCGGGCGGGATGGCGCGCGCGACCAAGTCGGGCCTTTGCGGCTTGACCCGCGGATCGACATGCTGGCCGTAATAGCTGTAAGGCCAGCCATAGAAGGCGCCATCCTTCACCGAGGTCATGTAGTCCGGCACCAGATCGGGACCCAGTTCGTCGCGCTCATTGACCACGCACCACAATTTCTGCGTCACCGGCTCGAAGGTCAGGCCGTTGGGGTTGCGAAGGCCTGTGGCGTAGAGCCGGTGCGCCCCGGTGGCGCGGTCGATCTCCCAGATCGCGGCGCGCTCCTTCTCGGCCTCCTGGCCATTCTCGGTGATGTTGCTGTTGGAGCCGACCCCGGCATAAAGCTTCGTGCCGTCGGGACTTGCGGTCAGGCTCTTGGTCCAATGGTGGTCGATGGGTCCGCCCGGCAGCGGTGTGAGGGTGACGCCGGGCGTGGTGATAGCGGTCTGGCCGGTTCGATAGGGAAAGCGCAGGACGGCATCGGTGTCAGCGACGTAAAGATCGCCTCCCACCAGCACCACGCCGAAGGGCGAGTGCAGGTGGTCGATGAAGACGCTTTTCCGGTCCGCAACGCCGTCGCCATTGGTGTCGCGGAGCAACAGGATGCGGTTGCCCGCCTTGACGCTGGAATGCGCCTGTTGTTCGACCCAGTTCATGACGAATTCCTTGGGGCGGCTGACGGGTCCGGTGGGGCCGTCGCTTTCCACCACCAGCACATCGCCGTCGGGCAGCACATACACCGACCGCGGGTTCTTGAGCCCTTTCGCAAAGGCTCTGACCGTCAGGCCGGGCGCCGCCTTGGGCGCCGCATCGCCCCAGCCGACATTGGTGGCGACATGCATGGGCGGCAGCAGATACTGATGAATCGCGGGCAGACGGGGATGGCGGCCGATCTGCTGCCTGGGGTCGCTTGGATCGGGTCCGCAGGCGCTCAGAGCGGCAGCCGCCGCAACGACAAGCATGAGAGAGAGGCTTCGCACCGCCATTACCGCTGTTCCCGCACGCCGACGCCATAGCGGTGCACAAGGGTTCCGCCCAGCCAGCCGGTCACGCAAAGGATGACCACCGTCAGGAAGGACAGGACCAGGCCGGTGGGAACCACCGAGGTATAGGCGTCGCGGCTGTGAACGAAGGCGTTGAAGATGGCAAGGATCAGCGCCACCGCATTACCCAAGGCATGAAACCAACTGATCCGGATAGCCCGGATGCGGGGGCTGGAAAGAAAGTCGATCAGCCCGGCGATCACCGCCAGCAGCGCCACGAGCAGCCCGGCGGTCAACAGCCAGGCCGAAAAATTGGCCCACTGCATATTGGCGGTCCGCCAGTACGCGACGTCGGTGATCAGAGTTCCAATGAAGCAAGTCACCGGAATCGGCACCAGGATCGCGTGCAGCGGATGACCTTGGATGCTGGCGGCGGCGCGGGGATGAGCGTCGGACATGGTGGATGACCTTCGCGGGGACTTTGCTGTTACGTCCGACCGGACGGGAAGTTCCCGCCGCGATTTGCGTCGGGCAGTGGAGGAACGCGGAGCCTGACGCCGGGTTCTCTTGAAAATAGCCGTGGAGGTTCGCGATGAACCGGAAACTTGACGACAAGCTCGACCCCAAGGCGAAGGGCAAACAAAGCCCCCGGAGCGATTTCGATCGCAACCGGGACGGGCTCTATGGCGGCCTTCCCAAGGCCCGAGACCAGGACGCGCCCGGCCCGGAGGCAAAACAGCCCCATCCGTCCCGCTGACGTCCGCCGATGGCCGGCACGGTCGCGGACTTCATCGTGGCGCGCCTGCATGCCTGGGGCATACGGCGCGTGTTCGGCTATCCCGGCGACGGCATCAACGGCATCGTCGCCGCGCTGGGGCGCGACGACTGCATCGCCTTCGTGCAGGCCCGGCATGAGGAGGAAGCCGCCTTCATGGCCTCGGGCCATGCCAAGCTGACGGAAGAGGTCGGCGTCTGCCTGGCCACGAGCGGCCCGGGCGCGATCCATCTGCTGAACGGCCTGTACGACGCCAAGCTGGACCGGCGGCCGGTCGTTGCCATCGTCGGACAGTCCGTGCGCCAGGCTATCGGCGGCCATTTCCAGCAGGAAGTCGACCTCAAATCCTTGTTCAAGGATGTGGCGGCGGATTTCTGCGAGATGTGCAGCACGCCGGCGCAGATGCGCCATCTGATCGACCGCGCCCTGCGCATCGCCAAGGCGCGGCGCACCGTGACGGCGATCATCGTGCCCAACGACGTCCAGGAGATGGATGCGGCCGAGCCGCCCCACACCCACGGGTCCATCCATAGCGGCATCGACTTCAGCCAGCCGGTGGTGATGCCGTCGCAGCCGGACCTTCGGCGCGCCGCCGCCATCCTGAATCAGGGAGAGAAAGTCGCCATGCTGATCGGCGCCGGTGCATGGAACGCGGCAGACGCGGTTCTGGCCGTCGCCGATCGCCTGCAATGCGGGATCGCCAAGGCGCTTCTGGGAAAAGCCGTGCTGTCCGATGACCTGGCTTTCTGCACCGGCCAGATCGGACTTCTGGGGACCAAGGCGTCCTGGCAGATGATGCGGGACTGCGACACGCTGCTGATGGTGGGCACGACCTTCCCCTATTCCGAATATCTTCCCAGGGAGGGGCAGGCCAAATGCGTACAGATCGACATTGACCCCACCATGCTGTCGCTTCGCTATCCCGCCGACGCGGCGCTGGCCGGCGATGCGGCCACGACGCTCGAGGCACTGTTGCCGCTGCTGGACGCCAAGCCGCGCGGACCGTGGCGCCAGACCATCGAAGAGAATGTCGCCGCCATGTGGGAAGAAGTGGAAGCGCGCGCCCATCTGGACGCCGATCCGATCAATCCCGAGCTGGTCTATTGGTTGCTGACGCCGCGCCTGCCCGACAATGCCGTGCTGTGCGTCGATACCGGAATGTCGACCACCTTCTTCGCCCGCGCCGTAAGGCTGCGGCGCGGCATGAAAACCGCCATCAGTGGGACATTGGCCACCATGGGGCCGGCGATGGCTTTCGCCCTCGCCGCCAAATTCGCTTTTCCCGACCGCCCCGCCTTTGCCCTGGTCGGCGACGGCGCCATGCAGATGCTGGGGATGAACGGGCTTGTGACGGCGTCAAAATACTGGCGGCAGTGGAGCGATCCGCGCTTGATCGTGATGGTGCTGAACAATCGCGACCTCAACATGGTCAGTTGGGAGTTGCGCGGGCTTGGCGGGGCCCCGAAGGTGAAGGAGACCCAGGACCTTCCCGACATCGACTATGCCGGGCTGGGGCGCGTGCTGGGGCTGGAAGGACTGACGATGCGCGCGCCCGCCGATGTCGGGCGGATGCTGGACAACGCCCTGGCGGCGCGCCGGCCGGTGGTGATCGACATCAAGGCCGACCCGAATGTCATGGCGCTTCCGCCCCATGCCACGTTCGAGCAGACCAGGAACCTGCTCTCGGCGCTGCTGAAGGGCGACCAGGATCGCGGCGAGATCGTCCGGCAACTGGTGAAACAGCTGGTGGTGTGATGGCGCCCGTCCGGTCGCTGCGGCGCGGCATCCTGGCCGAGACTGCGCGGTGCCAAGCGCCCGAAGCGAGGCAAGCATTCGATGGGGCTTGCCGCTCGCGCTCTCCGGCGACCAGCGCATAGGGACCAGAAATCTTCAGGTGCGCCACGATCTCACCGGAGAACGGAGCCGCGACGTCAGATAAGGGACGCATACCCCCCTGCCCTGAACAAAATCAAAGGGTTAAGTGGCTAACCGGGAAAAGCCCCTCCCAATATATTCCAATAGCCTATTCCCGGGCTGGCAAACCGTCGGAGAAAGCCGAAGCATCAGGTTCGCTATCTCCGGTCAGCGATCCGTCAGCTTGGATGGAGCAAAAGAAGCCATGGGGAAAGCCGCTCTTGTTCTCGTCCCGGCCGTGATACTGGCGTTTGCCGCCGGCCCCGGCGCCTTGGCGCAGCCGGCCAGCCGGTATCACGTGGCGGGCGATTTCGAGGGCGCGGTCGACCAGGATGGCGCGCGCCAGGCGGTCCGCCGGGGCGACGCCGCACCGTTCGCCGACATCCTGCGCAAGGTCCGCCCGCAGATCAGGGGCGAGATCGTCGGCCAGAAGCTGGAACAGCACCAGGGTGTGTGGGTCTATGAGTTCCGCGTCGTCGCGCCCGACGGCCATATGCAGTATCTGCATTTCCGGGCCCGCACCGGCCAGCCCTATCAGGTCAGGCCGGTCCGATGAAAGTCCTGCTGGTCGAGGATGACGCGCGTATTGCGCGCAATCTGGCTACGGCGCTGCACGAGGCCGGCTTTGTCGTGGACCATGAGAGCGACGGAAGCGAAGCCTGGTTCAAGGGCGACGTCAATGATTATGACGCCGCGATCCTTGACCTTGGCCTTCCGGGGCTGGACGGGCTTTCCATCCTGCGGCGATGGCGCCAGGCCGGACGGGACTTTCCCATTCTGATCCTGACCGCGCGCGGCAACTGGGCTGAGCGGGTGGAGGGCATCGAAGCGGGCGCAGACGACTATCTGCCCAAACCATTCCAGATGGAGGAAGTGATGGCGCGTCTTCGCGCCATTACCCGGCGCGCTGCGGGCGCGATCGATCCGGTGATGCGATTCGGCACGCTTTCCATCGACACGCGCTTGCGGCTGGTCACGGTCGCCGGCGTGACTGTGGACCTGACACCGCATGAATACCGGCTGGTGCGCTATCTGGCGCACAATCCCGGCCGCGCGGTTTCCCAATCGGAACTGCTGGACCATCTCTATGGCGGTGATGCCGCCTACACCACCAACAGCGTGGAAGTGCTGGTGGGGCGCGTGCGCCGCAAAATCGGCCCCGGCCTGATCGAGACACGGCGTGGCTATGGCTATCTCCTGGGCGGGGCGGGCTCGTGACACTGCGCGCGTTCAGACTCAAATCGCTCAGACTGCGATTGCTGGTGGCAGCCACCCTGGCGCTCACTGCGGCGCTCGTGCTGATGGGCTTCCTGCTGGCGCAGCTGTTCGAGCGCCATGTCACCCGCCATTATGACCAGGAGCTGCAATCCTATCTGCGCCAGCTGGCCGCCGCGGTGGAGTTCACCGGCGACGGCCGCGTGACCCTGGACACGCACCTTCAGGATGCGCGCTTCGGAGAACCTCTCAGCGGGCTTTACTGGCAGATCGAGGAAGACAGGACCGGGTTCATCCTGACGTCCCAGTCGCTGTGGGACACCCGCATCCCGCTGCCGAAAGACCCGTTGGCGGACGGGCAGATCGATTCCCATGTCTTGCCCGGCCCGGGTGGACAGATGCTGCGCATCCAGGAACGCCAGATCGTGTTCGACCTGCCGTCCGGCAGCCGGGCGTTGCGCATGGCGGTGGCCATCGACGAAGCCGATATCACCGCCGCCAGCCGCGCCTTCGCCGCCGACCTGTGGCCGTCGCTGGCGACGGTGGGGCTGCTGCTGCTGGCGGCGACCTGGTTCTATATCGGCATCGGCCTGAAGCCGCTGGACCTGATCCGGCAAAGCATCCAGCAGGTCCGTGCCGGCAGGGCACGGCGGCTGGAAGGCGATTTCCCGTCCGAACTGCTGCCGCTGGTGCAGGAAGCTAACGACCTGCTGGCGGCCCAGGACCAGTCGCTGACGCGGGCGCGGGCGCGGGCCGCAGACCTGGCGCATGGCCTGAAGACGCCGCTGGCGGTGCTTCAATCCGACGCTGACCGCTTGCGCGCCGGCGGCCAGCCGGAGATTGCCGACGAGATCGGCGAGGTTGCCGCGCAGATGCGCCGCCATGTCGAACGCGAACTGGCGCGCGCGCGGCTGCGCGCCAGCGGGCCGCAGGTCACGGCGTTGCAGCCGGTTGCGGAGCGGATGGTGGCCTTCTTCCGGCGTATGCCGCGCGGGCAGGATCTGGCATGGACGCTAGATGTCGGCGCCGATATCCGGGTGGCGGCGGATAGCGAGGACCTGACCGAGCTCCTCGGCAATCTGCTGGAAAATGCCTGCAAATGGGCTGCGGCCGCGGTGACGCTCGTTGCCGAACGCCGCAGCGAAAGCGTCCTCATCACCGTTCTCGATGATGGCCCGGGCGTTCCCGACGATGCACTGTCTGTGTTGACAGGGCGCGGCGTGCGGCTGGACCAGAAAGTCCCGGGCACGGGCCTTGGCCTGGCCATCGCGCAGGACATCGCCGAAGCGTGCGGCGGCAGCCTGACATTCTCCAACCGGAGCGAGGGCGGGTTTGCCGCCGTCGCCGAACTTCCTTCCCAGAAGAAAAGCAACGCCCATGCATAGATCTGTTTTTATTGTTCTGGCGGTCGCGGCTATCACGGCTCCCGCCCATGCCCAGCACCTGACGCTATCGGCGGCCCAGATTCAGCGCCTGGGCATCCGCACGGCCCAGGTGGCACCGGCGCGGACCAAGGCGGTGGTGTCGGCGCTGGGGCGCGTGACGCCTGCGCCTGGAGCGCGTCTTCCGGTGTCGGCCCCATTCGCGGGCACCGTGAAGACGCTGATGCGGCTGGAAGGCGAGCAGGTGAAGAAAGGCGAAGCGCTGATCGTCATCGTCAGCAGCGACATGCGCGACTCGCTGGCGCGGCTGCAAAGCGCCCAGGCACATGCGCGCACCGCCGGTGCCGCCGCCGCACGCGCCCGCGCGCTGGTGAAGGAAGGCATCGCGCCGGCCAGCCGCGCCGAGGAAGCCGACGCCGCCGCCGCCGCCGCCCGTGCGGAACTGGCGGCGCTGCGCAGCACCATGGGGCGCGCGGCGCGGGCCGGTGATGGGGAGTACAGCCTGGTTGCGCCCGCCAATGGCCGCATCGCGGCCATTTCCGCCTCCGCGGGCGACAAGGTCGCGGCAATGGAGCCGGTTCTGGCTCTCGAGACGGGCAGCGAACTGTGGGTGGAGGCGGCGCTGCCCGCCAGCCAGATCGGCTTGGTCGCCGCGGGCGACCGAGCGATGGTCGAGGGCACGCGGATCGGCGGCGTCGTGGTGGCGGCAGGATCGAGCATCGACGCCAAGACCCGCAGCGCCGTGATGCGGGTGCGGCTGGATGGGGCTTCCCTGGTGCCGGGCCAGACAGTGCGCCTGTCGGTTTCCAGCGGTGCCGAGCCGGGCAGCTTCAATGTGCCGCGCGACGCGGTGACGGTGCTGAAGGGGCGCGATGTCGTCTTCGCGGCCCGCAAGGGCGGCTTTGATTCCGTGCCGGTGCAGGTTCTGGCGCGCGGGCCCCGAAATACCACGGTATCGGGGCCGCTGAGTGCGCGTGATGCCGTCGCGGTCAGCGGCGTCACCGAACTGAAGGCGATGGAGCGCGGGTCCTAGCCATGCTGCGCCGTCTGGTCGAATTCGCGCTCAGCCAGCGCATGCTGATGCTGGTGCTGGCGGCACTGCTGGCGGTGGCGGGCGGTTACGCCTTCAGCCGCCTGCCGATCGACGCCTATCCCGATATCTCGACCACCCAGGTCAAGCTGATCCTGAAGGCGCCCGGCATGACGCCGGAGGAGGTGGAACAGCGGGTGATCGCGCCGCTGGAGCTGGAGCTTCTGGGCATTCCCAACCAGCTGATCCTGCGGTCCACCGCCAAATACGCCATCGCCGACATCACCATCGATTTCACCGACAGTACCGATGTCTATTGGGCCCGCCAGCAGGTGGGCGAGCGGCTGTCCGGCGTGATGGACGAACTGCCCGATACGGTTTCGGGCGGGCTGGCGCCTATCGCGACGCCGCTGTCGGAAATCTTCATGTTCACCATCGAGGGTGGTGATCTGTCGCTGGCCGAGCGGCGCACGCTGCTGGATTGGACCATCCGGCCGGCACTGCGCACCATTCCCGGCGTGGCCGACGTCAATGCGCTGGGGGGC
The DNA here is from genome assembly GCA_040255825.1 of Hyphomicrobiales bacterium. Taxonomy (GTDB): domain Bacteria; phylum Pseudomonadota; class Alphaproteobacteria; order Micropepsales; family Micropepsaceae; genus Rhizomicrobium. The sequence goes on along the minus strand of JBDZVS010000001.1, from coordinate 70,322 downwards.
TATGTCGCCACCTATGAGGTCGTGCCCAACGATGCGGCACTGCTGTCGGCGGGCTTGAATATTTCCGATCTCAAGGCCGCCATAGAGCAGGCCAACCGCAATGACGGCGCCGGCCGTGTGGCGGAGGGGGAAGAAGCTCTGATCGTTCGCGCCGTGGGCGCGGTCCGCACCCTGGACGACCTGCGCGAAGTCATGGTCACCTCCCATGCAGGCAGTCATATCCGGCTGGGCGACGTCGCCGACATCCGCACGGGCGCGCTGACCCGCTACGGCGCGGTGACCAAGGATGGCAAGGGCGAGGTGGTGGAGGGCCTGGTCCTGGGCCTGCGCGGCGCCGACACCGGCCAGGTGGTGGCGGGTGTGCGCGCCAAGCTGCAGGAACTGGAAGCCAATCTGCCCAAAGGCGTGAAGCTGCATGTCTTTTATGACCGTGCCGACCTGATCGACAAGGCGGTGGCGACTGTACAGCACGCCCTCTTGGAAGCAACGCTGCTGATCGTGGTGCTGCTGATGCTGTTCCTGGGCAACCTGCGGGCGGCGGTGGTGGTGTCGCTGACCCTGCCCTTCGCCGCCATTACCACATTCCTTCTGATGTCGGTTTTCGGGTTGACCGCCAATCTGATGAGCCTGGGCGGGCTGGCCATCGCCATCGGTATGCTGGTCGACGCCGCAGTGGTGGTGGTTGAAAACACGGTCGAGCATCTTTCGCACCATCGCGAGGATGCCAGCATTCCGAAATTGCATCTGGTATGGCGCGCCGTGACCGAAGTATCGGTGCCGGTGGCGTCCGGCATCGTCATCATCTGCCTGGTCTTCCTGCCGCTGCTCTCGCTGCAGGGACTGGAGGGCAAGCTGTTCGCGCCGGTGGCGCTGACCATCATCTTTGCGCTGTCGGGATCGCTGATCCTGTCGCTGACCCTGATCCCGGTCATCGCATCGCTGCTGCTGAAGCCCGGCGCGCATGGGGAAGCCTGGCTGATGCGAAAGCTGACGCCGCTTTATTCCCGCGCACTGGCTGGGGCGCTGGCGCGGCCGCGCCGGCTGTTCATGGGTGTGGGCGCGGCGCTGCTGACGGCCGCCATCGCCTATGTCGCGGTGGGCAAGACCTTCATGCCGACCATGGACGAGGGTTCGGTGGTGATCCAGCTTGCCAAGCTGCCCTCCATCAACCTGGAACGGTCGCTGGCGCTGGATACCGCGATCCAGAAGGCGATCCTGGATTCGGTGCCGGATGTCGCCGAGGCGGTGTCGCGCACCGGCACCGACGAGATCGGGCTCGATCCGATGGGCCTGAACGAGACCGACATGTTCCTGATGCTGAAGCCGCGGGAGGAATGGCGCAGTAGCAGCAAGGACGACATCGTCGAGGCGTTGCGCGCGGTAATGAAGGACTTTCCGGGCGTGGACTTCTCGTTCACCCAACCGATCGAAATGCGGACCTCCGAGATGTTGACCGGTAGCCGCGGAGACCTGGCGATCAAGCTGTTTGGCCCGGACCTGGCGGCCCTGGGACAGCTTGGCGAACAGATCCGCGCGGCGGTCCAGGCGGTTCCCGGTGCCGCCGAAGTCCTGACCGTCGCCGACGACAAGGTGCTGTACCTGCAGACCGATATCGACCGCATGGCCACCGGCGCGGCGGGGCTGACCGTGCAGGCCCTGCAGGAGGAAATGCGTGCCCGGCTTGAGGGCCTGGATGCGGGGATTGTGACGGGCACGGGGCGGCGCACGCCGATCATGATCAAGGGCGCCGAAGAGCTGCGAAGCCGTCCCGAACTGTTCGGGGCGGTGGCGATGACCAGCGACGACGGCGGCATTGCCCATATCTCGGATGTGGCGCGCATCAGCCAGCCGCAAGGCCCCGTGCGCATTCAGCGCGAAAATGCGTCACGCTTCGCCACCATTCAGGCCAATGTCGCGGGCCGCGACCTGGTCAGCTTCGTCACCGATGCCCAGAATGCCGTGGCGGCCAAGGTCAAGCTGCCCACCGGCTATCGGCTGGAATGGAGCGGTGAATTCCAGAACCAGCGCCGCGCCGCCGCGCGCCTGATGGTGGTGGTGCCGCTGGCGCTGGGGCTGATCTTCCTGGTGCTGTTCGCCACCCTGGGATCGGTGCGCCAGTCGCTGCTGATCCTGGCCAACATCCCCTTGGCGCTGATCGGCGGCATGCTTCTGCTGTTCCTGTCGGGTCACTATCTGTCGGTGCCGGCTTCGGTGGGGTTCATCGCGCTCCTGGGCATCGCGGTGCTGAACGGGTTGGTGCTGATCGTCTATTTCAACCAGCTCAGGGCCCAGGGCCTGCCGCTGCGGCAGGTGGTCTATGAAGGCTCGCGCCGCCGCCTGCGCCCGGTGATGATGACCGCCTCGATCGCCGCGCTGGGCCTGGTGCCGCTGTTGTTCGCCACCGGTCCCGGCTCCGAGATCCAGAAGCCGCTGGCCATCGTGGTGATCGGCGGCCTTGTCACCTCCACCTTGCTCACGCTGTTCATGCTGCCGATCCTGTTCGAGCGCTATGGCGTGCCAAAGGAGCAGCGTTCATGAGCCATGTGAAGATGACCTTGTCCTGTCCGGCGGGGCTGGGCGAACAGGTGATAGAAGCGCTGTTGGAAAGCGGCCGGCTCACCGGCGGCTTCACCACCTTTCCCGCAAGTGGCCATGGCCGCGACTTCGCCACCGCCTCGCTGCGGGAAAAGGTGCGCGGGCGGGTGGATACAACGCTGGTCGTCACAGTGCTGCCGACGGCCGATATCCAAGCCCTGCTGGCAGAGTTGCGCGAACGCTTTCCCACACCACGTCTGGTCTATTGGACGGAGCCGGTGCATGCCTTCGGAGACTTTGGATGAAACGCCTGCTGTCTGTTCTGGTCCTGTCGGTGATGGCCATCCCAGCCGGCGCGCATGCGCCGGTTTCCTCACCCAGCCTGGCGTTTCTGCCGCCCGACGGCATCATCGCCGACCTGCTGGCGCAGGATCCGGCCGTGCGCCGCGCCACCGCAATGCTCGGTTCGGCCCAAGCCGAGGCACGCGCCCGCGAGGCGGGACCACATGAATTCACCTTGCACGGTGAATATCTCAGCCGTTCCACCAACCTGGAAGGCCATCTCGACGAATGGGCGGTTGGCGTCAGCCGCGCCATCCGCCTGCCGGGCAAGGCCGACGCCGACGAGAAGATCGGAAAATACACCATCGCCGTGGCCCAGAACGGCTATGGCGACGCGCGCCATCAGACCGCGACGCTGGTCAAGGACTTGTGGTTGGCCTGGGTGCTCGCCGAAGGCGATGTGCGTCTTGCCAAGGAAGAGGTCGCCGGTTACGAGCACCAGCTTTCCGCCACCGAACGCGCGCGGCAGTTGGGCCAGAGCGCCACGCTGGATGTGGAGCAGGTACAGGCGGCGCTGGCGCAGGCGCGCGCCCAGGCCGCCCAGGCCGAACAGGGCCGTCGCAACGCGCGCATGACGCTGGAGCGGACATTTCCGACCTTGACGCTGCCGCTGCGCGCGCCCGCCATGCCTGACCCCATCGCGCCGCCCGGCGACTGGGAGGAATGGCGTGCCGCCGTGCTCGAAGACAATCACGAGATCAAGCTGGCTGAGAGCGAGGCCGACCGTCGCGAGTGGCTGGCCAGGCGCGCACATATGGACAGGTTCGCCGACCCCACTTTGGACCTCCGCACCTTCCATGAGCGCGGCGGCCATGAGACCGGCATCGGCATCGGCTTTTCCATTCCCATTGGCGGCGCTCTGCGCCAGGCCAGCGCCGACCAGGCCAGCGCCGAAGCCGCCGCCGCAGCGGTCACCGCCCACAAGGTCCAGCGCGATGTCGAGATCGCCGCCGAGCGCGATGTGATCAATGCGCAGCAGGGCCTTGAAGCCTGGCGCCAGGCCGAGACGGCCGCCAAGAGCAGCGCCGCCATGCTGGCGCGCATGCAGAAGGCCTATGACCTGGGTGACCAAGGATTGACGGATCTGCTGCTGGCCAGGCGGCAGGACTATGATATGCGCCGCACCGAGGCACACGCCCGTGGCGCGGCCCATTCGGCAGTACTGCAGCTCCTGATCGATTCGCATCGCATCTGGGGCCTGTCAGACGAGGGGTAAGTCTTGTGAACAAGCGCCAGTGGCAGCTTTTAGCGGCAATGGGAGGCCGCCATCACGCCCCTTGGCTGGTTGTGGAGCCTCAACAGGTTGTTCCCGGTCAGCCTGAGGCGGCTGATAGGTGGCTTTGATCCGATACTGCCATGAGGCCGGTGCCAATTGTATCGGTGCATCCAGAATGGCAGTTGGGCGGCACGCTCCACAGATGAGCTGTAGGCCCGCGCACAGGTCCATTCACGTAAGCTTGGTCTGGATGAAGCGCTCGGCCTTTCCGTTGGTTTTAGGCGTGTATGGCCTGGTACGGATATGCTTGAGGCCGAGCCGTTTGCAGGCTTTGGCGAAGGCTTTGGAGCGATAGCAGGAACCGTTGTCGGTCATGACACTTCGCCAGGTTCCAGAGCGCTGAGCTTGTTCAGGCCAAGCCGCTTCAAAATCCGGCTGTGGCTGGCGATACCCCACCGTGATAGCGATCGCCTTGCCGGTCAGCCGCTGGCGCCGACGCGATCTGGTCCACCACCGCTTGTGCGTCGGCCGAAACAGCCGGTGTGGCCGTGAGGTGCGGTCCTGCAGGCCGCCAACGCCCTCAAGCTCGTAGCGCTTTACCCACTTGCGCACCGTGCGTGGGCAGACGCCTGCGACTTGGCTTGTGGCTTTCGGCGTCTCCCCGCCCAGAACTTGGCCAACGATCCGCTCTCGACCAAACGCAGTCAGCCGGGCATTCTTATGCACGTCATCCCGTCCCCTCCTGAGAAACTGTGGCTTTGACACCTTCAACTTCTCCCGCATCGGGCCGGATGGACAACCTATTGAAAGCTCACAGCTAGAGGACATATGCCCCTCCTATGGCTTCGCCATGCGGGGAAGAAGGCGTGTGCTCGCTTCAGGCTTTCGCCGCCAGCGCCGACAGTTGCGCCACGCTTTGCGGCAGGATCCAGCCGTCCACTTCGGTCGTGCGGCCTTTCTGCACATCGTCCAGCGCCGCTTTTGCCAGTCCATCCTTGCCGATGCGAACGCGCAGTTCCTGCGCCATCATCTTGGCGTCGGCCATGCCCACCGCGTGCCTTCCCAGCAGCGCCGCCTGGTCGCGGTCGTCCAGCAGGGCCAAAAGGTCGTCATAGGGCGTCGGCGCATGACCGCCCATCAAGCCGGTGAAGCGCCACAGCCCCACCGCCGCCGCCACGGCCGCCGCCCCCACGCCCGCGATGAGGGTGCGCCGCCTCATGTCATCACCGTCTTGAGGTGGTCGGCCAGCCGCAGCGTCAGCGCGATCAGGTTCATGGTCGGATTGGAGGCGCTGTAGCTGGGAAAGATGCTGCTGCCGGCGATATAGAGATTGGGCACGCCATGCACCCGCGCGTTGGCGTCGACCACGCCGCGGCGCGGATCGTCATGCATCCGGGTGGTGCCCAGATGGTGATGGCCCCACTCCATGTTCTTCATCCACTCGTCGCGGGTGGTGTGGTTGATGTGCAGCATTCCGGTCTTCGACGCCAGAAGCTGGCGGCCCAGCTCGGCCAGGGTGCGGCGGTAGCGGGCGAAATCCTCGTCCGAGATGGTATTGGCCAGTTTCAGCCGGGGCAGGCCCAGCGCGTCCTTTTCCGGCGCCAGCATCACCCGCCGCTCGGGATCGGGGATCAGCTCCAGCCCGCAGCCCAGCGAAAAGGCGCGGGCGGAGGATGCGTCCACCCCCAGCGCCGCCGCGGTGGTCGCCACCGCCGCCTTGCCGACTTCGTCCAGCTCGACCGGCTGCTCCACGGTGGTCAGCGAGCCGCCGACGCGCGCCTGGCGGCGCCAGGCGTCGCTGGGCGCGAAGGCCGCGCGCAGGATCGCGCCATGGCCCATGTCCACATGGTCGCGATAATAGGGCGCCAGTCGGCCGGCGAACACCACCAGGGTGGCGACGTCGCGGGGAACGGGATTGTCGGCGAAATAGCGGCCGACCTGGTCGGTCATGTTGCCGATGCCGGGTTTCATCACATCGTTGGAGGCCAGCAGCAGGCGCGCATTCTCGATCCCGCCGCAGGCCAGCACGGTATAGCGCGGCTTGACGGCGAATTGCTTGCCGTTCAGCGTCGCAACGTCCAGGTGATCGACGCTGGCCGCGTCGGCGGCCAGACGGATGCCTGTGACATTGGCGTTCAGCCACACGGTCAGGTTGGCCTGGGCGCGCAGGTCCTGTTCATAGCGGTGGCCGAACTGGGTGGGCAGCACGTCGCCGCGCATCTTCGAGAACTGGAACCAGGTCGTGTAGACCCCGCCCTTGCCCAGCTGCAGCATCGGCCCGTGCCCGGCCGCCAGCGCGTTGCCGCCCTGGTCATAGGCCCAAGCCCCGGCTTCGACCAGCGACTGGGCGCGCGGATAATATGGCTCCAGCGCGGCGCGGCCGAAGGGCCAGCCGGAACTGGGCACCCATGCGCGCACCTCGAAATCGCTTTCATCCATCGGCCGGCACCAGCCGCCCCAATGGTTGGTGCCGCCGCCCAGATAACGCAGGCGGTCGGCGTCCAGCGGCTCATAGCCGGTCTGGCTGCCGGCATACATCTTCTGCACCGCCGGATCGAAATTCATGCCGCCCGATTCCAGCAGCAATATCTTCAGCTTCGTGTCCGCCAGGGCCATCGCCAGCGCGATGCCGGCCGGGCCGCCGCCGATGATCGCCAGGTCCGGCGCCGGATGGGGCGCGGATGAAGCGTCGGACGGAAGCGTGCGGGCGTCGATGAATGCGCTCAACTGTATCGGTTCCGTTGCTGTGCCGTCCCTCTTGGCCCAAGGCGCCGGGAACCGCAAGCGTCAGGCGGTCAGATGTCGTCCATATGGCCGACATTGAAGCCGCCATCCACCGCGATGGCCTGGCCGGTGATCCAGCCCGCCTGGTCGGACAAAAGGAAAAGCGCCATGTGGGCGATGTCGTCCGGCTCGCCCAGCCGGCCCAGCGGATGAAGCGCCGCCAGTTTCGCGCGCCGTTCGGGCGGCATGCTGGAGAGCAGCGGCGTGTTGACGAAGCCGGGGCAGAGACAGTTCACGCGGACCTTGTCGCGCGCGTAATCGACCGCCATGTTGAGGGTCAGCGACACGATCGCGCCCTTGCTGGCGCTGTAGGCGGCGCGGTTGCGCGTGCCGGTGGTCGCCACCCCCGACGACAGGTGCAGCACCGACCCGCCGTGGGCGCGCATCAGCGGTAGCGCGTATTTGCTGGCCAGGAAGGCGCCACGCACATTGACCGCCATCACGGCGTCATAGTCGGCCATCGCCGTCTCGTCCACCTTGGCGCGGCGGGCGATGCCGGCGCTGGTCACCAGGCCGTCGATGCGGTCCAGCCCGGCAAGCGCGTCGCGCACCTGATCCTCGTCGGCGACGTCGCACAGGCGCGCCTCAGCGAAATCGCTGCGGCCGCGGTCCAGGGCGATGATGCGCGCGCCCTCAGCCTGGGCGGCGGCGGCGATGGCCAGGCCCAGGCCGGAGGCGGCGCCGGTTACAGCGATGGTCTTGCCGGAAAAGCGCATGCCTCTCGTCTTTAGACGGGGCAGGGGGAAGTTTCAATGTCGGGGAGCGCCTATCCGGCCGGATGCAGGCCTGTCTGCGCGTTTTAAGCTTCGCCCGACCCGTCCGGCGCTACTTCAGCGCCGTGACGATCTTGCCATAGGCATCGACGCTCAAGGCTGCTCGAAGTCCGCCTGCGACGTTCGCGGACTGGCGTGCGGCGAAATCATGCACGTCCCCGCTGAATATGACGCCGAGCATGAAGCTGAAGATGGCGAGCCTGATCATCTGCCGGCGCCCCTAGACCCGGCGTCACCGGAAAGAAAAAGGCGGATGCCACAGGCACCCGCCTTCCCCGATTCCTTATCGTCGCCGATGCGTCAGACGACGCCGCGCTTGTGCTCGCCGACCACGATGCGGCCGGGCTCGAAAGCCTTTTTGAAGACCTCCAGCGCCTTGCGCGGCTCGGCGTCGCCGCACATGAAGACGTCGAACGCGGCATAGCCCATCTCGGGCCAGGTGTGGACGCTGATGTGGCTCTCGGCCAGCACCGCCACGCCCGAGATGCCGCCGCCCTCCTCGAACTTGTGGAGGTGAATGTGCAGCAGGGTCGCGCCCGCGGCCGTCACCGCGTCGATCAGCGCATTCTCGATGCGCTCGCGCTCGTCCAGGCCCTTGGCTTCCCAAAGGTCGATGATCAGGTGGCTGCCGGCATAGCGCAGCCCGCCCCGCGTGATGAAATGGTCCTTCTGGTCGTCGTTCGAAGCGGGAACGACGACATGCACCGGGCGAGTCGTCGCCCGGTTGCGGGGAGCCTTTTCCTTTTGCGGAAGCTTGTTCGCCGCTACCAGATTGAGTCGAGCCATATCAAGCACCTACCCGTCTTAGAGTTGACACCTGCGCCTTGGCCTACACGGACTTCCGGACGCGCCTTAATGAAGAAAGCGACGGAGGGTGGCTGCCCTACGCCGCTTTTTCCCGCTTTTCTTCTCGCGGGGTCGAGTTGGGAGATAAGGCCAACCTCCCCCTCTTGCAAGAAAAAATTTGGCCCCGCGGGCGATTTTTTCTCCACAGATATCAGCGCATCACACCTTCCCGACTTCCCCCGCGGAGCGATGGCGGACGGTGGCGGGCCGCGGCCGGGCGATCGCGCCCGAACGTCATGACAACGAGAAAAGGCCCGCCACATCGACATTGGATGCACCGTCGCGAATGGTGGACAGCCGCGACGGCGCGCCCTATAGGGCGACTCAAGGGCGGCCACGGGGGCCGTCAAAATCTTTAAGGAACCGTTATGGCCCGTCCCCAGCCGCAGCCGACCCGCAAGCTCTCCAGCCGCTCAGGCACTCAGGCGGCGGTTGTCACCGAGCGCCTTCACGAGGGTTATGCCCAGTCGATGGAGGTCACCCGAACGCTGGCGGACGAGAAAAGCCAGTTCCAGCGCATCCGCATTTTCGACACCAAGGCCAATGGCCGGGTGATGACGCTGGACGACATCGTCCAGATCACCAGCCGCGACGAGAGCGCCTATGCCGACATGCTCACCCACCTGCCCATGCTGGAGCACGGCAAGGTCGAGCGCGTGATGATCGTGGGCGGCGGCGACCTGTCGATCGCGGACGAAGCGCTCAAGCACAGAAACGTCAAGGAAGTGGTGCTGGTCGATATCGATGGACGCGTGATCGAGCTTTGCCGCAAGCATTTCGGCGAGATAAACGCCCGCGCCTTTCGCGACCGGCGCATGACGATCGAGGTAGCGGATGCCTTCGAATATCTCGGCCGCAAGGAGAACAGGAATCGCTTCGATCTTATCATCGCCGACCGCCCCGATCCGGTGGGGCCTGGCAAGGCGCTGTTCGGCGAAACCTTCTATGACCGGGTGAAGGGCGCGCTGCGCCGCGGCGGCTATGCCACCTTTCAGACTGGCGTGCCCTTCTATCAGCCCTGGGAGATCACCGAGGCGCTTGAGGAGCTGGCGCGCTTCTTTCCACGCTCCGGCCTCTATCTGACGGTGGTGCCCACCTATATCGGCGGCTTCATGGCCTTGTCCTGGGCCAGCAAGGGCGGCAAGCCGTTGGGCACCGCCGCCGGAATCGCCAGGGCCGCGCGCGCATACCGGCGCATGAAGCTGAAGTGCGATTACTACAATCCGCAGATCCACGCCGCGGCCTTCGCGCTACCCAACTGGATCGCCAAGCTGGTCCCCTGATCGGCTTTTGGCCGGGAACCTCCCCGCCTCGTGCCGACGGCGGCGCAGGCCGCAAAGCGTTTGCCTGTCTTGCGACCAAGGGACTACGCTGCGGTAAAGGCGATGGCAGCGGGAAACAATGTGGCGGCCTTTTCTTTGCCGCGCCGAGCGACCATCCTCCTGGGGGCAACCCCAGACCGCGAACAGGGAATTCATCATGACATTGATTGGTCCAGGCGGCAGGCCGGTTAGTTCCGCCCCCGCTCCTGCATCGGCCGCCAGTGCCCACATCAAGGAGTCGGGCTTGGCCACCTTTGCCGCCGACGTGCTGGAGGCCAGCCGCGAAGTTCCGGTGATCGTGGATTTCTGGGCGCCCTGGTGCGGCCCCTGCAAGACCCTGGGTCCGATGCTGGAAGCCGCCGTCAACGCCGCAAACGGGGCGGTGAAGATGGTCAAGGTCAATATCGACGAAAACCCGGAGATCGCCCAGCAACTGCACATCCAGTCCATTCCCACCGTCTATGCCTTCCGCAACGGCCAGCCGGTGGACGGCTTCATGGGCGCGATCTCCGAAAGCCAGGTGAAGGCGTTCGTCGCCGCGCTGGCCGGCGGGGCACAAGCCCATGGCGGAGCCGAACACACCGCCGAGGTGCTGGCGGCAGCGGACGAGGCGCTGGAGGCCGGCGATATCGCCATGGCCGCCCAGGCCTATGGTCATGTGCTGCAGGACGATCCGGGCAACCCCGCCGCGGTGGCGGGTCTGGCCAGGGCCTATCTTGCGGGCGGGGATGTCGAGCGGGCTCGCACCACGCTTCAGATGGTCCGTCCGGATGCGGCCCAGGACGAAGCCGTTCGCGCCGTCGAGGCGGAACTGAAGCTGCGCGAGGCGCCGGCGCCGCAGTCGGGCGAAATCGCCGCGCTGCGCGCCAGGAGCGAGGCCGACCCGGCCGATCTTCAGACCCTGTTCGACCTGGCCAACGCGCTGGAAGCGGCGGGCGAGCGCGAAGGCGCGATCGACCGGCTGCTGGAGCTGGTGCGGCGGGACCGCAAATGGAACGAGGAAGCCGGGCGCAAGCAGCTTGTCACCCTGTTCGAGGCGATGGGGCCGACCGATCCGCGCACGGTGGAGGGACGACGCAAACTCTCGTCCATCCTGTTCTCGTGAAGAAGGCCGGACCCGGAAACATCGGACACTGATGGCGCACAGCTTTCACAGCCTCGCCGACCTTCCCGGCACATTGCCGCTCTTTCCCCTGAGCGGCGTGCTGCTGCTGCCGCGCGGCGCGCTGCCGCTGAACGTGTTCGAACCGCGCTATCTGGAAATGGTCGACCGGGCCCTGGCGAGCAACCGCCTGATCGGCATGATCCAGCCTGCTGAAAGCGAGGACGAGGTCTTGCGGCCGAAATTGATGCGGGTGGGCTGCGCCGGGCGCATCGTTTCGTTCCGCGAGACCGAGGACAATCGCTATCTGATAACGCTGGCGGGGGTTTGCCGTTTTCGCCTGACCGGCGAGACCGACAGCGGCGCGGCCTGGCGCGCGGGCGCATGCGATTTCGCACCCTTTGCCGCGGACCTGGAGCCCGGCGAGAGCGACGATTTCCCCCGCGAGCGGCTGCTGAAGGCGCTGAACACCTATCTGACCAACCGCGACATGAAGGCGGACTGGAACAGCGTGATCTCCGCGCCCGGGGAGGCGCTGGTCAACGCGCTGGCCATGATGTGCCCCTTCGATCCGGCGGGAAAGCAGGCGCTTCTGGAAGCCTCCACCCTGGCGGAACGCATTTCCACCCTGGTGGCGCTGCTGGAGCTTTCGGATTGCGACAGCGGTCCGGTGACGTTGAACTGATCTGGAATTGGCGTTGTGATGAATACCGACCCCAAATTGCTGGAAATCCTGGTCTGTCCCTTGACCCGCACCACCCTGCATTACGACCGCGAACGCCAGGAACTCGTCAGTCGCGCGGCGGGGCTGGCCTATCCCATCCGGGGCGGGGTGCCGATCATGCTGCCCGACGAGGCGCGCGTGCTGACCGAGGAGGAACAGGCATGACGGACCTGCGCCCCTGGCCCAGCGAATTGCGGCTGTCCCCGACGCGCGACGCCCTGACCATCCGTTTCGACAGCGGCGAGCATTTCACCCTGCCGGCGGAATATCTGCGCGTGGAATCGCCCAGCGCCGAAGTGCGCGGCCATGGCGGCCCCAGGAAGATCGTCACCGGCAAGCAGGATGTGAAGATCGCGGCGCTGGAGCCGGTGGGCAACTATGCCGTGCGCATCGGCTTCGACGATGGCCATGACAGTGGTCTTTACAGCTGGGACTATCTGCACAAGCTGGGCGCGGAAAAGGACCGTATCTGGGCGCAATACCAGGCAGCGATCGGGTAATCCCTTTTGTCATCCCCGTCTGTGAAGGCGCAGGGGTTGCCTTGATTGGCCCGTCTGCGTCGATGGAGAGGCGGACAGGCACCGGATAACAACAGGGTTGATGACAACCGGCTCAGGCCGGCGCCAGCGCCCCGAGCCCGCCCAGCATCAGGCGGGTCGCGAAATCAGTGGATGCGGCGGCATCCTGCGGCCCGTTCAAGTCCTGTGACAGTTCGAAGCCCAGGCCGACGATTGCCGCCGCCAGCCGGCCGGCATCGGCGCGCGGCAGGATGCCCCGCGCCATCGCCTCCTCGATGTCCTCCTTCAACTCGGCGATGCCTGCCAGGACCTCGGGCGTGTCCATGCGAAAGCGCAAGCCCCGCGCCGGCCGGGGCGCGAAGCTGCCGCCATGGTCCAGCGCGGCGGCAAAGAAACCGCCGAAGGTGGCGGCAAGGAACTGCTCCGCGTTGGCGGCGGCGCGCCGGGCGCTGCGCAGGCCCGGGCGCACCGCCAGCGCCACCTCGTCGCGCAGGGCCTGGTACACTTCCTCCTTGGACTTGAAGTAGTTGTAGAAGGTTCCTGAGGCCAGCGGCGTGGCGCGGATCACGTGGCGCACCGTGGCGGCGGCGAAACCCATCTGCGAGAATACCTGCCGGGCGGCCGCCAGAATGACTTCGCGATTCTGCGTCTTGGTGCGCGCGCGGCGGCCTGCGCCCGGCCTGGCAGTCTCTGTCCCGACGTCAGGTGGCTTGGAACCGGCTTCCATGCCGGAAGCTTAGCCGATCGTGACAAACCGTCAATTTCACGATCCGACGCCGGTTCCCACCGCCGAAACTACCGAGGCATGGCCATCGCGGACCAGGAGGGTCGCCAGGTCCCGCTTGATGCGGCCCACCAGGCCGGGACCTTCCAGCGCCAGCGCGCTGTAAAGCTGGACCAGCGAGGCGCCGGCCCGGATCTTGGCATAGGCGTCGGCGCCGCTGGCGATGCCGCCCACCCCGACCAGGGTCACCGCCCCACCCAGCCGCTGGTACATCTCACCCAGGATGCGGGTCGACGGCTCGAACAGCGGCGCTCCGGAAAGGCCGCCCGCCTCGCCCGCATGCGCCGACCGGAGAGCGGGGCGCGCGATAGTGGTGTTGGAGACGATCAGGCCCTCAATACCGCCGGCGATGGCGCCGCCACGCACGACCTCAGCGATCTCGTCCAGCGCATGGCCGTCCAGGTCGGGCGCGATCTTCAGCAGCAGCGGCCTCATCACGGTCCTGGCGCGCAAATCCAGCAGGCTGCCCAGCAGGCGCGTCAACTCCTCGCGATTCTGCAGGCCGCGAAGGCCCGGCGTGTTCGGCGAGGAGACATTCACCGTCACATAATCGGCCAGCGGCGCCAGTACGGCATAGCAGGCGGCGTAATCGGCGATGCGGTCGGCGCTGTCCTTGTTGGCCCCGATATTGATGCCGACGATGCCCCGGCCGCGGCGGGCCTTGAGGTTCGCGGCGGCGGCCGCCATGCCGCCATTGTTGAAGCCCATGCGGTTGATCACGGCCCGATCCTCGGCCAGCCGGAACAGGCGCGGGCGGGGATTGCCCGCCTGCGGCCGGGGCGTGACCGTGCCGCATTCGACGAAACCGAAGCCAAAGCGGGCCATCGTGTCCGGCACCTGGGCATCCTTGTCGAAGCCCGCGGCCAGGCCCACCGGATTGGGGAACGCCATGCCGAACGCCTGAACGGCCAGGCGGGGATCGTCCGGTCCCCGGGCCGGAACCATCGATCCCCCCATCTTCAGCAGCCGGATGGTGGCCCGGTGGGCGGTTTCCGCCTCCAAGCCCCGCAGGGCCCCTGCCGCCAGATCGGCCCCCAGCTCGAATATTCCCACCAGACCTCTCCGATTTAATCCGTCCGCGTGCAGCGGGCCGCCAATACCCTCTGGACGCGCACCCGCGACCCTTCTATCATAGGAATAATAGCCGTAAAGTCCGGTTTGATTCCTAAACTGTTAATCTCCATGCTGACGCATCCGCAGATCTGGCGCGCCATCGACGCCCTTGCCGCCCGGCATGGCATGTCGCCTTCCGGTCTGGCCAAGATCGCGGGCCTCGATCCCACCACTTTTAACAAGAGCAAGCGCGGCACCGCGACCGGAAAGCTCAGATGGCCCTCGACCGAGAGCATCGCCAAGGTTCTGGCCGCGACTGGAGCGAGCCTGGAGGATTTCGTCGCCCTGGTCAGCGAGGGGTCCGGCCGGGCCGGGCGCATCCGCATGGTGCCGCTGATCGGCATGGCCCAGGCGGGCACCGACGGCTATTTCGACGATGCCGGCTTTCCCGCAGGCTCGGGCTGGGAGGACATCGCCTTTCCCGACATCGCCGACGAGCATTGTTATGCGCTGGAGATCATCGGCGATTCCATGCTGCCGGTCTATCGCGACGGCGACCGCATCGTGGTCTCGCCCTCCGGGTCGCTGCGGCGGGGCGACCGCGTGGTGGTCAAGACCCATGGCGGAGAGGTGATGGCCAAGCAGCTCGGCCGCATGACCGCCCAGCGCATCGAGCTCAGATCCTTCAATCCGCAATTCGAGGATCGCAGCTTCGCGCTCAGCGAGATCGCTTTCGTGCACCGGATCATCTGGGCGTCTCAATAACATTAAATCCCTCCGGCCTTCGCGTCCAGGCGCCGCGCGCCGAGGGGATTTCTTGCTGAACCCCCTCTGTCGCAACTCGGTCGGCTCCGCCGACTCATCGTTGCGACATCTCCCCCTTCCAGGCGCCACGCGCCGAAGGGATTTCTTGCTGAACCCCCTCTGTCGCAACTCGGTCGGCTCCGCCGACCCATCGTTGCGACATCTCCCCCTTCCAGGCGCCACGCGCCGAAGGGATTTCTTCTGAATCTGTCGCAACTCGGTCGGCTCCGCCGACCCATCGTTGCGACATCTCCCCCTTCCAGGCGCCACGCGCCGAAGGGGGAGTAGGGCTTCTGTTCGCGGAAAGATCAGTTCGCGGCCAGCCGCGCGCGGATCATCGCGGCGGTCTCGGCGCAGCCGAACAGCGCGGCAAAAGACCCGAAGCGCGGTCCCTGGGTCTGGCCGAGCAGCACTTCGTAAAGCGCGCCGAACCAGGCGCGCAGCGGCTCGAAACCGTGTGCCTTGCCCACCTCATAGACCACATTCTGGATCTCGGCGCCGTCGATGGTCGCGCCCAGCGCCTCCAGCCGTTCCGCCAGGTCCACCAGTGCTGCCCGCTCGCGCGCATCGGGAACGCGATAGGTCTTGGCCGGCTTCACGAAATCCTCGTAATAGCGCAGGGCATAGCCGACCAGCTTTTCCAATCCCGGATTGTCCTTTGGCGTCGCGCCCGGCGCATAGCGGCGGATGAATCCCCAAAGCACGTCGTGATTGTGGGCATGGGAGGCGGAGACGAGATTGAGCAGCAGCGCGAAGCTGACCGGATAGCGCTCGTCCGGCGGACATCCGCCATGGATGTGCCAGACCGGATTTTCCAGCCGCTGCTGCTCGGTGGTGCCGTTGGAGTGATAGGCGTCGAGAAAGGCGATATAGTCGTCCACCGCCTTGGGGATGACGTCGAAATGGAGCCGCTTGGCGACGCGCGGCTTCTGGAACATGAACAGCGCCAGCGATTCGGGCGGCCCATAGGTGAGCCAGTCCTCCAGGCTGATGCCGTTGCCCTTGGACTTGGAGATCTTCTGGCCCTTGTCGTCCAGGAACATCTCGTAGACGAGCTGCTGCGGCGGCTCGCCACCGGCAATGCGGCAGATGGCGTCATAGAGCGGCGCCTGCGAGAGATGATCCTTGCCGAACATCTCGTAATCCACGCCCAGCGCCGCCCAGCGCATGCCGAAATCCGGCTTCCATTGCAGCTTGCAGTGGCCGCCGGTGACCGGCACCGTCTCCTCGCTGCCATCCTCCTCGATATAGGTGATGGTGCCCTTCTCCACGTCTCGGCCCACGACCCTGGCCAGCAACACCCTGCCCGAACGGGGCGAGACCGGCAGGAAGGGTGAATAGGTCTGCTGCCGCTCCTGACCCAGCGTGGGCAGCATCACGGCCATCACCTTGTCGTAATTGGCCAGGATGCGCAGCAGCGCGGCGTCGAACCGGCCCGACTTGTAGGTGGCGGTGGAGGAATAGAACTCATAGCGGAAGCCGAACCTGTCCAGGAAGGAGCGCAGCCGCGCATTCATGTGATCGCCGAAGCTGGCATGGGTGCCGAAGGGATCGGGAATCGCGGTCAGGGGCTTGCCGAGATGGGCGGCCAGCATCTCCTGTTGCGGCAGGTTGTCCGGCACCTTGCGAAGCCCGTCCATGTCGTCGGAAAAGGCGATCAGGTGGGTCGGGATGTCGCTGATGGTCTCGAAGGCGTGGCGCACCCAGCTCGTGCGCGCGACCTCTCCGAAGGTGCCGATGTGCGGCAATCCGGAGGGGCCATAGCCGGTCTCGAACAGGACCCTGTCCACCCGTTCGCCGCGCGCGCGGCGGCGCGTCAGGCGCGCCAAAAGCTTGCGGGCCTCCTCAAACGGCCAGGCTTTGGCCGCAAGCGCCTGTTCGGCCATGTTTTTCACTGGAGGATTCATTTTCCGTCAATCGGAACTTTAAGCGATTTGAAAGGCGCGAAAGCTATTCTTCCACGGGGAATTGCGCAATGACCGTTGAGAATCCGGCCAGCCCGCGACATGCGGACGCGATATTCGCGGGGCGCATCGACGTGCTTTACGCGTTGGGGCGGCACTATCTGTCGTTGCCCTTCGCCGTCCTGTGCGTGCCCGCCACCCTGATCGGGGGAAATCCGCCTTCCGCGGCCCTGCTGATGCCGCTGGTTCTGCAGATCGCCGTGGTGATCGCCGCCGAGCAGCTCACCACCGCCTATCGCCAGCGCGATCCTTCAAACGATGCCGGCGCCGATCCCCATTACTGGGCGCGGCGCTATACATTCGTCTCGGCCATCGCCGGCGCCAGTTGGGGCGTGGCCGCCATATTCTGGTTCGTGTGGAATTCCTTCCCGGCCGAGGCCTATCTCAGCCTGGCCTTTCTGGGCATGACCGCCACCGAGTTCATCGCCCGTTCGGCGCACCGTCCGGCTTATATTGCCCACACGTTGTTCGCGCTGGGGCCACTGGTGGCGCTTCTACTGATCCAGGGCGGCCTTTATGCCGATTTGAGTGCGGTTCTGATCGTGCTCTTCGCCGGCGTGCTGATCAGCTATTGCCATGGCATGGCGCGGCTGCTGGATGAAAGCATCCACCTGCGCAACGAGAATGGCGAGCTGGTGGTCCGCCTGAGGCGCGAGAGCCGCGAGGCACTGGCCGCCCGCGATGCCGCCGAGAGCAGCGCCCTGGCCAAGTCCACCTTCATCGCCAACATCAGCCACGAACTGCGCACGCCGCTCAACGCCCTTCTGGGCATGGCCCAGCTTCTGGAGCGCGCCGCCCTGCCCAAGCAGCAGGCCGACCATGTGAAGGTGATGTTGCAGGCGGGCCTGGGCCTTCAGACCCTGATCGACGACGTCATCGCCCTGACCCGCGACGAGGAAGACCGGCTCGAGGACGAGGACTGCGATCCCGTGCAGGCCGCGCGCGCGGTAGCCCGCCTGTTGCAGCCGCGCGCCTGGGAAAAGCGCCTGCATCTGACGTTGAGCGCGGCTTCGGGCCTGCCGCGGGTGGCGGCCGATCCGCGCAAGGTGCGCCAGGTGCTGCTGAAGCTCACCGACAACGCGCTGAAATTCACCGAGCGCGGCCTGGTCGACGTCCGCCTGGATATGGGCGAGGACGGAAAGTCCGTCCGCTTCACCGTCACCGATACGGGCCACGGCGTCGCCCCGGAGGTCGCGCAGGTCCTGTTCAGTCCCTTTTCGCCCGGCGATTCCTCCTATGCGCGCAAGGAACAGGGCGCGGGCCTGGGGCTGGCAGTGGCCAAGCGCGTGATCGAGCAGGCGGGCGGCGAGATCGGATTTACCAGCACACCCGGCGAAGGCGCGCAATTCTGGTTCGTCCTGCCGGTCTCGGGCCTGGCCGCGCCGCCCGAAGCGGAATCGATACCGCAGCATGCGCCGCCGACCGGCCTGTCGGTGCTGTTGTTCCTCCGCGCGCCCCTGGTGGGCGCCGCCTTGGCCCGCATGCTGGAACCCTTCGGCAACCGCGTAACCCATGCCGAGACCATCACCGACGCGATCGTGCGTGCCGGACGGAGCCATTTCGACGCCATCATCACGGGCGGCGGCGACGCGGACATGCTGGCGGCGGCACCCGGGGTCAAGGCGCCGCTGATCGCCGTCCTGCTGCGGGGCGACCGCGCCCCCGCCGCCACCGACAAGGTGCTGCGCTGGCCTGTGGAGGCCGACCAGATCTATTTCGCGCTGGAGGATGTCTCGCAGGCCGCCTCGCAAGCCGGCGAGCAGGGACAGGGGCCCGAAGTTCCAGCCGCGATCGACGCCATCGCCTTCAGTACGCTGGAGAAGTCGGTCGGCGCAAAGGTGCTGGTCGAGATCCTGCAATGCTATGTCGTTACCGCCGAGGAACTGATCACGGCGCTGTCGGATGCGTGCAACGAGGAGAAATGGGACGATGCCGTGCGCCTGGCGCAGGACATTGTCGGCGCGGCGGGCGGGTTGGGCCTTCTGGCCATCACGCAGGCGGCGCGGCAATTCGCGGCTGCAGCGCGCGAGGGCGTCGATCGCCATGCGCTGCGCAACGCGGCGCAACTGGTGATCGGCGAGCATATGCGCGCCCGCCAGGCGCTGGTCCACCTGTATCCCGAGGTGGCATAGCGCTGCAAAGATAATCCTACCAGTTTGCCGGCCGCCGCCGCATGATCGCGGCCCCCATGACCGGATTCCCTGACGATCTGACCGCGCTTGTGCCCGCGCCGCCCGGCGCCGCGCTCGCGCGCGCCGACGGCGCCACCGAGCGCGCCGGCCTTCACGACGCGCGCCCGCTGTTCGAGAGTGGCGAGGTGCTGGTGGCCCATGGCGGCTTCGTCGCGGGCCGGCTGGGCCTGCGCGCCGGGCCCATGCTGTTCGACGTGCTGGAACTGTTCGCCTTTGTGCGGCCGGGCCGGCCTTTCGCGCCAAGCGCCCTGGGCCTTTGCCGCGCCCTGGGCCTGAGCGTGCCGCGAGCGCCGGAAGACGCCGCCGCCAGCCTGTTCACGGTCGCGCACGCGCTACTGGCGGAATTCGCCGGCTGGCCCGAAGAGGAACGCAGGGCCCTGGCCCCCATGATCGGCACCCTGGAACGCGCGGGCTGGCGCTGGGCACCGCTGCTGAAGGCGCATGCGGGCGAGGCGGCGCACGGCTCGCCCATCGCCGGGCTGGAAGCCTGGCGCGGCCTCGAGCAGTGGGAAGATGCGCCGCCGCCCGGAAAGCCCGGCTCGCAGCCGGTCGAGCCGGGCCAGGCACGCGCGCGCCTGGCGCGGCTGGTCGATGAGATGCGGCCGGAGCAGGCGGCCTATGCCGAGGCGGCAAGCTATGCCTTTGGGCCGCGCGAACAGGCGGGCAGCCCGCGCGTGGCGCTGGTGGAAGCGGGTACCGGCACCGGCAAGACGCTGGGCTATCTGGCGCCCGCCAGCCTGTGGGCCGAGCAGAACGGTCCGGGCCTTTGGATCAGCACCTATACCCGCAACCTGCAGCGCCAGATCGTGCAGGAGATCGCCCGCCTGTGGCCCGATCCGGCGGAGCGCGCGCAGAAGGCTGTGGTGCGCAAGGGGCGCGAAAACTATCTCTGCCTGCTGAACTTCGAGGAGGCGTTAAAGCGGACCGCCCTGGCGCCCGGCCAGCGCAGCGTGGCATTGGCGCTGATCGCGCGCTGGGTGCAGTCGGGCACCGACGGCGACCTGTCGGGCGCGGGCTTTCCGGCGTTTCTGGCCTCCTTCATGCCGCTCAGCGCCGTCACCGACCGGCGCGGCGAATGCATCTATGCCGCCTGTCCGCATTACCGCACCTGCTTCATCGAGCATGCCGTGCGTCGCGCCCGCCATGCCGCCATCGTGGTGGCCAACCACGCGCTGGTGATCGCCCAATCCGCTCAAAATCTGGCATCGCAGGACGTGGGCGCCCGCGACTGGATCGGCGAGGACGAGACCACCGACACGCCCAGCGAGCGGCGCCTGCGCTATGTCTTCGACGAAGGCCACCACCTGTTCGATGCCGCCGACAGCGGCTTCTCGGCCCGGCTGTCGGGCCGCGAGATGGCCGAACTGCGCCGCTGGATCCGCGGGCCGGAGGGGCGCGCGCGAAGCCGGATGCGCGGAATCGAGGAACGGCTCAAGGACCTGATCGCCGATGACGAAGCGGCGCAGGAAGCACTGGAGGAAGCGGTGTTGGCGGCATCGGTCCTGGCGGGTGAAGGATGGCAGCAGCGCATCGGCAGCGCCCCGCGCGGCGCGGGCGAAATGTTCCTGTCCGCCGCCTATGGCCATGTGCGCGCGCACAGCCAGGACGGCGAGCGTTTTTATTCGCTGGAGGCCGAAGCCCAGCCCATGGACGAAGCACTGGCCGATGCCGTCGGCGGACTGGCGCGCGGCCTGCGCCGCCTGGCCGAACCGCTGACACGGCTGGCGCTGTATCTGCGCAAGGCGATGAACGACAAGACCGCCGCGCTCGAGCCGCACACCAAAGCAAGGCTGGATGCGGCGGCGCGCGGGCTGGAGCGGCGGGCGCGCGGCGTCCTGCCGGCCTGGATCGCCATGCTGGAGACGCTGGAGAACGGCGAAGTCCCGGCGGAGTTCGTCGACTGGCTGGAGGTCGTGCGCGAGGATGGCCGCGACGCCGATGTGGGCCTGGCGCGGCACTGGGTCGATCCCACGGCGCCTTTGGCCGCCGAGGTGCTGGAGCCGGCGCATGGCGCGCTGATCACATCGGCCACCTTGCGCGATGTCGGCGGCGCGGACGATGAAAACGGGCACTGGGCCAGCGCCGAGGTTCGCACCGGCGCCGGCCACTTGCCCCAGCCGGCGCGCCGCGCCAGCTTCGGCTCTCCCTTCCGCTATGAGGAGCAGGCGCGCATCTTCATCGTGAAGGACGTTCCGCGCCGCGATGCCGAGGCGCTGGCGGCAGCCTATCGCGAACTGTTCCTGGCCTCGGGCGGCGGCGCGCTGGGCCTGTTTACCGCGGTGCGCGCCCTGCGCGAGACGGCGAGCCGCATTGCCGCGCCGCTGGCCGGGGCGGGACTGACCCTTTACGCCCAGCATATCGACCGGCTGGACACGGGCGCATTGGTCGATCTGTTCCGGGCCGAAGAGAATGCCTGCCTGCTGGGCACCGACGCCTTGCGCGACGGTGTGGACGTGCCCGGCCGCTCGCTGCGCCTGGTGGTGTTCGACAAGGTGCCCTGGCCCAAGCCGACCATCCTGCACAAGGCGCGGCGCGCCCGCTTCGGCAAGGGCTATGACGATCTGATCACGCGCCTGCGTCTGAAGCAGGCCTTCGGCCGGCTGATAAGGGGACATCAGGACCGGGGCTGTTTCGTGATCCTGGAAGGCGCCACACCCAGCCGCCTGCTGACCGCCTTTCCCGAAGCGGCGCCGGTCAAGCGCTGCGGCCTGGCCGAGGCGATCCAGGACATCCGGGCTTTTGTGGGCACGCCTTCTTAGATGAGGCGAAATCCACACGGATTTCGCCGGGGGACCGTGACCGCCCCCCGCGCGCCCCTTATAACCGCCCGATGGCCGCTCATTCCGAGATCGCGAACGCCCCGGACAGCCAGGAAGGCGGTTATGGCCGGTTCTCCACCGGCATCCTGCCCAGCCATGTGCTGAGCCGGCTGTTCGCGCAGGGGCGGGAGATCGTCGCCCGCGAGCCTTTCGCGCCGGGACAGGTCCAGCCTGCCAGCCTGGACCTGCGGCTGGGGCCGGTGGCCTACCGGGTGCGGGCCAGCTTCCTGCCCGGCCCCAACGCCACGGTGGCGGAGCGGCTGGCCCATGTGCGCATGCATGAGGTCGATCTCAGCGAAGGGGCGGTGCTGGAAGCGGGCTGCGTCTATATCGTGCCGCTGCTGGAGCGGGCGGAATTCTCCGCCCGCATTTCCGGCACCGCCAATCCCAAAAGCTCCACCGGCCGCATCGACGTCTTCACCCGGCTGATCACCGATCAGGCCGTGGCCTTTGACCGGGTGGCCGCCGGCTATCACGGCCCGCTCTATGCCGAGATATGCCCCCAGACCTTCCCGGTGCTGGTGCGCAAAGGCAGCCGCCTGAACCAGCTTCGTATCCGTCACGGCTCGCCCCAGTTCAGCGACGCCGCCCTCAGGCGCCTCAACGAACAGGTGCCGCTGGTGGCCATAGAGGACGGCAGCAGCGCGCCCAACATCGACGGCGGGCTGGCGCTGTCCATCGACCTGAAAGGCGGCGCCGACCAGGACGGGCGCATCGGGTTCCGTGCCAAGAAGCATACCGGCCTGATCGACGTGGACCGTGTGGGCACGCTCGATGCCGGCGATTTCTGGGAACCGATCCTGGCCAACGCGCGCGGTGACATGGTGCTGGACCCGGACGAGTTCTACATCCTGGTGTCGCGCGAGCGCGTCGCCATCCCGCCCGACCATGCCGCCGAGATGGTGCCCTTCAACCCGCTTGTCGGCGAATTCCGCGTCCACTATGCTGGCTTCTTCGATCCGGGCTTCGGCTATGCGCCCGGCAAACCACCCGCCGCGCGCGCCGTGCTGGAGGTGCGCTCGCGCGAGGTGCCCTTCATCCTGGAACATGGACAGATCATCGGGCGGCTGGTGTTCGAGCGGCTGACCGATCCGCCGCCGGAAGGATATGGCGCGGGCCTGGGGTCGAATTATCAGGGCCAGGGCCTGAAACTCTCCAAGCATTTTGGTTAATCGTCGGCGGTCGCGCGCCGCAATGTTGCGAAAAATCCACATTCCTGCCGCAAAGCACGTTGCCGCAAAGCAAAATTGTTGCGTCCGAATGTCAGAACGGCACAGTAGCAGCGCTGCAGATGGACGGTTTGGGGAAACCCTGCAGTTGTTGGATCTGGAAATGGGGTCTGGGTCCAAGTCCTGTTTGAAGGGGGCAGTGTGAGGCGGCTACGGCGCGAAAGCAGCCGGCCGCCTCACGTTTTTGTGAGTCGCCGCGCCCTGACCCAATCGGCCAGCGCGAACGGCGCGTAATACAGCAGCACGAAGACCAGCCCGGCGCCCACCAGTTCGGGAATGTACCAGGGCCAGGGCGACATGAAGGTCAGCAGGTTCGTGCCATGCGGCTTGGCGCGCAGGAAGCCGTAATTGACGTCCAGCAGCCAGTCCGCGACACCCACGAAAGCCGCATAGAAGAAGCTGGCGGCCACCACGCGCGGCAGCGAACGCAGGGTGGGGCGAAGGCGCGTGCCCAGCGTCAGGTAGAGCAGCGAAGCGATCACCCCGCCATGCTGGATGAAAAAGAAGAGGAACTGCGGGTCGGGCCAGTCGAAATAGAGCGGCGGCGTCAGCAAACCTTGCAAGGTGCCGCCCAGGCCCCAGAAATAGCCCAGCTCATAGGCGAACTGGTTGCGCGTCAGAAGCGCGATGACCAGGGCCACCTCGGCCCAGTCGCACAGGTTGAGCGGCAGGCCATTGTCCAGCCCCAGCGCACCCTTGCTGAGACCTGTCCAGTACCAGCCGGCCCAACCGACGACCTGGAACAGCGCCAGGCCCAGCCGCGTCATCCGGTCGGCGTTGCGGCCCAGACGCTCGTGGCGCGCGATGAACGCCAGCGCCAGCGGCACCAACAGGGCGAGCGCGATGGCGGTCAGGTGCGGCGGACCGAACAGGACGAAACGCGGGCTCATCTTCCCTCAATCGCCGGGAAGGCGGATCGAACCGGATCAGCCTCGGGGATAATCCCGCCACAGCCATTCCAGGGCAGCCGGAAGCGTCTGCATCACCACCCGCGGATCGACATGGCGCGCCTCGCGGGCCCAGACATATTTATAGTCATAGCCCCTCTTCTTCAGCGCGGCGGCCATGCGGTTGTTGGCCAAGGGCCAGTTGTGCCAGGTATTCTCGGGATCGTCGAAATGCAGGTCCTTTTCGCCAACCTCCATCCAGATGCGGATAGGTTTTTTCGGCGATTTGGGGATCAGGGTGGCGTGGTATTCCCAGCCGCCGCGCGGCGTGGCAGGGTCCTGGGGCGAGGCCTGGTTCACGAAAGTGCCAGAATAGGACAGCACCTTGCGATAGCGCTCGGGATGGAACCAGGCCATGGTCCAGGCGCAGATCGCGCCCGAGGAGCCGCCCATTGCGCCGCGCCCTTCCGGATTGCTGGTGAAGGTGACGTTGTATTTCTTCGCCACCGCCGGCAGCAGTTCCTGTTCCACCCAGTTGGAATAGCGATCCGACAGCGTGTCGTATTCCAGGCCGCGCTCGGAGCCCTGGGCGTCGCTGCCGCCGGAGTCGGGCGCCACGATGATCATCGCCGGGACGCTGCCCGCCGCGATCAGATTGTCCAGGGTGGGCGCGAGCCGATGGATATAGGAGTGCCCGTCCTGCACCACCATGAAGGGCGCCGCCGTGCCGGGCTTGTACTGCCGGGGAATGTAGACATAGACGTGGCGCACATAAGGACCGGGTTTCGAAAGCTGGTCGGCCGTGAACGCCATGCGGTTGCCGTAAGGATCGCGCCTGGCGGACAATTCGCCCTCGATGCGCACGATGCCCGGATAGATCTTGCTTTCATCCGAGTACATCACGAACTCGAACACGTCGCCCTGAGGCACGTTGGGATTGGGTGCGGTCTCGGGCGCGTTGGCATAGTCCGGCCCGATGATGCTGTTCTCGGCCGTCACCGGGGGCGGCGGGGTGGGAAATTTCGGCAGGTCGGGACTGGCGGCCGGTGGCTGGGCCAGGGCGGGCGCCGCACCCGCCAAACCCGCACCCGTCAACGCGGTACCCGCCAGCAGCGAGAGAATAAAGGTCTTGCGATCGATCATGGGGCCCTCGTTCCTCATTGTCCCGTCCTCGAAGAGGCACGGCGAATATCAGCGCGGATAATCCCGCCACAGCCATTCCATCGCCGCCGGCAGCGTCTGCATCACCACGCGATTGTCGACATGCCCGGCACCGAGCGCGAAGACATAACGATAGTCATAGCCCTTCTTCGCGAACACCGCGGCCATGCGGTTGTTGGCCAGCGGCCAGTTGTGCCAGGTATCCTCGGGCGCGTCGAAGCGATTGTCCTTTTCGCCAACCTCCATCCAGATGCGGATGGGCTTTGTCGGCGCCTGGGCGATCAGGTGATCGTGATATTCCCAGCCGCCGCGCGGCGTGGCGGGATCGACCGGCCAGGCCTGGTTCACGAAGGTGCCCGAATAGGACAGCACCTTGTGATAGCGCTCGGGATGGAACCAGGCCATGGTGAAGGCGGCGATGCCGCCCGAGCTTCCGCCCAATGTGCCGCGCCCGTCGGGATCGCTGGTGAAGGTCACGCCGTAATTCTTCGTTACCGCCGGCAGCAGCTCCTGTTCCACCCAGTTGGAATAGCGCTCCGACAGCGTATCGTATTCCAGGCCGCGCTCCGAACCCTGGGCGTCGCTGCCGCCGGAATCGGCGAACACCAGCACCATGACCGGCAGGCGCTTGGCGGCGATCATGTTGTCCATCATCGCGACCATGCGCTTTACATAGGAATGGCCGTCCTGGATCACCATGAAGGGCGCGGGCGTGCCCTGGCGGTACTGTTTGGGAATATAGACATAGACGTGCCGCTCATAAGGACCGGGCGCGGAGATGCCGCCCGGAGGCACGACATAGTTGCCGAACTGGTCGCGCGTCATCCGCGCGATGCGCACGATGCCCGGATAGATGCGGCTCTCATCCGAATGCATGACGAACTCGAACACCTGGCCCTGAGGCGCGTCCGGGTTGGCCACGGTTTCCGGCGCGTTGGCATAGGCAGGGCCGATGATGCTATTCCGTTCCGTCGCCTTGGGCGGCGGGGTGGGGAATTTCTGTGGCGCCGCATCCTGCGCCTGCGTCGGTGCCGCGCCCAGCAGAAGCGCGGCGGCAAGCGGCGCGATAACAGCCGTGGCTTTCATCGGTGCTTCTCCGTCTGGCTGCCGCGCCCGGCCTTGCCGGGCGGCGCCTTGGCCGCCGCATAGGCTTTATCGACCAGCTGTTCGATCGTCTGGGTGATGTCGAGGGTCACCGCGTCTTCATCCTCGCCAGGCGGTTCCAGTGTTGCGAGCTGGCTGTCCAGCAGCGCGGGCGGCATGAAGTGGCCCTTGCGGCCGGCCATGCGCAGCGCGATCAGGTCACGCGGGCCATTGAGCAGGATGAATCGCACCGGTCCCTGGACCATGCTGCGGATGCAGTCGCGATAGGCATGCTTGAGGGCGGAGCAGGACACGACCACGCCACGGCCGGCGCGCCTTTCCGATTCCATCGTCACGCCGATGGCGCGCAGCCAGGGCCAGCGATCCTCGTCGCTCAGCGGCATGCCGCCGGCCATCTTCTCGACATTGGAATGGGGATGGAGCGCATCGCCCTCGACGAAGGCGACCTCCAGCCGCTTGGCCAGGCCGCTGGCGATGGTGGTCTTGCCGGAGCCGGCGACGCCCATCACCACGATCAGGGGCAGATCTTCGGAAGCGTTCTGGGTCATGACCTCAACCGGGAAGCGCGAAGGTGTAAAGCATGTTGCCGGCGCCGATGGCGACATACTGTTTGCCGTCGACGGCGTAGCTTACCGGCGATGCGCTCATGCGCGAGCCGGTGCGGAAATTCCACAGCGGCTTGCCGGTGGCGCTGTCCAGCGCGATGAACTGGCCCTCGGTGGTGGCGACGAACACTACCCCGCCGCGCGTCGCCAGCACGCCCGCCGACAGGCTGGGCGCCGCGACCGGCGCGGTCCATTTGATGTCGCCATTGGTGGTGTCGATCGCCTTGATCGCCGGCTTGGGCGGGGGGCCGGGCGGCGGCACCACGCTGCCGCGCGCGGTATAGAGCTTGCCGCGCTCGAACACCGCCGGGCCGCTGTTGGCCCAGCCCTGCTGCTCGTTGGTCTGCACATAGAGCGTGGTGCTTTCCTGGTCATAGGATGGCGCCTGGAAATTGGTGCCGCCGGTGGCCGGCCAGACGATCCTGCCTTGGGCCGTGGCGTCGGTGTCGTGATTGACGATGGGCCGGCCATTCTTGTTCCAGCCCTTGACCCAGGTAACTTTCACGAAGGGCTTGGCCCAGAGGAATTTGCCGGTCTCGCGGTCCAGCGCATAGAAGACGCCGTTGCGGTCGGTGTGCAGCAGGAGCTTGCGCATCTTGCCGTCCACCATCTGGTCGGCCAGCACCAGGTCTTCCTCCGAATCCCAGTCATGGGAGTCGTTGGGGGTGAACTGATAGTACCATTTCAGCTTGCCGGTGTCGGGATCGAGCGCCACCACGCTGTCGGTATAGAGATTGTCGCCCTTGCGGACGTCCGGGTTGAAGGAGGGCGCGGGATTGCCGACGC
Organism: Hyphomicrobiales bacterium; assembly: GCA_040255825.1. Classification (GTDB taxonomy): domain Bacteria; phylum Pseudomonadota; class Alphaproteobacteria; order Micropepsales; family Micropepsaceae; genus Rhizomicrobium. The sequence continues at coordinate 42,772 of JBDZVS010000001.1, read as the reverse complement.
TCCAATACAGCGTGTCGAGCTGCGGGTCATAGCTGCCGGTCAGCCAGGTGCCGCCGCCGCCCAGCTTCCAGGTGTCGCCCGGCCAGGTGCCGCCATTGGGCCCGCCCGGCGCCGCCGTCGTATAGAAGCGCCACAGCCGCTTGCCGGTGGCGGGATCATAGGCGTCCAGGAAGCCGCGCAGCCCCATCTCGCCGCCCGACGATCCCATGATGATCTTGTCCTTCACCGCCAGCGGCGCGCCGGTGAGGGTGAAGCCTTCCATCGTGTCGGCGATGCGCACTTCCCACAATTCGCGTCCGGTATGGGCATCCAGCGCGATCAGGTTATCGTCCAGCGTGCCGAAGAAGACGCGCCCGTCCAGCACCGCCACGCCGCGGTTGGAGGGATTGATCTGGTAGGGATTGACGATGTCCTGCTTGCGGTGGAATTTCCACAGCTGCAGGCCGGTCTTGGCGTCGAAGGCATAGACGTCGCCGGGCGGGCCGGAGACATACATCACCCCGTCCACCACCAGCGGCAGCGATTCCAGTGCGGACTGGCCGGGAAGCGGCGCGGCCCATTTGGCCTGAAGCTGGCCGACATTGGTCTTGTTGATCTGGTCCAGGGCACTGAAGTGATGGCCCTGATAGTCGCCCCAATAGGTGGGATAGTTCTGCGGTTCGGCGCGGGCATCCGCGATGCGCGCATAGGTCAGCACCGGCGCCGGCGTCACCTTGGCCGTCTGGGTGAAGTCGCGCTTCTTGTGTTGGGCAAGATAGGCCACAAGGTCGTCCACCTGGGCCGATGTCAGCTTGAGGTCATGCGGGGTGGCATCGCGGTCGGCCATGGCCTGAACCTTGTCCTTGTCCAGGGTGACGAACTTGCCGCCGGCCTGAAGGGCGATGGCGAAACTGTCCTCGGCGACGACGAAGCCGCTGCTGCGCGTGCCGTCCTTCATCGTCACATCGGCGAAATGGGGCCGCGCCCGGAAGCGGCGCTGGGGCTTGTGCAGCACGCCGTTCCTGATCGCCGCCGGCGCCTTGGTGCCCTCGTCCGACAGGTCGGCGGCGATGGCCGCGCCGCGCCCGTTCACCTCATGGCAGGCGGTGCAATTGCCGGCGCCGAAGAACAGCGCTTCGCCGCGCGCGGCGTCGCCCGGCAGCGCGGCCGTGGTCGCCGAGCCGCCCGAAAGGCTCTTGATGTAGGTGACGACCCGCCAGACGTCGTCGGACGGCAGGCGCGCGAAGCTGGGCATCTGGGTACCCGGCACGCCCGAGCGGATGGTCTGGTAGAGATCGTAATCGCCCGAGCCATGGCTGAAGGTGCCGGTGTTGAGCGCCGGTCCCCGTCCCCCGCTGGCGCCCGCGCCATGACAGGCCGTGCAAGTGGAATTGAAGATCTTCTCGCCCTGGGCGACGGCGGCGGTGTTGCCGGCGAAGGGATTGTTGGGCGTATCGGCGGGCTGGGCCAGGCTTGTTCGCGAGGTCAGGCCGGCGCCGGCAAGCAGGATGGCGGCGGCGGCGCCGAGCATGGCGTGACGTGTCGAAAATTTCATGTGCGGACCAAAAGGCGCAAGCAATGCCGCGCCAACCCCTTCCCTTAGCGTTGCTCCCGGCCCCGGAACGATCCGGCGCACCCACATCTTTGTGGTTCTGTGACGGCAATACTATAGTCGCCGGCGGCAAAACACAGTCAATTCATGGGCTGCCGCACCATGAGACGCGCTTTTACGGGGATGAAAGAGGGGAAAACAGGCATGAACAGCTCTTGCGCCGCGGCCACCGCGGCCATCCTGGCGGCGGCCGGCCTGATGGCCGGTCCGTTGGTCGGCCCAGCCCGGGCCGGCACCGTCGAGCAGAAGGTCTTCGGCACCACGCGCGACGGCCAGGACGTGCACATCTTCACATTGACCAACAGCAAGGGCATGCGCGCCCAGGTGCTGGATTATGGCGGCATCATCTGTGATGTGGAGGCGCCCGGCCGCGACGGCAAGATGGCCAATGTGATCCTGTGCCAGAAGGACATGGCGAACATCCTGGCCACCGGGCCGATGAGTGCGCTGACCGGCCGCTATGCCAACCGGCTGCTGCACGGCTTCACGCTGGACGGCAAGCATTACGACCTGGCGGCCAATCCCGCCGGCGTGACCCTGCACGGCGGCCGTCCCGGCTATTCCACCCGGCTTCTGCAGACGGTGAAGACTTTCCAGACCGCCAGTACGGCGGGCGTGACGCTGCGCCTGGTCAGCCCGGACGGCGACCAGGGCTTTCCCGGCACGCTGACGGTGGATGTCACCTATACCCTCACCGACGATGCCGATTTCCGCATCGACTATAAGGCGACCACCGACAAGCCCACCGTCGTCAACCTGACCAACCACACCTATTACAACCTGGCGGGCAACGGCTCGGGCTCGGTGGAACCGCAGGTGCTGACGCTGATGGCCGACAGCTATACGCCCACCGACAAGAACCAGATTCCCACCGGTGAGATCGCGCCCGTGGCCGGCACGGCGCTGGACTTCCGGTCCCCCAAGCCGATCGGCCGCGACCTGCGCTCGAGCGAGCCGCAGATGCTGATCGGCCAGGGCTATGACCACAATTTCGTGCTGCGCAAATCCAAGCCCGGCGCGCTGGAGCTGGCGGCGCGGCTGACCGATCCGGACAGCGGCCGCACGCTGGAGCTTTATACCACCCAGCCCGGCGTGCAGGTCTATTCCTCGAACCACCTCAACGGCACCGGCGTCACGCCGGCGGGCACCACCCTGCGCGCCACCGATGGGCTGGCGCTGGAGACGCAGCATTATCCCGACAGCCCCAACCACCCGGATTTCCCGTCCACGGTGCTGCGGCCGGGCGAGACGTTCACCTCGACCACGATGATGCATTTCACCGTGCAGTGAGCGGCGCGCTCCTCATGGTGAGCCTGTCGAACCAATGAGGCACCCCTCACCCGTCGGCAGGCTCAGGGTGAGGATCAGACGAGTGCCTTTCGGGCCCAGTCGAAACACTTGATGTTGTTGCTTTCCTCGACGGCGAATTGTGCCGCCGCGTCCAGGTCGCTGACGGTGGGCAAGGGCTTCTTGCTGGCATTGGCGTCGACCAGCCTGAGCGTGCGCTCCAGGTAGAGCCCGCTGCGCTCGGGCCAGGTCACCCAGTATTTGTCGGTCAGCACCGGCACCTTCAGGGGGTCGCGGGTAATCAGCTCGTGCATGGGATGGATCTTGGGATTGACCTTCCGCAGCTCGGCGAAAAGGGCGGGAATATCGAGGAAACCATCCTCGAACAGTACTTCCGAGAGAAGAAAGCCCTCGTCATAGCGGGCCACTGCCATGTTCTTGACGTGGGTGGCCTTCACATAGGGGGCCAGCTTGCGGATCGTCTCCACCGGATCGTCGCACATCGAGATGTTGTTGCCGAAATCGACCAGGGCGCCAAAATATTCGCTGGAATATTTCTTCAGGACTTCCACTTCCTCATCGACGACGCGATCCTTGTGGTTCTCCATCGCCAGCGGGATTCCGACCTTGTCGGCGATGGGCACGCAGGCCGCCAGCACGCCATCGGCGTTGGTCTTCCAGTCCCGGTACTGCTGCAGGGTGCTGAAGGTCTCGTAGCGGCGCCCGACAAAGGACACCGTGCGCACGCAGGAGGCGCCCAGTTCCTTGTACATGCGAAGCCCGCGCTCGAACGCGGCGGTATCGTCGCCCGGCTTGGCGATCATGCGGATGTCGCCCTCGAAGAACAGATTGTTCTTCTCCAGCGCCGCGCGCAGTTTCTTCACATCGGTGCCGTCAGGAATGGCCATCTGGACGCCGCCGGCACCCAGCGAACGCACATAGGCGACCGTCGCGAAAGGATCGGCCGGTCCGCGGGTACGCGCGCCACCGCGCTGGCGGCGGAAGTAATGGCCCAGCGCCGTCTGGGCAACGCCTAATGGAGACTGCGGCCGCATGTCCGCCGCCTGGGCGGGAAAAGCCGACGTGGCGGCCAGCGCCGCCCCACCCATCATCACGTCACGCCGCGTTTTCATTCGTCCCTCAACATTCATCACCCAGCCGCAGAGATATTGCGGCGTGGACAGGAGCGCCGAGTGATGCGTACGGCGTTTGTGAGCGACGGCGCGACGCACTCACGACGCAAAAGATCGCGGCTAGGCGGCGGTCCAGCCGCCGTCGATCAGGATGTCGGTGCCGGTGATGAAGCCCGCCAGGTCGGAGCAGAGATAGCAGGCCAGGCCGCCGATCTCTTCCACCTTGCCCCAGCGGCCCACCGGCAGCTTCTGCAGGAACAGCTTGTTGGCCTCCGGGTCGTTGATCACCGGCAGGTTCATCTCGGTATGGAAAGGACCGGGCGAGATGGCGTTGACGGTGATGGCTTCGGACGCCAGTTCCAGCGCCAGCGACTTGGTGAAGCCCAGAAGCCCTGCCTTGCCCGAGGAATAGGCGGTGCGGTTGGGCAGCGAGACATGGCCCAGGATCGAGGAGAGGTTGATGATGCGGCCATAGCCGGTGCCCTTCATGCCCGGCACGAAGGCATTGCAGGCCAGGAAGGTGGTGACCAGGCTGGAATCCACCACCGCCGACCATTCCTTCAGGTTGAACTCGGTCACCGACTTGCGGCTGTTGATGCCGGCCGAATTGATCAGGATCTGCGGCTTGGGGTATTTGGCGTTCACCTCTGCGGCCAGGCGCCCGACGTCGCTTTCGCTGGTCATGTCGGCAGTGAAGGTGGCGGCGTTACCGCCTTTGGCCTTCAGCGCGTTCGCCACCTTGTCCAGCTTGGACTGGTTGCGGCCCACCAGCGCGATGGCCGCGCCGGCGTCCGACAGCGTATGCGCCATCGCTTCGCCCAGCCCGCCCGAGGCGCCCACGATCACCGCTGTCCTGCCCGTCAGATCAATCTTCACGCGTATGGTCCTTCATGCTTTGGAGAGTCAGATTTGGGACGTCAGATTTCAGGGGCCGCTTCCAGCGGCAGCGGCTTGTCCTGACCGGCATTGTCGGGGTCCAGGAACAGCCAGCAGACCGCCGAGACGATCGCCGCCGCGGCCATCGTGTACATCACGACGGTCCAGTTGTTGTCGGTTTCGCCCAGGATGAAGCCGAACACCACGGGGGCCACGAAGCCGGCGAAATTGCCCAGCATGTTCATGGTCGAGGCCACGGTGGCGGTGTACTGCTTGCCGATCTCCACACAGGTGTTCCACGAGATCGGCATGGTCAGGTCGCTGCAGAAGCTGGCCACTCCCATCAGCGCCATCGCCGCGGTTACGCTTTCGACGTGCGGAATGATGAAGATCAGGATCGCGGTCCCGGCAAAGCCGGCGAAGGCCACCCATTTGCGCGGGACCGACATGGGCAGGAAGCCCGAGACGATCGAGCCGACGCCGCCCAGCGCCAGCGGCACCATCGCATAGCCAGCCGCGATGCCCGCATCGAGCCCCCGGGCCTGCTGCAGCCAGGTGGGCAGCCAGGTCACATAGAAATACCAGGTGTAGGAGAAGGCGAAATACTGCAGCCCCAGGAAGGCGATGTCGCGCTGGAGCAACAGCTTGTACCAGGGCACGCCGTGCTCGTGCAGCACCAGAGAGCGCGAACTCTCCAGCAACTCGAGCTCGGCGGCGTTGACCGATTTGTGCTCGGCCGGGTCGTTGCGGAACCAGGGCAGGAAGAAGGCCACCCAGGCAACGCCCAGCATCGCCAGCGCCACGAAGCCCAGGCGCCAGCCGAAATGATAGATCACGAAGAAGGCGACCGGCGGGGCCAGCGCGCCGCCCCAGCGGCCGAAGGCCCACATCACGGCCTGCGCGCGCACGCGCTCGGACAGCGGCAGCCAGGCCGACAGCATGCGCGTCAGATTGGGGAAACAGCCCGCTTCGCCCGCGCCGAACAGGAAGCGCACGGCCCACATCGACGCCATGTTCCAGGCCGCGCCGGTCAGCGCGGTAAAGGCCGACCAGATCAGCACCAGCTGGCTGAGCACCCAGCGCACGCCCAGCTTGTCGCCCAGAAGGCCCATCGGAATCTCGAACAGCGCATAGGAAAGCCCGAAAGCTCCCAGCACCAGGCCGGTCTGTTCCTTGTTCAGGTTCAGGTCGACCGCGATCGGCACGATGGCCTGGCTGATCGCCACGCGCTGGATATACATGATCATCGCCAGCGCCAGCGCCAGCACGACAACCCAATAACGAGCGTGCGTTGGTTTCATAATTCTCCCGCCCCTGTATCGCTGCTATGTATAGCTGCTTTTATCGCCGCTTCCTGCCCACCGTCAGAGGCTTGGGTAGCTGCAAGCGCCCCCGCCCCGTAAGGACGGAGCCCTTCACATCGGCACTCGAGTTGTATACTAAATTCAGGCACCGGCAAGTCAATGCGCCCGGCCGCCCACACGGCCCCGATTGCATGACAAGCAGATAACAATCGGGGCCCGCGCGTGCGCGATGCCACGCGCCCCCCGCAGGAGCGCCTACGGAGTATCCCTTTGACCCCTACAGGAATTCAGCCCCCGTCCCTCGGGGGCGCCATCGCATTGGTGACCGGATCCGGCCGCGGCCTGGGCCGCATGATCGCCGAGACGCTGCTGGCCGGCGGCGCCAATGTCGCGCTGCATGATATCGACGAGGCGGCGCCTGCCGCCTACGGCGAAAGCGAAAGCCTTACCGTTCTGGCCAGGGAATTATCGCTGCGCGGGCCCGGCAAGGTGGTCGCGGTCACCGGCGACATTACCAGGCAGGACGATGTCGCCGCACTGGTGAGCCGGGTGGAGGACACGCTGGGGCCCATCGACATCCTGGTCAACTGCGCCGGCGGCGACATCGCGGCAAAAGGCGGCAAGCCCAATCCCAACGACGCCCTGAACATCAGCCTGGAAGATGCCCATGCGGTGATGAACCGCAATTTCTTCGGCACCATGCTGATGTGCCGGCGCGTGGTGCCGGGCATGGCCGAGCGCAAACGGGGCGCGGTGATCAATTTCGGCTCGCTCAACGGCCATATCGGCGTTTCGCCCGAAGTGGTCTATGGCTGCGCCAAGGCGGCGATCCTGCATTATACCCGCAGCCTGGCGCTTGAGATGCGCCCCCACGGCGTGCGGGTGAACGCCGTCAGCCCCGGCCCCACCACGACCGCCCGTTTCCTGGCCACCCGGCAAACCGACGCCGGTATGATTGATAATATCTCGCTGGAGCGCTACGCCAAGCCTGCCGAGATCGCCAATGCCGTGGCGTTCCTCGCCTCCAGCCAGTCCGGCTTTGTGTCCGGCCAGGTGCTGCGCGTCGACGGCGGCATGAGCCTTTTCCCCGGCTGACCCTTTCCTTCAGGAAAACCCCGATGTCCGATTCCAAAACCGCCAGCAAGCCCGGCAAGAAACTCCGCTCTCGCGCCTGGTTCGACAATCCCGACAACCCTGACATGACGGCGCTCTATCTGGAGCGATACCTGAATTACGGGCTGACGCGTGAGGAGTTGCAGTCGGGCAAGCCCATCATCGGCATCGCCCAGACCGGCAGCGACCTTTCGCCCTGCAACCGCCACCACATCGAGCTTGCCAAGCGCATCCGCGAGGGCATCCGCGAGGCCGGCGGCATCGTGATGGAGTTTCCCGTCCATCCCATCCAGGAAACCGGCAAGCGCCCGGGCGCGGCGCTGGACCGCAACCTGGCCTATATGGGGCTGGTCGAACTCCTCTATGGCTATCCGATCGACGGCGTGGTGCTGACCATCGGCTGCGACAAGACTACGCCGGCCTGCCTGATGGCGGCGGCGACGCTGGACATTCCGGCCATCGCCTTTTCGGTCGGTCCGATGCTGAACGGCTGGCACCGGGGCGAACGCACCGGCTCTGGCACCATCGTGTGGAAGGCGCGCGAGATGATGGCGCGCGGCGAGCTGGACTATCCCGGCTTTGTCGACCTGGTGGCGTCGAGCGCGCCGTCGGTGGGCTATTGCAACACCATGGGCACGGCCAGCACGATGAACTCGCTGGCCGAGGCGCTGGGCATGCAGCTTCCCGGCTCGGCCTCGATCCCGGCGCCCTATCGCGAGCGCGGGCAGATGGCCTATGCCACGGGCCTGCGCATCGTCGAAATGGTGCATGAGGACCTGCGCCCGTCCAAGATCATGACGCGGGAGGCGTTCCACAACGCCATCGTCGTCAACTCCGCCATCGGCGGCTCGACCAACGCGCCCATCCACATCAGCGCCATCGCCCGCCACATGGGCGTGGACGTGCCCCTGAGCGACTGGCAGACGGTCGGCCACAAGGTGCCGCTGCTGGTCAACCTGCAGCCGGCGGGCGAATATCTGAGCGAGGATTTCCATCATGCCGGCGGCGTCCCGGCGGTGGTGAACATCCTGATGCAGCACGGGTTGATCAACGAGAAGGCCCTGACCGTCAACGGCAAGACCATCGGCGAGAACTGCAAGGGCAAGGAAGTCCTGCTGCCGCATGTGATCTGGCCGTTCGACAAGCCGATGAAGACCGATGCCGGCTTCATCGTGATGGGCGGCAACCTGTTCGAGAGCGCGGTGATGAAAACCAGCGTGATCAGCGAGGAATTCCGCCGGCGCTATTTGTCCAACCCGGCCGATCCCGAGGCCTTTGAAGGCACCGCCGTGGTGTTCGACGGGCCCGAGGACTATCACCGCCGCATCGACGATCCCGCGCTGGGGATCGACGAAAATTCCATTCTGGTGATGCGCGGCGCGGGCCCGGTGGGCTATCCCGGCGCCGCGGAAGTGGTGAACATGCGTCCGCCGGCAGCGCTGCTGAAGGCGGGCATCAACGCCCTGCCCTGCGTCGGCGACGGCCGCCAGTCGGGCACCTCCGGTTCGCCCTCGATCCTCAACGCCTCGCCGGAAGCGGCCGTGATGGGGGGGCTGGCGCTGCTGAAGACGGGCGATCGCGTGCGCATCGACCTGAAAAAAGCCACCTGCGACGTGCTGATCGGCGACGAGGAGCTGGCGGCGCGGCGCAAGGCGCTGGAAGCGGCGGGCGGCTATAAGTATCCGGCCAGCCAGACGCCGTGGCAGGAAATCCAGCGCGAGCATGTCGGGCAGATGGGCACCGGCATGGTCCTGGAGAACGCGGTCAAGTATCAGAAGATCGACGAGACGTTCGGGATTCCGCGGGATAATCACTGATCGCGATGCATAATAGAAAACGGCGCTGGATCGCTCCGGCGCCGTTTTTGTTTTCCACTCTACCCAATTCGTCATGGCCCGCTTCATGCGGGCCATCCAGTTTCACTCTCAACAAACTGGATGGCCCGGACACACCGGGCCATGACGATCGGTATCAGATTTTCGTCCGATAGACCGTCTGCTTCTGGCTGCCCAGCTTGTCGATGCCCAGTTCCATGACATCGCCTTCCTTCAGGAACAGCGGCGGCTTCATGCCCAGGCCGACGCCCGGCGGGGTGCCGGTGGAGATGATGTCGCCCGGCTGCAGGCTCATGAACTGGCTGACATAAGAGATCAGGGTCGGCACGTCGAAGATCAGCGAGCGGGTGTTGCCGGTCTGCATGCGCTTGCCGTTCAGGTCCAGCCACAGACCCAGATTGTTGAGGTCGCCCACCTCATCCAGCGTGACGAGCCAGGGACCGAAGGGACCGAAGGTGTCGCAGCCCTTGCCCTTGTCCCAGGTGCCCAGGCGCTCAAGCTGGTATTCACGCTCGCTGAGGTCGTTCACCACGCAGGCGCCGGCGACATGATCCAGCGCCTTATCCTTGGAGACGTAGCGGGCTTCCTTGCCGATGACGATGCCCAGCTCGACTTCCCAGTCGCCTTTCTTGGAGGCGGGCGGCAGATAGACATCGTCGTTGGGACCTATGATGGCGCTGGTCGCCTTCGTGAAGATGATCGGCTCGCTGGGCTCGGGCATGCCCGACTCGGCGGCATGGTCGGAATAGTTCAGGCCGATGCAAAGGAACTTGCCGACATTGGCGACCGGCTCGGCCAGGCGCACGCCGGCTTTCACCACCGGCAGGCTGTCGATCTTGGCCGCGCGGATGGCCGACAGATCGGCCAGTACCTTGCCGTCGATGTCCTTCACCACGCCGGACAGGTCGCGAATGGCGCCCCCATCGTCCAGCAGGCCGGGTTTTTCCTGGCCCTTGGGGCCATAGCGCAGCAGCTTCATGTCTTCTTTCCTTCAAAGGGCGCCTTTATAGGGCGGTGGGCACAAGCAGGCGCAAGCCCGCCTGTCCGCCGCGGTTTTAGCGCGGCCGGGCGCAGGCGCAAACCCGCAATATCCGCGGCTTACTGTTGCGGCGTGACGGTGCCGGTCGCGTCGTTGGTGGCGGCCGATGCGCCCGCATCCGGGCTGGCGGGAGCCGGCGCGGCCCCGGGTGCCGCCGGCGCGGCCCCACCAGGCGCCGGCGTGGCGGGGAAAACCGTCGCAAGATAGTTGGTGATGGTGTCGAATTCCTCGCTGGTGGCATTGGCGCCATTGTTGGCCATCTGGTCCACCAGCGCCTTCCAGCCATCCTTGTCCATGCGCTGGTTGGCGACGATTTCCGGCGAGTGGCACTGCGAGCAGACCCGCACTGTCACGTCGCGGCCCGGGCCAGGCGGCAGGCTGGGGAAATCGTCCTGGGCCCAGGCGGCCGTCGCCGAGGCCATTACAATCAAACCGACCAGATGAATCTTGCGCACGTTCAACTCTCTCTTTTTGTACCCCGCCTGGAACTCGTGACTTACACTAGTTTTTGGGCAAAGCGAAGGCGATGACCTCGTCGTTGGTGACCACCGATCCGGTCTGGGAACCACCGGTGTTCATCACTGTGACGAATTGGCGGCCGTCGGCCCCCAGATAGGTCACGGGCGTGGCCGTGACCGACGCTTTCAGCTTGACCTCCCAAAGCTTGTCGCCGGTTGCAGTTGCGAAGGCCCGGAAGCGGAAATCGTCGGTCGCGCCGACAAAGGTCAGGCCGCTGGCGGTCAGGATGGTGCCGCCCAGGCCAGGCCGGCCGGTATCCTGCAGGCCTGCCGGGAAGCTTTCGGTGACGCCGAGCGTCTTGCGCCAGGCAATGTCGCCCGTATCCACATTGACGGCCACCAACTGGCCCCAGGGCGTGGGTCCGCAGGGAAGCTTCTTGTCGGGATCCCAGAAGCGAAGCACGCCATAGGTATTGGCGAAAGTGCCGTCCGGCTTGCGCACCACCCGCATGGGCTGGAACAGGTTGTTCACATTGGCCACGAACAGGCGAAGCTTGGGATCGAAGCTGCCGCCATAATAGTTCACCCCGCCCTGGGTGCCGGGCGGCGAGACCGTGATCTGGTTGTAGCCCGGCGGCAGGAACGGCCCGCCCAGGACCATGTGATTGTCGTCCACCAGCTTCTCGCAATAGGCCTGGTGCGACGGCTCGCCCTTGTAGAGATTGTCGCGCGAGATGTGGTTCTGCGACAGCGGCTCCGGCTTGACGGGGAAAGGCTGGGTCGGCGAGGTGATTTCGCCCGGCACGTTGCTTTTGGGCACCGGCCGCTCCTCGACCCCGAAGATCGGCTCGCCGGTCACGCGGTTCAGGATGAAGGCCAGCGCGTTCTTGTTGACGGTCAGCACGGCGGGAATGGTTTTGCCATCCTTGTGCACATCCATCAGTACCGGCGGGTCCTGGGTGTCGTAATCCCAGATGTCGTGATGAACGACCTGGAAGTGCCAGAGATACTTGCCGGTGTTGGCGTCCACAGCGACCAGCGAGGAGCCATAGAGATTGTTGCCGGGCCGGTCGACGCCGACGCGGTCATTGTTGGGCGCGCCCAGTGGCATATAGAGGATGCCGCGGTCGGCATCGATCGTCATATAGCCCCATACATTCACGCCCGAACGGTTTTCGGCGCTGCCCTTGCCCCAGGTGTCATAGCCGGGCTCGCCGGGCCGCGGAACGGTATGGAACGTCCACACCAGCTTGCCGGTGGCCGCGTCCCAGGCGCGCGTATCGCCGCGCGGGCCGCGGTTGGGCGCGGCGTCGGGATTGCCCGCCCCGGTGATGATCAGGTTCTTGTAGACGATGGGCGGCGACGGCAGGTCGTAGAATCCTTTCATGTCGGCCGGCATCACTTCCGGCGTCTTCAGATTGACGACGCCGTTCTCGCCGAACCGCGGATTGAGCTGGCCGGTGGCCGCATCGAGCGAATAGAGCCGGCCCAGGCGCGTGCCGAAGACTATCGAGGCCGGCGCGCCTTCGCCGCCGCCCCAATAGGCGACGCCACGCCGGGTGGCGACGTCCTTGTCGGGAAGATCGAAGGTCCATTTGCGCTGGCCGCTGGTGGCGTCCAGCGCCAGGATCTGGCCATAGGGTGAGGCGATGTACATCATGTTGCCGACGACGATCGGAATCGCCTCGGCCAGGCGCGGGCGGCCCTTATAGCCTTCCGGCGTCAAATGGATGCTCCAGGCTGGCTGAAGCCGGGCAACATTCTGCCGCGTGATCTGGGTCAGCGGCGAATAGCGCTGGCCGCCCAGGTCATGGCCGCTGGTCTGCCAGTCGGTCGACTGTTCCAGGGGATCGGCGGCAAAGGCCCCTCCCGCCAGCATCGCCAACGCCGCGGCGCAGCTTGCGAGCTTCAACACCGATTTCATCATCACGCTTGTCTCCCCCAACAGTTTCAACGCAAAGGCGGCCATCGTCCCGCGACGGCCGCCTTTCCCGGACGGATTGGCTTACGGACGCTGGGCCGTGCGCCGCGGCGGCGGCGGCACATAATCGGTCAGCGTGTTTTCCGGCTTCTTGGCGGCCCAGGCGATGCCGCGCATCAGCACAGTGCGGATCGCCGGGTCCTCTAGGCTGTCGACCATGTGCCCCTGCATCCAGACGAAGGCGCGCGCGGGAGCGGTGCCGCCCGGCACGGTATGCTCCCAGGTCCACATCTGCGGCACGGTCTTGCCGACGCCGCCGCCACGCCGCGCCGCGGGCGTGTCGGGCATGGTGACGGTGAGGATGGGATGGATGTCGGGGGCGAAGGTCATGTTGTAGAAGGCTTCGTCATAGATCTCCATCGGCATGCCCTTGATGATGGGATTGCCCTTGTCGACCACATTGTAGTCGAGCGTGGCGGTCCAGGTGTAGTTGGTCTGGCCGTGCTTCTTGCCGGCGCCCACCAGGGTCGCCATGTCGGCAGGGTCGGGACCGCACAGCGAGTCGTGCAACGTCACCAGGCCGCCGCCGCGCTTGACGTAATTCTGCAGCATCGCGCGCTGCTCGGGCGTCATGTAACCGGCATCGCCCTTGTAAATGACCACGACATCAGCCTTGTCGAGCTGGGCCTGGCTGGGGAAGGACAGGCCGCCATCCACCACAGCGCCGTGCTGGGTCAGCAGCTTGGACCAGGTATCGAGCCAGTAGGGATAGTCATGCGCGCCCGGCCCGTGGCTCTTGAGGCCGGCGAAGAGGAAGATGTGCATGCCATTGACGTTCTGGCCCTGGGCATGCGGCGCCGGCCATTGGGCATATTCGGCATAGTCGGCGGCGGTCTGTGCCGATGCGCCCGAAACGCCCAGCGCAATGACGGCGGCGCCGACCAGCGGCAGGAATTTCCTGAACGAATGCATGGGTTCGCGTCCCTCTCCTGAAACTGTCCCGACAGGTTCTTTATGCCCCGTCTCTGTAGACAATATACGTTGCAGCTTAGTAGCCGGCCAGCGCATTTGCCAGCGGACATGTTGCCACCCTGAATGCCATCGCGCGCATCATTCCTTTTGCAGAGGCGAAATCCGGCGACACTTTGAGCGCATTTAAATTTTGTCAGATTCGTCCTGGCGGCTTTCCGGCGGGGGATTCTTGGCAAGAGTCGAGTACCGTTCGGGCTCGGTGTAGGACATCCGCAGATGCGTCAGCAGCGATTCCTGCGGATCGGCGTCAGAAATCCCCGCCACCACATCCAGCAGCGCGCGGTGATGGCTGAGCCGCCAGCGCCGTATCTCCTGGCTGACATGCTCCAGCGTCTTGTGCGCGAACATCGGCACCATCAGCGTGTTGAGCGCCCGCTCCAGATAGGGGTTGCCGGTGGCGCGCCAGATGGTGCGATGGAATTCCAGGTCCAGCGCGGCGGCATCCAGCAGGGTGCCGTTCCAGGCTTCCATCTGCTGCATCAGCTTTTCGAGCTGGGCGAGAATGCCGGGGGTCATGCGGCTGCGCGCCAGCTTGATCGCCTCAGTCTCCAGGATGATGCGCAGCGAGGAAATCTGCAGCACTTCCTCGGCGTCCAGGTCCATCACGAACATGCCGCGGCGCTCGCGGTTGACCACCAGCCCCTGTTCCTGAAGCTGGGACAGCGCCTCGCGCACGGGGATACGACTGATGTTCAGCTCGCGCGCGATCTGGCTTTCGTTCAGCCGGTCGCCGGGCTTGTACTTGCCCGCCAGAATATCCGCCCGCAGCATCCTGACCACATGCGCGCGCAGGGTGGGCGGAGCCGCCGGGGGTGGGTCGCCGTCTGGCGTCATCGGGTCGATCGGCCTTTCCACGGCATCCCTCAAGGCAACGCATAGGCGATCACGTAATCGCCCTGCTTGTTGTGTAACGCCGAATGTCCGCCCGCGGCAATCACCACATACTGCTTGCCGTCGCTGTCCAGCCGGTAGGTCATCGGCATGGACTGGCCCGCCGCCGGCAGGCTGACGCGCCACAACTCCTTGCCCGTCTCGGTGGAGAAGGCCCTGAAATAGCGATCCGTCGTGGCGGCGATGAAGGTCAGGCCCGAGGCGGTGGTGATGGCGCCGCCCTGGTTGGGTACGCCCAGATGAAACCACAACGGCCAGGGCGCCTCGTCCCTGGTGGTGCCCAGCGGCACCTCCCAGATCTTCTTGCCGGTGGTGATGTCGATGCCGGCCAGCTTGCCCCAGGGCGGCGCGTTGCAGGGCGCGCCGAACATGCTCATCATGTCATCATAGACCTGCCGATAGGGCGTGCCGATCAGCGGCGAATAGCCGTCCGGGCCCGCGTGCGGCGCCAGATGATGAGCGCCCAGCACATTGTTGGAATTGACCACCAGGATATTGCGCTTGGGATCGAAGGTGAGGCCGCCCCAGTCCATGCCGCCCACGCTGACCGGATAGTCGACGCTGGACTGCGCATAGAAGGGCGTGAAGATGCCGTCATTCTTCAGCTTGTTGAAGCGGCGCTGACAGTCCCATTTGTCGACCAGCGCGAAACCGAACATGTCCTTGTCGGTCATCCTGGTGATCGTGATCTGATGCTCGGGCAGCACCGGGATCGGCTGGGTGGGCGACAGGCCCTTTTGCAGGCCGCCGGTGGAGACCGGCGTCTCCTTCACCGGGAAGATGGGCTCGCCCGTCAGGCGGTTGAGCACGAAGATGTAGCCCATCTTGGTAGCCTGGGCGAGCGCCGGGATCACCTTCCCGTCGGGCGCCTTGTAATCGAACAGCAAGGGCTGGGCCGGCGTGTCATAGTCCCAGATGTCCTTGTGCACGAACTGGTAGTGCCACACCACCGCACCCGTATCGACGTTCAGCGCGACGACGGAAGAGCCGTAATAGTCCCAGTCGCCCTTGCCCAGAACCGCGTCGATCTGCGGCGTGCCGGTGGGCAGATAGATCAGCCGGTGCTCGGCATCGACGGACATGGGCGCCCACACATTGGGCGCGCTGCGCGGGTAATGTCCGCCCTCGTCCGGCGCGACATTCGTGGTGGGATCGGGGTGCGTGCTGGGCGGCGCGGCGGTGAAGGCCCACACCAGGGCGCCGGTGCGTGCATCCAGCGCGCGCACCACGCCGCCGGGCATGTCGATATTGTGGAAGTCGATGATCTTGGAGCCGGTGATCACCTTGTCGCCCACGATGGTGGGCGCCGACGAAATTCCATAGAGGCCCGGCTTTTCCACATAGCCAAGGTCGGCCTGCAGATTGACCACGCCATTGGTGCCGAAACCCGGACAGGGCTTGCCGGTGTTGGCGTCCAGGGCCCACATCCTGCCGTCGATGGTGCCGGCGAAGATGCGCTGGGCGCAGAAGGCGTCGGCGGGAGCGGTGCTGTCCTTCCAGTAAGAGACGCCGCGACAGACGATGACGGTGGCGCCGTTGGTGTCGGGCTTGAGGTCGCGCATCCATTTCTGCCGCCCGGTCCGCGGATCGAGCGCGGCGATGCGGTTGCGCGGGCTGCACAGATAGAGCGTGTTGTTGGCCAGGATGGGCGTGGCTTCAAATGCCAGGTTCTTCACCTCGCCCGGAGCCGACAGGTCGCCGGTGCGGTAGGTCCAGGCGACTTTCAGGTCCTTCACATTCTCGGGCGTGATCTGGGTGTTGGCGCTGTAGCGCTGGCCTTGCGCGCCATGGCCCCAGACCGGCCAGCCATCCACCGGTCCGCCCTTGTGGCTGTAGCTCTTGTTCTGGTCGCAGGCGGCAAGGCCGACGGCCACAACCGTGGCCATGACGGCGAGTGCGGCGAGCCGCCTGGATGAGATCAAAGCCATGTGTTTCTGGTCCTCCGCGGCGCGGCGGTCGCGGCCCCGCCTGTATTTTGTATACATCATCTTGGCTGCCGCATGGCACGGCGTCTACAGCTTTGTGCCCGGTGCGGCTTATAGTCAGGGCAAGGCAGGGGAAAAACATGACAGGAAAGACAGAAAGGATTTCGCGTCGCGCCGTGATCGGCGGGGTCGCCGCCGGCCTTGCCTGCGCGCCTGCGATCGCACAGACCCGGCCGCGCGCGCTGGCGCTGGTGGGCGACCGCTATCACAATCCCGATTATATCCGCGTCAGCCTGGACAAGATGTTCGGCCCGCTGGGCGTCGCCATCGACTACACGATGGATTACGGCGCGCTGTCGGCGGCGCTGCTGAGGCCCTATCAGATCTTCCTGATCCTGCGCGACGGCATGATCTGGCCGGGCGGCTATCTGGGACCGGACGCCTATGCAGCCTATGAAGCCGACCTGGAAAACAAGGACGATTTTCCCGCGCCCAAGCCCATCACCTGGATGCGCGAGAGCCAAGGCCAGGCGATCAAGGATTTCGTCAACGCCGGCGGCGGCTTCTATCCGCTGCACAATGCCAGCCACATCTCGCTGTCCTGCAAGGCCTATCGCGACGTCATGGGCGGCGCCTATATCGGCCATCCGCCCTTGCGGCCCTTCGAGGTCCATCCGACCAAGAGCAGCCACCCGATCACGGCGGGCCTGCCGCCCTTCATGGTCAATGACGAGCAGCATTACGTCGAATACGACAAGGACCCGCGCAACCTGATCCTGGAATCGGAGAACCGCGACGGCCTGACCTATGAGACCGGCGGGCGCAAGCTGGGAACCCGGTCGCCGGCGGGCTGGGCCTATGACTATGGCAAGGGACGCGTGGTCTTCACCGCCGTGGGCCACACCATCCATGCCATGTGGAATCCCACCTATCTGGAGATTCAGCGCCGGTCGGTGCGCTGGCTGCTCAAACAGATTTAGCTCACCCTTCGACAAGCTCAGGGTGAGGAAAATGAAATCCCTCATGCTGGGCCTGCCGAAGCATGAGTCTGCCGAAGCATGAGTCTGTCGGGGTTTACCCTGCGGCCGCACCTTGCGCGGTGGGGGGCACGACGGTCACGGCTTGGGCGAGGCGCCGTAGGGCATCTTCTCGTAATAGGACAGCGGATATTTCGGTCTGTAACCGTCCGGGAAGGGCCGTTTGGAGAATTGCTGGAAATAGGCGAGGCACGCGTCGCGCCACCAGATCGCCTCGCGGTGCTGGATGGCCAGGAAGTCGCGCACCTGGGCATAGCGTTCGGGATCGACCATCCCGGCCAGCTTCGCCCAGCTTGCCTGCATCGCCGCCACCGCATCGACGCCGCGCTGGTAGCGCGCGACCAGCTCCTGCCACAGGGTGCGGCCGGACTTCATCCTGTAGTCCCAGGAGACGTGATGGAACCACAGCAGCAGGTCTTCCGGCGTCGTGGCGATGTCGGCGAACTGTTCCTTCAAAGGCGAGTGATACTGCGCGACATAGCCGCTGGCGACGCGGTCGAAGCCGATGCCGGCCGCGTCGGCGCGATGGTAATAGGGCGCCTTCCAGTCCTCGCGCGGGCCGATCGTGTCCCAGGGGCCCGGTCCCATGTGATGGCCATGCGCCATGATCATCGCCAGGCCGAGCGGGGTCATGTAGTCCACCACCGCCTCGCGGCTTTTCATCATCATGTCCACCACCGGCGCGACAAAGGCCGGATCGTTGGTGAAGGTCTGGCGCACCCATTCGTCCGCCACCGCGCGCGCCGAAATCTCGGGGTCCCAGGCCATACGGCCGAAGACATACCAGTTGGCCTGGTTGAAGATGGAGCCGCACCAGTCGGCGTCGTTGCCGATATTGGCCACGCCCGCGATGCCGGAAATCGGATGATGGTCCAGGCTGCCGTCGATCACCTGGGCCACGGTCGATCCGGGGCCATGCTCATAGGTGTCGGATTTCAGGGCTTCCTCATACAGCGTGCCCAGATAGGCCAGGTGCGTCTGCTGGCCCAGATATTCCTTGGTGATCTGGAATTCCATCATCAGCGAGGTCTTGGGCATCGCCCCGAACAGCGGCGAAAAAGGCTCGCGCGGCTGGAAGTCCAGCGGGCCGTTCTTGACCTGCAACACCACATTGTCGCGGAACCTGCCGTCCAGCGGCACGAATTCGCGATAGGCGGTGGTGGCGCGGTCGACCTTGGGATCGTTGGCATAGACGAAGGCGCGCCACATCACCACGCCGTGATGGGGCGCCAGAACATCGGCGATCATGTTGGCGCCGTCGGCGTGGGTGCGGTGATAATCCTGCGGCCCCGGCTGGCCCTCGGAATTGGCCTTCACCAGAAAACCGCCGAAATCGGGAATGGCGCGATAGATTTCGTCCGCCTTGGCCTGCCACCAGGCCTTCACCGCCGGGTCCAGGGGGTCGGCGGTCTTCAGGCCGCCCAGCTCGATCGGCGCGCTCCAGTGCACCGACAGATAGAGCCGGATGCCGAAGCGGCGCAAGGCGTCGGCCAGCGCCTTTTCCTTTTCTATGTATTCCGTCGTCAGGAAGGCGGCATCGGCATTGACGTTGTTGACCACCGTGCCGTTGATGCCGATGGAGGCGTTGGCGCGGGCATAGTCGATGATGCGGCGCGAGACATGCTCGGGCAGCGC
Source organism: Hyphomicrobiales bacterium (assembly GCA_040255825.1). GTDB lineage: Bacteria > Pseudomonadota > Alphaproteobacteria > Micropepsales > Micropepsaceae > Rhizomicrobium. The sequence continues at coordinate 23,695 of JBDZVS010000001.1, read as the reverse complement.
CGGCCAGTCCCAGATCGAGGCGCCGGCATAGCCGCGCTCGACCGTGCCGTTCAGATTGTCCCAGTGGTCCAGGACCCGCAGCTTCGTCCTGGGCACGGATGAAATGTCCAGGTGCGCCAGCGGCGAGCGCGTCTGGATCAGGCGCAGGAAGGCGAAGGCGCCATAGAGCACACCGACATCGCTGTTGGCCGCGATCACCGTCGCCCTGTGCCCGTCGATAGTGACGCTGCGGATCAGATAGCCCTCATTCCCCAGCGCCTGCAGCGGCAGGTTCAGGGCCGCGATCGCCGGCGCCGATTTCGGGGTGCCAATCACCAGCGCTCCGTCGGCCGTCACTGCCGAGCTTCGCGCGGGCACTTCGCCCAACAGGCCTGTCAGTCCGCGCAGCAGCTCCCACGCCGCCGCATCCAGGGTGGGCGAGCGATAGCCGGTGACCAGCGCCGTCACAGGATTGGCGGCGGCATAATCGTCTTCCACCGGCTGATAGCGCAGCCACAAATCATAGCCGCTTTCCGCGCGCGCCGGCGCGCTCGCCGCCACCAGCCACATCAGCGTCAATGCCAGGCCAAAGACGATGCCAAGCCGTGCCTTCATGCGCCTATCTTGCGCCATCCTTCATTCGGAGGGGACAATAAGCCCGCACTGCCATATTGGTCTTGGCGCGAACTGAAGTTACCGTTACCATTTCCGCGCTGGACGCTCAACCGGGCGCGTGAAAACAAGAATGGGGGCCGTCCCGCGGGGCGGAAGGGGAGACTGGGATGCGCCGCTATTTCGGGATTCGCTGGCTGACGATCGCGCTGATCATGGTGGGCGCGATGGTCAACTTCCTGTCGCGCCAAACCCTGTCGGTGGCGGCGCCCACCGTGATCGCCGACCTGCACATCAGCACCGAACAGTATGGCTGGATCACCGCTGCCTTCCAGGGAACGATCATGCTGCAGCCGGTGGTGGGCTACATCATCGACGTGCTGGGGGTGAAGACGGGCTTTGCCGTGTTCGCCTTTGCCTGGTCGGCGATCTGCATGGCGCATGGCCTGGCCACCAACTGGCAGATGCTGGCGGGGCTGCGCGGCGCCCTGGGTTTTGCCGAAGGCGCTTTTTCGCCGGGCGGACTGAAAGTGGTGTCGGAATGGTTTCCGGCCAAGGAGCGCGGACTGGCCGGCGGCCTCTACAATATCGGGCCGTCCATCGGCTCGATGCTGGCGCCGCCGCTGATCGCCTGGGCGATCCTGAACTACAGTTGGCAGGCCTCGTTCGTCATTGTCGGCGCGGTGAGCATGGTGTGGGTGGCGTTGTGGCTGGCGTTCTATCATCCCGTCGCCAAGCATCCCGCACTGTCGGAGCAAGAGCGCCGCCACATCGAAGCCGGACAGGAGAAGTTCCTGGCGGACGAAGGCCGCAAGCCGCCGGTGCTGTCCATCATGCGGCGGCGCAATTTCTGGGGCATCGCCCTGCCCCGTTTCCTGACCGATCCCACCTGGGGCATGCTGAGCTTCTGGGTGCCGCTGTACCTGACCACGGTGCGCGGCTTCGACCTGAAGCAGATCGCGCTTTACGCCTGGCTGCCGTTCCTGGCCGCCGACCTGGGCTGTATTTTCGGGCCGGCGGTGGTCCTGTTCCTGGAAAGGCGCGGCCTGGACCTGATCGACGCGCGGCGCGGCGCCTTCACGCTGGGCGCGATCCTGATGATTGGCGTCGCCTTTACCGGCGTTGTGCAGAATGCGCTGGTGGCGGTGGCGCTGATCTCGCTGGCCGGCTTCGCCCACCAGACCCTGTCGGTCACCATGATCACCATGGCTACCGACCTGTTCCCCAGGAACGAAGTGGGCACGGTGGCGGGGATGGCGGGCACCTGCGCCAATCTGGGCATCCTGATCTCGTCGCTGCTGATCGGCGGGCTGGTGGACAGCATCGGCTATGCTCCGTTCTTCGCCGCGCTGGCGGCGCTGGACCTGGCGGCTGCCGTTGTGGCGTGGACCGTGATACGCAAGCCCCATGGCTGAGATACGCAATCCCATCCTGCCGGGGTTCAATCCCGACCCCTCGATCCTGCGGGTGGGGGACGACTATTACATCGCCACCTCGACCTTCGAGTGGTTCCCCGGCGTGCAGATCCACCATTCCCGCGACCTGGTGCATTGGCGGCTGCTGACGCGGCCGCTGAGGCGTCCGGGCCAGCTCAACATGCTGGGCGATCCCGATTCCTGCGGCATCTGGGCGCCGTGCCTGAGCCATGACGGCCGGCTGTTCCACCTGGTCTATACGGACGTGAAGCGCTATGGCCGCACGTCGGTCGGCGGGGCGGCGGGGGCATCGCTGCGCGACTTCCATAATTATGTGGTGACGGCACAGGCCATCGACGGCGAATGGTCCGATCCGGTTTACCTGAACAGCAGCGGCTTCGATCCGTCGCTGTTCCACGATGATGATGGGCGCAAATGGCTGGTCAACATGCTGTGGGACCATCGCCCCGGCAGGAACCGTTTCGCCGGCATCGTGGCGCAGGAATATTCGCTGGCCGAAAGGAAACTGATCGGCGCGCGCGTCAACATCTTCGCCGGCACGCCACTGGGCCTGACCGAAGGCCCGCATCTCTACAGGCGCGGCGGCTATTATTATCTGCTGACGGCGGAAGGCGGCACCGGTTGGGGTCATGCCGTGACGCTGGCGCGGTCGAGAAACCTGCTCGGGCCATACGACCTGCATCCGCACGCGCATATCCTGACGGCGCGCGACAAGCCGGACGCGCCGTTTCAGCGCGCCGGCCATGCCGACCTGGTGGAGACGCAAGCAGGCGACACCTACATGGTCTATCTGTGTGGGCGGCCGCTGAAGAATCGCGGCCGCTGCATCCTGGGGCGCGAGACCGCGATCCAGAAGATGGCATGGCGCGACGATGGCTGGCTTTACACCGAGACGGGTAACGCCATGCCCGCATCGACCACGCCGGCCCCGGCCCTGCCCGCGCACCCTTTCCCGGCGGCGGCGGCGCGCGCCGATTTCACCGGCCCCGAACTGCCGATCGATTTCCAGTGGCTGCGCTCGCCCTTCCCCGCAGAGCTGTTCAGCCTGGCGGCGCGGCCCGGCCACTTGCGCATATATGGCCGCGAAAGCATCGGCAGCCTGTTCCGCCAGGGCCTGGTGGCGCGTCGGCTTCGGGTCCATCATGCGAGCATCGAGACCGGGATGGATTTCACGCCCGCCCATTACCAGCAGATGGCGGGGCTGATCTGCTATTACAACGGCAGCAAGTTCCACTATCTCCATGTCAGCCATGACGAGACATATGGGCGGCACCTGCGGGTGATGTCGGCGCTGCCCGATTCGGTGATGGCCGACGCCTTCACCGCGCCCGTTTCCATTCCGGGGGGTCCCATCACCCTACGGGCCGAGATCGACGATGAACGCCTGCTGTTCGCGTATCGCGTCGGCGATGGCGCCTGGCAGAGGTTGCCGGAGGTCTTCGACGCCTCCATCCTGTCGGACGAGGCACAGGCGCCCGGCACGCCAAACTTCACCGGCGCCTTTGTCGGCATGGCATGCCAGGACATGGCGGGCACGGCCAATCCCGCCGACTTCCGGTACTTCACTTACAAGGAGCGCGGCTTCATGGCCGATCCGTTCAGGGGGGAATGATTTTCGCCGCCTGTTGGGGCTGGCCGGGCACATCAGCATGGAAGCGGAACAGCCCGCCCGCCAAGGGCTGGGCGGCCCGCTGCGCCTGATCCAGGCCTTTCCATGCCGTGGTGGCATAGACCGTCTTCAGATCGCCGCCGCCGAAGGCCAGCTTGGTGACATTGGCGACGGGAAAGCGCAGCTCATCGACCAGCGTGCCGTCCGGGGCGTAGCGGCGTGCCGCCCAGCCGCCGAACAGGCCGGTCCACACGAAGCCTTCGCTGTCCACCACCGGACCATCAGGCCAGCCGGCGCCGTCCTCGATGGTCACGAACAGCCGCCTGTTCGACAGCGTGCCGTCATCTGCCAGATCGAAGGCATGGATGGTCCTGCCCAGCGTATCGGTGTGATAGAGCGTGCGCCCGTCCGGGCTGAAGGCGGGACCGTTGGTGATGACGATGTCGCTGTCCATCACGGTCGGGCCGGCCTCGGTCAAGCGATAGAGGGCGCCGCTGGCATCGGCTTCGTCGTCATCCATCGATCCGAACCAAAGCCGGCCGGCGCCATCCACTGCCCCGTCATTCAGCCGGTTGCCGGGCAGATGCGGCTCGACGGCGGCGGGCGGCGAGAAGGTGCCGCTCTGCGGATCGAACGTCATCAATCCCGTCTTGGCCCCGGCAATGAAATGACCGTTTTCCAGCGGCGCCAGGAAGCCCACCGGCGCGGGCGCATCCCAGCTTTTGCCGGTGCCTGAGGCCGGATCGAAGCAGTGAACCCGGCAGCCCTTGATGTCGGTGAACCAGATCCTGCCGCGCCACCAGATCGGGCCTTCGCCCAATTCGCAGCCCAGCGCCCACACGCATTCGGGCGGCAAATGGCCGCTCAAGCCCATCCCGCGTCGATCCAGAAGGGATGGCCGGTGCACATGGCCGCGTCGTCGGACGCCAGGAACAGCACCAGCGCCGCGACATGGCCCGGCAGGATGCGCTGCTTCAGGCATTGCTGGGCCAGTATCTCGGCCTCGCCTTGCGGCGTGTACCATTTCATCTGGCGCGGGGTCTTCACATTGCCGGGCACCACGCAGTTGACGCGGATATTGTCGGCGCCCCACTCGCGGGCGAGCGCCTTGGTCATGCCTTCGACCCCCGCCTTGGCCGTCTCGTACAGCGTCAGACCGGCAAGTCCCAGGTGCCAGGAAATGGAGCCGAAATTGATGATGACGCCGCCGCCCCTCGCCTTCATGCCCGCCGCCACGGCGCGCGCCGCGAAAAGCATGTGCCGCAGGTTCACCGCCATGCGATCATCCCAGTATTCGGGTGTGATGTCCTCCAGATTGTGGCGATCGTCGTTGCCGGCATTGTTGACCAGCACATCGACCGGACCGGCCTTCGCGAAAAAGGCTTCCAACGCCTTCAGGTCGGTAAGATCCAGCCGTTCGAACCGGACATCGGCCCCTTCGGCCTGCAGCCGGGCGGCCAGCGCGGCGCTTTCCGCCTGCAAGATGTCGACGAACAAAACCCGGGCGTTCTGGCGGGCGAAGGCCTCGACCAGGCCGGCGCCAATGCCGGAGCCGCCGCCGGTCACGACGACGTGCTTGCCCTTGAGGCTGGGGTAGATGGCTGACGGCACGCCGGGATTCCGCCCAAAGTCGGTATCGATGGTTGCGCTAACAATAGCAGGGCGAGGGTGCTGTCAAGCCTTGCGGGGCAGTTTGGGCGCCCCGGTCGATTCCCGTTCCACCATGGCGTATTTGAGCTGCTTGTGGCTGACCTGAGGCTGGCGGCCGGTCCGGCGGGCCCGTATCTGTTCCAGCAAAAGGACGACCGCCTCCCGGGCCATGGCGGCGATGGGTTGGCGCACCGTGGTCAGGGCCGGCCAGACCGCGGACGCCAAAGGAGTATCGTCGAACCCGGCCACCGCCAGATCGGCAGGGACATCCATGCCCTTCCTGTGGGCCACCGCCATCACCGCGGCAGCCATATCGTCGTTGCTTGCGAAGATGGCGGTCGGCTTGAAACTGCCCGTAAGCAGCTTTTCCGCGGCCTCCAAGCCGGAGCGATAGGTGAAATAGCCTTGCGCCATCTGGTGGGTATCCACCGACAGGCCGGCCTCGGTCATGCCTTCGACAAAGCCGCGGAAGCGCTGCCCGCTGGCGGTCTGGTTGGGATGACCGTTGATGAACGCGATCCGCCGGTGGCCAAGGCCGAGCAGGTGCCGGGTCATGGCGCGGGCGGCTTCGAAATCGTTGATGGAGACCGCACTGAAAGCCGCGTCGGGGCGCCCGGACGCCACCAGCACCGCAGGAATGCCGGCCCTGGCTACCGCCTCCAGTGCCCCTCTGGAATCGCAAAGAGGCGGCGGCAGCACCACGCCATGTGCCCCACCGGCGGCAAGACGACCGATCGCCTCGTATTCGGTCTCCTTGCACTGCTCCACCACCAGCTGGCAGCCGGACAGGCTGGACTGCGCCAGACTGCCCAGCAGGAATTCGCTGAGATAGGCGGCGCTGGGGTTGGAATAGAGCAGGCCGATATGGACGGATTCGGCCCCCGCCAGCGTGCGCGCCGCGGGATTGGGCGCGTAGTGCAACGCCTTGATCGCGGCGGTGACCTTGGCGCGCGTGCTCTCGCGCACGTTTCCTCCCGCATTGATGACGCGCGAGACGGTCATGGGCGAAACCCCCGCATGCCGCGCCACATCATGGATTGTCACGCCGCTGCTGCCGCGGCGGCTTGCCTTGCGTGCCATATTCTCTCCCCGTCCACAGTCCTAGAGCAAAATTCGATCAAATTGAATCGGAGATTTGCTCTAGGTTTTTGTTTTGTCGCGCAATTCCCTGCGAACCGCTTTGCGGTTCTTGGATCGCGCTCTAGCAAAACCGGGGCAAAAAGACAGGCCCAGTTGATGGCGGGGGCGCACGGGTAGCTTCAGGCGATCCGCAGGCCGGGCCGCCGCCGCCCGGATTCGAATCCTCAGGCCCCCGCCGGATTGGGGTTGCGCCAGGCCCGTTCGAACGGCAGGCGCCAGGCGTGGGGAGCCACAAGCTGGTGAATCGATTTGGGGCCCCAGGAGCCGGGCTCGTAAAGCCGCACCGGCGGCGGGTTCTCCAGCAACGGCCGCGAGACCTCCCACAACCGCTCGATGCCTTCGGCCGTAGTGAACAGGGTATGGTCGCCGCGCATCGCATCCAGGATCAGCCGCTCATACGCTTCCAGCACCTCGCCGATCATGCCGGTATCGTGCATGGCGAATTGCAGCGACAGCTTGTCGAGCCGGATTCCGGGGCCGGGCCGCTTGCCATAGAAGGACAGTGAAATCTTGGCCGCATCGGCCAGGTCGAAAGTCAGATGGTCGGGGCCCTGTGCGCCAACGCCGGAGCCGGGGGGAAACATGCTCTTGGGCGGCTCGCGGAAGGCGATGGAGATGATGCGCTGGCCTTCCGCCATGCGCTTGCCGGTGCGCAGGAAGAAGGGCACGCCGGCCCAGCGCCAATTGTCTATCATGCAGCGCAGGGCGATAAAGGTCTCAGTATCCGATTCCGGGTCCACGCCATCCTCGCGGCGGTATCCGATATACTGGCCGCGCACCACGAAAGCCGGATCGATCGGCAGCATGGAGCGGAACACCTTGTTCTTCTCTTCGCTGATCGGCTCGGGCTCGAGCGCGGTGGGCGGCTCCATCGCCATGAAACCCAGGATCTGGAACAGGTGGGTCACCACCATGTCGCGATAGGCGCCGGTCTGTTCGTAGAACGGTGCGCGCTTGTCCAGGCCCAGCGTTTCTGGCACGTCGATCTGCACATGGTTGATGAAGTTGCGGTTCCAGATCGGCTCGAAAAGCCCGTTGGCGAAGCGGAACGCCAGGATGTTCTGCGCCGGCTCCTTGCCCAGAAAATGGTCGATGCGGAATATCTGGTCTTCCGAAAAGACCTCGTGCAGGCGCGCGTTCAGCGACACCGCGCTGGCCAGATCGGTGCCGAAGGGTTTTTCCATGATGATGCGCGAATGCTCGACCAGCCCGGCATCGGCGAGCATCTTCACGGCGGACAGTGCCGCGCCGGGCGGCACCGACAGGTAATGCAGGCGCTCGGCGCCGGGCCCAAGGTCGGCTTCGGCCCGTTCCACCGCCGCGCGCAGGGCGCCGGGGCCGGCGGTCAGCGGCACATAGTCCAGCGCGCCTGCGAAAGCGCTCCAGCGTTCCTCGTCCAGCTTGCGGGTGGAGAACTGGTCCAGCGCCTGCCGGGCCTGGGCGCGAAAAGCATCGGGCGTGATGTCGTCCAGCGATACGCCGATGACGCGATAGCCGGGAATGAAACCCGCCCCGGTCAGATGATAGAGGCCCGGGAGCAATTTGCGCTTGGACAGGTCGCCCGTTGCCCCCACCAGCACGACGACCTGCGGGAATTTCGGCCCCACGCCCGCAATCATCCTGGTCACTGCCTGCACTTCCCCATTCCATGCGCCGCCAGACGCCATCATTGCCGCCTCAGGCTAACCATCCGATCCTGATAATTCGTTATCCGGCAGTCCGTCATCCTGGCCGTCATCCCGGACCACAGTATCGCGCTCGGGTTGAGCGGTCAGCGTGCATTCACGCGCGCCGCGATCGATGCGCACCACGAGCCCGTCCGGGCCGGGCAGGCGCAGCTCGAAGCCGTCGGTATCGGCCGCTTCCCACCGTTGCGGCGTCATCGCTCCGCCATCCAGGGCGCGCCAGTCGGCATCGGCCAGAAAGGCCGGATCGCCCAGCCCCGGGTGAGCGGCGCGAAACGCGGCGAGCCCAGCGACATGGTCTTCAAGCGCCCGGTCACGGCCCGCCCAGTCCAGCCAGGTGATCCGATTGTCCTGGGCATAGGCGTTGTTGTTTCCCTGCTGGCTGCGGCCGAACTCATCACCGGCGGTGAGCATGATGGTGCCGCGCGATGCAAACAGGGTGGCCAGCAGCGCGCGGCTGTCGGCGGCGCGCCGGGCCAGCACGGCCTCGTCGGTCGTCTGCCCATCGACGCCCTCGTTCCAGGAATAGTTCCTGGCGTGGCCGTCGCGGTTGGCCTCGCCATTGGCTTGGTTGTGGCGGTCTTCATAGGAAACAAGGTCGGCCAGGGCGAACCCGTCATGGGCGGCGATGAAGTTCACGCTGCGGGTGCTGTTTCCCGAAAAGATGTCCGACGATCCCGTCATGCGCGTCGCCAGCAGACCCGCCATCGCGGCATCGCCGCGCCAGAAGCGGCGCACATCGTCGCGATAGCGGTCGTTCCATTCCAGCCAGCCGGCGGGAAAGTTGCCCAGCTGATAACCGTCCGGCCCCACGTCCCAAGGTTCGGCGATCAGAACGCGGTCCTTCAGCACCGGATCGGCGGCGATAGCCGCGAACATAGGCGCTTTCGGATCGAAGGGCGGCCCGCGGCCCAGTACCGTCGCCAGGTCGAAGCGGAAGCCGTCGATCCCGGCATGGATCACGAAATGGCGCAGCGTATCCAGCGCCAGAGTGCGCACCATCTCCTGTGCGAAATCCAGCGTGTTTCCGGTGCCGGTATCGTTGATCAGCGTGCCATCGGGCCCACGTGCATACCAGCGGCCGTCCAGCCCGCGTAGCGACAGCGTAGGACCCAGCGCATCGCTCTCGCCGGTATGGTTGAAAACCAGATCCAGGATCACGCCGATCCCTTCGGCATGCAACGCCGCGACGGTGTCGCGCAATTCGGCGAGCCCCCCCGGACACAGGCCGGGATCGAGCGCCATGGGCACCACCGGATTGTATCCCCAGGCATTGGTGAGCCCCAGCGGCGGCAGATGTCGCTCGTCGATCCAGGCGATAATGGGCATCAACTCCACCGCGCCGACATGCAGCTTCTTCAGATGAGCGATGACGGCCGGGTGGGCCAGCGCCGCCACGGTGCCGCGCCGGTGGTGCGGCACGTCAGGATGGTCGTGGCTGAAGCCGCGCACATTCAATTCATAGATCAGGGCGCCCCGGCGGAAACGCGGCGGGGCATGCACCACATGGGGCAAGGGCGGCATCACCAGCGCCTTGGGCACCAGCGCCGCCGTGTCCTGGCCGCGAACGCACAGTGCCGGATCGAAGCGGAAGCGGCGATCCAGTTCCATCGCATACGGGTCCAACAGCAGCTTGCTTTCGTCGAAGCAATGACCGCGATCGGGCTCCCAGGGGCCGGCGGCGCGATAGCCATAGGCCTGGCCGGCCTTCACGCCCGTCACAGACACCACATGCCACTCTCCGGCGCGGCTCATCGGCACGCGCCGCTCACGGCTGCCGTCGAAAAGACAGAGCGTCACCCGTTCGGCGTCGCGCGCGCGCACGGCGAAATCCGCCCCGCCTTGCGAAAGATGGGCGCCTGGAGCGGGGCTCACGTCACGACATCCGGCCGGGTACGGCCGGTATGGCGTGCGATGCCGGCAATCGGCTCCAGCGCCTGGATGATCGGGGCCAGCATGGTCTGGGTATCGGCGTCCAGGCGCGCGTCCGCCGGCTCGTAGCGTTCCAGATAGACCCGCAACGTCGCGCCAGCCGTGCCCGTTCCCGACAGGCGCATCACGAGGCGCGAACCGCCCTGAAACAGCACCCGCACCCCTTGATGTTCGCTGACCGATCCGTCCACCGGATCGATGTAGGAGAAGTCATCCGCCGCCGCGACCGTCAGCTTGCCGAAGCGCCTGCCCGCAAGCTTCGGCAGAGCGGCGCGCAGGTCGGCCATCAGGGCTGCCGCCTTTTGCGTCTCGATGCCTTCATAATCATAGCGAGAATAATAATTGCGCCCGTATTTCGTCCAGTGCTCGCGCGCCAGCGCATCGACGGAGATTTTGCGCGCTGCCAGGATGTTGAGCCATAGAAGCACCGCCCAAAGGCCGTCCTTCTCGCGCACATGATCCGAACCGGTACCCGAGCTTTCCTCGCCGCAAAGCGTGGCCAGGCCTGCGTCCAGCAGGTTGCCGAAGAATTTCCAGCCCGTGGGCGTCTCGTAGCATTTGATGCCCAGCGAAGCGGCAACCCGGTCGACCGCCGCGCTTGTCGGCATGGAACGGGCCACGCCGGCCAGGCCACCGGCATAGCCGGGCGCCAGATGGGCATTTGCGGCCAGCATGGCCAGGGAATCGGAAGGCGTGACGTAACGCCCGCGTCCGATGATGAGGTTGCGATCGCCGTCGCCGTCGGAAGCCGCCGCGAAATCGGGAGCACCCTTTCCCATCATCAGCTCGTAAAGGGCTTTTGCGTTGACGATATTGGGATCGGGATGCAGACCGCCGAAATCCTCCAGCGGGATGCCGTTCCTGACCGTGCCTTCGCCGAATCCCAGCCGCGTTTCCAGGATTTCGCGTGCATATGGACCGGTGACGGCATTCATCGCATCGAAGGTCATGGTGAAGCCGGATGCCGCAAGCGCCCGGATGGCGGGAAAATCGAACAGCGATTCCATCAGCTCCGCATAATCGGCAACCGGGTCGATCACCTCCACCGCCATACCGTCCATGCGCACCGTGCCAAGTCGATTCAAGTCGATGTCGAGCCCGTCGATGCCAAGCCAGCGATCGATAGTCAGCGTGCGCTGATAGATCGCCTCCGTCACCTTTTCGGGCGCCGGTCCGCCATTGGCGATGTTGTATTTTATGCCGAAATCCTCGTCCGGTCCGCCCGGATTGTGACTGGCCGACAGGACCAGCCCGCCGATCGCGCCATATTTGCGGATCAGGTTGCTGGCAGCCGGCGTGGAAAGAATGCCGCCCTGCCCCACCAGAACCTTGCCGAAGCCATTGGCGGCCGCCATGCGGATCGCCTGCTGGATCACCGGCCTGTTATGAAACCGGCCGTCGCCGCCGATGACCAGCGTCGCATCGTCCTTGCCTTCCACCACGTCGAAAACGGCCTGGATGAAATTTTCCGCATAGTTCGGCTGTTGGAAGACCTTGACCTTCTTGCGCAGACCTGAAGTGCCCGGCTTCTGGCCTTCGAAGGGCGTGGTGACGTTGGTGACGGGCATGCGTCTTTCCTTGACCAAACCGGAATAGAGAGCGGCGTATTGCGACCCGCTGCGGCGCCAGGAAAAATCCTGTTTCATGCCCTGGCGCTGCATGTTGTTCCAGACTTTGGTGTCCTTGAAAAGCGCGCCGGCACGGCGGATCGCCCGCTGGATGGCGTCGGTGGTGACGCTGTCGAACAAGATGCCGGTGGCAACACCGGCCGACAGGGCCGCCTGGTTGGCATCGATGATGGTGTCGGCAAGGCCGCCGACGCGCGCCGCGACCGGGACGCAGCCATAGGTCTGGCCATAAAGCTGAGTCAGTCCGCACGGTTCGAAACGAGATGGAATCAGGATGGCGTCGCACCCGGCCTGCAGAAGATGCGAAAGCTTCTCGTCATAGCCGATGGCGATGCCGATGCGGCCGCGATGGCGCGCCGCCGCGGCGCGGAACTGGGCCTCGAGCGCCGGATCGCCGCTGCCCAGCAGCGCCAGCCGCGCGCCGGACGCCACCAGCGCATCCAACTGACCGGCCAGAACATCCATCCCCTTTTGCCAGGTCAGGCGGCTGATGACGGTGAAAAGGGGGCCTTGACCGGATTCGATGCCGAACCCGCGTTCGACGGCGCGCTTGTTCTCGCCACGCCGGGCCAGAGTGCGGGCATTGTACCGACTGACCAGGTCGGGATCGCTTTCCGGATCCCAGACATTCGTATCGATGCCGTTGACGATGCCATGCACCACCGCGCTGCGCGCGCGGATCAACCCCTCGAGTCCCATGCCGTGTTCGGGCGTGCAAATCTCCTCGGCATAGCCGGGGCTGACGGTGGTGATGGCGTCGGCCGCCGCCAGGCCCGCCTTCAGAAAGCCGATGCCGCCGAAATATTCCACGCCGTCGATGCCATAGGCCCCGGGCGGCAGACCCAGCGCGTCGAATATCGAACGATCGAACCGGCCTTGAAAGGCGATATTGTGGATCGTGATCACGCTGGCAGCGGATCTGTTCGACCCCGGGGCAAAACGCAGATAGGCGGGCGCCATTGCCGCCTGCCAGTCATGGGCATGCAGAATGTCATAATGGCGCCGGGCCACGATGCCGCCCGCCAGATCGGCGGCCGCGCGCGCCAGGGCCGCGAAGCGCCGCCAATTGTCCGGCCAGTCGCGCCCATCCGGGCCCGCATAAGGGCCACCACTGCGTTCGAAGAGCGCCGGCGCATCCAGCACCAACAGCGTATGCCCATCGAGATCGGTTTCCAGGATGCGCGCCGGCACCCCCAGAAGCTGCTCGTAACTGTGGATCTCCAGCGCACCGGCCAGATGCTCGCGCAGGGCTGGGTAGCCGGGAACCAGGGTTGTGACGCGAATGCCGTGGGGCGCGAGCGCGCCGGGCAATGCAGCCACGACATCGGCCAGCCCCCCGGTCTTGACCAGCGGGTAGATTTCCGACGCCACGGAGAGGATTTCAATCATGCTGCGATCATTCCAGGCGATCGATCATTTCCTGAGTGATCAGGCAGATGCCATTTGCCGTGCGACGGAAACGCGCTGCGTCCAGCACGGCATCTTCACCCACCACCAGGCCAGGGGGAATCACCACGCCGCGGTCCAGCACCGCCCTGGAAAGACGTGCGCCGCGGCCGATCTGGCATTCGGGCAGCACCACCATCTCGTCCAGCGCCGAATAGGAATGCACGCGCACGCCGGTCGACAACAGGCTGCGATGTACGCTGCCGCCGGAGATGATGCAGTCGCCCGCCACCAGCGAGGAAACGGCCGATCCGCGGCGCCCATCCATATCATGCACGAATTTCGCAGGCGGCACGATCTCCGCATAGGTCCACAGCGGCCAACTGCGGTCGTAAAGATCCAGTTGCGGCACCACATCGGTCAAATCGATATTGGCTTCCCAATAGGCGTCCACCGTCCCCACATCACGCCAATAGGCCGACTTCTCGCTGCTGGAGCGCACGCAGGAATTGGTGAAGCGATGGGCGATCGCCTTCCCATGGCGAACCAGATAGGGGATGATGTCCTTGCCGAAATCGCGCTTCGAACCGGCGGTGGATGCGTCACGCCGCAACTGTTCGAACAGAAAGCTGGTGCGGAAGACATAGACCCCCATCGAGGCCAGCGCCAGGTCGGGATTGCCCGGCATCGCGGGCGGGTCGGCCGGCTTCTCCACAAAATCCGTGATCCGGCCCGCGTCGTCCACGGCCATCACGCCAAAGCCGGTCGCCTCCATCCGGGGCACGTCCAGGCATGCGACCGTCACGTCGGCGGACTGGTTCACATGCTGCTGGAGCATGAGCTCGTAGTCCATCTTGTAAATGTGATCACCCGCCAGGATCACCATGTATTCCGGGCCGTGGCTCTCGATGATGTCGATATTCTGGTAGACGGCATCGGCGGTGCCTTCATACCATTGGGTTTCCGACACGCGCTGGCTGGCGGGCAGTACGTCGAAACTCTCGTTGCGCTCGGGCCGCAGGAAATTCCAGGCGCTGTGCAGGTGGTGGATGAGCGAATGGGCCTTGTACTGCGTGGCCACGCCGATGCGGCGAATGCCGGAGTTGATGGCGTTGGAGAGGGCGAAGTCGATGATCCGGGCCTTGCCGCCGAAATAGACGGCGGGCTTGGCGCGGCGGGCGGTCAGTTCGGCCAGCCGGCTGCCCCGGCCGCCTGCCAGAACATAGGCCATCGCGTCACGCGCCAGCGGCTGCCCGCGCCGGTCCACCATCGCCGTCCTCCACCGGGGGCTGGGTCCCCGCTATCCCACATACTCCAGCATCAGGGTCGCCAGCGGCGGAAGCGTCAGGGACGCTCTGCCGTCAGAGGCTTGCACCTCTCCCAGATTGCCCTTGCCACTGCCGCCATAAACGCCGGCATCGCTGTTGATGATTTCACGCCAACGCCCGCTTTCCGGCAAGGGGATATGATAATTTTCGCGCACCACCGGGGTCATATTCGCAATGACCGCCACCGGCGGCGCCGCCGGCGCCCGGCGTATCCAGGCGAACACGGAATTGGCTTTGTCATCGACAACCGCCCATTGGAATCCTTCCGCCTCGCAGTCCCGGGCGTGCAGGGCCGGGGTCTGGCGGTAAACCCGGTTGAGATCGCGGACTAGCCGCTGGATGCCCGCATGCATAGGGGCCCGCAACAGTTCCCAGTCCAGGGGGTGGGATTGGCGCCATTCGCGCCGCTGCGCGAATTCCTGGCCCATGAACAGCAGCTTCTTGCCCGGATAACCCCACATCAATGTGTAATAGGCGCGCAGATTGGCGAATTTCTGCCAGTCGTCGCCCGACATCTTGGACAGGAGCGAGCCCTTGCCGTGAACCACTTCGTCATGGCTCAGCGGCAGGACGAAATTCTCGCTGAAGGCATAAAGCAGACCGAAGGTGATGTCTTCATGGTGGTGGGCGCGGTGGATGGGCTCGCGGGCCATATACCGCAAGGTATCGTGCATGAAGCCCATGTTCCATTTGAAGCCGAAACCCAACCCACCTTCATGGGCCGGCCGGGAAACGCCGGGCCAGGAGGTGGATTCCTCCGCCACCGTGAAAAAGCCCGGATGGGCGCCATAGACAGCCTTGTTCATGGCCTGGAGGAAGCGCACCGCCTCCCAGTTCTCCCGTCCGCCCTCGCGGTTGGGTATCCATTCTCCCTCGCGCCGGGAATAGTCGCGATAGAGCATGGAGGCCACCGCATCCACCCGAAGACCGTCTATGTGATAGCGCTCGGCCCAGAACAGCGCGTTGTTGATCAGGAAGGATGACACTTCCCGGCGCCCGAAATTATAGATCGCGGTGTTCCAGTCGGGATGGTAGCCCAGGCGCGGGTCTTCATGCTCGTAGAGGGCGGTGCCGTCGAACCGGATCAGGCCATGCGGATCGGTGGGAAAATGGGCCGGCACCCAATCCACCAGGACGCCGATGCCGGCCTTGTGGGCGCCGTCGACGAAACGGGCCAGCCCGTCCACATCGCCGAAGCGCGCGCTCGGGCAATAGAGACCCGTGGTCTGATAGCCCCAGCTTGGATCGTAAGGATGCTCGCTGATGGGCAGGAACTCGATATGGGTGAAGCCCATGTCCGCCACATACGGGATCAGCCGCTCGGCAAGCGCGTCCCACGTCAGGTACCAGCCATTGGCGTCGCGTTGCCAGGACCCTGCGTGGACCTCATAGATGCTGACGGGCTGGCGGCGCGGATCAGCGCCGGCCCAGTGGGCACGGTGGGCGTCGTCCTGCCAGGCATGGGCAGGCCGGGGCGCGATAAGCGAGGCCGTTCTGGGCCGGATCTCGCTGGCAAAGGCGAAAGGATCGGCCTTCAGGGGCAGGAGCGCGCCGTCCGCGCCGATGATCTCGAACTTATAGGCGCGATATTCGGCGATATCGGGAATGAAAATTTCCCACACGCCCACATCGGCGCGCCGGCGCATCACATGGCGCCTGCCGTCCCAGTCGTTGAAGTCGCCCACCACCGAGACGCGCCGCGCGTTCGGCGCCCAGACGGCGAAATGCACGCCGCGGGCGCCTTCATGTTCGATCGGATGAGCGCCCATCTTGTCGTAAAGACGCAGATGGGTGCCCTCGCCCATCAAAACATCGTCGATGGGCCCCAGGACCGGCCCGAAGCTGTAGGGATCGGTTATCCACCATTCGGCCCCGTAGCCCTGGGCGCGATATTTCACCGGCTGCGGCCTGCCCTCAATGGTGCCCTCGAACAGACCGCGGCCGTCGACCAGCTTGAGATCGCCCAGGAGTTTCCCGGAAAGATCATGTGCCTGCGCCCGCTCGGCCCCGGGGATCAGCGCCCTGGCAAAGGTTCCTTGGGGCCCGGCATGGGTGCCAAGGAGGGAAAAGGGATCGGCGTGGCGGCCCTGCAGAAGAGCCTCGACCGCCTGCCGCGGAGGCTTCATATCAGGCTCCAGATGTCCTTTGCATATTCCCGGATGGTGCGGTCGGACGAGAACCATCCGGCGCGTGCAACATTGTTGATCGCTGCGGTGCGCCAGGCCGGCTTGTCGTTCCAGCGCCGGTCGATCTGGCGCTGGGCGGCGGCGTAGGCGTCGAAGTCGGCCGCGACCATGAACCAGTCATGCTCATAGATGCCGCCGATGAGGGCGTCATAGCGGTTCGGATCGTCGGGAGAAAAAACGCCGGAGGCGATGGCGGCCAGGGCCTGCGACAGCTCACGCGAACCCTCGATGGTGGCACGGGGGTTGTAGCCGTCGGCGCGGCGACTGGCGACCTCATCGGCGGTGAGGCCGAAGATTACGATATTGTCCCGCCCCACGCGCTCCATTATCTCGATATTGGCCCCGTCCAGCGTGCCGATGGTCAGGGCGCCGTTGAGCATGAACTTCATGTTTCCCGTGCCGGACGCTTCCATGCCGGCGGTGGATATCTGCTCGGACAGGTCGGCGGCCGGCATGATCTTCTCGGCCAGCGAGACATTGTAATTTGGAAGAAAGGCGATCTTCAGAAGACCGGCCACGGATGGATCGGAATTGACCCGCCGCGCGACGTCGTTGGTCAGTTTGATGATCATCTTGGCGTTGTGATAGGTGGGCGCGGCCTTGCCGCCGAACAGCTTGACGCGGGGAGACCAGTCCCGGTCGGGGTGGCTGCGGATCTGGTCGTATAGCGCCACGGTCTCGACGATGTTGAGAAGCTGCCGCTTGTATTCGTGGATGCGCTTGACCTGGACATCGAACATCGCGCTGGGGTCGACCACCAGGCCCAACTGTTCTTTCATGTAGGCGGCTAAGGCCACCTTGTTGGCGTGGCGGATGGCGGCGAATTTTTCCTGGAAGGTCGCATCGCCTGCGAATTTCGCCAGATCGGACAGCTTTTCGGCGTCGTCCAGGAAACCGTCGCCGATCGCCTCGCGGATCAGGCCGGTCAGGCCGGGATTGCATTCGCCCAGCCAGCGGCGCGGGGTGATGCCGTTGGTCTTGTTGTTGATGCGGTCGGGGAACAGCTTGTGCAGGTCGGCGAAGACCGTCTGCTTCATCAGTTGGGTGTGCAACGCAGCCACGCCGTTGACGCTATGGGATCCCGCAAAGGCCAGGTTCGCCATCCGCACCCGCCGCTCGCCCCCTTCGTCGATCAGCGAGATGGCGGCCACCGCGCCATTGTCCATTCCCGCCTTGCGCGCCTTGCGCAGCAGTTCACCGTTGATGGCGTAGACAAGTTGCATATGGCGCGGCAGCAGCCGCTCGAACAGAGGCAAAGGCCAGCTTTCCAGCGCCTCAGGCAGCAGCGTGTGGTTGGTATAGCCGAAGGTGGCGCGGGTGATGTCCCAACTCTCGGCGAAAGTGAGCCGATGGTGATCGATCAGAAGGCGCATCATCTCGGCCACCGCCACGGCCGGATGGGTGTCGTTGAGCTGGATCGCGGCCTTCTGCGGCAAGGTGCGAATGTCTCCGAAATACTGCATATGGCGGCGCACGATGTCCTGGATCGAGGCGCTGGAGAAAAAATATTCCTGCCGGAGGCGCAGTTCCTGGCCGGCCGGCGTTGAATCCGCAGGATAAAGCACCCGTACCAGGCTTTCGGCGCGCGCTTCCCCCGCCAGGGCGCCGATATGATCGCCAGCGTTGAAGGCATCCAGGCGGATCGGATCCAGCGCCCGGGCATTCCAGAGCCTGAGCGTGTTCACCCGTCGTCCATGCCAACCGACTACAGGCGTGTCGATGGCTTCCGCGCGCACCGCCTCGGCCGGCTGCCAATGGGAGGTTCCCGTCTCGCTGCCGACGACCTCGCCGCCGAATCCGATCAGGTAGGCGGTTTCCCGCCGCTCGAATTCCCAGGAATTGCCATGAGCCAGCCAGGTTTCCGGATACTCCAGCTGCCAGCCATCCTTGATGCGCTGGCGGAACATGCCGTTGATGTAACGGATGCCATAGCCCGTGGCGGGCAGGTCCAGCGAAGCCAGGCTTTCCATGAAGCAGGCGGCCAGACGGCCCAGGCCGCCATTGCCCAGCGCCGCATCCGGCTCCAGTTCCTCGATATCGTCCAGTTCGACGCCATAACCGGCCAGCGCGGTGCGCGCCTGGTCCGAGAGGCCGAGGTTCGACAGCGCGTCGCGCAGCAACCGCCCGATCAGGAACTCCAGGCTGAGATAATAGACGCGCTTGGCGCCGGCCGTATGCATGGCGCGCGTGGAGCTGATCCAGCGGTCGATCACCTCCTCGCGCACGGTCAGGATGGTGGCGGCCAGCCAGTCATAGGGTTTGGCGGCGTGCTCGTCCTTTCCCAACCGGTGCAAAAGATTGTCTATGAGGCGCTCCGCGAAAGGCCGCAGGGGAGGAAGGTCGGCGGGGGGATTCATGACATGCCTGGGATGGATTTGCGGGTGATGGATTTGCAAAGGCCGGCTCGGTTTGGCAAGCTTAGTCCAATGCCATTGGGCAAGCTATGAGGCTTTTGCACCTGTCGAATTGGCCAGATACGGGTACACCGGCGCCATGGCCCTGAAGCCCGATCCCACGCCCTGGTGGCGCGGCGCCGTTATTTACCAGATCTATCCGCGCAGTTTCGCCGACAGCAACAACGATGGAGTCGGCGACCTGGCGGGAATAACCGCCAGGCTGGACCATGTCGCTTCTCTGGGGGTCGATGCCATCTGGTTGTCGCCGTTCTTTGCCTCTCCGATGAAGGATTTCGGCTATGACGTGTCCGACTATCTGGCGGTCGATCCCCTCTTCGGCACGCTGGCGGATTTCGACGCTCTTCTGGAGCGGGCGCATGCGCTGGGGCTGAAAGTCATCATCGATCAGGTTTATGCACATACCTCCGACCAGCACGACTGGTTCCGTGAAAGCCGGGCGTCACGCGATGGCGCAAAGTCCGACTGGTATGTATGGGCCGATCCGAAAGACGACGGTACGCCGCCCAACAACTGGCTTTCGGTTTTCTACGGCTCCTCCTGGTCGTGGGACGGACGGCGGGGACAATACTATCTGCATAATTTCCTGCCCTCCCAGCCCAATCTGAATGTGCACAATCCCGCCGTGCAGCAGGCGCTGTTCGACACGGCACGGTTCTGGCTGGATCGGGGGGTGGACGGCTTCCGGCTGGACGCCATCAACTTCGCCATGCACGACCCGTTGCTGACCGACAATCCGCCGGTCCGCAAGAAGCGCTGGGCGCGGAGGCGGCCTTTTGACTTTCAACATCACCTTCACAACCAGTCGCAGCCCGCGCTGGTCGGATTCATCGAAAAGCTGGCGCGGGTGGTCCGCGATTTCGGTGAGGACCGCTTCACCGTCGCGGAAGTCGGCGGCGAGCAGGCGTTGAAGGAGATGAAGGCGTTTACCGCCGGCAACGACCGCCTGCACACATCCTATGGATTCGATTTCCTGTTTACGGACAAGCTGACGCCGGCATTGATTCTGAAGACATTGGGCCAATGGAAACACGAAACGGGCGAAGGCTGGCCGAGCTGGGCCTTTTCCAATCATGATGCGCCGCGCGTGGTCAGCCGCTGGGGCGATCTTTCCCGTCAGGACGATTGGGCCCGCCTGCTGCTCGCGCTGCTGATGAGCCTGCGCGGCAATGTTTTCCTTTATCAGGGAGAGGAACTGGGGCTGGCCCAGGCCCAGATTCCGTTCGAGAAGTTGCGCGATCCGGAAGCCATCGCCAACTGGCCGCTGACACAGGGCCGCGATGGCGCGCGCACGCCGATGCCGTGGGACGACCGCCAGCCGAATGCCGGTTTCTCGGCGGCTGAACCCTGGCTGCCGATTCCACAGAACCATGCCCAGCGCGCGGTGTCGGTCCAGAATGCCGACCCCGATTCCGTGCTGGCGGCGGCGCGGCGCCTGATAGCCCTCAGGCGTGATACGCCGGCCCTGCGGCAAGGCGATTTCGTGCCGCTTGCGCTCAAAGCACCGCTTCTGGGATTCGAGCGCATACTCGGCAAGCAGCGTGTCCGCTGCCTGTTCAATCTGGGAAACAGAGCGGTAAAAGTCGCGAGGAATGGCGACCGCATCCTGTATGCGCGCGGCGCGACGCCGGACGGGCTGGCGCCGCTGGGTATACGCCTTTCGGCTTTCAACTGATGTACAGTGAAACCCGGCCCAGCACGCCGAAATCTCCGGCGACATGATTGCCGGGCGCGATCGCCAGCGGCTTGATGCAGGTCCCGGTGGTGACGACCTCATCCCGCTTCAGCGTCACGCCGTGGCGGGAAAGCTCGTTGGCCAGCCAGGTCAGGGCGATGGCGGGCCCGCCCAACACATTGGCGCCCAACCCGTCACCGACGTGCCGACCATCCAGGAAGGCGGCAACCTTGTGAGCCGCAAGGTCGAGACTGCGCCATTCGGCGGTGGCCGCAGGCCCCAGCACGAAACGATGAGCGCAGGCATTGTCCGCCACAAGGGTGGCCATGCCGGCCGCCGCGAAGTCCTGGAATCGTGAATCGGGAATCTCGATACCCGGATGCAGCGCAGCGACGCGCGCCAGAACCTCTTCCTGGCCGTAGGGCTCTGGGCGCGGCGGCAAATCCGCATCCATGCGAAACACGAATTCCAACTCGGCAACCCTCATCAGGGTGTTTCCCAATGGGCAGACACCGCCATCGGGTATGACGCGTTCGGCCAGGATCCGGCCCGCCAGGGGGCCATCCACCCCGATATGCTGCTGGCCCGCCAGACTTGTGGCTGCAATCTTCCAGCCAAACAGCGGTTCTTGAGAATACGCCTCGATGCAGGCCTGGACGCGATAAGCCTCGGCACGGTCCGCGGGCGTCAGATGGAGTGGCAGCGCCGTTATCCGGGTACCGTTCTGCCAATTCTCATAAAGCAGCGCCTGGGCCTGCCGCATCTGGTCGGGCGTCATGGCGCTTGCTTACCAGAGTTCCCGGCGCGGGCCAAAATGCAAAAAAAAGCCCCGCAGAGCTTTAGCCTGCGGGGCCAGAAACACGCATGCCCTGGGGGGATATGCGTGATCTCGAAAATTCGCTTCGGGCATGGCCCACGCAAAGGCCCTTCCAGGCCTTCGCGTGGGGCGCATCCCATTAATTGTTGATGCGAATGCCGATCTGATAGAAGCGGCCAATCACGTCATACAGCGTGTTGTTCACTTCGTTGTTGCCGGTGTTCGGCGGAGTGGTGTTGAGGGCGTTGTTGACCTTCACATAAAGCTGGGTCGAGTCGGTCCAGTTGTAGGTGGCGCCGATGTCCATATAGAGCACCGACGGCACATACTGGTAGTTGACCGTGTGGACCTGGTTGGTGTCGGTCGGGCAGCCGCTGGAGCAGACGACATAGCGGTTGCCGGGGCTGGCGATGCCCTGATCGAGCCACTTGCCGAACATCACGCCATCGGCGAACCAGCGCTCCGTCAGGGTCAGGCCCAGCACGTCACCCTGCCAGCTCTGCTGGCCGGTGACCTTCCAGGTCAGCACGTTGCCGGTGCTCTGGCTGTAGGTCGAGCTGTTGAAGCCGCCGCCCAGCACACCAGCTGCCTCGGTGGCGAACTGACCGGCCTGCAGCGGATCGGAGATGAACTTCATGGTGTGGTTGGCCAGGATGCGCGCCACGAAGTCGCCGGGCACGTCGAAGTCCTGCAGATCGAACTGATAGCTGGCCTCGATGTCGAAACCGTCGGTCAGCAGGCCCGCAGAGTTGAACGGAACGCCGGTGATCGACAGCACCTGGTTGGGATCGCCCACCCGGCCCTGATTGCCCGGCGCGGTCGTCTGCGGCTGGCCATTGGCGGTCTGGATGAACTGCTGCGAGCAGTAGGCGGAAATGCCCTGATAGCACAGCGTTTCGACCGTTCCCGGACCTGAGGACGTGATGATGCCCTTCACGATGATGCGGTAATAGTCGAACGAGGCCTGGAAGCCCGGCAGGAAGTCCGGCTGGTAGACCAGACCGATCTGGGTGGTCTGACCCTTTTCCGGCTTCAGCAAGGGGTTGCCGGCATTCGTCTCGCCCATGACCTGCGTCGAAGTACAGTTCGGATCGGCAAAGAGGTTGCAGAAGCCGCCGTTCTTCGTCTGGCGCGGCAGGAACAGGTCGGCCAGGTTGGGGGCGCGAACGTCACGCGACTGCAGGGTGCGCAGGCGCACGCCGGGGATCGGCGTATCCCAGGTCAGACCCACCTTCCAGGCGACGATGTCGCCGGCGGTGGAGTAGCGCTCGAAACGGCCGGCCAGGTCGAGATCGGCCTTGCCCCAGGTCGCATCGTCTATCAGCGGGATGCCGAACTCTGCGAACACTTCATTCACATGATAGTTGCCTTCGCCGCCGGTATAGTTGCCGGCGTTCCAGTTGCCCGGATTGACGTGACCGGTCGCGCCGCCCGAAGCCACGCAGTCGATCGACGGATCGGTGCAGGGATAGAGCGCATTGGCCGGGCTGCTGGAAGTGATACCGCCCGAATAGGGGTCGGCCCACTGGGCAAAGCCTTCTTCACGATAGTCGTAGCCGAAGGCCACCGAGACATCGCCGGCCCAGTTCTTGATCGGGCTGGTGTTGAAGTTGAGGCCGAAGGCTTCCTGACGCATCCACTGGCGCATCTCCGGACCGCCGACCTTGGCGCCATGCGCCTGGTTGTCGATATAGGTGATGGCTGCCGGGCTCGGCATCGAGGTGCCGAAGGGATTGAACGGCACGCAGCCATTGGCCCGGGCCGCCGGATCGCGGCAGACGATCGAGCCGTCGGTCAACTGGATCGCGTCCATCGCCAGATTGAAGCGGTTCTTCAACGGCATGTTCAGGATATGGAACGCCGTGTTGTTCTCGCCATGCTGGAAGTAGCTGTCCCAGGTAAAGTCGGTGTCGAACAGGCTGAAGGCACCATCGCCGCCGACCACATAGCGGCGCATGTCACGCTGCATGTTGACGATCTGGTCCAGGTTCATGTTGCCGTTGGTGGTGGTGATCGAGAAGCCCTGCATGGCGCCGCCCGTCGCCGTCGGCGTGCCGGCGGCGATCTGTGCCGGGGTCACACCATTGAAGGCCGCCGCGCCGTACATCGTATTACAGGCCGTGATGGTATCGGCATAGCTGAGACCGATGCCGAACATGCCGCTCTGGGGCAGGAAGGCGTTATCGCACTTGATGCCGATATTGCCCTTGTTGGAGTT